>NZ_DF239007.1 GCF_000400995.2 Acidovorax sp. MR-S7 | reverse complement strand
ATGGCAAACCCACTCCGTCAACGCGTTGGCCCACATACTACCAACACAGATTTGTGACAGAGCCAAACAAAAAGCACACTTACCCCGGCACGCGCACCTGCACCGCCGTGCCGCCGCCCTCGGCCGGCGCGAGCCGCAGCGTACCGCTCACGCTGGCCGCCCGGCGGTGCATGCCCGCCAGCCCGTGGCCCGACGGCCCGTGCGGCGCATCCATCGGCAGGCCCCGGCCGTTGTCCGCCACCTCCAGCCGCCATTCGCCCCCCTGCGGCGGTCCCGCGTGGCGCAGGGCGATGCGCAGCAGCGATGCGCCCGAATGCTGCAGCACGTTGCTCACGGCCTCCTGCACGATGCCCGTGAGCGCGCGCGCGGGCGCCCCGGTGGGCACGGCCACGCCGTCGGGCAGCGCAATGTCCCAGGCCAGCGCGATGCCGCGCCGGTCCAGCGCGGGCTGGATGCGGTGCCGCAGCCGTGCCAGGCAGTCGGGCAGCGCATCGTCGTCCCCATCCATGGAGTCCACCAGCAGGCGCAAGTCGAGCAGGCACTGCTCCAGCGCCCGCATCAGCGGCTGCGCCGTGGGGTCGCGCGCATCCACCAGCGCCATGGCATTGACGAGCTGCGATCCCACCTGGTCGTGCAGGCCGCGCGCGATGCGCTGGCGCTCCTGCTTCAGCTCCGGGCTGGGGCGCACGCTGCGCCGGGGGCGCCAGCGCAAGGCGCGCGGGAGCTGCCCCACCAGCAGCCCGCCCAGCAACGCGGCGCCGCAGGCATTCACGATCAGCCAACGCTGCGCCGCGTCGCGCTCCAGGCCGTCGCCGAAGAACAGCAGCAGCAGATCCAGCGCCAGTTGCACCAGCCACAGGGCCACGCAGACCAGCGCGAATGCGGGGGGCTGGAGGGCGAGCACGGCGCAGCCTTCAGAACAGGCCGCGCAGCGAGGCGAAGCGCACGGCCTGCGCGCGCGTGCGCACCTGCAGCTTGCGGTAGATGCTCTTGATGTGCGTGTTCACCGTGAGGCCGCTGATGAGCAGCCGGGTGCCGATCTCCGTGCTGGTGTAGCCGCTGGCCACCATGCGCAGCACCTCCTTCTCTCGCTGCGACAGGCGCTCGGTTTCGTGCTCCGCGCGCCGCGGCGCATGCGCCGCCGCCGAGGCGCCATTGCCGTCGAAGCGCTGCAGCAGCCGGCGCGCCAGGTGGGGCGTGATGGAGGCGCCGCCGTTGGCCACCTGCAGCACGGCCTGCGGGTAGTTGCCGAACCACGAGTTCTTGACCAGGTAGCCCGTGGCGCCCAGCTCGAAGGCGTGCAGCACCTGGTCGTCGTTCTCCATGATGGAGATGACGATGGCCTCGGCCGATGGCCGGATGGATTTAATGTAGTCGATCAGCGAGAGCCCCTCGCCGTCGCCCAGGTGGATGTCGGCCAGCATCACGTCGAATTCGTGCTGCTTGATCGCGCGGCGCCCTTCGCGCACGCTGGCGGCCTGCGCGACCAGCAGCGTGCGCGCATCAGCCATGAGTTCCTGCGCGATCACCTGGCGCATGTGCGCGTCGTCGTCCACCAGCAGCACGCGCACGGGCTTGGCCGTCTGCCCCGCCAGGAAATCCGGCCAGATGACCGGCGGGCTCTGGTGCATGGCGAACGGCCCCTGGTCCGGACTGCTTCTCGCCAGCGGTCCCAGGCCGCAAGCGTTGGTTCCCATCGAGCTCAGCATGTGGATCTCCCGCGGCGCACTTGAAAAAAGCACACAACACACAGTCCTGCAACACCGCGGAGCCCGCCGTCCCTGGCCGCGCGGCAGCAGAAATTACACCCGATGACAAGCGGCTGTGCCATGCGGCCCCGCGGGAGTTACGCAATTCACATTTGGAAAACACCATGAACGCGGGAGGCGGCCGCCCCGCCGCCTTTCAACCCTGGGCGCACAGCGGCGCCGCGCGCTTCCATTCGCGGTGGGTGGAGGAAAACACATCCCCTTTTCGGAGATGCGAACGTTACAGAAAGACACTACCTTCGCGGCGCGCGGGTCTTGTCCATCTGTTTCCTCTCTCACGAGCCGCCTCGCGGCAGCGCACGGGAGCAGCAAAGGACCCGCAACCGGCTACCCCGTTTCGGAGATGTTTGCGGCGCGCGGCATTGCAGACACTGGAACCAGACAAAGGGCAGACCCGCCGGCAACGGCAGACCGCCTCCTTGTCCAGGCCAGCCGCGGCGCCGGTGATGTCCCCCGGGACACTGGACGCTCGGCTTTTTCGACACGTTACAGGAGAGACAGTCATGAAAGTTCTTGCATTCTTTGCCTTGAGCGCCGTGGCAACCGCAGCGATGGCAGTCCAGCCCGCCAGCACCATCACGCTGAGCGGCCCGTCCACGCAGAACACCAGTGTCAACGGTGCGACTCTCACGAACACCTCGGGTGCGCGCAACGAAGCGATGCAAAACGTCGCATCGAACGCCGGTCCCGTCCAGGTGTTCGCCGGCGGTTCGTCCAACCAGCAGGCCAACCTGAACGGCGGCACCGTGTCCAACGAAGCCCGGGGCGACGACGCCGTAGCTCGGCAGAACCTGGCCAGCAACAACGGCGCAGTGGAAATTAAGAGCTCCTCCAACCAGACCGTGAACACGAACGGCGGCACCCTGAGCAACCTGGCCGACGGCAGCGGCGCCAAGGCCACGCAGAACATCGCCTCCAACTTCGGGCACGTGGTGGTGGCCGCGGCCTCCAACCAGACCGCCAGCTTCAACGGTGGCGGCAGCGCCATCAACAAGGCACTGGGAAGCAACTCCTACGCCGTGCAGAACATCTCCTCCAACGATGCCTGCGCCGAAGACCCCTGCCCTGGCGGCAACTGCGCTCCCACCAAGCCCGGCAAGCCTAGCGGCAAGTGGTAAGCCCGGAGGCGCCGGGCCCGGCCGGGCTCCGGCGCCATGTCGATCCACAACAGGAGAGTCGCCATGGACAGCCGCATCATGACCCGCCTGCTGCTCGGCGCCTGGGCGCTGGGCATGGGCGCAATGGCACCCGCATGGTCCGCTCCCGGCGAAGACCCGGTGGTCCTGCAGAAGAAGGTGACCGTGCAGATGCAGCCCTGGGGGTCCGAGACCCGGTCGGGCTACATCAACTACAACAACGGCCTGGCCGCCTGGCAGCAGGCGCGCCTCACGCGCTACGTGGCCAAGGCCTTTTCGGGCGACACCACCGGCATCCTGACCGAGAAGGACGTGGTCAACGCCGTGGACACCAAGGGCTCCAAGGTGGTGTGCTCGCAGTCGGTGGGCAGCACTAGCGGCGCGGCGGCCCCCACGGGCGCCGGCGGCAAGCCTACCGAACAGGTGGTGGTGCTGCGCGGAGACCTGGTCAACATCTGCTGGTGAGCCCGTTCTCCCCTGGCTGGCGCCGTGCGGCACCCGGCGCTGGCCAACAGGGTCCGATCACGCTGGTGCAGGGAAGAGAGGGCCTTGCCATGAACACCCGCCGTACACCCCGGATGCTGTGGCTGCTGCTGGCGGGCACGCTGCTCGCCGCAGGCTGCACCACCCCCATGGACCCGCGCAAGGACTCGCGCCTGCAGAACGCCGCCTACACCACGAACCGGCCCGTGGTGCGGCCCACGCGCTCGGTGTCGAGCTTTTCCGATTCGCTGATGTGCATGGACCACATGCTGCGCGCCGCGCAGGTGCCCACCACGCTCATCACCAGCAAGCAGGTGATCGACTATTCCAGCCGCGTGCCCGTGGCGGCCAAGGACATGATCGTCACCGCCCTCTCGCAGATGTCGCGCGTGTCCAATGCCTTCCGCTACGTGGACTACGAGGTGGACATCGTGCGCCAGGACACGGTGCAGAACCTCACCACCATCCTGCTCAACAACAACCTCATGCAGTTGCAGCGCCCGGCGCTGTACGTCTCGGGCGCCATCGCCTTCGTGGACCAGAACGTGGTCACCAACCGCTTCGACGCCGGCACCTCCGCCAGCCGCCTGGACACGGGCTACAGCCAGAACCGCACGGCCACCGTCATCGGGCTGGAGATGCACCTGGGCGACTTCCGCACGCGCACGCTCATCCCGGGCCTGGACTCGGCCAACGAGGTGGTGATCGGCAGCGGCAGCCAAGGCCTGGACGTGGCCGGGCGCATCGGCAGCTACGGCGTCAACTTCAACGTGGGGCGCGACTACGCCCTGGGCGCGGGCGGCGCCATGCGCACGCTGATCGACCTGGCCACCATCGAGCTGGTGGGCAAGTGGGCGCGCGTGCCCTACTGGCAGTGCCTGACGCTGGACCAGACCCACCCCGACTTCCAGCGCCAGATGCGCGACTGGTACGACGAGAGCGGCGGCGTGGGCCAGGCGCAGCTGGTGCAAAGCTCGCTCATCGCGCAGGGCTACCTGCAAACGGGCGCCGACGTGCTGGCCATGGACTCGCCCGCGCTGCGCACCGCGCTCGCCCAGTTCCAGATCGACAACCTGCTGGTGCCCACCGGCGTGCTCGACTTCAACACCTACGAGCGCGCGATGCGCCACTTCGTCGCGCTCGGCCCCGACGGCGCGCTGCAGCGCGTGGGGTGGGGCCCTTCAGGCCCCACCGGCTCCATGGCCGAGGCCAAGGCCGGCGCCGCGCCCGTGCGCACCTCCAGCCTTTCGCTCACCGCCACCGCGCCTCCGCCGCGCGTGATCGACATGCAGCTCGAAAACACGCTGCCGCCCGGCATGGAGCCCACCTTCGAGGTCGGCGAGCAGATCTTCGTCTCGGCCACGGTGTCGCGCACCTCGCACATGTACTGCTACTTCGCCGACGCCGGCGGCAACGTGATGCGGCTCACGCCCAACATGGTCACCCCGCACTCGCTGGTGGCGGCCCACCAGTCCGTGCGCCTGCCCGACTGGCTGGTGCCCAACCCTGCGTTCATCATGGACGCCAGCCGCCCCGGCACCGAGCGCGTCGCCTGCTTCGCCTCGGAGTCCGACGCCATGCCCCGGCTGCCCGCGCCGCTGCAGGGCTCGGCACTGGTCAACATCCAGGGCTACCGCTCCATCGAGGACGTGGCCAACGCCTTCGGCCAGGGGCTGGGCGAAGGCGGCTACGTGCAGTCGGGGCTGCACTGGAAGGTCATCCCCAAGAAGGCCCAGCCCGCCCCGGCCACGGCGCCCCAGGCCGCCACGCGCTGACCCGCACGCACGCCGCTGGAGGACGCCGCCATGACGCCCGCCCCCCTTGCCGCCTGCACCGCGATGTGTGCGATCGGCATCGCCCTGCTGGCGCTGCCGGCGCGCGCCCAGGCGCGCGTCGAGCCCGTGCTGCCGCCGCCGATGGAGCCGGCCGTGCAGGCTGCTCCCGCGCCGCCGCAGCCCGCGGGGCAGCCCCAGCCCGCGGCCATCCAGCCGTCCGGCTCCGCCACGGCGCCGCGCATCCAGCCCTCGGGCAGCCCGCAGACCGACCCACTGCGCCTGCCCGAGCCGGACGATGCTGCCGCGCAGGCGCAGCTACAGAAGCTGCGCGCCTCGGCCCTGGCCAGCGCCCGGCGCGGCAGCAGCGCCGAGAAGGCAGCCGCGCGCAGCGCTTGGCTGCTGGGCCTGCTCTACCTGCACGGAGAGCGCGTGCCCCTGGACCGCCTGCAGGCCCAGCGCTGGTTCGAGCGCGCCCAGGCGCTGGGCGAGCCGCGCGCCAGCGCCGGGCTGGCCTGGTGCCAGATCGACGGCTGCCAGGGCCCGTCCAACCTCGCGGCCGCGCGCCCCTGGATCGCCCAGCTGCGCTCCGTGGACGCGGGCCTGGCGCTGCTGCTGGAATGGTGGGTGGAAGAGCGCCTGGCGCCCCTGCACGTGCCCCGCCCGCACGGCGGGCCGCAGGCGGGCGCCGACGCCCATGCCCAGCTGCTGCAGCGCGCCGCCCAGGCGGGCAACGCCGACGCCATCAACGAGCAGGGCCTGGCCCACCTGACCGCCGCGCGCCTGCCCGAGGCCATGGCACAGTTCCGCGCGGCGGCCGGCCGCTCGCCCGCCGCCGCCTCCAACGCGCGGCTGCTGGCCAGCCGGCTGCAGCAGCAGAGCGCGCCCTCCTCCACCGCGCCGCAGGCTGCCGACGAGTGGCTCGCGCAGGCGCGCCGCTACCACCGGGGCGACGGCGTGCCCTCCAACTACACCGAGGCCATCCGCCTCTACCAGATCGCGGCGGCCAGCGGCAGCCGGCCGGCCAAGCGCATGCTGGAGCTGATCTATTCGCGCCCCGCGCCGGGCGGCACGATCGACGTGGCCTGGATGCGGCAGCTCGCCACCATGGAGGTGTCGCCCGAGGGGTCGGTACTCACGCTGCAGGCGCCGCCCACGCCGCAGCTGTTCGTGCGGGACCCGACGCCGCTGTTCGTGCTGATTCCGCAGGAGTGGCGGGCGGGGCGGGCCGTGGGGCCGCGGTAATCATTCAAGTTCGATAGCTGCTCGCGCTTGCCGGACAAGCGTTTGCGCCCTTTTTTTCATTGGGCGGTCAGTGGAAGTCCCGGCTTCCCTCCAGCACGCCCGCCAGCCGCCCCAGCATGCCCGTCAGGTCCCGGCACCGCTGCAGCACCAGGTGCCGCACGGGCACCCCCGCCCCCGGCGCCCGGGTGCACTGCCACACGCCCTCCACCGCCAGCAGTCGCGAGCGCAGCAGCGCCTCCCGCCAGCGCTCCAGCAGCGCCGGCCAGACGATCACGTTGACCGGCCCCGTCTCGTCCTCCAGCGTGATGAACATCGTGCCCTGCGCCGAGCCCGGCCGCTGGCGCACGGTGACGATGCCGCACGCGCGCACGCGCCGGCCCTGGGGCGCGGCGCGCAGTTGCAGCGCGGTGGCGACGCGCAGGCGCGCGAGCCGCTCGCGCAGCAGGGCCAGCGGATGGCGGCGCAGGGTGAGGCCGGTGGCGGCGTAGTCGAACAGGATGTCCTCGCCCTCGGGCGCGGCGGGCAGCGCCAGCGCGGCCTCGCCGAAAGGCGCGTCCTGCAGCAGGGGCGGCGCGCGCAGCTGGGCGGCCGCGTCCCACATCTGCTGCCGGCGGTGGCCCGAGAGCGCGCGCAGCGCGTCGGCCGCGGCCAGGGCCTGCATCTCGTGGCGGTCCAGGCGGGCGCGCAGGGCCAGGTCTTCGGCGCTGGCGAAGGCGCCGGCCTCGCGCGCCTGCACGAGCCGCCCGGCCGCCGCCCGGCCCAGCCCCGCCACCAGCCGCAGGCCCAGGCGCACGGCGGGCTGCGGCGCGCGCACGCCGCGCATCGGCGCCAGGGGGCCTTCGAGCGTGCAGTCCACGCCGCTGGCCACCGCGTCCACGGGCAGCACGCGCACGCCGTGGCGGCGCGCATCCTGCACGAGCTGCGAAGGGGGGTAGAAGCCCATGGGCTGGGAGTCGAGCAGCGCGGCGAGGAAGCACGCAGGCTCGTGCCGCTTGAGCCAGCTGCTGGCATAGGCCAGCATGGCGAAGCTGTAGGCGTGGCTTTCGGGAAAGCCGTATTCGCCGAAGCCCAGGATCTGCTGGAACAGGCGGTCGGCGAATTCCGGCGGGTAGCCCGCACCCTTCAAGCCATCCTTGAGCTTGTCCTCGAAGCGGTGCACGCCGCCCTTGCGCTTCCACGCGGCCATGGAGCGGCGCAGCTCGTCGGCCTCGCCCGCGGTGAAGCCCGCGCCGTCGATGGCGATCTGCATCACCTGCTCCTGGAAGATGGGTACGCCCAGCGTACGCTCCAGCGCATCACCCAGATCCGGAAATTCGATAGGAAACTGCGCGTCAGGATCCTCTTTCCTCAACTGGCGGCGGCGCTCGCGCGCCTGCAGGTAGGGCTGCACCATGCCGCCCTGGATGGGCCCGGGCCGCACGATGGCGACCTGCACCACGAGGTCGTAGAACTCGCGCGGCAGCAGGCGCGGCAGCATGCTCATCTGCGCGCGGCTTTCGATCTGGAACACGCCCACGGTGTCGGCGCGGCAGATCATGTCGTAGGTGGCCTCATCCTCGCGGGGAATATCGGCCAGGTCCCAGCGCTCGCCGCGCAGGGCGGCGCGCGCGTCGAAGCAGCGGCGCAGCGCGCTCAGCATGCCCAGGGCGAGCACGTCCACCTTGAGCAGGTCCATGGCGTCCAGGTCGTCCTTGTCCCACTGGATGATGGAACGTTTGTCCATGGCGGCGGGCTCCACGGGCACGAGGCGCGTGAGCTTGTCCTCGGTGAGCACGAAGCCGCCCACGTGCTGGCTCAGGTAGCGCGGCGTGCCGCGCAGCGCGCGCGCCAGCTCCAGCCACAGCGCCGCGGTGTGCGCGTCCAGGGGCTCGCCCAGGCCGGCGGCCAGCGCCTGCAGATGGTCCTGCGCGTGCACGTCGTCGAACCAGTGGTGCTCCTTGGCGAAGGCGTCCACCAGCGCGGGGGCCACGCCCAGGGCCTTGCCCACGTCGCGCAGCGCGCTGCGCGTGCGGTAGGTGATGACCACGGCGGCGATGGCGGCGCGCTCGCGGCCGTATTTCGCGTAGATGTACTGGATCACCGTCTCGCGCTGGTCGTGCTCGAAGTCCACGTCGATGTCGGGCGGCTCGCCGCGCTCCCTGCTGATGAAGCGCTCGAACAGCAGGCGTGTCCGCGACGGGTCCACCGCGGTGATGCCCAGGCAGTAGCACACGGCCGAGTTGGCAGCCGAGCCCCGGCCCTGGCACAGGATGCCCTCGCTGCGCGCGTAGCGCACGATGTCGTGCACGGTGAGGAAGTACATCTCGTAGCCGCACTCCGCGATCAGCGCCAGCTCCTTGGCAAGCTGCGCGGCCACGCCCTCGGGCACGCCCTGCGGGTAGCGGCCGCGCGCGCCCTCCCAGGTGAGCCAGGCCAGGGTCTGGCGCGCGCTCATGCCGGGCAGCACGGTTTCCCGCGGGTAGCGGTAGCGGATCTCGCCCAGGCGGAAGGTGCAGCGCGCCGCCACCTCCAGCGTGGCCGCCAGCAGCGCCGGCGGGTACAGGCCCGCGAGTTCGGCGCGCGGGCGCAGGCGCTTTTGCGCATGGGGCTGCAGCGCGAAGCCGCACTGCGCCACGGGGCGGCCCAGGCGCACGGCGGTGATCACGTCCTGCAGCGGCTTGGCCTGGCGCGAATGCATGTGCACGTCGCCCGCGGCCACCAGCGGCAGGCCCAGCCGCGCGCCGGCCTGCGCCAGCGTGCGCAGCCACAGCGCGTCGTCGCAGGCGCCGTGCAGCTCCACGGCGAGCCAGCAGTTTCCATAGCCAAACAGGCCTCTGGCGCTTTCCAGGCAAGCGCAAGCAGCTATCAAATCGGAAGCATCCGGCAGCGCCTCGCGGCACGGCGCCAGCAGCAGCTCGCAGCCGCGCAGCAGCGGCCAGGGCGATTGCGCGTCCACGCGGTAGCCGCCCTTGCCGGCCCGCGCGCGCGCGGCGGTGATGAATTCGCACAGATCGCCCCAGCCCTGCAGGTCGCGCGCCAGCGCCACGATGCACAGGCCGCCCCAGCGGAACTCGCTGCCCGCGATCAGCCGCAGCCCCGGCGTGCGCGCCGCCGCGAGGTGCGCGCGCACCACGCCGGCCACGGAGCATTCGTCGGTGATGGCCAGCGCCGTGTAGCCGAGCCGGGCCGCCCGCTCCACCAGCTCGGCCGGGTGCGATGCGCCGCGCTGGAAGCTGAAGTGGGTCAGGCAGTGCAGCTCCGCATAGCCCGGCAGCGCCGTCATGCGTACACCCCCTGCAGGAACCAGCCGCCCGTGGCCCGGTCGCGGAACACCCAGACCCAGCCGGCCTCTGGGCCGTGGGCCACGAAGTAGTCGCGCTGCGCCAGGCCCTCCTCGGCCTCACCAGGGGCCTCCCACCAGCCGGCTTCCACGCGCTGCGGGCCGGCCAGCAGGCGCAGCGGCTGGCCGTGCAGGCAGGGGCGGTCGCCCCGCAGCGCCAGCGGGCGCGGCGGGCGCACCAGCCAGGCCGGCCAGGGCGTGCCCGCCTGGGCGCCCTCGGGCAGGGCTGGCGCGCCGCCGGCCGGGGCCTGCAACGCGGGCTGCCAGCGCTGCATGCGCTCGGGGCGGTGGTCTTGCACAGGCTCGGGCACCTGCACGCATTGCGGCCCCAGGCGGGCCGAGAGGCGCTCGACCAGCTGGTGCCAGGGCTCGCCCGGCTGCGCCTGCCCCTGCGGGGGCAGCAGGCTGGCGCTGTCTTGGGGCAGCGCGGCCGTCTGCAGGCTGCGCAGGGCTAGGCGGTCGGCGGGAGCGGCGAGGCGCTGGCGCGCCAGGCGCTCGGCCAGCAGCCGGCGCAGGTGGGCCGTGCCCTGCACGGCCTGGGCGGTGCGCAGCTCCAGGCGCTGCCAAGCGGGCAGGTCCACGCCGTCGATGCGGCGCAGGTCGTGGTGCCAGGCCACTTCGAGGGCCAGCACGCCCTGGTGGCGCGCGCGCAGCCAGCCCTGCAGCGCGTCGAGCAGGCGCTGGCCGGCCCACAGCAGCGCGTCGGCCGTTTCGGCACGCGCGGGTAGCTCCACCTCCAGGTCGAAGCGCTCGGGCAGCACGATCCAGTCCAGCGGCAGCGGCCTGTCGCCCCAGCCCTGGTCCAGCGCCTCCAGGCTGGCAGCGCCGAAGCGCCGGGCCACGCCCGCACGGGGCAGCGCACGCAGCGCGCCCCAGGTGCGGCAGCCCAGGTGCTGCAGCGCGCCGGCGTGCGGGCGCAGCGCCGTCAGCGTGGCGACGGGCAGGTCGTGCGGCACCCGCCAGGGCGCGGGGCGGCCCGCGCGCCGCAGGCGCAGCAGCGCCAGGGCCTGCAGGGCCGTGGACGCCTCGGCCCAGTCCCGGTCGCCGAGGTCGCCCGGACCGTCTCCGGAGGGCTGCGGCGCCTGCTGGCGCAGCAGCGCGCGCAGGGCGCCGCGCCCGCCCCAGAGGCGCTCGGTGCCGCTCACTTCGAGCAGCAGGGCCTCGTCCAGCAACGCCACGCAGGGCGTGAAGCGCAGCGCCCACCAGCCCTGGGCGCCGGCGGGCAGGCCGGCGTCAGCGGCCGGCGGCAAGTGCCAGGCCAGCCAGTGCATGGCTTTCCTCCCGGGGCGGCGCCATGCCCCACGCCGCCATCTGCGCCTGCCGGCGCCGCCAGGCCTGCGCCTGCAGGGCGGCGGCCAGCCGCTCGCCGCGTGCGGGCAGCGCCACGGGCTGCTCCAGCGGCGGCCCGCGGCGCTTGAGCACATGCACCTGCAGCACGTCGCCGCGCGCCTGCAGCCACAGGCGCAGGGGCGCGGGGCTGGTCTGCTGGCGCATGCCCTCGGGGCGCACGACCCACAGCAGCCGCTGCTGCTGCGCGGCCGCCAGCTGCAGGCGGCGCAGCATGGCGGCGCTGGCCTGCGGCAGCCAGGCGAGCACGGCCCGCACGTCGGCGCAGCGCAGCGCCTGCTCGCAGGCCCAGGCGGCGCCCGCATCCCTGCCGCCCGGCGCGGGATGCACGCAGCACAGCCGCTGCGCCGCGATGCCGGCCTGCCGCAGCGCGGGAGCGAACGGCTCCAGCGGCGGCGCCACGAGCACGGCGCGCCCTGCCCCGCCCGCCAGGTGGGCGGCCAGGGCGGGCGCCAAGAGCGTCCATTCGTGGTGCGCCTGGGGCGGCTGCAGCACCTCGCTCAAGGCGCCCAGGGGCCAGCCGCCGCCGGGCAGCTGCGCGTTGAGGGCCGCGTGGCCCGTGTCCACGGTGCGCTGCTGTGCGTCCGCCCAGGCCTGGCCCCGCCAGACGCCGGGCAGCGCGCTTGGGCAAAGGGTGGGAGGGGCGGACATTGCGACGAAAATACTGTATAAAAATACAGTCTACCACCGCGCCTGTGTCCTGTCATGCGCGCACGAGCACAACGCCCAGGACCAGCAGCGCACCGCCTGCCAGGCGCTGCCCGCTGATCGGTTGCCGCGCAAGCCCGAAGCCGCCGAAATGGTCGAGGAGCAGCGAGCCCGCCATCTGCCCGACGACGATCAGGGACAGCACCTGGGCCGCGCCCAGCCGGGGCACCATCAGGATCGCCACGGCAATGAAGAACGCGCCGAAGAGCCCCCCGCACCACGCGACCCACGACGCAGGCGCCGGCGTCAGGCCCGCCAGGGACAGGCCGGGGCCGGGCGCTGCCAGCGCGACCGCGGCCATCGCGACGCACCCGACGAGGTAGCTGACGAATCCCGCCCACCAGGGCGAGCCGAGCTGCGTGCGCAGGCTGGCGTTGAGCACCTGCTGCAGGGCCACGCTCATGCCCGCCAGGACGACGAGCAGCGAAGACAGGAGAGGCGGGATGGCGGGAAGGAAGGTTTTCATGCATTCAAGCGTAGGGACCGTCCCCGGCCCCGTCTTGAACGCATGTGATCAGGCGCGGAGATAGCGCCCCGGGCTCACGCCGAATGCCTGCCTGAATGCGCGCGTCAGGTGGCTCTGGTCGGCAAAGCCGGCGCCCGCCGCGGCGTCTGCGAGGGCGGCCCCGGCGCGCAAGCCGCTGCGCGCCAGGTTCAGGCGCTGCAGCAGCCTGTGCGCCTGGGGCGCAACGCCGTGCTGCGCACGGAACATCCTCGAATAGTGCTCTCGGCTGATGCCGCGCGCGTTGGCCGCCGCCGCCACGCTCGCCGCCGGTGCGATCCACAGGCGTTCCGCGCGGTGCTCCCGCACGTCCGCTGGCACCGCATCCGCGCACCGGTGCGCCTGGGCCAGCGCCAGCACGTCTTGCCAATCTCCCACCCGGCCCGCGCGCCAGGCGCGCTCCAGGTCCAGGCGCAGGGCATGTCCATGGCACCCGGGCGGAAGGTACAGGTTCACGCAGCGGACGCCCTGCTCCTCCGCGAAGGAGCGATGGATGGCCCCGGCAGGAATGCAGAGCGCCTGGCCCGCCTCCACGCGATGGAGGACGCCGCCCACGGCGATGCGCCGCCGTCCCTGCAGCACGAGCACCCACTGGTCTCCTTCATGGAAATGGGGCGGCAGGGCCACCTGCCGTCCGGCCACGGTGCCGATCTCCACCGCGTGCGCCGCCGCCGAGGGGCGCCAATAGGACCAGGCGCCCGCCATGCCGCCGATCAGGCCGCGGCAGGCTTCAGGCGCGCGGTGCAGGCGTCGTGCCAGTCGGCGACGGCGGCGTCGCCGATGTCGGCGCGCTCGGCCAGCTTCGGCCAGCGGCCGTGGGTGGCGTCGAGGATGACCTGCAGCTGCCACAGCGCCTCGCGCCCCAGCAGGGCCAGTTCGGCCAGGCTCTGGCTGTCGCCCTGCAGGTGGGGCAGCGCCTCGGCCTGCTGCTCGGGATGGGAGCCGGCCTCGTAGAGGGTCTTCTGCAGCGCGTCCAGCCGCCGCGCCACGAAGGCGCAGGCGCGGCCGGAATCGGCGGCCAGCCATTCGGGCGGCAGCGGGGCGCACAGCGATTCCCAGGTGCCGAAGGCGTCGGACAGCAGCGCGACGATGTGCTCCACCTCGTCCAGGGCCACGTCCACCTGGGCCTGCACGGCCTTGATCTGCAGCACGGGCAGCAGGCAGGCCACCAGCGCGGGGGGAAACTTGCGGTGGTTCAGCCGCAGGGTGAGCGACAGGCGCTGGGCGGGCGCGTCGTCGGCGTATTTCTCGAAGAAGGCCGTCGCCACCTCGGACACGAGCAGGATCTGGCCCATGGGCGAGATCTCCTCCCCGCGCATGCCGCGCGGATAGCCGCTGCCGTCCATGCACTCGTGGTGCTCGAGCACCGCCTGCTCGACGGACTTGGGGTAGAGGCCCTGCGAGCGCACCACCACCATGGCGGTGACCGGGTGGGCCGTGAGCTGCTTGCGCCCCACGCCCGTGACCTTGTGCGTGGGGTCGTGCCAGACCGGGTCCATGTGCAGCACGCCGATGTCGTGCAGTAGCGCCGCCGTCGCCAGCGGCACGCATTCGCGGTCGCTCCAGCCGCTCTTGATGCCCAGGTACACGGCCATCAGCATCATGCGCACGCTGTGCTCGAACAGGGCCGGGTGCTGCTCGCGCATGACCGTGAGCTTGAAGGCCAGCGGCGGCGGCAGCAGCAGGCCGCGCAGCGGCACCAGCAGCCGGTCGCGGGCGCCCTCCTCCAGTGTGTGGACCAGCAGGTAGGCCAGGGTGTCGCTCTCGCACTGCGCGCTGGCCAACTGCACGAGCGCGGGCACCGTGACCGCGTTGTCCACCGCGAGGTGGCTGTCGATGCGCCCGCGCAGCTTGTAGCGCACCAGCCGGTCGTAGAGGCGGCTGTCCACGCGCGCGCCCTTGTCCACCAGCTTGATGCCCTTGTCCGTGTAGATGGCCTCGTTCGTCACCACGTTGCAGCGGTCTGCCATGTCGGTGACGGCGCGCAGGTAGTGCGGGTTGTCTTCGGCGCCATCGGGGGCGAGGGTCTGCTCGGGGGCGTTCATGCAGGGGGAAATGTCAGCGGATGTTGCCGCCGACTATAACGGCGGCGCCCATGAAAAATGTCCGCTGTCAAGTCTTTCATGCAGACATGCAACGGGGCAAAAGGTCTTATGGGGTAATAGGTTAGGCTAGATTTCAGCCGTTGTGTGCTCTTGCTGCTTTTCGAGCTAGGTGCCGCATAGGCGCTTCGCGGTGGTAAGCGCAAGGGCACCGCAGCAGGCAAGGTCGCATCGGTCATCATAGTCCTGCACTTCCAGAAGGCTCCTCAAAAGCGAAAGCGCAGCCAGTGGGCTGCGCTTTCTTGGTGAGCGGATGGCGGATACGCTCGTATCGTCAACCCGACTTCGGCGGTGCGGCCTTGCTCCCGCTTCCCTTCCTGAATCCCCGGTCGCCGGCCATGAATGCCTCCAGCATGTGGGGAATCAACGTCGTGGCATCGACCGCCTCGCCATACGCCTGCGCGTGCAGCGCGGCGTAGCGGTCGAGGTCGGCCTTGAGGCTGGCCGGGCAGGAGAACGTGAGCTTCGTGCTCTCGGTCTTGGGCAGCGGCCCGAGCCGCAGCTTCTTGGTCGTGCTCATTGCATGGCCCCCCGCTGGAAGAACATCGGCTGGTACGGCCGCAACACCAGATCGCGGTTGACGATGATGCGCACCGGCAGGCCCGGCCGCTCGGTCAGCGTCGACTGGATGTTCATGTTGCGCCGGGTCATCTCCTGTCCGACCTGATTGATGCTGTCCTGTGCGCTGTCGCGCCCAGCGATCACGATGCGATTGCCGTTCTGCCGGTTCTCCGGCGCGGCCAGTTCGGCGCCCACGCCCAGCAACGTGGTCAGCGCCGCACCGGCAAAGACGCGATCCCAATGCCAATCGACGCCATCCTCCAGGCCGGCGTAGCCGGCAGGGTCGGTGCCCGCCAGGTTGTCGAGCTTCAGCGATGACGTGTCCGGCAGGATGACGCGGTTCCACACCACCTGCACGCGGCTCTGCCCGTAGCTCACCTGGCTGTTGTACTTGCCCAGGATGCGCGATCCCTGTGGGATCAGCAGGAACTTGCCCGTAGCCGAGTCATAGACCGGCTCCGTCACCGTGGCGATCACGTCGCCCGGCAAATCGGACTTGATGCCCGTGACCAGCGCCCCAGCCATCACCGTCCCGGCCATTACCTGATACGGCGAGGACGGCATTTGCAGATTGCCGGAATTGCGGGTTTCCGTAGAGCCGCCTTTCAGGAAAGCCTCTTTCTGGTCTTGCCGGTTCTGCACGGCGGTCGGGTCGGATGACTGGGCCGCCGTAGAGGCCGGGCCAGCGGCCAGCGGGTCGAAGCCCGCCAAGGCACTACCGGGCGCAGCCGCAGCGGCTTGCGCCGTGACCGGCGCGGTGGCCTTGCCTTGGTTGCCCGAACGGAAGAACACCGACGAACCCGCCGCTGCATCGGCCTCCTTGCGCCGGGCGTCCGCCGGATCATGTCCCGGCGGTGCGTAGGCTGGCGTCACCGGCTGTTGAGAATGCACGATGGCCGGGCCGAGGTCGCCCGGCAGCGCCGGCCCCAGCTCAGGCACCTTCGGCGGCAGCTTCGAGTAGTCGGCAGGCAGTCCGTCCAGCCCTTCCGACTTCGAGACGCGATCGACGTTGTAAAGCTCGGTCTGCTCGCCCGCCCCGCGCCGATGCGGCTGCAACGACCAAATCGTGGCCCCGAGCACTGCGACCGACAGGCCGCCGACGAGAATGGCCAGCGTGCGCCGGTTCAAACGTGTGACCGGGCGCGGCTGGGCGCGCAGCGCCACCGCTTCGGGCGCGACCTTGCCCGCCTGTGGCGCGGCAAGGTCTGGAGTGTCGTCCTGGCTCATGGTCAGTTCCTCCGCGTGCCGTCCGTGCGCTCGATCCGCACCACATCGCCCTTGTCTCCGCCCAGGCGCAGCTCGGCCGCGCCAAACAGCCGATCCACGATGTAGTACGGCGCGCGGAAGCGGTAGTTCACCAGTTGCCCGTCGCCCTGCGCGCCGATCACGAACAGCGGCGGCAACTCGCCTTGGGCAATGCCCGGCGGAAACTGGATGTAGACCTTCTCGCCGTCGTCGAAAGCGCGCAGCGGCTTCCAGGGCGGATTGCTGCCGCTGACGGCGTAGCGGAAACGGATCTTCTCCAGCGACAGCCCGGCATCGACTGGCGCGGCGGCATTGGCCACCTGCGACTGGCGCTGCAAGGCCAGCATCTTGTCCTTCGGATACTCCCAGGACACCGACGCCATCCACGTCTTCTCGGTCGAGGTCAGCTCCAGCAGGTACGTCCTACGGCTGGTCGTGATGACCAGATTGGTCTTGAGGCCCGAGCGGATCGGTTTGACCATCACATTGACGCGCAGCGCATCACCGCTGCCGCTCGATGTGTCGCCCACGATCCAGCGCACGGTATCGCCTGCGGCCACCGTCACCAGTTCCTCACCGGGCTGGAGCGCGATCACGGTCACGCGGCCCACGGCCGCATAGACCTGGTACAGCGCGCCATCCGTGAAGGGCCACACCTGAATCGCATTGACGTAGCCTTCGCGCGTGGGCGCAATGCGCGCCTCGGCGTTGGCGCGGGACACCCGCAAGGTTTCATCGGCGGGTTCTGCGGCGGGCTTGGCATCCGGCACAGGTTTCATCTGCGCCGGCATCGGCAGCACCTGCGGCACGGCCACCACCTCCACAGGCGCAGGCGGCTCCGGCAGTGGCTGGGCCTGCACCGGCTCATCGAGCGAAATGGACGGCGGCGGCTTGCCCTGCGTGGCGCAACCAGAGAACAGCACGGTCGAAGCCAGAAGCATCACCGGCAAGGCGGATTTACGGAAAAGATCATTCATGGTTTTGCTCCTTCGTTTCCTTCCAGTTCGCGGCTCCACGACAGGCCGTTGACGTAGATGCCCAAGGGGTTCTTGCGCAGGCGCTGCTCGGTACGCGGGGTTTGCAGCACCGTGGAAACCACCGCGTTCCAGCGTTCGGTGCGATCCAGCGCGCCGTTCACAAAGCGCGTCTCCGTCCAGCGCACGTTGAACGACGTGTCGCTGGCGCGGGTCACACTGGACACCTGCACCGTCACTGACTCCTTGCCGATGCGCGCGAACGGGTCATTCGTGCGGGCGTACTCGTTGAGCACGACCGCGCCTTTGTCGGTCGTGTAGTCGTAGGCATCGAGCCAGTTCTGCCGCACCACGATGGGGTCGATGGACAGCGAGCGCACCAAGCCGATGAAGCGGCCCAGGTGGTAGGCGATCTGCGCATCGCTGGGCTTGTAGGGCGTGGCGGCTTCGCCGACGGCGCGCACCTGGCCCGCGTTGTCCACCTCGATAACGTAGGGCGTGACGATGGACTGCGCCGAGCGCCAGACCAGCCCGCCCGCCATCAGCGCGGCCAAGGTGAGGCAGCCAAAGGCCATGAAGCGCCAGTTCTTCGCCTGCACGCGGGCCGAGCCGATGCGCTCGTCCCAGACCTGGGCGGCGGATTGGTACGGGGTAGCAGGCTGCGGCGTATCGGCGTAGCGCACCTGCGGTCGTTTGAATCGCATGGGAGTTCTCCTTATGAATCGGAATCGCGCAAGGTCGGGCCTTGGCTGGAGCTGCCACCGTCGCCACCGCGCAGCGTGTGGGCGGCGGTCGTCGCGGCATGGGTGAGCTGCTGCCTGCGATGCAGGCGCTTGGCCCAGGCAGGCTGCGCAGTGGATGGGGTTGGCTCGTTTGCCGCCTGCGCGGCCCCGGCCCCCGACGCCGATCCGGTGTCGTCGGGCCGGAAGGCAGCGGCGACACGCTCTTTCATCGAGCGTGCGCCCTCGGCCACCTTCTGCCCGGTCGCCTGCGCGCCGGTCTTGGCGACATTGCCGACACCAGCGGCAGCGCCCTTGAGGCCGCCGCCGGCGGATGCAGAACCCGCCTGAAACGCTGACCGTGCGCTGCTAGCCGCTCCGGTAGCGGCCCGCGCTCCGCTGCCGGCCAGCTTGGCGGCTGCGGGCGCCATGCGTGCCCCGGCGGCGACCGCGCCGCCGACGCCCGTGGCCGCAGCGCCCACGGCAACAGCAGCACCGGCCGCGCCCAGCGCGGCACCGGCCATCGCACCCGCGCCGAGCTGCGGGCCGCCGGACACCAGCCCGGTCGCAATGACCGGCCCGAAAATGCCCAAGGCCAGCAGCGTCAGCGAGGCCAGCATCACGACCACGGAGTAGTCGATGGATGGCTCGGCCGGCTGCACCTGAAACTCGGCGAACAGCCCGGAGCCGATGCCGACGATGACCGCGAGCACCAGCACCTTGATGCCTGACGACACCACGTTGCCAAGTACCTTCTCGGCCAGGAACGCCGTCTTGTTCCACAGCGCGAACGGCACCAGCACGAAGCCCGCGAGCGTTGTTAGCTTGAACTCGATCAGCGTGATGAAAAGCTGGATCGCCAGCACGAAGAAGCACAGCAGGACGATCAGCCACGCGAGGAACATCACGACGATGGGCGTGATGTTCACGAACACTTCGGGAAAGCCCGCCATGTCGCCGATCTGTTTCAGGATCGGCGCCCCGGCGTCGATGCCGACCTTCGCCAGCCGGCCCGGTTGCAGGAAGTTCTCCATGCTCAAGGTCGAGCCGCTGGCCGTCAGGCCCAGCCCGGCGAAGGAGCGGAACACGATGCCGACCAACCAGTTGAAGTTGCCGATGATGTAGGCGAAGGCGCCGACGTACAGCACCTTGCGGATCAGCTTGGCGATCACGTCCTCGCCCTGGCCGGTGGCATGGCTCATCGCCCAGAACAGCCCGGCGAGCGTCATGTCGATGACGATCAGCGTGGCGGTCAGAAACGCCACTTCGCCGTGCAACAGGCCAAAGCCCGAGTCGATGTAGCGCGAGAAGGTGTCGAGGAAGCGGTCGATGACCGTCACGTCGTTCATGGCGAGGCCTCCTGCCCAAGCAGAGCGACTGCCGCACCGCCATCGGCGGGTTCATCGAAGCTGGGTGGGATCGGCGGCAGGTCGGCCAGCGTCTGGTACTCGTCCGGCCCGGCCTGGCCCGAGAGAAAGCGCCGCAGGTCGGCTTGAGCCACCTGCGTGCAAAACGCGCCGTCGTGCGCGCGCAGCGCGTGCAGCCGGGCCGGGTCGGCGGCGAGCGCGTTCACCGGCACCTGCTGCGGCCGGTCACAGCCGGCCAGCACCAGCGCATGAACGGCGAAGGCAAACACGACGGGCGTGCGTTGCATGGCAGCCTCCGTCAGCGGTTGTAGAAATTGACGGGCTGCGGCGTGTACGGCGTGCCTTCACCCAGGAAACGGCGCGTCACCTCGCGTCCGCGCTCCGTGGCCGCCGCTTGCCGAGCCAGTTCCAGCGAGGCCGCGCGGTCTTGCGTGATCTGGAGCCGCTGCGTCTGGATGGACTGCTTGGCCTGCAAGGCCAGCAATTGGTTCATGGCCTGCATCGCTTGCAGCGCGCCCTCGGCCGACTGGCTCTTGCCCACGAGGTCGGCCAGCACGCTTTCGTCATCGCTCAGGTTCTGCGACGCCTGGGCCTGCATCTGCATGGTGGTTTGCAGGCCGTTGAGCGTGTTCTTCCAACGCTCCTGCGCATCGAGGTACATCTGATTGCCGCTCACCGTGGCGGCGTACTTCTCGGGATACAGACGCGCGAATTCGCGGTCGATGCTTGTCACGTCGTAGGCCAAGCCCTTGGCCTGCGCGATCAGTCGCTGGGTGGTCGCCAGGTTCTCGCGCAACTGGCCGACCACACTGGACGGCAGGCTGGCCAGATTGCGCGCCTGGTTGATGAGCATTTGCGCTTCGTTCTGGAGCTGGCGGATCTGGTTATTTATCTGCTCCAGTGTGCGAACCGCCGTGAGCGTGTTTTGCACCAGATTGGTCGGATCGAGCACGATGTCGCCGACGCCGAACAGCGCGTGCGCAGGCTGTGCGATGCCGAAGGCGAGCACGCAGGCAGCGGTCAGCGCGGCGAGTTTGGGGGTATGCAATTTCATGGTTGGTTCTCCTGGGGGTGGTCAGCGGTACGGAGGGAACCCGGCGCGAGGCCGGGGAACGAGGGCAGCAGGTCAGCCGCCCAATCGAGGCCGCGATGGCGCAGCCAGGCGCCCGCGAAGCCGGACACGCCAGCGTCCTGCGGCACGCGGCCAAGAACCTCATCAATGGCGCGCTGGTCTTGCGGCGTGGAAGCGCCCGCGAAGGCCAGCGTCGCCGGCCCCAGGTCGAGGTCGAACACGCGGTTGCCGAGGCGGGATTGGTAGTAGTAGTCGCGCTTGGGCTGCGCGGTGGCGACAATCTCGATCTGTCGGCTGTTGAGGCCGAAGCCTTCGTAGATCGTGCGAATCTGCGGTTCGGTCGCTTGCGGGTTCGGCAAGAAAATCCGACTCGCGCAGCTTTCGATGATTGCGGGTGCGATGGCCGAGTCCTTCACGTCCGCGAGCGACTGCGTAGCGAAGATGACGCTGACGTTCTTCTTGCGCAGCGTCTTGAGCCACTGGCGGATGCGCGCCGCGAATACCGGGTCATCGAGGAACAGCCACGCTTCATCAAGGATCAGCAACGTGGGCGCACCATCCAGCCGCTCCTCGAAGCGCGCGAACAGATAGCGCAGCACCGCGAGCACAGCGGCCTTGCTGTGCATCAGCTCCTCCATCTCGAACGCCTGCACGTCGGCCGTGCCGAGGCGGTCGTGGTCGGCATCCAGCAGCCTGCCGTGCGCACCGCCCAGGACGTAGGGCGCGAGTGCCTGGCGCAAGGTGTTCGATTGCAGCAAGGCCGTCAGGCCCGTCAGCGTGCGCTGCTCCACCGGCGCGCTGGCCAAGCTCCCCAGCGCAGACCAGATGGCCGCCTTCTCGTCCGGGCCGACGGCCGCGCCTTCGTGCAGCAGGCGGCCTTCCACCCATTCGCTGGCCCAGGTGCGGTAGCCCTCGCGGTCGATGCGAGCCAGCGGCTGGAAGGCGATCTCGTCATCCGCGCCCAGGTCGTAGTGCTCGCCGCCCATTCCCAGGATGGCCGCACGGATCGAGCGCCCCATGTCGAAGGCGAAGATGCGCGAGCCGCGATAGCGGCGGAACTGCATCGCCATCGTCGCCAGCAGCACCGACTTGCCCATGCCGATGGGGCCAACCACCAGAGTGTTGCCCACGTCGCCGATGTGCGTCACCAGTCGGAACGGCGTGGCGCCATCGGTGCGCGTCACGATCAGCGGCGGGCCGTCGAGGTGATCGTTCTTCTCCGGCCCGGCCCATACCGCCGACACCGGCATCATGTGCGCCAGATTCAGCGTCGAGACGATGGGCTGGCGCACGTTGGCGTATGCATTGCCGGGGAGCGAGGACAGCCACGCATCCACGGCGTTGAGCGCTTCGGGGATCGTCACGAAACCCCGGCCCTGAATCACACGCTCCACCATCCGCAGCTTCTCGTCGGCCACGGCGGCGTCCGCGTCCATGACGGTGACGGTCGCCGTCAGGTAGCCGAAGGCGACTTGATCGCTGCCCAGTTCCTGCAAGGCAGCATCGGCGTCGGCGGCCTTGTTGTTGGCGTCGGTATCGACCAGCGGGCTTTCCTGCTGGAAGATCGTCTCGCGCAGCAGCGCGATGACGTTCTTCCTTTTCGCAAACCACTGGCGGCGCAGGCGCGTGAGTTCTTTTTCCGCCTCGGCTTTGTCCAGGCACAGAAAGCGCGTACTCCAGCGATACGCGAAGCCCAGGCGGTTGAGGTCGTCCAGAATCCCCGGCCAGGTCGAGGTCGGGAAACCGCGCACCGACACCACGCGCAGGTGCTGATCGCCCAGCATGGGTGCCAGGCCACCGACCAGCGCGGAGTCAGTCAGCAGCGCGTCGATGTGGAACGGCACCTCGGGCACGCCCACGCGGTAGCGGCGCGTCGAGACGGTCGAATGCAGGTAGGTCAACGTCTGGCTGTCATCGAGCCACGCGATTTCCGGCATCACGCCATCGAGCAGGTCGAAGATGCGATCCGTTTCAGCGACGAAGGCGTGCAACCGTTCGCGCCAATCCACGCCTTCGGTGGGCCGGTTTTCATACAGCAGGCCCGCGGCGCGGGCACGGGATTCCTCGGACGGCAGGTAGGCCAGCGTCAGGTGATAGCTGCTCTCGAAGTGGTTGCCCGAATCCTCGAAAGCGGCGCGGCGTTCTTCATCGACCAGCCAGGACAGCGGTTCAGGGAAATCGGAGTGCGGGTAGTCGGCGGCAGACCGGCGCTCGGCTTCGATGAACAGCGCCCAGCCCGAACCCAGGCGGCGCAGCGCGTTGTTCAAGCGCGCCGACGTGGCGATCAACTCGCCTTGCGTCGCGCTGTCGAGGTCGGGGCCACGAAAGCGCGCCGTGCGCTGGAAGCTGCCGTCCTTGTTCAAGACGACGCCCGGCGCCACCAGTCCGGCCCAGGGCAGCCAGTCGGCGAGCAAGGCCGGGCGCTGGCGGTATTCGGCGAGGTTCAGCATCGCGGCGTCCTCCCCTACACGTCCAGCAACGGGCGGTGCTTGATGTGCCGCGCGAACACGGCCATGAACTGCGGATCGACGCGCGCGCCCCACATCGCCAGCGAATGGCCGACGATCCAGAGCACGACACCGGGAATCCACAGTTGCAGGCCCAGCCCGACAGCGGCGGCCAACGTGCCGTTGGCGATCGCCACGGTGCGCGGTGCGCCGCCTAGCAAGATCGGCTCGGTGAGCGAGCGATGCAGCGGCACCTCGAACCCGGCCGCGAAGGTGTCCGGGGCACTCATACGACGGCCCCGCCGGAGAAGCTGAAGAACGACAGGAAGAAGCTCGAAGCCGCGAACGCGATGGACAGGCCGAACACGATCTGGATCAGCTTGCGAAAGCCGCCCGAGGTATCGCCGAAGGCCAGCGCCAGGCCCGTGGCGATGATGATGATGACCGCGACGATGCGCGCCACCGGCCCCTGGATGGATTCGAGGATGGATTGCAGCGGGCCTTCCCAGGGCATCGACGAGCCAGCGGCCTGCGCAGTGCCCGCAAGCAGCAGCATGAAGGCAGCGAGCATCAAGCCTTGCATAGTCGGGCGAGCCAGGCCATCCAACCGCGCGGGCCGGGGAAGCGGATTTACAGAAATACGGAAAGCATCAACGTGCGTCATGGCAGTTCTCCAGAAAGGTCGAGGGATGGGGAAGTCGCCGCAGCGGATGCGGCATCGGGAAGTGGCGGCAGCTCGGGAAACGGTGTTTCCATCGCATCCGCCAGTCGGTAGCCCACGCCGTCGAAGCCGACGACGCGGGCGATGCTCTCGATGCGGCGCTTGCGTCCGCGCCCGGCGATGTGGATCACCACATTGACCGCTTCCGCGATCAGCGCACGGGGCGGGTTCACCGCCACTTCGAGAATCAGTTGCTCCAGGCGCAGCAGCGCGCCGAGCGCGGAGCCGGCATGGATCGTGGCGATGCCGCCCGGATGGCCCGTGCCCCACACCTTGATGAGATCCAGCGCCTCGGCGCCGCGCACTTCGCCAACGACGACGCGATCCGGGCGCAGGCGCATGGACGAGCGCACCAGCTCGGTCATGGACACCACGCCCGCGCGCGTGCGCAGCGGCACGTGGTCGCGGGCCGCGCATTGCAGCTCCACCGTCTCTTCGAGTACCAGCACGCGGTCGCCCGTCGCGGCGATCTCGGCCAGCAGCGCATTGGCGAGCGTGGTCTTGCCGCTGCTGGTAGCCCCGGCGATCAACACGTTCTGCCGCTCGCGCACGGCGCGAACGAGAAAGCCCGCCTGCGCGCTGGCCATCATTCCGTCGATGACGTACCGCTCCAGCGGAATCACGCCGATGGCGCGCTTGCGCAATGCGAAGGCCGGCCCCGGCGCTGCCGGCGGCAAGATGCCCTCGAAGCGTTCGCCGGTTTCGGGCAGTTCGGCGGACAGCAGCGGCTGGCCGCGATGTACTTCTGCGCCAACGTGGGCGGCGACAAGGCGGATGATTCGCTCGCCGTCGGCCTCGGACAGCTCCACGCCCATCGGCGCGCGGCCCGAGGACAGGCGATCCACCCATAACGTCCGGTCGGGGTTGAGCATCACTTCCACCACGTCCGGGTCTTCGAGCGCGGCAGCGATCAGCGGCCCCATTGCCGTGCGCAGCATCTGGATGCGGCGGTCGAGCGAGGTGGCGAAGGACGAAGGCGCGGCGCTCATGAGGCGCGCTCCTGCGCTTCGGCAACTGCCGCCGCGTCATCCATCCGCATCGGATCGGGATGCAGTTCCTCCACCACGTCGCGCACCAGGCTGCGTCCGCGCATCAGGTGACGGCCCAACTGCTCCACGAACTGCTCGAAGCGCGCCTTGCCCTGGGCGCGCGCCGCTTCTTGGTGCGCCTCGGGAACTGGCGCGCTGACCGTGAGGTAGTAGCGGATGAACAGCGCCAGCGTTTCGATGGCGATGTTCTGGTCGCGCTCCATGCGCTCGGCATGGCGCGACAGGCGATCAAGCCGCTTGGCGATGGCGGCCTCGCGCTGGTCTGCCGCGTCCGGCGATAGCCAGGACGCCAAGGCAGCGGCGACGATGGACGACTTGGACACGCCTTTCTTGGCGGCCAGCTCGTCCAGACGCTTGGCTTGCTCCGGCTGGATGAACAGGTTGAGGCGGTAGTGGCTCATAGCTCGATTCCGTCGTTGGGGTCGAGGGAAGCCAGCCGGGCCGTGCGCTGCATGGCCGGATCAAGCTGGCGAGGAAGGGGAAGCGGCAGGTCGTCGTCGTCATCGAGCAACCCGAGGTCGGCTGCGGACGCGGCCAGCTCGGGGTCGTAGGCGACGGCTTCGGAAAGTTCGGGCTGACGGCGCGGGCCGCCGTCGTCGGCCGAACCCAAGTGCTCCAGGTCATCAGTAGGTGCAGTGGCCGGTGCGGCAGGCACGGCGGGAATCGCCAGCCCGCTCCAGTCGTCGGCCCGCGAGGGCGGCACGTCGGCATAGCGCCCGGCCGCAAGTACGGGCGGCGGCAGCACCCGCCGCTTGAAATTGGTGTCCGCGTAGTAGCGCAGCTTCTTGGCCTTGATGGGCGCCACGCTGGACACCATCACCACGGCTTCGTCGGGCGGAAGCTGCATCACTTCGCCCGGCGTCAGCAGCGGGCGCGCGGTTTCCTGGCGCGACACCATCAGGTGCCCCAGCCACGGCGCGAGCCGGTGGCCCGCGTAGTTGCGCTGTGCGCGTAGCTCGGTAGCCGTGCCCAGCGTCTCGGAAATCCGTTTGGCCGTGCGTTCGTCGTTCGTCGCAAACGTCACGCGGACATGGCAGTTATCGAGGATGGAATGGTTCTGCCCATACGCCTTGTCGATCTGGTTCAGGCTTTGGGCGATGAGGAAGCTGCGGATGCCATAGCCGGCCATGAAGGCCAACGCCGTCTCGAAGAAGTCGAGGCGCCCCAGCGCCGGGAACTCGTCGAGCATCAGCAGGAGCTTGTGGCGGCGATCGATGCCGTCGGAGCCATCGAGCGATTCCGTGAGGCGCCGCCCGATCTGGTTGAGGATCAGGCGAATGAGCGGCTTCGTCCGCGAAATGTCCGAAGGCGGCACCACCAGATACAGCGACACCGGATGCTCGGCCGCAATCAGGTCGGCGATGCGCCAATCGCAGCGCGACGTGACTTCGGCCACCGTGGGATCGCGGTAAAGGCCGAGGAACGACATGGCCGTGGACAGCACGCCCGAGCGTTCGTTGTCGCTCTTGTTGAGGACTTCACGCGCCGCCGATGCGACGACCGGATGCGGCCCATCGCCGAGGTGCGGCGTGGTCATCATCCGATGCAGCGTCAGCTCGAATGGGCAAGCCGGATCGGAAAGGAAGTTAGCGACGCCGCGTAGCGTCTTGTCCTCGCCGGCATAAAGCACATGCAGAATGGCCCCGACCAGCAGCGCGTGCGAAGTCTTCTCCCAGTGATTGCGCCGCTCCAGCGCGCCTTCGGGATCGACCAGGATGTCCGCGATGTTCTGCACGTCGCGCACTTCATGCGCGCCACGCCGGACTTCCAGCAGCGGGTTGTAGGCTGCCGACTTCGCATCGGTGGGGTTGAACAGCAGACAGTGCGAGAAGCGCGAGCGCCAACCTGCGGTGATGCTCCAGTTCTCGCCCTTGATGTCGTGGATGACGGCGGACGCAGGCCAGCTCAACAAGGTCGGCACTACCAGGCCGACACCTTTGCCGCTGCGCGTGGGCGCGAAGGTCAGGACGTGTTCCGGGCCTTCATGGCGCAGGTACTGGCGATCATGCTGACCGAGGAACACGCCGGCCGGCTGCGTGAGGCCAGCCTTGCGAATGTCATCCGCGTTCGCCCAGCGTGCCGAGCCGTAGGTCGTGACCAAGCGCGATTGGCGCGAGCGCCAAATCGACATGCCGATGGCAACCAGCACGGCCACCAAGCCATTGCCGCCCGCGATGGCGCCGCCGATGTCAAAGACGCGCGGCGCGTAGGCATCGAAGAAGAACCACCACTCGAACAGCCGCCAGGGGTGATAGACCGGCGTACCGAAGAAGTCGAACCAGGGCGAGCCAAGGCGTAGCTGATAGCCCAGGGCGGCGGCTGTCCATTGTGTGGCCGCCCACACGCCGGCGATCACGATGCCGAATACCACGGCAATCTGACCGAACAGCACGTTCGTCCCTTGCATAACCTCGCCTCCGATCACGACACACGGAGGTGCCGCAGCACCGAGGATCAAGGCGCGCGGATAGGCCGGTCAAAGGCCGTTATGGCGGGAATTCAGGCCGAAAAAGCCAGATTTCTTGCAGGGGCGAAAGTAATAAAAACGCCGCAAGCGCGAGCGCATTGCGGCGTGGTTAGGTAACAGCGAGAAGTTTGTCGCTGCGAAACGACTGCGAAGGGACTACTTGGATTTTTGCTCGGGCCGATCCCCGAAGAAACGCCGATTGGCAGCTTCGGCGGCACGCACACAAAGTTCGTCGCCGACCTTTGTGCGATCTTCCTTGCATTGCCGTTGAATCTCCTTGATGCGCTCGGGATTGGCGACGAGCGTGTCCACGGTTTCCGAGGGGTGAGAGGGGCCGCATGCAGTCAAGGTGGCGGCCAACATCAGCAACATCACTTTGTTCATGGTTCCAGTCCTTTCATTGGATGGGGTAGGAGTCCTCGGCGTCGAGGCTATCCGCCGAATCAATGAAGGCCACTCGTTCGATGAACCGAGCCAGCACCTCGGAAGGCTCCGCATGGCTGCGCAGCAGATAGGTCGTGAGCATGGGGGGCGTGCCCGCCAGGCGTCGAGCCACGACACCTGGCTCGCGGCTGGAAGCGATAAGCATGGGGCACCTTGGTGGTTGAAGTAGCCGAGGCGGATCGGCGCAGCCAGCGCATCAGGCCGCCCAGCACGGGCAGTTTCTCGTACAGCTCCTGGGCGGCATCCCAATAGTCGCGGTGCAGCGCCACGCGGCCCTGGGCGTCAAAGCGCACCAGGGTGGCACCGTGGATGCATTGCTCCACCTGCGGGCGCCAGCGGCGCATGCGAAAGCGGAACTCCCAGCCCAGAAAGGCCTGGTCGCCCTGCACGATGTGCTGGGTGACGGCAAAACGGGGCTGATCCAGCGTGGCGAACATGTGCGCAAAAATCTGCGCGATGGCGGGCACGCCGCGCACGTCGTTGAAGGGGTCTTTGAAGTGCGCATCGCTCGCGTAATAGGCGTCCAGCGTGGCCAGGTGCGCCGGCGAGAGCTGCTCGTACAGCGCAATCAGCCGCTGGGTGGCGGCCTGCGCTGTGGCCTGGGTGTCGCCGCAAACGATCGGGGTGGAAACGCGCATGCTCAAAGCCCCGTGAAACGGTGCACCAGCGGGAAATACCAGCGGTACGGCAGGCAACGCATGAGCTTGAGCACGCCCGTGAAGCGCTTGGGAAAGTGCAGCTCGAACTGCCCCCGCTCCCATCCGCGCACGATGGCTTGTGCCGCCTGCTCCGGCGTGAGCAGTGCCGGCATGGAAAACTGGTTTTGCGCCGTCAGCGGGGTATCGACGAAACCGGGGTTGATCAGGCTGACGCCCACGCCCTGAGGGCGCAGGTCAAGAAACAGGTTTTCCGCCAGGTTAATCAGCGCCGCCTTGGTGGGCCCGTAGGCCAGGCTTTGTGGCAAGGCGCGCCAACCGGCCACGCTGGCCACCAGGCTCAGGTGCGGCGCGCGCCCAGCGCCGGCGGCCTGGAGCAACGCGGGCACCACGGCGGCCAGCACGTGCAGCGCGCCCGTAACGTTCACGCTCTGGTGCTGCAGCAGCTCGGGCAAGTCCAGCGCGCCAGCCGACATGGGGCGGTAGTGGCCGGCGCAGTAGCAGACCAAATCCAGCAGGCCGCCCGCCAACAGCTGCTGCGCCGCGCCGGCGACGGCCTGCGCGTCGGTCACATCCAACGCCAGCGCCTGGCTGCCGGGGTGCTCGCGCACGAAGGCATCGAGCAAGGCCTGCTGACGCGCCGACACGCACACCTGCGCGCCACGTGCGTGCAGCAGCGACGCGACCGCGCGCCCGATGCCGCTGGACGCACCGACCAGCCACACGCGTTGGCCGCGCCAGTCGGTGATGGGGGGGTTGAGGGGCACGGCGTTAGTCCTTGGTGAAAGACAGCAGCACCTCGCCCAGCGTGATGCCAAACTTGCTCATGGTGGCGCGGTTGAGCATCACCCGCTCATCGACCAGGAACATCCAGTCGTCAAACTGCACGTCGTAGTCCTTGCCGTCCACCGGCAGGCGCAGCGTGTAGTTCCAGCGGAAGGCGTTGCCCGATTCCTGCCCCTCGGCCTCGCCCACCACGTCGTCGGCACGGCCGGTGTAGCGGCCATCGGCGTGCTTGGTCAGGCGCCAGACGCGGCGCTGGGTGCTGCCGTCGGAATAGCTGAAGGCCTCGTCCAGCACGCCCTGGTTGCCCTCCCAGTGGCAGTCCATGACCACGATGAAGCGGCGCACCACCTCGCCGCCGCGCTTTTGAAAGATGCCGTGGGCGCGGATGCGGCCATTGAAATATCGATCCAGCTCCAGCTTGGGGCGCTGTTGGGCGTAGTCGCTCACCTGGGGGCTCGCGCAGCCGGCCAGCACAGCCGAGCCCGCGAGCAGGGCAAGCAAGACATGGCGGCGTGTGTTCATGGTGTCACTCCTTGGGGTGGGTTTCGAGAGGTGATCAACAGGCGATGCAGCAACCAGGCCGCCATCAGCTTGAGCGCGCACGGCAGCAGCGCATAAATCCATGCCAGGCGTTGCAGTGCCAGCGGATCCTGGCTGCCCGGCATGTAGCCCAGCCATTGCAGCAGCGGCAGCGTGGCCCCGGCGGCCAGCGCCAGGTTGAGCTTGGTGGCCAGGTTCCACCAGCCCAGGTAGGCACCGTCATTCGTTCCCTGTGCGCCGCTGCGCTCGATCAGCAAGGCCAGAAGTGCGCCGGGCACGGCCAGGTCGGCGCCCAGCGCCGCGCCCGACAGCACGCAGATCACGGCAAATGCCGCCACCTGCCCGCCCTGCAGCGCGGCCGCCCAGCCAAAGCAGGCCACCGCCAGCAACATGCCGGCCAGCCACGCCCGCTCCAGCCCGAAGCGGCGCACCACCCGCAGCCAACCGGGCATGGACAGCGCACCGCTGACGAAATACAGCACCAGGAACAGCGCAATCTGCGGCGACGTAGCCTGCAGCCGATCCTGGGCGAAGAACAACATCAGCGCGGCTGGTATGGCGCTGGCGATGCCATTGCACAGAAACACCGCCAGCAGACGGCGGAAGGGCGCCTGGGTCAGCGGCAGCCAAAGTTGGCGATAGCGCGGCTCCCGTCCCTCATGCCCCTCCTGCGGCGCGGCTGAAAACGGCGGACGCGGCGCCTGCCACAGCGCCAGCCAACCGGCCAGCAATGCCAGTGCGAACACGCCCAGCATGGTGCCCGCGCCCCAGGCCACCGAGAGCGCGCTGGCCGTGACCACGCCGAGCAGGCCCGGCCCCTCGCGCCAGGCCACGATGCGGCTGCGCTGCACGGTGTCACCCCCCAGGCGCACCCCCCAGGCCTGGTGGGCGATGACCAGCAGACTGTGCGCCAGGCAGGTGAACAAGAGGCCTGCCACCATCCACGCCGCCAGTGCCCCCGGCCCCTGCACCGGCGGAAAAAACAGCCCCGCCATGCCGCCGCCCAAGAGCAGCGCCGATGCGCCAACTACCCACAGCACGGTGTGCGCGGTGCGGCGGTACAACCGGTCGCTCAGGCGCCCGAGCAGCGGTTCGGCCCCGGCATCGATCAGCCGCACCAGAAGCAGCAGCGCCCCCACACTGGCCAGCGGCAGGCCAAGGTTGCTGGCGTAATAGTGCGGCAGCACCACGTACAGCGGCAGCGCGGCAAAGGCCAGCGGCAAGCCCAGCAGCCCGTAGGCCAGCCCGTCGCGCCAGGGCAGCACTTGCGAGGGGTTCCATGACAAGGGGTGGGTCATGGCCCGGCTCCTGGCTTGCGCGCCAGCAAGGCGCTGCGCAGGCCGGGTTCTGACGTGCGTGGCGACAGCCAGATGCCGAAAAAGCGGCGTGCCAGCTCGGCGTCGTCAATCGCACCCAGGGCCTGCTGGCCGCGCCACAGGCGCATTCCCAGGCCAGGCTGGTACAGGCCCGTGAGGCGCTCGCCCGGCTGCACGTCGGGCAGTACGGCGGCCAGCGCACTTTGCCAGCGCTGGGCCTGCGCTGGCGCCAGATCTCCCTGGCGCTCGATCTCCTCGATGGAGCGCTGGGCAATGGCGGCGCCGGTAAAGGCGCGGTGGTAGGTCAGCTCCAGGGCCAGGGCGTAGGCGCCAAAGTCGGCCGCTTCAAACTGCAGACCGGCCCACAGGCGCGCGTCGTAGATGCGCAGCCCGAAAAATCGCATCTGCCCCTGGCCCCACAGCGTTGCATCGGGCAGCGCCTGGTGTATGAAGGCGGGCGGGGCCGATGCGTCCGCTGCCGATACGCCAGGGCCCGCGCTGGCAACAGCCACCCCCATGGCCACCGCTGCGGCCAGCACGCGGACTCTCGCCAGGTAAATCAATGGTGAAATCAGGCGGTAAGGCATATGCATCAAGCGCTGGCAGCTATCATTTTTTAATTTTTCACCAATGTGTACTGCACCACATCGATGCTGCCGCTGTCGAAGGCGGCTTCGCAGTACGCGAGGTAGAACTCCCAGGTGCGCAGGAACTTCGCATCAAAACCCTGCGCCAGCACCTGGGCATGCTGCTGGGTGAACTGGCGGTGCCAGCGGCGCAAGGTCTCGGCGTAGTCGGCGCCAAAGGCCAGCTCCTCCACCACGCGCAGACCGGCCTGCTGCGCCGCCGCGCGAAAGCGCGCCGGGCTGGGCAGGCAGCCGCCGGGGAAGACGTACTGCTGGATGAAGTCCGTGCCCTGCACATAGCGCTCGAACAGCGCGTCGTCGATGACGATGCTTTGCACGCAGGCGCGCCCGCCCGGTTTGAGCAAGCGCGCCACGGTGCCAAAGTAGCTGGGCCAGTAGGCCTGGCCCACGGCCTCGACCATTTCGATGGAGCAGATGGCGTCGAACGGCGCGTCCTGGATGTCGCGGTAGTCCTGCAGGCGCAGCTCGGCCCGGGCCGCCAGCCCGGCGCGCTGCAAGCGCTGCTGGCCAAACGCCAGTTGCTCGTTGGAGAGCGTCACGCCGGTCACATGGGCCTGGAACTCGCCCGCCGCCATTTCGGCCAGCGCACCCCAGCCGCAGCCGATCTCCAGCACCCGGCTGCCTGCTTGCACGCCGGCGCTGTGCAGTGCGCGGCGCACCTTGGCATGCTGCGCGGCGGTCAAATCGCCCGCCAGGTCACCTTGGAACCAGGCGGACGAGTAATTCATGCTCGGGTCCAGCCACAACTGGTAGAAGGCGTTGCCCAGGTCGTAGTGGGCCTGGATGTTGCGCCGGCTGCCGGTGCGCGTGTTGCGGTGGAGCAGATGGCGCAGCCGGTAGGCCAGCCGCCCCCACCAGGCGCCGTACACCAGCGACTCCAACGCGTCGCGGTTGGCCATCAGCAGGCGCAGCAAGTCACCCAGGTGCGGCGAGCTCCAGTGCTGATCGATATAGCCCTCGGCCAGGCCGATGTCGCCCGAGCGCAGCACCGCGCCAAACACCCGCCAATCGTGCAGGCGCAGGCTGGCGTGCGGCTGGCTGCCCTGGCCCAGTTGCAGCGTGCTGCCGTCGGGCAGCTCCAGGTGCAGCGTGCCGTGCTGCAGGCGCTGCAGCAGGCGCAGGCCGTGGCGCGCAGGGGCCGGCAGGCCGGCTGGCAGTGGAAGTTGAAACGCGGTGGTGGTCGTGATCATGGTCAGTGGTCGGATGAAGATGAGCGGGAAGATGAACGGGACACAGGCATCGCCGGCGCCTGGGGCTTGGTGTGGAACGGCACCTGCTTGAGCCACAGCAGCAAGGCGTTCCAGAGAATGCGGGCCATCACGCCCAGCGTCAGCAGGGGGTAGCGCCACAGCGCGCGGCGGCGGCTGGCGGCGGTGAGCGGCTCCAGCCGCCCGGCCATGCCGGTGAGCAGCACGGGGCCCTCGGCGTCGTGGTAGTCGATGCGCACGCGCGCCGATTGCAGGCCGTCGGCCCCACTCCGGCGAAACTCAAAGCGGTAGCCGCCATCGATGGCGCAAAACGGTGAGACGTGGAAGGCCTTGCGCGCCCGCAGCTCCTGGCCGTAGTGCGGGTGGTCGAGCAGGTAGGCGTGGCGCTCGCCAAAGGTGTTGTTCACCTCGGCCACGATGGCGCGCAGGCTGCCGTCCTGGCGGTGGCAGTACCAAAAGCTCACCGGCTTGAAGCTGTAGCCCAGCACGCGCGGGTAGCACTGCAGCCAGATTTCGCCCTGCGCATCGGTGATGCCCTCGGCCTGCAGCAGCGTCTCCAGCCAGGCCAGCGCGCCGCCCTGGCGCGGGTTTTTGCCGCCGCCATGGTCGGCGTCGCGAAACGACAGCGCACCCGCGCGGTTGAGCGCCAGCACGCCCGCTGCCTCGGGCCGCCCGCGCAGCGTGCGCATGGGCAGCAGCAGAAAGAAGGTGGGCACGATGAAGCGGTGGCGGCGCGGGCGCAGCCGGGTGTGCCACACATGGCCAAAGCCGATGTGCGGCACGTTGCCCGCCGGGGCGGCCAGGTGCATTGCCGGGGTCATGCCGCCTCCCGCCGGCGCAGTTGCGCCAGCAGCGCATCGGCGGCGCGGTAGCCCGACTGCAGGCCATCCTCATGAAAGCCATAGCCCGTCCATGCGCCCGCAAACCAGGTGTGCTGCGCGCCTTGCAGCAGCGGCAGCTGCTTTTGCGCGGCCAGCGCCCCCAGGTCGAACACCGGATGGTCGTAGTCGAACGCGCCCAGCACCCGCGCCGGGTCGATGCCGCGCACGGGGTTGAGCGACACCAGCACCGGCTGCGCAAACGGCAGCGGCTGCAGGCGGTTGAGCCAGTAATGCAGGCAGACGCGGGCGGACTCCTGCGTGCCGTTGGCTGCGCGCTCGTAGTTCCATGCCGCCCAGGCGGCGCGGCGCCCTGGCATCACGCGGGTGTCGGTGTGCAGTACGGCGCGGTTGGGCTGGTAGCGGATGGCGCCCAACACCTGCTGCTCGGCGGCGCTGGGCCGCGCCAGCAGGCGCAAGGCCTGGTCGCTGTGTACGGCCAGCACCACGGCATCGAAGTGCTCCACGCCGCTGCCAGTGCGGATGAATACACCGGCGGCATTGCGCTCGATGCGCTCTACAGGGGTTTGCAGCCGCGCATCCAGGCCGTCCAGGATGGCATGCACATACTGCCGCGCCCCGCCCGCCACGGTGTGCCACTGCGGCCGGTTCTGCACCTGGATCAGGCCGTGGTTGTGGCAAAAGCGCACCATGGTGGCTACGGGAAAGCGCAGCATCTGATCGGTCGGGCAACTCCAGATACAGCCCAGCATGGGCAGGAAATACCAGTGGCGAAACGCCGCGCCAAAGCCGTGCTGGTCCAAAAACTCACCCAGCGGCTGGGCCAGCGCCTGCTCCTGGCCACTGTCGGCCAGCGCGGTGCAGAGGCGGTTGAAGCGCAGCAGCTCCGACAGCATCCCCAAAAAGCGCGGGCGCAGCAGGTTGCGCCGCTGGGCAAACACGGTGGCCAGGCTGGAGCCGCTCCACTCCAGCGCCCCGGCGCCCAACGCGCCCGCGCCCGGCACCTGGACGGAAAACGACATGTCCGACGCGGCCGTGGGCACCTGCAACTCGTCCAGCAGCGCGATCAAGCCGGGGTAGGTACGCTCGTTGAACACCAGAAAGCCGGTGTCCACCCCGTGCGTCACGGTTTGGCCATGCGCATCGGGCAAGGACACATCCACGGTGTGGGTGTGGCCGCCGAAGTAGCGACCCGCCTCGAACAGCGTGACCCGCGCCTGCCCGCGCAGCCGGTGTGCGGCCGCCAGGCCCGAAATGCCCGATCCAATGACTGCGACTTTCATGGACTTTTCCGATCCGTGATGCTTGCCCGTGCAGCACGGTTGCGCTGCTCCTGTGGCGTAATGTACTAGACAAGAACATTTTTGTCCTAGACAATTAAGCGAACCAGCCCCAATCGCCATGAATTCACTGACCCCTCCGACCGTCACGACACCGCCCGCGCCCGGCAATGCCGGGCTGCCGATTGCCGCTGTCGAACGCGAAACCGGCCTGGGCAAGGACACGCTGCGCGTGTGGGAGCGGCGCTATCGGTTTCCCACGCCGTCGCGTGATTCCTCGGGCGACAGGCTGTACAGCCTGGAGCAGGTGCAGCAGCTCAAGCTGATTAGCCGGCTGCTCGATTCCGGCTTGCGCCCTGGCAAGGTGGTCGGCCTGGGTCAGGCTGCTTTGCAAGACCTGTTGACGCAGCACGCCCCGGTATCGGCTGTCATTTTGTCCAAGACAATCATGGACAATGCAGGCGCTGATCCCCTGATTGAGGCGCTGCTTCACGCCATTGGCACGCACGACCCGCGCGCCCTGCGGCACGGCCTCAGCCATGCCCAGTTGCGCATGGGGCTGGCCCCCTTCGTGACCGATCTGGTGGCGCCGCTGACGACGGCGGTGGGCGAAGCCTGGGCGCAGGGGCGTTTTGAAGTCTTTGAAGAACATCTGTACACCGAGGTCATCACCGGCGTGTTGCGCCATGCCATCGCCTCGCTGACCCCGCAGCCCGTGCCACAAGGCCCCAAGGTGCTGCTCACCACCGTGCCGCAAGAGCAGCACAGCCTGGGACTGCTGATGGTCGAGGCGCTGTTGGCGCTGGAGGGCTGCACCTGTGTGTCGCTGGGCACGCAGACCCCGTTGACCGACATCGCCCAGGCGGCGCTGGCGCATCGCGCCGATGTGGTGGCGCTGAGCTTCAGCAACCTGCACAAGGCGGCCGTGGTGCAGACCAGCCTGCGCGAGCTGCGCGCCCAACTGCCGGCCACCACCGCACTGTGGGTGGGCGGCGCGTGTACCGCCCTACACCAATGGCCGCTGCCTGGCATCAGCGCCGTACAGCATCTGTCGGGCTTGCAGCCCTTGGTGGCGCAGTGGCGCCACGCCCATTGACCGAAGGAAGGATTGGCCATGCAGTTCATTGCACGCACGTTAGCCAGCGCACGCACCCCCCTGTCGCGCCGCCACCGCCTCGGGCTGCTGGCCCTGCTGGTGGTCGGCACTGGCCTGCTGCTGGCCGGCTGCGCCAGCACGCGCCCGCCGCCCGGCGTCACGGCCGTCACCCCTTTTGACGTACAGCGCTACGCGGGCCGCTGGTACGAACTGGCGCGGCTCGATCACGCGTTCGAGCGCGGTATGACCGATGTCACTGCCACCTACACCGCGCAGGCTGACGGCAGCGTGCGCGTGGTCAACCGCGGCTATGCGCCCGCCACCGGCCAGTGGCGCGAGGCCGTGGGCAAGGCCTTGTTCACCGGCGCGCCCACCACGGGCTCGCTCAAGGTATCCTTCTTCGGGCCGTTCTACGGCGGCTACCACGTCGCCGCGCTGGACCCGGACTACCGCTGGGCGTTGGTGCTGGGGCCGGACACCAACTACTGCTGGATTCTGGCGCGCGACAAGCAGCTGCCCGCCGCGCAGCGCGACGCCATCGTGGCGCGGGCGCAGGCGCTGGGCGTCGATACCTCGTCGCTGATCTGGGTACCGCACGAGCGCCAGGATCCCGCACACTGAGCGTAAGCAGGCCATGGCTTACACCGTCGTCTGGTTCAAGCGCGACTTGCGGGTACACGACCATGCCCCGCTGGCACATGCCGCCGCGCACGGCCCGGTGCTGTGCCTGTACGTGCTGGAGCCCAGCCTGTGGGCGCAGCCAGACAGTGCGCTGCAGCACTACCAGTTTCTGCGCGAGAGCCTGCGCGACCTGGCGCAGCAATTGCGCAGTTGCGGCGCGCGGCTGCAACTGGCCGTGGGCGAAACGCCCGAGGTGCTGGCCCGGCTGTACGCGCTGCAGCCCTTTGCGCGCCTGGTATCGCACGAGGAAACCGGCAATGGCGCCACCTATGCCCGTGACCTGGCCGTGGCCCGCTGGTGCCGCCGGCAGGGCGTGGCCTGGCAGGAATGGCCGCAGCACGGGGTGGTGCGGCGCCTTCCCTCGCGTGAGCAGTGGCACGGCCTGTGGCAGGCGCATATGCAGGCACCCTGCCTGCCGCCGCCGCTGCCGGCGAGCCTGCGATCCGTTTGCTTACCGTGGCGCGACACGTGGCCCGCACCGGAGACCATGGGGCTGTCTGATGCCCACGACCCGCCCCAGCGCCAGCGCGGTGGGCGCGCGCCGGGCCAGCAGGTGCTGCATGACTTTCTGCACGCACGCGCAGCCTTTTACCGCGGCGGCATCTCGTCGCCGCTGACGGCGCCCACGGCTTGCTCGCGCCTGTCGCCCTATCTGGCGCTGGGCTGCCTGGGCATGCGCGAAGCGGTGCAGGCCACGCAGCAACGGCAAGTGCAGCTCAAGTTGCAGGACGCACAGCAGGCGGCGCATGTACGCCAAGCCTTCCTTGCGCAGTTCGGTCAGCACGGCGGCGGTGGGGATGTAGGCGTACCGCTGCGAACGGCTCTCATGCGGCGCGTCCGCGAAGATGGACGGCGCTACGCGGTGAATCTGGTCATCGGTCAGCGGGTAATCGCTGCGCAGCGAGGGGGAGCGGGAAGCGAAACGGGATGCGAGTTGCATGGTCTTTCTCCTGACGAAAAGGGTTTGCTGTTCAAGCCGCACACCGGATTCCTAGATTCGGAGCCCAGCCTTTCGGCTGTTCTGTGCGGTTGGCACGAGGAACCCGGTTGGCCCTGTTGCCACCGTCTTTCCTGAGTTCATCGCCCGCGACGGTCAGGAGCGCGCGAACGGGTGCCGTCAAGGAAACAAGCGCGGGGTGGGTGCGGCCCGCAGGCGCAGCCGAGGACACGGCCCTGCGCGCCTTGACGGCGCACGGGCGCGGGCTACAGTCGCGGACAAGGTGATGAAGTCAGGGAAGACGGCTGGACATGGCAACGGCCTTCCCACACGCCGACCGCACGGCAAGCGAAGCGCGCAGGCCCGAAGCTGGAAGCCGGGCCGGAGGCGTCAGCCGAGCGGAGCGAGGGAACGATGGAAGCCCGACAGGGGCGAAACCCCGCAGGGGGGTCGATGCGCAGCACGACAGCGCGACCGGCCATCTCGCAGGGGGCCGGGGACGCCCGGACTTCAATGCTTGATGCACAAGCTCATGTGCTAGTCATCGGGAAACAGGTTCGACAGCGACTGCCGTGGTCTGGCCGATCCGGCGTAGCCGGGTCGGCGGTGTTCAGGGGCGCCAAGCCTGCGCGGCGGGGATAGCCCGCAGGGCTTTCCCCTGGAGAGCAAGTCGAAGGCGCGCAGGCATCGCGCCTCGTGGGCGCGATGCGAAGGGGCGTCCCGCGACGCCCCCAGGGCCGGGTCAGACGATGACCCGCCCGGCCAGCCGCTCATCGTGCGCATAGGCGCTCAACCGCTTCTCGGCCCGAAAAGACAGGTCGCGCTCAATCGGCAGGCCCAACCCGCCGCGCACCGTCGCCAGCTCACCCAGGCTGACCCAGCCAATTTCCGGCTCACCCAGCCCCAGGTCGTAAAGGCCGAAGGCGTGGTCGTGGTCATCGGGATCAATCTCGGTCAGCAGCCAGGTCGCGCCAGCATCCGGCGTGAACAGCTTGACCATGGGGGCCGGATCGAAGTCCGGGTTCTGCAAGGATTCGCGGCCATTGGCCAGCAGCACGATGCGCTGCTCGTCGGTGATGAGTGCGTGGTTCATGGTGAACTCCTGAAAGGTTGCCGGGCGGAATTGCCCGACCCTTCCGGGGCACGGCGCAGCGCAAGCAGTCAGGGGGCAACGACGGCCGCCAGGACGCAAGCGCCCTCGGCGCGCAGCCCTTGACGGCGCGAACGCCGTGGCACGATGAAGGGAACAGCAAGCCGCCACCCTCCAACAAAGGCACGGACTGGCAAGCGAAGCGCGCAGCGCCGCAGGCGCGGAGGAACCGGCACCGGGCGCAGCAGAAAAAAAGTGCGCCGCCCCCGCAGGGACGACGCACCGAAGGCTGTCCGGCGCGATCAGTTCGCCGCCGATGCCGTCATCGACTGCAACTGGTCGATCACGCCAGGCTCGACGAACACGCAAGCCTGCTCGTCCGCGATCGGCACGTTGAACATCTGCGCGAACACCGTGCGCCGCAGGTGCGCCAGCCGCCCCGTCCGGTACGCCTGCTCGGGCTTCATGCGGCCACCGGCCTGCGAACCGCTGCGCTGCGGATCGCATTCGACCAGCGCGACGAAGCCATCGTCGGCCAGCTTCCGATGCTCGGGGCACAGACCCCAGCCGGTCGCCGTATGGCGCTCCATGCTCGCGCGCAGGCGCTTGTCCAGCAGGATGGCGCCGGTATCGAACGCCGTGCCGCAAACGAGGCAAACATGCTGTTCGAGTGAAACGTGTGATTTGTCGTTCATGACGATCTCCGGTTGCACGGGCGGAATTGCCCGGAACCGTCGCCAGCACGGCGCAGCGCAAGCAGTCAGGGGTCGCAGACGGCCGCCAGGACGCCAGCGCGCAAGGCGCGCGCCGCCCTTGACGGCGAGAACGCCGTGATACGGTGAAGGGAACAGCAAGACCGCCTCCCTCACACCTCCATGCTCCTCGGCTTTCGGCAAGCGAAGCGCGCAGGCCCGCGCGGGCCGGAGTTGCGCTGCCGGACGCAGCAAAAAGGGGGCTGAAGCCCCCTCGGTCAGATCAGGCCGCGTTCGGCGAATGACGTGGTGCTGCTGCCCGTGACGACGATGTGATCCAACGTGCGAACGTCCACCAGCGCCAGCGACTCCTTGAGCCGCTGGGTCAGCGCCCGGTCGGCCGCGCTTGGCTCCGGGTTCCCGCTCGGATGGTTGTGCGACACGATGACCGCCGCCGCATTGAGCCGCAGTGCCTCCTTGACCAACTCGCGCGGGTACACCGATGCACTGTCGATGGTGCCGCGAAACATCTCTGTGTATTCGATCAGGCGATGCTGCGAATCGAGGAACAGCACCGCAAAGACTTCGTGCTCGTAGCCGGCCAGCTTGGCGCACAGGTACTCCTTGACCGCCGCCGGTGAAGTGAACGAGGCACCGCGCTGCATCTTGTGCTCGATGGCCTGGCGCGCGGCCTCCAGAATCTGGTCAGTCGTCGCCAGCAGGTAGCGGCCCTGCGCATCACGCACCATCAGCGAGGCATCGAACGAGGAAAAGGACAGTTGCGACATGATCGTGCTCCGGTTGCTCGGGCGGAATTGCCCGGAACCGTCGGGAGCACGGCGCAGCGCAAGCAGTCAGGGGTCGCAGACGGCCGCCAGGACGCAAGCGCGCACCCGCGCGCGCCGCCCTTGACGGCGAGAACGCCGTGATACGGTGAAGGGAACAGCAAGACCGCCTACACCCCGCCCACTGCACACACCCGCCTTTGGGCAAGCGCAGCGCGCAGGCCCGAGAGGGCCGGAGGCGCCAGGGATCAAAGCCGGATGGCCGCGATTCGGCACGAAGCGCGGGGCGCAGCCCGAGAGCCCGACGGCGGCACGCCGGGACGCCCGGTTATTGCCGGAGCTTCTTGGGCTGCCTCACCACACGCGACTCCAGCAAGCGCCGCGTGGTTTCCAGCTCTTTCTGCAACAGCTCGGCATCTGGCAACACGGTACGGTAGTTCGCCGCCATCACCTTCGTCGGCAAACCTTCCAAGGCATACCGCGCCAGCGCATGGCCCTTGTCAGCACAGAGAATCAACCCCACGGGCGGGTTCTCATCGGGATAGGCCCAATGCTCCTTGGCGTAGTTGCAATACATGTCCATCTGGCCCACGTCCGCATGGGTCAGGCTGCCCAGCTTCAAGTCGATGATGACCAAGCAACGCAACTTGCGATGGTAGAACAGCAGATCGACCCGATACCAGGTCTGGTCAATGCGCAAGCGCCGCTGCCGGCCGACGAAGGTGAAGCCTTCGCCCAGCTCCAGCAGAAAATCCTCCAGCCGCTGGATCAACGCGGCCTCCAGATCGGATTCCGAATACTCGTCCTTGAGATTCAGGAACTCCAGCACATACGGATCTTTGATCGCGTCGTCGGGCGTGACGGCATCCTCGGGCCTCGCCACCGCTCCCTTGACCAGCATCGCCGCCTTATCCTTGGACAAGGCGGTGCGCTCGTAAAACTGGCTGCCAATCTGCCGGTCAAGCTGGCGCACGCTCCAGCCGCCGCGCAGTGCCTCGGCTTCGTAGAAGCGCCGGGCATGGTTGTCCTTGACCACCAGCAGCCGCACATAGGCCGACCACGGCAGCGTGAACACCTGTGCCAGCTCGGCGAGGCTCAATTTCCCAGACACTGTCTGGGATTTCTCGTCGGGCAGCTCGTTGTCCAATTTCCCAGACAGTGTCTGGGAAATCTCGGAGACAGGGTATGCGAGGAAGAACCGCCGCATGTTCTCCAGGTTGTTCACGCCAAAGCCCCGCCCAAACTGCGCGGTCAAATCAGTGGACAGTCGCTCCATCAACTGCTCACCGTAACCCGCACGTCGTTTGCCCTGTTGCTCGGCCTCCACTATGCGGCGGCCAATCTCCCAATAGCTCGCCGTCATCAGCGCATTGACGCTGCGTGCCGCCGCCTGGCGCGCAGCGCCAAGCAGCTCCACGATGCCGCTGTGGATGCCGGCGTAGCCGGCAGGCAAAGCGGCGGGTGCGGCTCCCGCCGCCGCAGGCGTCTTCTTGATCATGCTGCCACCTCTGCGGGACGTTGCGCCTCGGTGATCGTCTTGCGCCGGTTCGCCACCAGTTCAGCCGCCTTGCGCACCGGATCGTCCTCGGTGTGGACGTAGCGCATGAACATCGCCACGGTCTTGTGCGCCGTCAGCGCCATGCCGACCTTGACCGGGATGCCCGAGTTGGCAATGTCGGTCGCAGAACGGTGGCGGATACCGTGCGTGCCGACGTGCGTGGCGCCCGCCGCCTTGAGGGCGCGGCTCCAGCCGTTGTAATACTCGCCCGTGGTCAGATGCTTGCCCGGATGGCTTGGAGACGGCAGCACGTAGGGAATGCCTTCCTGCCGTGGCGCCGTTGAGAGCAGCCGATAGGCTTCCTCGCTCATGGGCTTGGACATGCCACCCGTCTTGCTGTCCGGCCAGACCACGCGGCGGTTGTCCATGTCCACCCAATCCCATTGGAGCGTCACGATTTCGGAGCGGCGGCCGGCGAACTCGAATTGCAGACGGATCGCCAGCGGGATGACGTAGTTCTCCAGACCCTCGGCTTCGATGTGCTCCAGTCGCCGAAACAGCTTGCCCATGTCCTCGTCGCTGATGAGGTGGGTAGCCCTGCCGTTGGGATACATCGGGACGTGGCGGCAAGGGTTGGTGCCGTCAGGCCGGTGGCCCCACACCTCGGCCAGGTTGAACATCTTGCGCATCACGCTGAAAGCACGGTTGGCCTCGGCGGGCTTGTGGGCCATCTTCTTCATCGCCGTGGCCACGTCCGGCCGCTTCACGTCCTGAACCTTCAAACGGCCCAGCATCGGAACGATGCAGCGGTCGATGACGGCCTGATACCCGCGCTGGGTGCTGGGCTTGTTGCGCTGCTTGGAGTAGTCCTCCATGAACTTGGTGCACAGCTCCTTGACCGTGGGGGCTGAACGGGCGGCGGCCTTGGCCGCGCTGGGGTCGCCGCCCCGGCGCACCTCGGCCAGCCATTCCTGGGCCAGCGAACGGGCCTGCTCGACGGTCAGTTCCCCGTACAGGCCCAATGCGGGCTTGCGCCGCTCGCCGGCGTTCGTGCGGTACTGGAGCATGAACACCTTGCGGCCCGCTGGTGTAATCTTGCACAAGAAGCCGGGCACCAGCGTGTCCCGGAGTTCGACGGCTTGCGCCTGCGGTTGTGCCGCATCGACTGCGGACTTAGTGAGCTTGATTTTCGCCATGATGACTCCTCGGAAAGACCGGATTCCCAGGAGCCTTGTAGGGGCCAGCAGAGGGGAAGCCAGGTCAGGTTTCGGAAAGCACCGGCATATGTTGAACTCGCCTAAGTTATTGATAAACCTGCTGTATCGGGCTTCGGCGTAGTCCAGCGAAGTTCGGTGCTGGAGTCATGGTGAAATGAAAAAAGCCGGGCATGCGCCCGGCTTCCCGGCTCGGGCCCGCAGGGCCCGCAACCCTCTCAGCGCAGCAGCGTCACGCCGGTCTTGGACTGCACCTCGTCGAAGCCCACGTCCGGCGCCAGTTCCACCACCTTCAGGCCCTGGGGGGTGACGTCGAACACGCCCAGGTCGGTGATGATGCGGTCCACCACGCCCACGCCGGTCAGCGGCAGCGTGCACTGGGGCAGGATCTTCAGGTCGGTCGTGCCGTCCTTCTTGCGGGCCACGTGCTCCATGAGCACGATCACGCGGCCCACGCCGGCCACGAGATCCATGGCGCCGCCCATGCCCTTGACCATCTTGCCGGGGATCATCCAGTTGGCCAGGTCGCCGCGCTCGCTGACCTGCATGGCCCCCAGGATGGACAGGTTGATCTTGCCGCCGCGGATCATGGCGAACGACTGGTCGGAGCCGAAGATGGACGAGCCGGGGATGGTCGTCACCGTCTGCTTGCCGGCGTTGATGAGGTCGGCGTCCACCTGGTCCTCGGTGGGGAACGCGCCGATGCCCAGCATGCCGTTCTCGGACTGCAGCCACACTTCCTTGTCGCCCGTGTGGTTGGCCACCAGCGTGGGAATGCCGATGCCGAGGTTCACGTAGAAGCCGTCCTGCAGCTCTTGCGCCGCGCGTGCGGCCATCTGGTCTTGGGTCCAAGGCATGGTTCAGGCTCCTGCTTTTTCGGTGATCGTGCGCTTCTCGATGCGCTTCTCGGGCGTAGGGTTGTGCACGATGCGGTGCACGTAGATGCCCGGCAGGTGGATCTCGTCGGGCTGGAGCTGGCCCAGCTCCACGACCTCCTCCACTTCCACGATGCAGACCTTGCCGCAGGTGGCGGCGGCGGGGTTGAAGTTGCGCGCCGTCAGGCGGAACTGCAGGTTGCCGGAGGTGTCGGCGCGCCAGGCCTTGACCAGCGACACGTCGGCCACGATGGAGCGCTCCATCACGTAGGTCTGGCCGTCGAACTCGCGCAGCTCCTTGCCTTCGGCCACCTGCGTGCCCACGCCGGTCTTGGTGAAGAAGGCGGGGATGCCGGCGCCGCCCGCGCGCATCTTCTCGGCCAGGGTGCCCTGGGGCGTGAACTCCAGCTCCAGCTCGCCTGCGAGGTACTGGCGCTCGAACTCCTTGTTCTCGCCCACGTAGCTGGCGATCATCTTCTTGATCTGGCGCGTCTCCAGCAGCTTGCCCAGGCCGAAGCCGTCGACGCCCGCGTTGTTCGACGCGATGGTCAGGTCCTTGACGCCGCTGTCGCGCAGCGCCTCGATCAAGGCCTCGGGGATGCCGCACAGGCCGAAGCCGCCGACGGCCATGAGCTGGCCGTCGGCGACCACGCCCTTGAGCGCCTCGGCCGCGGAGGGATAGAGCTTTTTCACTGCGTGTCTCCTGGTTTGGGGGTATTGAATGCGCTACGATACTACGTACCCCCTTAAGTAGTTTTCCCTAAATAGTTGTACCCATGGACGTTGCCGACTACCGCCTGGCCTTCGAGATGGCTCCCGTGGGACTGGTGATCTCGCGCAACCGCACCATGGTGGACTGCAACCGCCACGTGTGCGAGATGTTCGGCGCCTCGCGCGAGCTGCTCATTGGCCAGTCCTTCCGCATCCTCTACCCCACGGCCGACGAGTACGAGCGCCTGGGCAAGCGCATGGAGCCCATCCTGAACGCCAAGGGCCACTACGCCGACAACCGCATCATGAAGCGGGCGAGCGGCGAGATCTTCTGGTGCCACGTGTCGGGCCGCGCGCTCAACCGCGAAGACCCGCACTCCTCGGGCATCTGGAGCTTCGAGGACCTGAGCGCCCAGCGCCCCGTGCGCGCCGAGCTCACCGCGCGCGAGCGCGAGGTGGCCGCGCGCCTGCTGGACGGCATGACCTCCAAGGAAATCGGCCGCGCGCTGGACATCAGCCACCGCACGGTGGAGATCTACCGCGCGCGCCTGATGCGCAAGTACAACGCCTCCACGGCGGCCGACCTGGTGCAGAAGCTCATGGCTGGTTGAGAAACGAGAGCTGCCTGCGCTTGCCAGGCAAGGGTTTCAGGGTGAAATCACCTTCAAACCCTTGTACAGCAAGCGCGAGCAGCTATCGTTTTCAGTGCAGCTTGAGCCGCCCCGAGACACGCTGCTGCAGCAGCCGCGCCAGCGCCAGCACCGCCGTCTTGCCCAGCCCGAGGATGGCGCGGTGGTGGTTCAGGTGCAGCGAGATGTACATCCACTTGGCGATCAGCCCCTCGACGAAGAAGTTGCGCCCGGCCAGGCCCCCCATCAGGTTGCCCACGCCCTTGTTCTCGCCCAGCGAGACGAGCGAGCCGAAGTCGCGGTACCGGAACGGCTCGGCCACCTCGCGCTCGTTCAGCAGCGCGACCAGCACGCGCGCCAGGTAGTCCGCCTGCTGGTGCGCGGCCTGCGCGCGCGCCGGCACCGTGCGGCCGTCCACCCACGGGCAGGCGGCGCAGTCGCCCAACGCCAGCACGCCGGGGGCGGAGGTGTGCAGCCGCTCGTCCACCACGAACTGGTTGAGGCGGTTGACCTCCAGCCCCAGCGTGGCGTTCATGTCGGCCGCCTTGATGCCGGCGGCCCAGACCACCATGTCGGCCTGGATCTCGCCCGCGGAGATGACCAGCACGCCCGGGCGCAGCTCCAGCACGCGCGTGGCCGTCATCACCCGCACCTGCTTGCGGCGCAGCGCCACGGCGGCCTGGCTGGAGATGCGCTCGGGCAGGCCGCCCAGGATGCGCTCGCCCGCCTCCACCAGCGTCACGTCCAGGCGGAAGCGCTGGCTGCTGCCCAGGCTCTCCAGCAGCTCGGCATGGGCTTCGAGCAGCTCGGCCGACAGTTCCACCCCCGTGGCGCCCGCGCCCACGATGGCGATGGACAAGGCGCGCGCCTCGGAGAAGGAGGCCCGTGCGCAGGCGCTCAGCCAGTCGGCGTGGAAGCGCTGCGCGTCGCGCACGTTCTCCAGCAGGTAGGCGTGCTCGATACCCGGCGTGCCGAAGGCGTTGGAGCCGCTGCCCAGCGCCAGCACCAGGCGCGTGTAGCTCAGCGTGCGCGCGGGCACCACCTCCTCGCCGCGCGCGTTGTGCAGGGCCGCCAGGGCGAGCGTCCTGCGCCCGGCATCCAGCCCCGCCAGCTCGCCCATGGCGAAGCTGAAGTGGTTGCGTCGCGCCAGCACCGTGTACGAAAGTCCCTCCTGATGCACATCAAGCGTGCCGGCCGCCACTTCGTGCAAGGTCGGCTTCCAGATATGGAACGCGAACCGGTCCACCAGCAGCACGCGCTCGCGCCCCTGGCGCGGCCCGAGCTGGCGCCCCAGCCGCGCCGCCAGTTCCAGCCCGCCCGCGCCGCCGCCCACGATCACGATGTCGAAATGCATGCGCCCATCCTTTCCTTGCATGCAGTGTAGAAGGCAGCGGCTATGGCGGCGTTGCAGAAATTCAATGGCTTTTGTCTTGCCCTCAACATAGTAAATGGCAATAATTTTCTACAAATAAATAGTTGTTATCTATTTATCGCCACTGAAAGAAGGAGTACGACCATGACCCACCGCCTCACCACCGCAGCCGGCGCGCCCGTCGCCAACAACCAGGACTCGCTCACCGCCGGCCCGCGCGGCCCCATGCTGCTGCAGGACCTGTGGCACCTGGAGAAGCTCGCCCACTTCCACCGCGAGGTGATCCCCGAGCGCCGCATGCACGCCAAGGGCTCGGGCGCCTACGGCACCTTCACCGTCACCGGCGACATCACGCGCTACACCCGCGCCAAGGTGTTCTCCGATGTCGGCAAGCAGACCGATCTGTTCGTGCGCTTTTCCACGGTAGCGGGCGAGCGCGGCGCGGCCGATGCCGAGCGCGACATCCGCGGCTTCGCCGTGAAGATGTACACCGAGGAAGGCAACTGGGACCTCGTGGGCAACAACACGCCCGTGTTCTTCTTCCGAGACCCGCTCAAGTTCCCCGACCTGAACAAGGCCGTCAAGCGCGACCCCTACACCAACCTGCGCAGCCCCGAGAGCAACTGGGACTTCTGGACCGGCCTGCCCGAGGCGCTGCACCAGGTCACCATCGTGATGAGCGACCGCGGCATCCCGCGCGGCTACCGCCACATGCACGGCTTCGGCTCGCACACCTACAGCCTCATCAACCAGGCCGGCGAGCGCCACTACGTGAAGTTCCACTGGGTCTGCCAGCAGCGCATCGAGAACCTCTCCGACGCCGATGCCGCCCAAGTGGTCGCAAGCGACCGCGAAAGCAGCCAGCGCGACCTGCTCGAAGCCATCGACCGCGGCGACTTCCCGAAGTGGAAGCTGTGCGTGCAGATCATGACCGAGGAGCAGGCGCAGACCTACCGCTTCCACCCCTTCGACCTGACCAAGGTGTGGAGCAAGAAGGACTACCCGCTCATCGAAGTCGGCGTGATGGAGCTCAACCGCAACCCCGACAACTACTACGCCGAGGTCGAGCAGGCCTCGTTCGCGCCGAGCAACCTGGTGCCCGGCATCGGCCCCTCGCCCGACCGCATGCTGCAGTCGCGCCTGTTCTCGTACTCCGACGCCGCGCGCTACCGCCTGGGCGTGAACCACCACCAGATCCCGGTGAACGCGCCGCGCTGCCCCGTGGCCCACTACCACCGCGACGGCGCCATGCGCGTGGACGGCAACTTCGGCCGCACCATCGCCTACGAGCCCAACACCAAGGGCGAGTGGCAGGAGCAGCCGCAGTACGCCGAGCCCATCGAGAAGCTCTACGGCGACGCCAGCCGCTGGAACTACCGCGAGGACGACGCCGACTACTTCACCCAGCCCGGCGACCTGTTCCGCCTGATGACGCCCGAGAAGCAGCAGCTGCTGTTCGAGAACACCGCGCGCGCCATCGCGGGCGTCTCGCAGCACATCGTGGACAAGCACATCGCGCACTGCACCCAGGCCGATCCGGCCTACGGCGCGGGCGTGAAGGCCGCCATCGAGGCGCAACGCGCAGGCAAGCTGTAAACGCGGCAGCCGGGGGCGCTCAGCGCTCCCCGTCCTGGCCGCTACCGGCCCAGAAAAGCTGCCCGGTCCCGACCGGCACCGCAACGTGATCGAGCGGCGCCAGGCAGCCGTCATGGCCTATGCGCAAGATGCTGAAGCCAGCCGGGCAGTCCTCGACGCCCGCGTCCGTGCGCCGCTGGCTGGCCTGCCGCAGGGCAGCCACCAGCAGCCGGCCGCCCTGCGCGATGGCGATGCAGCGCGCGTGCAGGCCGTGCAGCGGCGTGGTCTGTATCCGTACCGGCTCGCCCGTGCGCGCATCGAGCCGGAAGACCACGATGCTGTTTTCGCCACCCGCCCAGACCATGTGGGGCCCATCCGGCACCACGGCGTGCGAGCGGTTCACCGCATAGGCGAAGCGGCCGTTGGGATGCAGTTCCAGCGCACCGGCGAGCTGCGGGCGGTGGATGCGCTCCGGGTGCTGCAGCATGCCCACGGTGCAGGCCGGCTGCGCGGCGATACGGCCCTTGCAGACCTGGAACATGGCCAGCGCGTTCTGCCGCTCCAGCACGGCATACATCCAGGGCGCCGTGGGATGGAACGCGCAGTTGCGCGGACCGAAACCGAAGCCGCCCCGTGGCGAGACCACTTGCACGAGCCTCGCCTGATCCTGCTCGATGCGCAGCACGCGCAGCGATCCGGGATTCTCGGCACCCTCCGCCGTGGCATCGTCGCCGCGGCAGGTCAACAGCACCTCATCGCTGCCGGGGACGGGCAGGATCTGGTGCGGGAACCAGCCCACGAGATCCGCCCCTTCCCAATGGCCGATGCATCGGTCCACCCTGCCCTTCCCGTCCAGCGCATGCACGCTCAACGCGGCGGGCAGGTTGTAGGCGATGAGCAGCCGATGCCCTGCAAGATCGAGCGCCGCATGGATGGGCCGGTGCGGCAGCGCGATGGGCTCCATCAGCATGCGCATCGCCCCATCCACGGCGACCAGCGCCAGCCGGTGCCGGTCGCCCCGGCTGCCCACGCCGCCATTGCTGCAGGCCACGTACAGCAGCGCACGCGCGGGGTCGAGGCAGGCGTACTGCACGTTGCAGGGCATGGCCAGCGCGGCGATCTCGCGCATACGGCCGTCCGCATCCAGTGCGTAGCGGATCAGTCGGTCGCCGACTGCCGCGAAGAAGTATTCCTCACCCCCGGCCAACGATGGGGAAGTGCCCGCCACGAACGTCTCCTTGCAAAGATATGCCCAGCAATGATGGCGATACCCATCCCGCCTGCCAATCCGTTACGCATTGCGTAACACCCTGCCGCATGGCTACCATGCCTCCATGTCCACACGCCCGCTGCTCCAGCCAACCAGTGGCACACCGCCAGAACTGTCCCGCGACCACGTGCAGGCCGTGCACCGCGCCATGTGCATCCTCACCGCCTTCCACGGCGACGAGCAGTTCCTGCCGCTGGCCGAGCTGGCCCGCCGCACCGGCATGCACAAGCCCACGGCGCTGCGGCTCGCTCGCACGCTGGCGCTCTCGCGCTTCCTGGTGCAGCGGGGGGACGGCGCGTGGCGGCTGGGCCCTTCCGCGGGCTGGATCGGCTCGCGCTACCAGGCCCAGTTCGACGTGGAATCGGCCATCGAGCCCATCCTGCGCCAGCTCTCCGCGCTCACCGGCGAAAGCGCCTCGTTCTACGTCTACGAAGGCAATTTGCGCAGCTGCCTCATGCGCTGCGACGGCCCCACCGCACGGCCCGACCATCCCCGCTCCGGCGAGCTCCTGCCGCTGGAACTGGGCGCACCCGGCCGCGTGATCCTCGCGGCCCTCGGCCAGCCCGGCGACATGTACGAACGCATCCGCCGCCGCGGCTACCACTACGCGCGCGCCGAGCGGGCCACCGGCGCGGCCAGCGTGGCGGCGGCCGTGCGCGGGGCACAGGGCATGGTGCTGGGCGCCATCAGCACCTCCGGCCCCGTGGAGCGGCTGACCATCGCCTTGCTGCGCCGCCACGCGCCGCACACCGTGGCCGCAGCGCGGCAGCTGGGCACGGCGCTCGGCGGCATGCCGGCCACGGCGCTGCGCGCCACCTGGCACCCTTGACCTCCTCGCCATCACGCATTGCGTAACGCATTGCGATGGCCGGCGGCGCAGGTTTCCAATGCGCCCCATGACCCAGAACCCGCCCCGCCAGCAGCTCGGCCCCGCGCCGAACGCCCGCAGCCACCTGCCGCCCCGCCTGCGCGGCATCCTCTCGCTGGGCGACCTCGAAGCCGCCGCCCGGCGCGTGCTGCCGCGCCCCATCTTCGGCTACCTGCAAGGCGGTGTGGAGGACAACGTCACGCTGCAGGCCAATGCCGCCGCCTTCCGCCAATGGCTGTTCCGCACCAACGTGCTGGTGGACGTCTCGCGCCGCGACCAGGCCACCACGCTCATGGGCACGGCCTACCGCGCGCCCTTCGGCATCGCGCCCATGGGCCTGTGCGCGCTCTTCGCCTTCGAGGGCGACCTGGCCCTGGCCCGCGCCGCCGAGGCCGCCGGCATTCCGTTCGTGCTGAGCGGCGCGTCGCTGACCCCCATGGAGCGGGTCGCGCAGGCCGCGCCCACCTGCGGCTGGTTCCAGGCCTACATTCCCGGCGAGCCCGCGCACATCGAGGGGCTGGTGCAGCGCGTCACGCAAGCAGGCTTTCGTACGCTGGTGGTGACGGTGGACACCGCCACGCTCGCCAACCGCGAGAACAACGTGCGCGTGCGGTTTTCCACGCCGCTGCGCCCCAGTCTGCGCCTGGCCTGGGACGGCCTGGTCCGCCCGCGCTGGCTGCTGGGCACTCTCGCCCAGACGCTGGTGAAGAACGGCATGCCCCACTTCGAGAACGCCGGCGCCGGCCGGGGCGTTCCCATCATCTCGCGCAGCGTGGTGCGCCAGTTCGGCCTGCGCGACCACCTGAACTGGGAACACCTCGCCCTCATCCGCCGCCTGTGGGCGGGCCGGCTCGTCGTCAAGGGGCTGATCTCGCCGGACGACGTACGGCGCACCGAGCAGGCCGGCGCCGACGGCGTGATCCTCTCCAACCACGGCGGCCGGCAGCTCGACGGCACGGCGCCGCCGCTGCGCACCGTGTCCGAAGCAGCTCGCATGAAGGGCAGCATGGCGCTCATGCTCGACAGCGGCGTGCGCCGCGGCACCGACGTGCTCAAGGCCCTGGCCCTGGGCGCGGACCACGTGTTCGTCGGCCGCCCCATGGCCTATGCCGCCGCGGTGGGCGGGCAGGCCGGCGTGGCCCACGCCATCGGCCTGCTGTACGACGAGATCCACCGCGACATGGCCCTGCTGGGCGTGTCCTCGCTGGCCGAGCTGAACGACGGCCACCTCATCCCCGCTTGAAGAAGGAGACTTCCATGCAAACCACCCTCACCCGGCGCGCCGCACTGGCGGCTACGCTCGCCACGGCATTCGGCCCGATGCCCAACGCACTGGCCCAGCCCGGCGGCTACCCCGCCCGGCCCGTCAAGGTCATCGTGCCCTTCGTGCCCGGCGGCAATGCCGACAGCACCGCGCGCATCTTCGCCGAGGCCTACGGCCAGCGCCTGGGCCAACCTTTCGTGATCGACAACCGCGGCGGGGCGGGCGGCATGATCGGCACCTCGCAGATGGTGCGCTCCGAGCCCGACGGCTACACCCTGCTCATGGGCACGACCGGGCCCATCGTCTCCAGCTGGCAGATGGCGGGCAAGGCGGCCACGTATGGCCTGAAGGACATGAAGCCCGTGGCCCTGCTCACGCTGGTGCCGGGCGTGCTGGTGGTCAATGCCGGCTCGGCCCTCAAGACCTGGCAGGACTTCGCGGCCCATGCCAGGGCCCGCCCGGGCGAGCTGCGGATCGGCCATCCGGGCAACGGCACGGCGGGCCACGTCAACATCCTGCAGATGCAGAAGGCGCTGGGCACGCAGTTCGTGATCGCCGGCTACAAGGGCGCCGGCCCTGCCGTGCAGGATCTGCTGGGCAACCAGCTCGACGCCGTCGCTACGGATCTGCCCTCGGCCCTGCAGTTGGTCAAGGGCGGCAAGCTGCGCGCGCTGGGCGTGGTTTTCCCGCAGCGGGTGCCTTCGCTTCCCGGCACACCCACCATGGCCGAGGCGGGGCAGCCCGAGGTGGACATCGCCCCCTTCACCGCCGTCATGGCGCCGCGCGCCGTGCCCCAGGCCGTGGTGGACAGGCTCATCGAGACCAACGACGCCGTGCTGGCCGACGCCGCCACGCGCAAGCGCGTGGAAGACATCGGCGGCGTACCGACCAGGATGGCAACGGCGGACTTCGAGAAGTTCCTGGCGCGCCAGGCCGAGACCTACGCCGGGCTCATCCAGTCGGGGCTGCTGACGGCGGAGTGAATCCTGCGTCAGCGCCCCTGCCCGCGCAGCAGCGCATCCAGGCGCGGGTACACGCGGCGCGCGTTCTGCTCGAAGAGCTTGTGCCGCTCGGCGTCGCAGACGCCCTGCACCGCATCCACGTAGCGGCGCGTGTCGTCGAAGTTGAAGCCGGTCTGGGGATCCACGCCCTTCACCGCGCCGAAGATCTCCGAGGCGAACAGCACGTTGTCCGCCGGGATCACCTTCAGCAGCAGGTCGATGCCCGGCTGGTGGTACACGCAGGTGTCGAAGAACACGTTGCGCAGCAGCTCCTCCATCGGCGGGCGGTTCAGTTGCTGCGCCAGCCCGCGGTAGCGGCCCCAGTGGTAGGGCACGGCGCCGCCGCCGTGCGGGATCACCAGGCGCAGCGTGGGGAAGTCCTTGAACAGATCCGACAGCACGAACTGCATGAACGCGGCCGTGTCGCCGTTCAGGTAGTGCGCACCCGTGTGGTGGAAGTTGGGGTTGCACGAGCAGCTCACGTGCACCATGCCGGGCACGTCCAGCTCCACCATCTTTTCGTAGAGCGGGTACCAGTAGCGGTCCGTCATCGGCGGGTCGGTCCAGTAGCCGTCCGAGGGATCGGGGTTGACGTTGCAGCCCACGAAGCCCAGTTCGTTCACGCAGCGCTCCAGCTCCGCGACGCATTGCGCCATGCCCGAGCGCGGCGACTGCGGCAGTTGGCACACGGCGGCGAATTCGTGCGGATAGAGGTGCGTCACGCGGTGGATCAGGTCGTTGCAGGCCTGCGTCCAGTGCCGGCTGGTCACCGCGTTGCCCACGTGGTGCGCCATGGCGCCGGCCGTGGGCGAGAAGATCGTCATGTCCACGCCGCGCAGGCGCTGCGTGGCGAGCTGGTTCGGCTCCAGGCTGGCGCGGATCTCGTCGTCGCTGATGCGCACGTCCGGGCTCAGTGCGGGCGCGCCCGGCTCCGCGAGCAGCGCCACCTGCCGCGCGCGGTAGTCGTTGAGCGCCTTGGGCGCCGTGGTGTAGTGGCCGTGGCAGTCGATGATCATGGACGGGCTCAGTTCAGTTCGATACCGGATTCGCGGATCACCTTGTCCCACTCGGCCGATTCCTTGCGCGTGCGCTCACCCAGTTCCTTGGCCGAGGTCACGTGCAGGTCCACGCCCTGGGCCTGCAGCCGGTCGTCGAACGCCTTGTCGGCGGCGAGCGCCGACAGCGCCTTGCCGAGCCGGGCGATGACCGGCGCGGGCGTGCCCGCCGGGGCGTAGAGGGCGTACCACGTCGTGTACTCGAAGCCGGGCACGCCGGCCTTGCTGATTAACAGAATGTCCTTGTACGCGGGCGACGGCGAGGGCCCGGTGACGCCCACCACGCGGATCGCGCCCTTGTCGATCATGCCCTTCATCGACGGCAGGCTGCTGAACATGGCCTGCACCTCGCCCGAGGCCAGGTCGGTCATGGCCTGCGACGTGCCCTTGTAGGGCACGTGCCGCGCCTCGATGCCCGCCGCGCGCTTGAACAGCTCGGCGCCCAGGTGCGCGAGGCCGCCCACGCCGGCCGAGGCGAAATTCACCGCGCCCGGATGCGCCTTGGCGTAGTCGGTCAGCTCCTTCACCGTACGCACGGGCAGCTTGCTCGATACCACCAGCACGTGCGGGCTGGTGGTCACCATGCCCACGGGGGCGAGCTGGGTGAGGATGTCCACGCGGTTCTTGGCCAGCAGCGGCTGGATCACCACGTTGCCCGATGCCGCGAACAGCAGCGTGTGCCCATCGGCCGGTGCGCGCGCCACGGTGTTGAGAGCGGGCACGCCGGCGCCGCCGCCCATGTTCTCCACCACCATGGACTGGCCCAGGTCCTTGCCCAGCGACTGCGCCATCTCGCGCGCGATCACGTCGGCCGGGCCGCCCGCGGCGAAGGGCACGATCACGCGGATGGGCTTGGCGGGGTAGGTGTCCGCCTGGGCCATGGCCTGCGGGGCGATCAAGGCTGCGCATGCGCACAGGGCTGCGCCGAATACGGCTCGCTTCATCATCACGGTTTGTCTCCTGAGGGCCCTCCACGTGGGGCCGCGGCGCGATGGTAGGAACGATGCGGCGCGCTGCGAAGCGCGTTACGGCAGGCGTAACGGGTCAGGGATGCCAGATCGAGCGCAGCGCCGCCACCGACACGCCGCCCAGCTTCCACGACAGTTGCGCCGCCGCGCGCACCACGTCGGGGGCGCAGGCCTGCAGCAACTCCTGCGTCAGCCGCTCGATGGGGCCGGAGATGCTTACCGAGCCCAGCACCGCGCGCTGCGCGCCCTGCACCGCCGCCGACACGCTGGCCGCGCCCGCGCTGCGCTCGCCACGCGTGATGCTATAGCCCTCGCGCCGGATGCGGTCGTAGACGGCGCCGCCCTCCCCCAGCGCGGCCAGGATCACGCGGCCCGCTGAGCCCCGCTCCAGCGGCAGCAGCTCGCCCGGACGCACGTGGCGGCGTATGCCGCGCGGCCCCTCGCAGCGCAGCAGGCAGCTGCGGATGTTGTCCTCGTAGACATGGAACGAGGCGCTCTCGCCCGTGGCGGCCGACAGCTCCATGAGCTGCGGCTCGATGATGGCGTTCACGTCGAACTGCGCCTGGTAGCGCGCCCCGAGCGCACCCGCGCTCGGCCCCAGCCGCCACGCGCCGTCGGCGCGCTGCACCAGGAAGCCCTCGGCCGCCAGCGTGCGCGCCAGGCGCAGCACCGTGGGCTTGTGCATGCCGGTGCGCCGCGCCAGCTCGGCCAGCGGCACGAAGGCCTCGTCGCCCGAAAACGCCTTGAGCACCGCTAGCGCCCGCGCCACGGATTGCACCTGCTCCAGGGTGCCCGGCATGGCTCAGTGCAGCGAAAGGCCCGGCGCGTCCATCGCGGCGCGCAGGATGCGGCCGTGCGTGGAGTCGGTCACGTAGAGCGTGCGCCGGTCGGCCCCGCCGAAGGCCAGGTTGGTGGTGGAACTGCCCGGCACGCCACGCAGCACCTGCACCGGCTCCGCGCGGCCGTTGAGCACCCAGACGTAGCCCAGGCCCGGGTTGGCGACGAGCACGCGGCCCTCGGCATCCACCGCCAGCCCGTCCGGGCCGCTGGGGCCGTAGGACGTGAAGAACTGGCTCACCTTGGCCACGCTGCCGTCGGGCAGCAGCGGCACGCGCCACACGCAGTTGCCGCGCGTGACGGCCAGGTACAGCACGCGCTCGTCGGGCGACAGCGCTACGCCGTTGGGGCTGGGCACGTTGGCCAGCAGCAGGTCGAGCTGGCCGTTGGGCCGCAGGCGATACAGGCGCCCGCTCGGCTCGTGCAGGCCGCTCTGCCCCTGATCGGTGAAATACAGATTGCCCTGACTGTCGAAGATCAGGTCGTTCACGCCCTTGAAACGCTCGCTGTTGCGGCGCTGCAGGTACGGCGTGACCTTACCCGTCGCCACATCCAGGCGCATCAAACCGTTCTTGTAGTCGGTGATGAGCAGCGTGCCGGCATCCAGGAACTTCATGCCGTTGGGCTCGCCGTCGTACTCGGCCACCAGCGTCCACACGCCCTGCGGGTCGATGCGGAAGATGCGCCCCCAGGGGATGTCGGTCACGTAGAGGTTGCCGGCCTCGTCGAACACCGGCCCTTCGAGGAACGAATCGGCCACCGCGCCGCCGCGGTTGGCATCGGCCCAGTCGCTGCGCTCGCGGCGGCGCAGCGCTTCGGGCATGGACGTGAACAGCTCCAGTTCACGGACCTGGGGGGCTTGCAGCAGAAACATGGCGGATTCCTTTTCAAAAACCGTAGAGGCGCGCCGGGTTGTCCACGAGGATGCGGTCCATCGCCGCGTCCGTGCCAGCCCAGGCTTGCAGCAGATCCACGAGGTCGGCATCGTTCACCGTGCCCGGCGCCTCCGTGGTATGCGGCCAGTCGCTGCCCCACACCAGCCGCTCGGGCGCGGCCTGCACCAACGCGCGGCCCAGCGGCAGCGTATCGGCATAGCTGGGGCCGTGCACCGTGGAGCGCATGTACGCACCCGAGAGCTTGACCCAGGTGTTGCCACCATCCAGCAGCCGGCGCAGCGCGCCATAGGCTGCGGCGGCCGGCCCCTCGGCCGGGTCGATGCGGCCCAGATGGTCCACGACCAGCGGCACGGGCAGCGCGGCGAGCACGCCTGCCAAAGCCACGATCTGCTCCGGGTGCATGAAGACCTGGATGTGCCAGCCTTCCAGCCGCGCCACCTTGCGGGCCAAGGTGGTCAGCATGTCGGGCGTGGTTTCGCCCCACGACTGCGGCGTGACGAAATTCACGCGCAGGCCGCGCACGCGGCGCGCGTGCAGGCGATCCAGCTCCGCATCGCCCACGCCGTGCGTCACCACGGCCACGCCGCGCGCACTGTCGCCGAACTGGTCGAGCGCATCGAGCGTGCAGGCGTTGTCCGTGCCGTAGGTCGAGGGCGTCACCACCACCGTGCGCTGCGTGCCCAGGCGCTGCTGCAGCAGCCGGTAGGCGGCCACGGGCGCATCGGGCGGCGTGCGCTTCCAGTGCGGCGACGGGGCGAAGCGCGTGTCGAAGATGTGCATGTGGCTGTCGCACGCCAGCGGCGGCAGCGTGCGCGCGGGCCGGTTCAGGCCCACGGAATGCGGCACGGGGGTGGAGAGCGGAGGCATGGCGCTCAGTCCAATTTAATGTGGCCCTTGCGCACCACCTCGCCCCACTTCGCGTCTTCCTTCTTGAGGAAGGCGGCGAACTCGGCCGGCGTGGAGCCGATGGGCTGCGCGCCCAGGTCGGCCAGGCGCTGCTTCACCTCGTCCTCCTGCAACACCTCGACCAAGGCCTTCTGCAATTGCGCGGCAATGGGCGCGGGCGTGCCTGCGGGCACGAACATGCCGTTCCACTCATACGCCTCGTAGCCGGGAATCGCGGCCTCGGCCACCGTGGGCACGTCGGGCAGGCGCTTGGAGCGCTCGGGCGCCGACACGGCCAGTGCGCGCAGCTTGCCCGATGCCACCAGCGGGTACGACGCGGCGATGGTGCTGAACATGAAGTCCACCTGCCCGCCCATGGTGTCGGCGATGGCCGGGCCGCCGCTCTTGTAGGGCACGTGCACCATGTCCAGGCCGAGCTTCTGGCGGAACAGCTCGGAGGCCAGGCGCTGCACCGTGCCGCTGCCGCCCGAGGCGAAGTTGAGCTTGCCCGGCTCGGCCTTGGCCTTGGCGATCAGCTCGCCGACGTTCTTGAACGGCGAGTTGGCCGGCACGATCAGCATGTTGGGTGCCAGCAGCACCAGCGACAGCGGCTGCAGCGCATCTGCCGCGTACGGCATCTTGGGGAAAAGATGCGGGTTGATCGAGTACGGCGTGGCGTCGTAGAGCATGGTGTAGCCGTCGGCCTGCGCCTTCGCCACGTAGCTCGCGCCGATGGTGCCGCTGGCGCCAGCCTTGTTGTCCACGATCACGCTGCCGCCCAGCCTGGTGCCCATGCGGCTGGCGATCACGCGGGCCACGGCATCGGCCGCGCCGCCCGGTGCATAGGGCACGACGATGGTGATGGGGCGCTCGGGGAACGCGGCGTGCGCGGCCAGGGTGACACAGGCGCAGGCGGCCAGCAAGTATTTCTTGAGGGATTTCATGGAGTCTCCGGATAAAAAAAGGAATAAGGGGCCGTCACTGCTTGTCGATGCCGACCTTGGCCGCCACGGCCTCCCACAGTTGGGCATCGGCCTTGAGCTTGTCGGCGAAGGCCTTGCCGCTCACCACGCCGGGCACCGCGCCCAGGTCGTCGGCGAACGACTGCACGTCGGCGCTGGCCATGGCGGTGGCGATTTCCTTGCGCAGCTTCTCCAGCACCGGCTCGGGCGTGCCCTTGGCGGCCCACAAGCCCGTGAAGTTGACGACCTTGTAGTCCGGCGCGCCCGCCTGCGCGAAGGTGGGCACGTCGGGCAGCGCCTTCAGGCGCTGGTCGCCGCTCACGGCCAGCAGGCGCACCTTGCCGCCGCGCACCTGGCCCATCACGCCGGGGGTGGAGGCGATCTGGAAATCGATGGTGCCGCTCAGCAGCGCCAGCGTGGCCTCGCCCGCGCCCTTGAACGGCACGTGCGTGGCCTTCAGGCCGCTGGCGCCTTCCAGCGCCACGGTGGCGAAGTGCGGCATGGTGCCCGCGCCGCCGGTGCCGTAGTTGAGCTTGCCCGGGTTGGCCTGCGAGTACGCCACCATGTCGCCCAGTGTCTTGAACGGCGAGTTGGCGGCCACCACCACCGCCGTGGGCGCGAAGTTGAAGCCGGCCACGGGCACCAGGTCGTGCGCGTAGTCCCACGGCAGCTTCTTGAAGACCTGCGGCAGGATGGAGTACGTGGTGTCGTTGGCCATGAGCGTGTAGCCGTCGCCCGGCGCGCGCGCCACCTGCGTGGCGCCGATGGTGCCGGTGGCGCCGGCCTTGTTCTCCACGTAGAAGCTCTGGCCCGTCTGCTCGGTGAGCTTTTGCGCGATGCGGCGCGTCACCTGGTCCACCGCGCCGCCGGGCGGGTACGGCACGACGATCTTGACGGGCTTGTCCGGGTAGGTTTGCGCCTGGGCACCTGCAGCGACACACGCCAGCGCCAGGGCGGCGCACAAGGGGAAATGCATGCGGTTCATGGAATCCGTCTCCTTTCCGGGTTTCAGTCGGCTTTGAGGTCGAGCTCCCGCGCGATGCGGGTGTAGGTAACTGCCTCTCGGCGCACCTGCTCGGCGAACGGCGCGCCGCACAGCGACGCGGCCTCCAGGCCCAGACCGCGCAGCTTGTCCGCCGTGACCTGGCTCTTGGCGAAGGCCGCCGCTGCGCTTTCGAGCGCTTGCACGATGGAAGTCGGCACCCCCGCCGGGGTCAGCACGCCGTACCACGCATCGGCGGAGAAATCGCCGCCGCCGGCCTCGGCGAAGGTGGGCACCTGCGGCAGCAGCGCCGAGCGCTTGGGCGACGCCACGGCCAGCGCCGTGAGCTTGCCGCCCTCGACCTGCGGCAGCACCGAGCCCAGCGTGGCGAACGAGCTGTCGAGCTGCCTGCCCATGAGGTCGTTGACGACAGGCGCCGCGCCCTTGTAGGGCACGTGGTTGAGCTTGAGGCCGTTGGCGCGCGCGAACAGCTCGGTGGCGAAGTGGCCCGAGCTACCCACGCCAGGCGTGCCCGCCGTCACGCGGCCGGGCTCTGCGCGCGCCTTGGCGACGTAGGCGGCCAGCGTGCGCGCCTGCATCGCCGGGCCCACGACCAGCACCGTGGGGCTGGTGGCCACCGTGCACACGGGCTGGAAGGACTTCACCGCGTCGAACTTCACGCGGTCGCCGTAGAGCGCCGGGATCATCGTGTGGTTGGTGGCGCCGAACAGCAGCGTGTAGCCGTCGGCCGGCGCCGTGGCCACGGCCTGCGCGGCCAGGATGGTGTTGGCGCCGGGCTTGTTCTCCACCACGAAGGGCTGGCCGAGCGCGCGGCTCGCGTGGTCGGCGAAGGCGCGGGCCACCACGTCGGTGGGGCCGCCGGCGGCGAAGCCCACCACCAGCTTGACCGGCTTGGAGGGATACGCCTGCGCGAAGCAGGCGCCGGACGCTACCAATACGGTAGCTGCCAGCGCTTGCCCCACAAGCGCTAGAGGCCGATTTGGCTTGAACATGATGAGTCTCCTTCAATCCATGCGGATGCCGCTCGTGCGGATCACGGCGGCCCACTTGGCGGTTTCGGATTGCACGAAGGACTTGAACTCCTGCGCGCTCGATCCCACGCCCTGCACGCCCAGTTCGGCGAAGCGCTTCTTCATCTCGGGGCCGGCGACGATGGCGCGGCTCTCGGTCTCCAGGCGCTGCAGGATGGGCTGCGGCGTGCCGGCGGGCGCGAACAGGCCGTTCCACTCGTTGACCTGGAAGCCCTTCAGGCCCGACTCGGCCACCGTGGGCACCTGCTCCCAGCCCGGCGTGCGCTGGGCCGAGCTGATGGCCAGCGCGCGCAGCTTGCCGCTCTTGACGAACGGGCCGCTGGCCGTGGTGGCGCTGAACATCAGGTCCACCTGTCCGCCGATCAGGTCGGTGAGCGCGGGCGCGCCGCCGCGGTAGGGGATGTGTGTCATCGACACCTTGGCGCCCTGCTTGAACAGTTCGCCCGCCAAGTGCTGCGCGCCACCGTTGCCGGCCGATGCGTAGGTCAGCCGCCCCGGCTTGGCCTTGGCGGCCTGCACCACGTCGTCCACGGTCTTGAACGGCGAGGCGGCGGGCACCACCAGCAGCAGCGGCGCCTGCATGACGAGCGAGATGGGCGCGAAGTCCTTGGCCGCGTCGAACGGTAGCTTGGCGAACAGGCTGGGGTTGACGGTGAAGGCCGTCGCGTCCAGCAGCAGCGTGTAGCCATCCGCCGGTGCCTTGGCGACGGCCGCCGCGCCGATGGTGCCGCTGCCGCCGGGGCGGTTGTCCACCACCACCTGCTGGCCCAGCCGATCCGAGAGCTGTGTGGCCAAGAGGCGCGCGGTGTTGTCGGCGTTGCCGCCGGCCGGGTACGGCACGACGAGCTTGATGGGACGCTCGGGCCAGTTCTGCGCCTGTGCCGGCAGGCCGATTGCTACCAAAAAAATAGCTGCCAGCGCTTGGCTGGCAAGCGCTAGACGCCTTTTTTTATTGAATTGCACGTTTGTCTCCTTGGGAATCACGGCAGTCAGCGGTTCAGCACCGCCAGCGCGTTGCGCGCCGCGCCCAGGCCCATGTTCACGTAGGCGTCGCTCGTCACGCCGCCGATGTGCGGGCTGAGGATGAAGCCTGGCTGGTGCTGGAACGGGTGGCCGGCGGTCATGGGCTCGACGGCGAAGCTGTCCAGCCCTGCCATGCGCACCTGGCCGCTCTGCACGGCGGCGAGCAGCGCCGCCTCGTCGATCAGGCCGCCGCGCGCGGTGTTCACCACGATCACGCCCTGCTTGCAGCGCGCGAGCGTGTCGGCATTGAGCAAACCGCGGTTGTCATCGGTCAGCGGGCAGTGCAGCGAAACCGCATCGCTCTCGCGCCAGATCGTTTCCAGATCGGCGAGCTGCACGAAGTCCGGCAGGTTCTTGGCGAACGGATCGAAGCCCAGCACGCGCATGCCCAGCGCATCCACCATCTTCGCGAAGCGCAGGCCGATGGCGCCCAGGCCGATGAGGCCGATGGTGCGTCCGCCCAGCTCCAGGCTCTTGTGCGTGGCCTTGTCCCAGTGGCCGGCGTGCATGCGCTCGTTGAGCTGCGGCACCGACTTGGCGCAGGCCAGCAGCAGCGCCAGCGCCTGCTCGGCCACGGCGGCGGCGTTGGCGCCCACGGCGGCCACCACCTCGATGCCGCGCACCTGGGCCGCCACCTTGTCGATGGTGTCCGTGCCGCTGCCGTGCTTGGAGATGACCTTGAGCGCGGGCGCCGCGTCCATGGCCGCCGCGCCCACCTTGCTGTAGCGCACGATGATGGCCACGGGGTTGTGCTGGCGGCACAGGGCGACGATGTCGTCTTCCGTGGGCGTCTTGCCCGCGTAGACGATGTCGTAGTCGGTCAGCAGCGCAAGTGCCTGCGGCGCGAGGTCGGCCGCCGTGATGAGGATGGCGGGGCGGCTCACAGGGCTTCCCCTTCTTTCAGCACGCCGGCGGCGCGCAGCGCGGCGGGCAGCCACTTGGAGGCCGTGTCGCCGCGTGCGATGGCTTCGATGCGCGCGGCCTCGTCGGCCACCTTCTTCACGGCCAGGGCCATCATCGCGGGCGCCTTGGCGCGCTCGATCACCACCACTCCGTCGGCATCGCCCACCACGAGGTCGCCGGGGTTCACCACCGTGCCGCCGCAGGAGATGGGATGGTTGATGCGGCCGGGCACGAACTTGGTCGGGCCGGCCGGGTTGAAGCCCGCGCTGAACACGGGGAAGTCCAGCTCCAGCAGTTCCAGCTTGTCGCGGATGGCGCCGTCCACGATCACGCCGCCCAGGCGCAGCTTCTTGCAGGCGCTCATCATCAGCGTGCCCATGAGGGCGGCGGTCTGGTCGCCCTTGCCGTCGATCACGAGGATGTCGCCCGGCTGCGCCAGCGCGATGGCCGCGTGGATCATCAGGTTGTCGCCGGGGCGCACCTCGACGGTGAACGCGGGGCCGGCGAGCTGCATGCGCTCGTGCACGGGCGCCACGCGGGCGTGCATGGTGCCGCGGCGGCCCGCCACGTCGGCGAGGATGGCGGCCTGGAAGCCGGCGGCCTGCTGGACGACTTCGGCGCTCACGCGCTGGATGTCACGGACGATTTCGGGGAGTTGGCTCATGGTGGTTCCTTGGGTGGAGAAGAGGGAGAAATTCAGTCGGCCTTGATGTTTCCGCCCTGGATCACCTTGGCCCATTTGGCGGAGTCGGCGCGCTGCAGGTCGCCGAGCTGCTTGGGCGTGCCGCCCGCGAGGGTGATGCCCAGCTTGCCGGCCAGTTCGGTGACGGCGGGGTCTTTCAGTGTCTTGGCGATCTCGGCGTTCAGCCGCTGCACGATGGCGGCCGGGGTCTTGGCGGGCGCGAACACGGCGTGCCACTGCTCGACCACGAAGTCCTTGAAGCCCGACTCGCCCATCGTGGGCACCTGGGGCAGCGCCGGCAGGCGCTGGGCAGACGTGACGGCCAGCGCGCGCAGCTTGCCGGCCTGGATGTGCGGCAGCGCCGCGGCGGCGGGCGCGAACAGGAACTGCACCTGCCCGCCCAGCGTGTCCTGCAGCGCGGGCGTGTCGCCCTTGTAGGGCACGTGGATGAAGCGCGTGCCGGTCTGCTGCTGCAGCAGCTCGGCCTGCATCTGCAGGATGGTGCCGTTGCCGCCCGAGGCGTAGGCCAGCTGGCCCGGCTGCGCCTTGCCCGCAGCGACGAGGTCGGCCACGCTCTGGAACGGCTGGCCCACGGCCGTCACGAGGATGTGCGGGATCGTGCCGATCGTGATGACGGGCTCGAAGCCGGCGATGGGGTCGTAGGGCAGCTTGCCCATCAGGTGCGGCGCGATGGCCTGCGGCCCGATGGTGGTGCCCAGCAGCGTGAGGCCGTCGGGCTGGGCGCGTGCGACGAAGGCCGCGCCGATGGTGCCGGTGGCGCCGGGCTTGTTGTCCACGATCACGTTGGTGGCCAGGAGAGGGCCCAGGCGCTGGGCGATGTTGCGCCCCAGCACGTCGGTGCTGCCGCCGGCCGGGTACGGCACCACGTAGGTGATGACCTTGCCGGCGGGCCACTCCTGCGCGAGCGCGGGGCCGGCAGCGAGCGTGGCGCCTGCGGCGGCCAGGGTGGCCAGCACGCTGCGGCGCGTGGCGGAAAAATGCGGTGCGTTCATGGAATGCGTCTCCTGTCTGGGTTCAAAGAGGGGGAAAGCCGTAGAGCGCCTGCGGGTTGTCCACCAGCACGCGCTGCGGCGAAACGCCGGCCTGCCGCAGCCAGTCGTGCAGGCGGTCGATCTGCCGGGCGTCGTCGGGCATGGGCTGCACGCCGGCCGACGCGGTGGCGTGCGGCCAGTCGCTGCCCCACACCACGCGCCCGGGTGCGCAGCGCAGGTAGCTCACGGCGAGCGGGTCGAGCGCGGGGTCTTCCACCGTGTGGCGCGCGCTCACGATGTAGCCGCCCGAAAGCTTGATCCACGCGCGCCCGCGCTGCAGCAGTTCGCGCAGCAGCGCATGCGCCGCCTGCCCTGCCCCGCCGGGCGCAGACACGGGCGGAATACGCCCGAAGTGGTCGAACACCACTTGCACGGGCAGGCGCCGCAGCACGTCGCCGTGCGCCGCGAGCAGTTCGGGCGCCATCAGCAGTTGCAGGTGCCAGCCCAGCGGCGCGATGCAGCGCGCCAGCGGCTCCAGCAGGTCCGCAGTGCCCGATACGCCCAGCGACAGGTTCAGCCGCACGCCGCGCACGCCCAGCGTGTGCAGGCGGCGCAGCTCGGCCTCGCTCTCGGCGCCCGCGATCACGGCCACGCCGCGCGCCTGGGGGCCGAGCGCGGCCAGGCCGTCCAGCATGCAGCGGTTGTCGGTGCCGTAGGTGGAGGGCGTGACCAGCACCACGCGCGTAGTGCCGATGCGCCGCTGCAGCGCCTGGTAGTCGCGCGCAGAGGCATCGGGCGGCAGCAGCTTCGCGCCGGGGGCCGCGGGGTAGCGGCCGTCGTAGACGTGCACGTGGCAGTCGCAGGCACCGGCGGGCAGCGCGGCCTGTGGCCGCTGCCGGCCGGCGGAGAAAGGCACGGTCTCCATGGCCTTCTCGCGCGGTGGCGTCGATGCCGGTCAGTCCAGGCTGGCGCCCGAGTCCTTGACGATCTTGCTCCAGCGCGGCACTTCGGCGCGCAGCAGCTGGTCGAACTTCTGCGAGGTGCCGCCGAGCACGTCGCCGCCTTCGGAGCGCAGTTTTTCGGCCACGTCGGGCTGCTTCAGGGCCTCGTTGATGGCCTTGTTGAGCTGCTGCACGATGGCGTCGGGCGTGCCCGCGGGCGCCAGCACGCCGTACCAGGAGATGGCCTCGAAATCCTTGTAGCCCGACTCGGCCAGCGTGGGCGTGTCCGGCAGCTGGGCCGAGCGCTTGAGCGACGTGACGACGATGGGCCGCAGCTTGCCGTTGCGCACCTGCCCCAGCAGCGTGGGCACGGCGGACATGTACAGGTCGATATTGCCGCCCACCAGGTCCGTCATGGCCTGGGAAGCGCCCTTGTAGGGGATGTGGCGCAGCTTGATGCCGGCCGCGTTCTCGGCCTGCTCGCCCGCCAGGTGGGCCACGGTGCCGTTGCCCGAGTAGCCCAGCGTGATCCCGTCGGGCTTGGCCTTGGCGGCGGCCACGAGGTCGGCGAAGGTCTTGTAGGGCGTGTTGGCGGGCGCGGCCATCACGATGGGCGCGGACGACACCAGCGCCACCGGCACCAGGTCCTTGAGCGGGTCGTAGGGCAGCTTGGAATAGAGCGAGGGGTTGATCGCCAGGTTGCTGGTCTGGCCCATGACCAGCGTGTAGCCGTCGGGCGCGGCCTTGGCCGCCGCATCCACGCCCAGGTTGCCGCCCGCGCCGGGGCGGTTGTCCACGATCACGTTCCACTTGTTCGTGTCGGCCACCTTCTGCGCGACGGTGCGCGCGATCATGTCCGTGCCGCCGCCAGGCGGGAACGGAACGATCAGGCGGATCGGCTTGACGGGATAGGCGGCTTGCGCCAGTGCGCCGGTGGCGGCGGCCAGGCCGAGGGCGGCCGCGCACAGGGAGCGCGAGAACGTGCGGATGAGCATGGGTTGTCTCCTGGTGGGTGGTGAAGCGGATGCCGGGCATGCTTTCCGGCATTGGGGCGCGACTTTAGGCAAACGTTTCAACCCATACAATTGTGTTTCGCACAACGCAACGCATTGCGCCATGAGCAACCCTCCTGCCCCCCCGAAATCCGACGGCGGCGGCGTGACCGCCGTCACCCGCGCGCTGCAACTGCTGGAAGCCTTCGCCCTCGGCGAATCGCGCCTGTCGCTGGCCGAACTGAGCCGCCGCGCGGGCCTGCACAAGACCACGGTGCTGCGCCTGGCGCGCACGCTGGCGCAGTCGGGCTACATGGTCCAGCGAGAGGACGGCGACTGGCGCCTGGGCCCGGCCGCCGGCTGGCTGGGCGCGCGCTACCAGGCGGGCTTCGACGTGCAGAACGTGCTGGAGCCCGCGCTGCGCGAACTCACGCAGGCCAGCGGCGAGAGCGCGGCCTTCTACGTGCGCGAGGGCAATGTGCGCACCTGCCTCGTGCGCGTGGAAGGCCCGCAGGCGCTGCGCCACCACGCGCGCATGGGCGAGGGGCTGCCACTGGACAAGGGCTCGCCGGGCCGCGTGATCCTGGCGTTCTCGGGCGAGCCCGGCGCGATCTACGAGCAGATCCGCCAGAAGGGCTACCACTGGTCCATCGGCGAGCGCGAACAGGGCGTGGCCACCGTGTCGGCGCCCGTGTTCGGCATGCACTGGCGGCTGATGGGCTCGGTGTGCATCTCCGGCCCCGCCTCGCGCCTGCCGGCCGAGCGGCTCGAAGCGCTGGCGCAGACGGTGATCACGGCGGCCAACCGCCTGTCCTACGCGCTCGCGGGCAACGCGGCCGCACCCTCGCCCAGCCAGGTGCGGCCAACGCAGTGGCATCCATGAAACGCCCTGCGTGCGCGCGCTGCCTGCGCCCCGCCACGGCCTGCCTGTGCGCCGCCGTGCGGCCCGTGGCGCATGCGGTGCAGGTGCTGGTCCTCATGCACCCGCAGGAGGCAGGCCATGCCAAGAACACGGGGCGGCTGCTGCACCTGTGCCTGCCGGGCAGCCGGGTGATCGCGGGCGAGGCGTTCGATCCTGCCATGCTGGCGCAGCCCTGGCACGCGGCCGACCCGCCGCGCCACGCATTGCTGCTCTACCCGCCCACGCCGCCCGATGCGCAGCACCCCATGCACCCCGCACCCGCCCTGCCCCTCGAATGGCTGGCCGAGCCCGCGCGCCTGCGCCTGGTGGTGCTGGACGGCACCTGGCGCAAGAGCCGCCGCATGCTCTGGGCCAACCCCGCGCTGCAACGGCTGCCGCGCCTGGCGCTGGACGATGTGCCGCCTTCGCGCTATGCCATCCGCAAGGCGCATGCGGCGCACCAGCTCAGCACGCTGGAGGCCGTGGAGTGCGCGTTGCGCCGGCTCGAACCCGGCAATGCTGCCATCGCTGCGCTGGGGGAAGCGATGCAGGCGTTCATGGAGATGCAGCGGGGGTATTTCTTCAAAAACCATAGCTGCTAGCGCTTGCCTACTGGGGGCTGGATGGATATTTGGCTACTTAGTTGTTTTGATGTTGCTGGCCGGGACTCGCCCCGGCGGGCGACCTCCTTTTCTTGCTCGTGCAAGAAAAGGAGGCAAAAGAAGCACGCCCCAAGTCTGCGACCCCTTCGCTGCGCTGCGGGGCAACCTGTGTCGCAACGCTTGCGGGGTGCGCCGCAGAACTCACTGCGCGCCTGCGGCGCTCCGTTCAAACAACCGCGGCGAGTCAGTTCACGAAGCATGGGCGCTTCGACGCCCATGCACACCCCGCAAGCATTGCGCCCCAGGCGCATACAGAAGGGGTGGGGACGACACGGGCCATCGCTGCGCTCGGCCCCCAACGCGCAGGCGCTACGCGCCGCGAAGGCCAGGCCAAGCGCAGCGATGGCCCGGATCGTCCCCCACCCCTGTGGCTGCGCCTGCGGCGAGGGGCTTGCGGGGTGGCATGGGCGTCGCAGCGCCCATGCTTCGTTGTCTGGCTCGCCGTGGTTGTTTGAACGGAGCGCCGCAGGCGCGCAGTGAGTTCCACGGCGCACCCCGCAAGCCCCTCGCCGCAGGTTTGCCCCGTAGCGCAGCGAAGGGGTCGCAGACTTGGGGCGTGCTTCTTTTGCCTCCTTTTCTTGCACGAGCAAGAAAAGGAGGTCGCCCGCCGGGGCGAGTCCCGGCCAGCAACATCAAAACAACTAGCCAAGACTCAAAAAGAATAGCTGCCCGCGCTTTTCACATAAGCGCTACAGCCCATTTCCACCCCTACACCCCGCAAAGGCATCCAGCACAGGCCGGTAGGTAGGCGACCGCACATCCAGCACACCCAGCACCGTGTGGTAGAGATGGTCGTGCGTCAACGCCGCATCGCCCCCCGCGCGCAGGCAGGCGGCAGACAAGCCCTCGCGGCGCGCGAGCGATGCGTCCAGCCACGCCACCATGGGCACGTGCTTTTGCACATCGGGCGCCACGCTGTAAGGCATGCCGTGCAGGAACAGCCCGTACTCGCCCAGCGACTCGCCGTGGTCGCTCAGGTACAGCAGGCCCGTGTCGTAGCGCGCCGACTGGGCGCGCAGCCAGTCGATGGTGCGCCCCAGGAAGGCGTCGGTGGCGGCAATGGAGTTGTCATAGGCGTTGACCAGCTCGCCATGCGCGCAGTTGGCCAGCACCTCGGTGCGGCACTCGGGCAGGAAGCGCTTGGTCTGCGCGGTGGAGCGCTTGTAGTACGCCGGCCCGTGGCTACCCATCTGGTGCAGCACCAGCAGCACACCCCGCGCACGCTGCTCGGCAGGCAAGACAGCCAGGCGCTCGTCCAGGCCGTGCAGCATCGCCTCGTCGCCGCATTCGCCGCCCGGGCACAGGGCGGCACGCGCCTCGCGCGGCAGGCCCTCGGAGGCGAAGGCGTTCGGCACGCGGTCGCACACGCCCTTGCAGCCGGACTGGTTGTCCAGCCAGAGCACGGCCAGGCCGGCGGCCTGCACCACGTCCAGCAGGTTCTCGGTATCGTCCTTGCGCGACTCGAACGCCTCCTTGCCCAGCGGCGAGAACATGCACGGCACCGACGCCAGCGTGCTGGTGCCGCACGAGCGCACGTTTCGCCAGCTCAGCACGTCGCGCGCCGCCAGCGCGGGCGTGGTGTCGCGGCCGTAGCCGTTGAGGCCGAAGTGGTCGGCCCGCGCCGTCTCGCCCACCACCAGCACGAACAGCAGCGGCCGCGCGCCGGCCGCATGCGTGGCGCCCAGCGCCGCACCCTGCGCCATGGGCAGCAGCACGCGGTTGCGCGCCAAGGCAGGCCGCACGGCGGCGGCGGCCGTGGAATACAGGCTGGCCAGCGGGTTCATGAGGTAGCGCAGCTGGGGGTGGTTGCGCATCAGCGGCGCCAGGTCGCGCGCGGTGGCCGCCACCGTGCCCGCCGCCATGGCCAGCGCCAGCACCAGCAGCCCCGCGTTGCGCCCCGCCTGGCGCAGCGGCCGCATGGCGGGGATGCGCAGGCGCAGCAGCCACCAGGTGGGCAGCAGCATCACGGCCGCCACGGACACCAGCATGCGCGGGCCGATCAGGTCCGCCGCCTCGCGCATGTCGGTCTGGAGCACGCTGGCGGCCATGCCGGGGTCCATCACCACGCCGTAGGTCAGCATGTAGTGCTGCGCCAGCGCAGCCACCAGCGCCACCAGCCACCAGAGCAGCTTCATTCCGCGCGTCCAGGCAGTGAACGCCAGGATGGCCGCCATGCCGCAGGCGACCAGCACCGCCAGGGCCGCGCTGGTGCGCAGCACGGCACCCGGCCCACCGCCGATGCGCGCCACCTGCAGCCACAGCGGCCAGTTGGCCGCGAGCACCAGGTACAGCGACAGGCGCAGCACCGCCTGCTGGGCCGACAGCGGCGCGGCCATCCAGCCGTCGATGCGGCGCAGGCAGGCCTGCAGCGGCTGGATCAGCCTGTGGTGCGCGGAGAAGGGGGAGGCGTTGGCGGGAGCGGCGGCGAAACGGAGCATCGCGCCATCGTCTTTTCCGGCGCTGAAGCGCCGCTGAATGCCGCGCTCAGGTTCCGTTCAGCTTTGTATCCGCCATGGCGGGGGCGCGCCGCCAGGCCTGCACGGCCTCCTCCACCAGCAGCCCCGCCACCCAGCAGGCCCAGGCCGACCAGAGCGTGTGGCTCATGTAGTGCGCGCCGCGCACCTGCTGCGCCAGCCCCAGCACGCAGCCGAACGCCAGCGCCGCCGCCAGCCAGGGCCCTGCCAGGCGCGGCACGGCACGGCGCAGCACGAACCAGCCGGCCACGAAGCCGAACCCCGCCGAGGCATGGCCCGCCGGGAAGCAATGCCCCGGCCCCTGGTCGTACACGCCCCAATGCCAGTGCGACACATAGCGCGCCACGCCGCCGAACTCCGCCAGGTCCCACGGGCAGCTCGTGGCCGACAGCCGCTTGAGCGCGGTGACAGCCACCATCGCCAGGACGACGGAGAGAACGAGCTGGCGCCGGTCCGCCGCCGGCAGCGCGCGCAGAAAGCCCCAGGGCCGCCAGACGCCCCACGCCAGCGCCAGCACCGCGGCCGTGCTGAGGGCGCGCGGCAGCTTGTGCAGCAGCAGCACGAAAGCCGGCTGGCCGCTCCAGGCAAAGCCCTGGGCGGTGCCGAACAGGCGGGCCAGGGGCAGATCGAGGCCCGAGGCATCCCAGGCAAGGAGGGGCACGAGCAGCAGCAGCGTCAGCGCAAGCCTGCGCCGGGAAGAATGGAGCATGCGCGCGAGCCTAGGAGCCGCGCCTGAACGCCCCCTGAACGGGCGCCCCACTACACTCGCCGCTGGCAAGACAACCCCTCGGAACCCCCATGCGTGTGCTGCTGGTCGAAGACGATCTGGCCCTGTCCGACGCCGTGTGCGGCTACCTGCGCGCCAAGGCCTTCGTGGTGGACGCTGCGCCCAGCCTCGCGCAGGCCGGCGCCCTGCTGCGCACCGCCCGCTACGCCGCCGTGCTGCTGGACCTGCACCTGAGCGACGGCGACGGCCTGGCCTTGCTGCCGCAGGTGCGCGCGCTGCAGGAGCGCCCCATCGTCATCGTGCTCACCGCGCGCGACCAGGTCAGCGACCGCATCCGCGGGCTGGACGCGGGCGCGGACGACTACCTCATCAAGCCCTACGACCCCGGCGAGCTGCTGGCGCGCCTGCGCGCCGTGGAGCGCCGCCGCGGCGCCGCCGACGCACCGGTGCTGGCGCTGGGCGACCTGCAGATCGACCTGGCACGCGAGCAGGTGCGCCGCGCCGGCGTGCCCATCGCGCTGACGCACAAGGAATGGGCCCTGCTGCGCGTGCTGGCCACGCGCCCCGGCCGCATCCACACGCGCGAGAACCTGCAGGACGCCCTCTACGGCTGGGGCGACGAGACCGACAGCAACACGCTGGAGGTGTTCATCAGCCGCCTGCGGCGCAAGCTCGGGCGCGAGCACATCGAGACGCTGCGCGGCCTGGGCTACCGGCTGGCGCTGGGCGGGCCGGGCGCCGCATGACCACCTCCACCCTGGCGCACCGGCTGGCGCGCGCGCTGGTGCTGCGGCTGGCCCTGGTATGGGTGCTGTGCGTGCTGGCCGTCGCCTTCTATTTGAACCACGAGATCGAGGAGAACTTCGACGCCGAGCTGGCCGAGAGCGCGCACCGCATGTTCGACGTGGCCATGTTCCAGCTCCAGCGCGCCGCGCCCGGCGCTGCCGCGGGGCAGCCGGTGATCGCCGACGAGCCGCTGTTTCCCGACGCGCCGCTGGTCTACCAGATCGCGGATGCGCAGGGCAACGTGCTGCTGCGCTCGCGCCAGGCCCCCGCGCAGGTGCTGGCCACGCCCCTGGCCCCAGGCTTCCACGACACGAAAGAATGGCGCCTGCACGTGGTGCGCCACCCTCGGCAGGCGCTCTTTTTCCTGCTGGCCGACCCGCTGTCGGAGCGCAACCACGAATGGCGCGAAACCCTGCTGGTGCTGCTGGTGGCCGCCGTCATCGCGCTCGCGGCGCTCGCCTGGGCCCTGCCCGGCGTCGCCACGCGCGAGCTGAAGGTGCTGGAGCGGCTGCAGCGGCAGATCGGCGAGCGCGGCGGCGGCGACCTGCGCCCGCTGGCGCTGGCGGGCCTGCCGGCCGAGCTGCAGGCCGTGGGTGAAGACGTGAACCTGCTGCTGGAGCGCCTGGACCAGGCGCTGGACGTGGAGCGCGCGCTGGCCGCCAACGCCGCCCACGAGCTGCGCACCCCGCTGGCCACCGCCCGCCTGCGGCTGCAGACCGCGCTGGAGCACGGCCTGCACCGCGCGGACGTGCAGGCCGCCGTGGATGCGCTGCAGACCCTGAGCCACCGCACCGAGAAGCTGCTGCAGCTCTCGCGCGCCGAATCCAGCGCGCCCCTCGCCCGCCATCCCGTGGACCTGGCCCGGCTGGCCGCCACGGTGGCGCAGGAGTTCTGGCAGGAGGAGCGCGCGGCCGACCGGCTCGACCTCACCACGGCCGGCGAGGCCGGCGCGCCCATGGCCCTGGGCGATTTCGACGCCCTGGCGATCGCGTTGCGCAACCTGGTGGAAAACGCGCTGAACTACGCACCCCGGAGCCCCGTGGAGATCGTCGTGGGCCCCGGCCCCGTGCTCGCGGTGCGCGACCACGGCCCCGGCGTGGGGCCCGACCGGCTGCAGACCCTGCAGCAGCGCCACGTGCGCCAGAGCGCGGACCGCGCGGGCTACGGGCTCGGACTGTCCATCGTGGCCACCATCGCGCACAAGCACGACGCGCGGCTCACGCTCACCTCCCCGCTGGAGGGCCGCAGCAGCGGCTTCGAGGCGCGGCTGGTGCTCCAGCCCGCATAGTCACTCCACCACCGCGCGCAGCCAGCCGGGCAGCGTGGCCGCCTTCTGCAGGGGAAAGTCCACCCAGATGACCGTGGCCCCGCCCGCGGCGCACACCACGCCGGGCTCGGCGGCGCGCTCCATGGTCGCCCAGGTCTCGAACGTGGTGCGGCCCGGGTCGCTCACATACAGCTTGAGCAGCACCTCGTCCGGGTAGGCGAACTGGCGGTGGAAGTTGCAGAACGCGTTGACCACCACCGGCCCCTGGCCCTGCGGGCCGGGGTTGCAGCCCACGGACACCATCCAGTCGATGCGCGCGGTTTCCATGTAGCGGAAGTACACCGCGTTGTTCACGTGGCCCATGGCGTCCATGTCGCCCCAGCGCACGGGAAAGCGCGTTTCCAGGACCAGCTTCTTGCGTTCGGGAATGTCTATCTTCATGGGTCAGGGTGTGCGTGGGCGCCCGGGCGCACGGCGCGCGGCCGTTGTCTCCCCTGCGGCACAAAATGGAACGATCGTGCGATTTTCTGCAGCAGCGGTGAATACAATCGGCCGCAAGCCGGACTGCCGCTCCCCGCGGGGCCGTTCGCACGTTTTCACAATTATCGAAGCGAAAAGAGACACCCATGACGAACGACGAGATCCTCAGCACCTACGGCCCGCGCGAAGCCATGGAATACGACGTGGTGGTGGTCGGGGGCGGCCCGGGCGGGCTGGCCACGGCCATCCGCCTCAAGCAGATGGCCGCAACGAACGGACAGGACGTCTCCGTCGTCGTGCTCGAAAAGGGCTCCGAACCCGGCGCGCACATCCTCTCGGGCGCCATCATGGACCCGCGCGCGCTCACCGAGCTGATCCCCGACTGGAAGGCCAAGGGCGCCCCCCTGAACCAGCCCGTGACCGACGACGCGATGGTCTTCCTGGGCGAGCAGTCGTCGCTGCGCACGCCCAACTTCGTGCTGCCCGAGTGCTTCCAGAACCACGGCAACTACATCGTCAGCCTGGGCAACGTGGTGCGCTGGCTGGCCGAGCAGGCGGAGAGCCTGGGCGTGGAGATCTTCCCGGGCTTCGCCGCCGCCGAGGTGCTCTACAACGACGACGGCTCCGTCAAGGGCGTGGCCACCGGCAACATGGGCGTGGGCAAGGACGGCGAGCCCACCGGCGACTTCCAGCTCGGCATGGAGTTGCACGCCAAGTACACCATCTTCGCCGAAGGCGCGCGCGGCCACCTGGGCAAGCAGCTCATCGCGCGCTACCAGCTCGACGAGGGACGCGACCCGCAGACCTACGGCATCGGCGTCAAGGAGCTGTGGGAGATCGACCCCAAGCGCCACCAGCCCGGCTTCGTGCTGCACACCGCCGGCTGGCCCATGGACAGCAAGACCTACGGCGGCGCCTTCCTCTACCACATGGAGGACAACAAGGTCACGCTGGGCTTCATCACCGGGCTGGACTACAGCAACCCCTACCTGAGCCCCTTCGAGGAGATGCAGCGCTGGAAGACGCATCCCAACATCCGCTGGTACCTGGAGGGCGACGAATCCAAGGGCATCAAGCCCGCCAAGCGCCTGGGCTACGGCGCGCGCGCCATCACGGCCGGCGGCCTCATGAGCCTGCCCAAGTTCGTGTTCCCCGGCGGCGCGCTGGTGGGCTGCGACGCGGGCTTCCTGAACGTGAGCCGCATCAAGGGCAGCCACGCCGCCATCAAGACGGGCATGCTGGCCGCCGAGGCGGCCTACGAGGCCATCACGGCCGGCCGCCAGCACGACGAGCTAGCCGCCTACCCCCGCGCCTTCGAGGCGAGCTGGCTCTATACGGAACTCAACAAGGCCCGCAACTTCAAGGCCTGGTTCAAGAAGGGCCTGTTCACCGCCACAGTCATGAACGGCATCGAGCAGTTCGTGCTCAAGGGCCACATCCCCTGGACGCTGCACCGCGACACGCCCGACCACGCCTACCTCAAGCCGGCGGCCGAGTGCAAGCCCATCGTCTACCCCAAGCCCGACGGCAAGCTGACCTTCGACCGCCTCTCCAGCGTGTTCATCAGCAACACCAACCACGCCGAGGACCAGCCCGCGCACCTCACGCTCAAGGACGCGAGCGTGCCGGTGAACGTGAACCTGGCGAAATACGCCGGCCCCGAGGCGCGCTACTGCCCCGCCGGCGTGTACGAGTTCGTGCCCGACGAGGCCCAGGGCGGCAATGCCCAGCGCCTGCAGATCAACGCGCAGAACTGCGTGCACTGCAAGACCTGCGACATCAAGGACCCGACGCAGAACATCGTCTGGGTCACGCCCGAGGGCGGCGGCGGGCCGAACTACTCGGGCATGTGAGCGCCGACCGCTATCCAAAAGATAGCTGCTAGCGCTTTCTGCATGGGCGCAAGCGGTCGATCCGGTCTTCAACCCGTGCCCAGGCTGCCCAGCCTGTAGACTTGCGCCCCGTCCGCCCCGCATCCCGGGGCGGCCCCTCAGACCACATTGGAGATGGAATAGAAATGAAGAGCTTGTCCTGGGCGCCGCTGGGCGCATTCGCACTGGCAATCGCCGCCCTCGCCCCCGCAGCCCACGCGCAGCAGAAGTCCGTGGCCATCACGGCCATCGTCGAGCACCCGGCCCTGGATTCGGTGCGCGACGGCGTGAAGGATGCCCTCAAGGCCGCCGGCTTCGAGGAAGGCAAGAACCTCAAGTGGCAATACCAGAGCGCGCAGGGCAACACCGGCACGGCCGCGCAGATCGCGCGCAAGTTCGTGGGCGACAAGCCCGACGCCATCGTCGCCATCGCCACGCCCTCGGCCCAGGCCGTGGTGGCCGCCACCAAGAGCGTGCCCGTGGTGTTCTCCGCCGTGACCGACCCCGTGGCCGCCAAGCTCGTCAAGAGCTGGGAGCCCTCCAAGACCAACGTGACCGGCGTGTCCGACCTGCTGGCGCTGGACAAGCAGATGGACCTGCTCAAGCAGGTCGTGCCCGGTGCCAAGCGCGTGGGCATGGTCTACAACCCCGGCGAGGCGAACTCGGTGGTGGTGGTCAAGGAACTCAAGGCGCTGCTGCCCAAGCTGGGCATGACGCTGGTGGAAGCCTCCGCCCCCCGCTCCGTGGACGTGGGCAGCGCCGCACGCTCGCTGATCGGCAAGGCCGACGTGATCTACACCAACACCGACAACAACGTGGTCTCGGCCTACGAGGCGCTCGTGAAGGTGGGCCAGGAGGCCAAGCTGCCGCTGGTCGCCTCCGACACCGACAGCGTCAAGCGCGGCGCCATCGCCGCCCTGGGCATCAACTACCGCGACCTGGGCGAGCAGACCGGCCGCATGGTGGTGCGCATCCTCAAGGGCGAGCAGCCCGGCGACATCAAGCCCGAGATCAGCACCAAGATGGAGCTGTACGTGAACCCCGGCGCCGCCGAGAAGCAGGGCGTGAAGCTGCCCGAATCGCTGGTGAAGTCCGCCGTCCAGGTGATCCAGTAAAGTCGCAAGACTTGTAGACGCAGGAGCCGCATGCGGCTCCTGTTTTGTTTTCCCCGAACGCCGCCGCTGTCCATGTCACTCTTTTCCCTGCTCGGGGCCGTCGAGATCGGCCTGATCTTCAGCCTCGTCGCGCTGGGCGTGTTCATCTCGTTCCGGCTGCTGCGCTTTCCCGACCTGACGGTGGACGGCAGCTTCCCGCTGGGCGGCGCGGTCTGCGCCATCCTGATCTCCTCGGGCACCAACCCCTACGTGGCCACTGCGGCCGCAGCGGCGGCGGGCGCGGTGGCGGGCCTGGCCACGGGCTGGCTCAACGTGCGCCTGAAGATCATGGACCTGCTGGCCTCCATCCTCATGATGATCGCGCTGTACTCCATCAACCTGCGCATCATGGGCGGGCCCAACGTGCCGCTGATCAACGACGACACGCTGTTCACCCTGCTGCAGCCGCCGGGGCTGGAGGACTACTGGTCGCGCCCCCTGCTGCTGCTGGTGATCGTGGTGGCGGCCAAGCTGGCGATGGACTGGTTCTTCTCCACCGAGCGGGGCCTGGCCATCCGCGCCACGGGCTCCAACGCGCGCATGGCGCGCGCACAGGGCATCAACACCGGCGCCATGGTGCTGCTGGGCATGGCGGTGTCGAATGCGCTGGTGGCGCTGGCCGGCGCCCTCTTCGCGCAGACGCAGGGCGGCTCCGACATTTCCATGGGCATCGGCACCATCGTCATCGGCCTGGCGGCGGTCATCGTGGGCGAGAGCATCCTGCCCTCGCGCAAGCTGGTGCTGGCCACGCTGGCCGTCATCATCGGCGCCATCGTCTACCGCTTCTTCATCGCGCTGGCGCTCAACAGCGACTTCATCGGCCTCAAGGCGCAGGACCTGAACCTGGTCACCGCCGTGCTCGTGACCATCGCACTCGTCATTCCCCAGCTCAAGCGCAAGCTGGCTGCGCGCCGCTGAAAGGAATCGCCATGCTGATCGCCCAAGACCTGCACATCACCTTCAACCCCGGCACGCCCATCGAGACGCGCGCGCTACGCGGCATGTCGCTGGACATCCCCGCGGGCCAGTTCGTTACCGTGATCGGCTCCAACGGCGCGGGCAAGTCCACCTTCCTCAACGCCATCTCGGGCGACCTGGGGGTGGACACCGGCCGCATCGCCATCGACGGGCAGGACGTGACGCGCCAGCCCGTGTGGGCGCGCGCCCAGCGCGTGGCGCGCGTGTTCCAGGACCCGATGGCCGGCACCTGCGAAGACCTGACCATCGAGGAGAACATGGCCCTGGCCCAGCAGCGCGGCACGCGCCGCAGCCTGCGCGGGGCCGTGAAGCAGTCCGAGCGCGCGCTGTTCCGCGACCGCCTGGCGACGCTGGGCCTGGGGCTAGAAAACCGCCTGACCGACCGCATCGGCCTGCTCTCGGGCGGCCAGCGCCAGGCCGTGAGCCTGCTCATGGCCGCGCTGCAGCCCTCGCGCATCCTGCTGCTGGACGAGCACACCGCCGCGCTCGACCCCCGCACGGCCGACTTCGTGCTGCAGCTCACCGCGCGCATCGTGTCCGAGAACCAGCTCACCACCATGATGGTCACGCACAGCATGCGTCAGGCGCTGGACGTGGGCCAGCGCACGGTGATGCTGCACCAGGGCCAGGTGGTGCTGGACGTGTCGGGCGACGAGCGCGCGCGCCTGGATGTGCCCGACTTGCTGAAGATGTTCGAGAAGGTGCGCGGCGAGAAGCTCGCCGACGACGCGCTGCTGCTCGGCTGAAGCTCCCCTTTTGATAGCTCCCAGCGCTTGTCAGGCAAGCGCTAGAGGCCAATTTTTCTCTAAACCCCGAGCGGCAGGTCGGCCTTCTTCAGCGTGCGCAGCACGAAGCTGGAGCGGCTGTGGCGTATGCCCTTGATCTTGTAGAGCTTCTCGCGCAGCAGGCGCTCGTAGTCGCGCGTGTCCTTGACCACCACGCGCAGCAGGTAGTCGTAGTCGCCCGAAACAAGATGCGCCTCCACCACTTCGGGGATGCTCGCGAGCACCTCGCCGAACTTCTCCAGCGTGTTGTCGGAGTGGCTGTCCAGCGTCACCTGCACCAGCACCGTGTCGGCGAGGTCCAGCGCCTGCGGGTTGAGGCGCACAGTGTAGCCCTCGATCACGCCGGCCTCTTCCATCTTCTTGATGCGGCCCCAGCAGGGCGAGGGGCTCAGGCCCACGGCGGCGCCGATCTCCTGCAGGCTGGCACGTGCATCGGCCTGCAGGACGGAGAGGATTTTTCGGTCGAGGCGGTCCATGCGCCCGATTATTCCTTCAGAGCGCGTTCTGCAGAAAAATTTTCTGCAAATGCATAAACATAGGAGAAATTCAGCAAATCCATCCGCCACGTGGAACGCATACTTGCTGCATCAAGGCGCTCTTACCGGGGCGCACGACATTGACGAGACCCCGCCCGGTTACCGCCGGGCGGGGGCTTGGCAAGACCTCCCTTCCCTGCTCTCTTCGCCACCATCCCAGCAGAAACCCGGATGGCGATGGCCATGCTGCACCGCCATAATTTTCCCGTAATTATGGATTCACGCACATCGACAGGAGAGAGCATGCAATTGACCAAACTCGCGCTGGGCCTGGGCTTGGCACTGGGTATCACCGCCACCGCCTATGCGCAAACCACCATGCGCATCAGCATCTCGGTGGCGCAGAACTCGCACCAGGGCGTAGCCATCGACACCTTCGCCAAGGAAGTCGAGAAGCGCACCGGCGGCCGCTACAAGATCCAGACCTTCTACAACGGGTCGCTGGGCGGCGAGCGCGAATCCATCGAGTCCGTGCAGCTCGGCACCCAGGAGCTGGCTTTCAGCTCCACCGGCCCCATCCCCAACTTCGTGCCCGAGACCAAGATCCTGGACGTGCCCTTCCTGTTCCGCGACAAGGCGCATGCGCGCGCCGTGCTCGACGGCCCGATCGGCCAGGACCTGCTGGCCAAGTTCGACGCCAAGGGCTTCAAGGCCCTGGCCTGGGCGGAAAACGGCTTCCGCCACATGACCAACAGCAAGCGCGACGTGAAGGGCCCCGAGGACCTCAAGGGCCTGAAGATGCGCACGATGGAAAACCCCGTGCACATCGCCGCGTACAAGGGCTTCGGCATCATCACCACGCCCATGGCCTTCCCCGAGGTGTTCACCGCCCTGCAGCAGGGCACGGTGGATGGGCAGGAGAACCCGCTGCCCGTCATCATCTCGGCCAAGTTCGACCAGGTGCAAAAGCACCTGTCGCTCACCGGCCACGTGTACTCGCCCTGCATCTTCGTGATGAACAAGGCAGTGTTCGACAAGCTCTCGGCCGCCGACAAGCAGGCCTTCCTCGAAGCCGCCAAGGAAGGCACCAAGGCCAACCGCGCCCGCGTGGACGAGGACGACGCCAAGGGCGTGGCCGACCTGCGCTCCAAGGGCATGACGGTGATCGACGACCTGGACAAGTCCAAGTTCGTTGCAGCCCTGGCCCCCGTGAACGCGCAGTTCGAGAAAGATTTCGGCAAGGCCAACCTCGACAAGATCCGCAACTACAAGTAAGCTCTTGCCGCTTCATTTTCGATAGCTATTCACGCCCGCCGGTATAGCGCCAGCGGGCTTTTTCTTTCATGAAAAACGCCTTTCTCACATTGGAACGCTGGAGCACCGGCATCGCCATGGCGGGCGCCTGCGCCATGCTGGCGATCGCCTCGGCGCTCGGCATGTTCCAGATCCTGATGCGCTTCGTCTTCGAGGAACCCGCCGAATGGACCGAGGTGCTGATCCGCTTCAGCCTCATCTGGATGGTGTTCCTCGCCATCCCCCTGGCCTTCCGCCAGGGCGCCATGGTCAGCGTGGACGTGCTCTACCGCTGGAGCCCGCCCGCCATCCGCCGCGTGCTCGACTGGGTGGTGTGCCTGGCTGCGCTCGCCCTCATCGGCGTGCTGATCTGGTGGGGCTGGGACTACGCCCAACGCGGCGGCGTGCAGACCATGGCCGGGCTGGAGTCGGTGTCCATGTTCTGGGCGTATCTCGCCATTCCGGTGGGGGGGCTGTTCTGCATTCCCGGCATCGTGGGCAACCTGCTCGACCCGCGCCGTGAAGAACTGGAGACCGCGCAATGACCGCCGTGATGATTTCGACCATGGTGCTGTGCTTCGCGCTCACCATTTCCGTGGCCGTGTCCATCGGCCTCGCGTCCATCCTGGGCATCCAGGCGGCCAATGCCAACATGCTGATCGCGGTGAAGGAGATGTTCACCTCGATCAACAAATTCCCGCTGGCGGCCATCCCCTTCTTCATCCTGGCGGGCAACCTCATGGAGACCGGCGGCATCTCGCGCCGGCTCGTGGAGTTCGCCAAGAGCATCGTCGGCGGCGTGCAGGGCGGCCTGCCCATGACCTGCGTGCTCACCTGCATGATCTTCGCGGCCGTGTCGGGCTCGTCGGTGGCGACCACCTTCGCCATCGGCGCCATCCTGATTCCCGCGCTCATCAAGCACGGCTATCCCACGAGCTACGCCGCCGCGCTGCAGGCCACCAGCGCCGAGCTGGGCGTGATCATCCCGCCGTCCATCCCCATGATCCTCTACGGCGTGAGCGCCGAGGTGTCGATCGGCGAGCTGTTCATCGCCGGCTTCGGCCCTGGCATCCTGATCAGCGGCGCGCTCATGCTGTTCGTGTGGGTGTATTGCAAGTGGAAGGGCTGGGGCAAGCATGACGGCGACGGCCGCATGCCCTTCGGCAAGGCCCTGCTGCAGGCCGGCTGGGCGATGCTGATGCCCGTCATCATTCTGGGCGGCATCTACGGCGGCGTGTTCACGCCCACCGAGGCATCGGCCGTGGCCGTGTTCTATGCGCTGGTGGTCGGCATGCTGATCTACCGCGAAATCGGGGTGAAGGACCTCTACGCCATCCTGCGCAAGTCGGCCATCTCGTCGGCGGTGATCATGTTCATCATCGCCAACGCCGGGCTGTTCGCCTTTCTCATCACGCGCGCGGGCGTGCCCGACGCCATCGGCCGCTGGCTGCAGGAGGTCCTGCAGTCGCCCGCCCTCTTCCTGCTGGGCGTGAACGCGTCGCTGTTCGTGATCGGCATGTTCATCGAGACCAGCGCCGCCATCATCGTGCTCGCGCCCATCCTGGCGCCGGTGGCGATGCACTTCGGCGTGGACCCGGTGCACTTCGGCCTGATCATGGTGGTGAACCTGGCCCTGGGCATGATCACCCCGCCCTTCGGCGTGAACCTGTTCGCGGCCTGCACGGTGGCGCGCATCTCGCTGGACCGCATCGTCGGCCACCTGCTGCCCTTCGTGGGCGTGATCCTGGCGTGCCTGCTGGTCATCACCTACGTGCCGTCGATCTCGCTGTTCCTGCGCGACCTGGTGTACGCGCGCTAGCGGCTAGAATCACATCCCGCCAGGAGAGAGCTTCTCCAGGGAAGCCGCCGAAGGCGCAGGCAGCAGCCGAACGCTCAGGCAAAAGGACTGGCGACACGCCCGCAGGGATGCGGGCGTTTCCCTTGCTGGAGAGAGGCCGCAGCACAGCATGCGGCCCACCGAAGGAGCAAGCCCCGCGACATGCCATGCAGGCGGGGTGAATCTCTCAGGTAAAGCGGACAGCGGGGCAAATCGGCGATCGAGAGATCGCTCCACCATTTGCCTTCGCCACTGCCATGTCCGATCTGCTCACCACCCCCCTCAATGCCCTGCACATCGAGCTGGGCGCCCGCATGGTGCCCTTCGCGGGCTATTCCATGCCCGTGCAGTACCCCTCCGGCCTGATGGCCGAGCACCACCACACGCGCACGGCGGCGGGCCTGTTCGACGTGTCGCACATGGGCCAGCTCCACTTGGTCGGCCCCGATGCCGCGGCCGCGTTCGAGACGCTGATGCCCGTGGACGTGGTCGACCTGCCCGTGGGCAAGCAGCGCTACGGGCTGCTGCTGAACGACGAGGGCGGCATCATCGACGACCTGATGTTCTTCAACCAGGGCAACGACACGCTGTTCGTGATCGTCAACGGCGCGTGCAAGGCCGGCGACATCGCCCACATCCAGGCGCGCATCGGCCAGCGCTGCGAGGTGCGACCGCTGCCCGACCAGGCCCTGCTCGCGCTGCAAGGCCCGCAGGCCGCCACGGCGCTGGCGCGGCTCGCGCCCGGCGTGGAGCAGCTGGTGTTCATGACCGGCGGCCACTTCACCATCGCCGGCGCGCCCTGCTTCGTCACGCGCAGCGGCTACACGGGCGAGGACGGCTTCGAGATCTCCGTGCCCGCAGCCCAGGCCGAGGCCCTGGCGCGCGCGCTGCTCGCCCAGCCCGAAGTCAAGCCCATCGGCCTGGGCGCGCGCAACTCGCTGCGCCTGGAGGCCGGGCTGTGCCTGTACGGCAACGACATCGACACCACCACCACCCCGCCCGAGGCCGCGCTGAACTGGGCCATCCAGAAGGTGCGCCGCACGGGCGGCGCGCGCGCGGGCGGCTTTCCCGGCGCGGACAAAGTGCTGGCGCAGATCGACACCCCCGCCAGCCTCGCGAGGAAGCGCGTGGGCCTCATCGCGCTGGAGCGCGTGCCCGTGCGCGAGCACACCGAGCTGCAAAGCGAGGACGGCCAGCGCATCGGCGAGGTGACCAGCGGCCTGCTGGGCCCCACGGCCGACAAGCCCATCGCCCTGGCCTACGTGGCGCCCGCCTTCGCGGCCGTGGGCACGCGCGTGAACGCCATCGTGCGCGGCAAGGCCGTGCCGATGGAGGTGGCAGCCACCCCCTTCGTGCCGACGCGCTACTACCGCGGCTGACAAACGCGGCCGGCAAGCGCGGCTAAAGTGCACGCTGGCCTTTCTCGAATCCCTCTTTTTCTTCCCACTTTCTTACGGAGCCCCCATGAGCATCCAGTTTTCCAAGGACCATGAATGGATCAACGCCGCCGACCCGGCAGCGGCCGTCGTCGGCATCACCGTCCACGCGCAGGATGCGCTGGGCGACGTGGTGTTCGTGGACCTGCCCGCCGTGGGCACCACCTTCGCGCAGGGCGACGTGGCCGGCGTGGTCGAGTCGGTGAAGGCCGCGGCCGACGTGTACATGCCCGTGGCCGGCGAGATCGTCGAAGTCAACGAGCAGCTCCGCGCCGATCCGTCGCTGGCCAACAGCGACCCGCTGGGCGCAGGCTGGTTCTTCAAGGTGAAGCTGGCCGACGCCGGCCAACTCGACGGCCTGATGGACGAAACGGCCTACACCGCCTTCGCCGCCAGCGCCTGAGCCCGTCACTTCAAAAACCATAGCTGCTCGCGCTTCTCAGTCAACGGTTTCAGCGTAGAACGCACCTGAAACCCGCGAATATCAAGCGCAAGCAGCTCCTTTTTCCATAGCCCTCGAGATCGGTCCCCCATGCAGATGCCCGCCGCCCTGCCCCTTGCCGCGCTGGAAAACGCGGCCGAATTCCAGCCCCGCCACATCGGCATCGACGCCCAGGACGAAGCGCACATGCTGTCGGTGATCGGCGAGGCCTCGCGCCGCGCGCTCATCGACTCCATCGTGCCGCGCTCCATCGCGCGCGCGCGGCCCATGGACCTGCCCGCCCCGGCCACCGAGGCACAGGCGCTGGCCGAGCTCCGGGCCATCGCGGGCAGGAACCAGGTGCTCAGGAGCTTCATCGGCCAGGGCTACTACGGCACGCACACGCCCGGCGTCATCCTGCGCAACATCCTGGAGAACCCCGCCTGGTACACCGCCTACACGCCCTACCAGGCCGAGATCTCGCAGGGCCGCATGGAGGCGCTGGTCAACTTCCAGACCATGGTGTGCGACCTGACGGGCATGCCGATCGCCAATGCCTCCATGCTCGACGAGGCCACGGCCGCCGCCGAGGCCATGACGCTGGCGCGCCGCTCTGTCAAGGCCAAGGGCAGCGCCATCGTGGTGAGTGGCGACGCGCACCCGCAGACCATCGAGGTGATGCAAACCCGTGCCGCGCCGCTGGGCCTGTCGGTCAAGCTCGCCAACTCCGCCGCCGAGTGGGACGCCGCCATCGCCGCCGATGACTACTTCGCCGCCCTGATCCAGTACCCCTGCAGCAGCGGCTGGCTGATGGACTGGAGCGCCGAGGTGGACAAGATCCACGCACGGGGCGCTGCCGCCATCTTCGCCGCCGACCTGCTGGCGCTGGCGCTGCTGAAAACGCCGGGCGAAATGGGCGCCGACATCGTCGTGGGCACCACGCAGCGCTTCGGCATGCCTATGGGCGCGGGCGGCCCGCACGCCGCCTACATGGCCTGCCGCGACGAGTTCAAGCGCAGCCTGCCCGGCCGCCTCGTCGGCGTGAGCGTGGACGTGCACGGCCAGAGCGCCTACCGCCTCGCGCTGCAGACGCGTGAGCAGCACATCCGCCGCGAGAAGGCCACCTCCAACATCTGCACCGCGCAGGTGCTGCCCGCCGTCATCGCCAGCATGTACGCCGTCTACCACGGCCCCGAGGGCCTGGCGCGCATCGCGCGGCGCGTGGCGCGCTTCACGGCCATTCTGAGCCGGGGCCTGGCGCAGCTCGGCTACGCCGCGCAGCACCACACCACGGCGTTCGACACGCTGTGCCTGAAGACCAACGGCGCTACCGATGCGATCGCCGCCCGCGCAGTCGCCAAGGGCGCCAACCTGCGCAAGGCCTGGGGCGACTACCTGTGCATCTCGCTGGACGAAACCACCACGCGCGCCGACATCGAGCTGCTCTGGAGCATCTTCGCCAAGGACGGCCAGCCGCTCCCCGGCATCGAAGCGCTCGACGACGGCAACGACCTCATTCCTGCCGAACTGCGCCGCACCAGCAGCTTCCTCACGCACCCGGTGTTCAACACGCACCACAGCGAAACCGGCATGCTGCGCTACATCCGCGCACTGAGCGACAAGGACCTGGCGCTGGACCGCAGCATGATCCCGCTGGGCTCGTGCACCATGAAGCTCAACGCCACCAGCGAGATGATCCCCATCACCTGGCCCGAGTTCGCCCAGGTACACCCCTTTGCGCCGGCCGACCAGCTCGCGGGCTACCGCCAGCTCGATGAACAGCTGCGCGCCTGGCTGTGCCAGGCCACGGGCTACGCCGGCGTGAGCCTGCAGCCCAACGCCGGCAGCCAGGGCGAATACGCGGGCCTGCTGGCCATCAAGGCCTACCACGCCGCGCAGGGCCAGGGCCACCGCACCGTCTGCCTGATCCCCAGCAGCGCCCACGGCACCAACCCGGCCAGCGCGCAGATGGTGGGCATGCAGGTCGTCGTCACCAAGTGCGACGAGAACGGCAACGTGGACATGGCCGACCTGCAGGCCAAGTGCGAGCAGCACAGCCAGAACCTCGCCTGCGTGATGATCACCTACCCCAGCACGCACGGCGTGTTCGAGACGCAGGTCAAGGAGCTGTGCCAGATCGTGCACCAGCACGGCGGGCGCGTGTACGTGGACGGCGCCAACATGAACGCCCTGGTCGGCGTGGCCGCGCCCGGCGAGTTCGGCGGCGACGTGAGCCACCTGAACCTGCACAAGACCTTCTGCATCCCGCACGGCGGCGGCGGCCCCGGCGTGGGCCCGGTGTGCGTGGTCGAAGACCTCGTGCCCTACCTGCCCGGCCACGCCACTGCGGGCCTGGCAGGCGGCACCGGCGCCGTGGGCGCGGTATCGGCCGCACCGCTGGGCAACGCCGCCGTGCTGCCGATCTCGTGGATGTACATCCGCATGATGGGCGCCGAGGGCCTGACGGCCGCCACCGAAGCCGCCATCCTCAGCGCCAACTACATCAGCGCGCGCCTCAAGGACCACTACCCCACGCTCTACGCATCGGCCAACGGCCACGTGGCGCACGAGTGCATCCTGGACCTGCGCGGCCTGAAGGAAACCAGCGGCGTGATGGCCGAGGACGTGGCCAAGCGCCTGATCGACTACGGCTTCCACGCACCCACGCTGAGCTTCCCCGTGGCCAACACGCTCATGGTGGAACCCACCGAAAGCGAAACCCTGGCCGAGCTGGACCGCTTCATCGACGCGATGATCGCCATCCGCGAGGAGATCCGCCAGGTCGAGAGCGGCACCTGGCCGCAGGACGACAACCCTTTGAAGAACGCGCCGCACACCGCCCCCAGCCTGCTCGCGGGCGACTGGGCCCACCCCTACACGCGCGAGGCCGCCGCCTACCCCGTGGCCAGCCTGCGCGGGGCGAAGTACTGGAGCCCCGTGGGCCGCGTGGACAACGTGTACGGCGACCGCAATCTGTTCTGCAGTTGCGTGCCGGTCAGCGAATTGGCGTAAAGCGCGCCAAACCAGCGTCGCCATGGCGCTGCCCTAGCAAACAACAAAGGCCCGTCACCGGGCCTTTGTGCTTTACAGGGCATCGAGCGGGCTCAAAATGCCCCGCCCGCCCTTGTTGAGCACATGCGTATAAACCATGGTGGTACTCACATCGGCATGGCCCAGCAATTCCTGCACCGTGCGGATGTCATAGCCCGATTGCAGCAGATGCGTGGCAAAC
>NZ_DF239006.1 GCF_000400995.2 Acidovorax sp. MR-S7 | reverse complement strand
CTAGTGTGGTGTCTCAAAAATAGATAGAACTATTTTGACCGGTGTTGGTCGAATCAGCTTCCGTATAAGAGACTACGCTGATGGCCCACCCTGGACGCCCCGCCACGAAGCTGCAGATCACCGATGCCGAGCGCGCAGAGCTGCATGCGCGACTGCGCGTACGCAAAGCGCCCGAGGACGAGAAGCTGCGCATGCGAATCGTGCTGGGCTGCGCAGATGGGGAGTCGGGCACCATGATTGCCCAACGCTTGGGCACGACGGTGCAAACTGTCTCCAAGTGGCGGCGGCGCTACCAGGCGTATCGTCTGGCGGGTTTGACCGATGCCCCGCGCGCTGGCCGCCCGCGCAGTGTGGGCGACGAGCAGGTTCAGCTCATTGTGGACAAGGTTCGCCAGAGCAAGCCTGACAACGCCACGCACTGGAGCGTGCGCCAGATGAGTCGGCACGCTGGCGTATCGCCCGCGACGGTGCAGCGCATCTGGCATGCCTTTGGGCTGAAGCCGCACCTGCAAGAAACCTTCAAGCTATCGACGGATCCCCATTTCGTGGACAAGGTACGGGATGTGGTGGGGCTGTATATGGCACCACCCGATCGCGCCTTGGTGCTGTGCGTGGACGAGAAGAGCCAGATCCAGGCTCTGGATCGCACCCAACCAGGGTTACCACTGACGTTTGGCAAACCCAGCACGCGCACGCACGATTACAAGCGCCATGGCACAACGTCGCTGTTTGCAGCGCTGGATGTGGCCACTGGCAAAGTCATAGGACAGCTCAAGCGCCGTCACCGCAGTGTGGAATTCCTGCAGTTCCTCAAAGCCATCGATGCAGCGGTGCCTGGCGAACAAGACATCCACCTGATCATGGACAACTACGGCACGCACAAGACGCAGGCAGTGCGGGCCTGGCTAGCAGCCCATCCTCGCTACCACGTTCACTTCACGCCCACCTCAGCGTCCTGGCTCAATCTGGTCGAGCGTTTCTTTAGCCAGATCAGCGAGCAGTGGATCAAGCGCAGCGCCCACACCAGCGTTGCTCAGCTGGAGCAATCCATACGGGAATACATTGATCGTCACAACGAGGATCCCAAGCCGTTCGTGTGGCATAAAAGTGCGGACACCATCTTGGCATCTGTGGCGCGGGCAGCGAGTACCATTATTTGATGCTTACTTTTGAGACACCACACTAG
>NZ_DF239005.1 GCF_000400995.2 Acidovorax sp. MR-S7 | reverse complement strand
TGGCGGAGTGGACGGGACTCGAACCCGCGACCCCCGGCGTGACAGGCCGGTATTCTAACCAACTGAACTACCACTCCGCGTGGTGTGACTTTTGCTCCTTGCGGAGCCAAGTGCCACAAAACTTGGCGACCCTACGGGGATTCGAACCCCGGTACTCACCGTGAAAGGGTGATGTCCTAGGCCTCTAGACGATAGGGTCAAAACCTAGA
>NZ_DF239004.1 GCF_000400995.2 Acidovorax sp. MR-S7 | reverse complement strand
TCGGTCAGTCTTGGCGCAGGAGCTGGAGCCGCTTGACCCCGTTCTTTGACTACCCGCCGGAAATCCGCAAGGTCGCCGCCACCTTCCCCGACGAGCGAATTCTCGTATCACTGATACGAGAATTGAGCTGGACGCACTTCATCGCCCTGATGCCGCTGAAAGACCCGCTCCAGCGGGACTACTACGCGCAGATGGCCAGCACCCAACGCTGGAGCGTGCGGACGCTGCGCGAGCGCATCGACTCGATGCTGTACGAGCGCACGGCGCTGTCCCACAAGCCGGAAGAAACCATCGCGCAGGAGCTGGCGACCCTGCGCGATGCGCAGCGCATGTCGCCGGCCCTGGTCATGCGCGACCCGTACATCCTCGACTTCCTGGGCCTGCGGGACACTTGGCAGGAAGGCGACCTGGAAGCGGCGATCATCCGCGAAATGGAGTCCTTCCTGCTGGAGCTGGGCGCGGGCTTCTCATTCGTCGCCCGGCAGAAGCGCATCCCGATCGACGACGAGGATTTCCACCTTGACCTGCTGTTCTACAACCGCAAGCTGCGCCGGCTGGTGGCGGTGGAGTTGAAGATCGGCGAGTTCAAGGCCGCGTACAAGGGACAGATGGAGCTTTACCTGCGCTGGCTCGACAAGCACGAACGCGAGCCGGAAGAAGCCTCGCCGCTGGGGATCATTCTCTGCACAGGCAAGAAGCGCGAGCAGATCGAATTGCTGGAACTGGACAAGTCGGGCATCCACGTTGCCGAGTACCTGACCACCTTGCCGCCGCGTGCGGTGCTGGGCGAACGGTTGCAGCAGGCGACGGAGCGGGCGCGCTTGCAGATTGAGCAGCGCGACGGCATCGGAAATGCCTGACTTGGCGCTCAGATCGCGACTTGGCTGACGCGCCGGCTCAACGCCTCGGCAGTTTCCTTGCGCTCGCTATACCGATCCACCAGATACGGCGCCACGTCGCGCGTGAGCAGCGTGAACTTCATCAGTTCTTCCATCACGTCCACCACGCGGTCGTAGTAGGCCGAGGGCTTCATGCGTCCGGCCTCGTCGAACTCCTGGTACGCCTTGGCGACCGAGGACTGGTTCGGGACGGTCAGCATCCGCATCCAGCGGCCCAGCACGCGCATCTGGTTGACGGCGTTGAACGACTGCGAGCCGCCCGATACCTGCATCACCGCCAGCGTCTTGCCCTGGGTCGGGCGCACCGAGCCGACTGACAGCGGAATCCAGTCGATTTGGGTCTTCATCAGGCCGGTCATCGCGCCGTGGCGCTCCGGCGAACTCCACACCATGCCCTCGGCCCATTGCACCAGTTCGTGCAGTTCCTTGACCTTCGGGTGATCGGCCGGCGCATCGTCCACCAGAGGCAGCCCGGACGGATTGAACAATCGGGTCTCGCCGCCCAGCGCCCGCAAGATGCGTGCGGCTTCTTCGGCTGCGAGGCGGCTGAACGAGCGTTCGCGCAGCGAACCATAGAGCAGCAGGAAGCGCGGCGCGTGCGTGGCCCGTGCCGGCGCGAACAGGTGTTCGGTGTCCGGTTGCTGGAACAGCGCCGTGTCGATGTTCGGCAGGTCGAGACGGGATTCAGACACGGCGGCCGTCCTGATCGACCACCGGCTCGCCGTCTTCCTTGATGAACGCGCCGCGCTGCGGCTGCGGCAGCAGATCGAGCACGGCTTCCGAGGGCCGGCACAGTTTCGTGCCCAGCGGCGTGACCACGATCGGCCGGTTGATGAGAATGGGATGCTGGAGCATGAAACCGATCAGGTCGTCATCGCTCCACTTCGGATTGCCCAAGTCGAGTTCGGCATAGGGTGTGCCTTTCTCGCGCAGCACAGCGCGCACCGGCACGCCCATCGCGGCGATCAACGCCTGGAGCGTGTCGCGATCGGGCGGCGTTTTCAGGTACTCGATGATGGTCGGTTCTTCGCCGCTGTTGCGGATCAGTCCGAGCACGTTGCGCGAGGTGCCGCAGGCGGGGTTGTGGTAGATCGTGATGGTGCTCATGGATGCCTCTTGGAGATTACGAAGCGGTCGCGCGGCGTTCGTACCAGCCGCGCGAGCGGTTGACCACGCGCACCACCAGCAGCATCACCGGCACTTCGATCAGCACGCCGACCACGGTGGCCAGCGCCGCGCCAGAGTGGAAGCCGAACAGGCTGATGGCGGCGGCCACGGCCAGCTCGAAGAAATTGGATGCGCCGATCAGTGCAGAGGGGCCGGCGATGCTGTGCTTCTCGCCTACCCTGCGGTTGAGCCAGTACGCCAGCCCGGAGTTGAAGAGCACTTGGATCAGAATGGGCACGGCCAGCATGGCAATCACCAACGGTTGACGCAGGATGGCTTCGCCCTGGAAGGCGAACAGCAGCACCAGGGTCAGCAACAGCGCGGCGATGGACAGTGGGCCGATGCGCTCCAGTGTTCGGTCGAACGCGGCCTGCCCCTTGCGCAGCAGCGCACGACGCCAGAGCTGCGCGAGGATGACTGGGATGACGATGTAGAGCACCACCGACACCAGCAGCGTGTCCCACGGCACCGTAATGGCCGACAGGCCCAGCAGCAGTCCGACGATCGGCGCGAAGGCAAACACCATGATGGTGTCGTTCAAGGCCACCTGTGAGAGCGTGAACACCGGATCTCCGCCAGTCAGCCGGCTCCAGACGAACACCATTGCGGTACATGGGGCAGCGGCCAGCAGGATCAGGCCGGCGATATAGCTGTCGAGCTGGTCAGCCGGCAGCCAGTCGGCAAAGACCTGACGAATGAAGATCCACGCCAGCAGCGCCATCGAGAACGGCTTGACCGCCCAGTTCACGAACAACGTGACGCCGATGCCGCGCCAGTGTTGCTTGACCTGACCGAGTGCGCCGAAGTCCACTTTCAGTAGCATCGGCACGATCATCACCCAGATCAACAGCCCGACCGGCAGGTTGACCTGGGCGCTCTCCATGCGGCCGATGGCCTGGAACACCCCCGGCGCGAACTGGCCGAGCGCGATGCCGGCAACGATGCACAGCGCCACCCACACCGTCAGGTAACGCTCGAAGCCGCTCATGGCGGAGGTGGCCGGCGCGGGGCCGGCGGTATCGGTTGCGGTCATCGGGGGGGGCCTCACTGGCGGCCAATGTCGCGCAGCTCGCGCTGCAACGACATGGCATCGAGACGCTGCAATGGCAGCGACAGGAACAGCTCGATGCGCCGACGCAGCGTGATCGCTGCATCGAGGAACGCTTTGCGCTGCTGTTCATCGGTGCCTTCGACCGCAGCCGGGTCGGGTACGCCCCAATGGGCCGACACGGGCTTGCCTGGCCACAGCGGACACGCCCCGCCGGCGGCGTTATCGCAGACGGTGAAGATGAAATCGAACACCGGCGCGTCGGGCTTCACGAACTCGTCCCAGCTCTTGCTGCGGTAGCCGGTTGTCGGCAGGCGCAGCCGCTCTAGCGTGGCAAGCGCCAGCGGGTGAACCTCGCCTTTTGGGTGACTGCCGGCGGAATAGGCATGGAAGCGGCCTTGGCCTAGCTCGTTGAGCAAGCCTTCGGCAAGGATGGAGCGGGCAGAGTTGCCCGTGCAGATGAACAAGGCGTTGTAGGTGGTCATGGCGTCAGCAGTCGCAGCGGGTGGTTGTGTCGGAAACCTCGCAGACACCGCCTTGGCAGCAGTGCTCGGTCATGTAGCCGAGCAAACCGTTCATCCGGGCGAAGTCGGCGCGGTAGATCAGATTGCGGCCCTGCTGCTCGATGGTGACGAGGCCGGCATGGGCCAATTCCTTCAAGTGGAAGGACAGGGAGTTACGGGCCACGTCGAGTTGGTCGGCAAGGACGCTCGGCGTCAGCCCCTCGGGGCCGGCGACCACCAGGGCGCGGAATACGCGCAGCCGCTGGGTGTGAGCCAAGGCGCCGAGGGCGGAAACGGCTTGATCTTCATTCATCATTCGATAATACAACATTTATTGAATCATTGTGCAAGTGAGCAACACACCAAGGCTCATGGCGTCCCGGCGTGCCGCCGTCGCGCTGTCGTGCTGCGCATCGAGCCTCGCTGCGCGAGTCTCGCCCCCTTCGGGCTTCCATCGTTCCCTCGCTCCGCTCGGCTGACGCCTACGGCCCGGCTTCCAGCTTCGGGCCTGCGCGCTTCGCTTGCCGAATGCGGGCATGTGTGGGCGGGGTTAGACGGTCTTGCTGTTCCCTTTCACCCTACCACGGTGTTCTCGCCGTCAAGGGCTGCGCGTGCTCGCACGCTTGCGGCCGTGGCCGTCTTCGCCCCTGTGACGGCTTGCGCTGCGCCGTGCTGGTGCCGGTTCCGGGCAATTCCGCCCGAGCAACCGGAGCACGATCATGTCGCAACTGTCCATTCCTTCCTTCGATTCCCCGCTGATGCTGCGTGACTCGCGCGGGCGCTACCGTCAGGCATCGGCCGACCAGATTCTCGAAGCCGCGCGCCAGGTCATCGACCAGAAGATGCAACGCGGTGACGAGTTCACTTCGCCGGCGGCGGTCAAGGACTACTTGCGCGCCAAGCTGGCCGGCTTCGAGCACGAAGTCTTCGCGGTGCTGTTCCTCGATACGCGCCATCGGCTGATCGACTATGCCGAGATGTTCCGCGGCACGATCGACAGCGCGGAGGTTCATCCGCGCGAAGTGGTCAAGGAGGCGCTGCGGCTCAACGCGGCGGCGGTCATCATTTCGCACAATCACCCGAGCGGGAACCCCGAGCCGCGCGCGGCCGACAGGGCAATGACCTCGCAGCTTCGGCAGGCGCTGGCGCTGGTGGACGTTCGCACGTTGGATCACATCATCGTGGCGGGCAGCACCACCACGTCTTTCGCCGAACGTGGCTTGATTTGATCGAGGGGGCTTCGGCCCCCTTTTTGCTGCGCCCAGTGGCGCAGCTCCGGCCCTCGCGGGCCTGCGCGTGCTGCGCACTTGCCAAAGGCAGGTGTGGGTGTCGCATTGAGGGGGGGCGGTCTTGCTGTGTCCCTTCACCGTATCACGGCGTTCTCGCCGTCAAGGGCTGCACGCGCCTTGCGCGCTTGCGTCCTAGCGGCCGTCTGCGACCCCTGACTGCTTGCGCTGCGCCGTGCTGGCGACGGTTCCGGGCAATTCCGCCCGAGCAACCGGAGATCGTCATGAACGACAAATCGCACGTTTCGCTTGAACAACACGTTTGCCTTGTCTGCGGCACTCGCTTCGACACCGGCGCCGTCCTGCTGGATCGCCGCCTGCGCGCGAGCATGGAGCGCCACACTGCAACCGGCTGGGGCTTGTGCCCCGAGCATCAGAAGCTGTCCGACGACGGCTTTGTCGCCCTGGTCGAGTGCGACCCGCTGCACAGCGGGTCGCCGGCGGGCGGTGGTCGCGTGAAGCCCGAACAGGCATACCGGACGGGCCGCCTGGCGCACCTCAAGCGCGAAGCCTTCGCGCAGGTGTTCAACGTGCCGATCGCGGCCGACCAGCCGTGCGTCTTCGTCGAACCCAGCGTGATCGAGCAGTTGCAGACGATGACTGCGAACTGATCGCGCCTGGTGCCATCCGGTGCGCTGCCCTGCGGGGCGGCGCACCTTTTTTTCTGCTGCGCCCTGGTGCCGACGACTTCGCGCCTGCGGCGCTGCGCGCTGGCGCTTGCACTCCAGGGGAAGTGCCTGCGGCACATCCCCGCCGCGCTTCGCTTGGCGCCCCTACAACACCGCCGCCCCGGCTGCGCCGGCGCGGCAATACCGATGCCGCAAAGGCTGCTTGTCCACCACAGAAGATCCACACTGCATCTCCACGACTGCATGGGCGTCCCCGGCCAAGAAACATGGCCGGTCGCGCTGTCGTGCTTCGCATCGAGCCGCCTGCGGCGTCTCGCCCCTGACGGGCTTCCATCGTTCCCTCGCTCCGCTCGGCTGACGCCTACGGCCCGGCTTCCAGCTTCGGGCCTGCGCGCTTCGCTTGCGTGCGGTCGGCACACAGGGATGGCCGTTGCCTTGTCCAGCCGTCTCCCCTGACTTCATCACCTTACCCGCGACCGTAGCCCGCTCCCGTGTGCCGTCAAGGCGCGCAGGGCCGTGTCCTCGGCTGCGCCTGCGGGCCGCACCCACCCTGCGCTTGCCTCCTTGACGGCCCCCGTCCGCGCGCTCCTGACCGTCGCGGGCGATGAACTCAGGAAAGACGGTGGCAACAGGGCCAACCGGGTTCCTCGTGCCGACCGCACCAAACAGCCGAAAGGCTGGGCTTCCGAATCTAGGAATCCGGTGTGCGGTGTGAACAGCAAACCCTTTTTTCTTGGCTCTGTCACAAATCTGTGTTGGTAGTATGTGGGCCAACGCGTTGACGGAGTGGGTTTGCCAT
>NZ_DF239003.1 GCF_000400995.2 Acidovorax sp. MR-S7 | reverse complement strand
GGTAGAACAGCTTGGTCAGCGCCTCGTCGCTGGGGAACGAGCCCCGGATCTTGGTCAGCTTCCTCAGGCTCATGTTGACCGACTCGATGGCGTTGGTGGTGTAGATGACCTTGCGGATTTCCGGCGGGTAGTCAAAGAACGGGGTCAAGCGGCTCCAGCTCCTGCG
>NZ_DF239002.1 GCF_000400995.2 Acidovorax sp. MR-S7 | reverse complement strand
GCCTCCATGGAGCAGCTGGGCGCCACCGTGCGCCAGAACGCCGACAACGCCCGCCAGGCCAACCAGCTCGCCATGAGCGCTAGCACCGTCGCCGTGCAGGGCGGCGAGGTGGTCAGCCAGGTGGTGGACACCATGCGCGGCATCAACGATTCCAGCCGCAAGATCGCCGACATCATCGGCGTGATCGACGG
>NZ_DF239001.1 GCF_000400995.2 Acidovorax sp. MR-S7 | reverse complement strand
CTTATACGCTATGGACTCATCTCGTCGGCTTGGCAGATCGGTCGTGCGGCCGCAGCGGGTTTTGCAGAACCTCCTTAGCAGTCGCCCGAGCATATTTCGCGCTGTGCCGCGATATGCGTTACCAATTGCACATCGGCAGAAAATTGTCGTAAGATATTTCACGTGTGACTTGTCAATATGCAAGTCGTAGGCAGCCAAGGAGACATTCTTGCTGCTTATTTCCTAGGCTAGGGAGCGCACCGAGCTGACGGACGATTCAGCCGTTTAATTTTACCGGCGCTAGAGCACTCCAACGCCGGTTCAAGAAAGCCCTCTCCAGGGCAACCGCGTCACTGCGGTTTATTAATTGGCTCTGTCACAAATCTGTGTTGATGACCGGCACTCCGATGGCGTCGAGCAAGAGCTGGCGCGGCTTTGCGG
>NZ_DF239000.1 GCF_000400995.2 Acidovorax sp. MR-S7 | reverse complement strand
AAAGTAGGTCATCGTCAGGCTCTTACAGCCCAAACCGCCTCCCTGTACCTACGTGCAGGGGGGCGTTTTGCTTTACGGGGCGTATCGGTGCGGTAGCATCGGCGTTGACGTCCACGTCAACACGCCTTCCATGTCCTCCCGCTCCGCTCCCATGGCCACCTACTCCATCAGCGACCTCGCCAAAG
>NZ_DF238999.1:263553-378296 GCF_000400995.2 Acidovorax sp. MR-S7 | reverse complement strand
AAAGTAGGTCATCGTCAGGCTCTTACAGCCCAAACCGCCTCCCTGTACCTACGTGCAGGGGGGCGTTTTGCTTTGGAAAGAAAAACATGCAGATTCAGGAAATTCTCTATTCGCAGGGTTTTGGTACGCGCCGTGTCTGCGCAGGGTTGATCCAGCAGGGATTGGTGGCTGTTTATCAGAATGACTCTAGAGAGTCTGCTGTTTGCACGGATGCAGCTGCAGAGTTCGAGGTAGAGGGGTTGGTGGTGCGTGTCCAAGGCGTGGACTGGGCGTACCACGCCAAGGCTTACCTGATGCTGCACAAGCCCGCCGGGACGGAGTGTTCCCAACGCCCTTCCGCCTATCCGAGCATCTATACATTGCTGCCAGCCCCATTGCGCCAACGGCCGGGCAAGGGTGCCGTGAATGGCGTGCAGGCGGTGGGACGGCTGGACCAGGATACGACAGGCCTGGTGCTGCTCAGCGATGATGGGCAGTTTATCCACCGGATGAGTTCTCCCAAGAAGCATGTTCCCAAGGTGTACGAGGTGACGACCAAGCATGCCGTGGAAGCCGTTCAAGTCGAACGCTTGCTGGGCGGCGTGGTGCTGGACGACGATCCCCAGCCCGTGCGTGCGGCAGCTTGCGTGGTGAAAGGGGAGCAGCAGATGGACCTAACATTGACCGAGGGCAAGTACCACCAGGTCAAGCGGATGGTCGCCGCGGTTGGTAACCGGGTAGAGGCACTGCATCGCTCGCGTATCGGCGGCCTGGCGCTGCCCGAGGATCTGCAGCCTGGGCAATGGCGCTGGCTGGATGAGGAAGATTTGGCGCTTTTGAAGTAGGCATGCGCCATACGCAAGAGGGGCGTCAACGCTGCATGCCGTGTTCGCGTTGATGTCGCTGGCGCGCATGTCGTCGCGCCGAGTGATCGTCCGGTTCCGCGGGCGTGTCGTGCCGAAAGGGGCCGGGTGATGAAGGGAATGTACAAGCGCATCGTGGGCGCATGGATTGCTGCGGTGGCGACGCTGGGCGCGCACGCGAATGCGGAGCCGCCGGTTTTCGTGCTCAACTCCCTGCAGGCGGACATCAGCGTCATCGACCCTGCCACCTGGGCGGAAACGGCGCGCATTCCCACGGGCAAGGAGCCTCACCACCTCTATCTCACGCCAGACGAGAAATCGCTGATCGTCGCGAATGCGCTTGGCGACAGCCTCACCTTCGTCGACCCGCGCACGGCGCAGGTGCAGCGCACGGTGCGGGGTATCGTCGATCCGTACCACCTGCGTTTCTCTCCCGACATGAAATGGCTGGTGACGGCGGCGAACCGGCTGAACCATGTGGATTTCTATCGGTGGGACGGCACGGATCTCACGCTGGTCCAGCGCGTGCCCACCAGCAAGACGCCAAGCCACCTGTGGATAGACAGCGGCAGCCGCACGGTGTATTCGACGATGCAGGACAGTGATGAGCTGGTCGCCATCGACATTGCCACCCAGAAGATCCGGTGGCGGACCAAGACGGGCGCCATGCCGGCCGATGTGTATGGAAGCCCGGACGGCAAGCAGCTGTTCGTCGGCCTCACGGGCAGCGACAGCGTGGAAGTCTTCGACATCTCGGGGGAGGTGCCGCGCAGCGTGCAACGCATCAAGACCGGCAATGGCGCCCATGCCTTCCGTGCAGCCGGCGATGGCATCCACCTGTACGTGAGCAACCGGGTGGCCAACACCATCAGCAAGATCGACATGCGGGCCGGGCGCGTGGTGGACAGCTTCCCCGCGCCGGGCGGCCCGGATTGCATGGATGTCTCGGCGGACGGGCGCTTCCTGTATGTCAGCGCGCGCTGGGCGCGCAAAATGCTGGTGATCGATACCAGCGAGCGCAAGGTGGTCCGTGCCATTCCCGTCGGAAAATCGCCCCACGGCGTATGGACGCTGCGGCATGCTGCGCGCTGAGGTGCTGCGGGGCCTGCAGGCGCTGCGCACACGGTGGCATCGGATCGGTGTTGCTGCATTATTGATAGCTGCTGGCGCTTTCCCTGTAAGCGCTATAGCCGAAAATGCCTGTGATTCCACTGTATACCTGACGTTAGACACAGGCCACATGGGAGTCGCGCCCCTGGTGGCAGAGGTGCTGCAGCGGCAACAGGTGAAGGTGACCTTTTTCGCTGCCAGTGAACGCACGCAGACCGGTGGCGGCAGCCTGGATGGGCACTGGGCCGCGTGGTGGAAAAGCCGGGCAGCCGAGGGGCACGAGTTCGCATCCCATACGCTGGACCATGTCTACTGGCGGGCCGATGAAGGTTCGGATGGCAAGCCGTCTTTCCGCGTGCGTCCTTCTGCCGGGCCGCAGGCGGGGCAGGAGTTCTCGCTCACGGGAGCGCAGTATTGCGCGCAGATCGACGCGGCTGCCCGCAGGCTGCGGGACATTACGGGCAAGGAGCCGCTGCCCCTCTTCCGGGCGCCCGGCGGCAAGACTTCGCAGCGTCTGCTGGCTACTGCCCGGGCGTGCGGGTATGCCCATGTGGGTTGGTCACCCGCGGGCTTCCTGGGCGACGAGCTGCCGAGCGAGCGCTACAGCAACCGCGCTCTGCTGGAGCAGGCGCTGCGCACCATCCGCGATGGCGACATCCTGCTGGCGCATCTGGGTATCTGGTCGCGCAAGGACCCGTGGGCGCCGGCTGTGCTGGAGCCCCTCATCAAGGGATTGAAGGAGCGGGGGTTTTGCTTTCGCACCCTGCGCGACCATCCCGGCTATGCTGAATGGATACGGCAACGGTAGGACACCATGGCATGGCTGACCCAACTCTTTGACGCCGCGCAGCAGTGGCTTTTCGAGGCCGTGGTGCAGCCCGTGCTGTTCGCGCTGGGGCAGGCCGGCGTGCTCGAGGATGCCTATGCCGCCACGGGCTGGCTGCTGGTCGGGCTGCTGCAACTGGCGGTGATGCTGGTGGTCATCGCTCCCCTGGAGCGCTGGAGACCAGTGGAGCCGGTGGTGGACCGAGCCGCCATCCGTACCGATGTGCTGTACACGCTCATCCACCGCCTCGGGGTGTTCCGCCTGGTCCTGTTCTTCTCCGTCGAGCCGCTGTGGGACGGCCTGTTCGGTGCGCTGCGCATCCAGGGGCTGAGCACGTTCCAGCTGGATGGACTGTGGCCTGGCGTGACCGACAGGCCCCTGGTGAGCCTGCTGCTGTACCTGCTGGTGTTCGACTGCGCGGACTATGCCATCCACCGGGCCCAGCACCGCTGGGACTGGTGGTGGCGCCTGCATGCGCTGCACCACTCGCAGCGCCAGATGACGATGTGGAGCGACAGCCGCAACCATTTGCTGGACGACCTGCTGCGCGACACCCTCCTGGTCTTCGTGGCGCAAGCCATCGGCGTGGCGCCGGGCCAGTTCATCGCGATCGTGGCGCTCACGCAACTCAGCGAGAACCTGCACCATGCCAACCTGAGGCTGGGATTCGGTGCGCTGGGCGACCGCCTGTGGGTCAGCCCGCGCTTTCACCGGCTGCACCACGCGATCGGAGATGCCGGCGCGACTGCCGCGGAGGCCCGTGTCCCGCCAGGTTGCAACTTCGGTGTGCTGCTGCCATGGTGGGACATGCTGTTCGGCACGGCGAATTTCGACCGCCGCTACGAGCCTACGGGCGTGAGTGACCAGGTACGGCCGGGCCCGGACGGGCGGTTGCGGGACTATGGCCGAGGGTTCTGGAGGCAGCAGTGGCGCGGGCTGCTGCGCCTGGCTGGGCGCGCCTGAGCGTTGCCTGCAATGGCGCTATGCTTGGCCGGCATGGGACCTCTTCTTGATTCCTTTTGGCGCGCGGCAGGATATTGCCTGGTCCCGCGCGTCGTGGCGCTGTCGCTGCTGCCGTTGCTGCTCATCGCCGTCGTGGCCGCCGCGTGCGGCTATTTCTTTTGGGCGCCGGCGGTGGCCTGGGTGCAGGGCGCGCTCGAGAATGCGGACTGGCTCGGCATGCTGTGGGGCTGGCTGCGTGGATTCGGCGCCGGTGACCTGCCGGGCGTCTTGGCACCGGCGCTCGTGGTGCTCGCGGCCACGCCGCTCATCGTCATCGTCTGCGTACTGGCGGTGGCCCTGCTGATGGCGCCGGCTGTGGTGACGCTGGTCGCGCAGCGGCGTTTCCCTGGCCTGGAGCGCAAGCGGGGCGGCTCCTTTCTCGTCAGCGTCTTGTGGTCGCTGGGCTCCACCCTCGCGGCTCTGGTGGCGCTGGCCGTGTCCGTGCCGCTGTGGCTGGTGCCGCCGCTCGTGCTCATCCTGCCGCCGTTGATCTGGGGGTGGCTCACCTACCGCGTGATGGCTTTCGATGCGCTGGCGGAGCATGCCAGCAAGGAAGAGCGCCAGACGCTGTTCAAGCGCCACCGGTGGAGCCTTCTGCTGATCGGCGTGCTCAGCGGCTTCCTGGGTGCTGCGCCAGGCATCGTGTGGGCCTCGGGCGTGGTGTTCGCCGCGGCGTTCTTCGTGCTGGTGCCGATCGCCATCTGGATCTACACCCTGGTGTTCGCCTTTTCCTCCCTCTGGTTCACCCATTTCTGCCTGGCTGCCCTGCAGCGGCTGCGGCAGGAGCGCGGAGAGCCCCTTCCCGCTCCTGCGGATGCGCAGGCGCCGCCCCTGCTCGACAATCCCTCATCATGACGCCTTCCTTCGGTCTCATCATCGTCGGCGACGAGATCCTCTCCGGCAAGCGTGCCGACAAGCATCTGCCCAAGGTCATCGAGCTCCTGGCGGCCCGGGGCCTGGGGCTGGCCTATGCGGACTATGTGGGAGACGACCGGCCCCGCATCACCGCCGCGCTGCGCAGGGCGTTCGCCTCCCCGGACATCGTCTTCAGCTGCGGCGGCATCGGCGCCACGCCCGACGACCATACCCGCCAATGCGCTGCCGCCGCGCTGGAGCTGCCGCTGGCGCCGCACCCCGAGGCGCAGGCCCTGATCTGCGAGCGCATGCAGGACGTGGCGCGCGAGCAGGGCACAGCTTTCGAGCCTGAGCGGCCGGACAACCTGCACCGGCTCAACATGGGCGTGTTCCCGCAGGGCGCCCGCATCATCCCCAACCCGTACAACAAGATTCCCGGCTTCTCCTGCGACGGGCCGGGCGGCGGCATGGTGCATTTCGTCCCGGGCTTTCCGGTGATGGCCTGGCCCATGGTGGAGTGGGTGCTGGAGCGCTACTGCGCCCGGTGGTTCAACCGCCGGCCGCAGACGGAGCATTCCGTCGTGCTCTACGGCGCGATGGAAGGCGCCCTCACTCCGCTGATGGAGCGCATCGAGGCCGAGCATCCCGGCATCAAGGTCTTCAGCCTGCCCAGCGTGGACCATCCGGTGCACGGACGCCACGTAGAGTTGGGCGTCAAGGGCGATGCAGGCAAGGTGCCGGCAGCCTGGCATGCGCTACGCACAGGACTGCACGATTTTGGTGCGACCATAGGCCCTGAAATGGTGCGGCATTTGTGATGGCGGCTGCCATCTAGAATCCGGCACTCTATTGGTGCGTTGTCGCCGAGCTTGCGTCAAAGACCTGCGCGGTTTTACCGCCGGGCAGGGGATGGCGGTGCTGGCATGCAATCTGCTTTTTCTGCCTCGTCATTTTTGATGAGCACTTCTATTCCTGGAGAACCCTGATGGCCAAGACCGTTGCAGACGTGATGAAGATGGTGAAGGAGAACGAGGTCAAGTTCGTGGACTTCCGCTTCACGGACACCCGTGGCAAGGAACAGCACGTGACCGTGCCGGTTTCGCATTTCGACGAAGACAAGTTCACCTCCGGCCATGCGTTCGACGGTTCCTCCGTTGCCGGCTGGAAAGGCATCGAAGCCTCGGACATGCAGCTCATGCCCGATCCCAGCACCGCCAACATCGACCCGTTCTTCGAGGAAACCACGCTGTTCCTGCAGTGCGACGTGGTGGAGCCGGGCGACGGCAAGGCCTACGACCGCGACCCGCGTTCCATCGCCAAGCGCGCCGAGGCCTACCTGAAGGCCTCCGGCCTGGGCGACACCGCCTACTTCGGCCCCGAGCCCGAATTCTTCATCTTCGACGGCGTGCGCTGGAGCAACGAGCCCGGCAAGGTGTTCTTCGAGATCGAGGAATACGAAGCCCCCTGGAACAGCGGCGCCAAGCTCGAAGGCGGCAACCGCGGCCACCGTCCCACCACCAAGGGCGGCTACTTCCCGGTGCCGCCGGTGGACAGCACGCACGACATGCGTGCCGAGATGGTGCTGGTGCTGGAGCAACTGGGCATTCCGGTCGAGGTGTTCCACCATGAAGTCGCGGGCGCCGGCCAGAACGAAATCGGCACCAAGTTCAGCACGCTGGTCGAGCGCGCCGACTGGACCCAGGTCATGAAATACGTGATCTGGAACGTGGCCAACGCCTATGGCAAGACGGCGACCTTCATGCCCAAGCCCTATGCAGGCGACAACGGCTCGGGCATGCACGTGCACCAGTCCATCTGGAAGGACGGCAAGAACCTGTTCGCGGGCGACGGCTACGCCGGCCTGTCGGACTTCGCGCTGTACTACATCGGTGGCATCATCAAGCACGCCCGTGCGCTCAATGCCATCACCAACCCCGGCACCAACAGCTACAAGCGCCTGGTGCCCGGCTTCGAGGCACCCGTGAAGCTGGCCTACAGCTCGCGCAACCGCTCGGCGTCGATCCGCATCCCCTACGTGGCCAACCCCAAGGGCCGCCGCATCGAGGCGCGCTTCCCCGATCCTTCGGCCAACCCCTACCTGTGCTTCTCGGCCCTGATGATGGCCGGCCTGGACGGCGTGGAGAACAAGATCCATCCCGGCGAAGCCGCCACCAAGGACCTGTACCACCTGCCTCCCGAGGAAGACAAGCTGGTGCCCACCGTGTGCCACAGCCTGGACCAGGCGCTGGAATCGCTGGACAAGGACCGCGGCTTCCTGACCAAGGGCGGCGTGTTCTCCGATGCCATGCTCGACGCCTACATCGAGCTGAAGATGGGCGAGGTGCAGCGCTTCCGCATGGCACCGCACCCGGTCGAGTACGACATGTACTACTCGCTGTGATTTGCGCGGGAGGCCACTCTCGCCCATGGTAGAAAAAAGGCGGCTGCGAGCCGCCTTTTTGCATCGAGGGCCTGCGTGCAATCCCTGCCGGTCCGGGCGGCCGTGATTGGCTGCATGGGGTGATTGGGGGATACTCGACCGCCATGCATGCGGCACGCATGCCCCGTGAGGATTTCCATGAAGAACACATTGCTCGCCTTGACCGCCGCCGTCGCCGCGCTCCAGCCCGCCTGGGCGCAGGACCGCATCTACCGCTGCGGCAACGAATACACCAACAACACCACGCAGGCCCGGGAGCGTGGCTGCAAGCTCGTGGAAGGTGGCAATGTGACGGTGCTCCAAGGTTCGCGTCCGGCGGCAGCCCCGGCGGCGCCTGCAGGCGGCGGGGGCTCCGCCAGCACTGCGCCCGCGAACACGCCACGCGTGGACACGGCCGACCAGCGCGCCCGCGACGCCGACGCGCGTGCCATCCTGGAGGCCGAGCTGCGCAAGGCCGAAGCGCGCCTGGCCGACCTGCGCCGGGAATACAACGATGGCTCGCCCCAGCGCACCGCGCTGGAGCTGCGCAACCCGCAGGGCTACATCGAGCGCACAGCCGAGCTCAAGGCCAGTGTGACGCGCGCCGAGGCCGACGTGGCCGGCATCAAGCGCGAGTTGGCCCGCCTGAACAAGTAAAACGCGCAGGAGGGTACGATCATCCAGCCGCCGCCGCCCACCACTTCCCCGGCGCCCGCGCTGCCGTCCGAGCGCTACCAGGCGCTGGACCTCGTCTCCACGCTGATCGCCGTGCTGCACCCCGACGGCAACACGGCGTTCGTCAATGCCGCGCTGGAAAACGCCCTGGGTCTCTCGCGCCGCATGCTCGAAGGGGCGGACTTCCCGCACTGGTTCACCGACCCCGGAATGCTGCAGCACGCGCTGGCCGGGGCGCGCGGGCAGGACTTCGCCGCGCTGCGCTTCGAGGCCGTGCTGCGCCGCCCGCAGCAGGAGCCGCTGCCTGTGCACGCCAGCGTGGCCGTGGTGGAGCCGGGCGGCGACGTGCTCGTGGAGCTGTGGCCGCTGGAGGCACAAGCCCGCCAGGATCGCGAGGAACGCCTGCGCGAGCAGGCGCAGGCGCACAAGGAGCTGATCCGCAACCTGGCGCACGAGATCAAGAACCCCCTGGGCGGCATCCGCGGCGCGGCGCAGCTGCTGGAGATGGAGCTGGACCGGCCCGAACTGGCCGAATACACCCAGGTCATCATTCACGAGGCTGACCGGCTGCAGAGCCTGGTGGACCGCCTGCTGGCGCCGCACCGCCATCCCCACCTGGTGGGCGACGTGAACATCCACGAGGTCTGCGAGCGCGTACGCGCCCTGGTGCTGGCCGAGCACCCGCAGGGCCTGCGCGTGCTGCGCGACTACGACACCTCCATCCCCGAATTCCGGGGCGACCGGGCGCAGCTCATACAGGCCGTGCTCAACATCGTGCAGAACGCCGCGCAGGCGCTGGCCGGGCGCATCGCCACGGGCGACGCGGAGATCACGCTGCGAACCCGCGTGGCGCGGCAGATCACCTTCGGCCGCCAGCGCTACCGGCTGGCACTGGAATTGCATGTCATCGACAACGGACCGGGTGTGCCCGACGCCATCAAGGAGCGGATCTTCTATCCGCTGGTGACGGGCCGGGACGGGGGATCGGGGCTGGGCCTGACGCTGGCGCAAACCTTTGTGCAACAGCACCATGGCTTGATCGAGTGCGAGAGCGCGCCGGGCCGCACCGACTTCCGCATCCTCATCCCGCTGCCCTGAGGTCCGCGACACGCAACAACGGAGCAAAGACTGTAATGAAGCCGATCTGGATAGTGGATGACGACCCCTCGATCCGCTTCGTCCTTGAAAAAGCGCTGGCCCGCGAGAACCTGCCCACACGCAGCTTCATCCAGGCGCGCGACGTGCTCGACGCCCTGGCCGAGGTGGCCGCGGGCGAGGGCGCGCACCAGGGCCCGCAGGTACTGGTGAGCGACATCCGCATGCCCGGCGGCTCAGGCCTGCACCTGCTCGAGCAGGTGCGCAAGCAGCAGCCGGGCCTGCCGGTCATCGTCATGACGGCCTATTCCGACCTGGACAGCGCCGTCTCCGCCTTCCAGGGCGGTGCCTTCGAATACCTGCCCAAGCCCTTCGACCTGCCCCGCGCGGTGGAGCTGATCCGCCGCGCCGTGGAGGAGAGCCAGCGCGAGGACGTGGCCGAACTGCAGCACGCCGCCGCGCCCGAGATGCTGGGCCAGGCCCCGGCCATGCAGGACGTGTTCCGCGCCATCGGGCGGCTGTCCCAGAGCGTGGTCACCGTGCTCATCACGGGCGAGTCGGGCGCGGGCAAGGAACTGGTGGCGCGCGCGCTGCACCGGCACTCGCCCGTGGCGGACGGGCCATTCATCGCCATCAACACCGCCGCCATCCCCAAGGACCTGCTGGAGTCCGAGCTGTTCGGCCACGAGCGCGGCGCCTTCACCGGCGCGCAGACCCAGCGGCGCGGCCGCTTCGAGCAGGCCGAGGGCGGCACGCTGTTCCTCGACGAGATCGGCGACATGCCGTTCGACCTGCAGACGCGCCTGCTGCGTGTTCTCTCGGACGGCCAGTTCTACCGCGTGGGCGGCCACGCCGCCGTGAAGGCGCACGTGCGCGTGATCGCCGCCACGCACCAGAACCTGGAGCAGCGGGTGAAGGACGGCGCATTCCGCGAAGACCTGTTCCACCGCCTCAACGTCATCCGACTGCGCCTGCCCGCGCTGCGCGAGCGCAGCGAGGACGTGCCCATGCTCACGCGCCACTTCCTGCAGCAGAGCGCGCGCCAGCTCGGCGTAGAGCCCAAGCGCATCTCCGAGGGCGCGCTGGCGCTGCTCACACGCTTCGGCTTCCCGGGCAATGTGCGCCAGTTGGAGAACATCTGCCACTGGCTCACGGTGATGGCGCCGGCCCAGGTGATCTCGCCGCAGGACCTGCCCCCCGAGGTGCTGGACGCTTCCTCCGGCTCCGCGTCCCTGCCGGTGGCGGCTCCGGCGCAACCCGCCGTGCCGGTGGAGGCGCCCCCCTTCGCCCCGGTGCCGATGGCGGCACCCGCCGCCCCCGCGTCCGTGCAGGCCCTGCCGCTGGCCGGCTGGGAGCCTGCGCTGGAAAGCGAGGCGCAGAAGCTCCTGCACGATGGGCTGCCCGACGTGTGGGGCGAACTCTCGCGGCGCTTCGAGTCGCAGCTGATCCGCACCGCGCTGCACCTGACCCACGGGCGGCGCATGGAGGCCGCGCAGCGCCTGGGCATCGGCCGCAACACCATCACCCGCAAGATTCAGGAACTGGGTCTGGATGCGCCGGATGAAGGGTGAAAATGGGCTCTAGCGCTTGCTTGTAAAGCGCAAGAAGCTCCTTTATTTGTAGCTTACGGCTGTGGGAGAAGCGCTGCCTGCGGGTGGGCGGCGCGTCCTACAGCCGGGTCGTCCGCCTGCTGACCCGACGGGGGCGGGGCGGCTTTGAGAATGGCTCCATTGTTCAACCAACCGGAGTCGATTCATGTCGGATTTCAAGGATGACAACCGAGACCCCCTGACCAACGAACCAGGGGCGCACCCCATCGGGACGGGCATTGGCGCTGCGGGCGGGGCCGTGGCCGGCGCTGCGGCAGGCTCGTTCGGAGGGCCTGTGGGCGCCGCGGTCGGTGGCGTGGCCGGTGCGGTGGTGGGCGGGCTGGCGGGCAAGGCTGCAGCCGAGTCGATCGACCCCACCGCCGAAGACGCCTACTGGCGCGACACCTACGAACGCGAGCCGTACTACGTTGCCGGCCGCACGTATGACGAATACCGTCCCGCCTACGAGCTTGGCTGGAGCGCCGTGGGCCGGTACGAGGGCGACTTCGAAGCCGTGGAGCCCCAGCTCTCGCGCGATTGGGGCCATGCCCGCGCCACCAGCCCGCTGGAATGGGAGCAGGCCCGTCCCGCGACCCGCGCCGCGTGGGACCGTGCCCGTGGCAACGTGCTGACCGGCTCTGCCGTGGCGAGCGAGACGGTGCTGGTGGACAACGAGGACGTGGTGGACGTGCTGGACGACCTGCTCGAATGCAGCCGCGACGGCGAATACGGCTTCCGCACCTCGGCCGAGCGCAGCGACAGCCCGGAGCTCAAGCAGACCCTGTTGCGCCATGCTGGCGAATGCGCGACCGCTGCCGCTGAACTGGAGCGCGAAATCCGTTCCTATGGCGGTGAGCCCTCGTCGGGCGGCACCGTGGCCGGCGCGCTGCACCGCGGCTGGGTGTCGGTGAAGGCGGCCTTCAGCAGCAACGACGACAAGGCCGTGCTGGAGGAATGCGAGCGCGGCGAAGACGCCGCCGTGGCGCGCTACCGCAAGGCCCTCAAGGCCACGCTGCCGGCCTCCGTGCGCGCCCTGGTGGAGCGCCAGGCCCAGGGCGTGCAACGCAACCACGACGAAATCCGCGCCCTGCGCGACCGCCAGCCCTGACGGCTGACGGCTTCAGCCCAGCGTCACCACCACGGGTGCGTGGTCGCTGGGCTGCGGGTTCTTGCGCGGCGCGCGATCGATGCGGCAGGCCGTGACCTCGCCGCGCAGCGCATCGCTCACCAGCACGTGGTCGATGCGCAGCCCGCGGTTCTTCTGAAAGCCCAGCATGCGGTAGTCCCACCACGAAAAGCTCTTCTCGGGCTGCTCGAACAGGCGGAACGCATCGGTCAGGCCCAACTCCAGCAACTGGCGGAAATGCGTGCGCTCCTCCACCGTGTGGTGGATGGTGTCCTTCAGGCCCACGGGGTCGAACGAATCACGGTCCTCGGGCGCCACATTGAAGTCCCCCACCAGCGCCAGACGATGGTGCGCCAGCAGCTCCTCGCGCAGCCAGCGGTGCAGGGCGGTGAGCCACAGCATCTTGTAGTCGAACTTGTCCGTGCCCGGGGCTTGCCCATTCACGAAGTAGCAGTTCACCAGCCGCAGAGGGCCCTGCGGCGTGTCCAGCGTAGCGGCGATCACGCGCGCCTGTGCGTCGTTGTGACCCGGGATGTTGCGCACCACGTCGCGCATCGGCGTGCGGCTGAGGATCGCGACACCGTTGTACGTCTTCTGGCCGAAGCACACGGCGTGGTAGCCGGCAGCCTCGAACGCATCGTGGGGAAATTTCTCGTCCACCAGTTTCAGCTCCTGCAGGCCGATGGCGTCCACCGGGTTGGCCTGCAGCCATGCCAGCACCTGCGGCAGTCGGACGGACAAGGAGTTGATGTTCCAAGTGGCGAGTTGCATGGGAGGGAAATGGCGAGGGTTGTGGACTGCGTATTGTCTCGCGCACGCATTGCCCTCAGGGTGCGATGCCATTCAACCGCAGCGGCGGCAGGCCGGTTCCGCGGGCGATGGTCACGCCGCAGGGGCCTTCGCCCCGTGTGGCCAGCCGCTCCTGCAGGGCCTGCGCAGCGGCAGGCAGGGGGGTGTTCGGTGGCAGGCGCAAGGGCGATTGCAGCGTCACGGCTATTCCCGGCAGCACGACCGTAGCGGCGGCCGAGCCGCTGTCTGCATCCGTTCGTACGGCGCCGATGTCTGCCTGCGGACCCAACAGCGCACGGTAGCGGCGCAGGCTGGTTTCCATGTCATGCACCGCGACGGCCAAGGCGGCGACGCCCGTGGCGCCGTTGGGATGGGTGCGGCACGCCGCGCCGTCCGGCACGCGCAGCCGGCGTGGCGTTGCGTCGCCGCAGAGAAAGGGCAGGTCGGGCGTGGCATGGCGGGCTGTGCTCCAGCGCAACTGCGCGCCGTCAGGGCGTATGCGGCCCCCTTCCACCGGACCGTGCAGCGTGTCCAGGCCGCGTGCGCGCGCGGCGGCCAGGGCGCGTGCCGTGTCGTCCGGCAGCAGCGCGAAGTCCACCAGGCCTTCGCCATCGGCCTGCAGCGTGCGCCACCACCGTTCCTGCGGCGCGGGGCCGCGCCAGGCGATCAGCTCGAGGTAGGCGCCGTCCTCGAACACGATCAGCGCATTGTGCGAGGTGCGGCCGGGGTGCTCGCCGCCCGCGAGCACGTGGAAGCCCAGGGCTTCGTAGGCCGCACGGGCGCGATCGAGGTCCGGGACGGCAATGACGACGTGGTCCAGAGGCAGCGGCATGGCGGTCACTCTTCCAGGCGCAGCTTCGTCTCGCGCACGAAGCGGCTCCAGCGCTCGTGTTCCGTATGCACGTGCTGGTCCAGGGCGGAGCCGTCGGTGGCCATGACCTCGAAACCGGCCTGCGTGAGCTTCGTCTTGACGTCGGGTGTGTTCAGCGTGGCCTGGAAGGCATCGGTGAGCTGGCGCACGGTGGCCGCCGGGGTGGCCGCGGGCGCGAAGATGCCGATCCAGGAATAGGCCTCGAAGCCGGGAAAGCCGCACTCGGCCACCGTGGGCACGTCGGGCAGCTCGGGCAGGCGCTTGGCGCCCGTTACGGCCAGGGGCTTGATGCGGCCTGCCGCGATCTGACCGCGCAGCGCCGCGTAGCTCAGCAGCGTGAGGCTGGCCACGTCGCCCACCACCGCCTGCACGGCCGGGCCGCCGCCGCCGTAGGGCACGTGCAGCACATAGGTGCCCGAGCGGCGCTTGATGTCCTCCATCACCAGATGGTTCATCGAACCCAGCCCCGTGGAGGCGTAGCTGTACTTGGCCGGCGCCTTGCGCGCGGCGTCGAGGAATTCCCGCAGGTCCTTGCCCGGCACCGAGGCCGATGCGCCGATCACCAGGGGAAAGCGCACGGCCAGCGTGATGCCCGCGAAGTCCTTGAAGGTGTCGTAGGGCAGGCGGGGCTTGGCGATGGGGTTGATGGCGTGCGTGTCGAAACTCACGAGCAGCGTGCTCCCGTCAGGCGCCGACTTGGCCACATGCTGCGTGGCGATCTGGCTGGCCGCGCCGGGGCGGTTTTCCACGATCACGGGCTTGCCGATCTTCTCGCCCAGGCGCGGCTGCATGAGGCGCGCCGCGATGTCGGTGCTGCCGCCGGGCGGGAAGGTGACGACGAGCTTGAGGTTGGCCTCGTCGGCCATGGCCCCTTGCGGCAGGCCCAGGGCGGCGAGCGCGGCCGCGGACAGCAGTTGTCTTCTTGCGAGAGTCATCCAAGGTCTCCTTCGTGTCTTGAGGGTTCAGCCCATCCACTGGCTCACGGGCACGGCCGTGTCCTGCAGCTCTTGCGAAATCACGTCCACCAGCGCGGGGCCGTCGTGCGCCAGCGCAGCCTTGAGGGCGCTTTCGAGGTCGGCGGGGTTCTCCACGCGCCAGGCCTTCACGCCGAAGGCCTCGGCCACGCGGGCGTGGTCGGTGCGGTTGAAGTCCACCGAGAAGTAGCGCTCGCCGTAGCCGGTCTTCTGGCTGGCCTTGATCCAGCCGTACACGGAATTGGAGAACACGATCATCTTCAGCGGTACGCCCCGGCGCACTACGGTTTCCAGCTCGCCGCAGGTAAAGCCGAAGCTGCCGTCGCCCATGACCGACACCACTACCGAGTCAGGCTGGCCCACGGCCGCGCCGAAGCCTGCCGCGAGCGAGAAGCCCAGGGCGCCGTGCGCCCGGTTGGTAATGAAGTGGCGCCCGGCCTGCGGCGCATCGAAGTAAGCTGAAAAATAGGGGCAGGGCGTGCCGGGGTCGGCCACCACGATGGCTTTTGCGGGCAGCAGGCGGTTGAGGAGGCCCACCACCCGCTCGGGGCGGATCGGGCGCTCCAGGCTCGCGGCCAGCGGTGCGAAGAAGGCCTGCTTGTCGGCGCGTGCGCGGGCCGCCAGCGCCACGCCGTCGGCCGCGCCGGCGGGGCGGCGGGTGATGCGCGCCTGCACCGCCGCGTGCAATGCGGCCAGGCCGAGCTTCGCGTCGCCCACCAGGGCCACGTCGGTGCGGTAGTTGGTGGCGATGGTCATCGGGTCCACGTCCAGGTGCAGGATGGACACCTGGCGCGAGGGCATCTGCCAGTGCTCGGTGGTGGTGGAGCCCGCGCGTGCGCCGATGAACAGCACCAGGTCGGCCTGCGCCACCACGGCGCGTGTGGATTCCACACCGCCGTTGGTACCCACCACGCCCGCGTTGAGCGGGTGCGTGTTGGCCAGGCTGCCCTGGCCACTCACGGTGGTGCACACCGGCGCATTGAGCAGCGTTGCCAGCGCATCCAGCTCGGCCGTGGCGCCCGCAATTACCACGCCGCCGCCGCAGATCAGCACGGGCGAGCGCGCAGCCACCAGGCGCTGCGCAGCGTCTTCCACGGCGGCCGGGTCGGGCGCGCTGCGGTAGGCCGGGAACTGGCCGTGGCCGGGCTGGGCCCAGACGTCGGCTTCGTCCAGCGCATGCTTCTGCACGTCGTAGGGCAGGCAGATGTGGGCCGCTCCCGGGCGCCCCGTGGTCATGGCGCGGAAGGCGCTGCGCACGGCGTGCGGGATCTGGTCCACGCGGTCGATGGTGGTGTTCCATTTGGTCAGAGGCCTGTAGAGCGCCTGCTGGTCCAGCTCGGTGAGAGGGAACTTGCCGCGCGCTCCCACCGATACGTCCGACGTGATGCCCAGCACGGCGACCGACGACTCGTTGGCCTCCACCAGGCCGGGCAGCAGGTAGGTGGCGCCGCCGCCGCTCGGGCCTTCGCACACCCCCACGCGGTCGGTCACGCGGGCGTAGGCATCGGCCATGTAGGCGGCGCTGCGCTCGTCGCGGGTGAGGATGTGGTCCATGCCGTGGTCGATGCGCGCCATGGCGTCGTAGAAAGGCAGGCTGGTGTCGCCGCACAGGCCGAAGATGTGTTTCACGCCATTGAGCTGCAGCATGTGCACCATCGCATCGGCGCCGGTGTAAGGAAGGGTCATGTCTCGCAAAAGTTAGTTAAGAATCCATTTCAGTATACTTAAATGAATTCAAATGGCAAATGCCTTCTGCGTGGGAAGGGCTGGTTCGGGCGGCACAATCCCGGCAGAGGTACTGCACCGCGATGAAAGATTCCATCTCCAAGGTCCGGCGTGAACGCGGCTCGGGCGTGTTCCAAGCCTTGCGCGATATGGCGATCTCCTACCAGTTCAAGCCCGGCGAACGCATCAGCGAGATCGATCTGGCCGAACGCCTGGGCGTGAGCCGCACACCGGTCCGCGAAGCGCTGGCGCGGCTGGTGACGGACGGCTTCCTGGTGCCGTGCACGCGCGGCTTCATGCGCCGCCCGCTGGACATCCAGGAAACCCTGGATCTGTACGAGGCACGGGTGGCCATCGAGCGCGAATGCCTGCGCCTGGCGATGGAACGCGCGAGCGACGCGCAGATCGCGGAAGCGCGCGCCTATCTCGATACCAGCCGCCAGGTGCCGCCCGACACCCCCATCCCCGCGCTGGTGGAGCTGGACGAAGGCTTCCACCTGCGCATTGCGGCCATGGCGGGCAATGCGGAGCTGCAGCGCATGCTGGCGAACATCAACGAGCGCATACGCTTCATCCGCTGGATCGACATGGAGAGCGTGGGGCGCGATTCCACGCAGAAGGAGCACCGCGCCATCGTCGAGGCGCTCGCACGGCGCGCGCCCGCCGAAGCGGAGCGGCTGCTGACCGACCACATCGCACTGCGGCGCGAGCAGATCGTGGAAGCGATCAAGCTGGGGCTGGCGCGCATCTACCTGCCGCAAGAGGCGGGCGCCGCATGAACGTCATCCGGCGCAGGCGCTGGCCATCGCTACGCGGCCGTCATGTAGCCTGGGCTCCCTGTGCCTGCCCGTTCACAGGCCGCCCAGTGCATTCACGGTGAACGCCAGAATCCCCATGTTGAAAAGAAAAGCCATGGCCGAATGGCCCAGCACGACCTTGCGCATGTGGGCCCCGGTGACAGCGATGTCGGAGGTCTGAAACGTCATCCCCAGGGTGAAGCTGAAATAAAGAAAGTCCCAATAGGTCGGCGTGGAAGTATTGGGCACTTGCAGCCCCGCCATGTCTCCATCGGCGTCCTGCAGGTAGTACAGATGGGCGTAGTGCAACGCAAAGACCGTGTTGGCAAATATCCAGGAAAGCGCAAGGGCGCTGACGACAAGGCCGATGCCTTGCCAATGCAGGGAAGTCTTGCCCGCAATGAGCGTCCCGATGCTGAACAGGATCACCAAGGACAACAGCGCCGTGATAGCCAGGAGAACGGGGCGATTGGCATCGTTTGCCTGAGCAGTGCGGCGCATGGATCTTGCGTCGTCGTTCAGCAGCGGCAACACCAGGCCGAGGAAAACCAGCGCGGCGGTATTGAAGCCCAGCAGCAAGGCGATGCGGGGGTCTGCAAAGTGCAGTCCGTAGGCTGCGAAAGCGATCAGGAATGTGGCCCCGAATGCCAGGAACCGCAGCGGCGCGATGCTGTTGCGAAGCCTGCCAGCGACTTTGTCAAGCATCGCTGCGACTGGCGGTCGAAGGAGCTGCGGCCAGCTTGATCATTGTCTGCTGCGCCATGGTGCCGTTGGCAATGATGATTTGGCGCTGGTCATCCGTGCGCAGCACGGTGTATCCGAGTGAAATGTCGTCCACTATGCCGATCTCGTGGCCACTGGCGGTGGGTGCCTGCACCTGAATGCGATCACCCCGGCGAAAGGGTTTGTAGAGCACCAGGCTAATGCCTGCCACAAGGTTGCCCAGGGTGCTCTGCGCAGCAAAGCCGACAATGACCGATACCAGGCTCACGCCTGCCAGCAGGGCCGTGCCGAGCCTGTTCAATGGCGGAATCAAATGGGCATAAGCGGTGAGCAGCAAAAGCCAGAGAAGCAGAACCGACAGGTGGCTCAGGAACGAGAGGGTGATTTGGTCCACCCGTTCGGATGCATCGTGGCGGAGTGCCGTTGCAATCAACTGCCGTATGAGCCTCGAAAGAAAGACGCCGGCCACGAGGAAGACGCATGCCAGGAGCACGGCACGGATGAGCTGGGCAGGTTCGAACCACGTCAACATTGAACCTTCTCCTGAAACTCCTGCATGGCGGGAAATGTTAGCAGTTCGCTTTCTCAGAAAGCGGGAGCTTCCAGCCACCGCCGCGCAGCGCCCATCACGCATTGAGTCAGCCTGTCCAATGCTTGCTGCGCGCTGCGCGGATGGGCCCAGTAGAGCGGCACGTCCAGCGTGCGGCCCGGCAGCAGGTCCACCAGCGTGCCGTCCTGCAGTTGCCGGTCGATCAGCACCGTGGGGTGCATGCCCCAGCCCATGCCGATCTCGCAGGCGCGCACGTAGCCGAAGTTGGACGGCAGGAAGTGCCGCGGCGCCTGCGTGCGCGAAGCCAGGCCGTGTGCCTGCATCCACAGGTCCTGCAGGCGGTCCTTGCGGTCGTAGATCATGATGGGCGCGCGGGCCAGTGCGGCGGGTGTCACGCCGCCGGCGAAGTGGCGTGCGGCGAAGTCCGGGCTGGTGGCGGCCACGTAGCGCATGGTGCCCAGCGGCCAGGTGTTGCAGCCCGCGATGGCTGTGCCGGTGGCGGTCACGGCGGCGATCACCTCGCCTTCGCGCAGGCGCTCGCCCGTGTGTTCCTGGTCGTCGATGCGCAGGTCCAGCAGCTCGTTGCCGCCGGCGGTGAAGGCGGCCATGGCCTCCATGAACCAGGTGGAAAGCGAATCCGCGTTCACCGCCAGCTTGAGTGTGGGCGCAGGAGCGGGGGCATCGGGCAACAGGTCCGGATTGGTGCGGCGCAACTGGTTCTCGAGCAACGCCACCTGCTCCACGTGCAGGCACAGGCGCCGGCCCGCATCGGTGCCCGTGCAGGGCGTGCCGCGCTGCACCAGCACCTGGCCCACGCGCTCCTCCAGCTGCTTGATGCGCTGCGAGACAGCCGAGGACGTGACGTGCAGGCGCCGTGCGGCGCGCTCGAAACTGCCCTCGCGCACCACGGCGGCCAAGGCTTCCAGAGCAGCATAGTCCAGCATTCAGTTTTGCTAAAGATTGGTTAGAAGTTTGAAGTGTACTTAACCAGACGGAGGCCTACGATGCCCCCATGTTCACCACTGCCGTTTCCTCCTCCTGGCTTGCGGGCTTCACCGTCTGCCTGTCGCTCATCGTCTCCATCGGGGCGCAGAACCTGTATGTGCTGCGCCAGGCGGTGCAGGGCCGGCACGTGGGCGTGTGCGTGGCCTGGTGCGTGGCCAGCGACGCACTGCTGGTGGGCCTGGGTGTGGCAGGCATGGCGCAGGTACTGGGCAGCTCGCCCACCCTGGCGCATGCCCTGCAACTGGGCGGCGTGCTGTTCCTGCTGGCCTATGGCCTGTTCGCGTGGCACCGCGCTTTTTTTGCGCCCGACGCGGGGCTTCATGCTGCGGGCAGCGGCGTGGCCCGCGGCGTGCTGGGCGTGGTGAGCGGACTGGCGGTCATCACGCTGCTCAATCCCCATGTGTACCTGGACACGGTGCTGCTGATCGGCTCCATCGGCGCACGGCAGGATGGCAGCCTCAAGTGGGTCTTCGTGCTGGGCGCCGCCTCGGCCAGCCTGGTGTGGTTCGTGGTACTGGCCTTCGCGGGGCGGCGGCTGCAGGGCGTGTTCGCCAATCCGCGTGCATGGCGGGTACTGGATACGCTCACCGGCGCGATGATGTTCGTGCTGGCGTGGTGGGTGTGGCAGGCCGCCTAGAAAGTGGCAGGCGAGTTGACCCAGAGGATGCGAGCCACCACTTCGCCGGCATTGCGGTAGCCGTGGGGCACCTGGCTGGAGAACGTGAAGGCATCGCCCGGCTGCAGGATGAAGCGTTCATGCCCTAGCTGCAGCTCCACGGTGCCTTCCAGCACGTAGCCCATTTCTTCGCCGGTGTGCTCGATCTGGCCGTCGCTGGCCTCGCCCGGGTCGATGATGTGGATGTTGGCCTGGAGCAGGCCGCCGCGCTGGGGTAGCACCAGCCGCTCCAGGCCGAGGCCGCCGCTGCGGATCACGGGCCGCTCGCCCTGGCGCAGGATGGGGCCGGCGTTGGGCGAGCCTTCCGTGGTCAGGGCCGCGATGTTGGTGTTCAGCGCCACGGCCAGCCGGTGCAGCATGGCCAGGGACGGGGTGGCCGACCCGCGCTCGATCTTGGAGATCAGGCTTTCCGAGCATTCGGCCCGCTGTGCCAGCTCCAGCAGCGTGAAGCCGGCGACCAGCCGCGCATGCCGCAGGCGCACGCCCAGCGTGCTGGCGGGGTGGGATGGGGCTGGGGCACGGGGCTTGCGGGGCGTCACGGGTGGGGTTTTCAGCTAGCGATTGGCCAGGGCGGTCACCGTGTAGGCGAGGGCTTGTGCGCCCAGGAACAGGTCGCGCGGTGCCGTGGCTTCGGCCGCATTGTGGCTGATTCCCTTTTCGCTGGGCACGAAGATCATCGCCGTGGGACAGTGGTCGGCCAGGTACATCGCGTCGTGGAAGGCGCCGGAGGTCAGCGCCAGCGGTGCGGGCAGCCCGGCCCGGGCGCTGGCGCGCCCGGCCGCTTCCTGGATCAGGTCCAGCATGGGCCGCGGGAAGTGCGTGGGTGCGCGCTGGAAGAAGCGCTCGATGGTGACGGCACCCTGGGATGCGGCCACCTGCGCATGCAGGAACGCCTCGAAACCGTCGAGCACGCCGTCGTCCAGGCAGCGCATGTCCACGGTGAAGTCCACCCGGCCAGGAATCGTGTTGACCGAGTTGGGCGTGACCTGCCAGCGGCCCAGGGTCAGTCGCAGCTGGGTGGCGCTTTGCGAGGCCGCGTAGTCGTAGAGCTTTTGTGCCAGCGGCATGGCCGCGGCCATCGCGTCGCGGCGCTCGTCCATGGGCGTGGTGCCGGCATGGGCCATCACGCCGTGGCACGACACGGTGAACCAGCGCACGGCCTGGATGCCCGTCACCACGCCGAGCGGGATGCCGGCGCGCTCCAGTACGGGCCCCTGCTCGATGTGCAGCTCCACGCAGGCCGACAGGGGGCGCTGCATGGCGCAGCGGGGCAGGCCGGGCGCCTGCGCGAGGGCGGTCTGCAGTGCATCGCCGAAGCGCACACCGTCCTTGTCCGTGGAGCCGAGGTAGCCCGGCAGCCGGGACGGATCGACGAAGGCACTGGAGCCCATCGCGCCGGGGCCGAAGCGGCTGCCTTCCTCGTTCGTCCAGGCAACGACCTCGATGGGGCGCAGCGTCTCGATGCCTGCGTCGTTGAGCGCGGCGATGGTTTCCAGCCCGGCCAGCACGCCATAGGCGCCGTCGAGCTTGCCGCCCACGGGCTGGGTGTCGCCGTGGCTGCCCGTGAGCACGGCCGGCAGCGCGTTGTCCCGCCCCGGGCGGCGGAAGAACAGGTTGGCGCAGTCGTCGATCATGACCTCGCAGCCCAGGGCGCGGGCTTGGTCGACGAGGTGGCGGCGCGAGGCGAGGTCGATGTCGGTGAGCGTCTCGCGGGATACGCCGCCGTCCGCGCGGCCGCCGAATGCGGCCAGCGCGGCGATGGAGGCCTGCAGGCGGTCGTGGTTCACGGCGTCCTGCGCGCGGGCCGGGGCGTCGAGGCTGGGTGGCTGGTTCAAAGGGGTCTCCTGTGGGATGGTTATGCCAGGGCACGCTCCAGCGCATGTGCTGCGCTCAGGGCCTGGGCATCGTGGTAAGCGGGGGCGACGAGCGTTACGCCCACGGGCATGTTGTGTGCGCCCGTGCCCACGGGAACATGGACGCAGGGATTGCCCAGCAGGGACCACATGCGGTTGAACACGGGATCGCCCGTGGCCTCCAGTCCCGCCGGGGCGATGCCTTCCGTGCTCGGGGCGAGCAGTATGTCCACCTGAGTGAACACGGCGTCCAGCGCATGGCGCGCAGCGCGTGCCTGGGCTTGCGCCGCGAAGAAGCGCAGGCCGTCCACCTGCCGGCCGCTGGCCAGCACGGCGGCAAAGGCCGGGCTGAACAGGTGGGAGTCTGTGCGCAGCTCCGGCGCGAAGGCAGCGGCGGCCTCGTGGCCCATGATGTCGACCTGCGCGGCATTCAGCGAGGCGAACGTATCGGGCAGGATGACCTCGGCCACGCGCGCACCGCCGCGTGCGAGCACGTCGGCCGCCTGTTGCAGAGCGCGGCGTGTGTCGTCGCCGGCCCGGTCCCCATGCGGCGTGCGGCACAGCCCGATGCGCAGCCGCCCGATGGGCTGGGGCGCGAGCGGCAGGCCGGCCAGCGTGCCGACCAGGAAGGCGGCGTCGTCCACGGTGCGCGCGATGGCGCCCACCGTGTCCAGGCTGGGCGAGAGCGGCTTGATGCCGGCGAGCGGCAGGGTGCCGTGCGTGGGCTTGTAGCCCACCACGCCGCAATAGGCCGCGGGGCGCACGATGGAGCCCGCCGTCTGCGTGCCGAAGGCCACCGGCACCATGCCCGCCGCCACGGCGGCGGCCGAGCCGCTGGACGAACCGCCCGGCGTGCGCGGCGCGTCCAGCGGCGCACGCGGGTTGCGCGTGGGGCCGGGCTGGAAGGTGGCGAATTCGGTGGTCACGGTCTTGCCCATGACGAGGGCGCCGGCGCTGCGCGCCATCGCCACGCAGCCCGCATCCACCAGCGGCTTATGCCCTGCGTAGATAGGCGAGCCGTAGGTGGTGGGCATGTCGCAGGTGTCCATCAGGTCCTTCACCCCGATGGGTAGGCCGTGCAGCGCGCCGGCCTGTGGCGCCTCGTCCAGCGCACGGGCCTGCGCCAGCACCTGCGCGGCATCGAAGTGCTGCCAGGCCAGCACCTGGGGCTCGCGTTCGTGGACGCGCTCGATGAAGGCCTGGGCCACGTCCTGGGCGCGCAGTTCGCGGCGCGCGAGGCGGGCCACCAGTTCGCGGGCGGGCCATCCAAGGCAGTCGTGCATGGGTTCCTTTCCTCAGCCGAAATAGGCGGCTTTCACTTCGTCGTTGGCGGCCAGCGCATCGGCCGTGCCCTCGGCCATCACGCGGCCCTGCGAGAGCACGTAGCCGTAATGCGAGATGGCCAGCGTCTGGCGTGCGTTCTGCTCCACCAGCAGCACGGTGATGCCCAGCGCGTTGATGTGCTTGATGACGCTGAAATTTTCCTTCACGTACAGCGGCGACAGGCCCAGCGAAGGCTCGTCGATCACCAGCAGCCGGGGCTCGGCCATCAGGCCGCGGCCGATGGACACCATGGCCTGTTCGCCGCCCGACATGGTGCCGGCGAGCTGCACCGCGCGCTCCTTCAGGCGCGGGAAGATCTCGTACACCCTGGCCAGGCGCTCGCGCACCCGCGCCGAGTCCTTTTCCAGGAAGGCGCCGAGCGCGAGGTTCTCTGCCACCGTCATGCGCGGAAATACCTTGCGCCCTTCGGGAATGCAGGCGATGCCGCTGGCGATGATGCGGTGCGTCTTCTCGCCCGCGAGGTCGCGGCCGTTCCACAGGATCTGGCCCTGGCGCGGCGGCGTGAGCCCCAGGATGGAGCGGATCAGCGTGCTCTTGCCCGCGCCGTTGGCGCCCAGGATGCAGGTGATCTTGCCCGGCGCGACGTCGATGCACACGTCGTGCAGCACGTTCACCTTGTCGTAGCCCGTGGTCAGGCCTTTCACGGTCAGGGCGCTCATACGGTTTCCTCTCCCAGGTAGGCGGTCTGCACTTGCGGGTCGGAGGTGATCTCCGCATAGCTCCCTTCGGCGATCTTCTTGCCGTAGTTCAGGACGACACAGCGGTCGGTGATGCGCTCGATGACGTTCATCTCGTGCTCGATCAGCACCACGGTCAGGTTGCCGAGCTTGCGGCGCACGTCCAGGATGTCGCCCATCAGCGCGTGCGTCTCGTCGTGCGTCATGCCGGCCGAGGGCTCGTCCAGCAGCAGCAGGCGCGGCTGGCTCAGCAGCGCGCGGCACACCTCGATGCGGCGCCGGTCGATCATCGTGAACGTCTCCACGGGCTCGAACATGCGGCTCACCAGCGGCGGGCTGAAGATGCCTAGCAGGCCGCGCACTTTCTCCACGTAGGCCTCGTACTCGGCGCGGAAGGCACGGCGCCGCAGCAGGTTGAAGACCAGCCCGTGCTGCATGTGCTGGTAGTCGCCGATGACGATGTTGTCGAACACCGTCAGCGGCAGCGACAGGCGCGAGCGCTGGAAGGTGCGCGCCACGCCGCTGCGGTAGATCTCCTGCGGCGTCTTGCCGATGATTTCGCCGCCCCGGTAGGAGATGCTGCCGCTGCTGGCCTTGTAGAGGCCCGTCAGCACATTGAAGAACGTCGTCTTGCCCGAGCCGTTGGGGCCCAGCAGGCCCAGCACCTCGCCCTCATGGATGGACATGTCGAGATGGTCGAGCGCCGTCAGGCCGCCGAAGCGCATGGTCAGGCCCTTGACCTCAACCAGGGTGGGTGTCTGGCTCATCGTGCGGCCTCCTGGCTGAAGAACAGGCGGGTCTTGCGCGGCAGCAGGCCGTCGGGGCGGAACAGCAGGATGGCGATCACCAGCGCGGCGTAGAACAGGAAGCGGTATTCCTGGATGAACTGCAGCTTCTCGGGCAGCACGAGCACGATCACCGCGGCGGGCAGCAGCCCCACTGCATTGCCCAGGCCGCCCAGAATGACGATCGACAGCATGAGCAGCGAATCGGCGAAGGTGAAATTGTTCGGCGCCACGAAGCCGGTCAGCATGCCGTACACGCTGCCCGCGATGCCGGCGAAGCAGTTGCCCATCATGAAGGCGATGACCTTCCAGCGCGCGATGTGCAGGCCGAAGGTGGCGGCGGCCGTCTCGTCGGTGCGCACCACGTCCATGGCGAGGCCGACCCAGGAGCGCTCCAGCGCCTTCACCAGCAGGAAGATGCCGCCGCACACCACGAGGCTGAGCAGGGCGTAGCTCACGTAGAACGACGCCTCGTGGCCGAAGACGGTGAAGCCGTCGTTGAGCGCGTAGCCGAACAGCGTCATGCCCGGCACCTGCAGGCCCTGCGGGCCGCCCAGCACGTCGTTCACCTCGATGAAGGTCTTGAACAGGATGCCGAAGGCGATGGTCACCAGCGCCGCGTAGTGGCCGCGGGTGCGCAGCACCGGGGCGATCAGCACCGAGCCGATCACGGCGGCGATCGCGCCCGAGATCACCACGATCAGCAGGTGCGGGATGCCCGTGTGCGTGGCGAGCACCGCCGTGGCGTAGGCGCCGATGCCGAAGAAGGCCGCGCCGGCGAAGTTGGCCACGCCGGAGAAGCCGAACTGCAGTGTCAGCCCCAGGCCTGCGGTGGTGTAGAGCAGCACGGCGCAGATCATGAGCAGCGCGAAGTGCTGGTCGTAGAACAGCGCGATCAGGGCGAGCACCGAGCCCGCGGCCCAGAGGTTGGCCTGGCCGGGGCGCAGGGCGCCGGCCGTGCCGATCTGCCCGGCGATGCCGGTCTTGCGTGCCAGCGCGATCGCGATGGCAGCCAGGGCCAGCAACGCGCCGACGGCGGCCTGCGATTCGGCGTGCAGGAACAGCCACATGTACACGGTGAGGGCGATGCTGGCGAGCGCCAGCACCAGGGTGGGATTGCGGGGTTGGCTGGTGGTCATGGTGTCACACGCGCTCGCTGGATTTTTCGGCGATCAGGCCGGTCGGCTTCCAGGCCATCAGCACGATGACCACGGCGAAGGCGAACACGTCCTTGTACGCACTGGGAATGTCGGGAACCAGGGCAGGCAGCGCCGCGCTGCCCAGCACCTGCAGGCCGGCGAACAGAAAGCCGCCGAGGATGGCGCCGTAGACGTTGCCCAGGCCGCCGAGGATGGCGGCGGCGAAGCCGATCACGCCCAGCAGCAGGCCGATGTTGAAGTTGATCTCGTTGTAGTACAGGCCGTTCATCACGCCCGCCAGGGCCGCCATGCCGGAGCCCAGTGCGAAGGTGAGCAGCACCACCGCCTCGAAGTTGATGCCCATGAGGCGTGCGGTCTCGCCGTCCTGCGCCACGGCGCGGATGGCCATGCCGAGGCGGGTGCGCGTGATGAGCAGGTGCACGCCCACGATCACGGCGGCGCCCGCGGCGAGCAGCAGCAGGTTGTCCACCCGCAACGAGAGGCCGCCCAGCTCGACCGAGCTGGTGGGCAGCAGGCGCGGGAAGGGCTTGGGGTTCGAGCCGTCCGGGTAGAACAGCCGCACCGCCTCGCGGATCACCGTGCCGAGCATCAGCGTGGCCAGCAAGGTGTTGAGCGGCGGCGCCTTGCGCAGCGGCAGGATCAGGTACTTGGCGATGGCCGCGCCTAAAGCGCCCGTCACGCAGATGGCGCACAGCACCACGGCCAGCAGCTGCAGCCAGGGCGAGCCCAGGTCCAGCAAGGTCATGCCGACCGAGGCGGCCAGCCCGGCGAACGCGCCGACCATCAGCACGTCGCCGTGCGAGAACTTGATCACGTCCAGCACGCCGAAGAACAGCGTGAAGCCCACGGCGACCATGGCATAGATCATGCCGAGCATCAGGCCGTTGAAGATGTATTGCCCGAGTTCACTCATCCGATTCCCCTTGTCATGCCGCGGCCCGCATGCGGGCGGGCCGCTGCGTCGTGCTTACAGGCCGGCGAGCTTCTTCTTGCCGCTGGCGTAGGCGCTGTCTTCCCAGATCACCCACTTGCCGCCATCGACCACGTACTTGGTCACGAGCGGCACGATGTTCTGGCGGTGGTCGTCGAAGGTCACCTTGCCGATCACGGTGTCGGCATCCTTGGTGGCGTTGAGCACGTCGCGCACCTTCTTGCGGTCGGGACCCACCTTCTCCACGGCGTCGATGATCAGGTTGGTGGCGGCGAAGGCGAACGGGCCGTAGGCCTCGGGCGGCTCGCCGAACTTCTGCTGCTGGTACTGCTCGGAGAAGAGCTTCCCGCCCGGCAGCTTCTCCAGCGGTGCGCCTTCCAGGAAGGCCAGCGAGCCCTCGGCCAGCTCCGGGCCCACGCCCTGGATGTAGGCGTCGGACATCACGCCCGAGGTGCCCTGGAACTGCGCCTTGATGCCCAGCTTGTCCATCTGGGTGCGGATGCGCACGCCCAGGGGTGTGAGGCCGCCGAAGTAGATGACGTCCGGCTTGAGCTCGCGGATCTTGGTCAGCTCGGTCGTGAAGTCCTGCTGTTCGGCCGTGACGCCGAACGTGCCCACGATGGTGCCGCCGTCCTTCTTCAGGTATTCGCTGAAGTACTTGTTGTGGCCTTTGCCGTAGTCGGTGGTGTCGTGGATGACGGCCCACTTCTTGTAGCCCTGGCCGGTGACGAACTTGGCCGCCACCTCGCTCTGGTTGATCATGGTGCCGTTGACGCGGTGGACTTCCTTGAAGTTGTTCGCGTAGGTGATGTCGGGCAGCACGGCGCCCCACACCACGGCCGGCATGCCGAAGCGGCTGTACACGCCCACGGTGCCCATGGCCACGGCGGAGCAGAAGTGGGTGACGCCCGCCACGATGTTGCGGTCGGCCGCGACCTTGGTGGCTACCTGCACGCCCACGTTGGGGCGGCATTCGTCATCCTGCGTCACGAGCTGGTAGGTGTACTTCGCCTTGGGGTCCGCATTGCGCAGGCGCACGGCCAGCTCCGCCGAATTGCGGCCGCCCAGGCCGATGGCCGACACGCCGCCGGTCAGTGGGCCGATGAAGGCGATCTTGACGACGTCCTTGGCTGCTGCGGGCGCGCTGCCCAGGAGCATGCTGGCGGAGGCGGCCAGCATGGCGGCCGCGATGACGGAATGTTGCTTTGGCACCTTTTTCCCCTTTGAAGTGAGCGCTGGATGGGTTTCAAGCCAATTGAAAATTCGTGCAAGTCATGAGCACTAAATTCAAGTGACTTGAAAATTATGCAAGCAGCATGCCAGCCTGGGGGTGCCGAAATATGCTCGGTAACCCGCACTGTTGCGGCCTGGCGGCGGGCCGGGGCGCGCAGGAACACCGCGGCTGCCTCACGCTGGTGCAGCCGCATGCCTGGCTTTGGGGCGTGGTGCGGCGGGAATAAAAAAAGCGCTGCAGGAGCAGCGCTTCAGGGATGGAGCGTGGAGAGGCTCAGAACGCGGGCACCACGGCGCCCTTGTACTTGTCCTGGATGAACTTCTTCACCTCGGGCGTGTGCAGCGCGTTGATCAGCTTGGCGATGGTGGCGTCGCCCGCACGGTCGGCGCGGGCCGCCACGATGTTGGTGTAGGGCGAATCGGCGCCTTCGATGAACAGCGCGTCCTGCGTGGGGTTCAGCTTGGCCTCGATCGCGTAGTTGGTGTTGATCAGGGCCAGGTCCACGTCGGCCAGGGCGCGCGGCAGCAGCGGGGCTTCGAGTTCCTTGAACTTGAGCTTCTTGGGGTTCTTGGCCACGTCCAGCGGCGTGGGCGTGAGGCTCTTGGAGTCCTTCAGCTCGATCAGGCCCTGCTTGGCCAGCAGGATCAGCGCGCGACCGCCATTGGAGGGGTCGTTGGGGATGGCCACGATGGCGCCGTCCTTGAGCTGATTCACGTTCTTGATCTTGCTGGAGTAGGCGCCGAAGGGCTCCACGTGCACCTTGCCGTTGGGAACGGCCACCAGGCTGCTCTTGCGGTCCTTGTTGTAGCTGTCCAGATAGGGCTGGTGCTGGAAGAAGTTGGCGTCGAGCTGCTTGTCCTGCACGGCGGCGTTGGGCTGCACGTAGTCGCTGAATTCCTTGATCTGCAGGTCCACGCCCTGGGCTTTGAGCTGGGGCTTCACGAAGTTCAGGATTTCCGCATGCGGCACGGCCGTGGCGGCCACCTTGAGCACGTCGGCGGCCTGCGCGCCCAGCGCGAGGGCGGCCAGGGCAATGGCGGAGAGGGTTTTCTTCAGCATGGCGATCAGCGTCCTTTGAATGGGTTACTCCACATCGCCGCTTCATGCAAGAGGGCGATTGCTAGGGCGCAAGTGTAAGACGGGCACACGCCTGGCAATTCGTTTTTATTTTCATATTCATATATGGCGCCATATCTTTATGGAGGGAATTTATGGCGAAATAGGGCTGCGGCGCTTTATTGGAAAGCGCTGGCAGCTATGAATAGGGGAGCGTTGGCGTGCGTGCGTTCAGCGCAGCACTTCCAGCAGCCGGTCCAGCCCGCCCTGGTTGATCGCCACCTTGGCCTGCGCGCGCACGGCGGGCTTGGCGTGGTAGGCCACCGAGAGGCCCGCGGCGCCCATCATCGGCAGGTCGTTCGCGCCGTCGCCCACGGCGATCGCCTGGCGCGGGTCTATGCCCATGAGCGATGCCACCTCCAGCAGCGTGCGGCGCTTCTCGGCCCCGTCGCAGATGTCGCCCCAGGGCTGGTCCACCATGCGGCCGGTGAGCTGGCCGCCCTCGACCTCCAGCACGTTGGAGCGTGCGAAGTCGATGCCCAGATGCGTCTTCACGCGGTCGGAGAAGAACGTGAACCCGCCCGATACCAGCAGCGTGGCCAGGCCCGCGGCCTTGGCGGTGTCGATCAGTTCCTTCGCGCCGGGGTTGAAGCGCAGCCGCTCGGCGAACACGCGCTCCAGGTGGTCCATGCCCACGCCCTTGAGCAGCGCCACGCGCTGGCGCAGGCTTTCCTTGTAGTCGGCGATCACGCCCTGCATCGCCGCCTCGGTGATGGCCGCCACCTCGGCCTTGCGGCCCGCGGCGTCGGCGATCTCGTCCACGCACTCGATGCTGATGAGCGTGGAGTCCATGTCGAACGCGATGAGCTTGTAATCGGCCAGGCGCAGCGGCGGCGCGATGCCCTGCACGACGAGGCCGGGGGCGAATTCGGTGGGGGTGGCGTGGGCGGTCATATGCTTCTGAAAAGATAGCTGCCTGCGCTTGTTCCACAAGGGCAAACAGGCAAAAAGACTAAAAATCGGATGGGAGCGCGGATTATCGCCGCCCCGCGGCCGGTTGCAGGCTGCGCTGCGCGCGCTGGCAGATGCGCTGCGTGGCGGCGCAGCCGCCATCCTGCAGCCACTGGGCGCACAGCGCGCGCACCCAGTCGGGCCGGTCCTTGGCTGCGTCGTTGAGCCAGTTGGCTACCGAGTCCTGCACGTAGGCGCTGGGATCGGCGCGCAGCGGCACCAGCAGGGGCAGGGCGGCTTCGGGGCGGCTCTTGAGTTCCGCGATGTGGGCGCACCAGACGCCGCGCGGGCGCAGTGCCTCGCTGGCGAAGCGGCGCAGGCGCTCGGAGGGCGCATCCGTCCAGGCGGCCAGCAGCGCGACGGCCTCGGGCAGCTGCCGCGCGAGGTGCGGGCGCACGGCCATCCAGGCCCATTCGCGCACGCCGAAGTGCGCATCGTCGGCCAGCGGGCGGATGGCGGCGAGCCGCGTGGGCAGGTCCAGCCCTGGCTGCGCGCCGACCATGAAGCAGGCCCAGCCGCGCACCGTGTCGGCGGGGTGGGCCCTGCAGGTGCCGATGCCGGGGCTGCCCAGTGCCTGCAGCAGCAGCGCGCCGATGCGCTCCATGCGCTTCAGGATGCCGAGGCGGCACGCGTCCTCGGCAGCGGAATGGAGGGCGGGCGGCAGGCCGGGGAACACGCTGCGCAGCAGCTTGGCCTGGTCGAGTGCCAGGCATTCGGCGAGGGTGGCCGTGGGCAGCGTGCCGCGCGAGAGCGCGTCGAGCACGCCGGCGGGAATGTCCGCGGCGCGCGTGGCGCCCTTGCGCTCAGGCGGCGCCATGTGCCGCTGCGCCGGTGTTGGCGGCCACCTTGTCGAGCAGCCGGGCCAGCTGCGTGCGTTCGGCGGCGGTCAGGTTGCCGAACAGGCCGGCGATCCACTGGCCGTGCTGTTCGAACAGCGTGCGGGCGAGCTGCCGGCCCTTGCGCGTGAGCCGGATGCGCAGTGCGCGCCGGTCGCCGGGCTCGGCATGGCGCTCGGCCAGCGCCTCGCGCTCCAGCCCGTCGAGCAGGCCTGTGACGGTGGCGCGCGTGACGCCCGCCTGCCCGGCCAGCAGGTTGGGCGCCAGGCCGTCGGGCGCGGCGTCGAGCAGGAAGAGCATGACGAACCGGCCTTCCGACAGGCCGTGCGGGGCCAGCAGCGCGGCGCAGTCGCGGTCGATGCGCGCGGCCAGCGACAGGGTCTGGAAGCACAGGCGGATGCCTTGCAGGTCGGGAAGCTGCCGCCGTTCGGCCTCCTGCAGCAGGGCGAGGTATTTCTGTTCGAGCACCATGCCGCGATCATACGGTATGGCGGCTAATCATCATGTGCTATCGCTGGTCCAGGTACAGCCTGTCGGACCAGGTGGCCAGCCACTCGGGCTTGAAGGCGACGAACACCGCGCACAGCATGCCGGTGACCACCGCGTCGCCCCAGGCCATGAGCCAGCGCGCCACCAGCGAGAGCTGCTCGCCCACGCCCGGCAGCACGTGGCCCACCCACTGCGACAGCGTGCCGGCGGCGAACACGCACAGTGCCGTGCCCAGGAAGCCCCGGCCCAGCACGTAGACGAACAGGCGCGCGCCGCCCAGCGCGCGCGTGCCGGAGAGCCGGCGCACCGCCGCGCCCAGCAGCACCGCCAGCGAGGCCGGCACCACGCCCTGCCACACGGCCAGGCCCAGCGCGTCGCCCCAGGCCAGGCCGGGCGAAACCAGCGCGGCGATGCCGCCCACCGCAAGCAGCGTGGGCACGGCCAGCGGCCAGCCGAGCATGAGCAGAACCAGGCAGGCACCCGACCACTGCAACTGCAGCGGCATGCGGTGCAGCGTGGGCAGCGCCCAGGCCCAGGGCAGCAGCGCCAGGGTGGCCAGCAGCGGCGTCCACAACGTGGCGGGCGCGCCATGGGTTTCGTGGGCCAGGGGCTTGCGGCTGGCCAGCAGCCGCCAGGGCCGCGCGGCCAGGGCGAGGGCCAGGGCCAGCAGGGCGAGGGCGGCTTCGATCCACATTGCTATGGTTTAGGTAGCTGGTCGCGCTTGGATGGCAAGCGCTAGAGGCTGATTTGGCATATGTTTTCCCCTACGCTCCCAGCGGCTTTCCCAGGCTGCGCAGCACGTCGCGCACCATCTGCGCGCGGTCCTTGGGCTCGGGCAGCTCGCGCTCGATGCGCAGCTTGTCGTTGCCCGCGAGCTTGATGTGCTTGTTCTTCTGGATCAGGTGGATGATGGCCATCGGGTCGATGGGCGGCTGGGGCTTGAAGGTGATGGTGATCACGCTGGGCGCTGCGTCCACCTTGGCCACGCCGTAGGGCGCCGACAGCACGCGCAGGCGGTGCACGTCGATGAGCGCCTGCGCCTGCGGCGGCAGCTTGCCGAAGCGGTCCACGATTTCCTCCAGCAGCGCGTCGATCTGGTCGCCGGTCTTGGCGGTGGCGAGCTTCTTGTAGAACGACAGGCGCAGGTGCACGTCGCCGCAGTAGTCGCCCGGCAGCAGCGCGGGGGCGTGCAGGTTGATGTCGGTCGCTGCCTGCATGGGCGAGAGCAGGTCGGGCTCCTTGCCGGCCTTGAGCGCCTTGACGGCCTCGGCCAGCATGTCGTTGTAGAGCTGGAAGCCCACCTCCAGCATGTTGCCGCTCTGGTTCTCGCCCAGCACTTCGCCCGCGCCGCGGATCTCCAGGTCGTGCATGGCGAGGTAGAAGCCGCTGCCCAGCTCCTCCATCTGCTGGATGGCGTCCAGCCGCTGCTGCGCCTGCTTGGTCAGGCCGTCCATGTCGGGCACCATCAGGTAGGCATAGGCTTGGTGGTGGCTGCGGCCCACGCGGCCGCGCAGCTGGTGCAGCTGCGCCAGGCCGAACTTGTCGGCGCGGCTGATGATGATGGTGTTGGCGGTGGGCACGTCGATGCCGGTCTCGATGATGGTCGAGCACAGCAGGATGTTGTAGCGCTGGGCGACGAAGTCGCGCATCACGCGCTCCAGCTCGCGCTCGGGCATCTGGCCGTGGGCCACGGCGATGCGGGCCTCGGGCAATATCTCTTCGAGCTTCTGGCGCCGGTTCTCGATGGTTTCCACCTCGTTGTGCAGGAAGTAGCACTGGCCGCCGCGCTTCAATTCGCGCAGCACGGCCTCGCGGATCACGCCCGTGCCCTCGTTCCTCACGAAGGTCTTGATGGCCAGGCGCCGCTGCGGCGCGGTGGCGATCACGCTGAGATCGCGCAGCCCTTCCAACGCCATGCCCATGGTGCGCGGGATGGGCGTGGCCGTGAGCGTGAGCACGTCCACCTCGGCGCGCATGGCCTTCATGGCCTCCTTGTGGCGCACGCCGAATCGGTGTTCCTCGTCGATGATGAGCAGGCCCAGGTTCTTGAACTTGGTCGATTCGCTGAGCAGCTTGTGCGTGCCCACGACGATGTCCACCGTGCCATCGGCAATGCCCTTGACGGCTGCGGTGATCTCCTTGCCCGAGCGGAAGCGCGAGACCTCGGCCACTTTCACCGGCCACTTGCTGAAGCGGTCGCTCAGCGTGCGGAAGTGCTGCTCGGCCAGCAGCGTGGTGGGCGCGAGGAAGGCCACCTGCTTGCCCCCGGCCACGGCCACGAAGCAGGCGCGCAGGGCCACCTCGGTCTTGCCGAAGCCCACGTCGCCGCACACGAGGCGGTCCATGGGGCGCGGGCTGATCATGTCCTGCACCACGGCGTGAATGGCGGCCTTCTGGTCGGCCGTTTCCTCGAAGCCGAAGTCGCCCGCGAAGGTCTCGTAGTCCTGCGGCGAATAGCGGAACGCATGGCCTTCGCGCGCGGCGCGGCGCGCGTAGATGTTGAGCAGCTCGGCGGCGGCGTCGCGCACCTGCTCGGCGGCCTTGCGCTTGGCCTTTTCCCACTGGCCGCTGCCCAGCTTGTGCAGAGGCGCCTCATCGGCCGAGACGCCGGTGTAGCGGCCGATGAGCTGGAGCTGGCTCACGGGCACGTAGAGCACGGCCTTGTCGGCGTATTCCAGGTGCAGGAATTCCTGCAGGGCGGGCGTACCGTCGGGGTTCTTCTCGCCCAGGTCCATGTTGACCAGGCCCCGGTAGCGCCCGATGCCGTGCTGCGCGTGCACCACCGGGTCGCCCACGTTGAGCTCGGAGAGATCCTTGATGAGCGCCTCGACGTCGCTCGCCTGCTCCTGCTTCTTGCGCCGGCGCGTGGTGGCGCTGGCGGCGAACAGCTCGGTCTCGGTGACGAGGTCCAGCCCTTCCTCCAGCCATGCGAAGCCCGTGGCCAGCGCCGCCGTGGCGATGCCTACGCGCTCCTCGGGCGTGGCCTGGAATTCGGCCAGGCTGTCGAACGCGGGCGGGTTCAGGCCCGATGCGCGCAGGAAGTCCAGCAGGCTTTCGCGGCGCCCGTCGCTCTCGGCCAGCAGCAGCAGGCGCTGGCGGGTGGTGCGGATGTGGGCCTGCAGCCGGGCCAGCGGGTCTTCCGCGCCGCGCACCACGGCGAGGTCGGGCAGCTTCTGGAAGTGCGCGTTGTCCTGCACGTCCTCCACGCCGGGGCGCAGCGCCAGCTGGGCGTGCGGCTTGGCCTCGCCGTAGAACTGCTCGGCGGAGAGGAACAGCGCATCGGGCGGCAGCACGGGGTAGTCCGGGTCGCCCTGGATCAGGCGGTAGCGCTCGCGCGTGTCTTGCCAGAAGCGCTGGAACGGGGTTTCCAGGTCGCCGTGCAGCACCACGGTGGCCTGTTCTCCCAGATAGTCGAACACGGTGGCCGTCTCGTCGAAGAAGAGCGGCAGGTAGTACTCGATGCCCGCCGTGGCCACGCCGTTGCCCATGTCCTTGTAGATGCGGCTGCGCGTGGGGTCGCCCTCCAGCAGCTCGCGCCAGCGCTGGCGGAAGCGCGCGCGCGCCGCGTCGTCCATGGGGAACTCGCGGCCCGGCAGCAATCGCACCTCGGGCACGGGGTAGAGGCTGCGCTGGCTGTCGGGGTCGAAGGTGCGGATGGAGTCGATCTCGTCGTCGAACAGGTCCACGCGGTAGGGCTGCGGCGAGCCCATGGGGAACAGGTCGATCAGCCCGCCGCGCACCGCGTATTCGCCGTGGCCCACCACCTGCGAGACATGCTGGTAGCCGGCGAGCGTGAGCTGCGCGCGCAGCTTGGCCTCGTCGAGCTTCTGCTTGGTCTTGAAGTGGAAGGTGTAGCCCGCCAGGAACGCGGGCGGCGCGAGGCGGTAGAGCGCCGTGGTCGCGGGTACGAGCACCACGTCGGCCTCGCCCTGCGAGATGCGCCAGAGCGTGGCAAGCCGCTCGCTGATCAGGTCCTGGTGCGGCGAGAAGCTGTCGTAGGGCAGCGTCTCCCAGTCGGGGAACAGCGCGCAGCGCAGGCCGGGCGCGAAGAAGGCCATCTCGTCGATGAGCCGCTGCGCGTCGGTGGCGTCGGCCGTCACGATGGCCGTCGGGCGGCCCGCGGCCTTCTCGCGCTCGCCCAGGCGGGCCAGTAGCAGGGCATCGGCGCTGCCCACGGGGCGGGGCAGGGTGAAACGTTTTCCGGGGGAGAGTTTGGGCAGATCCATGCAGGTGTGCCGCCCTGGCGCTTGAGGCTCGGGGCGCAAGCGGCTGATTCTAGAATGCCCGCCCATGACCGACCTGCCGCAGCCCTCCGCATCCAGGCGCCACGCGCCGGCCCGCTTCTGGGGGCTGGTGCCCTGCGCGGGCACGGGCTCGCGCGCCGTCGGGCCGGGCGGCAATGCGGCCTTGCCCAAGCAATACCAGCTGGTCGCGGGCCAGCCGCTGGTGCTGCACACGCTGGCCGCGTTCGCGGGCGTGGCGCGGCTCGCGGGCACGCTGGTGGCGGTGGCTCCGGGCGACGGCTTCTTCACCGCGCACACGCATCCCGCATGGTTCGCCGTGCCCTGCGGCGGCGCGGCGCGCGCCGATTCGGTGCTCGGCGGCCTCAAGGAGCTGCAGGCGCGCGGTGCGCTGGATGACGACTGGGCGCTGGTGCACGACGCCGCGCGCTGCCTCGTGACCACAGCGCAGATCGACGCGCTCATCGACGCCTGCGAGCACGATGCCGTGGGCGGCCTGCTGGCGCACAAGCTGGCCGACACGCTCAAGACCGCCACCGACGGCCCCGGCGGCGTGCGCGTGGCCGCCACCGTGGATCGCAGCGACAAGTGGCTCGCGCAGACGCCGCAGATGTTCCGCATCGGCGCGCTGCGCCACGCGCTGGAACAGGTGGGCGCGGCCGCCACCGACGAGGCGAGCGCCATGGAGGCCATGGGCCTGCGCCCGCGCCTGGTGCCGGGCGGCGCGCAGAATTTCAAGGTGACCTACCCCGACGATTTCGCGCTGGCCGAGGCGGTGCTCGCGCAGCGCATGCACGGCGCCACGCTGGCGCGCTTCGGCGGCGCACGCGGCGAAGCGTCGGGAGAATCGGTCAAGACCATTTTTTCCTCCAAGCATTGACGGAGCACGCATGGATTTCAGGATTGGCGAGGGTTGGGACGTTCACGCGCTGGTGCCGGGCCGGCCGCTGGTCATCGGCGGCGTAACGATTCCCCACGCGATGGGCCTGCTCGGCCATTCCGACGCCGACGTGCTGCTGCACGCCATCACCGATGCGCTGCTGGGCGCGGCGGCGCTGGGCGACATCGGCAGCCACTTTCCCGATACCGATGCGCGTTTCAAGGGCGCGGATTCTTCCGTGCTGCTCGCCGAGGCCGCGCGCCGCGTGTGCGAAGAGGGTTACGCCATCGGCAACGTGGACAGCACCGTGATCGCCCAGGCGCCGCGCCTGGCCGCGCACATCCCCGCGATGCGCGCATCGATCGCGCGCGCGCTCGGCCTGGAGACGGACCAGGTGAACGTGAAGGCCAAGACGGCCGAGCGCCTGGGGCCCGCAGGGCAGGGGTTGTCGATCGAGGCGCGCGCGGCGGTGCTGCTGCAGCGCTGAAAACCGCGGCTAGCCGCCGCCCAATTGCCCAGTCAGCGTTTGCGCCGAGTGCCGCAGTGCATCGACGAACCACGGCTGCATCCGCTGCTCCGGCGCCGTGAGCGTCAACGCGCCGACCAGCTCATGCGCCGCATTCCACACCGGCGCGGAGACGCCCACCAGGCCGGGGACACGGTCTCCCGTCACCATCACGTAGCCGTCGCGCCGCACCTGGTCGTATAGACGGCCCTTGGCTCCGGCGCAGGCCATCAGCACGCGGCCGCCCGCGCCGCGGTCCAGCGGGAGCAGGTCGCCCGCCCGCACGTGGTCGCGCAGCAGCTGGGGCGAATCCACGCGGTAGAGCACCAAGCGCTGGTCGCCTTGCCGGACGTGGAACGCAACGCTCTCCCCGGTGCGCTCCGTCAGAGCGCGCATTTCCGGCAGCACCAGGTCTTCCAGCGAGAAGGACGCCGAATAGACCGACGCGAGCCGCGCGACTTCCGGGCCCAGCCCCCACAGGCCGTCCGCCGTCTTCTGCACCAGCCGCCCATGAGCGAGCGACGCCAGGACCCGCAGCACGGTGCTCTTGTAGAGGCGGGTGCGCTCTGCCAGCTCCGTGACGCTCAAGACCTTGTCGCCCGACCGGAATGCGGCAAGCACGGTGATGGCCTTGTCGACGGCCGCCGCGCCGCCCGGAGCGGCCTGTTCATCGGCGAGAGAGGCGATCGTGGACTTCTTCGGCATGGGCCCGAGGGTAACGGGAAAACAGGGGGGCTCCGTTTGACAGGCCGGTGAGGCGCTTCTATCATTGTTCCATACATTGGATCTATGTTCTAACTTATAGAACAAAACAAGAATTGCAGGAGACAACGCCATGAGCAGCGGCAATTACCTGGCGGTCCGTCCGGAGTGGCTGGCACTGGGGCCGGAAGAGGTGCTGGAGCCGGATGTGCCCATCGTGGACGCGCACCACCACTTCTACGACCGTCCCGGCTGGACCTACCTGGCAGACGAATTCCTGGCGGACGTGCACACGGGGCACAACGTGCGTGCGACGGTCTACATGCAGGCCCAGACCCGGTACCGCGAGGACGGGCCTGCGCAACTGCGGCCCGTGGGCGAAACGGCCTACGTGGCAGCGGCCACCGAAGCATTGGCTGCGGGCAACGTCCGCGTTGCCGCCGGGATCGTGGGGCATGCCGACCTGCGCCAGGGCGCGCGGGTGCGGGAGGTTCTCCAGGCGCACATCGCGGCGGGGCGCGGCCGCTTTCGCGGCATCCGGCACCTCACGGCCTGGGATGCCGATGCCTCGCTGGTGAACCCGCTGTCGGCGGCTCCCGCCCGGCTCCTGCTCGACCGGGCTTATCGGGAGGGCGTGGCGCAGCTCGCCCCGCTGGGCCTGTCGTACGACGCGTGGCTTTTCTTTCCGCAGTTGCCGGAGCTGCTGGACCTGGCCAAGGCGTTCCCGGACACGCCCGTCATCGTCAACCACTGCGGCGGCATCGTGCGCATCGGCGCCTATGCGGAACGCCGTGCGGAGGTCTTCGGCCTCTGGGCGCAGTCGATGCAGGCACTGGCGGCGCTGCCTAACGTCTTCGTCAAGCTGGGCGGGCTGGGCATGCGCGTCAATGGCTTCGGCTTCGAGCAGGGCGAGCGCCCGCCCACCTCCCAGCACCTGGCAGACACCTGGAAGCCCTGGATGCACACGCTCATCGAGGCCTTCGGCGCCGAGCGCTGCATGTTCGAGAGCAATTTCCCTGTCGACAAGGGCTCGTACGGCTACGCCACCGTCTGGAACGCTTTCAAGCGCCTGGCGGCCGGCGCGAGCGCCACGGAGCGCCAGGCGCTTTTCGAGGGCACTGCCCGCTGCGTCTATCGGCTTGGGTGAAGGCCGTTCCTTTTCTTCTTTCCACCACTACCACTCAGGAGACATCCATGCCAATCGACAACGTACGCCGCCACATGCTTCTGGCGGGCGCCGCCAGCGTGCTCGGCGCTCCTGCCTTCGCACAGGGCAAGCCCATCACCATCATCGTTCCCTATTCGCCCGGCGGGACGGCAGACCTCTCGACACGGGTGATCGCGCAGTTCGCGGCGCCGAGCGTGGGCTCGCCCATGGTGGTCGACAACCGCACCGGAGGCGGCGGGCTCATCGGCTGGGGGCTCGCCTCGCGCGCGGCTCCCGACGGCAACACGCTGCTGACGGTCGAGCTGGCCTACGCGATCGCCGCCGGCTTGCTGCCGAACATGCCTTTCGACCCGCTCAAGGCTTTCTCCCAGATCACGACGGCCGTCAAGGTGCCGCACGTGCTGGTGGTGAATCCGAACGTGCCCGCCAAGACGGTGCAGGAGTTCATCGCGCTGGCCAAGGCGCAGCCCGGCAAGCTCAACTATGGTTCGGGAGGCAACGGCACCAACACTCATCTGGCCGGCGAGCTGTTCAAGAGCGTCACCGGCACGGACATCGTGCACGTGCCCTACAAGGGGGCCGGCGCGGTGCTTGCCGACCTGATGGGCAACCAGGTGCAGGCGCTGATCACCGCGGTGCCCACCGCGCTGTCCCATGTCCGCAGCGGCAAGCTGCGGGCGCTGATGGTGACCGGTGCGGAGCGCAATGCGCTGCTGCCCGACGTGCCTTCGGCCAAGGAGGCGGGCATCCCGGCGATGGACATCGACTACTGGGTCGGGCTCGGCGCGCCGGCAGGCACGCCCCAGCCCGTCGTCGACAGGCTCGGCAAGGCCATCAATGCCGCCCTGGCGCAACCCGAGGCCAGGAAGAAATTCGCCGAGATGGGGCTCACCGTGGTGGGCAACACGCCCGAGCAGGCGACGCAGTTCGTGAACAGCGAGATCCAGCGCTGGAGCGCAGTGATCAAACAGGCCGGCATCAAGCCGGAGTGAGCATGCCGATACAACCTCTGCAGGGCGTTCGGGTGCTGGACCTGACCAATGTGCTTGCCGGCCCTTTTTGCTGCCACCAGCTCGCGCACATGGGCGCGGACGTGATCAAGGTCGAAACCCGGACCGGGGGCGACCTGGCACGCCAATTGGGCGCGGATGTGGAGCTCAACCGCCGCCACATGGGCGTGTCGTTCCTCGCCCAGAACCCCGGCAAGCGCTCCATCACGCTCGACCTCAAGAAGGACAAGGCCAAGCAGGTGTTCCGCCAGCTCGTGCGCACGACGGACGTGGTGGTGGAGAACTTCCGCCCGGGCGTGATGGACCGCCTGGGTCTGGGCTACACCGACCTGCTCCAGGAGAACCCCAGGCTCATCTACTGCGCGATCTCGGGCTTCGGCCAGTCGGGGCCGCTGCGGGACCTGCCTGCCTATGACCAGATCATCCAGGGCATGTCCGGGGTGATGAGCGTCACCGGCGACGCGGACTCGGCGCCGCTGCGCGTCGGCTACCCCATCGCCGACACCATCGGGGGCATCACGGCGGCCTTCGCCGTGGCGTCTTCCCTGGCCGATCGCCAGCGGGCCGAGGGCGTCTTCATCGACGTGTCGATGCTGGAGGCCACGATGGCCACGATGGGCTGGGCGGTTTCCAACTACCTGGTGGCGGGACGCGTCCCGCAGCCCATGGGCAACGACAACGTCACCGCGAGTCCCTCCGGCACCTTCAGGACGGGCGACGGCCTGCTGAACATCGCTGCCAACAAGCAGGAGCAGTTCGAGCAGGTGTGCGAGGTGCTGGGCCGCCCCGAGTGGAAGCAGGATGCTCGGTTCGCCGATCGCCATGCCCGGCTGAAGCACCGTGCCGAGCTCACGCAGTCGATGGAAGCGGAAATGGCCGCGCGCTCCGCCGACGAATGGTGGCGGCTGTTCAACGCGGCCGGCGTCCCCGCCGGTCCGGTGCTGACCGTGCCCCAGGCGCTGGACCACCCCCAGATCGCCACACGCGGCATGGTCGCCACTTACGAGGACGTGCCAGGCGTCGGCCGCGATGTCCGGCTGGTGCGCACGGGCTTCAAGCTCAATGGCGAGGCGCCCTCCGTCGCGGCCCCTCCGCCCCGGTTGGGCGAACATACGGACGCCATCCTTGCCGAACTGGGGTTCCAAGAGGATGAGATCGCGTCCCTCAGGCAACAGGAGGCCATATGAGCGCAACAGCAGAAGAAGTGAAGCGAGGCGTGCAGGATTGGTGGCGCACGTCCATCATCGACATGGCGCCGGGCAGCATCCGCTATCGCGGCTACCCGATCCAGGAGCTGATCGGCAACGTCAGCTTCGCCCAGATGATCTGGCTGATGACGCGCGGAGAGCTGCCGTCCACCGGCGAGGCGCGGCTGCTGGATGCCGCGCTGATGGCCGCGGTGGACCACGGACCTCAGGCGCCGAGCATCGCCATCGCGCGCATGGCCGCCACGTGCGGCGTGGGCTTGAACAACGCGATGGCGTCTGCGGTGAACGTGCTGGGCGACGTGCACGGCGGGGCGGGCGAGCAGGCCGTCGAGATGTACGTGGACATTGCTCGGCGCATGGATGCCGGCGAGGAACTGCAGGCCGCTGCCGGCGCGGGGCTCGACGAGGCCATCGGCCGCCATGGAAAGTTCGTCTCGGGCTTTGGCCACCGGTTCCACCCCATCGACCCGCGGGCGCCGCGCCTGCTGGAACTGGTGGACGAAGCTGCGCAGGCGGGCGTGGTCAGCGGCCGGTTCGCGCTGATCGGCAGGGCCGTCGAAGACGTGTTGGCCTCGCGCAAGGGCGGCCGGCGCATCCCCATGAACATCGACGGCGCCACGGCAGTGATCTATGCCGAGCTGGGTTTTCCGGCTCCGTTGGCGCGCGGGCTTTTCTGCCTGTCGCGCTCCGTCGGCATCCTGGCGCACGCCTGGGAGCAGACGCAGCAGGGCGGGCGCAATAAGGGGCCGATACCCCGCGAATACCTCTGGAGCTACGACGGCCCCGCGCGGCGGCCGCTGCCCGGCTCCGAAGGCTAGCCGGCTACACGGGCCGCGCGGGCTTGCGCGCTTCGGGAGGCAGGTGGCGCTTGATCTGCGGGCGCTGCAGGCGCTGCTCCGGCCCCTGGCCGCCCGGCAGGTCGGCGGCGCGCTGGAGCTGGATGTGCGCCACGAGGCCGCCCGACGCGGAATTGGCCAGCGCGAAGATGCCGCCCATGCGCTGCACGGTCTTGTCCACGATGGACAGGCCCAGCCCCGCGCCGGCCGCGGCGGTGCGTGCCGAGTCGCTGCGGAAGAACGGCTTGGTGAGGCTGGCGAGCTGCTCCGGCGGGGCGCCGGGGCCGTGGTCGCGCAGCTTGACCAGCACCCATTTCTCGCGCGCCTTGGCGGCGATGTCCACCGTGGTGATGCCGGTCTCGCGGTCCTTGCCGTAGCGGCGGGCGTTCTCCAGCAGGTTGGAGATGACGCGCGCCAGCTCCACCTCGTCGGCCAGCACGTTCAGCTCCTCGGGCACGTTCATGGTGATCTGCAGCTCGCGGTGGTCCTGCACGGCGTAGACGCACGAGGACACCACGCCGTGCAGGTTCACGGGGCTGAGCGTCACCGTGTCGGGACGCGCGTAATCGAGGAACTTGTCGATGGTGGCGTCGAGCTGCACGATGTCGGCCACCATGTGCTCGCGCGCCACCTCGTCGAGCACGCTCATCTCGGTTTCCAGGCGCAGGCGCGCCAGCGGCGTGCGCAGGTCGTGCGAGATGCCGGCGAGCATGACCGCGCGGTCCTGCTCCAGCTTGGCGAGCTTCTGCGCCATGCGGTTGAAGCCGATGTTCACCTCTCGGATCTCGCTGGTCACCGCCTCCTCGTCGAGCTGGCTGGCGGCGAAGTCGCCGTCGCGCACGCGGTTGGCGGCGTACGAGAGCTGCTTGAGCGGCCGGTTGATGAGCCGTGCGATGGCCGCTGCACCCGCCAGCGACAGTGCGCCGGCCGTGATGAGCCAGATCAGCCAGGTCCTGCCGCTGGCGGCCGACAGGCGCGAGCGGTCCATGAGCAGCCAGTTGAGGTCGCCGTTGATGGTGAAGCCTACCCACAGCCCGTTCTCGCCGTTCACGCTGCTGGCCACGATGGTGCCGGGGCCCAGGCGCTGGGTGAGCTCCTCCGTCAGCCGCGCACCCAGGGCAGAGGGGGGCAGCAGCTCGAACTTGTCGCCGGGCTCGCGCGGCAGGATGCGCACGCCTTCCTGGTCGGCCATGGTCTTGAGCAGGGAGACGCGGGCGATCGCATCGGAGTGGATCAGCGCGGCGCGGCTCAGGTTGACCAGCGAAGCGATCTGCTGGGCCGTCTGCAGCGTGCGCGGCTCGAACTCCAACGCGCGCAGCGTCTGCAGCCACGCCAGGATGCTGCCCACCAGCAGCAGCGACAGCAGGAAGAAGGTGCGCCAGAAAAGATTCAGCCCCACGCGCGCGCGCTGGGCTCGCTGGCTGGCAGGCGCTTCCAGCGGTGCCGGACTGGTCGCGTCGGAAGGATGATGATGACTAGCGCTCATGAGAAAGCATGGACGGCTTGAAACCGGCACCCGCCATGCCAGCAGCCGCCGCGGAGCTGGCTCCGCCAGGCCGCGGGCGGCGTCCCCCTGGGGGGAAGGCGCCGAAGGCGACTCAGGGGGGCTCCCTTAGTTCGTGCCGTCCGGCACGAACACGTAGCCCACGCCCCACACCGTCTGGATGTAGCGCGGGGCGGCGGCGTCCACCTCGACCAGCTTGCGCAGGCGCGAGATCTGCACGTCCAGGCTGCGGTCGAAGGGCTCGAATTCGCGCCCGCGCGCCAGCAGCGCCAGCTTCTCGCGCGACAGCGGCTGGCGCGGGTGGCGTACCAGGGCCTTGAGCATGGCGAATTCGCCTGTGGTCAGCGGCAGTTCCTCGCCATTCTTCTGCAGCGCGCGCGTGCCCAGGTCGAACGTGAAGGGGCCGAAGGTCACCACCTCGTTGTCGCCCGAGGGCGCACCCGGCGCCTCCTGCGGCGGACGGCGGCGCAGCACGGCGTGGATGCGTGCGAGCAGCTCGCGCGGGTTGAAAGGCTTGCCCAGGTAGTCGTCGGCACCCACCTCCAGGCCCACGATGCGGTCCACGTCTTCGCCCTTGGCGGTGAGCATGATGATGGGCGTGCGGTCGTTGGCCGCGCGCAGGCGGCGGCAGATGGACAGGCCGTCCTCGCCGGGCATCATGAGGTCCAGCACGATCAGGTCCACCGTCTCGCGCAGCAGGATGCGGTTGAGCGCCTTGCCGTCTTCCGCCACCATGACCTCGAAGCCCTCCTGCGTGAGGTAGCGGCGCAGCAGATCGCGGATGCGCGCATCGTCGTCCACCACGAGCACTTTGTCGGTACGGTTGGTCGTAGTTGCCATGTTGTGATCCCGGTCCAATTTGTAACAGAGCCGATTCTGACCAGCTTGCAGCGCAAAGTTCGCGTTTTTCCGAGAGCTTTGACCAAGTGTTACAGGTTTTGCGCCACGTGCCATCGACATTACCCGCACGTCACCAAAACGGCCGTTTCGGCGGCTACGCTTGTATGTCAGCGGATGGCGCATCCGCGTGGAGGCCCTCATGGGCAGGAAGGGAAAATCAATGAAGAATGCTGTAAAAATAATAGCTGCTGCCGCTTTATTGGTGGGCGCTTCTGCGGGTTTTGCTCAGAACGGTGGCGCATCCGCGCCGCAGAATGTGCTGCAACTGTCGGCCGCGGGCACCGTGGAAACCCAGCAGGACCTGCTGGTGGTGACCCTGGCCGCCACCAAGGAAGCGCCCGACGCGGCGGCAGTGCAGACGCAGCTCAAGCAGGCGCTGGATGCGGCCCTGGCCGAGGCGCGCCGCCAGGCCCAGCCGCAGCAGATGGATGTGCGCACGGGCGCCTTCAGCCTGTACCCGCGCCACGGCAAGGACGGCAAGATCGCCGGTTGGCAGGGCCGCGCGGAACTGGTGCTGGAAGGCCGCGACTTCCAGCGCATCACCGGCACGGCGGGCAAGGTGCAGAGCATGGCCATCAGCCAGATCGCATTCGACCTGTCGCGCGAGGCACGCGCCAAGGCCGAGACCGAGGCGCAGTCCCAGGCCATCGAGGCGTTCAAGGCCCGTGCCACGGAGCTGGCGCGGGGTTTCGGCTTCGGCGGCTACACGCTGCGCGAGGTGGCGGTGAACAGCAACGAGATGTTCCCCGGCCCCCGCCCGCGCGTGATGGCCATGAAGGCTGAAGCTGCATCCTTCGCCGATGCGCCCGTGCCGGTGGAGGCGGGCAAGGCACAGGTGGTGGTCACCGTGTCGGGCTCGGTGCAGTTGCGCTGATATCTCAAGCCAAATCGGCCTTTGGCGCTTATCCAGAAAGCGCAAGCAGCTATTGGAATAATAGCGATGGGCAAGCCCTGCGGCACTGGCGCCACCCAGGCCGGCAGACGCCGCGCAGCGGCTCAGAGGGGTGTTCTCTTACTGGGCTGTCCAGCCGCCGTCCATGTTCCAGGCCACGCCGCGCACGTTGTTGGCTGCCGGCGAGCAGAAGAACACGGCCAGTTCGCCCAGTTCCTCGGGCGTGGTGAACTGCATGGAAGGTTCCTTCTCTCCCAGCAGCAGCTTCTTGGCGTCTTCGTTGGACAGACCATGCTCGGCGGCCTTGGCGTCCACCTGCTTTTGCACCAGGGGCGTGAGCACCCAGCCCGGGCAGATCGCATTGCAGGTCACGCCGGTGGTGGCGGTTTCCAGCGCCGTCACCTTGGTCAGGCCGACGATGCCGTGCTTGGCCGCCACGTAGGCGGATTTCTGCGCCGAACCCACCAGGCCGTGGACCGACGCCACGTTGATGATGCGCCCCCAGCCTGCGGCCAGCATGCCCGGCAACGCCAGGCGCGAGGTGTGGAAGGCGCTGGTCAGGTTGATGGCGATGATCGCGTCCCACTTCTCCGCCGGAAAGTCCTGCACGCTGGCCACGTGCTGGATGCCCGCGTTGTTCACCAGGATGTCCACGCGTCCGAACTGGGAGGCGGCGTACTTGAGCATGTCCTCGATCTCGGCGGGCTTGCTCATGTCGGCGCCGTGGTAGGCCACGCGCACGTCCGACGCGCTGCCCGCGGCCAGTACCTGCGCGCGGGGGCCGTCCACATCGCCGAAGCCGTTGAGCACGATGTTGGCGCCCTGGCGTGCCAGGGCCATGGCGATCCCGAGGCCGATGCCGCTGGTGGAGCCGGTGACGAGTGCGGTTTTGCCTTTCAGCATGAGAGTCTCTCCGAATGAATTAGGATGCAATCCAAGCATTATCGAGCGCTGCATGACGGTACCGTTTCCATGATTCAACCTACGCTGAAATACGTACCGTGCCCCGGCCCTGCCGCCGTGGGCTCCGCAGAAGAAGGCCACCGCATGGCCTATTGGAAGTGGAATGCCACGGGCGACGCGGCGCACCCGCGCGTGGTGGTCTGCGCGCACGGCCTCTCGCGCCAGGGCCGCGACTTCGATACCCTGGCCCGTGCCATGAGCCTTCACGCCCGCGTGGTCTGTCCCGATGTGGTGGGCCGGGGCCAGAGCGACTGGCTGGCCGATCCCATGGGCTACCAGATTCCGCTGTATGCCGCCGACATGCTGGCCCTGCTGGCGCACCTGCACCAGCAGGCGCCCATGCGCATGCTGGACTGGGTGGGCACCAGCATGGGCGGGCTCATCGGCATGGTGCTGTGCGGCCAGCCGGGCCTGCCGATGCCCGTGCCCGTGCGGCGCCTGGTGCTCAACGACGTGGGGCCGACCATCGAGTGGCAGGCGCTGGAGCGCATCGGCCAGTACCTGGGCCAGCCCGCGCATTTCGAGACGCTGCAGCAGGCGGCGGATGCGCTGTGGGCCATCTCGCGCAGCTTCGGGCCGCACACGCCGCAGGAGTGGCTGGAGCTGTCGCGCGCCATGGTGCGGCCTGGTCCGCAGGGAGGGCTGGCGCTGCATTACGACCCGGCCATCGCAGTGCCGTTCCGCACCTTGACCGAGGAGGCCGCCCGTGCCGGCGAGCAGCAGATGTGGCAGCTCTATGAGCAGATCACGGCCCAGGTGCTGCTGTTGCGAGGGGCCGAGTCCGACCTGCTGTCCGCGCAGACGGCCCAACACATGGCGCAGCGCGGGCCGCGTGCGCGCGTGGTGGAGTTCGCTGGTGTAGGCCACGCGCCCACGCTGGTGGCGCAGGGCCAAGTGGATGCCGTAGTGTCGTTCCTGCAGGGCGACGGCGTGGAGGGTGCCGCATGAGAAGCAGCGCCATCGGCCACATGCCTCTGGGGCAGGGCGGGGCGGCTGCCGCGGGCCGGCCCGAGGCCGTGCCGCAACTCATCGCCGCCACCGCGCAGACCGAACCCGGCCATGACGGCGCATTGGCGCGCGCGCGCGCCTTCGCCGAACCGCTGCTGACCGGCGAGACGCTGGGTACGGGGGAGAACACCCTCGCACATGCGGATGCCGTGTCCGCCATCCTCAAGAACCTGGGCGGCTCCGAGACCATGCAGGCCGCCGCCTACCTGGTCTATACCTGCGCGCACCTCAACAGGCCGGAGGAGGTCATCGCCAAGGCATTCGGCGACAACTTCGCCGCACTGGCCGTCGAGACCACCAAGCTCATGCGCGTGCAGCAGCAGGCGCGCGAGGCGCAGGTGGCCGGCCTGCAGGTGGACGATGCTGCCACGCATACCGAGAACGTGCGCAAGATGCTGCTGGCCTTCTCGCGCGACCTGCGCGTGGTCATGCTGCGGCTGGCTTCGCGCCTGCAGACGCTGCGCTTCTATGCCGCGACCAAGCGCGCGGTGTCGCCCGGCATTGCGCGCGAGGCGCTGCAGGTGTTCGCACCTCTGGCCAACCGGCTGGGCATCTGGCAGATGAAATGGGAGCTGGAGGACCTGGCCTTCCGCTTCCTGGAGCCCGACACGTACAAGGAAGTGGCGAGTCTGCTGGACGAGAAGCGCGTGGAGCGCGAGCTCTACATGGAGCAGGTTCGCAGCCGGCTGGAATCCGAGCTGCGCGCGCGCAGCATCAGCGCCAGCGTGCAGGGGCGGCCCAAGCACATCTACAGCATCGTCAAGAAGATGCGCGGCAAGTCGCTGGGCTTCGACCAGGTGTTCGACATCCGCGCGCTGCGCGTCATCGTGCCCAGCGTCAAGGACTGCTATGCGGCCCTGAGCTGGGTGCACAGCCAGTTCAGTCCCATCGAGGCCGAGTTCGACGACTACATCGCCCGCCCCAAGCCCAACGGTTACCAGTCGCTGCACACCGTGGTGCGCGACGAGGCTGGCCGGGCTATCGAGATCCAGATCCGCACCCAGGCCATGCACGACCACGCCGAGCACGGTGTGGCCGCACACTGGGCCTACAAGGAGGCGGGCACCAAGGGCTACGCGGGCGTGTCCGCCAGCAGTGAATACGACGCCAAGATCGCCGTGCTGCGCCAGCTCCTGGCCTGGGAGCGCGACCTGGTCGGCGGCGCGAGCCGCAGCGGCCTGTTCGAGGACCGCATCTACGTGCTCACGCCCGATGCCGCCGTGGTCGAACTGCCGCAGGGAGCGACGCCCGTCGACTTCGCCTATGCCGTGCACACCAACGTGGGCCACCGCTGCCGCGGCGCGCGCGTGGACGGCGCTATGGTGCCGCTCAACACGCCGCTGCAGAACGGCCAGACAGTGGAGATCACCACCGTGAAGGAGGGGCGCCCCTCGCGCGACTGGCTCAACCCGGAGCTGGGCTATCTCACCAGCAACCGGGCCAAGGCCAAGGTGCGCGCATGGTTCAACGCGCAGGCCACGCACGCCACCGTCGCGCGCGGGCGCGAGCTGGTCGAGAAGCTGCTGCAGCGCGAAGGCAAGACGGCTGTCAAGCTCGATGACCTGGCCGTGCAGCTGGGCTTCAAGTCGGCCGAGGCGCTGTTCGAGGTGGTTGGCAAGGACGAGTTTTCCCTGCGCTCCATCGAGACACTGCTGCGCCCGCCCGAGCCCGTGGCCGAGCCGGAAGACCAGTTGCTGATCCGCAAGGCGCGCACGGACAGCGTGCCCAAGGGGGGGGTGCTGGTCGTGGGCGTGGACTCGCTCATGACGCAGCTCGCCAAGTGCTGCAAGCCCGCGCCGCCCGATGAGATCCGCGGATTCGTCACGCGCGGCAAGGGCGTGAGCGTGCACCGCGCGGACTGCAGCAACTTCCGCGAGATGGCGGCGCGCAATGCCGAGCGCGTCATCGATGTGGAATGGGGCCGGCCCCAGCTGCAGGCGGCGGCGGTCTACCCGGTGGATGTGGCTGTGGAGGCCTCGGACCGGCAGGGCCTGCTGCGCGATATCTCCGAGGTGTTCGCGCGCGAGAAGACCAACGTGATCGGCGTGCAGACCCAGTCCGTCAAGGGCACGGCCTGGATGACCTTCACCGTGGAAGTGTCGGACGCGGGCCGCCTGAACAAGGTGCTGGGCATCGTCGGCAGCGTTCCGGGCGTGCGTTCCGCGCGGCGGCGTTGAGCATTGCGCCGTTTGCCGGAAGCGGCCTTTTTTACTGCTACAATCTCACTTCTCGAATACACACAGGCGCGTAGCTCAGCTGGTTAGAGCACCACCTTGACATGGTGGGGGTCGTTGGTTCGAGTCCAATCGCGCCTACCATTTCTCTCCTCGTGGAAGTGACCAGCTTCCACGGCACGCAGGAGAGTTCAGCCTCCCCTCTTCCTTTTGCCTTGCGGTGTCTTGGTGCATTCGTGCGCCAGATGGCTATCCCTTTGCCGGGCGCGGGGCTTGGGCAAGCGCCCGGCAGCTGGAAGCCGACGCGCTACAATAGGAGGCTTTCCCGCAAAAAACGTCGCCCGGCCGCATCCAAAGCAATCTTAAACTAGCAGCAGTCCTCAGGAACCGTCTTCCCGAGGGCTCCCGGGCGACCCGCAACCCATCGGAGAACCCAGTGCTTTTGTCTCTCAAGGGAACCTTCCCTCCCGCCATCCTGGCGCTTGCAGACGGCACGGTCTTTATCGGCAACTCGATCGGTGCCACCGGCACCACTGTCGGCGAAGTGGTGTTCAACACCGCCATCACCGGCTACCAGGAAATCCTCACCGACCCCAGCTACTGCCAGCAGATCGTCACCCTGACGTATCCGCACATCGGCAACTACGGCGTCAACAGCGAGGACATCGAGGCCGACAAGGTCCATGCCGCAGGCCTCGTCATCAAGGACCTGCCCCTGGTCGCGAGCAACTTCCGCCAGGCCGAGACCCTGTCCCAGTACCTCGTGCGCACCGACACGGTGGCCATTGCCAACATCGACACGCGCAAGCTGACCCGCCTGTTGCGTGAGAAGGGGGCGCAGAACGGCGTCATCGTCGGGCTGGCCGTGGGCGAAGCCGTGACGCAGGCGCGCATCGACGAGGCCGTGGCGGCCGCCCAGGCCGCGCCGAGCATGAACGGTCTGGACTTGGCCAAGGTCGTGAGCACGTCCGCTACCTACGCTTGGGACCAGACCGAGTGGAAACTGGGCGAGGGCTACGGCACGCAGGACGCGCCGCGCTTCCACGTGGTGGCTTACGACTACGGCGTGAAGCTGAACATCCTGCGCATGCTGGCCGAGCGCGGCTGCAAGCTCACCGTGGTGCCGGCGCAGACACCCGCGGCCGACGTCCTGGCGATGAACCCCGATGGCGTGTTTCTGTCCAACGGCCCCGGCGACCCGGCTGCCTGCGACTATGCCATCGCGGCCGTGCAGCAGATCGTCGCCAGCGGTGTGCCCACCTTCGGCATCTGCCTGGGGCACCAGATCATGGCGCTGGCCGCCGGTGCCAAGACCTTCAAGATGGACAACAGCCACCACGGCGCCAACCATCCCGTGAAGGACCTGGACAGCGGCCGTGTCAGCATCACGAGCCAGAACCATGGCTTCGCGGTGGACATGGCCACGCTGCCCGAGACGCTGCGCGCTACCCACATCAGCCTGTTCGACGGCACGCTGCAGGGGCTGGAGCACAAGGACAAGCCCGCCTTCTGCTTCCAGGGCCATCCCGAGGCCTCGCCGGGCCCGCACGACATCGCCTACCTGTTCGACCGCTTCACGGCGCTCATGCAGGCTGCCAAGGCCAAGTGAAGGAAATCCTGGCGCCATGAAACTCTTCAGCTTCCCGGCCGCGGCGCTCGAGAAGGCGATCCACAAGCGCATGCTCACGCTGCCCGCGCCGCACCGCGAATGGTTCGCCGAGCGCTGGCAGCAAAAGCCCTACAAGAAGGCGTTCGTGGAGAACAAGGCCATGCCGCTGGTCACGCTGATCGCCAAGGGCAAGACCTGGGACGACGCCACCTTCGCCGAAGGCCTGCAGGAATGGGACGTGACCTTCTACGAGGCCGAGGCCGAGGTGCTGCGCCCGCTGGTGCAGGGCGATGGCCTGATCCAGCTCATGCAGAAGAGCCTGCCCGCCGAGCGCGCCCAGGCGCTGCTGGACCGGCTTGACGCACGGCGCCCCGTGGCAGCTTCTGCCGCCACCGACTGAACCGATACACCATGCCAAAACGCACAGACATCAAGAGCATCCTCATCATCGGCGCCGGCCCGATCATCATCGGCCAGGCCTGCGAGTTCGACTACTCCGGCGTACAGGCCTGCAAGGCGCTGCGCGAGGAGGGCTACAAGGTCATCCTGATCAACAGCAACCCCGCGACGATCATGACCGACCCGGCCACGGCCGACGTCACCTACATCGAGCCCATCACCTGGCAGACGGTCGAGAAGATCATCGCCAAGGAGCGCCCCGACGCCATCCTGCCCACCATGGGCGGCCAGACCGCGCTGAACTGCGCACTGGACCTGTGGCGCAACGGGGTGCTGCACAAGTACAAGGTCGAGCTGATCGGCGCCACGCCCGAGGCCATCGACAAGGCCGAGGATCGCCTGAAGTTCAAGGACGCGATGACGCGCATCGGCCTGGGCTCGGCGCGCTCGGGCATTGCGCATTCGATGGACGAAGCCTGGGCCGTGCAGAAGAACGTGGGCTTCCCCACGGTGATCCGCCCCAGCTTCACGCTCGGCGGCACGGGCGGCGGCATCGCCTACAACCCGGAAGAATTCGAGACCATCTGCAAGCGCGGCCTCGAAGCCTCTCCGACCAACGAGCTGCTGATCGAGGAATCGCTGCTCGGCTGGAAGGAGTACGAGATGGAAGTCGTCCGGGACAAGGCGGACAACTGCATCATCATCTGCTCCATCGAGAACCTCGACCCCATGGGCGTGCACACGGGCGACTCGATCACCGTGGCCCCGGCGCAGACGCTGACCGACAAGGAATACCAGATCATGCGCAACGCCAGCCTGGCGGTGCTGCGCGAGATCGGCGTGGACACGGGCGGCTCCAACGTGCAGTTCTCGGTGAACCCGAAGGACGGCCGCATGATCGTGATCGAGATGAACCCGCGCGTGTCGCGTTCGTCGGCGCTCGCGTCCAAGGCCACGGGCTTCCCCATCGCCAAGGTCGCGGCCAAGCTGGCCGTGGGCTACACGCTCGATGAGCTCAAGAACGAGATCACGGGCGGCGCCACGCCCGCGTCGTTCGAGCCCTCGATCGACTACGTGGTCACCAAGATCCCGCGCTTCGCGTTCGAGAAGTTCCCCACCGCCGACAGCCGCCTGACCACGCAGATGAAGTCCGTGGGCGAGGTCATGGCCATGGGCCGCACGTTCCAGGAATCGTTCCAGAAGGCACTGCGCGGCCTCGAAGTGGGCGTGGACGGCATGAACGAGAAGACGCAGGACCGCGAACTGCTCGAAAAGGAACTCGGCGAGCCCGGCCCCGAGCGCATCTGGTACGTGGGCGATGCGTTCGCGATGGGCCTGTCCGTCGATGAAGTGCACGACCTCACCAAGATCGACAAGTGGTTCCTGGTGCAGATCGAGGAGATCGTGAAGATCGAACTCGACCTGGACAAGCTCGCGGAAGGAAAGGGCGATGCCGCGCTGGCCGCCCTGGATGCCGACACGCTGCGCACGCTCAAGAAAAAGGGCTTCTCCGACCGTCGCCTCGCCAAGCTGCTCAAGACCACCGAAAAGGCCGTGCGCGAAGCACGCCGCGCGCTGAACGTGCGCCCGGTTTACAAGCGCGTGGATACCTGCGCGGCCGAGTTCGCCACCAACACGGCCTACATGTACTCGACCTACGAGGACGAGTGCGAGGCAGCGCCCACGGACAAGAAAAAGATCATGGTGCTGGGCGGCGGGCCCAACCGCATCGGCCAGGGCATCGAGTTCGACTACTGCTGCGTGCATGCGGCGCTGGCGATGCGCGAGGACGGGTACGAGACCATTATGGTCAACTGCAACCCCGAAACCGTCTCGACCGACTACGACACCTCCGACCGCCTGTATTTCGAGCCCCTCACGCTCGAAGACGTGCTGGAGATCGTGGACAAGGAAAAGCCCGCGGGCGTGATCGTGCAGTACGGCGGCCAGACGCCTTTGAAGCTGGCACTGGGCCTGGAAGCCGAGGGCGTGCCGATCATCGGCACCTCGCCCGACATGATCGATGCCGCCGAGGACCGCGAGCGCTTCCAGAAGCTGCTCAACGACCTCGGCCTGCGCCAGCCGCCCAACGCTACGGCCCGCACCGAGTCCGAGGCGCTGGAAAAGGCCGCCGCGCTGGGCTACCCCCTGGTAGTGCGCCCCAGCTACGTGCTGGGCGGCCGTGCCATGGAAATCGTGCACGAGCAGCGCGACCTGGAGCGCTACATGCGCGAGGCCGTGAAGGTGAGCAACGACTCGCCCGTGCTGCTCGACCGCTTCCTGAACGACGCCATCGAGTGCGACGTGGACTGCCTGCGCGACCCCGAGGGCAAGGTCTTCATCGGCGGCGTGATGGAGCACATCGAGCAGGCCGGCGTGCACTCGGGCGATTCCGCCTGCTCGCTGCCGCCGTACTACCTCAAGCAGGCCACCATCGACGAGCTCAAGCGCCAGACCGCCGCGATGGCCGAGGGGCTGAACGTGGTCGGCCTCATGAACGTGCAGTTCGCCATCCAGGAGGCCGACGGCAAGGACGTGATCTACGTGCTCGAAGTGAACCCGCGCGCCTCGCGCACGGTGCCCTTCGTCTCCAAGGCCACGGGCATCCAGCTTGCCAAGGTGGCCGCGCGCTGCATGGCGGGCCAGACGCTGGCGGCGCAAGGCATCACGCAGGAAGTGACGCCGCCGTACTTCAGCGTGAAGGAGGCCGTGTTCCCGTTCGTGAAGTTCCCTGGCGTCGACACCATCCTCGGCCCCGAGATGAAGTCCACGGGCGAAGTCATGGGCGTGGGCAAGACCTTCGGCGAGGCGTTCGTCAAGAGCCAGCTCGGCGCGGGCACCAAGCTGCCCACCTCGGGCAAGGTGTTCCTGACGGTGAAGAACGGCGACAAGCCGCGCGCCGTGGCGATCGCGCGCCAGCTGGTGGAGCTGGGCTTCGAGCTCGTGGCCACCAAGGGCACGGCGGCCGCCATCGCCGAGGCCGGAGTGCCCGTCACGGTGGTCAACAAGGTGACCGAGGGCCGTCCGCACATCGTGGACATGATCAAGATGGGCGAAATCGCCATGGTCATCAACACGGTGGAAGAGCGCCGCAACGCCATCGCCGATTCGCGCCAGATCCGCACCAGCTCGCTGCTGGCGCGCGTGACGACGTTCACGACCATCTTCGGCGCCGAGGCGGCCGTGGAAGGCATGAAGTACCTCGACAAGCTCGATGTGTACTCGGTGCAGGAGCTGCATGCCCAACTGGCCTGACGGCCTGGCTTGATCTTGCCGCCGCACGCGGCATAATCAAGCGCTGAACTGAAACCGCCGCCCGGCAACGCGCGGCGGTTTCCCTTTTCACGGAGACTTTTTCCCATGGCCACCATTCCCATCACCAAGCGCGGCGCCGAGAAGCTCAAGGAAGAGCTGCACCGCCTCAAGACCGTCGACCGGCCCGCGGTGATCAACGCCATCGCCGAGGCGCGTGCCCAGGGCGATTTGAGCGAGAACGCCGAGTACGAGGCCGCCAAGGACCGCCAGGGCTTCATCGAGGGCCGCATCCAGGAGGTGGAGGGCAAGCTCTCCGCCGCGCAGATCATCGACCCCTCGGCGCTCGACGCGGGCGGCCGCGTGGTCTTCGGCGCCACCGTGGAACTGGAGGACGAGGACAGCGGCGACACGGTGAAGTACCAGATCGTCGGCGAGGACGAGGCCGACCTGAAGCTGGGCCTCATCAACGTCTCCAGCCCCATCGCCCGCGCGCTCATCGGCAAGGAAGAGGGCGACACCGCCGAAGTGCAGGCCCCGGGCGGCGTGCGCCGCTACGAGGTGGTGGCCGTCAGCTACATCTGACCATGTACGAACGCCTGCCCGTGCTGGCCGCCGCCCTCTGGTGGGGCAGCCTGTCGGCCATCGGCTTCGTGGCCGTGCCGCTGCTGTTCGCGCACCTGCCCACGCCGGCCATGGCGGGCAACATGGCGGCCAAGCTGTTCGCGGCGCAGACTTATATTTCGATAGCGGCTTGCGCTTGTCTGCTGGTGATTTCCAAGCGAAAACATGCCGAAAATCCCGAACAATGGGCGCAAGCAGCTATGGTTTTTGTGATCCTCGGCCTGCTGCTGGCCCTGCTGGTGCAGTACGGCGTGGCGCCGCGCATCGTGGCGCGCGAGAATCTGCGGCTGTGGCACGGCGTGGGCAGCGGCATGTATTTCGTCCAGTGGCTGTGCGCGGGCATCACGTTGTGGAAGACAGCGAAGCAAGGGAGTTAGCCATGGAATCCCAGGTCATCCGTATCGAGGGCAGCGACTGGCAGGCCGTGCAGGGCAATGACGCCTGGCGCGCGGCGCTGGAGGCCGGCAAGGTGCTGTTCTTTCCAAGCCTGGGCTTCGAACTGCAGCCCGAGGAGCGCCCGCTGCTGCGTCCCGACGTACGCGACCCCGGCGCGCGCAACATCAGCCTGAACGTCGACGGCAGCCTCAAGGGCGCCGCGGGCGACGCCGCCACGCAGGCCCTGCTGGCGGGCATGATCGGGCGCTTCCGCCAGCAGGCGCTGGGCCTGGTCGATGCGCTGCTGCCCCACTACACCTCCGCGCTGCGCATGGCGCCGACCAGCTACCGTCCCATGCAGGTGGAAAGCCGCCAGCAGTCCTGGCGCGCCGACGACCGGCGCCTGCACGTGGACGCTTTCCCCTCGCGCCCCAACTACGGCGAGCGCATCCTGCGCGTGTTCGCCAACGTCAATTCCGATGGCGTGCCGCGCGTGTGGCGCGTGGGCGAGCCCTTCGAGACGGTGGCGCGCACGTTCCTGCCCAAGGCCAAGCCGTATTCCGCATGGCAGGCCAAGGTGCTGCAGGCGCGGCACGTGACCAAGTCTTTCCGCAGCGAATACGACCACCTGATGCTGCAGCTGCACGACGGCATGAAGCGCGACATGGCGTACCAGCAGAGCAGCCCGCAGGAAACGGTGCCGTTCCCTGCCGGATCGGTGTGGGTGTGCTTCTCGGACCAGGCCACGCACGCGGTCATGTCGGGCCAGTACATGCTGGAGCAGACGCTGCATCTGCCCGCCGACCACGCCTACGACAAGGAGGCGAGCCCGCTGGCCATCCTCACGCGGCTGACAGGCAGGCAGTTGGTCTGATCGCTTGCACCATCACTCACGCCAGTGCCGGGCGACCCAGCTCGCCGGCTTGATGAACCCCATGCGCTTGTTGCGCCGCCCCGCCAACGCATCGGGCGGGTTGCATTCGCCGTGGAAGATCATGATGCGCGCGCCGGCGGGCACGAAAGGCTCGCGCCAGTAGTTGGCGGGCCATGCCGGGATGCCGTGGTACTTGAAGCTCGGGCACCAGCCCTCGGGCCAGTACGAGAGCTTGCCCTGCCGGTGCAGGAATTTCGAGAGGAACGTCTGCTCGTTGCGGTAGTTCGCCTGCACCTCGTCCATGTGCTCGCGGAAGTATGCGAGCACGTCGGCATGCGCACCCAGTTTGAATCGGTAGACCGACGAGTTGCCCGTGATCCGCTGGCCGAAGCGCCAGAAGCGCGGGTAGTCGTGGATGATGAGGAACTCGCCCGGCTGCTCGAAGAATGCGTCGAGCGAGCCGACGACCACCACGTCCACGTCCAGGAACAGCGCGGTGCCGCGCAGGCCGTGCAGGTCGGCCTCGAAGGTGGTGAGCTTCTTCCACGCGCCGTCGCGCTGGCCCGGCTTGAGGTGCAGGTTCAGCGGCGGAATGGGCAGGCACTGCACCTCGGGGCGGATGCCGGTGCCGTCGTCGGTCAGGCAGACGAAGTTGAACTCGCCGCTCAGGTGGCGGCGCACCATGGCGTAGAGGCGGTTGACGTACTCCGGGCCGTACTTGGTGCCCCACTTCATGCAGAGCACGTGGCGCTGAGGCGCAGGCATGTCAGTCCGCCTGGCGCTTCTTCACCGATTTCTGCTTGGGCTTGGCGCGCTTGATCTGGCCGCCCGCCGTGAGGCGCTGGTTGCCGAGCACGCGCAGCTGCTTCACCTCGGGCTTCTGGCCGGCGCGCTTGCTGAACTTGAGCACCTTCACGTCGCGTGGACCGGGCATGCGGTCCTCATCGACGGCCTTTTCCTTGGCCGGGATCGGGCGCCAGAGCACGAGCAGCTTGCCGATGTGCTGGACGGGCGCGGCGTTCAGGTCGTCGGCCAGCTTCTGGTACATGGCCTCGCGCGCCGCGCGGTCGTCGCCGAACACGCGTACCTTGATGAGGCCGTGGGCGTTCAGGGCTGCATCGATTTCCTTTTGCACGGCGGGCGTGAGGCCGTCGCCGCCGATCAGGACCACGGGATCGAGGTGGTGGGCGTCGGCGCGGTGTGCGCGGCGCTCGGCGGGCGTCAGTTGGATTTGGGGCATGGGCCGTATTATCTCAATCACATGAAAGCCCAGACGAAAAGCAAAAAAGTGAACAAGGCGTGGCTCAACGACCACGTCAACGATCCTTACGTGAAAGCCGCGCAGAAGGACGGCTACCGCGCGCGCGCCGCCTACAAGCTCAAGGAGATCGACGAGCAGTTCGGCCTCATCCGGCCCGGCCACGTGGTGGTGGACCTGGGCAGCAGCCCCGGCGCCTGGAGCCAGTACGTGCGCCGCCGCCTCGCGCCGGGCGGTGCGGCCGCGGGAAGGCTCGACGGAGCCATCATCGCGCTGGACATCCTGCCCATGGAGCCCATCGAAGGCGTGACCTTCCTGCAGGGCGACTTCCGCGAAGAGGAGGTGCTCGCGCGCCTGCAGGAGGCGGTGCAGGGCCGCGCGGTGGATGTGGTGGTGTCCGACATGGCGCCCAACCTCTCGGGCGTGGAGTCGGTGGACGCGGTGCGCATCGCGCACCTGATCGAGCTGGCCGTGGATTTCGCCGTGCACCACCTCAAGCCCGAGGGGGCGCTGGTCGTGAAGCTGTTCCACGGCAGCGGCTATACGCAGCTGGTGCAGCTCTTCAAGGAGACCTTCCGCGTGGTCAAGCCCGTCAAGCCCAAGGCGTCGCGCGACAAGTCCTCCGAAACCTTCCTGGTGGGCATCGGCCTCAAGCACCCCGCCTGACCATGGCCCGGGGCGGGGTTAATCGCAGGGCCTGCCGGATTGAAAAGCCTAAAATGCGCCCCAAATGCCCTAGGACGCCGCCGTGACACTGTCGTGGCTGTCCATCCGTTTCTGAAATCTGGAGTTCCGCTTGAACAATCAGTGGTTTTCAAAAGTCGCCGTCTGGCTGGTCATCGCCATGGTACTGTTCACGGTGTTCAAACAGTTCGACACCCGTGCCACTGCGGGCGCCGGAGCCGTGGGCTATTCGGAATTCCTGGAAGAAGTGCGCAGCAACCGCATCAAGAGCGCCACCATTCAGGAAGGCCAGGGCGGCACCGAGATCGTCGCCACGACCAACGACGATCGCAAGATCCGCACCACGGCCACCTACCTGGACCGCGGCCTCGTGGGCGACCTGATCAACAACAACGTCAAGTTCGACGTCAAGCCGCGCGAGGAAGGCTCGCTGCTCATGACCTTGCTCGTGAGCTGGGGCCCGATGCTGCTCCTGATCGGCGTGTGGGTCTACTTCATGCGCCAGATGCAGGGCGGCGGCAAGGGCGGCGCATTCAGCTTCGGCAAGTCCAAGGCGCGCATGCTCGACGAGAACAACAACACCGTCACCTTCGCCGACGTCGCGGGCTGCGACGAGGCCAAGGAAGAGGTGAAGGAAGTCGTCGATTTCCTGAAGGACCCGCAGAAATTCCAGAAGCTCGGCGGCCGCATTCCGCGCGGCCTGCTGCTGGTCGGCCCTCCGGGTACCGGCAAGACGTTGCTGGCCAAGTCCATCGCGGGCGAGGCCAAGGTGCCGTTCTTCTCGATCTCCGGCTCCGATTTCGTGGAAATGTTCGTCGGCGTGGGCGCGGCCCGCGTGCGCGACATGTTCGAGAACGCCAAGAAGAACGCCCCCTGCATCATCTTCATCGATGAAATCGATGCCGTGGGCCGCCAGCGCGGCGCGGGCCTGGGCGGCGGCAACGACGAGCGCGAGCAGACGCTGAACCAGATGCTCGTGGAGATGGACGGCTTCGAGACCAACCTCGGCGTGATCGTCGTGGCTGCGACCAACCGGCCCGACATCCTCGACGCGGCCCTGCTGCGTCCCGGCCGCTTCGACCGCCAGGTCTACGTGACGCTGCCCGACATCCGTGGCCGCGAACAGATCCTGGGCGTGCACATGCGCAAGATTCCCGTGGGCCAGGACGTGAACCCCGGCATCATCGCGCGCGGCACGCCGGGCATGTCGGGGGCCGACCTCGCCAACCTCTGCAACGAGGCAGCGCTGATGGCCGCGCGCCGCAATGCGCGCACCGTGGAGATGCAGGACTTCGAGAAGGCCAAGGACAAGATCATCATGGGCCCCGAGCGCAAGACCATGGTCATGCCCGAGGAGGAACGCCGCAATACGGCCTACCACGAGGCGGGCCACGCGCTGATCGGCAAGCTGCTGCCCAAATGCGACCCGGTGCACAAGGTCACCATCATCCCGCGCGGCCGTGCGCTGGGCGTGACCATGAGCCTGCCCGAGAAGGATCGCTACTCCTACGACAAGGAGTACATGCTCAACCAGATCGCCATGCTCTTCGGCGGCCGCATCGCCGAGGAAGTGTTCATGCACCAGATGACCACGGGCGCTTCCAACGACTTCGAGCGCGCCACCAACCTGGCGCGCGACATGGTCATGAAGTACGGCATGAGCGAGGCCCTGGGCCCCATGGTCTATGCCGAGAACGAGGGCGAGGTGTTCCTGGGCCGCTCGGTCACCAAGACCACCAACATGAGCGAGCAGACCATGCAGAAGGTGGACGACGAGGTGCGCCGCATCATCGACGAGCAGTACGCACTGGCGCGCAAGCTCATCGAGGACAACCAGGACAAGATGCACGCCATGGCCAAGGCCATGCTGGAGTGGGAAACCATCGATGCCGAGCAGCTCGACGACATCATGGCCGGCCGCGAGCCCCGTCCTCCGAAGGACTGGACGCCGCGTACGCCGCCCTCTGGCGGCGACGGGACGAGCGGCGGCACGCCTGCCGTGAAGCCCGATCCCGCGCCTTCGGCGGCCTGATTCGCCGCCAGCACCATGGAAACGGGGCCTGCGCCCCGTTTTTCTTTCCTCCTTTTCCGACGACCATGCTCTGGCAGACCTCCCGCTTCGCCGTGGACCTGGCGCGCCCGCAGGTCATGGGCATCGTCAACGCCACCCCCGACTCCTTTTCCGACGGCGGGCAGCATGCCGGCGCGGCGGCGGCGCTGCGGCACTGCGAGCAGCTACTGGAAGAGGGCGCCGACATCCTGGACATCGGCGGCGAGTCCACGCGCCCCGGCAGCCCGGCCGTGCCTCTGCAGGAGGAGCTGGCCCGCGTGCTGCCGGTGGTCGCCGGCGCCGTGCGGCTCGGCGTGCCCGTATCGGTCGATACCTACAAGCCCGAGGTGATGCAGGCCGCGCTGGACCTGGGTGCCGACATCGTGAACGACATCTGGGCCCTGCGCCAGCCGGGCGCGGCCGAGGCGGTGGCGCGCCACTCCGCCTGCGGGGTGTGCCTCATGCACATGCACCGCGACCCGCAGACCATGCAGGCGGCACCCATGGAAGGCGACGTGGTGCCTCAGGTGCTATCGTTTCTGGAGCTGTCCGCGCAGTCCCTGCAAGCGCTAGGGGTCGATAAGGCCCGCATCGTGCTGGACGGCGGCATCGGCTTCGGCAAGACGGTGGCGCAGAATTTCGCACTGCTCGCCCGCCAGCGCGAGCTGCTGGACCTGGGCTACCCGCTGCTGGCCGGCTGGTCGCGCAAGTCGTCGCTCGGCGCGGTCACCGGCCTTCCGGTCGAGGAGCGCCTCGTGCCCAGCATCGCCGCCGCCGTGCTGGCGGTGGAGCGGGGCGCGCGCATCGTGCGCGTGCACGACGTGCGCGCCACCGTGGCCGCGCTGGCGGTGTGGCGCGCCATGCAGCAAGAAGAACCTACGACAACGACACGAGGAGCCCTCCCATGACACGCACCTACTTCGGCACCGACGGCATCCGCGGCACGGTGGGACAGCCTCCCATCACGCCCGACTTCGTGCTGCGCCTGGGCCATGCGGTGGGGCGCGTGCTGCGCCGCACGCAGGAGCGGCCCACGGTGCTGATCGGCAAGGACACGCGGGTGTCCGGCTACATGCTGGAGAGCGCACTGGAGTCCGGCTTCAACTCCGCCGGGGTGGACGTGGTGCTGCTTGGGCCGCTGCCCACGCCCGGCGTGGCCTACCTCACGCGGGCGCAACGCGCCAGCCTGGGAGCGGTCATCAGCGCCAGCCACAACCCCCATCCGGACAACGGCATCAAGTTCTTCAGCGCCCAGGGCACCAAGCTGCCCGATGCCTGGGAGGCGGAGGTAGAGGCCATGCTCGCGCAGCCGCCCGCGTGGGTGGACTCGGCTGCGCTGGGCAAGGCGCGCCGGCTCGACGACGCCGCAGGCCGCTACATCGAGTTCTGCAAGAGCACCTTCGCTTCGGATCTCACGCTGCGCGGCATCAAGATCGTGGTGGACGCGGCCCATGGCGCCGCCTACCACATCGCGCCCAAGGTGTTCCACGAACTGGGCGCCGAGGTGATCGCCATCGGCTGCGCGCCGGACGGCTTCAACATCAACGACGGCGTGGGTGCCACGCACCCCGAGGCGCTGGTGCGTGCCGTGCGGGCCAACCATGCCGATTACGGCATCGCGCTGGACGGCGATGCCGACCGCCTGCAGATGGTGGACGCCACCGGGCGCCTGTACAACGGCGACGAACTGCTCTACCTCATGGCCTCCGACCGCCTGGGCCGCGACGAGCATGTGCCCGGCGTGGTCGGCACGCTGATGACCAACATGGCCGTGGAGCAGGCCCTGGTGCGGCGCGGCGTGAAGTTTCTGCGCGCCAAGGTGGGCGACCGCTACGTGCTGGAGGAGCTGGCGCGCCAGCGCTGGCTGCTGGGCGGCGAGGGCTCGGGCCACCTGCTGGCGCTGGACCGCCACACCACCGGCGACGGGCTGGTGAGCGCGCTGCAGGTGCTGCAGGCCTGCGTGCGCAGCGAACGCACGCTGGCCGAGCTGCTGGCCGACGTGCCGCTGTTCCCGCAGGTGCTGCTCAACGTGCGCCTGGCGCCCAGCCAGGACTGGAAGGCCAACCCCGTGCTGGCCCAGGCCATCCGCGACGTGGAGGCCGAGCTGGGCGACCACGGCCGCGTGCTGGTGCGCGCCAGCGGCACCGAGCCGCTGCTGCGCGTCATGGTGGAGGCGCGCGATGGTGCGCAGGCCAGCCGGTGTGCTCAGCGCCTGGCCGACGCGGCAAAAGCCGGTTGATGCATCGCTCCTGAAAAGTGAGCTGCTTGCGCTTGCTGGATAAGCGCTAGAGGCCGATTTGGCTTGGATTCATCCGCGCCGCTGGAGCAGGTAGCTCTCCACGTTGGCGGCCGGCAGCGGCGGGCTGAAGTAGTAGCCCTGGGCCTCGTCGCAGCCCTGGCTGCGCAGGTAGGCCAGCTGGTCCGCCGTCTCCACCCCTTCGGCCGTGGTGCGCATGCCCAGGGCCTGGGCCATGCGGATGATGGCGCTGACGATGGCGCGGTCGTTGCCGTCGTGGTCCAGGTCGCGCACGAAGGACTGGTCGATCTTCAGCTTGTAGAGCTGGAAGCGCTTGAGCTGGCTCAACGACGAATAGCCCGTGCCGAAATCGTCCATGGCCAGGCGCACGCCCTTGGCATGGAGCTGCTCCATGGTGGACATGGCCGAATGCGGGTCGTCCACCGCCACGCCCTCGGTCAGCTCCAGCTCCAGCAGATGAGGCGGCACCGAGAATTCCTGCAGCAGGCGGTCCACCAGGTCCAGGAACTGGGGCTGGCGGAACTGTACGGCCGAGAGGTTGACCGCCATGGTCAACCAGGGCATGCCCGCCGCGTGCCAGGCGGTGAGCTGGGCCAGTGCGGTGCGCAGCACCCATTCGCCGATCTGCAGGATCTGCCCGCTGTCCTCGGCCACGGGGATGAACTCTCCCGGCGACACCTGGCCCAGGTCGGGGTGGTTCCAGCGCAGCAGGGCCTCCACGCTGCAAACCGAGCCCGTGGCGATGGACACCTGAGGCTGGTAGTGCAGCGTGAACTGCCCGCGCTCCAGCGCGCGGCGCAGGGCGTTGTCCAGCAGCAGCGCGCGCGTGGACTGGGCCTGCATCTCGGGCGTGAAGAAGCGGAAGGCGTTGCGCCCGTCGGCCTTCGCGCGGTACATGGCCGTGTCCGCCGCCTGGATCAGTGTCTCGAAGTCGCTGCCGTGCTCGGGGAACAGCGAGATGCCCATCGAGGGCGCCACGCACAGCTCGTGGTGCGCGATCTGGAAGGGCTGGCGTGCCGCCTCCTGCACCTTGGCCGCCACGCGGGCCGCGCCCTGGGCGTTGGCGCCGGGCAGCAGCAGCACGAACTCGTCGCCGCCCAGGCGCGAAACCGTGTCGCGCTCGCGCACGATGCCGCGCAGGCGCTTGGCGATCTCCACCAGCAGCGCGTCGCCCACCCGGTGGCCCAGCGAATCGTTCACGTGCTTGAAGTTGTCCAGGTCCAGGAACATCACGGCCAGCGGGCTGCAGCTTTCCTGCGCGCGGCGGATGGCCTCCTGGCTGCGCTCGGCCAGCAGCACGCGGTTGGGCAGCTGGGTGAGCGCGTCGTAGTGCGCCAGCCAGTAGATGCGCTCCTGGTCCTGCTGGCGGTCGTGGATTTCGCGGTGCAGGTCGCGCACCGTCTCGCTCAGCTCGCGCGTGCGGTCGCGCACCTGCTGCTCCAGGTCGCCGTGCATCTGCGCCAGCGCGGCCTGGATGCGCAGGCGCTCGCTGATGTCCATGGCGATCCAGATCGAGCCCTGGGCCACGTTCTGCGGGTCGATGGCCTTGCTGCGCACCTCGCACACGATGGCCCGGCCGTCCTTGGCGCGCAGCGTCATCTCGCCCTCGAAGCTCAGGCCCTGGGCCAGGGGCGCGTAGCACTTGCGGCCGGCCTCCTCCCAGTCGGCGTCGCTCAGATACCAGCGCCGCGTGGACAAGCCCAGCAGCTCGCCCGGCGCGTAGCCCAGCATCTGCTCGAAATGGCGGTTGCAGCGCGTGAGGCGTCGCTCGCGCAGGAACACGATGCCCACCATGGCGTGGTCGAACAGCACCTGCTTTTCCCGCAGGGCGGCATGGAGCAGGGCCTGGGAGCGCTTCTGCTCGTCGACGTCATCGACGATCCAGATCGAGCCTTCGGAGGTGTCCAGCGGGTTGATCAGCCGGCCCGTGAGGTGGGCCCAGAACAGCTGCCCGTTGCTGCGCCGCATCTGGCGCTCGGTGCGGAAGGCTTGCCCCTGCGACAGCACCGCGAAGGCGGCCCGCCCCAGTTCCCGGAAGGCGTCGCGGTTGGGATGCATGCCCTCGCTGCTGCGCCCCACGGCCTCGGCGGTGCAGGACAGCCCGAAGATCTCCGCATAGCGCTGGTTGCAGCGCACCACCACGCGGTGGCGGATGAAGACGATGCCCACCCCCGCGCTGTCCAGCAAGGTCTGCTGCTCGCGCAGGATGCGCTGCAACGCCATCGTGGAAGACTGCTCTGGCTCCAGCGCCAAGGCGTCCGGCAGGAGTGACATGGACCGGGCGTCCGTGAAAAGGAAAGGAATGGGGGAGGGTGGAGGAAAACATTAATTTGTACCAAATTGTTGCATCCGAGGCAAGAGGATTTACACCTTCCGCCGCGCGGCGCGGGCGGTCATCGAACGGACATGCGGCCGACACCGCCCTGTCACGCCCGCCCGGCACAGTCCCTGGCAAGAGGTGCGGGGCCTGGCGGACCGAGGGTCCGGGAGCGCCGGCCTTGCACACAAAGGAGTGCTGTATGAGTGACTTGCCCAATCCCACCATGCCCCTGAGCCCCGTCAGCCTGCCCAGGGGGTCGCTTCACCGCCCATGCGGCACGCCGGGTCTGGGCGTCGGTGCGCAGCCGCACGGCGGCGTGGAGGTGGCGTGGGCGCGGCACCTCGATGAAGTCCGCGAAGCGCAGCGGCTGAGGTTCCAGGTCTTCGCCCAGGAGATGGGCGCGCGGCTGCAGACGCCGCTGCCCGGGCACGACGTGGACCTGTTCGACGAGTACTGCGAGCACCTGCTGGTGCGCGACGCGGCATCGCGCCAGGTGATCGGCACCTACCGGGTGCTCACGCCCGCGCAGGCGCGCCGCGTGGGCAGCACCTACAGCGACACCGAGTTCGACCTGACCCGCCTGCGCGGCCTGCGCGAGCGCATGGTGGAGCTGGGCCGCAGCTGCGTGCACGCGGAGCACCGCCAGGGCGGCGTGATCATGGCGCTGTGGGGCGCGCTGGCCGACTTCATGGTGCGCAACCGGCTCGACACCATGATCGGCTGCGCCAGCATTCCCATGCTGCACGGCGGCATCGTGAGCGGCGACGTGGCCGCCAGCCTCTGGCGGCAGCTGCGCCAGACGCACATGGCGCCCATCGAGTACCACGTGCTGCCGCGCCTGCCCCTGCCGGTGGAGCGGCTGGACGACAGCCTGCACGTCGAGCCCCCCGCGCTCATCAAGGGCTACCTGCGGCTGGGCACCAAGGTGCTGGGCGCCCCCGCGTGGGACCCGGATTTCAACACCGCCGACCTGCCCATGCTCATGCGCCTGGCGGACCTGCCGCCGCGCTACCGCCGGCATTTCCTGGGCCAGTGAACCGGCGCCCGGCGGCGCCCTGTATGACAAACAGAAGTCCGTGTCATGAAGCTGTCACCAGAACGACCAATACTGGCGGCATCGCCCGTCCTCCGGTTTCCGACATGATGCCCCTGCTGCCCTCCTTGCCCTCCACTGAACATGCCGTGGATGCCGAGGCGGGCGCGGGCCCCGTGGCGTCCAAGCCGGCCCTGTCCACCGCGCGCGTGGCTCTGCTGGACCGGGACCGCAGCATCCTCGCCTTCAACGAACGGGTGCTGGACTGGGCGGTGCGCGAGGACGTGCCGCTGCTCGAGCGCCTGCGCTACCTGTGCATCGTTTCGTCCAACCTCGACGAGTTCTTCGAAGTGCGGGCGGCGGCCCACCTCGGCGCGGCTCAGGAGGGCAGCGCCAAGGGCGGCTACAGCGCCGGCTCCTTCACGGCGCTGGCGGCCCAGGCGCACGAGCTGGTGGCGCGCCAGTACGCGCTCTACAACGATTCGCTGGTCCCGGCGTTCGCGGCGCGCGGCATCCGCATCGTCTCCCACGGCGAGCGCACGGCGGCGCAGCGGCGCTGGGTGCGCGAGTATTTCCGGCGCGAGGTGCGCCCGCTGCTGATCCCCGTGGGACTCGACCCGGCGCACCCGTTCCCGCAGGTGGCCAACAAGTCGCTGAACTTCATCGTGCGCCTGCGCGGCGGCGACGCCTTCGGGCGCGAGAACGAAATCGCCATCGTCAAGGTGCCCCGGGTCCTGCCGCGGCTCATGCGGCTGCCGGCGCCGGCCGGCCGGCAGTTCGTCAGCCTGTCGAGCATCATCCGCACCCACCTGGCCGACCTGTTCCCCGGGCGGCAGGTGTATGAGTTCTCGCAGTTCCGCGTCACGCGCCACTCGGACCTGGCGGTGGACGAGGAGGACGTGCGCAACCTGCGCACCGCGCTGCGCCAGGGGCTGCAGCACCGCCACTACGGCCAGGCCGTGCGGCTGGAGGTGTCGGCCGGCTGCTCGCGCTTCCTGGCGGACTTCCTGCAGTCGCAGTTCGGGCTGCCGGCGGAGGCGCTGTACCGCGTGCACGGTCCCGTCAACCTGGTGCGGCTGGGGCAGCTCGTGGACCTCGTCAATGACCCGGCGCTGCTGTTCCCTCCGTGGCGGCCCGCGTGGCCCGCGCAGCTGCCGCAGGCCGGCGCCATCCTGGCGCGGCTGCGCCGGCGCGACCTGCTCATCCACCAGCCGTTCGAGAGCTTCGACGGCGTGCTGGCCTTCCTGCGCGAGGCAGTGGGCGACCCGCAGGTGCTGGCCATCAAGCAGACCATCTACCGCACCGGCGCCGATTCCGAGCTGATGGAGCTGCTGCGCGAGGCCGTGCGCCGCGGCAAGGAGGTGATGGCCGTGGTGGAGCTGAAGGCCCGCTTCGACGAAGAGGCCAACATCAACTGGGCCGAGGCGCTGGAGTCCATTGGCGCGCAGGTGGTCTACGGCGTGGTGGGCCTCAAGACCCACGCCAAGATGCTGCTGGTGACCCGGCGCGAGGGCGGCGGCCTGCGCCGCTACGGGCACCTGTCCACCGGCAACTACAACCCCCGCACCGCGCGCTTGTACACCGACCTGAGCTACCTCACCGCCGACGAGCAGACCACGGCCGACATGGACGCGGTTTTCGATCACCTGGCTAACCAGAACCGCCTGCCGCAGCTGCGTCGGCTGGTGCTGGCGCCCTTCGACCTGCAGCGCAGCATGATCGAGAAGATCGACGCCGCAGGGCTGGCGGCCGAGCGCGGCGAGGGCGGGCGCATCGTCGCCAAGATGAACGCGCTGACCGATGAGGCGCTGATCCACGCGCTGGTGCGCGCCGCCCGGCGCGGCGCCAGCGTGGACCTGATCGTGCGCGGTGCCTGCATGCTGCCGGCGCAGGTGCCCGGCGTGACCGACAACATCCGCGTGCGCTCCGTCATCGGCCGCTTCCTGGAGCACACGCGGGTGTTCTATTTCCGCAGCGGCGTGCAGGAGGATCTGTACCTGTCCAGCGCCGACTGGATGAACCGCAACATGCTGCGCCGCGTGGAGATCGCCTGGCCCGTCACCGACCGCAAGCTGCGCCAGCGCATCATCGACGAGTGCCTGGTGGCCTACCTGCACGACGACCGCGACGCCTGGACGCTGCAGAGCGACGGCCGCTACACGCGCGCGCCGCGCGCCCTGGACGGCACGGGCGCCCAGAACGCGCTCATGGCGCGCTACGCGCCGCCGCCCCTGAACCACGGACAACCATGATGGATCTCATACTCTGGCGCCATGCGGAGGCGGAAAACGCACCCGACGGGGGCGAGGACCTGGAGCGGCCCCTCACGCACCGCGGCGAGAAGCAGGCCGCGCGCATGGCCGTCTGGCTCGACCGCCAGCTGCCCGACGGGCTGCGCGTGCTGGCCAGCCCCGCGCGGCGCACCGAGCAGACGGCGCGCGCGCTGGGCCGCAAGGTCAAGCTGCGCGCCGAGCTGCTGCCGGGCGGCAGTCCCGACGAACTGCTGGAGCTGGTCCAATGGCCGCGTGCCCGGGGCGCAGTGCTCGTCGTGGGCCACCAGCCGCTGCTGGGCCAGACCGCCGCGCGCCTGCTGGGGCTGCAGGCGCCCCTGTGTGCCATCCGCAAGGGCTCCGTCTGGTGGCTGCGGCACCGCCAGCGCCAGGAAACCGAGGAAACCCTGCTGATGGCGGTGCAGTCGCCGGACTTCCTTTAGCTACTGAAAAAATAGCTGCTTGCGCTTGCTGGACAAGCGCTAGAGGCTATTTTGGCTGTTATTTGCGCGACGCCTTGGGGCGGCCGGTCTTGATCGCCGGCACGGCCTGCAGGGCTGCCAGCAGCGCCGCATCGTCCAGGCCGGACAGCAGCTTCAGGCCCGCGCGCAGCAGCTCGCTCTTTTTCGCGGGATGGGCCTGCGCCGTCGCGCGCTGCTTGAGCGTGTCGATGGCCGCGTACTCGTCCTTGGGGATCGTGAAACTGTCGCGCACCAGCTTGGGCTTGCGGGGCTTGGCGTCCTTGTCGGCGGGAGCGGGGGCCGGGGCCGGTGCGGGCGGGGCAGCCTTCTTGGCCGCAGCGCGCGGGGCGGCCTTGGGTTTCGCCCGGGTCTTGGCGGCAGGGCTCTTGGCTGCAGGGGTTGCGGGAGTGGCCGGCGCGCGCGGCGTTTCGGGTGTGGCGGTGGACATGGTCGAGGTGTTGAAAACGATATAAACAGTTTATACCGTTTTCAACCGGCGCGCCATCACGCCAGCTCGGCCACGAACTCCCAGGGCGTCTTCTGCCAGGCCTGCGCCTCCTCGCGCAGCAGGTGGGCCGACTGCGGATAGGCGGCAGCCCAGCCCTGGCGCGAGCGCACGGTGCAGCGGTTGCCGTCCAGCCGCAGGGCCAGCCCTTCCACGTCGGGCGCGCGGCGCGCGTGACACAGGGCGATGGCGGTGCGCAGGCACATGAGTTGCAGCGCGAACACCGCGTCGCCCAGGTCGGCCTCCAGCTTGCGCACCTTGCCGCGGTGGCCCAGCACCAGCAGGCTCAGGCGGTGCAGCTCGGGCAGGGCGAAGCCGGCGGCGTCGGTGTGGTCGAGGATGTAGGCGCCGTGGCGGTGGTAGTCGCTGTGCGAGATGCGGCAGCCGATCTCGTGCAGCCGGGCCGCCCATTCGAGCTTGCGCGCGGCGCGCTCGCTGCCGGCGGGCGCGGCCTGGACGAAGAGGCTGCAGGCCAGCTGCGCCACGCATTCGGCATGCGCCTCGTCCACCGCGAAGCGCAGCATGAGCGCGCGCACGGTGGCCGTGCGCAGGTCGGTGCCGGGCTGCTCTCGGTCCAGCAGGTCGTAGAGCGCGCCCTGGCGCAGCGCGCCCTGGGCCACCGTCATCTGGTCGATGCGCAGCAGGCCGAAGATCGCGCGCACGATGCTCACGCCGCCGCCGATCACCGCGCGGCGGTCCTCCTTGAGGCCTTCCATGCGCACGCGGTCGGCATGGCGTGCGCGCAGGAGCTGGTCGAGCAACCAGTCCAGCCCGTCACGCGTGATGCGCCCTTCCTCCCAGCCGGCCGCGGCGAGCACGGAACCGACGGCGCCCACCGTGCCCGACGAGCCATAGGCCACGTCCCACAGGTCGCTGCGGTAGGCCTGGGCGGCCTCGTCCAGCACCGCCTGGGCGGCGATCTCGGCGGCCTGGAAGGCCTCGCGCGTGAACGCGCCGTCGGCGAAATAGCGAGCCGACCAGGCCACGCTGCCCACGCGGTAGGAGGCCACGGCGCTGGGCGTGAACTGCTGGCCCAGGATCAGCTCGGTCGAGCGGCCGCCGATGTCCACCACCAGCCGGCGCTCGTCCGACTGCGGCAGCAGGCGTGCGACGCCCTGGTAGATGAGCCGCGCCTCCTCGGGGCCGGAGACCACGTCGATGGGAAAGCCCAGGATCTCGCTGCCGCGGCGGATGAAGTCCTCGCGGTTGCGGGCCTCGCGCAGCGTCTGCGTGGCGACGGCGCGCACGTGGCCGCGTTCGAAGCCCGACAGGCGCTCCGCGAAGCGGGCCAGGCAGTCCCAGCCGCGCTGCATGGCGGCGGGGGTGAGGTTGCGGTCTTCGTCCAGTCCGCCGCCCTGGCGGACGGTTTCCTTGAGGTATTCGACGCGGAGGATGTGCCCGTGGTCGAGGCGGCCGATTTCGAGGCGAAAGCTGTTGGACCCGAGGTCCACGGCCGCCAGCAGTGTTCCGTCTTGCATGGGTAGGCTGGTTGATTGCGGCGCAGCATAACGCAAGAAAAAGACGGTGCCGCGCACGCCGGCAGGCAAAAAAAAGCCCAGTCAGGCGACTGGGCTATGAAAGGATCCCTGAAACGGTGTTTCGAGAGGATCCAAGGAGACAACCGGAGTGCCTTGCGGGAACGCCGCAAGGCAGTTGATCAAATTATAGGGGTAAACCCTCGCGAATCAAGGTCCGCGGGGTTAACGCGATCAGCGCTTGCGGGGAGCGGCGGCAACGGCCGTCTTGGCGGCGTTGGCAGCGCTGCTGGCCACGGCGTTGAAGTTGGCTTCGGCCACATCGCTGGCTTGCTTGACGGCCTTCTGCACCGACTCCAGGGCGTTGTTGGCGGCGGAAACGGCGCTCTTGAACACGGCCACGGTGGTTTCGGAACCGGCGGGTGCGTTCTTGGCGGCGGTGTCCACCAGGTTGCCGAAGGTGCGCTGGGCTTCAGCGGCCTGGGCTTCGAAGGCCTTGCCGAACTCGGCGCCGGTGCCGGAGGCGATTTCGTACAGGTGGCGGCTGTAGGCCAGGGTCTTCTCGGCCAGGGGCTGGAACAGGTTGGCTTGCAGCGACAGCAGCTCTTGTGCGTCCTTGGCGGACAGCACGGCCTGGGTGTGGGAAGACACTTCCGACAGGGCGGCGCGGGAGGCGGTCACGTTCAGCTCGACGAGCTTTTCGACGCCTTCGAAGGCCTTGTTCGTCAGGCCGAACAGGGTTTCGAGGTTGGCTTTGTGGGCGGCCAGAACTTGTTCAGGGGTCAGCGACATGTCAGATCTCCAGATGGAAGGCCCTCGCGGGCGGGTTGAGACTTCTGCCCTGACTGACCTCTTGAGTCATGTTGCAGTGCAGCATGGAGCGAATTTTAGGGAAGCGGCCCGCAGATGCAAGCTCTTTTTGTTGCATTGCAGCATTTTTAGGGGCGACACCCCAATATGGCCCCTATGCCTGCTGGCGCAAGGCGGGCGGCCGCGCATGTCCGGCGCTGGCAGAATCCAGGGCCCATGAATGCGCCCCTCGCTCCTTCGCCCGCCGCGCCGCGCCCCATGGCGCAGCCGCGCGACGCCTACCGCGTCTTCCGCGCCATCGGCACCCGCTGGATGGACAACGACGTGTACGGCCACGTGAACAACGTCGTCTACTACAGCTGGTTCGACACGGCCGTGAACGCCTACCTGATCGAGCAGGGGGCGCTGGACATCCACCAGGGCGAGACGATCGGCCTGGTCATCGAGACCCAGTGCAACTATTTCGCGCCGCTGGCCTTCCCGCAGACCATCGAGGCGGGCCTGCGCGTGGCGCGGCTGGGCGAGAGCAGCGTGCGCTACGAGGTCGGCCTGTTCGCGCAGGGCGCGCCGATGAGCGCCGCCTGCGGCCATTTCATCCATGTCTACGTGGGGCGCGACGACCGCCGCCCGCGCCCGCTGCCGCCCCGGCTGCGCGAGGTGCTCGAAGGGTTGCGCATGCCCGCCTGAACGGGGGTTATGCGTTGGTGACAGAATCGGGGCAGAGAGACAAATCCCCTACAGCACCGCGGCCGCCGGCACGCGCGTATCCATGATCATCACCAGCCTGCTCGACACCGACCTGTACAAATTCACCATGATGCAGGTGGTGCTGCACCAGTTCCCCGGCGCCCAGGTCGAATACCGCTTCAAATGCCGCAACCCGGGCGTGCAGCTCGCGCCCTACGTGAGCGAGATCCGCGACGAGATCCGTGCGCTGTGCAGCCTGCAGTTCCAGGACGCCGAGCTGGCCTACCTGCGCTCCCTGCGCTTCATCAAGAGCGACTTCGTCGATTTCCTGGGGCTGTTCCGCCTCAACGAGAAGTACATCCGCGTGAGCGCGCTGCCCTCGGGTGAGATCGACATCACCATCACCGGGCCCTGGCTGCACACCATCCTGTTCGAGATTCCGGTGCTGGCCATCGTCAACGAGGTCTATTTCCGCAACACCCAGAAAGTGCCGGCCTTTCCCGAGGGCCGCCAGCGGCTGGACGCCAAGATCGCGCAGCTTCACGAGCACGGCCTGGAAGACCTCAAGATCGCCGACTACGGCACCCGCCGGCGTTTTTCCCGCGCCTGGCACGAGGAGGTGCTGCGCGTGTTGTGCGCGCGCCTGGGCGTGCACGAGCAGCGCAGCGGCGCGCCGGGGCAGTTCGCGGGCACGAGCAACGTGCTCTACGCGATGAAGCTGGGCCTGACGCCGCTGGGCACCATGGCGCACGAGTACCTGCAGGCCTGCCAGTCGCTGGGCCCGCGCCTGCGCGACAGCCAGGTCTTCGGCTTCGAGATGTGGGCCAAGGAATACCGCGGCGACTTGGGGATCGCGCTGTCGGACGTATACGGCATGAGCGCCTTCCTGCGCGATTTCGACCTGTACTTCTGCAAGCTGTTCGACGGCGCGCGCCACGACAGCGGCGACCCCTTCGCCTGGGGCGAGCGTCTGCTGGAGCACTACCGCAACAACCGCGTCGACCCGCTGACCAAGACGCTGATCTTCAGCGACGCGCTCACCGTGCCGCGCATCGTGGAGCTGCACCGCCAGTTCCACGGCCGCTGCCAGCTCGCCTTCGGCATCGGCACCAACCTGACCAACGACCTGGGCTACGAGCCGCTGCAGATCGTCGTCAAGATGACGCGCTGCAACGGCCAACCCGTGGCCAAGCTCTCCGACGCCCCTGGCAAGAACATGTGCGACGACGAGAAATACCTGGCCTACCTGCGCCAGGTGTTCGACATTCCCACACCCGCCTGAGGCTATTGTTTTCATAGCTACCCGCGCTTGCTGTGCGGGCGCTGCAAGCTTTTTTTCGAAGAATATGAAGACACTCCGTACCCCGCTGCTCGCACTGGCCGGCATGGCGCCCGCCCTGGCCCTGGCCGCCGACATCGACGGCAGCCAGCTCTCCGTACTGTGGGGCGTGCCCTTCGCCGGCATCCTGCTGTCCATCGCGCTGATGCCGCTGCTGGCGCCGGTGTTCTGGCACCACCATTTCGGCAAGGTGGCGGCGGCCTGGGCGCTGGCCTTCCTGCTGCCGTTCGCCGCTGTGTTCGGGCCGGGCGCGGCCGGCGCGGGCCTGGCGCATGCGCTGGTGGCCGAATACATCCCCTTCGTGATCCTGCTCACGGCGCTGTTCACCGTGGCGGGCGGCATCTACATCCGCGGCAACCTGCACGGCAGCCCTTTGCTGAACACCGGCATCCTCGCCATCGGCGCGGTGCTGGCGAGCTTCATGGGCACGACGGGTGCTTCGATGCTGCTCATCCGCCCGCTGATCCGCGCCAACGACAACCGCAAGCACGTGGCGCACGTGGTGGTGTTCTTCATCTTCATCGTCTCCAATGCCGGCGGCTCGCTCACTCCGCTGGGCGATCCGCCGCTGTTCCTGGGCTTCCTCAAGGGCGTGGATTTCTTCTGGACGGCGCGCTACATCCTGCCCGACACGCTGTTCCTGGTCGGCGTGCTGCTGGCGCTGTTCTTCGTGCTCGACACCTGGTTCTACCGGCAGGCGGGGGAGGTGGGCCGCAGCGATCCCACGCCCGACACGGCGCCCCAGGCCCTGGGCTTCGATGGCAAGGTGAATTTCGCGCTGCTGCTGGCCGTGGTGGCGCTGGTGCTGATGAGCGGCCTGTGGAAGTCGCCCGTGGAATGGTCCATCGCCGGCACGCCCGTGGGCCTGCCCGGCCTGGTGCGCGACGTGGGCTTGATCGCGGTTACATTGGCTTCGCTCGCCCTCACGCCGCGCCAGGTGCACGAGGACAACCAGTTCAACTGGGGGCCCATGCAGGAAGTGGCCAAGCTGTTCGCGGGCATCTTCCTGACCATCATCCCCGTGATCGCCATGCTCAAGGCAGGCGTGAACGGCCCCTTCGGCGCAATCGTCTCTGCGGTCACGCATGCCGACGGCTCGCCCGATCCGGCCATGTATTTCTGGGCCACCGGCGCGCTGTCGTCCTTTCTGGACAACGCGCCCACCTACCTGGTGTTCTTCAACACCGCCGGGGGCGACCCGGCCACGCTCATGACCACGCACGCGGCCACGCTGGCGGCGATCTCGGCCGGCGCCGTGTTCATGGGCGCCAACACCTACATCGGCAACGCGCCCAACCTCATGGTCAAGGCCATCGCCGAAGACCGCGGCGTGAAGATGCCCAGCTTCTTCGGCTACATGCTGTGGTCGGGCGCTGTGCTGGTGCCGCTGTTCGTCGCCATGACCTTCCTCTTTTTCTAACATCGCAAACACGCTCTAACCAGGAGACCTCCATGTCCAAGCCCCGCATCCTCGTCACGCGCAACGTGTTCCCCGAAGTGATCGACCGCCTGGCGCAGCACTTCGAGCTGGAGACCAACCCGCAGGACGACCTGTGGTCGCAGGAGGAACTGGCCCGGCGCCTGGCCGACAAGGACGGCGCCTTCACCACCGGCAGCCACCGCATCGACCAGGCCGTGCTGGCCGCCGCTCCGCTTCTCAAGATCGTCGCCAACATGGCCGTGGGCTACAACAACTTCGACGTGGAGGCCATGACCGCCGCCGGCGTGCAGGGCACCAACACGCCCGACGTGCTGACCGAGACCACGGCCGACTTCGGCTTCGCGCTGCTCATGGCCACGGCTCGCCGCATGACCGAGAGCGAGCACTACCTGCGTGCCGGCCAGTGGACGCGCTGGAGCTACGACATGTTCGCGGGCGGCGAGGTGCACGGCAGCACGCTGGGCATCCTGGGCATGGGCCGCATCGGCCAGGGCATCGCCAGGCGCGGCGCGCACGGCTTCGGCATGAACGTGATCTACCACAACCGTTCGCGCCTCTCGCCCGAGCTGGAGCAGGAGTGCAAGGCGCGCTACGTGGGCAAGGACGAGCTGCTCGCGCAGGCCGACCACCTCGTGCTGGTGCTGCCTTACTCGGCCGCGTCGCACCACGCCATCGGCGCGGCCGAGATCGCGCGCATGAAGCCCACGGCCACGCTCATCAACATCGCGCGCGGCGGCATCGTCGACGACGCGGCGCTGGCTGCGGCGCTCAAGGACAAGCGCATCGCCGCAGCGGGCCTGGACGTGTTCGAGGGCGAGCCCAGCGTGTACCCCGGCCTGCTGGAGGTGCCCAACGTGGTGCTCACGCCCCACATCGCCAGCGCCACCGTGCCCACGCGCCTGGCCATGGCCAACCTCGCGGCCGACAACCTGATCGCCTTCTTCGAGAAGGGCGCGCCGCTCACGCCCGTGAACACGCCGGCCAAGGTTTGAGTGAAATACGCCTCCAGCGCTTGTGCAGAAAGCGCTGGCAGCTACTGAAAAGATAGTGACCGAATGACCCTGGAGATCTACGCCGCGCTGGCCCTGCTGGTGCTGATCGCGGTGCTGCTCATCGTGCTGCTGCTGCGCCGCCCGCGCGTGGAGCTGCCGCCCGAGTGGCCGCAACGCCTGCAGGCGCTGGAAGCGGCAGTGCAGGCCACGCAGCTGGCCGTGGCCAAGAACGACGGTGCGCTCGACGGCATGGGCCAGCAGCTGCGCGGCTTCACCCAGGCCACGCAGGCCACGCTGGACGAACGTCTGGCGCAGTCCGCGCAGGAGTCGCGCACCAGCCGGGGCGAGCTGCAGGCGGCGTTCTCGGCCCTGCAGGCGCGGCTGGAGCAGCACCTGGCGCAGGCGCGCGTGGACGCGGCCGAGGCGCGGCGCGAGCAGTCCGAGCTGCTGGCGGCCTTCCGCGCCGACCTCACGCAGACGGCGCAGGCGCTCACCGCCGACAGCCTGAAGTCGCGCGACGCCATGGCCGACAGCACGCAGCTCTTCGGCCAGCGCATCCAGGAGCGCTTCGAGGCCCTCACCGCCGCCACGCGCGGCACGCTCGATTCGCTCAAGGGCGACCTGCACGGCCAGCTCGCCGCCATGTCGGCCGCGCTCAAGGACCAGCTCGACGCCAACACCCGCCAGCTCACCGGCCTCGTCGCCAGCCAGCAGCAGGACGCGCAGGCGCTGCGCGGCGCGCTCAACGAGCGCCTGGCCGCCATCCAGCAGGACAACGCCGCCAAGCTGGAGGAGATGCGCCGCACGGTCGATGAAAAGCTCCACGCCACGCTGGAGCAGCGCCTGGGCGAATCCTTCAAGCTCGTCAGCGACCGGCTGGAGCAGGTGCACAAGGGCCTGGGCGAGATGCAGACCCTGGCCGGCAGCGTGGGCGACCTCAAGCGCGTGATGACCAACGTGAAGACGCGCGGCACCTGGGGCGAGATGCAGCTGGGCGCCATCATCGACAACGTGCTCACGCCCGAGCAGTTCGCGCGCAACGTCAAGACCCAGCCCGGCAGCGACGAGCTGGTGGAGTTCGCCATCCGCCTGCCGGGCAAGAGCGACGAGCAGCCCGTGTGGCTGCCCATCGACTCCAAGTACCCCGTGGAGCACTACCAGCGCCTGCTGGACGCGCAGGAGGCGGCCGACAAGGGCGCCATGCAGGCGGCCGGCAATGCGTTCGAGGCCTCGATCAAGTTCGAGGCGAAGAAGATCTTCGCCAAGTACGTGGCCCCGCCGTACACCACCGACTTCGCCGTGCTCTACCTGCCCACCGAGGGCCTGTTCGCCGAGGTCATGCGCCGCCCCGGCCTGGTGGAGGCCGTGCAGAACGACTGCCGCGTGATGATCACCGGGCCGGCCAATCTCGCGGCCATGCTCAGCAGCCTGCAGATGGGCTTCAAGACGCTGGCGATCGAGAAGCGCTCCTCCGAGGTCTGGAGCGTGCTGGGCCAGGTGAAGACCGAGTTCGCCAAGTTCGGCGACGTGGTGGAGGCCACGCGCAAGTCCATCGACGCGGCGGCCAAGAAGTTCGAGCAGGTGGACGTGCGCACGCGCGCCATCCAGCGCCGCCTGCGCGGCGTGCAGGAGCTGCCGGCGCCGCAGGAGCAGGAGCCGCCGCCGCCCCAGTCCGGCCTGCTGTTGGAAGACGAAGGCGATTGACGTGGGCTGGACGCTCGCCCGCCTGATCGCGGCCCAGGTCTGCATCCACGCCACCATGGCCGGAATGCGCATGGCCGCGCCGCTGCTGGCGCTGCGCGAGGGCTACAGCGCGGCGGCCGTGGGCGTGCTGCTGGCGCTGTTCGCGCTCACCCAGGTGTTCCTGGCGCTGCCGGCGGGGCGCTATGCCGACCGGCACGGCCTCAAGCGCCCGGTGCGCCACGCGGTGGTGGCGGCCTGCGTGGGCGCGGGCGCGGCGCTGGTGTGGCCCACCTTCGCGGTGCTGTGCGCGGCGGCGCTGCTCACGGGCGGCGCCACGGGCGTGGCCACCATCGCGCTGCAGCGCCACGTGGGCCGCGCCGCGCACGACGCCACGCAGCTGCGCCAGGTGTTCAGCTGGCTGGCCATCGGGCCGGCGGTGTCCAACTTCCTCGGGCCGTTCTGCGCCGGCATGCTCATCGACCATGGAGGCGCGTTGTGGGGCATGCCCGCGGGCAGCGACGCGGGCTACCGCGCCGCGTTCCTCTTCATGGCCGTGCTGCCGCTGGCCACCTGGTTCTGGGTGCGCGCCGTGCAGGACATGCCCAGCGTGATCGCCGCCGGCGGCCCGCGCCCGCGCGCGTGGGATTTGCTGGCCGAGCCGGGCTTTCGCCGCCTGCTCATCGTCAACTGGCTGCTGTCCTCGTGCTGGGACGTGCACACCTTCGTCGTGCCGCTGCTCGGGCACGAGCGCGGGCTGCCCGCCTCGGTGATCGGCACCATCCTGGGCGCGTTCGCCGTGGCCGCCGCGGTGATCCGCGTGCTGATCCCGCTGGTGGCCGAGCGCCTGCGCGAGTCCACCGTGGTGGCCTGGGCCATGGTGGCGGCGGCGCTGCTGTTCGCCGTCTACCCGCTCATGCCCACGGCGCTGCTGCTGGGCGCGTGCTCGGTGCTGCTGGGCTTCGCGCTGGGCTCGGTGCAGCCCATGGTCATGAGCATGCTGCACCAGCTCACGCCGCCGCAGCGCCACGGCGAGGCGCTGGGCCTGCGGCTGATGACCATCAACGCCTCCAGCGTCGCCATGCCCATGCTGTTCGGCACGGCCGGCGTGCTGATCGGGGTGAGCGGCCTGTTCTGGATCGTTGGCGCCGCCGTGGGAGCGGGCTCACGGGTCGCGCGGCGGCTGCAGGATGCGCCGCCCCTTGCGCATCACAGCTCGTAGAAGGTGCGGATCAGCGACCAGGCTTCTGCCGGGTTGTCGGTGTAGTGGAAGAGCTTAAGGTTCTCGGGCGAGACCGTGCCTTCCTCCACCAGCGCCTCGAAGTTGATGAGGCGCTTCCAGAAGGCCGTGCCGAAGAGCACGATGGGCACCGGCTTGGCCTTGCCCGTCTGCACCAGGGTGAGCACTTCGAACAGCTCGTCCAGCGTGCCGAAGCCGCCGGGGAACACCACCAGGGCCTTGGCGCGCATCATGAAGTGCATCTTGCGCAGCGCGAAGTAGTGGAACTTGTAGCACAGCGATGGCGAGATGTAGCGGTTGCCGCTCTGCTCGTGCGGCAGCGTGATGTTCAGGCCCACGTTCAGCGCACCGGCCTCGTGCGCGCCGCGGTTGGCCGCTTCCATGATGCCGGGGCCGCCGCCGGTGCAGATGTACATGCGCTCAGGCAGAGGGCGGCTCTCGCTGTACTCGGCCACCAGGCGCGCGAACGTGCAGGCCTGCGCGTAGTAGTGCGCGTTCTTCACGGCGCGCTCTGCGCGCGCGATGCGCTCGGCGTCGCCGCTGGCCTGCGCGTCGGCCAGCTGCTGCCGGGCGTCCTCGGGTGCCACGAAGCGCGCGCTGCCGTACACCACGACGGTGTTCTCGATGCCCTGCGCCGTCTGGCCCAGGTCGGGCTTGAGCAGCTCCAGCTGGAAGCGGATGCCGCGCGTCTCGCGGCGCAGCATGAATTCGGGGTCGGCGAAGGCCAGGCGGTAGGCGTCGGCGTGCAGCGGGTTGCCGGCGACGGCGAAGTTGTGCAGCTCGGCCCAGGCGTCGGCCAGGCGGCTTTCTCGGAGGTTGGTATTGGCGTCCATGGGGAGAATTCTAGTGAAATTGGCCGCTAGCGCTTATGGAGCAAGCGCAGGCAGCTACGCAATTGATAGCTTCTTCAGGCGCGGCGCGCGAAGGTGGCAAAGCAGTAGGGCAGGCCGCCCGCGCCCACGTGGCGGCTGCGCGCCGTCTCCACCCATTCGGGGCCGAGCACCGGGGCGTGGGCGTCGCCCTCGTAGTCGCGGCCGATCTCGGTGACCTCCACGCGCGCGGCCAGCGGCAGGGCCTGCGCGTAGATCTGCGCGCCGCCCATGATCCAGGCGGTGGCTGCGCCGGACTGCTCCGCCAGCGAGAGCGCGTCATGCAGGCTGGCTGCGCGCTGCGCTCCGTCCGCATGCCAATCGGCCTGGCGCGTGACGACGATGTTCGTGCGTCCCGGCAGCGGCCGCAAGCGCGCGGGCAGCGAGTCCCAGGTCTTGCGCCCCATGATGACCGGGTGGCCCTGGGTGAGCGCCTTGAAGTGCGCCAGGTCTTCCGGCAGGTGCCAGGGCATGGTGCCGTTGGCGCCGATCACGCCGTTGGCGGCGCGGGCGTAGATGAGGGCGAGTTCCATCGGTGGCCTAGGTTGCGTCGGGGATGACGGCCAGCAGGTCCGTGACCCCGACATCCACCCCGGCCTGGAACAGCAGCGTGCTCGCCTGGCCGCGGTGGTGGGTCTGGTGGTTGAAGAAGTGCTGCACCAGCGCGCCCAGGGGCTTGGAGTGCGCCTGGCCCGCCATGTTGCGGTAGGTGAGCGGTGCGGCGAGCTGCTCCGGCGTGAGGGCATGGGCCCACCGGACGATGACCTCGTCCAGCGCCGCGCGGTAGGCCTGCAGGCCGTCCAGGGCCGGGGCCATCTCCTGCCGCAGCGAGGTGGGCGCGGGAAAGCGCGCCAGCGCCTCGCGTAGCGCTCCGGCCTCGGGATGCTGGGCGAAGCGGTGCAGCCAGATCGTGTCCCCGGCCGCGATGTGGTTCAGGGTGTGGAAGACCGAGCCGAAGAAGGCGCCCCGGTCGCGCATGGCCTCCCGCGGCGGCAGCGTGCGCGCGGCGTCGTACATCCGCTGGTTCATCCAGCGGTTGTAGCGGGCCATCAGCACGGCGGTCCCGGGCGTCATGGCGTGTGCGGCTACACGGCCACCGGCGCCTTGATCGCCGGATGGTGTTCGTATTCCAGCACCTCGAAGTCTTCGTAGGCGTAGTCGAAGATGCTGGGCGGACGGCGCTTGATGTGCAGCGTGGGATAGGGGTAGGGCGCGCGCGCGAGCTGCGTGCGCACCTGGTCGAAGTGGTTGCTGTAGATGTGGCAGTCGCCGCCGGTCCAGATGAAGTCGCCCACCTCCAGGTCGCACTGCTGCGCGAGCATGTGGGTGAGCAGGGCATAGCTGGCGATGTTGAAGGGCACGCCCAGGAAGATGTCGGCGCTGCGCTGGTAGAGCTGGCAGGAGAGCCGCCCCTCGGCCACGTAGAACTGGAAGAACGCGTGGCAGGGCATGAGGGCCATCTGGTCCAGCGCCGCCACGTTCCACGCACTCACGATGATGCGGCGGCTGTCGGGGTTGGCCTTGAGCTGCTCGACCACCCGCGCAATCTGGTCGATGTGCCCGCCCTCGGGGGTCGGCCAGCTGCGCCACTGCACGCCGTAGACGGGGCCCAGGTCGCCGTCGGGCCCGGCCCATTCGTCCCAGATGGTCACGCCGCGCTCCTGCAGCCAGCGCGCGTTGCCGCTGCCCTGCAGGAACCACAGCAGTTCCAGGATGATGGACTTCAGGTGCACCTTCTTCGTGGTGACCAGCGGGAAGCCCTCGCGCAGGTCGAAGCGCATCTGGTGGCCGAACACGCTGCGCGTGCCGGTGCCGGTGCGGTCGCCCTTCGGGCAGCCGTGCTCGTACACGTGGCGCATGAAGTCTTCGTACTGGGTGCGGATGGGGCGTTGCGTCATGTCGTGCATCGAAAATGGCTCCGGCGCTTGCAGAGAAAGCGCTGGCAGCTATGGTTATGGGAGCATGCAGCCCGGGTTCATGAGGCCCTGCGGGTCCAGCGCGCGCTTGATGGCGCGCATCATCGACAGCGCCACAGGCGACTTGTACTGCGCCAGCTTGTCGGCCTTGAGCGTGCCCACGCCGTGCTCGGCCGAGAACGATCCGCCGAACTGCGCCACGGCGTCGTACACCAGTTCGTTGACGCGCGCTTCCTGGGTGTCCAGGAAGGCCCGCGCGTCGCCGTCCTCGGGCGCCTGTACGTTGTAGTGCAGATTGCCGTCGCCCAGGTGGCCGAAGTTGACCAGGCGCACGCCGGGGATCTCGCGCTGCAGGAGCGCGTCGGTGTGCTCCACGAAGGCGGGGATGCGCGACGCGGCCACGGAGATGTCGTGCTTGATATTCAGCCCCTCCTCGGCCTGGGCCAGGGGGATGTTCTCGCGGATGTGCCACAGCTCGTGGGCCTGCGACAGGCTCTCGGCCACCACGGCGTCGAGCACGCAGCCGTCCTCGAAGGCCAGCTCCAGCAGCGTCTCGAAGCGCTGGCGCGCGTGCTCTTCGGACTCGCTGTCGCTGTTTTCCAGCAGCACGTAGTAGGGCGGCGCGCCCTCGAGGCCGGCGAAGGGCACGCGCAGCTGCGGCATGTGCTTGGTGACCAGCGACAGCGCGAATTGCCCCATCACCTCGAAGCCCGTGAGGCCCGCGCCCAGGTACCGGTGCGCCAGGCCCAGCAGGCGCACGGCCGCCTCCATGGACGGCACGGCGGCCCAGGCCGTGAGCTGCGCCGCTGGCTGGGGAAAGAGCTTCATGGTGGCGGCGGTGATGATGCCCAGCGTGCCTTCGCTGCCGATGAACAGGTCACGCAGGTCGTAGCCCGTGTTGTCCTTACGCAGGCCCGACAGCCCCTCCCACACCTCGCCCTGCGGCGTGACCACCTCCAGGCCCAGGCACAGCTCGCGCGTGTTGCCGTAGCGCACCACCTGCGTGCCGCCGGCGTTGGTGCCCAGGTTGCCGCCGATGGTGCAACTGCCCTCGGCTGCGAGCGAGAGGGGGAACAGCAGGCCCTCCTTCTCGGCCGTCTCCTGCAGGCTCTGCAGGATGCAGCCGGCCTCCACCGTCATGGTGAGGTTGTCGCGGTCGATGGTGCGTACGCGGTTCAGGCGCGTGGTGGACAGCACCACCTGCGTGCCTGTCTCATCAGGCGTGCTGCCGACCGACAGGCCGGTGTTGCCGCCCTGCGGCACGATCGAGGCCCCGGCCAGCGCGCAGGCGCGCACCACGGCGGCCACTTCGGCCGTGGAGCCGGGGCGCACCACGGCCAGGGCCTTGCCCATGACGCGCTTGCGCCAGTCCTGTTCCCAGGCGGTGAGGTCGCCCTCGCTCAATACGTGGGCAGCGCCGACGATGGAGCGTAGTTGTTCGACGAGGGTGTGTTGCATGTGTATTTAGGCCGGTGCGAGAAATTCATCTAACAGTTTATAGACAGTGGCGGGCGCATCCTGCATGGGGTTGTGGCCCACGCCGGCAAGCACCTTCAGCCGTGCTCCGGGAATGCGCCTGGCCAGTGCCGCTGCAGCCTCCAGGGGGCATTCAGGGTCGGCATCACCGTGGATGATGAGCAATGGGCCGGATAGAGGCGGGAGATCCTCAAGAAAGTCATAGGGTTTGGCGCCCAGCCACGCCGCCGCCACGGCGAAGGGCGATGCCGTGTCCTGCATGCCCTTGGCCTGGGCCCGGGCGATGGCTTCCTGTTCGGCCTCGGCCAGCGATGGCCCGCGGAACCAGCCGGCCGTCCCTGCGGACGAAGGCGAGCCGGAAACCAGCACCCAGCGCCGCACGCACTGTGCGGCCGGCCTGCGGGTGAAGGCCAGTGCGACAGAGACACCCATGCTCCAGGCCACAATGTCCAGCGGCTGGGCTGCGGCGAGTACGACGGCTTCCAGGTCGTCGGCTAGGCGCTCAAGTTGATAGTCTTCGGGGCGAACTGGCGCGCCCGACAAGCCGCGGCCGCGCAGGTCTGGTCGCAGCACCGTATGGCGTGCGGCCAGGTGTGCTGCCGCACCGGCCCAGACCTGCCCAGTGCGCTGAATGCCATGCAGCAGCAGTACGGCAGGGCCGCTGCCTTCTTGTCGGTAGCCGATGGCGGTGCCATCGCGTGAAGTGACGCAGGGGTGATCAATGACGGCCATGTGCTCAATCCAGTCGGATGCCGGCCTGGCGGATCAACGCGCCCCACTTGGCTGATTCGGCTCTGATGTGCGAGCCAAACGCCTCGGGCGTTCCGCCCGCCGCATCGGCCCCCAACTCGCGGTAGCGCTGGCGCACCTCGGGTTGAGCCAGCAGCGCGCTGCTTTCGCTATTCAGTCGCCGGATGGCCTGCGCAGGTGTGCCGCGCGGAGCCATCAGGCCCACCCAGGCGGTCACGTCGAAGTCCGCCATGCCCGCATCGGCGAAGGTGGGCAGGCCGGGCAGCAGCGGGTCGCGCTGCGGCGAGGCCAGCGCGATGGCGCGCAGCCGCCCGTCTTTCAGATAGGGCAGCGCGCCGGTCACGTGATAGAACATGAATTGCAGATTGCCTGCCAGCAGGTCGGTGATGGCCTCCGGGCCGCCACGGTAGGGCACGTGGGTGGCGGTGATGCCTGCGCGGTGCTTGAGCATTTCACCGGCCAGATGCGGGGACGTGCCGTTCCCCGACGAGCCGAAATTCAGGCGGCCTGCGTTCGTTTGGGCATAGGCGATCAACTCGGGCAGCGTTCTGACGGGCAGGCTGGGGTTGACCAGCAACAGGTTGGGCACACGGGCCACTTCCACCACGGGTACGAACTGCCGCTCCACGTCGTAGGGAATGCGGGCATACAGATGTTCGTTGATTGCCAGCACGCCAATCGTGCCCATCAGCAGCGTGTGGCCGTCGGCTGGGGCGCTGGCGACGGCTTGGGCGCCGATGCCGCCGCCCGCACCGGTGCGGTTCTCCACCACCACGGGGTTCTTGATGCGCTCGGCCAGGCGTTGGGCCAACTCGCGTGCCAGCACGTCGGTGCTGCTACCGGCGCCGGTGGGCACGATGATGCGGATCGGTTTGCCGCCAGGGTAGCCGGCGGCGGGAGCATGCACGCCGCACAGGGCACAGGCCAGGGCCAGGACGATTCGGAAGATGGGCATGGATCTTTTCCTTGTTGGACATGGAAGGCGTGCAGCGTAGGCGATGGCTAGAATTTGAACAATTTCAATAATTCGGATAGTTATGCCAGTTTTTCCGAATAGTCTCAGTCTTCGCCAGCTCCGTGCCTTCGATGCCGTGGCGCACTGCGGAGCGTTCGCGGCAGCGGCGCAGCAGTTGCACATCACGCAGTCGGCTCTGTCGGAGTCGATTCGGATGCTGGAAGAAGCCGTAGGCGTGCGCCTGTTCGACCGAACCACCCGCACCGTGGGCTTGACCGACGCGGGGGTCTCCTTTCTGCAGGACGTGCGCATGGCTCTGGAAGTGCTGGAGCGGGGCGTGCGCCGCATGGATGACCTGGGCGCGCTACGCGGCGGGCTGGTGCGCATTGCCGCCGCGCCATCGGTGCTTGCGGGCGTGGTGCTGCCTTGCCTGCCGGCGCTGCGGCGGCGCCACCCTGGCATTCAGGTGGAACTGCACGAGGATGGTGCGCAGGGCATTGCCGATCGTGTGCGCAAGGGGCTGGTGGACTTTGGCGTGGGAGCGTGGCGTGCGGCGTCTGGCGACGGGCTGGAAGGTGAGCCGCTCCTGAGCGACTGCATGGGCCTGCTGGCCCGCCCTGGCGATGCCCTGCTGGCCGAGCCGCATTTGTGCGCCAGTCAACTTGCCGAGCGCGCCTTCGTCGGTTTGACCGTGGATACCGCCATCAGCCAACTGCTGGAACATGCCGACGGCATGCCCGCCAGCGTGGTGCGGCCCGCGCTGCGCGTGTCCAACACCTTGCTGCTGTGTGAAGCGATCCGGCTGGGGCTGGGTATTTCCATCGTGCCCGCGCTGACGGCGCGCCACCCGTTGCTGCGCGATCTGCGTTTCTCGCCCCTGGCCCAGCCGCGCATCGTGCGCCGCATTATGGTGATGCAGCGGGCGCGTCGCTCACTGTCGCCCGCAGCCGGTCTGGTGCTGGAAGCGCTGCGGCGCAAGGCCCGCGGCGTTGGGCGCTACCCGGGCATCACTCTGGAGAGCGCCGGGGAGTGACACGGCTTGCCCGCAGGCGCAGGCGCACGTGCAGCGCGCAGGCGGTGAACAGCAGCAGGCACAGCGCGATCTCGGCGGCGGCCAGCCAGCGGCCGGGCGCGGGGTCGCTCCAGGCGCGCACCACGCCCTCGGTGAAGTACAGCCATACCATCAGGCTCACCCAGCGGTAGGTGTACATGCGCCGCTTGAGCAGGCCCGCCAGGGGCACGGCCAGGGGCAGCGCCTTCAGCGCCAGCCACGAGCCGCCGGGACGCAGGGGCGCGAGCCATAGCTCCCAGGCCACGCACAGCACGATCAGGCCCAGCAGGCTGCCCACGGCCAGCCAGCGCGTGGCCGCCACGTCGGGCGCGGGGGAGGGAGTTTGCGGTTGCATGGGGCTGGCATCATATCGGCCATGCCTTTGTCCCTACTGCCCGCCGCGCGCCGCCTCGAAGTGTGGCTGGTGGAGTTGTCGCATTTCCCCTGGCGCACCACCGCGCAGACGCTGCGCGAGCGCTACCGCGAGGACCGCCTGGGCCTGACGGCCAGCAGCCTCACCTTCACCACGCTGCTGGCGCTGGTGCCCTTCGTGACCGTGGCGCTGGCCGTGTTCACTGCGTTCCCCATCTTCGGGCAGATGCAGAGGGTGTTGCAGCGCTGGCTGGTCGACAGCCTGGTGCCCGACAGCATCTCGCGCCCCGTGCTGGGCTACCTGACGCAGTTCGCCGCCAAGGCCAGCGGGCTGGGCGTGGCCGGCTTTTCCATCCTGATGGTGACGGCGCTGGCGCTGATCCTGACCATCGACCGCACGCTCAACACCATCTGGCGCGTGCGCTGCCTGCGCCCGCTGGGCCAGCGCGTGCTGATCTACTGGGCCACGCTCACGCTCGGGCCGCTGATTCTGGGGGCGAGCCTGGCGCTGACCACGTCGGTGGCAGGGGCGGTGTCGCGCGGCCTGGGCGAGACGCTGCCCGGCGGCGCGCGCTTCCTGTTCGACACGATCGAGTTCACCGTGCTGGCCGCGGGCATGGCAGCGCTCTACCGCTACGTGCCCAACACGCAGGTGCAATGGCGCCACGCCTGGGCGGGCGGGCTGTTCGTCTCGGTGGGCATGGAGCTGGCCAAGAAGCTGCTCGCGCTGTACCTGGCCTCGGTGCCCACCTATTCGGTGCTCTACGGCACCTTCGCCACGTTGCCCATCCTGTTGCTGTGGGTCTACGTGGCCTGGGTGATCGTGCTGCTGGGCGCGGTGGTGGCCGCCTACCTGCCCAGCCTGCTGGCCGGTGTGGCGCGGCCTGCGGGCGGGCAGGGCTGGACCTTCCTGCTGGCCGTGGAGGCGCTGCAGCAACTGCACGCGGCGCGCGGCGTGCCGGCCCACGGCCTCACCGCGGTGCAGCTCGCGCAGCGGCTGCGCGTGGACGTGCTGCAGCTCGAGCCCGTGCTGGACGCCTTCACCGGCCTGGGCTGGGTGGTGCAGGTCAACGAGACGGCCGCCGGCGCACCCGGCTCGGCCGACGCGCGCTACGTGCTGCTGGCCGACCCCGCCACCACGCACATGGAGCCGCTGGTGCAGCGCCTGCTGGTGGAGCGCGCCGAGGCGCTGGAGCGCTTCTGGGGCAACACGGGCATGGAAGTGCTCAAGCTCGCCGACGTGCTGCAGCGTGGCGAGGCGCAACCACTGCCGCCTCCTTCGCTCTTGAAAAGATAGCTGCTTGCGCTTTCTGAATAAGCGCTAGAGGCCGATTTCATTCAAGTCCTGCGCGGCCGCCGCGCCGTGCAGCACCGCCCCCTCCAGCGTCGCGGGGTAGGGCCCGGCCACGTAGTCGCCGCAGGCCTGCAGGCCTGGCGCGATGCGGCGCGGCGGGCGCTGCAGGCCGGGCGTGCAGGCGAAGGTGGCGCGCTTTTCCACCACCGTCTGCACCACCCGCAGGCCGTGCAGGCCCAGGTCTTCGGCCGCCTGGGCAAGCACCTGCGGTTCCAGCGCGCCGCGCTCGCCCTCGAAGGCGCTGACCACGAAGGCCAGCACGCCGGCCGGGCCGCCGAGATGCGCGCGGTCGAACACGAACTGCGCCGGCCGCCCCGAACGGCTGCGCAGCGCGAGCATGGGATGCGGCAGCAGCGGGTCCTGCGCGCCTATGTGCTCGGCATACACGGTGGCGATGGCGCCAAAGCGCAGCGCCGCGGCGGTGGCGGCCCATGCGTGCGCCGCGGGCAGGCCGGTGCCGGCCGCGAGGCGCGCGGCCTCGGCGCTGCCGGTGGCGAGGATCACCGCGTCGAACGGTTCGCCGTCCACGCGCCAGCCGCCGTTGTGTGCAACGGCCTGCACGCGCCGGCCCAGGTGCACCGCGTGGCCGCGCGCCTGCAGCCAGCGCGCGGCGGGCTCGGGCAGCAGCGCGCCCAGGTCGGCGCGCGGCAGCAGCAAATTGGAGCCGCCGCGCCCGCTGAACAGGCTGTCCTGCAGCACGCGCAGAAAAGTCTGGCCGCAGGCTTCGTGCGCGGGCGTGTTCAGCGCCGATACGCACAGCGGCGCGATGAACTCGTGAACCAGCCGGTCTGGCAGGCCTGCGCACAGATCGGCCACGCTGGCGGCTGGTGCGCAGCGGAATCCCGCCAGCCGCCAGCGTGCCGCGCGCGCGAGCAGCGCCAGGCGCTCGCCCACGCTCCAGCCGCGCGCGGTGGCGATGCCGGCCAGCGCGTCCCACGGCGGCGGCGCATCGGGCAGGGCCAGCCCGGTGCCGTCGGGGAACATGAGCGCCAGCGGCAGGCGCAGCAGCGCGGCATCGGGGTCGGCGCCCACCTCGCGCATCAGCCGCAGGCATTCGGCGTAGGCGCCGATGAGGATGTGCTGGCCGTTGTCCAGGGTGGCGGAGCGGCCGTCGGCCAGCTGTGCCGGCACGGCGCGCGCGCGCCCGCCCGGCGTGCGGCTGGCCTCGAACACGGTCACGCCGTGGCCCGCCTGCGCCGCGCGCACGGCGGCGGCCATGCCGCCCCAGCCCGCGCCGATGATGGCGGTCTTCACAGGATGCCCAGGGCCTGCACCTTCCACGCCAGCCAGAACTTGCGCAGCGGCGTGAGGCTGGTGCGCTGGTGCAGCACCTGGAAGCCGTCGGCCTCGATCTCGCGCAGCAGCGTGCGGTAGATGCTGGCCATCATCAGGCCGGGTTTCTGCGCGCGGCGGTCGGCTTTGGGCAAGGTTTGCAGCAGGGCGATGGCCTCGTCGTAGAGGCGGTGCGCGCGTTCGGCCTGAAAGCGCATGAGCGCGGTGAAGCGCTCGGAATACTCGCGCTTGGTGATCTCGTGCGCGCGCACGTCGAACTGCTGCAGCTCGCTGATGGGCAGGTAGATGCGCCCGCGCATCGCGTCCTCGCCCACGTCGCGGATGATGTTGGTGAGCTGGAACGCGAGGCCCAGCTTGTGCGCGTATTCGGTGGTGCGTGCGTCGGTCTGGCCGAAGATGCGCGCGGCCACCTCGCCCACCACGCCGGCCACCAGGTGGCAGTAGCGCGCCAGGCCCGCGAAGTCGAGGTAGCGCGTCTGCTCCAGGTCCATGCGGCAGCCCTCGATCACCGCCTGCAGGTGCTGCGCCTCGATGCCATGGAGCGCGGCGTGCGGCATCAGCGCCTGCATCACCGGGTGCGTGGGCTGGCCCGCGAAGGCCTGGGCCACCTCGCCCTGCCACCAGGCGAGCTTGGTGGCGGCCACGCCCGGGTCGCTGACCTCGTCGACCACGTCGTCCACTTCGCGGCAGAACGCATAGAAAGCCGTGATGGCCGCGCGCCGCTCGCGCGGCAGGAACAGGAAGGCGTAATAGAAGCTGCTGCCGGAGGCGGCGGCTTTTTGCTGGACGTACTGCTCGGGGGTCATGTGGGGCGTGATTGTCCCATGGCGCGCAGGCGGCTCGGGCCCGCGCAGGTTATGCATGAAAAACGGCTCCAGCGCTTATGCAGCAAGCGCAAGCAGCTATTGTTTGAGGAGCTACATGCGCACGGCCCGCGCCAGCATGCGCAGCCAGTCCAGCGGGCCCAGCACGGGGCGCCGGCACAGGTTGCCGCCTTGCAGCGCGTCGATCCTGTCGAGGATGCGCAGGCCGCCCTGCACCACCAGGCGCAGCTCCCAGCCCGCGCGGCCCGGAAGGCGGTGCACCAGCGGCGCGCCGGACTGCATGAGCGCGCGCGCCCACCGGGCGTTGTCCTGCAGCAGCCGCGTGGTGGCGGGCGTGGGCCGCAGCGCAGCCAGATCCGCGCGCGACACGCCGTGCGCGGCGCAGTCGGCGTCGGCGAGGTAGTGGCGCCCGCGCGGAATGTCCACGCTCAGGTCCTGCCAGAAGTTGATGAGCTGCAGCGCCGAGCAGATCGCGTCGCTCTCGCGCAGCGCCGCTTCGCCCTGCACGCCGTACAGGTGCAGCAGCAGGCGCCCCACGGGGTTGGCCGAGCGGCGGCAGTAGTCGAGCAGCGCGGCGCGGTCGGGGTAGGTGGCGGCGCGCGCGGTCGCCTCCACGTCCTGCGCGAAGGCGCTCAGCAGGTCGTGCAGCAGCGGCACGGGCAGCGCGTGGCTGCGCAGCACGCGCTGCAGCGGCAGGAACACGCCCGCCCAGCGCGGGGAGGGCGCGCGGCCCTCGGCGATGGCCTGCAGGTCGGCGCCGTAGGCGGCCAGCGCGGCCAGGCGTTCGGAGGCGGGTGCGTCGCCTTCGTCGGCGATGTCGTCCGCCGTGCGCGCGAAAGCATAGAGGGCGGCGATGGGCTGGCGCAGGTGCGGCGGGCACAGCAGCGAGGCGACGGGGAAGTTCTCGTAGTGCGTGACCGGCGCCGCTGTGGCGTGGAGCGGTTCGGGGGAGGAAGGCACGGGGCGCAATGTACCCGATGGCTCCTTAGAACGTGTTTACGATCTTTTCATGGAGCCCGTTGCCCCGCCAAGGGGGCAGCTGTTAGGCGCAAAGCGCAGCCGGGCTGGTGGCCCGGCGAGCATTTGCGCGGCCGGCCAGGCAACGCGGCAGATGCCCCCTTGGCGGGGCAACCCTCCGGGCAAGGCAGCAAAGAGCCGCACTCGTCGTTGCGCACCTTGTCCAGGCCGCCAGCATGGCCTGCGGCGCGCGCCTAGATTGCGGCTCTTTGCTGCCTTGCGGGCGCCATGAAAAGATCGTAAACACGTTCTTAGGCCGGCGTGGCGCCGTGCACGGGCGGCCGCCTGCGCAGGGGGCGGCTGGCGGGCGCGCACTGGGTGCAGACGGTGGGAACGGTCACCGGCTGCGCGGCCATCTCCAGGCCGTGGTGCAGGGCCAGGCGGCGCATCTGCGCGTCGAGCGCGGCGTCGTCGATGCCGAGGACGGTGCAGCCGCATTGCGCGCACACGAAGCGCACGCCGCGCGCGCTGCCGCCAGGCGGGCGCAGCCCGTACACGGCCTTGCCGCCGCTGCGGCCGTTGCGCCATTCATGGTGCAGCAGGCCGCGGGCGGCGAGGTCCTTGAGCGCGCGGTACACGGTGCCCTGGCTCAGGGGCATGCCGCGCGCCAGCAGGTCGCGCAGCAAGGTGTCGGCGTCGCGCAGGCCGGGCGGGCCGTCCTCGAGCAGCTCCAGGATGCCCAGGCGGGCGAGGGTGGGGCGCAGGCTTGCGGCGCGCAGGCGCTGCAGGGGCGTGTCATCGGGGGGCATGGGGGTGTGTTGCACGCCGCTGCCTGGGCGGGGCCAGGCAGCGGTCTGGGCCCTTACTCGAAGCGGTAGGTGGCCGTGAGCATGTACGAGCGGCCGGCGCCGACGGTGGCGAACAGGCCGACGTGCGATGCGTCGTAGATTTCCGTATCGGAAATGTTGTTGACGTTGAGCTGCAGCGACAGCTGCTTGTTCACGTCATAGCGGGCCATGGCGTCGTATCGCACGTGGCTGGGCAACTGCAGCGTGTTGGCGTCGTCGGCGTAGCGCATGCCCATGTAGCTGGCGCCGCCGCCGAGGGTGAGCTGCGGCAGCACCTTGTAGGTGGTCCACAGGGTGGCGCTTCGCTTGGCGATGAACTTGATGCGGTTGCCGTCGTACACGCTGGTGCCGCTGCGGTAGGTGTCGATCTTCGGGTCGAGGAAGGAGACGCCGGCCCAGAGATTCCACCGGGGCGTGATGGCGCCGGTGGCGGCCAGCTCCAGGCCGCGCGTGCGGTTGTTGCCGTTCAGCGTGACGTCGCCCGTGGTCGGATCGGTGGAGCGGGCATCGGTCTTCCGGGTCTCGAACAGGGCGGCGGTCAGCGAGAGCGCGTGGTTGTCCATCACGTCCCACTTGGTGCCCAGCTCCCAGCTGCGGCTTTTCTCGGGGGCCAGGTCGCGCACCGTGGCCGCGCCGCCCACGCCGTCCGCGCCGCCGCCCTGGCCCAGGTTCTCCCCGGACGGATTGGACGAGGTGCCGTAGGACAGGTAGATGCTGCCGTTGGGCGCCGGCTTGAAGACCAGGCCGAGCTGGTAGTTCCAGAAGTCGTCCTTGCGGCTGAGGGTGTAGTTGTCCACCTTGAAGGATTCGCGGCGCAGGCCGGCGTTGAACGACCACCGGTCGTTGAATTCCATGGTGTCGAAGAAGTACAGCGAGTGCGTCTTGATGTCGCCGGCGGCTGTCTTGGGGCCGTAGGTGAGGTGGTAGGCGTAGCTCCTGCCGGGGTCGGGGTTGTGCAGGGAATCGACTTCGCTGGCGGGTGCGCCGCCCATGGCCTTGTTGAAGATCTTTTCCTTGCTGAACTCCAGGCCGGCGATGAAGGTGTGCTTCACGCTGCCTGTGGCGAACCTGCCGGACAGGTCGGTCTGGTTGACCAGCGACTCGCCGCTGCGCCACCAGGTGCGGTTGCCGCGCGTGAACTGGGCGTCCGGGTGGGTCGGATCGCAGGCGGGGGTGCCGACGGCAGGGTTGGGCCTCTGGTTGGCGCCGGTGCCGAGCTGGAGGGCGCAATTGTCGAACGTCGGGCGCGACAGCAGGTAGTGGTTCAGCGATTTGGCCTGGCGCAGCGTGTTGCGCAGCGTCAGGTCGGCGCTGAAGTCGTGCTCCACGATGGCCGTGGCGGTCTTCATCGTGTTCTCGCGGAAGTCGGTGTGGTGGCGACCGTAGAAGTTGTCGCGGTTCACCTGGGGCGGCCGGTTCTGCTCTGGGTGCGCCGCGTTGCTGAACGGGATGCCCTGGTCGGGCATGTCGTTGTTCTCGATGTGCGCATACGACAGCTTGACCCGTGTGGGCGTGCCCAGGCCGAAGGCGATGGAGGGGGCGATGCCCCAGCGGTCCACGTCCACGCCGTCGCGGCCGGGCACTTCGCCGCCCATCTTCATCAGGTTCAGGCGGAACGCGCCAGTGTCGGAGAAGGCGTAGTTGCCGTCCACCGTGGTGCGGTACTGCCCGGAGGTGCCGTAGCCGGCGCTGACCTCCATGAACCTGGCGAGCTTGGGCGACTTGGTTTGCAGGTTGATGCTGCCGCCCGTGCCGCCCCGGCCGGTGTAGGCGGAGCTGGGGCCGCGGATCACCTCCACGGATTCCAGGTTGAACGTCTCGTGCGAGCCGCGCGCGTAGTCGCGCACGCCGTCGACGAACATGTCCGTGCTGGCCTCGTAGCCGCGGATGAAGGGCCGGTCGCCATTGGGCGTGCCGCCCTCTCCGGCGCCCAGCGTGATGCCGGGCGTGGTGCGCAGCACGTCCTGCAGCGACGTGGCGCCGCGGTCCTTGATGAGTTCTTCGGGAATCACGGTGATGGACTTGGGCGTTTCCAGCAGCGGCGCGGTGACCTTCGTGTTGGCGGCCGCAGCGGGAGCCTGGTACCAGATGCTGCGGCAGATGCGCGAGGCCATGCAGCTGGCGACGCCGGTGCTGGTGTTGACGGCCCGCTCCGCGCTGGAGGACAAGTCGCTGGGGTTTTCCGGCGGCGCCGACGATTACCTGGTCAAGCCGTTCGCGCTGGAAGAGGTGGTGATGCGTGCCAGGGCGCTGCTGCGCCGCAGCAAGCAGCTGTCCGACACCGCCTTCGTGCTCAGCCACGGTCCGCTGCGCTATGTGGTGGCGCAGCAGCTCGTGACCGTGGACGGGCGGGAGGTCCGGCTGCCGCGCAAGAGCCTCATGGTGCTGGAGCTGCTGATGCGCTATGCGGGCCGCGTGGTGTCGCGCCAGCGGCTGGAGGACTACCTGTGGCAGGGTGAGCCGCCCTCGGCGGAGGCCCTGCGCGGCCAGCTCCATCTGCTGCGCAAGGCACTCAATGTCCACGGCTACGACGGCATCGAGACGGTGCACAACATCGGCTGGCGGTTGGCGAGTCCGGACAGATGAAGAACAAGTCCATCGCCGCGCGCACCACCTTCGTGCTGACCTGCCTGGTGAGCCTGGCCGTCTGCCTGTCGGCGCTGCTGGCGTACCTGGCCTACGTCCGCATCCAGGAAAACATGATCGACAAGCTCATGGAAACCGAATCCAGGCGTCTGGTGGCGCGGGTGACGCGGTTCGGCGGCGACTGGACGAAACCGTTCGAGCGCGACATGGGCCCCTCGATGTACGCCTGGGGCGAGTCGGACAGGCACCCCGCCGACAGCATGCCGGCCAAGCTGCGCTCCCTGCCCTTGGGGCTGCACCATCTGGACCAGGGCGAGAGCACCTGGCACGTGGCCGTGGCGGATGCCCTGGACGGGCGGCTCTACGTGCTCTACGACTCCATCGTCATCCGCCACCAGTTGAGGGATTTCGCGCTGGCCCTGGTGGCCATCGTGCTGGGATGCTCCCTGCTGGCGCTGCTCGTCAGCCGTTCCGTCGCGCGCTGGCTGGTCACGCCGCTCAACCAGCTGACGGAGCGGCTGACGCGCTGGGTGCCCAGCTCGGCCAGTGCCGTGGCCTGGCAGGGCAACGAGGCCGACAGGCTGGTGGAGGTCTTCAACCGGGTGCAGGACCAGGTGGATGCGGCCATCGCGGACCAGCGCGAGTTCTCCGCCAACCTGCACCATGAGATCCGCACGCCGCTCACCGTCATCCGCAGCGACGCGGAATTGATGCTCAGGGGCAGCGTCAAGGACCCCGAGGGCGTGCGCCTGCGGCTGGAGCGCATCGCCGGGCTGGTGCAGGAAATCAGCCAGTCGCTGGAAAGCACCTACAACCTGGCGCACGCGCGTTTCGAGGACGACGCCCGCGTGCACCTGCGCTCGTGCGTCGACGACGTCTTCGAGAACCTGCGTCTCGAAGCCGGGAAGGCCGGCCTGGCCTTTGTAAACGCGGTGCAGGCCGGGCACGAGGCCACGCTGAGCCGCCACGCGCTGATGACGGTGATGCGCAACATCATGCGCAACGCCATCCTGCATGCGGCGCCGGCCACGCTGGTGGTGGAGTCCACGGCGGAGGGCCTGCGCTTCACGGACACGGGGCCGGGCATCGAGCCCTCGGAGCTGGGCAGCGTCTTCGAGCGGTATTTCAGCAACCGCCGGGCCGACCAGCGCGGCGGCGAAGCGGCCGCCAGCGTGGACCAGACGGGCCTGGGGCTGGCGATCGCGCAGCGCGTCTGCGTCATGCAGTCGTGGCGCCTGGAGGTGCTCTCGCCCGTGGCCGAGGGACATGGCACCTGCTTCACCCTGGCATTCGCTTGACAGGCGTGGGAATGCTCTCGTAGATTACTAACCGGTCAGTCAGTAATATGCGGGACGGGTGCTGGCGTGCGGCGCCGTCCCCCTTCGTGCCACTTCCACGGTTTCTTCCATGCGCACACCTTCCGTATCGCGGCCTGCCTGCAGGCGTCTTTTGTCCTGGGGCGCGCTCGCGTTGCCGCTGCTGCTGGCGGGCTGCTCGCGCCCGGCGCCGCCACCCGAGCCTGTGCGCGCGGTGAAGCTCGTCACCGTGGGCGAGGTGCCCCTGCAGACGCATCTGGAATACGCGGGCGAGGTGCGCGCGCGCGTGGAGTCGCGCCTGGGCTTTCGCGTGGCGGGCAAGATCGTGCAGCGCCAGGCAGAGCTGGGCCAGCGCGTGCAGGCGGGCCAGGTGCTGGCGCAGCTCGACCCGCGCGACTACGCGCTGGCGGCGCAGGCCGCGCGTGCGCAGGTGGCGGCGGCGGCCACGCAGCGCGACCTGGCGGCGGCGGATTTCGAGCGCTTTTCCAAACTGCGCGCGCAGAACTTCATCAGCGGCGCGGAGCTGGACCGGCGCGAGGCCGCGCTGAAGGGTGCGCAGGCCACGCTGGACCAGGCGCGCGCGCAGCTCGCGGCGCAGGGCAACCAGGAGGAATACACGCGCCTCGCGGCCGACGCGGCGGGCGTGGTGACGGGCATCGACGCCGAGCCGGGCCAGGTGGTGGCGGCAGGCACGCCGGTGGTGCGCATCGCGCGCGACGGCCCGCGCGACGCGGTGTTCTCGGTGCCCGAGGACAAGGTGGGCCAGCTGCGCCCGGGCCAGCCGGTGCGGGTGCGTGCGTGGTCGCAGGGTACGGAGATGCCGGGCGAGGTGCGCGAGGTGGCCGCCAGCGCCGACCCGGTGACGCGCACCTTCCAGGTGAAAGTGGCGGTGCAGGGCGGCGACGTGCCGCCGCTGGGCGCCACGGTGTATGTGGCGCCGCAGGCGCTGGCGCGGGAGGGTGTGCAGGCGATCAAGCTGCCGACCAGCGCGCTGCGCCAGGAGGGCGGGCAGACGGCGGTGTGGGTGTTCGAGCCCGCGGGCGAGGGCGGCGGCACTGTGCGCTCGCAGCCCGTGCAGATCGCCACGGCCGACGGCAACGAGGCCGTGGTGGCCGCGGGCCTGGCGCCCGGCATGCGCGTGGTGGCCACGGGCGTGCACGTGCTGGCGCCGGGGCAGAAGGTGACGGTTTACCAGTCAAAATCGGCTCAAGCGCAGGCAGGACAAGCGCAAGCAGCTATCAATGCGGGAGCGAATGCCTCCGCAGCCGCACGCTGAGGGGCCGCCATGTCGATCGAGCCGAAGGGGGGCTTCAACCTCTCCAAGTGGGCGCTGGAGCACGCCGCGCTCACGCGCTACCTGATGGTGGTGCTGATGGTGCTGGGCATCGCCGCCTATTTCCAGCTGGGGCAGGACGAGGACCCGCCCTTCACCTTCCGCGCCATGGTCGTACGCACCTACTGGCCCGGCGCCACGGCGCAGCAGGTGGCCGAGCAGGTGACCGACAAGATCGAGCGCACGCTGCAGGAGGTGCCCTACGCCGACAAGATCCGCAGCTACAGCAAGCCGGGCGAATCGCAGGTGATCTTCGAGATCAAGGACTCCAGCAAGCCCGCCGAGGTGGCGAATGTCTGGTACACGGTGCGCAAGAAGATCGGCGACATGCGCTACCAGCTGCCGGGCAACATCCAGGGGCCGTTCTTCAACGACGAGTTCGGCGACGTGTACGGCGTGATCTACGCGCTGCACGGCGAGGGCTTCAGCTATGCCGAGTTGCGCGACTTCGCCGACGACGTGCGCCAGCGCCTGCTGCGCGTGAAGGACGTGGCCAAGGTCGAGCAGTTCGGCGTGCAGGACGAGAAGATCTGGATCGAGGTCTCGCAAAAGCGCCTGGCGCAACTCGGGCTCGATTTCAACGGCGTGCTGCAGCAGCTCGGCAGCCAGAACGCGGTGGAGAGCGCGGGCGCCATCCAGTCGCCGCAGGACGTGGTGCAGGTGCGCGTGGGCGGGCAGTTCGCCAGCGTGGAGGAACTGCGCGCCATGCCGATCCGCGGCGCTCAGTCGGCGGCGCAGCTGCGGCTGGGCGACATCGCCGAGGTACGGCGCGGCTATGTGGACCCGCCGGCGGTGAAAGTACGTTTCCAGGGCCACGAGGTCATCGGCCTGGGCATCTCCATGGCCAAGGGCGGCGACATCATCGCGCTGGGCAAGGCACTGCGCGCCACCGTGCAGGAGATCCAGGCGCAATTGCCCGCTGGCGTGCAGCTGGCGCAGGTGCAGGACCAGCCGGCGGCTGTGGCCAGCTCGGTGAACGAGTTCGTCAAGGTGCTCATCGAGGCCGTGGTCATCGTGCTGGGCGTGAGCTTCGTGTCGCTGGGGCTGCACAAGGGCGGGCGCTTCGGCTGGTACATCGACTACCGGCCCGGGCTGGTGGTGGCCATCACCATCCCGCTGGTGCTGGCCGTGACCTTCCTGGCCATGCACTACTTCGGCATCGGGCTGCACAAGGTGTCGCTGGGCTCGCTCATCATCGCGCTGGGCCTGCTGGTGGACGATGCCATCATTGCCGTCGAGATGATGGTGCGCAAGATGGAGGAGGGCTACGACAAGGTGCGCGCTGCCACCTTCGCCTACGACGTGACGGCCAAGCCCATGCTCACCGGCACGCTCATCACGGCGGCGGGCTTCCTGCCCATCGGCATCGCCAAGTCGGTGACGGGCGAATACACCTTCGCCATCTTCGCGGTGACGGTGATCGCGCTGGTGCTGTCGTGGATCGTGTCGGTGTACTTCGTGCCCTACCTGGGCACGCTGCTGCTCAAGGTGAAGCCGCACGACCCCGAGGCGCCGCCGCACGAGCTGTTCGACACGCCGTTCTACGCGCGCTTCCGCGCCATGGTGGACTGGTGCGTGCAGCACCGCTGGCTGACCATCGGCGCCACGCTGCTGATCTTTGCGCTGGGGCTGGTGGGCATGGGCAAGGTGCAGCAGCAGTTCTTTCCCGATTCGAGCCGGCCGGAGGTCATGGTGGACATCTGGTTCCCCGAAGGCACGTCCTTCCTGGCCAACGAGGCCGTGGCCCGGCGCCTGGAGCAGCGTCTGATGCAGGAAGAGGGCGTGGAGAGCGTGGCCACCTGGGTCGGCTCCGGCACGCCGCGCTTCTACCTGCCGCTGGACCAGGTGTTCCCGCAGACCAACGTGTCGCAGTTCATCGTGCTGGCCAAGAGCCTGCGCGAGCGCGAGGCCCTGCGACTGCGCCTGCCCGAGGTGCTGGCCCAGGACTTCCCCGAGGTGCGCAGCCGCGTGAAGCTGCTGCCCAACGGGCCGCCGGTGCCATACCCGGTGCAGTTCCGCATCGTCGGCAGCGACCCGGCGGCGCTGCGCCTGCGCGCCGACGAGGTCAAGGCGGCGATGCGCGCCAACACGCAGATGATCGGCGTGAACGACAACTGGAACGAGTCGGTGAAAGTGGTGCGCCTGGAGGTGGACCAGGAGAAGGCCCGCGCGCTGGGCGTGTCCAGCCAGTCCATCGCCCAGGCCGCGCGCACGCTGTTCAGCGGCACCGCCGTGGGGCAGTACCGCGAAGGCGACCGGCTCATCGAGATCGTGCTGCGCCAGTCGCCCGACGAGCGCGAGGCCATCTCCGACATCGGCAACGCCTACCTGCCCACGGCCTCGGGCCGCTCGATTCCGCTGACGCAGATCGCCCGGCCGGTTTTCACCTGGGAGCCCGGCGTGATGTGGCGCTGGAACCGCAACTACGCCATCACCGTGCAGGGCGACGTGGTGGAGGGCCTGCAGGGCGCCACGGTCACCGCGCAGCTGCTGCCCGGCCTGCGCGAACTGGAGGCCGGCTGGCACGCGGCGGGCGACACGGGCGTGCGCATCGAGGTGGCCGGCGCGGTGGAGGAGAGCAGCAAGGGCTCGGCCTCCATCGTGGCCGGGGTGCCGGTCATGCTGTTCATCGTGTTCACGCTGCTCATGCTGCAGCTGCACAGCTTCAGCCGCTCCGTGCTGGTGTTCCTCACCGGGCCGCTGGGCATCGCGGGCGTGGCTGCGGCGCTGCTGCTGCTGGGGCGGCCTTTCGGCTTCGTGGCGCTGCTGGGCGTGATCGCTCTCATGGGCATGATCCAGCGCAACTCGGTGATCCTGATCGACCAGATCGAGCTCAACCGCGCGGCCGGTGTACCCGCCTGGGATGCCATCGTGACCGCCACCGTGGGGCGCATGCGGCCCATCGTGCTCACGGCCGCCGCGGCGGTGTTGGCGATGATTCCGCTGTCGCGCAGCGTGTTCTGGGGCCCGATGGCCGTGGCCATCATGGGCGGTCTCATCGTCGCCACCGTGCTCACGCTGCTGGCGCTGCCGGCCATGTATGCGGCCTGGTTTCGCGTGCGCCGCGAGGAGCCCCCGCAGGCAGGTTAAAATCTGCTGTTTACCTATTTCACCGGGGTGGCCGTGCTGCGAGCCATCCGGGTGGCATGAGAGAAGCGCGGGTGGCGAAATTGGTAGACGCACCAGGTTTAGGTCCTGACGCCAGCAATGGTGTGGGGGTTCGAGTCCCCCCCCGCGCACCACAAGCGAAGGCCGAGGCGCAGCCCGGCACACATCCCCGACCCTAGGAATTACCATGGCCGTCACTGTTGAAACCCTTGAGAAGCTCGAGCGCAAGATCACGCTGAGCCTGCCCGTCGCCTCCATCCAGTCCGAAGTGGACTCGCGCCTCAAGCGCCTGGCACGCACCGTGAAGATGGACGGCTTCCGTCCCGGCAAGGTGCCGATGAGCGTGGTGGCCCAGCGCTACGGCTATTCGGTGCAGTACGAAGTGCTCAACGACAAGGTGGGCGAGGCCTTCTCCCTGGCCGCCAACGAAGCCAACCTGCGCGTGGCCGGCCAGCCCCGCATCACCGAGAAGGACGGCGCCCCTGAAGGCCAGGTCACCTTCGACGCCGTGTTCGAGGTGTTCCCCGAAGTCACGATCGGCGACCTGTCCACCGCCGAGGTGGAGAAGCTGTCGGCCGAGGTGACGGATTCCGCCATCGACAAGACCGTCGAGATCCTGCGCAAGCAGCGCCGCACCTTCGCCCAGCGCGCGCAGGGTGCCGCTGCCGAGGATGGCGACCGCGTGACCGTGGACTTCGAAGGCAAGATCGACGGCGAGCCCTTCCAGGGCGGCAAGGCCGAGGACTTCCAGTTCCTGGTCGGCGAAGGCCAGATGCTCAAGGAGTTCGAGGACGCCGTGCGCGGCATGAAGTCGGGCGAGAGCAAGACCTTCCCGCTGGCCTTCCCCGAGGACTACCACGGCAAGGACGTGGCCGGCAAGACGGCCGACTTCCTGGTCACCGTGAAGAAGATCGAGGCCGCGCACCTGCCCGAGGTGAACGAGCAGCTCGCCAAGTCGCTCGGCATCGCCGACGGCACGGTGGAAGGCCTGCGCGCTGACATCAAGAAGAACCTGGAGCGCGAAGTCAAGTTCCGCCTGCTGGCCCGCAACAAGCAGGCCGTGATGGAGGCCCTGCTGTCCAAGGCAGAGCTGGAGCTGCCCAACGCCAGCGTCCAGGCCGAGGTCGCCCGCCTGCTGGAAGCGGCCCGTGCCGACCTGAAGCAGCGCGGCATCAAGGATGCCGACAAGGCCGAGATCCCCGAGGACGTGTTCCGTCCCCAGGCAGAGCGCCGCGTGCGCCTGGGCCTGGTGGTGGCAGAGCTGGTGCGCGCCAATGAACTGCAGGCCAAGCCCGAGCAGCTCAAGGCCCACATCGACGAGCTGGCTGCCAGCTACGAGAAGCCCGAAGAGGTGGTGCGCTGGTACTTCGGCGACCGCCAGCGCCTGGCCGAGGTCGAGGCCGTGGTCATCGAGAACAACGTGGCCGAGTTCGTCCTGGGCAAGGCCAAGGTGAACGAGAAGGCCGTGTCGTTCGACGAACTGATGGGCCAGCAAGGCTGATTTCCCCCGCCTTCTGACATCTGGGGCTTGTGCCGGCGCGCGCAGGCCCCAATTCATTTCTGGGTACAGTACCGCGACAGAAATTGGAGAAACACATGAGCGCACTGGAAACGCAGGCCCTGGGCATGATTCCCATGGTCATCGAGCAATCGGGCCGCGGCGAGCGGTCCTACGACATCTATTCGCGCCTGCTCAAGGAGCGCGTGATCTTTCTGGTGGGCGAGGTCAATGACCAGACCGCCAACCTGGTGGTGGCGCAGCTGCTGTTCCTCGAGAGCGAGAACCCGGACAAGGACATCTCCTTCTACATCAATTCCCCTGGCGGCAGCGTGACGGCGGGCATGGCGATCTACGACACCATGCAATTCATCAAGCCCGACGTGTCCACGCTGTGCTGCGGCTTTGCCGCGAGCATGGGGGCCTTCCTGCTGGCTGCCGGCGCGAAGGGCAAGCGCTTCTCGCTGCCCAACTCGAAGATCATGATCCACCAGGTGCTCGGCGGCGCACGCGGCCAGGCGACCGACATCGAGATCCATGCGCGCGACATCCTGCGCACCAAGGAGCAGATGAACCGCATCCTGGCCGAGCGTACGGGCCAGCCCATCGAGAAAGTCAAGGCCGACACTGAGCGCGACTACTTCATGACGGCGGACGAAGCCAAGGACTACGGCATCGTCGACCAGGTCATTTCCAAGCGCCCCTGAGCGTCCGAGGCGCCTGCGCGCGGCGTTTCCCCTTGCGGGAAACGCCGTTTTTATTTCGTTATCATCTTGACAACATCCCCTGTCATAAGGCATTGCCCCCATGGCCGAGAAAAAAGGCTCCTCCAGCGAAAAAACCCTTTACTGCTCTTTCTGCGGTAAAAGCCAGCATGAAGTGAAGAAGCTGATCGCCGGTCCGTCGGTCTTTATCTGCGACGAGTGCATTGACCTGTGCAACGAAATCATCCGCGATGAGCTCCCCGCAGGCGAATCTACGCGCGAAGGGCGCGGCGACCTGCCCACGCCCGCCGAGATCAAGGCCAACCTCGACAACTACGTGATCGGCCAGGAAAAGGCCAAGCGCACGCTGGCCGTGGCTGTCTACAACCACTACAAGCGCCTGCGCCACAAGGACAAGGCGGGCAAGGACGACGTCGAGCTCTCCAAGAGCAACATCCTGCTCATCGGGCCCACGGGCTCGGGCAAGACGCTGTTGGCCCAGACGTTGGCGCGCATGCTCGACGTGCCCTTCGTGATGGCCGACGCGACCACGCTGACCGAGGCGGGCTATGTGGGCGAGGACGTGGAGAACATCGTCCAGAAGCTGCTGCAGAGTTGCAACTACGAGGTAGAGCGCGCCCAGCGTGGCATCGTCTACATCGACGAGATCGACAAGATCTCGCGCAAGTCCGACAACCCCAGCATCACGCGCGACGTGTCGGGCGAAGGCGTGCAGCAGGCGCTGCTCAAGCTCATCGAGGGCACCATGGCCAGCGTGCCGCCGCAGGGCGGGCGCAAGCACCCGAACCAGGACTTCTTGCAGATCGACACGACCAACATCCTGTTCATCTGCGGCGGTGCCTTCGCGGGGCTGGAGAAGGTCATCGAGAACCGCACCGAGGCATCGGGTATCGGTTTTGGCGCATCGGTCAAGAGCAAGAAGCAGCGCTCGCTGACCGAGGTGTTCCAGGACATCGAGCCCGAAGACCTGATCAAGTTCGGCCTGATCCCCGAACTCGTGGGCCGTATGCCCGTGGTGACGGCGCTGGCCGAGCTGGGCGAGGACGCGCTGGTGCAGATCCTCACCGAGCCCAAGAACGCCCTGGTCAAGCAGTACAGCAAGCTGCTCGCCATGGAGGGGGTGGACCTGGAGATCCGCCCCGCGGCGCTCAAGGCCATCGCCCGCAAGGCCATCGCCCGCAAGACCGGCGCGCGCGGCCTGCGTTCCATCCTGGAGCAGTCGCTGATCGGCACCATGTTCGATCTGCCCAATGCTTCCAACGTGGAGAAGGTGGTGGTGGACGAGGCCACGATCGAAGAAAACAAGGCGCCCCTGCTGGTCTATCGCGAGGCGGCCAAGACGGCCTGAGGCCGGGGCGCGGTCAGCGCCTCTTTTCCCACCGGGCGGCCGGCCATCGGCCGCCGGGTTGAAATTTCCCGCCCATGGACCATATTCCATGGAGCTTCTTGAGGATTGCCCATGTCCGGACACACGCCCCTGCCTGCCGACCCCATCGACCTGCCGCTGCTGCCGCTGCGCGACGTGGTGGTATTCCCCCACATGGTGATCCCGCTGTTCGTGGGACGCCCCAAGAGCATCAAGGCCCTCGAAATGGCCATGGATGCGGACCGCCGCATCATGCTCGTGGCGCAGAAGGCTGCCGCCAAGGATGAGCCGCAGGTGTCCGACATGTTCGATGTCGGTTGTGTTTCCACCATCCTGCAGATGCTCAAGCTGCCCGACGGCACGGTCAAGGTGCTGGTCGAAGGCCTGCAGCGGGCCCATGTGGCTACGGTGCATGACGGCGATACGCTGTTCACGGCCACGGTCACGCCCGTGCAGCCTGCAGGCGAGGAGCACCGTCCCAGCGAGATCGAAGCGCTGCGCCGTGCGGTGATGCAGCAGTTCGACCAGTACGTCAAGCTGAACAAGAAGATTCCGCCCGAGATCCTGACTTCGATCTCCAGCATCGACGATCCCGGCCGCCTGGCCGACACCATTGCCGCGCACCTGCCGCTCAAGCTGGAGAACAAGCAGCTCGTGCTCGACTTGGCCGACGTCAAGGGCCGTCTGGAAAACCTGTTTGAGCAGCTCGACCGCGAGGTGGACATCCTCAACGTGGACAAGCGCATCCGTGGCCGCGTGAAGCGCCAGATGGAAAAGAACCAGCGCGACTTCTACCTGAACGAGCAGGTCAAGGCGATCCAGAAGGAACTGGGCGAGGGCGAGGAAGGCGCGGACATCGAGGAGATCGAAAAGAAGATCAAGTCCGCGCGCATGCCGGCCGAGGCGCGCAAGAAGGCCGAGGGCGAACTCAAGAAGCTCAAGCTCATGTCGCCCATGTCGGCCGAAGCGACGGTGGTGCGCAACTACATCGACGTGCTCACCGGTCTGCCGTGGAGCAAGAAGACCAAGATCCTGCACGACCTCGCCCATGCCGAGGACGTCCTCAACGAGGACCACTACGGCCTGGAGAAGGTCAAGGACCGCATCCTCGAATACCTTGCGGTGCAGCAGCGCGTGGACAAGGTGAAGGCCCCCATCCTGTGCCTGGTGGGGCCGCCGGGCGTGGGCAAGACCTCGTTGGGCCAGTCCATCGCCAAGGCGACGGGCCGCAAGTACGTGCGCATGGCGCTGGGCGGCATGCGCGACGAGGCGGAGATCCGCGGCCACCGCCGCACCTACATCGGTGCCATGCCGGGCAAGGTTCTGCAGAACCTGAACAAGGTCGGCACGCGCAACCCGCTGTTCCTGCTGGACGAAATCGACAAGCTGGGCACCGATTTCCGGGGCGACCCTTCCAGCGCTCTGCTGGAGGTTCTGGACCCCGAGCAGAACCACAAGTTCGGCGACCACTATGTGGAGGTGGACTTCGACCTGTCCGACGTGATGTTCGTCGCCACGTCCAACTCGATGAACATCCCCCCGGCGCTGCTCGACCGCATGGAGGTCATCCGCCTGTCGGGCTACACCGAGGACGAGAAGACCAACATCGCCATGAAGTACCTGCTGCCCAAGCAGATGGCCAACAACGGTGTGAAGGACGAGGAACTGCACGTGGCGGAAAGCGCCGTGCGCGACATCGTGCGCTACTACACGCGCGAGGCGGGCGTGCGCTCGCTGGAGCGTGAGCTGTCCAAGATCTGCCGTAAGGTGGTCAAGGGCCTGCAGCTGAAGAAGCTGGAGCCGCGCGTGGAAGTGACGGCGGACAACCTCGCGGATTACCTGGGGGTGCGCAAGTACAACTACGGCCGGGCGGAACAGCAGAACCAGGTGGGCCAGGTGGTGGGCCTGGCATGGACCGAGGTCGGAGGCGATCTGCTCACCATCGAAGTGGCCACCATGCCCGGCAAGGGGAGCATCATCCGCACGGGTTCGCTGGGCGATGTGATGAAGGAGTCGGTCGAGGCCGCGCGTACCGTGGTGCGCAGCCGCGCCAGGATGCTGGGCATCAAGGACGAGGCCTTCGAGAAGCGCGATCTGCACATCCACGTGCCTGATGGGGCCACGCCCAAGGATGGACCGAGCGCTGGCATCGCCATGACCACGGCCATCGTCTCTGCGCTCACGGGTATTCCGGTGCGCGCCGACGTGGCGATGACGGGGGAGATCACGCTGCGCGGCGAAGTCACGGCCATCGGCGGCCTGAAGGAAAAGCTGCTCGCCGCGCTGCGCGGCGGCATCAAGACCGTGCTGATCCCCGAGGAAAACGTCAAGGACCTGCAGGAGATTCCGGACAACGTGAAGAGCGGCCTGGACATCGTGCCCGTCAAGTGGATCGACAAGGTGCTGGATGTGGCGCTGGAGCGCAAACCCGTGGCGCTGACCGATGACGAGATCGCGCCTGCGGTGGCGGCGCCCCAGGCTGACGCGGCGCAGCAGCGCTCGGTGAAGCACTGAGGCACGAAGAAATCTGGAATTTTCCTGAGAGCCTCCAAAAATAGGCTACAATTCATTCCATCGATGCGGAACGTTGTAGAATGTAAGGCTTCGGTAAATGCGGGAATAGCTCAGTTGGTAGAGCGCAACCTTGCCAAGGTTGAGGTCGTCGGTTCGAGACCGATTTCCCGCTCCACTTTCCAGGAAAAAGGGAGGCGATTGCTTTCCTTTTTCGTCAGGAGTGGTGCCGGTTACGGCGCGATAGCAAAGCGGTTATGCACCGGATTGCAAATCCGTTTAGCCCGGTTCGACTCCGGGTCGCGCCTCCAGGTTCAGGCATTGCATGGAAATGCAGCGCTTGGCAGTGAGGGCGGCACCAGGGCATCAATGCCAAGCATATTGTCGATGTGCTATAATTGAAATCTTGCCAAAAGGCAAATGCGGGAATAGCTCAGTTGGTAGAGCGCAACCTTGCCAAGGTTGAGGTCGTCGGTTCGAGACCGATTTCCCGCTCCAAGATTCGAAGGGAAGCCCAGGCTTCCCTTTTTTATTGGCCGCTTGGAATGCCCGTGTTTGCGCTGCGGCGCCGGCCCGGTTACGCTGTCCGGAAGACCGATATGCAGCCGAGCCCCGATGGTGAAATTGGTAGACACTGCGGACTTAAAATCCGCCGCTTTCCTGCAAAGGGGCGTGCCGGTTCGACCCCGGCTCGGGGCACCATGAAGATTCGATATGTCACATTACAACGCTCCCTTTGAGATCCATGTCCACGGCCAAGTGCAGCTGCGGGCCGATGTGGGATTCGACCAGATTCAGGAGGCGCTGCGGCCGCTGTGGAAGTACGCGGGGGCTCGCTCGCTGGCCGATGGTGCAGCCAGCGCCTATGAGGAAGAGCCGGGCATCCAGTTCGACGCCAAGGAGCATGTGCTGCAGGTCTGCTGGACGGTGCCTGGCGACGAAGATTTCCGCCAGTCTCTCGACGAAATGTGCATGGGACTGAACGAACTCGCAGAGCAGGGCGCGGCGATCGAGGTCACTTTCTACGACACCGAGTTCGATGAGGACGAAGCGGACGACGATGCCGAGGCGCGCGACGATTTCGTGATGTTGTTCGTCGGCCCCACGCCGGCGGCGATCATGCAGGTGCAGCGCGACCTGCTGGTGCAGGACGTGGTCAATCTCATGGAGCGCCATTTCGATGGTTCCGAACTCGGCGGTGTAGTGTCCGAAATCGACAAGTTGTTCTCGCAGCGTTTCGATGCCCTGGTGAATTCGCTGGAGATCGGCAAGCCGCCGCGCGGCACGGGCGGGCAGGGCGGCAGCGGCCATGGTGGCGGCGGACGCCGCCCACGTCATCTGCATTGATATCGGAAGTCCGCTGCCTTTGCCGCGGATTCTGAATAAAAAGCGCCTCTAGCGCTTATTCCACAAGCGCGGCCAGCTATCAATGAGATAGCTGGCCGCTCTCGCATTCCCTCAGTCGGTTTCCTCGAACACCAGGGAGGGCGGCGCCATCACCCGCGCCGTGTCGGCCAGATTGGCGATGAGGCGGTTCGCAAAGTAGCTGCTTTGCGTATCGGGCTCCAGGGCGGCCACGGCCAGGTTGGACAGGGGCTGGTTGAGCGACACAAAATAGCTGCCCGCCGGGACGTCGATGGCGCTGCGCACCGGCGTGACCTGCGCGCGGATGATCTGCCCGCCACCCGCCACCGTGCCACGCACGTCCTGGCGCTCGGCGGTGTCGCGGCTGTTTTCCTGGTAGATGTCGGCCAGCACGGAACCGGGCTCGGCCACGCGCATCACCTGAAGTCCCAGCAGCTTGAGGCGTTCCACGGCATCGGCTGCGCCGGCACCCAGCCAGTAGCCGCAGGGGCGGGCGCGGTGCTTGAGGGCGCGCAGGCGCAGCGACGAATCCCAGTCCACGCGCACGGTCTTGTCCGCTCCGGTATCCGGGTCCAGCATGAGCAGGTCGTGCTGCGTGGACGTAGGGCCGGCTTCGACCACCACTTCGCCGCGGCAGGCCTGCGCGGCGGTGTCGCGCGCGACGAAGGAGCGCACCTGTTCCAGGTTGCCGGCGCGCTCCACGGTACTGCGCAGCGTGCTCGTCAGGGCAGTGACCTGCGAATGCACGCGCCGCTGGATGTGGGTGCGGCCGATGCCCACGCCGCGGGTTTCCACGAGCAGGCTGACGGCATTCTTGAGCCCGTTCACGTTGCGGCCGGTGTCGGGCCGGGTGCCGCCCATGGAGACCCGCAGGTCGTCGGGTCGGGTGGAGGTGGTGTAGTACCACTCCTGGCTCAGGCCGGCGTCGCCCAGCGCCTTGACCAGAGGCTGGTGGTACCACTCCAGCGCGGCCTTGGTCATGAATTCCGGCACGTTGGCCGTGGTGGCATGCTGCAGCAGCACGTCGTAGCGCTGGATGGCTTGGAATTTCTCCAGGAACCGGCCGGCCACGGTGTATTCGTGCGCATCCACGATGGCGATGGGGCGGTAATTGCGCACCAGCCGCGCCAGCGCCCGGGCCTCGGGGGTTTGCAGCAGCAGGTGGTCGCGGTTCATGTCGATGCCGTTGGCCGTGGTGCGCTGGCCGGCGTCTGCGCCATCGGGGTTGGCGCGCGGAACGAGGATGACGTTGATGCGCTCCAGCATGGGTTCGAGCAGGCCTTGCGCCAGCTCGCGCGCCAGCACCAGCAGGGCCTCGCTGCCTGCGGGCTCGTCACCGTGCTGCTGGCCGACGAGCAGCACCGTGGGACGGCCGCTGGCATCCAGCGCCGCCACGTCGGTGCCCTTGGCCCGGGTGAGCACCAGCGCGTGGATGGGTTCACCCCGCTGCGACAGTCCCAGGTCGATCATCTGCGCGCGTGTCGTGCCGCGTTGCGCTGTCGCCAGCTGGCGCAGCCACTGGGTGAGTTCGGCGTTGGTGGTGAAGGCGCGGCGTCCATCGGCCAGGCCGGGGGTGTCGTAGCGCACCGGCGGGTCGGGAAAGCGGGCCGCGACGGCGGCACCGTAGGGCAGCTCGGCCGCCGGGGCGTCCACTGCGCCGGGGGTGATGGGACTTTCCGAGACCGGAGCGGTGACCACCCCGGGGCGCGGTGCCGTACCCAGCGGCGGCGGCACGGTGCGTGTCGCAGGAGGCTGCGAGATGGTTCCAGGTGACGTGGAAGCGTCGGGCCAGGGCGGCAGCGGCGTGCTGGAGCACGCCGAGAGCACCGCCGCGGCCAGCAGCGCCGCGCCGCGCCGCAGCGCGGGGCGTGAGGGAGGGGTGTCCATGAGGCTGCGCGGGGAGGTCGTCGGCATCATCGTATGGCGTGGAAGTGGGTTGCTTGGGCGATGTTAACCACCTAGAAAAAAAGCCCGGCGCTGCCGGGCTCGTTCAGAAGAGGCGTTTTCAGCGGCCGAAGCCGCCGCCACCACCACGCGGGCCGCGTGAACCGCCGCCGCCTCCGCTGCGGAAACCACCGCCGCCGCCACGACGGCCGCGGTCGGCCATGCTGTCCACGCTGGTGCGCATCGGGTCGGGCTGGCTGCCGCGGCCGCCCGCGCCATGGCGCGGGCCGATGCCGATGTGGCCCAGCTGGGTGCCCAGGTGGGCGTTCTCGCTGCGCGGCTGGCTGTCGTCGAAGCGACGGTTGCCGCCGCCGTTGCCACCGGCATTGCCGTTGCCGCCGCTGCCGCCGCGGCGGCGCCCGCCGCCGGCGTTGGGCTGCTGTTGTTGCTGGGCGCGCTGGCCGGCAGGGCGGTTGCCGCTGCCCTGCGGGCCGCCGGCGCGCTGGCCCTCGCCATTGCCCCCATTGCCGCTGCCTTGGCGGCCACCGCGCGGCGAGCCCGGGGTGGCCTTGTTGGTACGGATGCGCTCCATCATTTCCTGGCGCGCGGCCTTGGCGGCGGCCTGCATGACCTCGCGGCCCGGCGGCTTGCCGGCGCCGCCCCAGATGGTCTGGCGTCCCATGGCGATGGGCTCGGCCTTCTCGCCCTCGTCAGGCCCGAAGCCCTCGATCACCTGCACGGGGATCTCCTGCTTGGTGAAGCGCTCGATCTCCATCATGAAGCCTTCCTCGTCCATGCAGACCAGGCTCACGGCCTGGCCTTCCTTGCCGGCGCGGCCGGTGCGGCCGATGCGGTGCACGTAGTCCTCGGGCACGTTGGGAATTTCGTAGTTGACGACGTGCGGCAGGTCATCGATGTCGATGCCGCGCGCGGCGATGTCGGTAGCTACCAGGGCGCGGATCTCGCCGCTCTTGAAGCCCGCCAGCGCCTGCGTGCGGGCGCTCTGGCTCTTGTTGCCGTGCAGCGCCATGGCCGTCACGCCGTTCTTGGTCAGGTAGTCGGCCACGTTGTTGGCGCCGAACTTGGTGCGCGTGAAGACCAGCACTTGGCTCCAGTCGTGCTGCTGGATGATGTGCAGCAGCACCTGTTTCTTCTTGGCGCGGCCCACGGGGTGGATCACCTGGCTGATGCGCTGCACCGTAGTATTGCGCGGCGTGACCTGGACGCTCTGCGGGTTCTTGAGCAGCGTGCCCGCCAGCTCGCGGATCTCGTCGCTGAAGGTGGCGGAGAACAGCAGGCTCTGCTTGGAGGCGGGCAGCAGGGCCAGTACCTTCTTCACGTCGTGAATGAAGCCCATGTCGAGCATGCGGTCGGCCTCGTCGAGCACGAGGACCTCGACCGTGGACAGGTCCATGAAGCCCTGCTGCTGCAGGTCGAGCAGGCGGCCCGGCGTGGCCACGAGCACGTCCACGCCCTTCTTGATGCGGTCGATCTGCGGGTTCATGCCTACGCCGCCGAAGATCACGGTGGAACGCAGGTCGAGGTATTTGCCGTAGTCGCGCACGGACTCTTCCACCTGCGCGGCCAGCTCGCGCGTAGGCGTGAGCACCAGGGCGCGCACGCCCTTGCCGCCGAACTTGCTGGTGGGAACGCTGCCGCCGGCCAGGCGCTGGAGCAGGGGCAGGGTGAAGGCGGCGGTCTTGCCGGTGCCGGTCTGTGCGCCGGCGAGGAGGTCGTGTCCTTCCAGGACGATGGGGATGGCCTGGGCCTGGATCGGGGTCGGGGTCTCGTAACCCTGTTCGTGCACGGCCTTCAGGATGGCCGGAGCCAGCTTCAGTTCTTCAAATGTCATGTAGTCAAGATGCGCCCATCCGGGGCGCTGGGGTATCGGTCTGTCGTGGCGGCTTTGCGGGCCGCCGAGCCAGTGCGTCAGGCCGATAGGTTCAAGGGCGGGAGCCCGGAAGGCGAGCTTCCATCGTCCCCAGCTTCTGTGCTGATGCCCCGGGCGACTGGAGCCCAAGACGGACGCTATTGTCGCATGCGCCGATAATCTCTGTTTGCGCGCCCGTTTACGGCGCCTTCTTTTCCACAGTTCCCCTGAAGAAATCCATGGCCCAGTACGTTTTCTCGATGAATCGCGTCTCCAAGACCGTGCCGCCCAAGCGGCAGATCTTGAAAGACATCTCGCTGTCCTTCTTCCCCGGCGCCAAGATCGGCGTGCTGGGCCTGAACGGCTCGGGCAAGTCCTCGCTGCTCAAGATCATGGCCGGGGTCGACAAAGAGATCGAGGGCGAGGCCATTCCCATGCCGGGCCTGTCCATCGGCTACCTGCCGCAGGAGCCGCAGCTCGACCCCGAGCACACCGTGCGCCAGGCCGTCGAGGAAGCCATGGCCGAGGTGAACAACGCCCGCGCCCGCCTGGAGGAGGTCTACGCCGCCTATGCCGAGCCCGATGCCGACTTCGACGCGCTGGCCGCCGAGCAGGGCCAGCTGGAAGCCATCATCGCCGCCGCCGGCACCGACTCCGAGCATCAACTCGAAATCGCCGCCGACGCGCTGCGCCTGCCGCCGTGGGATGCGGTGATCGGCCAGCTCTCGGGCGGCGAGAAGCGCCGCGTGGCGCTGTGCAAGCTGCTGCTGTCCAAGCCCGACATGCTGCTGCTGGACGAGCCCACCAACCACCTGGACGCCGAATCCGTGGACTGGCTGGAGCAGTTTCTGCACCGCTTTTCCGGCACCGTGGTGGCCATCACCCACGACCGCTACTTCCTGGATAACGCGGCCGAGTGGATCCTGGAACTGGACCGGGGCCACGGCATTCCTTACAAGGGCAACTATTCCGACTGGCTGATCCAGAAGGGCAACCGCCTGGAGGCCGAGCAAAAAGGCGAGGAAGCCCGCGCCAAGGCCCTGAAGAAGGAGCTGGAGTGGGTGCGCCAGAACGCCAAGGGCCGCCAGGCCAAGAGCAAGGCGCGTATCGCCCGCTTCGAGGAACTGAGCGACTACGAATACCAGCGCCGCAACGAGACGCAGGAAATCTTCATCCCCGTGGCCGAGCGCCTGGGCAGCAAGGTGATCGAGTTCAAGAACGTCTCCAAGGCCTTCGGCGACCGCCTGCTGATCGACAACCTGTCGATGAACATTCCGGCCGGTGCCATCGTCGGCATCATCGGCCCCAACGGCGCGGGCAAATCCACGCTGTTCAAGCTGATCGCGGGCAAGGAGCAGCCGGACTCCGGCGTGGTGGAAGTGGGCCAGACGGTGAAGATGGCCTTCGTGGACCAGCACCGCGACGCGCTGGCCAACGACAAGACCGTGTGGGAAGACATCTCGGGCGGCCTGGACATCATCAACGTCGGTAAGTTCCAGATGGCCTCGCGCGCCTACGCCGGCCGCTTCAACTTCAACGGCCAGGACCAGCAGAAGAAGGTCGGCAATCTCTCGGGCGGTGAACGCGGCCGCCTGCACCTGGCCAAGACGCTGATCCAGGGCGGCAACGTGCTGCTGCTGGACGAGCCCTCCAACGACCTCGACGTGGAAACCCTGCGCGCGCTGGAAGACGCGCTGCTGGAATATGCCGGCACGGTGCTGGTCATCAGCCACGACCGCTGGTTCCTGGACCGCATCGCCACCCACATCCTGGCCGCCGAGGGCGACAGTCAGTGGGTTTTCTTCGACGGCAATTACCAGGAATACGAAGCCGATAAGAAAAAACGATTGGGCGAAGAGGGCGCCAAACCGAAGCGTATGCGCTACAAGGCGCTCAAGTAATCGCTTACAGGTAGTAGCATCGGGCGGCTCACTCCGCCCATTTCTTGCATTCCCTCACCATGTCCCTTCCAGCGTCCCGCGCCAGAACGGTTTTTCGCGCATGCGTCGTCAATGCCGTCCGGGAAAGCGAGACACTCATCGGGAAATTGATCGAAGTCACGCGCAACGCGCTGACCGGGGAGGAATCGAACGGCCGCGACGTCCGCCAGCGTGCGCTGGTGGGCGATGCGCTGCGCCAGCTCCAGGGGCATGCGGCGGCGCTGGTTAAGGGCTACCCCACGGCGCTGCTGGAAATCTTCGCCGAGGGGCCGTCGCAGCCCAAGGCGCGCCAGGGCCGGGATGGCGGCATGGATTTCGGCGAGCTGGCCTTGATGGACGACGCCGATGTCATGGCCCAGGTGGAGCTGTCGCGCGCGCAGCAGATCGCCGTGCATGCCACCGAGGCCTCGCTGGCCGAGCTCAACACGCTGGTGAGCGCCGCGCAGGGCCTGCACAGCGTGCAGCCGGAAAGCAACCCCTTCCGCCCCGAGAACTACATCCGCGCGCTGCAGCAGGTGGTGGGCGAGACCGGCGTGTCCGGCGACGTGCGCCAGCTCTGGATGCGGCACATGCGCGAGCAGCTGGGCGCGCTGCTGGTCGACACCTACCAGCGCGCCGCCGAGAGCCTGCGCCAGCATGGCGTGGAGCCCGTGGGCTATGCGGTGGCGGGCGCTGCGGGCGTTCCGCGCAGCGCCTACGGCGGCTATGCCGGCGGCGGCGCTGCTACGGGCTACCCGGCGACGGCCTACGGCGCGGAGGCGGGCGCGCGCAGCGTCTATGGCGGCAGCTATGGGTCGAGCTGGGGCTCTGCCTCCGCAGGCGTGCCCCTGGCGCCCGAGGCCGAGGAGGCCCTGCTCACCGTGGGCATCCTGCGGCAGATGCTGGCCGGCGGGGGTGACCCGTTCGCCTACGACGCCATGCGCAGCGGCCACGCACCGGTGGGCGGCGTGCCGGCGATGGTGCCCGTGGCGCCTCCCAGTGGCTACCTGCCGCCTGCCGCAGCGGAAGCCATGGAGGACATCGCGCAGCTCGAACGCCTGGTGGGCCGCCTGTCGGCCGCGCAGGCGGCACCCGTGGCCACCGGCTGGAACAGCGGCATGGCGCCGGCTGCCGCCGCGGTGCCGGCCTCGCCCGCGCGCACGGCGCACGAAGTGGTGGGCCGGATGATGGAGAACATCGCCCAGGACTCGCGCCTGCTGCCCTCGGTGCAGCGCGCGGTGCAAAGCCTGGAGCCCGCGCTCAAGCAGCTCGTGCTGCACGACACGCGCTTCTTCTCCGACGACCAGCACCCTGCGCGGCGGCTGCTCGACGAGCTGACCCAGCGCAGCCTGGCGTTCCGCAGCGAGGATGCCCCCGCGTTCAGCCGTTTCATGCGGCTGGTGGATGAGGTGGTGGGCCATCTGTCCGCCGTGGAGATCCGCGACGCCGCGCCATTCGACCACGTGCTCAAGGCCCTGGAAAAGGCCTGGACGGCCCAGGAGCGCCAGCAGCGCGAGCGCCGCGAGGCCAAGCAGCGCGAGCTGTTGCAAAGGGAGCAGCGCGAGTTGCTGGCCGAGCAGTTCGCGGCCGGATTCCGTGCGCTGCCCGATGCGGTCGGCGCGCCCGAAGACTGGCTGGCCTTCGTCACCGGCCCGTGGGCTGATGTGGCAGCGCTGGCGCGGAGCAGCCAGCAAGGCGGCGAGGGCGACCCGGGCGGCTACCAGGCCCTGGCGCCCCTGCTGCTGCGCTGCGCACAGCCCGACCATCTGCGCGCCGACCCCGACGGCCTGGGCGCCGCCCTGGCGAACATGGCGCCTGCCGTGCGCCAGGGGCTGGAAAGCATCGGCCAACCTGCCGAACGCATCGCCCAGGTGCTGGAGCGCCTGGCGCAACTGCAGCAGCAGGCGCAGGAATACGCGGCCGCCGTGCCTGCGGACGAGGCGCAG
>NZ_DF238999.1:0-263483 GCF_000400995.2 Acidovorax sp. MR-S7 | reverse complement strand
GGCCCCCCCCCCCCCCGCGGAGCCGCAAGTGCCCGAACCCGCCCCGGCCGAGCCTGCTGTGGCGGGCCCCGTCCTGCGCGTGGGCCAGTGGGTGGAGGTGGTGAACAACCAGCGCGTGGTGCGCACGCAGCTCACCTGGTGCAGCCCGCACAACACGCTGTTCCTGTTCACCGGGGCCGATGGCAGCACGCAGTCCATGACGCGGCGCATGATCGACAAGCTGGCGGCGGAGGGAGCGTTCAAGCTGCTGTCCTCCCAGCCCGTGGTCGCGCGCGCCCTGAGCGACGCGAAGAGCGGCGGCAGGTCCAAGCCCAAGGCGCGCTGAGCCTACGTGCGCGGCAGGCGCTTGCGCACCAGGTGGATGTGGTTGCGCAGCGCGTACAGCTCGTCCGCATAGGACAGCGGCACGCTCACCTTCTCCACCTGCGCCTCCAGCCGGTCCAGCCGCTCGCGCAGCTCCTCGGGCGTGGCGCGGGCAGCCTCCAGGTCGTCCTCCACCTCGCGCAGGTGGCCGTACCAGCGGAACACGCGCGAGCGCACCCGGAACTGGTAGAGCGGCGGCACCACGCGCGACAGCGGCAGCATCACGGCCAGCAGCAGGCCCAGCACCAGCCACATGCGCTCGACGAGGTTGGCGATCCAGAACGGCAGGTAGCGCTGCATCAGCGGCGCGGGTTCGTTGATGGCGCGCTCGCCCTCCTTGGCGATGGGCAGCTCGGCGTGCCGCGTGTTGGGGAACTCGCGCGCGCGGTTGAACCAGCCCGCGCCGCCGTGGATGGTCTGCGCCGCCTGTGCGAAAAGCTGCAGCAGCGCGGGGTGGGTGTCCTCGCGGGCCAGCAGCGAGGTGGTGGAGGCCACCAGCCGCACGTCGCGCGGCGGCACGTTGGCCGCCAGGTCGACCACGCCGCGCGGCAGCAGCACGGGCGTGAGGAAGGGGAAGCGCCGGCTGTACGCCTCGTTCTGCGCGAAGCCCATGAGCTGCACGCCAGGGGTCTGCAGCAGCATCTGCACCATCAGCGACTCGGGGGCCGAGGCGAACACCAGCGCGTCCAGCCGGCCCGCGAGGAACTCCACCGTGGCCGGCGTCTGCTCCATCTGCGTGAGCGTGAGCGCGCCGGGACTCACGTGGTTGGCCTCCAGCAGCCGCTCCATCAGCGTAGGCACGCCGCTGCCGGGCGACCCCACGTTCACGCGCAGGCCGTGCAGCCGGTGCAGGCCGCCCTGCTGGCCCGCGGGCTGGATGCGCCGCGCGACGCCTTCGCGGTAGAACAGCCAGATGGGCTCGACGAACAAGCTGCCCAGCGAGACCAGCGCATCGCTGTCCTCGGGCCGCAGCTCGCCGGTGCCGCCCTGCACGAAGGCCAGGTCCGCGCGGCCCTCGCGCAGCAGCTGCAGGTTGGACGAGGAGCCGTCGCTTTGCAGCAACTCCACCTCGATGCCGTTGGCCGCCAGCGCATCGCGGTAGCGCTGGCCGAAGGTCTCGTAGGCGCTCTGCGCGGGGCCGGTGGCCAGCACCACCTTGCGCGGCGGCGTGGGATTGAGCCACCAGTAGGCCGCGACCGCCAGCCCTACGCCCAGCAAGGCCAGCGGACCGGCGGAAACCAGCAGGTCGCGCAGCGACAGCAGCAGGGTGCGCAGGCGGCGCGACATGCGTCCCATGCTCAGCGCGCCAGGTCCGCGTGGCAGGGCAGCACCAGCCCCTCGGCCGTGGTGAGCGTGCGTGCGGCCAGGACGGCGCGCACGGTGGCGCGGGCCACGGCCTCGGCCGCCATGGCGGCCAGCACCAGCATGCCGGGGTGGCGCGGGGCGCGGCCGGTGGCCAGGGCGAACAGCGTGTCGCCGTCGAGCTGGGTGTGCGCGGGGTTGGTGGCGCGCGCCAGGCCGTCGTGCCCCGCCACGGCCAGGCGTTGGGCCTGGGCCTTGGTGAGCGCGGCGTCGGTGGCGATCGCGCCGATGGTGGTGTTGGTGCCCGCCAGCAGCGTGTGCGGCGGCTCGCCGCGCAGCAGCGCGCGGCGGATGTCGCGCAGGGCGCGGCCGTCCTCGGTGCGCGCGCCGGCCAGGGGGAGGCCGGTGTCGGGATCGACCACGTCGCCCACGGCGTTGCAGGCGATCAGCGCGCCCACCGTCACGCCGTCCACGGTGACGGACGCGCTGCCCACACCGCCCTTCATGGCGTGCTGCATGCCGAAGACCTTGCCCACGCAGGCGCCCGTGCCCGCGCCCACGCTGCCCTCGGCGGGTGGCGCGCTGGTGGCGGCGGCGCAGGCGGCGTAGCCCGCGGCGGCGTCGGGCCGCACGCGCGCGTCGCCCACGTGCAGGTCGAACAGCACGGCGGCGGGCACGATGGGCACCAGGCCGGCGCCCACGTCCAGCCCCACGCCGTGCTCCTCCAGCCAGCGCATGGCGCCCGAGGCCGCGTCCAGCCCCCAGGCGCTGCCGCCCGAGAGCATCACGGCATGCACCTGCTGCACGAGGTTGGCAGGCTCCAGCAGGTCCGTCTCGCGCGTGCCGGGCGCGGCGCCGCGCACGTCCACCCCGGCCACGGCGCCCGCACGGGCGATGATGGCGGTGCAGCCCGTGGGGCGGCGGGTGTCGGTGAAATGGCCTACCTCGATGCCGGGCACGTCGGTGATCGCGCCGCAGCGGTGGTCGGTGGGATGGGGCATGGTGCGGCAGTGCTGTGGAAGGAAGGCGCAACCATAGCCGAAGACGCGCGGCCTGGCGGGAGAGGTCGCGGGTTTCGAGTCAAATCAGGCTGCAGCGCTTGAGGGGCAAGCGCAAGCAGCTATCGAAGAATGAGCGAGTCAGCGCACCGCCTCGATGCGCGTGACCACCAGCGCGCCGCCGGCGTCGCGCGCCTGGAAGCGCACCGCGTCGCCCGGCTTGAGCGCGGCGCCCTGCGCCGGGTCCTCCAGCGTGAACACCATGGTCATGGGCGGCATGGACAGGGGCTTGATCTCGCCGTGGCGGATCGTGACCTTGCCCGTGCGGGCATCCCAGCGGGTGACGACGCCGTCGGACCATTCCTGGGCTTGCGGCGCAGTGGCGGGCGGCGCGGCATGGTCATGGCCGTCATGCGCCTGGGCGATGGCGCCAGCGGCGGCGCACTGCAGCGCGATGGCCGCGAGAAGAGGGCGGAACAAGGGCATGGCGGTCAACGGTAGCTGGTGAAGACGCGGGTGGAGACGTCGCTGTTCATGAGGTTCCTGGTGACCAGCAGCACGTCGTACGGGTCCTTGCGGCCCTTGTACTCGGGCCCGTCCATGCCGGGGCTGCCCACGGGCATGCCGGGCACGGCCAGGCCCAGGGCCTTGGGCTTTTGCTGGAGCAGCTTGCGCACGTCGGCCGCGGGCACGTGGCCTTCGAGCAGGTAGCCGCCGGCCAGCGCCGTGTGGCACGAGCCCAGGCGCGTGGGCAGGCCCAGCCGGGCGCGCACGGCGGCGTTGCCCGTCTCGTGCACGGTGACGGCGAAGCCGTTCTGCTCCATGTGCGTGACCCAGTCCTGGCAGCAGCCGCAGCTCGGGTCTTTCCAGACCTCCACGGCGGTCTTGGGTGCGCTGGCCAGGGCGGGCAGGGCGGCGCCGGCGATGCCGGCGGCGAGTGCGGCCATCCATTGGCGGCGGCGGGGTCGGAAGGTGTGCATGGGGGGACTCCGGAGGTGAATGAAATCAGGGTGTGACGGTGAAGGTGCCGCGCATGCCGGCCTCGTAGTGGCCGGCGATCAGGCAGGCAAAGTCGAAGCGGCCGGCGCGGTTGAAGCGCCAGACCAGGTCCTGCTGGCGGCCCGGCGCCACGTGGGCCATGTGGGGCTCCTCGTGCTCCATGCCGGGGTGCCGGCGCATGGCCTCGGCATGCGCGTCCAGCGTGGCCGGCGTGCCCAGCACCACCTCATGCAGCACCTGGCCCCGGTTCTCCACGCGCAACCGCACGGTCTCGCCGCGGCGCACGCTGAAGTGCGACGGCGTGAAGCGCATGTCGTCCGTCATGCGCAGGGTGATGGTGCGCCCCGCGTCGCGAGCCTGGCCGGCGATGCCCCAGTCCTGCTGCTGCGGGGCGAGGGCAGCCGGGGCCGCATGGCCGCCGTGCGCGGCGGATTCATGGCCAAAACTGGCTGTAGCGCACGCCCATAAAGCGCAAGCAGCTATGAATTTGAGAGTTTTCATCGGAGGGCTTCCAGGAGTCAATGGTGGTTGTGGTGGCCGCCCTCGGGCTTGCGCACGCGGGGCGCGCCGGGGGCCTGGCCGGGCAGGGCCTGGCGCGGGGCCGCGGCATCGGCGGGCGCGCCGGTCCATTCGCGCGCCACGGTGCCGGGGGGGTGCTGGAAATCGCCCGGGTCGCGCCAGTCATCAGCGCCCAGCCCCTTGCGGACCTTGAGCGTGGTGAACATGCCGCCCATCTCCAGCGGGCCGAAGGGGCCGGTGCCGGTCATCATGGGGTGGGTGTTGTCGGGCAGCGGCATTTCCATGGCGCCCATGTCGGCCATGCCGCGCTCGCCCATCACCATGTAGTCGGGCACGATCTTCTGGATCTTGCCGACGAGGCCTCGGTGATCCACGCCGATCATGGTGGGCACGCCGTGGCCCATCGCGCCCATGGTGTGGTGGCTCTTGTGGCAGTGCAGGGCCCAGTCGCCGGGTTCGTCGGCGATGAGTTCGACCTGGCGCATCTGGCCCACGGCCACGTCGGTGGTCACCTCGGGCCAGCGCGCGCTCTTGGGCACCGGGCCGCCGTCGGTGCCCGTCACCTCGAATTCGTGGCCGTGCAGGTGGATGGGATGGTTGGTCATCGTCAGGTTGCCCACGCGGATGCGCACGCGGTCGCCCTGGCGCGCCACCAGCGGGTCGATGGCGGGGAACACGCGGCTGTTGAAGGTCCAGATGTTGAAGTCCGTCATCTCGTTCACGCGCGGCGTCATCGCGCCCGGCTCCACGTCGTAGGCGGCGAGCAGGAAGGCGTAGTCGCGCTGCACGTCGGCGATCAGCGGGTGCCTGCCCTTGGGGTGAGTGATCCACAGGCCCATCATCCCCATCGCCATCTGCACCATCTCGTCGGCATGCGGGTGGTACATGAAGGTGCCGGGGCGGCGTGCCTCGAATTCATAGACGAAGGTCTTGCCCGGCGGGATGTGCGGCTGGGTGAGGCCGCCCACGCCGTCCATGCCGTTGGGCAGGCGCTGGCCGTGCCAGTGCACCGTGGTGTGCTCGGGCAGGCGGTTGGTGACGAAGAGGCGCACGCGGTCGCCTTCCACCACCTCGATGGTGGGGCCGGGGCTCTGGCCGTTGTAGCCCCAGAGGTTGACGAAGAAGCCCGGCGCGACCTCGCGCACCACGGGCTCGGCCACCAGGTGGAATTCCTTGACGCCGGCGTTCATGCGCCACGGCAGCGTCCAGCCGTTGAGCGTGACCACGGGGCGGTAGGGGCGGCCGTTGGGCGGCGCCAAGGGCGCGGCGGTGTTGGCCGAGGATTGCGAGGGCGCCTCGGGCAGCGCGGCCAGGGCCGCACGGCCGACGGAGGCGGCAGCCACGGCGGTGGCCGCGCCGGAGAAGAAGTTGCGGCGGTTCATGTCAGGGGCTTTCGGGGGATGCCACACCGGACGATGTTTCGGGCGAGGTGCCGGTGAGGGCCAGTTGCAGGTCGGTGTCGGCCAGCCAGAAGTCGCGCTGCGCCTCGGTGGCCGTGGCCACGGCCTGCGCGGTGTTGCGGGCCTCGGCCAGCAGATCCCACACGCTGATGAACATGCCGTTGTAGCGCAGCACGGCTTCGTCCTGCATGAAGCGTGCGAGCGGCAGCACCTCGGCCTGCTGCTGGCGGGCCAGATCCCACGCGGTGCGGTAGCGCAGCCAGTGGCTGCGGGCTTCGCTGCGCGCGCGCAGGGCGGCATTTTGCAGTTGCGCGGCGCCGCGCTGCAGCTCGGCGCGCGCGCGGCCGGTGGCGGCGCCGCCCCAGTCGAACAGCGGCAGGGGTATGTCCAGCTCCCAGCCGCGCGTGGTGTCGGCGTGGCCCGTGGCGCGCTCGGTGGTGGTGTCGCGGCTGTAGCTGACTCCGACGTCGCCCAGCACCGCGCCCAGGCCGGCCCAGCCGTTGCGGTCGGCCAGGGTGTCCAGGTCGCGGCGCAGCGCGCGCAGATCCAGGCGCTCGCGCAGGGCGGTGGCTTCGGCGTCCTGGCCGCCCTGCAGGCCGCTGGCTTCGGGCAGGGCGGGCAGCGCATCGGGCAGGGCGAAGGCGGCTTGCGTGCCCCACAGGCCCATCAGGCGCGCGAGCTGTTCGTGCTCCAGCGCCGTGTTCAGCCGGGCGCGCGCGAGCTGGGCGGCGGCCTCCTGGGTGATGGCGATCTCGCGCGCCTGTTGCAGCTTGCTGAAGTTGCCCGCTCGCGCCATGCGCTGGGCCAGCGCGCTGCCGGCCTCGGCGGCTTCGTGCATGCGCTCGCGCGCGGCCAGCGTCTGCCGCGCGGCCACGGCGCGCAGCCAGGCGCGGCGCGTGTCGGCCGCCAGCAGCAGCACCTGCTGCGCGGCGTCCAGCGTGGCGCGCTCCATCTGCCAGCCGTGCCAGCGCGTGCGCCAGGGCAGTGTGACGAGCTGTGCGAGGCTGAAGCCGACCTGGCGCTCGATCTCGCGCTCGTGCCCGCTGGTGAAGCGGCCCAGCGTGAGCGTGGGGTTGAACAGCGTCAGCGCCTGGGCGCGCTCGGCGTCCTGCGCGGCCAGCCCGGCCAAGCGGGCCTGCAGGCCGGGGTTGTTCAGCAGGGCGATGCGCACGGCGGTGTCGGCGTCCACCGGCTGCCGCAGCCATTGGGCGATGTGGTCGCGGGCCTGTGCCTGGGTGGATGCGCCGGTGGGCGGCAATTTGGCATCGGTGGGCAGGCGTTGCTGCACATGGGCTTGCACGTCGCCGCGCAGGCCGTCGGGGGCCACGCTGGCGCAGCCTGCGAGCAGCGCCGCCACGGCCAGGGGAAGGAGGCGCTTCATGGCTGGTGTCCGTGGTGGTGGTCGTGGGGGGCGGCGGGGGCGGCAGGGGGAATGGGCTGCTGCGCGGCCTCCCAGCGCACGATGTCGGCATGGCCGCGCGGGAAGGCGGCGACGGCGGCGTTGGCGGCGCGCCAGTCGTCGGCCTCGGCGATCACGCTGCCGCTTTCGGGCAGGGGCGCGTGGCGCAGCGGCGCGGCGGGCGCGTCGGCTGCAGAGGCGGGCGCAGGCGATTGCGCCCCGGCGGACAGGGCGAGGGCGCCGGCGGCCAGGGCCGCGGCGGCGCGAAGGTGCGCAGTGCGCATGGGGTCATCTCCAGGAACAAGGACGGGCGCGCGCCCGCCATGCGGCGGACGCACCTCGGGTGTCGATGCTCAGGAAATGGGCGGCTTGATGGCCTGGGCGGACTGCGCGCTGGCGAAGTGCGCGCTACCGTGCGGGTGCAATGTGCTATCGCCCGGAGGCAGGTGGGGCAGGGCGCCGTGCACGGCCGAGAAGGCGGAGTGGCAGATGCCGCAGGCCGAGCAGCCGGCTGGGTGGTCCGCATGGCTGCCCTGCGCGGCGGCCGTGGTGTCGCCACAATGGGTAGCGGCGCTGTCCACCACCGCATGGTGGCCGTGGTGCTCCTGCTGTGCTTGTGCCTGGGGCACGGCCGGCACGGGCATCACGCCCATGGCCATGGCGTCGCCCAGCAGGCCGCGCAGGACCAGCAGCAGGACGAGACCCAGGGACAAAACGCGGCGCATGGCGGGAATGATACCGGCGCGGATGCGGAGTTCCCGCAGCTCCGTCAGGCCGCCATGTAGCGCCCGGGCCGGTGGTTCATCGCCAGCACCAGATTCAGCGCGACGGCGCCCGCCACCGACCAGAGCACGCGCAGCGGCTCCACGGTGGCCAGGGCCAGCAGCACGATGCAGCAGTCCACGGCCATCTGCACCTTGCCCGCGCGCCAGCCGTAGCGGTCCTGCAGGTACAGCGCCAGGATGCCCACGCCGCCCAGGCTGCAGCGGTGGCGGAACAGCACCAGGAAGCCCATGCCCATGATGAGCCCGCCGGTGAGCGCCGCATAGAGCGGCTGGAGCTGGCTGATCTGCAGCAGTTGCGCCTGCAGCTCTGACAGCGCCGACAGCAGCGCCACGGCCGCGAAGGTCTTGAGCGTGAACTCCAGCCCCAGCTTGCGCAGCGCCAGCCAGTAGAACGGCAGGTTGAGCGCGAAGAACAGCTTGCCGAAGCCGATGCCCGTGGCGTAGTGCAGCACGAAGGCCAGCCCGGCCATGCCGCCGGTCAGCAGGCCCGCGCTGGCCAGGAAGGCCACGCCCACCGAGATCAGCGTCACGCCCACGCCGATGGCCACCGCGTCCTCGGTGCGGGAGTGGGGAACGGCGGCGGGAGCGGCGGCGGTGCGGGAGGACATGGCGTGTGTTGCGGGCGCGCGATTGCACCACGGCGCGGCGGCGGCCTGCCTTGCGGTGGATCAAGGCGGGCCGCAGCCGGGGCGCCGGATGCTATGGAAAGGAGAGCTGCTTGCGCTTGTGGGGTAAGCGCTAGGAGGCGATTCTATTTCGAACCCGCCCAGCGCCGCAGGCGCAGCCCGTTGGTCACGACGAGCAGGCTCACGCCCATGTCGGCCACCACCGCCATCCACATCGTGGCCTGGCCCATGAGGGCCAGCGCGAAGAACACCGCCTTCACGCCCAGCGCCAGCGCGATGTTCTGCCACAGCACGCGGTGGGCGCGGCGCGAGAGGCGCACGGTGTCGGGGATGCGGCGCAGGTCGTCGTTCATGAGCACGACGGAGGCCGTCTCCATGGCCATGTCGGTGCTGTGCGCCCCGCCCATGGCGAAGCCCACGTCGGCGCGGGCCAGGGCCGGGGCGTCGTTGATGCCGTCGCCCGTCATGGCCGTGGGGCCGTCGGTGCGCTGCAGCGCGGCCAGGGCGTCGAGCTTGTCCTGCGGCAGCAGGCCGCCGCGCGCGTCCTGGATGCCGGCCTCGCGCGCCACGGTCTGCACGGTGGCGGCGTTGTCGCCGGAGAGCACCACGGGGCGCACGCCCACAGCCTGCAGCTGGGTGACGGCTTCGCGCGCATGGCTGCGCAGCGGGTCGGCCACGGCGAAGAGGGCGAGCACGGTGTCGTCCCGGGCCAGCAAGGTGACGGTGCGGCCCTGCTGCTCGTGCGCCAGCAATGCCTGCTCCAGCGCGGCGTCGGCCAGGCCCATCTCGCGCACCAGGCGCAGGTTGCCCAGCACGTGGCGCCGGCCGTCGATGGTGGCTTCCACGCCGCGCCCGGGCAGGGCGCGCACGTCCTGCGCGCCGTGCGCCTCCTGCGCCGGCAGGCCGGCGGCGATGGCGCGGGACACGGGGTGGTCGGAGCGGCTGGCCAGCTGCCATGCGGCGGCGGCAATGGCTGTGCCATGGGTGCCGTCCTGGCCGCCCAGCACCTGCCAGTCGACGAGGGTCGGGCTGCCGGTGGTCAGCGTGCCGGTCTTGTCGAGCGCGATGGCGCGCAGGCTGCGCGCGGCCTCCAGCGCGCTGCCGCCCTTGATGAGGATGCCGCGGCGCGCAGCAAAGGTGAGGGCGCTGACCACCGTCACGGGCGTGGAGATGACCAGCGCGCAGGGGCAGGCGATGACCAGCAGCGCCAGCGCCTGGTAGGCGGCCTGCAGCCAGCTCCAGCCCAGCAGCGGCGGCGCCAGCAGCGCCAGCAGCAGGGCCAGCACGAAGACGATGGGCGTGTAGACGGCGGCGAAGCGGTCCACGAAGCGCTGGGTGGGCGCGCGCGAGGCCTGCGCCTGCTCCACCGCGTGCACGATGCGCGCCAGCAGCGTGCCGGAGGGCGGGGCGGTGACCTGCATCAGCAGCTCGCCGTGCTGGTTGACGCTGCCGGCGTACAGCGGGTCGCCCGGCGCCTTGTCGGCCAGCTGGCTTTCGCCGGTGATGGGGGCCTGGTTGACGGCGCTCTCGCCCTCGGCCACGGTGCCGTCCAGCGGCACGCGTGCGCCCGGCGCGATGCGCACGCGCGCGCCCAGAGGCACCTGCTGCACCGGCGTGCGCACGGCGGTGCCGTTCGGCTGCAGCACGTCGGCGGTTTCGGGCGCGAGATCCAGCAGGCTGCGGATGGCGTTGCGCGCGCGGTCCATGGCGCCGTCCTCGATGCGCTCGGCCGCCACGTACAGGGCCATGACCATGGCCGCCTCGGGCCACTGCCCGATCAGGAAGGCGCCCGTGACGGCCACGGCCATGAGCGCGTGGATGCCCAGGCGCAGACGTGCCAGGTCCTTGAGCCCCGCGCGGTATACCCCCAGGCCCGCGAGCGCGATGGCCGCTACGGCCAGCAGCATGCCCAGCGTTTCCTGCTGCAGCCAGTGCGCGGCCTCGGCGCCCGCGGCCAGGGCCAGCGCCGCGGCGATGCGCGGCCAGCCGGGCAGGGCGCCGTGGTCGTGGCCGTCATGGCCCGCGCCGGCGCTGCAGGCGCAGCCGCCACAGGCGGCGGCGGGAGATGCGGCGGCCTCGTGGCCGTGCGCGTGCCCATGCGCGTGGCCCGGGGAATGGGGGGGATGGGAGGAGTGGCTTTGGGTCATGCCATGATTGGAAACCTTGAAGTTGCTTGAAGGTCAAGCCATGCAGCACCGTATCGGAGACGCCGCCCGCCTGTCGGGTGTGCCTGCCGCCAACATCCGCTACTACGAGAAGGAGGGCCTGCTCGCCGCCCAGGCGCGGGCCGACAACCGCTACCGCCTCTACAGCGACGACGAGGTGCACCGCCTGCGCTTCGTGCGCCTGTGCCGGGCCATGGACATGTCCCTGGATGAAGTGCGCACGCTGCTCGCGCTGGATGCCGGCGGCACCGCCGACGGCCACGCCGCCTGCGCCACGCTGGACGAGCACCTGGGCCACGTGCGCACGCGCCTGGCCGAGCTGCACGCGCTGGAGCAGGAGCTGCGCGCGCTGCGCGGCCGCTGCGACGGCACGGGCGGGCAGTGCCACGTGATCGAGGCGCTGCACGCACGCGCCGACGCCGAGCCCGTGCCGCCGCCCGCGCCGCTGGCACGGCGCCATGTGTGACTACATTGCTATTCTATTAATAGCTGGTTGCGCTTGGTGGATGGGCGCTGCGGGGCTTTTTGATACATGGGAATGCCCTGGCTCGCCTATGATGCGCGGATGAACGCGGCCCCCCTGATCCTGCCCCTGCCCGAGCGCGCCTGGCGCTTGGCGCGGCGCTGGGCCGTGGCGTGGTGGCGCATCCTCTACCTGGGTGCGGTGGTCATGGTGCTGATGCTCTCGCCCTCCAGCTACTCGCGCGCCACGCGCTGGCGGCTGGCGCGCCACATGTACCAGGACACGGCGCCCATCCTGCTGGGCTTCACCGTGCTGGCGGCGCTGCTGTGCCTGGTCATCACGCGCATCGTGGTGGTCACGGCGCAGAGCTATGGCCTGTCGCGCTATGCGCTGGAGATGGTGATCCGCGTGCTCGTGCTGGAGCTGATCCCGCTCACCGCCGCGCTGTTCGTGGCCATGCGCGCCACCATCCCCAACGGCACGCAGCTCGCGCTGATGCGCCAGTCCGGCCGCCTGGAGGCGTTGCGCCAGCGGGGCGCCGACCCGGTGCGCATGGAGCTGATGCCGCGCGTGGTGGCCGGGGTGTACGCCAGCATCACGCTGGCGGCGCTGTCGTGCGTGGTGGCGCTGGCCGTGGCCTACCTGGGCGTCTACGGCTTCAACACCGCGGGCCTGCCCGGCTACACGCGCATGTTCGGCCAGGTGTTCACGCCGCAGATCACGCTGGTGTTCGCGCTCAAGACCGTGTTCTTCAGCCTGGCGGTGGCGCTCATTCCCATGGCGGCCGGGCTCTACGAAAGCGGCGACGCGCGCCAGGCCCTGCAGCCCGATTCCGAGCTGGGCGGGCTGGCGCGCATGTTCGCCGTGCTGTTGCTGATCGAAGTCGCCTCGCTCATGGGCAACTACTACTGACGATGAACGACCCCCGTACTCCCTCGCCTGATGGCGAACTGCTGCGCCCCGTGGCCCACCTGCGCGCCAAGGCGGCGGCGCTGCTGCTGTTCACGCTGCTGCTGGTGGCGGGCTCGGTGCTCTATCTGCTCTATGCGCGCGGCGCGTTCGAGCCCACGCAGCGCCTGGTGCTCACCGCCGACGACTCCGAGGGCGTGGCCGTGGGCATGGACATGACCTTCTCAGGCTTCCCCATCGGCCGCGTGCGGCGCATCGAGCTGGCGGGCGACGGCAACGTGCGCATCCTGGTGGACGTGGCGCGCCGCGATGCGCACTGGCTGCGCCAGTCCAGCGTGTTCACGCTGGTGCGCGGCATCGTGGGCGGCACCACCATCAAGGCCTACAGCGGCATCCTCACCGACCCGCCGCTGGAGGATGGTGCCGAGCGCCCCGTGCTGCGCGGCGACGCCACGGCGGAGATCCCGCAGCTCATGTCCAACGCGCGGCAGCTGCTGGAGAACCTCAACGCGCTCACCGCAGCGGATTCGGCCCTGGGCGGCGCCGTGGGCAACGTGCGCGCCCTCACCGAGCGGCTCAACGCACCGGGCGGCGCCCTGGGCGTGCTCATGGGCAACGAGCAGGACGCGAAGAAGATCGTCACCACCCTGGAGCGCACCAACCAGCTGCTGGCCCGCATCGACGGCATGGCCGCCAAGGCCGACAGGCAGGTCTTCGGCGCGGGTACCGACCCCGGCCTGGTGCCGGAGGTGCGCGCCGCCGTCGTGCAGCTCCATGCCCTGCTGGCCGACGCCCGCCAGAGCCTGACCCAGGTGGACGCCGTGCTGGCCGAGGCCCAGGCCGTGGGCGCCAACGCCCGCGAGGCCACCACCGACCTGGGCCTGCTCCGCGCCGAGGTGGAGGCGAGCCTGCGCAAGGTGGAGGGCCTGGTCAACGAAGTCAACCGCAAGTGGCCCTTTGCGCGCGACACGGAGCTGAAGCTGCCATGAAGCTGCACCATTGCCTGTTGCTGACCTGCGCCGCCTTCGCGGCCGCCTGCGCCTCCAAGCCCCCGGTGCCCGACTGGCAGATGAACGCCCACGGCGCCGCGCAGAAGGCGGTGGAGGCCTACCTGTCCGGCGACAGCCGCGTCGCCGACCTGGAATGGGCCCGTGCCCGCAGCGAGGTGTCGCGCACCGGCAGTCCCGTGCTTCTGGCGCGCGTGGAACTGCTGCGCTGTGCTGCCCAGGCCGCAAGCCTGGAGGTCGCGCCTTGCGACGCCTTCGAGCCCCTGCGCGCCGATGCCGGCCCTGCCGAGGCGGCCTATGCCGACTACCTCGCCGGCCGCGCCACCGCGCAGCAGGCCGCGCTGCTGCCCGAGCCCCAGCGCGCGGCCCATGCCAGCGTGGCCGCCATCCCGGGCATCGCCGACCCGCTCGCGCGCCTGGTGGCCGCAGGCAGCGCCCTGCGCGCCGGCCGTGCCACGCCCGAGACCCTGGTCGCCGCCACCGATGCCGCCTCCGCCCAGGGCTGGCGCCGGCCGCTGCTGGCCTGGCTGCTGCTGCGAGCCGATGCCGCCGACCAGGCCGGCGACGCTTCTTCGGCCGCCGCGCTGCGCCGCCGTATCGCGCTGGTGGAGAGCGGCGGGCAAAAAAAAAGCCGCCCGTGAGGGCGGCTCAAGGAGGAGACATCGGGAAATCGGGTCAGTCGAAGACTTCGGCGGGCACCAGCTGGTCGAGCTGGCTGTGCACCTGCGAATCGGCCGCCTGCGCCGTGTGGCGCGGCTCCAGCGTCATGCCGTAGGCCGCCAGGGCCAACAGCACGGTGAGGGCGAAGGTGGCAGCGGCATGCGATCCAGGGCGGCGACGGCGGTTCATGGCGGAAACCTCTGAAAGGGCAGGTCGAAAACGGGTATGCCGTTATTGAACCAGCGCCACGCCGCGCGCTGTGTCAGACAGTCTTGACAGAGGCCTCTGGCGCCCAGGTTTGAAACCGCACTTACACCCCGCTACAACCGCACCGGCGGCACGCTGCCCAGCAGCCGGATCAGGTCCTGCTGCCGCACCGTGCCCGTCTTGGCGAAGATGGCCGAAAGCTGCGAGCGCACCGTGCTCACCTTCACGCCCAGCGCGCCAGCCATCTGCGCCGGGCTGGCGCCGCGCAGCAGCAGCGGCAGCACGCGCGCCTCGGCCGCCGACAGGCCGAACAGGCGCGTGACGAAGTCCGCCACGCCCCCGGGAGCGTGGCCCTGGCGCGTGAGCAGCAGCATGCAGGCGCAGGGCTGGGCGGCGCGCGCTTCGCCGCCGGCCTGCACACGCTCCTCGATGGGCAGCGCCAGCGCCATCAGGGCCTGCGGCCCGTCGCCCAGCACGAGGCCGCCGCCTTGCCCGCGCGCGGCCGCATGCACCAGGCGGGCGAGCCCGTCCCGTGCTTCGGGGCGTGTGGGCACGCTGCCCAGCCACTGCGCCAGCGCCGGCGTGGCGGCCAGGGCGCGCGCGGCGTGGTTGGCATAGAGCGGCTGCGCGGCAGGGTCGAGCATCACCACGCCGAAATCCAGCGCGTCCAGGAAGCGGTGCAGCAGCGACACCTGTTCCTGCAGCCGGCGCGTGGTCCAGTGCAGGTCGAAGGCGCGCAGCATGTGCGGGTAGAGCAGGTGCAGGCGCGCCACGTCGCGCGCGTCGAAATCGGGCTGCTCCGGGTGGCGGAACAGGTTCAGGATCATCGGCGGCGCCAGGCCCGGCACGCTGCCGTCGGAGACCACCGCCGTCAGCATGTGCTCCACGGGGTACAGCAGCATGTACTCGCGGTAGAAGCGGCTGGCGCGCAGCACGGGCGCGGCCACGATGTCGGTGCCGCGGAAGATGCTGCCCTGCACCAGCACGTTGCGCGCCATGCACGCGTGCAGCCAGGGGTTGTGCTGGATCCAGTGCTCCGCGTAGGCGCGTTCCAGCGCCTCGGGCAGGTTCCAGGCGGCATAGAAGCTCGCCGCGTGCGGGCCCTGGCCGTCGGTGGTGCACCAGCAGGCCACGTCGGCCTTCAACGCCTGGGCGATCGCCTGCACCACGCCATGCCAGGCTTCGTCGCGGCCCACGGCGCCGTACAGGGCGGTCTGCACGCGGTGGAAGGCGGCGAGCGAAATCTCGCCGTCCTGCACCGGCGGGGCGGCCGCGTTCGTTGTGGTCTGTGCCGACTCTGCCATCAGGCCCTCGCTCTCCCGGCCCGCCGCGGGCCGGCCACCGGCGATTGTGCGGCCGGCGCGCCGACACGCGCAAACCGGTGCCCAGCGGAGATATATGTATAAAAAGTGCCTCCAGCGCTTGTGTATCAAGCGCAGGAAGCTATTGAATCAATAGCGGTTGGCTTGCCTCAGACGGCGTGCGCCCAGCGCCGCGCAGGCCAGCGCCAGCAGCATCAGCGCCCATTCGCTGAGGGTGGGGATGGCTGCCGTGGCTCCGCCGCCGCCGGGGGGCGCGGCCAGGGGGGTGACGGGCCCGGCCTGCGCGCTCGCGGGGCCGGGGCCGTGGCTGCTTTGGGCCGTGGCGGTGCAGTCATATGCCGTGCCGGGCACGGCGGTCACTGTGAGCGGGCTGGCGCCGCTGGCCTGCACGGCGCCGCCGCCGCCCACGGGGGTGCAGGTGGCGGTGTAGCCGGTAACCCCCGCGCCAACGTCGGCGGGCGCGGCGATGGCGAGCGCGATCTGGGCCGGGCCGGGCGTGGCGCTGGCGACGGCGGGCGCGCCGGGCAGGTTGACCAGCCGTTCGATATGGGGGTGCGTGCCGCCGCCCGCCGTGGTGAAGTTGCCGATGACGACGAGGCTGTGGTCCGCCTGCTCCACCACGTCGTACAGCCCGACTCCCAGAGCTGGTGTGAAGGCGACGTTCAGCGTGGTGTCCACTACGCCGGCTCCGCCGGTGTTGAAGCGCGCCAGCCCGGTGATGGGCTCGCCGCCGAAGGACGTGAAGCTGCCTGCCGCCAGCACGTTGCCGCCGCCCAGGGCCACCAGCCGGTTGACTGAAGACCCCGTGGTGACGCCCAGGGTGAACGTGGGCGTGTCGGCGCCGCTGCTCACGTTCAGCAGCGCGAGTCGGCTTTTCGTCGCGCCGCCAATGTTGGCGAAGCTGCCGCCCGTGAGGATGCCGCCGCTGCCGGTTTCCAGGATGGCGGTGTATACGGTGGCATTGGCGTCAGGGTTGAAGCTGTTGTCCAGCGCGCCCGCGCTGTTCAGGCGCGCGATGCGGTTGCGCGTGGTGCCGTCCACCTGCGTGAACTCGCCCGCGATGAGGATGTCGGAGCCGTCGAGCGTGATGTTGCGCACCATGCCGTTGATCTGCAGGTCGGGGAAGGTGCTGTCGAAGCTGCCGTCCACGTTCAGGCGGGCCAGCCGGGCATGGGTGGGGTTGCCGTCCACGGTGACGAAGTCGCCGCCGATCAGGAGCTTGCCGTCGGCCTGCACGGCCATCGCTGCGACGCCGCCGCCGCTCAACGTGGCAGGGGGCGCAAAGGCCGTGTCCAGCGTGCCGTCGGCCAGCAGGCGGCCAAGGCTCGCGCGCGGGACGCCGTTGAGCGCGGTGAAGCCGCCGCCCACGAAGATGGAGTCGTCGCTCTGGACGAGCAGCCGGTAGACGCTTGCGCCAGCGTTGATTTGAGCAGTGAAGGCCGTGTCCAGCGTGCCGTCGGCATTCAGCCGGGCGAGGCGGGTGCGCGGCTGGCCCGATGCGGTGTCAAAGGCGCCGCCGATCACCAGTTGGCCGGTGGACTGGCGCGCCAGCGCGTTGATAAAGGCGTCGGTGCTGCCCTGATAGGTGGGGGCCGCCTGCCATGCGGCCTGGGCAGGGGCGGCGGCCAGCAGGGTCAACGCGGCCAGGGCAGGGGCGGCGCGCCGCACGGCACGAAAAGAACGCGAAACGGTGGACTGCACGGTGTTTTCCCTCTCATGGAACATGAACGCGGCGATGGTTGCAAACGCCGCGGTGAAAAACATCCGGCAAATGAAGGAAAGCGCGCGGGTCATTCCGGCCGCAGCGCCTGCGCCAGCCGCGAGGCCGTCAGCGCCCGGCCGGGCGGCCAGGCGTCGGCCGCCGCGCCGTGCAGCCAGCAGGCGTGGGCGGCGGCGGTGAAGGCGTCGCCCGTGGAGGCCAGCAGCGCGCCGGCCAGCCCGGCCAGCACGTCGCCCGTGCCGCCGGTGGCCAGCAGCGCGTTGCCGGTGGGGTTGACGAGCGGCGTGTGCCCCGGCGCGGCGATCACGCTGCCGGAGCCCTTGAGCAGCACCGTGCATTGGAGGCGGCCGGCCAGCGCCTGGGCGGCGGCGAGGCGGTCGGCCTGCACGGCGGCGGTGCCGGTGCCCAGCAGGCGCGCGGCTTCGAGCGGGTGGGGTGTGAGCAGGGTGGCCGGGCCGCGCGCCTGCAGCAGGCGCTGGAGCGCGCCGTCGGCCGCGATGGCGTTGAGGGCGTCGGCGTCCAGCACCAGGCGCTGGGCCTCGCGCAGCACCTGCGGCAGCACGGCAGCCACGGCCGCGCCGCCGCCGCAGCCGCAGACCACGGTGAGGCGGGCGAGGTCGAGCGCATCCACGCGGCGCAGCATGATTTCGGGCTGCTGCGCGAAGGCGGCGGTGGTGCCGCCGTCCAGCAGCGCCGCCATCACGCGCCCCGCGCCGCCGTGCAGTGCCGCGCTGGCCGCGAGCAGCGCCGCGCCGGTCATGCCCATGCCGCGTGCGTGCAGGCCCTCGCCGCCGACCACGGCCACGTCGCCGAAGCTGCCTTTGTGGCTGGCATGCGCGCGGGCCGCGCCGTGCGGCGCACCGGCCAGCCAGGCCGTGGGCGCGTGGGGAGCGGGCACGCCCAGGCCGTCGAGCCAGACTGTGCCTGCCGCGTCGCGGCCATGGGCGGTGAACAGGCCGGGCTTGAGGGTGAGCAGGCTCAGCGTGTGGCGCTGGCTGGCCGGAGGCCGGGTGGGCGCGAAGCCAGGTGCCCACTGGCCGGTGTCGGCGATCAGGCCCGAGGGCAGGTCCACGCAGAGCGTGGGCGCGGCGCTGGTGCGCAGGTGCTCCAGCCACTGCAGCAGGCGCGGGTCGGGTGCGCGCGAGGAGGGCCCCAGGCCGATGCCGAGCAGCGCGTCCACGCACAGGTCCTGCGGGCCGAGGGCGGGCGGTGCGTCGATGAAGGGCACGCCCGCGTCGCGCGCATGCTGCCACGACCGGCGCGCATCGGGTGGCAGCGTGTCGGGCCGGCCCAGCCAGGCCACGGCCACGGGGTGGCCCGCGCGGTGCAGCAGTGCGGCGGCCTCCAGTCCGTCGCCGCCGTTGTTGCCGCCGCCGCAGGCGATCCAGATGCAGCGCGCGTGGGGCGCCAGGGCCAAGGCCAGCCGGGCGGTGGCCTGGCCGGCGCGCTGCATCAGCGTGTGGGGCGGCAGCGCGGCGGCAGTCGCGGCTTCGATGGCGCGCGTGGCGGCGGTGCCGTACAGGGCGTGGGGCTGAGCGGTGGGGATGCGCTGCATCGGCGCATTGTGGTCAGAAGCGGTCCAGGGCGAAAGGCTGCAGGTCGATGGCGGGCGCCTGCTGCGCGATCTGGTCGGCCAGGGCGCGGGCGCTGCCGCAGGCCTGGCTCCAGCCGCAGGCGCCGTGGCCGGCGTTGAGCCACAGGCCGGGCACGCCGCTGGCGCCGATCACCGGAGCGCCGTCGGGCAGGGTGGGGCGGGCGCCTCGCCAGACCTGCACCTGGGGCGACGAGGTGAGCGCGCCGCCCGGGAACCAGCCCGACAGGGCGAGGTAGAGCGTCTGCAGCGTGGCGTCGCGGTGCGTGCCGTCGCCATGGCCGATCTCGGCGCCGCCGGCCACCCGCACGCGCTGGCCCTGGCGGGTGATGGTGATGCGGTGCAGCGGGTCGATGACGGCGCCCTGCGGCGCGTGCGAGTCCTCGCGCAGCGGCGCGCTGACCGAGTAGCCATGCACCGCGGCCATCGGCATGCGCAGCCCCAGGGGGCGCAGCAGGGCGGCGCTGGCCAGGCCCGCGCAGAGGACGACGGCGTCGGCGCGGCGGGGCGCATCCTCGCCGGCGATTCGCAGGCCGGCGGGCTGGGCCTGGAGCGCCTGCACGCGGGCGTTGAAGACGAAGCGCACGCCCAGCTCCTGAGCCACCTGGCGCAGGTATTGGGCGAACAGGCGGCAGTTGGCCGATTCGCCGTCGGGCGCGTGCACGGCGCCGGCCAGCGGCACGTCGGTGCTCAGGCCGGGCTCGATCAGGCGGGCGGTGTCGGCATCCACGTCGCGCAGGGCCACGCCGGCCTCGCGCAGGATGCGCAGCGCGGGCTGCACGCGCTCCACGTCTTGGTCCTTGCGCAGCAGCACCAGGGCGCCGCGGCTGGCCTCGATGTCCAGTTGCAGCCCTTCCGCGATCTCACGCGTGCGCGCCAGGCTGTAGCGCCCCAGGCGCTCCAGCGCCGCGAGCCGCTCGGCTGTGTCGGGGCGGCGCCCGGCCTGGGCCCATCGCCACAGCCAGGACAGGCCCTCGCGCCCGGCGCCGCGCACCAGGCGCAGCGCGGGCTCGCTGCCCAGCATCAGGCGGCGCAGGGGGCCGCCGATGCCGGGTGCGGCCCATGGAATGAGCAGGGACGGGGCCAGCAGCCCCGAGTTGCCGAAGCTCGCCTCCTCGGCCGCAGCGCTGCGCTGCTCGTAGACGGTGACTTCGTGGCCGTCACAGGCCAGTTCATAAGCGGTGGCAACGCCGACGATGCCGGCGCCCACGATGGCGATCTGCATGGGTTTTTAGTGTTTTCGGGCTCCAGCGCTTACAGGGAAAGCGCTGGCAGCTATGCATTTTGATGTCCATTGCCGCGCCAGGCTGCGCGCGGCAATAGGGGAAACATGGGGGTGTGCTAGAATCCTTGGGTTTTGCCGGGTGCTGCGCGCAGGGATTTTTCTCTAGTGCGGCTGCGGTGAAACCAATCGCAAACCAGCCCTTTCAAGGTGCTGCGGCCCTCAGGCTGCGGTTATTGGGGCTGGATTTTAGACCCAACCTTCGGAGAAACCCTATGTCCGTCACCATGCGCGAAATGCTGGAAGCCGGTGTCCACTTCGGCCACCAAACCCGCTTCTGGAACCCCAAGATGGCCCCCTACATCTTCGGCCATCGCAACAAGATCCACATCATCAACCTGGAAAAGACGCTGCCGCTGTTCCAGGACGCGCAGAAGTTCGTGCGCCAGCTGGCCGCCAACCGCGGCACCATCCTGATGGTGGGCACCAAGCGCCAGGCGCGTGAGCTCCTGGTGGCCGAGGCGCAGCGCGCCGGCGTGCCTTTCGTGGACCAGCGCTGGCTGGGCGGCATGCTGACCAACTTCAAGACCGTCAAGACCTCCATCAAGCGCCTGAAGGACATGAAGGCCCAGCAGGAAGCCGGCCTGGAATCCATGAGCAAGAAGGAACAGCTCATGTTCACCCGCGAGCTGGAAAAGCTCGAGAAGGACATCGGCGGCATCCAGGAAATGAACGCGCTGCCCGACGCCATCTTCGTGATCGACGTGGGTTACCACAAGATCGCCGTGGCCGAGGCCAAGAAGCTGGGCATCCCGCTGATCGGCGTGGTGGACTCCAACCACTCGCCCGAGGGCATCGACTACGTGATCCCCGGTAACGACGACTCGGCCAAGGCCGTGGCGCTGTATGCCCGCGGCATCGCCGACGCGATCCTCGAAGGCCGTGCCAACGCCGTGTCCGACGTGGCCAAGGCCGTTGCCGCCGAAGGCTCCGACGAGTTCGTGGAAGTGCAAGAAGCCGCTGCCTGACCTCAGGCGCATGCGACGCGTCGCAAGAAAAGCGGGGCCCCTGGTGAGCCCCCTTTTTTTTAACGTCAAGACAAACTGAAGAATTGGAGAAAAACGATGGCTGCTATTACCGCAAGCATGGTCGCTGAACTGCGCGGCAAGACCGACGCCCCCATGATGGAGTGCAAGAAGGCCCTGACCGAGGCCGACGGCGACATGGCCAAGGCAGAGGAACTGCTGCGCGTCAAGCTGGGCACCAAGGCGGGCAAGGCCGCTTCCCGCGTCACGGCCGAAGGCGTGGTGGCTTCCTTCATCGATGGCAACGTGGGCGCGCTGATCGAAGTGAACAGCGAGACCGACTTCGTTTCCAAGAACGACAGCTTCATCGCCATGGCCAATGCCGCCGCCAAGCTGATCGCGCAGAAGAACCCCGCCGACATCGAGGCGCTGGGCCAGCTGGCCTACGAGCAGGACGGCTTCGGCCCCACGCTGGAAGACGTGCGCAAGGGCCTGATCGGCAAGATCGGCGAGAACATGTCCTTCCGCCGCTTCAAGCGTTTCGAAGGCTCCAGCCTGGCGGCCTACCTGCACGGCTCGCGCATCGGCGTGGTCGTGGAGTTCGACGGTGACGCCGTGGCCGCCAAGGACGTCGCCATGCACGTGGCCGCCATGAAGCCCGTGGCCCTGACGAGCGCCGACGTGCCTGCCGACCTGATCGCCAAGGAGCGCGCCGTGGCCGAAGGCAAGGCCGCCGAATCGGGCAAGCCCGCTGACATCGCCGCCAAGATGGTCGAAGGCTCGGTGCAGAAGTACCTCAAGGAAGTCTCGCTGGCCGACCAGGTCTTCGTGAAGGCGGCCGACGGCAAGCAGACCGTGGCCGCCATGCTCAAGGCCGCCAATACCACCGTGAAGGGCTTCACCCTCTACGTCGTGGGCGAAGGCATCGAGAAGAAGGCCGACGACTTCGCCGCCGAAGTGGCAGCGCAGGTCGCGGCGGCCAAGTCCGCCGCCTGATCCTCGCAACCCTTGTCCGAACCCCCTGTCCTTGCCTTACGGAGAATTGCCCATGACCCCCGCCACGCCAGCCCACAAGCGCATCCTGCTCAAGTTGTCTGGCGAGGCCCTCATGGGTGACGATGCGTTCGGCATCAACCGCGCCACCATCGTGCGCATGGTCGAGGAGATTGCCGAGGTCACGCGCCTGGGCGTGCAGGTGGCGGTGGTGATCGGAGGGGGAAACATCTTCCGCGGCGTGGCCGGCGGCTCCGTGGGCATGGACCGCGCCACCGCCGACTACATGGGCATGCTGGCCACCGTCATGAACTCCCTGGCGCTGGCCGATGCCATGGACAAGCAGGGCCTCACCGCGCGCGTGATGTCGGCCATCGGCATCGAGCAGGTGGTCGAGCCCTACGTGCGTCCCAAGGCGCTGCAGTACCTCGAAGAAGGCAAGGTGGTGGTGTTCGCCGCCGGCACGGGCAACCCCTTCTTCACTACCGACACGGCCGCCGCGCTGCGCGGCGCCGAGGTGGGCGCAGAGGTGGTGCTCAAGGCCACCAAGGTGGACGGCGTCTACACCGCCGACCCGATGAAGGACCCGTCCGCGACGCGCTACGCCAAGCTGTCGTTCGACGAGGCCATGTCGCGCAACCTGGGCATCATGGATGCCACGGCCTTCGCGCTGTGCCGCGACCAGAAGCTGCCGATCCGCGTGTTCTCCATCGTCAAGCACGGCGCACTCAAGCGCGTGGTGATGGGTGAGGACGAAGGCACATTGGTGTACGCTTGACCGCTTTGCCGCACGCCTTGGGCTGCAGCAAGTGCAGCAGGAGAAACACATGACCATTGCCGACATCAAGAAGAACGCAGAGGCCAAGATGGAGCAGTCCATCGCCGCCTTCAAGAACAACCTGTCCAAGATCCGCACCGGCCGTGCCAACCCGGCGCTGCTGGACACCATCCACGTCGAGTACTACGGCTCCATGGTGCCGCTGTCGCAGGTGGCCAACGTGTCGCTGCTCGATGCGCGCACGATCAGCGTGCAGCCCTGGGAAAAGAACATGGGCGCCAAGATCGAGAAGGCCATCCGCGAAAGCGAGCTGGGCCTGAACCCCGCGTCCCTGGGCGACCTGATCCGCGTGCCCATGCCTCCGATGAGCGAGGAGCGCCGCAAGGAAATGACCAAGCTCGCGCGCAGCGAGGGCGAGAACGCCAAGGTGGCCGTGCGCAACCTGCGCCGAGATGCCAACGAAGGCGTGAAGAAGCTGGTCAAGGACAAGCTGGCTTCCGAGGACGACCAGAAGCGCTGCGAGGCCGACATCCAGAAGGCCACCGACAAGCGCATCGCCGAGATCGACACCTTGGTTGCGGCCAAGGAACAGGAAATCATGGCGATCTGATCCGCCCGCTCGGATCGGTCGGGACGCCATGTCCGCAGCAGCCAAAGAGGCTCCGGGAGCCATTCCCCACCACATCGCCATCGTCATGGACGGCAACGGCCGCTGGGCCACGCGCCGCTTCCTGCCGCGCCTGGCGGGCCACCGCCAGGGCGTGGAGTCGCTGCGCCGCTGCGCGCGCGCCTGCGCCGAGCGCGGCGTGGCCGTGCTGACGGTGTTCGCCTTTTCCTCCGAGAACTGGAACCGCCCGGCCGACGAGGTCTCGGGCCTCATGGATCTGCTGGGCAAGGCCCTGGCGCGCGAAGTGCCGCAGCTGTGCCAGGACGGCGTGCGCCTGCACTTCGTGGGCAACAAGGCGGGCCTGTCCGACAAGGTGCGCGCAGGCCTGCAGCAGGCCGAGGCGCTCACGGCCGGCAACGGCCGCCTCGTGCTCAACGTGTGCTTCAACTACGGCGGCCGCTGGGACATCGCCCAGGCCGCGGCCGCCCTGGCGGCACGCGGCGAGCCGATCACCGAGGCCAGCCTGCACGCGGCCATGGGCATGTCCCACGTGCCCGACCCCGACCTGCTGATCCGCACCGGCGGTGAGAAGCGCATCAGCAACTTCCTGCTGTGGCAGGCCGCCTATTCCGAGCTGTACTTCAGCGACCGCCTGTGGCCGGATTTCGACGAGGCCGCGCTCGACGAGGCCATCGCCGACTATGCGGGGCGCGAGCGCCGCTTCGGCCGCACGTCCGACCAGGTCCAGGCCACAGTGGCCTGACCCTCACGAAAGGAGCCCCCGTGCTCAAACAGCGTGTCATCACCGCCCTGGTCCTGCTGGCCATCCTGCTGCCGGCCCTGTTCTATCCGTCGCCCGCCGCGTTCGCGGCCGTGGCGCTGGTGCTCATGGCTGCGGGTGCATGGGAGTGGGGGCGGCTCAACGGCCTGGGCGGCAGCGCCAGCTTGGGCCTGGGAGCCCTGTGCGTGGCGCTGTGCGGCGCAGCCTGGGCCGTGGGCTGGCTGCAGCAGCCGCTGCCATGGCTCTGGGCCATCGGGGGAGCTGCATGGGTGTTGGGCGGCGCGCTGCTGCTGCGCGGCGGCGTGGAAGGCTGGCCGCGCGTGCCGCGCCTGCTGCGCGTCGTGGGCGGCGTGCTGGCGCTGTGGCTGGCATGGCTGGCCGTGGCGCAAGCGCGCGTGGCGGGCATCAACTACCTGCTGTCGGTGCTCACGCTGGTGTGGATGGCCGACATCGCCGCCTACTTCGCGGGCCGCGCGTTCGGGCTGAAATTCACCCGGAACAAGCTGGCCCCCGCCATCAGCCCCGGCAAGAGCTGGGAAGGTGTGTGGGGCGGCATGCTCGGCGTGCTGCTGCTGGCCGTGTGCTGGACGCTGGCCGACACGCATTGGCAGGCCGCCGTGCCCAGCTTCTATTCGCTGCTGGCGCGGCGCGGCTGGTGGCTGCTGGTGCTCGGCGCGGTCTTCATGGCGGCGATGAGCGTGTTGGGTGACCTCGTGGAATCGCTCATCAAGCGTAGCGCAGGCGTCAAGGACAGCAGCGGCCTGCTGCCGGGCCACGGCGGCGTGCTCGACCGCATCGATGCGCTGCTGCCCACGCTGCCGCTGGCCTTGATGCTCTCTCACTACGCCTCCGCATGACACAACGCATCACGGTGCTGGGCTCCACGGGCTCGATCGGCACCAACACCCTCGACGTGGTGGCGCGCCATCCCGGTCGCTACGAAATCTTCGCGTTGAGCGCGGCTACCCAGGTGGACCTGCTGCTCGCGCAGTGCGCGCAGTTCCGCCCGCGCTACGCGGTGATGGCCAGCCCGGAGCACGCACGCCAGCTCGCCGAGAAGCTCAAGGCCAACGGCCTCGTAACCGAGGTGCTTCATGCGCAGGATGCTCTTGAGACCATAGCATCGCACGACGAGGTGGACGCCGTCATGGCGGCCATCGTCGGCGCGGCGGGCTTGTCGCCCTGCCTGGCGGCAGCGCGCGCGGGCAAGCGGCTGCTGCTGGCCAACAAGGAGGCACTGGTCGTCGGCGGCGCGTTCTTCATGGCCGCCGTGCGCGAAGGCGGCGCGACGCTGCTGCCGATCGACAGCGAGCACTCGGCCATCTTCCAGTCGCTGCCGGACGACCCCGCCACCTGGGCCGCGCGCGTGGAGCGCATCGTCCTCACCGCCTCGGGCGGACCGTTCCGCACGCGCGCGCCGGCATCGCTGGATACCGTCACGCCCGACGAGGCCTGCGCGCACCCCAACTGGGTCATGGGCCGCAAGATCTCGGTCGATTCAGCCACCATGATGAACAAGGCGCTGGAGGTGATCGAGGCACGCTGGCTTTTCGACCTCGCGCCCGAGCAGATCGACGTGGTGATCCACCCCCAGAGCGTGATCCATTCGATGGTGCAGTACCGCGACACCTCGGTCGTCGCACAGCTCGGCACGCCCGACATGCGCGTGCCCATCGCCTATGGCCTGGCCTGGCCAGAGCGCATCGCCAGCGGTGCCGCACCGCTGGACTTCACCCGCCTGGCCGGCCTGACGTTCGAGGAGGCCGACGCCGTGCGCTTCCCCGGCCTGCACCTGTCCTGGCAGGCACTGCGCGCCGCGCCCGGCACCACGGCGGTGCTCAACGCGGCCAACGAGGTAGCGGTGGCCGCGTTCCTGGAGCAGCGCATCCGCTTCGACCAGATCCACGCGCTCAACCTTGCAACTTTGGAGGCGGTGCAGCCCTCCAACCCCGATTCGCTGCAGGCCCTGCTGGCCCTGGACGCGCAGACGCGCGCCGTGGCGCAGGAATTGGCGCGGCGCTTCGGATAAGTGAGCTGCCCGCGCTTGCCAGACAAGGGTTTTCAATGGTTTTCAATGCGAAACCCTTGTCTGGAAAGCGCCGAAAGCTATGATTTTTGAAAAGGAACCGGCATGCTGCTGACCCTCGTCGCCTTCATCGCCGCGCTGGGCGTGCTGATCGCCGTGCATGAATACGGCCACTACCGCGTGGCCGTGGCCTGCGGCGTCAAGGTGCTGCGCTTCTCGGTGGGCTTCGGCAAGCCGCTGCTGCGCTGGCAGCCCCAGGGCTCGCCCACCGAGTTCGTCGTCGGCGCGTTCCCGCTGGGCGGCTACGTGAAGATGCTCGACGAGCGCGAGGCGCCCGTCGCGCCGCACGAGCGCCACCTGGCCTTCAACACCCAGCCGCTGCGCGCGCGCGCCGCCATCGTCGCGGCCGGGCCGCTGGCCAATCTGCTGCTGGCCGTGCTGCTCTATGCGGCCGTCAGCTGGATCGGCGTGGAGGAGCCCAGGGCCTACGTCGCCAGCCCCGTGGCCGGCTCCATCGCCGAGCGCGCGGGCCTGCGCGGCGGCGAGCTGGTGCTGAGCGCCGCCGTCGGCGAGAGCGAGCCCGAGGATGTGCGCTCGTTCGAGGACCTGCGCTGGGCGCTCACGCGCGGCGCGCTCGATGGCGAAAACGTGCGCCTGGCAGTGCAGGCAGCGCCCGGCGCGCCGGCGCGCGACGTGCTGCTGCGCCTGGAAGGCATGGATGTGCGCGAGGCCGACGCGGAGCTCTTCCGCAAGATCGGCATCGCCGGCCCGTGGACGCGCCCTCTGCTCGGCGACATCATGCCCGGCGGCGCGGCCGAGCGCGCGGGCCTGCGCGCGGGCGACCTGGTGCAGCGCGTGGGCGTGGTGGAGGCGGTGGACGGCGCGCAGCTGCGCGAACTCATCCGCGCTGGCATACGGGACGGGCAGCCGTTCGCGCAGCGCTGGCGCATCGAGCGCGGCGGGCGCATGCTCGACATCGAGGTCACGCCCGACCTGGCGCAGGAGCCCGGTGGCGCGGTGGGCCGCATCGGCGCCTACGTGGGCGCTGCGCCCGAGATGGTGACCGTGCGCCATGGCCCGCTGGAGGGCGTGTGGAAGGGGATGGCGCGCACCTGGGAAATGTCGTCGCTCACGCTGCGCATGATGGGCCGCATGGTGATCGGCGAGGCCTCCATCAAGAACCTCAGCGGCCCGCTCACCATCGCCGACTATGCGGGCCGCTCGGCCAGCATGGGCCTCACCCAATACCTGGCCTTCCTGGCCCTCATCAGCGTGAGCCTGGGGGTGCTGAACCTGCTGCCCGTGCCCGTTCTGGATGGGGGGCACCTGATGTATTATCTTTGGGAAGGGGTGACCGGGCGCGGCGTCTCCGAGGCCTGGATGGAGCGTCTGCAGCGCGGTGGCGTGGCGGTGCTCCTGCTCATGATGTCCATTGCCCTGTTCAACGATGTCACCCGGTATGTCACCCGGCTCTTTGGCTAACCTTTTTGCCGCATGCGCGCTGCCATGGCGGCTCCAGCTTCATTCATGAGAACACACATCAATCGCCTGGGCGTGCGCACGGCATCGGCCGTAGCGGCCATGATCTTCGCGGCCAACGCGGCCTGGGCCCTGGAGCCGTTCAAGGTGCAGGACATCCGCGTGGAGGGCCTGCAGCGGGTGGAGCCCGGCACCATCTTCGCGTCGCTGCCGCTGCGGGTGGGCGACGAATACAACGACGACAAAGGCGCCGCGGCCATCCGCGCGCTGTTCGCGCTGGGCCTGTTCAAGGACGTGCGCCTCGAAGCTTCCGGCAGCGTGCTGGTGGTGGTCGTGGAGGAGCGCCCGACCATCGCCGACGTCGAGTTCGCCGGTACCAAGGAGTTCGACAAGGACACGCTCAAGAAGGCCATGCGCGACGTGGGCCTGACGGAAGGGCGTCCCTACGACAAGGCGCTGGCCGACCGCGCCGAGCAGGAGCTCAAGCGCCAGTACATCAACCGCAGCCTGTACGGCGCCGAAGTGGTCACGACGGTCACGCCCATCGAGCGCAACCGCGTCAACCTGACCTTCACGGTCACCGAGGGCGGGCCCGCCAAGATCAAGGACATCACCATCGTCGGCAACAACGCCTTCAGCGATTCCACGCTCAAGGGGCTGTTCGACCAGGACACCGGCGGCTGGCTGAGCTGGTACACCAAGAGCGACCGCTACTCGCGCGCCAAGCTCAACGCCGACCTGGAAACCCTGCGCTCGTACTACCTGGCGCGCGGCTACCTGGAGTTCCGCATCGACTCCACCCAGGTCGCCATCTCGCCCGACAAGCAGGGCATCTCCATCACCGTCAACGTCACCGAAGGCCAGAAATACGTGGTGTCCGGCGTGAAGCTGGAGGGCAGCTACCTGGACCGCGACGACGAGTTCAAGTCGCTCATCACCATCCGCCCCGGCGAGCCCTACAACGCCGACCGCGTGGCCGAGACCACCAAAGCCTTCAGCGACCATTTCGGCAACTTCGGCTTCGCCTTCGCGCGCGTGGAGGCCGTGCCCGAGATCGACCGCGAGAACGCCCGCGTGGCCCTGGTGCTGCGCGCAGAGCCTTCGCGCCGCGCCTACGTGCGCCGCATCAACGTGAGCGGCAACAACCGCACGCGCGACGAAGTCATCCGCCGCGAATTCCGCCAGTACGAGGCCTCCTGGTACGACGGCGACAAGATCAAGCTCTCGCGCGACCGCGTGGACCGCCTGGGCTTCTTCACCGATGTCAACGTCGAGACGCAGGAAGTGCCCGGCGCGCCCGACCAGGTGGACCTGGTGGTGAACGTCACCGAGAAGCCCACCGGCTCGCTGCAGCTCGGCGCGGGCTTTTCCAGCGCGGAGAAGATCTCGCTGTCCTTCGGCATCAAGCAGGAAAACGTCTTCGGCTCGGGCAACTACCTGGGCGTGGACGTGAACACCAGCAAGTACCGCCGCACGCTGGTCTTCTCCACCACCGATCCGTACTTCACCAAGGACGGCATCTCCCGCACGCTGGACCTGTACTACCGCACGGCCAAGCCCTACGAGGACCAGGGCGGCAACTACCAGCTCGTCACCGCCGGCACCAGCGTGCGCTTCGGCGTGCCGTTCAGCGAGACGGACACGGTGTTCTTCGGCGGCGGCGTGGAGCAGACCAACATCAAGGCGGGCACCAACATCCCGGCGGCCTACCTGGCCTACGCCGAGGAATACGGCACCACCAGCATGTCCGTGCCGCTGACCATCGGCTGGTCGCGCGACGACCGCGACAGCGCGCTGGCACCCAATTCCGGCCGTTACCAACGCCTGAACTCCGAATGGTCGGTGGCGGGCGATGCGCGCTACGTGCGTGCCAATTACCAGATCCAGCAGTACGTGCCGCTGAACAAGCAGTTCACGCTGGCATTCAATGGCGAGCTGGGCATGGGCAAGGGCATGAACGGCCAGTCGTTCCCCGTGTTCAAGAACTTCTACTCGGGGGGGCTGGGCTCGGTGCGCGGCTTCGACCAGGGCACGCTGGGCCCGCGCGACGTGACAGGCGCCTCGCTGGGCGGCCCCAAGAAGGTCACGCTGAACGCAGAACTCATCGCGCCATTCCCCGGCGCCGGCAACGACCGCACGCTGCGCTGGTACGCCTTCGTCGATGCGGGCAACGTGTACGGCGAGCACGAGAATTGGGAGATGAGCGAAATGCGCGCCTCGGCGGGCCTGGGCATCTCCTGGATCTCGCCGCTGGGCCCGCTGCGTATCGCCTATGCACAGCCCGTGCGCAAATTCGCTGGCGATAGAATCCAGAAACTGCAATTCCAGATCGGAACGTCTTTCTAATGAAATCCTTTTCCCGCCATATTCCCCTGGTCTTCCTGCTGGGCACCCTGGCCACTGCCGTGCCTGCGCAAGCCCAGGAGTTCAAGGCCGGCTTCGTGAACACCGACCGCATCTTCCGCGAGGCCAGCACCGCCAAGGCGGCGCAGGCCAAGCTGGAGCAGGAATTCTCCCGCCGGGAGAAAGAGCTGGTGGACCAGGGCAATGCGCTCAAGTCCGCCACCGAGAAGTTCGAACGCGAAGCGCCCACCATGGCCGAGAGCCAGCGCGTTTCGCGCCAGCGCCAGCTGGTCGACCAGGACCGCGACTTCCAGCGCAAGCGCCGCGAGTTCCAGGAAGACCTGACCGCACGCAAGAACGAAGAGCTGGGCCAGGTGCTCGAGCGCGCCAACAAGGTGGTCAAGCAGGTCGCCGAATCGGAGAAGTACGACGTCATCCTCCAGGAGGCCGTCTACATCAACCCCAAGCACGACATCACCGACAAGGTGATCAAGGCGATGAACGCTGCTGCCGGCAACGGCGGCAAGTGATGCATTGGCTCAGGGTGGGCAACGCGTGAGTGTGCGGCTCGGGCAGATCGTCGACGCGCTCGGCGGAAGCCTCGAAGGGGGCGACAGGGACACGGAAATCCTGCGCATCGCCCCTCTGGAGTCCGCAGGGCCAGGCGATCTGGCCTTCCTGAACAACCCCCGCTACCAGTCGCAACTGGCCGCCTCCCGGGCGGCCTGCGTCATTGTGGCGCCCGCGATGCGGGCCGTGGCGCTGCAGCGCGGCGCCTGCATCGTGGCGGACGAGCCCTATGTCTATTTCGCCCGCGCCACCCAGTGGTGGAAACGGGCGCAGGGCGGGGGCGAGCGCGCGGGCATCCACCCCAGCGCCGTCGTGGACCCCGAGGCGCACGTGCACCCCACGGCATGGATCGGCCCGCTGTGCGTGGTCGAGCGCGGCGCGTCCATCGGCGCGCACACGGTGCTCAAGTCGCGCGTCACGGTTGGCGAGCGCTGCAGCGTGGGCGAGCGCTGCATCCTGCATCCGGGCGTAGTGGTCGGCGCAGACGGCTTCGGCTTCGCGCCGCAGAACGGACAGTGGGTGAAGATCGAGCAGCTCGGGGCCGTGCGCATCGGCGACGACGTGGAGATCGGCGCCAATACCTGCATCGACCGCGGCGCCCTGGGCGACACGGTGATCGAGGAGGGCGTCAAGCTCGACAACCTAGTCCAGATCGCCCACAACGTGCACATCGGCCGCCACACCGCGATGGCCGGCTGCGCGGCCGTGGCAGGCAGCACCAAGATCGGCGCGCACTGCACCATCGCCGGTGCCGCGCGCATCGTGGGGCACCTGCAATTGGCGGACAATGTGCACGTTTCCACCAGCACGGTGGTCACGCATTCGATCTCGCAACCCGGGCAGTACACCGGGGTGTTCCCCATGGACGACAATGCGAAATGGGAAAAGAACGCGGCCACGCTGCGCCAGTTGTACCGGCTGCGTGAGCGCATCAAGGCTCTCGAACAAACACGAAAAGACGGCTAGGCCGCATCAAAAAATGATGGACATCCACCAAATCCTCAAGCTCCTGCCCCACCGCTATCCGTTCCTGCTGGTGGACCGGGTGGCCGAGCTCGAGCGCGGCAAGCGCATCCAGGCGATCAAGAACGTCACCATCAACGAGCCTTTCTTCACGGGCCACTTTCCTGCCCGCCCGGTGATGCCCGGCGTGCTGATGCTGGAGGCCCTGGCCCAGGCCGCGGGCCTGCTGTCGTTCGACATGATGGGCGAGGCCCCCGGCGACGACAAGGTGTTCTATTTCGTGGGCATCGACGGCGCGCGCTTCAAGCGCCCCGTGGAGCCGGGCGACCAGCTCATCCTCGACGTGGAGCTCGACCGCATCAAGGGCGGCATCTACAAGTTCAAGGGCGTGGCCCGCGTGGGCGACAGCGTGGCCTGCGAAGCCGAGATCATGTGCACCATGCGCACGGTGGCCTGATCGGCCCTGGAATGCCGTGAGCGCGATCCATCCCACAGCCATCGTCGATCCCGCCGCGCAGCTCGCTGGCGATGTCTCGATCGGGCCTTACGCGGTTATCGGGCCGCACGTGACCATCGGCGCGCGTACCACGGTGGGCGCGCACTGCGTGATCGAGGGGCACACCACGATCGGCGAGGACAACCGCATCTTCCAGTTCGCCTCGCTCGGCGCCGCGCCGCAGGACAAGAAGTACGCGGGCGAGCCCACGCGCCTCGTGATCGGGCACCGCAACACCATCCGCGAGTTCTGCACCTTCAACACCGGCACCGCGCAGGACCGCGGCGAGACCGTGATCGGCGACGACAACTGGATCATGGCCTATGTGCACATCGCGCACGACTGCGTGGTGGGCAGCCAGACCATCCTGGCCAACAACGCCACGCTGGCCGGCCACGTGCACGTGGGCGACTGGGCCATCATCGGCGGCCTGACGGGCGTGCACCAGTTCTCGCGTATCGGCGCGCATGCGATGGCCGGGTTTGCCAGCCACGTGTCGCAGGACGTGCCGCCTTTCATGATGGTGGACGGCAACCCGCTGGCTGTGCGCGGCCTCAACACCGAGGGCCTGCGCCGCCGGGGTTTCTCGCCGCAGCGCGTGGCGGGCCTCAAGCAGGCCTACCGGCTGCTGTACCGCCAGGGCCTCACGCTGGAAGCGGCGGTAACGGCCATGCAGGAGGCGGGGCAGGCGCACCCCGAGGCCGTGCAGGACATCGCCCTGCTGCGCGATTTCGTCGCCGCATCGCGCCGCGGCATCGCCCGCTGAAAGGGCGAGGGCATGCAGCATCCGCCACAGTACTCGCCAAAGGTGGCGATGGTGGCCGGCGAAACGTCCGGCGACTTGCTGGCCGGCCTGCTGCTCGATGGCCTGCAGGCCCAATGGCCCGGCGTGGCGGGCCACGGCATCGGCGGCGCGCAGATGCAGGCGCGCGGCTTCGATGCCTGGTGGCCCAGCGAACGGCTGGCCGTGCACGGCTACAGCATCGAGCTGGTGCGGCGCCTGCTGGGCATCCTGAAGATCCGCAAGGACTTGCGCGCGCGGCTGCTGGCGGACAAGCCCGACGTGCTCATCGGCGTGGATGCGCCCGACTTCAACTTGGGCCTGGAGCGCGACCTGCGTGCCGCCGGCGTGAAGACAGTGCACTTCGTCTGCCCGTCTATCTGGGCGTGGCGCGCCAACCGCGTGGAGAAGATCCGCGCCAGCGCGGACCATGTGCTGTGCATCTTTCCGTTCGAGCCCGAACTGCTCGCGCGCCACGGCATCGCCGCGACCTATGTGGGCCATCCGCTGGCCAGCGTCATTCCGATGCAGCCCGACCAGCAGGCCGCACGCGCCCAGCTGGGGCTGGCGCAGGACGACGAGGTACTGGCCATCCTGCCCGGCAGCCGGTTGGCCGAGGTGGCCTACATCGCCAAACCCTTCTTTCAGGCTGCAGCGCTTATCAGGAAAGCGCGGCCAGCTATCAAACTGGTAGTGCCCGCCGTGCCTGCGCTGCGCGTGCGCATCGAGCAGATCGCGCGCGAGTGCGGCGTGCTGGAGCAGCTCACCCTCGTCACCGGCCAGTCGCATGCCGTGCTGGCGGCCTGCGACTGCACGCTGATCGCCAGCGGCACGGCCACGCTGGAGGCAGCGCTCTTCAAACGCCCCATGGTCATCGCCTACCACATGCACCCGATCAGCTGGCGGCTGATGCGGCGCAAGCAGCTGCAGCCCTGGGTGGGGCTGCCCAACATCCTGTGCCGCGATTTCGTGGTGCCCGAGCTGCTGCAGGACGCCGCCACGCCCCAGGCGCTGGCCGACGCCGTGCAACAGTGGCTGGACGCGCCTGCGCGCGATCCGGCCCGCATGGCTTCCCTCGAACGACGTTTCACCGCGCTGCACGAAAGCCTGCGGCGCGATACCCCCCGCCTTGCCGCCGATGCGATCCAGAAAATCCTCGCTTGAACAGGGCTGCCTCGACTGGCATCCGCCCGGCCTGGTCGCGGGCGTGGACGAGGCCGGGCGCGGCCCGCTGGCCGGGCCTGTGGTGGCCGCCGCGGTGATCCTGGACGACCTGCAGCCCATCGCCGGGCTGGCTGATTCCAAGGTGCTGAGCGCCGCACGCCGCGAGCAGCTCTTCGACGAAATCCGCGCCAGGGCCCTGTGCTGCAGTGTCGCAGAGGCCAGCGTGGAGGAGATCGACCGCCTCAACATCCTGCAGGCCACCATGCTCGCCATGCGCCGCGCGGTGCAGGGCCTGCGCCTGAAGCCCGTGCGCGTGCTGGTGGATGGCAACCGCCTGCCGCCGCTGGACGTGCCGGCCGAGGCCATCGTCAAGGGCGATGCGCTGGTGCAGGCCATCTCGGCCGCTTCCATCCTCGCCAAGGTCACGCGCGACCGCTGGTGCGCGCAGCTCCACACGGAGTACCCGCAGTACGGGTTCGCAGGCCACAAGGGCTACGGCACCCTCGAACACATGGCTGCGCTGCAGGCGCACGGCGCCTGTCCGCAGCACCGCCGCTCGTTTGCGCCCGTGGCGCGCGCCCTTCAGGCCGTTTCCGCATGACTGCCACGCCTCTCACCATCCATTCGCGCGACAACGCCTTCGTCAAGGGCCTGCGCCGCCTGTCGCAGGACAGCACCGCCTACCGCAAGCAGGGCCGCGTGTGGCTGGAAGGCGATCATCTGTGCAGTGCGCTGCTCGCGCGCGGCCGGCGCCCGGCCTTGGCCGTGTTTTCAGAGTCTTTTTGGCCTGTAGCGCCCGAGCAGTATGCGCGAGCAGCTATCAAGAACATAGTCATCGCCGATGCCCTGTGGGCCGACATCAGCGCACTGGAATCGCCGGCGCGCATGGGTTTCGTGCTCGACATGCCCGCCGCTGCGGCGCTGGATGCCGATGCGCCCACGGTGGTGCTCGACCGGCTGCAGGATGCGGGCAACGTGGGCTCCATCCTGCGCAGCGCCTCGGCCTTCGGCTTCACGCAGGTGGCTGCGCTCAAGGGCACGGCGCTGCTCTGGTCGCCCAAGGTGCTGCGCGCGGGCATGGGCGCGCATTTCGCACTGAGGCTGGTAGAGGGGCTGGACGAGCAACACATCGACACCCTGCGCGTGCCGCTGCTGGCCACCAGCTCGCACCAGGGCGACTGGCTGCACCGCGCTGCGCTGCCGTGGCCGTGCGGCTGGATCCTGGGGCACGAAGGGCAGGGCGTGTCGCCCGCGCTGCAAGCGCGGGCGCGCCTGCACATCCGCATCACCCAGCCGGGGGGCGAGGAGTCCCTCAACGTGGGCGCAGCCGCTGCCATCTGCCTGCATGCGAGCGCGGCGGCGCGCTGCTGAGCCTGCTCTCAGTCGGTGCCCGTCAGGCAGGGCACGTTGATGTCCTTCTTGAACAGCCGGCAGTTCGCGGCAAACGACGCCTCCACGCCCGCGTTGCGGTTGCGCTGGAATTGCGCCAGCTTGTTTTCCTCGTAGCGGGGATGGGGCGGAACGCCCTCGGGGCGGTCCAGGCTCTCGGCCCACACGGAGGCATAGCACACGCTCTTGCTCGCGCATGCGTGCTCCGCAGCCCGCCGCACGTAGTTGCGGTCGCCGGCCTTGTCCGTGGGCACCATCACGTAGACATGGATGCCATACTGGCCGATCACCTGGTCTTGCTGGGCATGGGCCTGGAACGCGCAGAGGGTGCATAGGAAGGTCGTCAGTGCGAGGAGCTGCTGTTTCATGTCTTTTCGGGATGGCAAGGATGGGGAAGAAGCGCTCAGCCCCTGGCTGGGGCGGCCGTGGATTGTGCACGCTGGACGGAGCTACTGACGCGCCGCAAGCATGCAAAGCAAAATGACCACCACGGTGATGCTGGGCGTTGCCCAGACGCTGGCCTGGGCATCGTCGTACTACCTGCCCGCCGTGCTCGCGGACCCCATGGGCAGGGACACCGGAATGTCCTCCTCCGGCATCTTCGGCGCCTTCTCGATGGCATTGCTGTTCGCCGCAGGGATCGGCCCGTGGGCCGGGCGCGCGATCGACCGCTTCGGCGGGCGGCCGGTGCTGGTCCTCAGCAACCTGGTGTTCGCAGCCGGCTTGGCTGCGATGAGCCAGGCCTCCCAGCCCGTCCATGTCTTTGCCGCATGGGCCGTGATGGGACTGGCCATGGGCAGCGGGCTCTATGAGGCGGCATTCGCCACGCTGGTGCGCCTGCATGGCCAGGAAGCCCGCCGCGCGATCACCGGGATCACCTTGCTGGGCGGTTTCGCGAGCACCGTGGGCTGGCCCCTGTCGGCCTATGTGGAAACCACCGCCGGCTGGCGCAGTGCCTGCCTGGTGTGGGCGGGGCTTCACCTGTTCCTGGGGTTGCCGCTGAACGCGATGCTGCCCAAGGTGGTGCGGGGCGACGCCGGGGCCGCCGAGACAAGGCCCGCGCATGCCGATGCCCATCAGCCGGGCGTGCCCGTCGCACGCCAACGGCGTGCGGCCCTGCTCATGGCCTGCGTGTTTGCCATCGCATGGTTCAACAGCACCGCCATGGCAGCGCATCTACCCAAGGTCCTGCAGGCTTGCGGAGTGGCGGCGGCAGCGGCCATCGGCATCGCGGCGCTGGTGGGGCCTGCGCAGGTGGGAGGGCGGCTGATCGAGTTCACCGTGCTCAGGCATGCGCACCCGCTGCTGTCTGCGCGGCTGGCCACACTGGCGCATCCGCTGGGCGTACTGTTGCTGGTGCTGCTGGGCGGGTATGCGGCGCCGGCTTTTGCCGTGCTGCACGGCCTGGGCAACGGCATCCTGACCATCGCCATCGGAACGCTGCCGCTGCTGGTGTTCGGTGCGCAGGGCTACGGGCAGCGGCAGGGGCTGCTGATGGTGCCGGCCCGCGTCGTCCAGGCGGGCGCGCCTTTCCTGTTCGGGCTGGCGGTGGAGCAGTGGGGCGCGGGCGCCCTGGCGTTCTCCGCGCTGCTGGGGGTGCTGGCGTTCGGCGCGTTGGCCGTCCTGGCGTCCGACATGCGGCAGGAATGAGCCGGCGCCATCCCAGTGCCCGTCAATCCAGTGTGACGTGCGCCTTGCGCACGATGTCGCGGTACTTGGCGATCTCGGAATGGATCAGCGTTCCGAATTCCGCCGCCGTTCCACCCGCAGGTTCCAGCCCCATCGACAGCAGCTTTTGCTGTGTGTCCGGCTGGGCCAGCATGCGGCGCAGCTCCGCATTGAGCTTTTCGACGATGGGCTGGGGTGTTCCCCGGGGCGCGACGATGCCGTACCAGGTGCCGTCCTCGAAGCCGGGCAGCGCTGCTTCCGAGAGGGTGGGAACGTCCGGCAGCGCGGAGACGCGCTGCTTCGACGACACACCCAGGGCGCGCAGCTTGCCGGACTTCACGAACGGCACGAGCGTGACCAGGTTGTCGAACTGCGCATCGGTGACGCCTCCCAGCAGGTCGTTGGTGGCCGGAGCGCTGCCCTTGTAAGGCACATGGGCCACGTCGATCCCGGCAGCGAGGGCGAAGCTCACGCCGCCCAGGTGCTGGGCCGTACCCGTGCCGCCGTTGCCGATGGCGATCTTGCCTGGCTGGCGCTTGGCCAGCTGCACGAAATCGCGCGCGGTGGTTGCGTCCACCTTCGTGGGATTCACCACGAGCAGCAGCGGTGCGCGCACCAGCAATGCGACAGGCTGGAAGTCGCTGGCGGAGTCGTAGTTGAGTTTGGGATAGAGCGATGGATTCACCGCCATGAACCCCGCTGCCGCCAAGGTGAGCGTGTAGCCGTCGGGCGCTGCCTTGGCGCCCGCTTCCGCGCCGATGTTGCCGCCCGCGCCGGGACGGTTTTCCACCACTGCCGGCTGCCCCCAGGCATTGGAAAGCTGCTGGGCCACCATGCGGCCCAGCGTATCCGAGGCTCCCCCCGGGGGGAACGGAACGATCACGCGCAGCGGCTTGTTCGGATAGTCGGCCTGTGCCATGGCCGCGCCGGGCAAGCCGAGCGCGCAGCAGAGAGCCGTGGCAATGGACAGGAGTTGGCGTCGTGGCGAGTGCATGGTGGCTGTGCCTTTCTGGTGCGGCCTGGGGTCAGTCGATCTTTGCGCCGGAGGTCTTGACGACCTGCGCCCAGCGCTGCGTTTCGGAGGCGATGAAGCTGCGGAATTCCTCCGGGCTGCTCGGCATGGGGGTGACGCCCATCTTGGCCAGCTGGGCCTGGAAGTCGGGGGCGTCGATCGCCTTGCGCATTTCACCGTTGAGCTTGTTGACAACGTCTTTCGGCGTGCCTGCAGGCGCCAGGAAGCCGAACCAGACGGTCATGTCGAATCCGGGCAACGTTTCCGAGATGGCAGGGATCTCCTTGGCGGCTGCGGAGCGCTGCATGCTGGAAACGCCCAGTGCGCGCACGCGTCCGCTTTCGACTTGCGGCAGCACGGCAGGCATCTGGTCGAACAGCATCTGCACTTGCCCTCCGATGAGATCCTGCATGGCGGGGCCGCCGCCCTTGTAGGGCACGTGCGTGAGTTCGACTCCGGCCGCGGACTTGAGCATCTCTGCCGCAAGATGGCTGGACGTGCCATTGCCGTTGGACGCGTAGTTGAGCTTGCCGGGATGGGCCTTGGCATAGGCCACCAGCTCCTTGACGTTGGCGGCCGGCACAGACGGATGCACGACGAGCAGGTTGGGCACGCCGGCATATCGGCCGATGGGCGTCAGATCCTTGATGGGATCGAAGGGCATCTTGGCGTAGAGCGCCGGGTTGATCGCCAGCCCGATCGGTCCCATGAGCAGGGTATAGCCGTCGGGTTCGGACTTGGCCACGACCTCCATGCCCACGTTGCCGCCCGCGCCGGGGCGGTTGTCCACGACCACGGGCTGCCCCAGGCTCTGTCCCATGCGGTCTGCCAGCAGGCGCGCCAGGATGCTGGTCGTACCTCCTGCAGCGAAGGGCACGACCAGGCGGATGGGCTTGGTGGGATAGGCCGCGGTGCTGGCGTGCGCAATGCCTGCCCCCGTCAGGATGGCGGCGGCAGCGATGAGCAGTGCGCGGCGGCGCAGCGGTGAAGAAAAGGTCATGGCGTTGTCTCCTGGTTTGTTGTCTGGAAGTGGGGTGGCGCGTCAGGCCACGCTGTAGCGGTCCACGAATTCCTGTCGCACCGTGATGCCCAGGCCCGGGCGATCAGGGATTTCCACGTAGCCGTCCTGCACGGTGAACTGTTCTTCGGCCAGTTCCTGGAGCAGCGGGTTGGCTCCCACGGAGTACTCCAGGATGAAGCCTGCGGGCGATGCGGCAGCCACGTGCATGCCGGCAGAGAAGGCTAGCGCGCCGGTCCACAGGTGCGGCGCGAGCTTGATGTTCCATGCGGCGGCAAGCGCGCCGATGCGCATCGCCTCCGAGATGCCGCCGCAGATGGCGAGGTCGGGCTGGAAGACATCTGCCGCGCGCAGTTGCACGAGGTCACGGAAATCGAAACGGTTGAATTCGCTCTCGCCGGCCGCGATGGGAATGGCGGTGGCGGCACGTACCTCGGCCATGCCGTGCTTGTCGTCGGCCGTGACGGGCTCTTCGAACCACAGCAGGTTGCAGTCTTCCACCAAGCGGCAAAAGCGCTTGGCCTCCGCTACGGTGTAGGTGCCGTGCGCGTCGCAGGCCAGGCCGATGTCGGGCCCCAGGGCTTCGCGCGCGGCGCGCACCCGGCGTGCCGAATGGATCGGATCGCCGTCGATCACGCCCACACGCATCTTCACCGCCTTGAAGCCACCGAGTGCGACATAGCCCAGCAGCTGCTCGCCGATGTGTTGCGCATCGGCCCAGCCGCCCGATGCATAGGCGGGCATGCGTTCGGATTTGCGCCCTCCCAGCAGGCGCCAGACCGGGGCGTTCAGGTGCTTGCCCAGAATGTCCCACAGCGCCATGTCGATGCCGCTGATCGCAGCCACCGAGACACCGCGGCGGCCCATGATGGGAAACACATGGCCATGCGCCAGTGCGTAGTGCCCCCGGCAGCCGTTGTACATGAGCTCCCACAGGCGGTTGATGTCGCGCGGGTCCTCACCCACCAGCGCGGGGCCGAACTTGTGGTTGATGATGGCCACGACCCCGTGGCTGTTGCCTTCGCTGCCGACTTCCTCCTTGGCTTCGCCCCAGCCGACCAGGCCGCACTCGGTTTCGATGCGCACGAGGACCGAATCAAACGACGCGACGCGGCCGAAATCCGAGACGTGCTGCTTTTCGTAGGGAATGGGAACGTGGAGCCATCGGGCCTGGATGCTTTTGATCTTCATGGGACAAGGAGCAGGGGGTGGAACAAGAAGGGGCTAGCTGCCGAGGCGGGCCCAGCGCGCGCGAATGGCGCTCTCAGCCTCCGGGTTGCAGAGGTGGCGTGGCAGATGGCCTGCTTGCATCTGCAGCAGCTGTTCGGCTACGCCGGCGCTCATGCGCTGCATGCTGTCGCGGGTAATGCCGGCCAAGTGCGGTGTGAGGCGCACGCGCGGCAGCTCCCGCAGCCGCGATGCGCAGGGCAGGGGCTGGGTCTCGAAGACGTCCAATGCCGCGCCTGCCACCTGGCCGCTTTCGAGCGCTGCGATCAGCGCAGGGGTGTCGATCACCGCGCCGCGCGCCACGTTCACGATGAACAGGCCCCGTTTGGCATGCGCCAGGGCATCGGCGTCGACGAGGTGGCGCGTCGCGTCGGTGAGCGGGCAGGCCAGCACGAGGAAATCGGCCTGGCGGAGGGCCTTGGCCAGGGATGTGCAGGGGATCGGGTCGCCAGCGGTTGCAGTGCTGCGCCGTACGCCGAGCACACGCATGCCGAAGCCTGCGGAGCACATTCCTGCCAAGGCGCGGCCGATGGCTCCCAGGCCTACGATGGCGACGGTCTTTCCATGCAGGTCGGGCAGATGCTCGGCCGCGGCGCGTGGGGCGTTCCATTGCCCTGCGCGCAGCAGGTCCTCCATTTCCGGGAGCTGCCGCGCCAGGGAGAGCATCTGCCCCATGGCGTATTCGGCCACGCTGCGCGCATTGACGGCCGGCACGTTGGCAACTGCCACGCCTTGGTCGCTGGCCTTGTCCACGGGGATCATGTCCAGGCCTGCGCCGTGGCGCACGACGCCGCGCAGCGCGGGAGCTGCGGCGAACAGATCGCCAGGCAGGGGTGCTCGTACCACGATGTACTGCGTGTCTCGAGCCATCGCGCGCAGGGTGTCGGCGTCGGTAGCGGGCGCATGGCGCAGCTCGAACTGGAGTGACAGCGCTTGTTCCACGCCGGCCTCCATGGGGTTGGTGAGCAAAACGATGGGCGGCGGCATGGCGCTTCAGTCCTGCCCTGGGCGGGCATTGGCAGGCTGTACGTGGCCCATCCAGTAGCGCTCGACGTTGCCCAGGTGCTGGTTGAGCACGTCCAGCGCCTTGCCCGTGTCTCCCTGCGCGATGGCGTTGCGCAGCGCCGTGTGCTGGGTGATGGACCGCTTGGCATTGCCGGGCTCGCTGAAATACTGCTCGCGCCGCGCCCGTGACGCCAGCCAGAAGGAGTTGGCTGCGCGCTGTATCAGCCGGTTGCCGCTGGCGGCACACAGCGCCATGTGGAATTGGGCGTCCTGCTCGCTGAGCGATTGCCCGGCGGCATGGCGCGCCCGCGATGCGGTGAGGATCAGGTCCAGGTGGTCCATGTCCTGCTCCGTGCGGCGCTGGCAGGCCAGGGTGACGGCCTGGATTTCGAGCATGGAGCGGAACTGGTTGAGATCGAGTACGTCGGCGGCCGACACCGGCATGCCCAGGTCCGACTCCAGCACCACCATGTCGAGCGAGGCTTCTGTGGCGATGTCCTTGAGGTAGATGCCCGATTGGGGGCGCCGCTCGAGCACGCGCATCGCCTCCAGCGTAGCCAATGCCTCGCGAAGGATGCCGCGGCTGACCTGGAAGCGCTCGGCCAGTTCACGCTCCGAAGGAATACGTTCGCCCGGCTGGTAGCCGCGTTCGCGGATGAACGGAAGGATGCGGGCGAGGACTTGCTGGGTTTCCATGGATCGGCGTTAATTTGGTCTAACCAATTTGGTTGAACCAATTTTGAGGCCGAGATATGCTTTTCTGACTACGGGTTATCCCGGCCACGTTGCGTGCAGTGCTGATCGAGGTAGATGGGGTGGCGCCCGGCGCAGCGGAGCGATTCCCTGGAGGGCACTTGGCCTGGAAATTCGCCCGATGGACGAGGGTGCTTCAGGCGCAGGCGACCTGGTTGCGCCCCGTGCGCTTGGCTTCGTAGAGCGCGCGGTCTGCCATGTCCACCAGCATGGCGCTGTAGGCATTGAATGCTCCGTCGCTTGCGCAGGCCATGCCGATGCTGACGGTCACGCCCACGGGGCCGGTCCGCTCGTTGCCATGCACGAGGTCCTGCACCGTCTGCCGGATGGACTCGGCCAGTTCCCGCGCACCCTGGGCGTCTGTGCCGGGCAGCAGCACGGCGAACTCTTCGCCGCCGTAGCGTGCCACCAGGCTGCCCGTGCGCTGCACCCGCTGCGCCAGCACGCTGCCGACACGCTTGAGCACCTCGTCGCCGAACGGATGCCCGTGCGTGTCATTGAGGTGCTTGAAGTGGTCCACATCCATCATGAGCAGCGCCAGCGTCGTGCCCGCGCGTTGCGCGCGGCGCCATTCCGCCTCGAGCACCTCGTCGAACCGGCGCCGGTTGGCCAGCCCGGTCAGCGCATCCGTCACGGCCAGCGACTCCAGGCGCGAGGTCAGCAGCCGAAGCTCTTCCTGCTGCCGCCGCGATTCCGTCACATCCATGTGCGAGAAGAAGCTGCAGCCGTTGGCCTGGGTGCCGCGCAGCTCGACAATGCGCACCCAGCGGTCGTGCGGCAACGCCAGCTCGTAGGGGGCGCCGGAAAAGCGCTGCCGCTCCTTCAATGCCGCGAGGCCGGCGGTGTAGCGTGCCGTCGGCTCTTCGCCGAGCCATGCACCCGCATAGATGTCGCCGAAGTGGCGCCGTGCCAGGTCCGCGATGCCGGACAAGCCGTAGAGGACGAGGAAAGCGTGGTTGGCCCAAATGGCCAGGTCGTGCTCATCGACCATCAACACGCCGTCCGCCAGGCTCTCCAGCGCCGTCGCCGCGTCAGGAGAGATGGATGCCGGCAAAGGCGCCACCTGGGGATTGAGCCGGTCCTGCATGCCCGTGAGCAAGGGCTGTGTCTTGCGCCACAAGCGCACGCGGCCGTGGCCTCCGAGCGGCAGGGACGCCACCCGTACCCGGTAGCCATGGTGATCGAACTCGTAGGAGCGCTGCTGGCTGCGGTGCCGCAGAACGCCGTCATCGATGTAGCGCTCCATCGACGGCAGTTCCTCCTCGCTCAGCCTTTGCCGGTAGAACCGCCGCAGGTTCTCCCGGTAGTGCTCGCCAGGGTAGACGTGCCCCGCGTGTTCGGGGAAGAACTGCAGGAAGGTATCGTTCCAGAGGAGCGTCCGGTCTTCTTCGTCGAAGACGCACAGGGCGACTTCGAGTTGGTCGAGCGCCGTAGCCAGAGTGCGCAAAGCGGCTTCGTCGGATGTGTTCACGGCGGAGTTCCACGGGATTGAGCGCTGTCTTCCGAAGCAAGGAGCGCGAGCGATGGGCACTGGTTGGATTTCGGTGAGCTATTGTGCGCTACGGCGCATCCACATCAGATCCGCTTCATCTTCATGTCTTAGGCTTGCCACATGCGCATCCTCCTGATCGAAGACGACCCTTCCCTGGGCAGTTCCCTGCAGTCATGGCTGCAGATGGATGGCTACGCGGTGGACTGGCTGCAGCGTGGCGACCAGGCGGCCACTGCGCTGGCCACCCATGCATACCAATGCGTGCTGCTGGACAGGGGACTCCCTGGCCTTGACGGCGATGCCGTGCTCAAAGCCCTGCGCGGCGCCGGTGCGTCCCAGGCGCAGTTGCCGGTGATCGTGATCACGGCGCGCGATACGTTGGCCGACCGCGTGCAGGGCCTGGACTTGGGTGCGGACGACTACCTGGTCAAGCCTTTCGACCTGGAGGAGTTGTCGGCCCGGGTGCGTGCGGCCCTGCGGAGGGGCGCGGCGCAGCAGGCACCGCAATTGCGCCATGGTGCGGTAGCCCTCGATCCGGCAGCCAAAAGGGTAACGCTGGACGGGGCTCCCGTCACGCTGACCGCGCGCGAATTTGCCGTTCTGCAGGCCTTGATGCGCCATCCCACCCACATCCTGAGCCGCGCACAACTGGAAGAAGCCTTGTACGGCTGGGGCGAGGAGGTAGAAAGCAACGCCATCGAGGTGCACGTCTACAACCTGCGCAAGAAGCTGGGCAACCGCTTCATCGTGACGGTGCGCAACCAAGGCTACGGATTGGCGCCCGCATGAAGTTCTTGCGATGGCTGCCGGAGGGCCTTCGGCCAAGCACTCAGCGCAGCGCACCGCCGGGCAGCAGCTGGTCGTTGCGGCGGCGCCTGTTGCTGGCGGTGATGGGTACCAGCATCGGCCTGTGGCTGGTCAGCCTGGCCATCGTTGTCAGTGTGGCCTGGTCTGCCACTGGAGACGTTCTCGACGATGCATTGGAAGAAGGCTCGCGCCTCGTGCTGCAGCTGGCGCGCCAGGGCGAAGGGGCCGCAGGCGCATCCCGGGAGCCGCGGATGGAACATGGCGAGGTGTTGAAGCTGCGCATGTACTACCAGCTCGTGGCACCCGATGGCAGCGTGCTGCTGCGCGGGGAAGACACTCCCGAGAAGGCATTCGTGCCCCATGCCCGGCACAAGGAAAAAACCTCGGTCTGGGTCGAGGGAGAACTCTGGCGCGTGTACGTGCGTCCCGGTCCGCGCGGCATCACCGCCCAGGTGGCGCAGCCGATGGAGGAACGTCTGGAGATGCTGGAAGACATGGCCGAAGACTTGGCCTGGCCCGCGCTGACGCTGCTGGCGTTGCTGGGCTTGCTGAGCTGGGCATTGATCCGGCGTCTGTTGCGGCCGCTGGAGGACGCGGCGATGCGCATCGATGCCAAGTCACCGCACGATCTGGCGCCTGTGCAGGCACACAATCCGCCGCGCGAGCTGCAGCCTATTCTGGATGCGCTGAATGCGCTGCTGGCGCGCCTGGCTACGGCGCTGGATGGCGAGCGGCGTTTCACGGCAGACGCTGCGCACGAGCTGCGCACGCCGCTGGCCGCATTGCGCATGCGTGTGCAGCTCATCGAGCGCGAGTTGAAGCTGCCCACGACCCATCTGCAGCAGCTGCGAGCCGATCTGGACCGCTGCACGGCACTGGTGGAAAGCCTGCTGGCACTGGCCCGCCTGGAGCCTCAGGCCGAGGGCCTGGTGCGTGAAGCCGTGGACCTGAATGCCTTGCTCGATGGCTTGAGTCTGCCGCCGAACGTCCGGGTGGAACGGTCCCTGGCCGTACCCCGCCTGCGGGCAGCGCCCGCCTTGCTGAACAGTGCGCTGCGCAACCTGATCGACAACGCCGCGCGCTATGGCCGCGTAGGGGGCCGGGTGCGTGTCGAAACCATGCAGTTGCCGCACGGCGGTATACGCCTGGCCGTGCGCGACGACGGCATGGGTGTGCCGTCCGAGCAGCGGGCGCGCCTGGGCGAGCGGTTCTTCCGGGTGCTGGGCACCGGCCAGACTGGCAACGGCCTGGGCCTGTCCATCGTGGCGCGCATCGCGGCGCTGCATGGAGCGACTCTGCATTTCGAAGAAGGGCTGGAGGGGCGGGGACTCGGCGCGGTGCTCGACTTCCCCGCGGACTGAAAGCACATCAGATTGCCTTCAGGTTCGCGCTTTCCAATGGTGTTGTTCCGCAACCGGCGGAGCTTCTTGCAACCACGGAAAAAAGGAGTTGAACCATGCGCTACATCGCTTCCACACTGGCGGCTGCCGCCGCAATGGCCCTGGGCGCTACCGTCGCCATTGCCCAGCCCTCGGGCTACACGGGTCCCAGCAACGCCCCCAAGGCCGTCGCTCCAGGCACTTACACAGGCCCCAGCAACGTGCCGCTGATGACGGTCAAGCAACTGCTCGACACGGGCCGGGACGACCAGGTCGCCCGCCTGCAGGGGCGCATCGTATCGTTCGAGGGTGATGAACGCTACATCTTCGAAGATGCCACCGGCCGTATCACCGTGGAGATCGACAACGAGGACTTCCCGCCAGGGCAGACCGTAAGCGCCGAGCAGCGCGTGGAACTCGTGGGTGAACTCGACAAGGGCCTGCGCAAGACCGAGTTCGAGGTGGACCGCGTTACTCTGCTGCCCTGAGCCCGTGGCGGCCACGAATCGGCTGGCCGTCCATTTCGAGGAGGAACCTGATGAGCACCGAAGAAATCCGCGCTATCCTTACCGTTTGCCTGCTGGCCTCGTATGCGGATGGCGCCAAGCATGACCGCGAGCGCGAGCAGATCCGCCAGGTGGCGCAAGGCCTGGCGCAGGACCAGCAGGTCAACTTGCCAAGCTTGTACCAGGACGTGCTGGTGCGCCGCGTCCAGCTGGCCGACGTGCTTTCGCAACTGGCCAGCGCAGAGGCACGCCTGCTAGCCTATGAAATGGCCGTGTGCGTATGCGAGGCCGACGGCCAAGTCAGCGCGCAGGAGCAGGCCTTTCTTGTCCAGCTGAGCGAAGCCCTGGGGCAAGAGCCTACGGCGTTTGCTGCCCAGGCCGAGGCATTGGCCAGCGCTCCCTTGCAGACTGCCGCCGCAGCCACGCCGGAGATGGAGCAGGCAGGCCTGCCTGCTCCGCATCCTGCTGCCGTCGATGCGCTGCCTGGCACCACGGCACAGCGCCGCACCGGTACGTTGCCTGCCGCCGACATGGACCGCAAGATCCTCCATGCGGCGATTCTCAACGGTGCCATCGAATTGCTGCCTGAGAACCTGTCCACGCTGGCCATCATTCCGCTGCAGATGCGGATGGTTTACCAAATCGGCCAGAGCTACGGCTACGAGCTGGACCGCGGCCACATCAAGGACCTGTTGGCGGCCCTGGGCGTAGGGCTGACCTCCCAGTACCTGGAAGAGGCCGGGCGCAAACTGCTCGGCGGCCTGCTGGGCAAGGCGGGCAAGGGTCTGTTGGGTGGACTGGGGCGCCAGGCCGTAAGCAGTGGCATGAGCTTCGCTGCCACCTACGCGCTGGGCCATGTAGCCAACCAGTATTACGCGGGTGGACGCACGCTGGGCACGCAAATGCTGCGTGATGCCTACGAGCACGTCATGGCCGATGGTCGTCAGCTGCAGGTGCAATACCTGCCGCAAATGCAGGAGATGGCGCGGGGGTTGAATACCGCGAAGATCATGCAGATGGTGCGGGGCGGTTGATTCGGTCCCGGTCGAAACAGGGCGAATCCTCCGTTTGAATAGCAATCGCCCCGTCCGGCTTTGTGCCGGACGGGGCGATTTTTCTTCAGGAAACGATCTGTCAGAACCTGTCGAGTTTGCGTCCAAAGCGAAGTTTGCGTATTGGCGTTTCTCCTCGTCGGATGTGCTCCGAAGTGCCCAGCCCTGCATGGCATGATTTGTGTCAAGCATCTCAAGAATGCGAGTGGCGAAACAATGACCAGGGAGCGACATGAACCGTTTCAAGATTTCCACTCGCCTCGTGTGGCTCATCGGCGCCTTGTCCATATTGATGATGGCCATCGGTGGTTTCGGCATCTACGGCATGCGGCAGGCCAATGCCGGGTTCAAGTCGATCTACGAAGACCGCATGCTCGCGCTGGGCGAATTGCTGGAGGTGCAGCGGCAATTGCTGCGTAACCGTGGCGCGGTCTCGCGGGCCATCGCGCTCAATGATCCCGAGGAAACCCGCAAGGCGGCCCAGCAAATCAGCGACAACGCGGCCGTTCTCGACAAGTCCTGGACTGCGTTCATGGCAACCGAGCATTCCCAGGAAGAGGTGCGCTATGCCGAGGACTTCGAGCGCCGGCGCGATCAATTCCGCGCAGGATTCCTGATGCCGGCCCAGACCGCCCTGCGCCAAGGAGACCTTGACACCGCGCTGGCAATGCTGCGCGAAAAGGACGAGGCCCTCTATGCCCCGTTGCGGGAGGACATCGTCAAGCTGACCGATTTCCAGGTCGAGAACGGCAAGGCCGAATACATGCACTCCCAGGCCAGTTCCAACATGATCCAGACCCTGGCGATCGGCCTGATCGTGCTGGGCGTGGCCTTCGGTGCGCTGTTCGGGCTGGCTCTGATCCGGGGCATCACCACCTCGCTGCGGCAAGCCGTGGAAACCGCCGACGCCGCAGCCGAAGGCGACCTGTCGCATGCGATCGACGTGCACGGCCAGGACGAGGTGGCGAGGCTGCTGGAGTCGCTCGCCAAGATGCAGGACGGCCTGCGCAAGGTGGTGCGCTCGGTGCACAGCAGTTCCGAGAGCGTGGCTTCCGCCAGCGCCCAGATCGCACAGGGCAACCAGGACCTTTCCTCGCGCACTGAAAGCCAGGCAAGCGCCCTGGAGGAAACCGCTGCCTCCATGGAGCAACTCAACGCCACGGTCCGCCAGAATGCCGACAACGCACAGCAGGCCAACCAGCTCGCGCAGAGTGCCTCGACCATCGCCGAGCGTGGCGGCGAGGTCGTCTCGCAGGTCGTGGGCACGATCAACGACATCAGCGCATCGAGCAAGAAGATCGCCGACATCATCGGCGTGATCGACTCCATTGCCTTCCAGACCAACATCCTCGCGCTGAATGCCGCTGTCGAGGCTGCGCGTGCGGGCGAGCAGGGGCGTGGCTTCGCTGTGGTGGCATCCGAAGTGCGCATCCTGGCCGGGCGCTCGGCCGAGGCTGCCAAGGAGATCAAGACCCTGATCCTCGACAGCGTCGGTCGTGTGGAACAGGGCAGCGCGCTGGCCGCCCAAGCGGGCGAGACCATGGACGAGGTCGTCGGCTCCATTCGCCGCGTCACCGACATCATGGGCGAGATCAGTGCCGCCAGCCATGAGCAAAGCTCCGGCGTGGCCCAGGTAGGCGAGGCGGTGACTCAGATGGACCAGGCCACCCAGCAAAACGCAGCGCTGGTCGAGGAGATGTCTGCAGCAGCATCCAGCTTGCGCAGCCAGGCGCAGGAACTGGTGCGGACTGTCGGCGTCTTCAAGCTGGATACCGCGCTGCGCGCGTCGCCGCCCGCCTTGCCTCGTCAGGATGCGGTAGTTGGCGCGCTACCGGCCTGAACATGAGAGGGCTGGGGTACGCCTCGGCTGTTCGGTTTGCTACAGGGACGTGGCCCTTTGATGTGGTATCGGTGAGATGATTTGAATACTTGAACTTCTCATCCGGTTGTGATGAGGGTTTCTACATGATTGGTTATCTCGGTGCAGCTAAGTTACTAGATGAATTCAGCCATTTTTTTCTCGTCAGGGAGCCCAGTTTAAAAGCATCGTATTAAAGTGGCTGGTTTCATGCTGCCGCTTTGTAAAATACGGGTCGAGTATGAGATGCATTTCGTAGCGGGACATGTTTATGCGTCAGGCGGATCCACACACAGAATTCTGACGACTATGCGCCGTCACACCCAGCGGCAGGATCTTCCGAATTCTCAACTTCTGGCCAAGCGCGTCTTGGCCACAAGAGCATCTGGATACCAGTGCGAGGACGTTGAACCAACTTGCCCACGAAACCTGGGAACACCTGCCGTTATGTTTGACGCATGTATTGCATCGAACAGTTGAATCCGCGGCGATGATATTGCTGTTTCAATGCCGAGGATCAACGATTTATGCTCGCAACGAGAATGAGTGGTCGATGGGCGAAGGGGTGCTCCGAGCTCAGGGTTAAGGGTTTGCTGAAGCGGCTGCTGAATTGCTGGGAACCGGCCAATTCACTGCATCAACCCCATTGAGCTTTGGCTTGGCGAAAAAAAAGCCTTGGAATAAATTGACTCCCGCTGCACGAAGCCAGCTCCATTCATTGAAAGATCCCACTCCTTCGGCTACTATTGAAATACCTAATGAAGAACAGCACTCCACGATTGCCTTGACAATGGCTTGACGGGGGCCATCAGTATGGATGTTTGTCACAATCTGGCGGTCAATCTTTAACTTCTCCGGCTGAAATTTGGCCAACATCGCCAGTCCTGCGTAGCCCGCGCCAAAGTCGTCAATTGCTACGCTAATGCCAGCGCTGCGCAGTTTTTTTAAAGCAGCGTAAAAATCGTTGAAATGAGAGATCGCTTCCTCTTCTGTTATTTCAATGATTAATTGCTGAGGCTTTAGTCCTTGCTCTTTAATTTGCTCCACCAGCCAATCCACAGAATATTCGTTATTTGTCAGTGATGCTGGTAAAAGATTGATGGACAGGTTTGTGTGGCCCACGCCTATGGCTGCAGCGAGTTCAAAGGCATGTCGCTTAGTCTTGAGATCGTAGATGTGAAGATGATCTGGCCGTAACGTATTGAATAGCTCCTGAGGCGTTCCGCCGCTGGGGCTGCGTACTAATGCCTCCAAGGAGGAGATCAGACCTGTGGAAGTATCAACAATAGGCTGAAGGGCGAATTGGCAAAATTTGGATGAATAGATTTCAGGCCCCGCCTGGGCAAAGGGCGTTGGCCGCAATTCAAATGTCCATTCCGCTTGATCGTACGCTTCGGTGGCATGATCGAGCCATCGGCCAGAGGCAAAAGCTACCATCAGCTTAAAGGCGCGGGTCTACTGCAGGAAGGTCTGCGTCTCGAACAAGACGAGTGATCATTGCCTCGGCTGTCTCATCGCTCTGAGATTGGACCTTTAACAACTGCATGCCCCAATGTGGGAATTTACGGGCAGGGGCATAGTCGTCAAGTAGTTTGATGATGTGATGATGCCGTGAGTCTTCGAGTATCCTAAGAAAAAGAGTTTGTACTGCTTCCTCCGGCCCTTCCAGGTATTGAAAAAAATAGATCCCGTCAAAGAGAAGCATGCCGGTGATAGACATCGACTCGTTGCGTACTCGGGCGTTTTTCTCGAGTGCGATCAATTGTTCCGAAGAAAGGAAAATGCGGCTCCGGCTTCGGTAGACTAGTGCCGAGACCGCTTCCGCTGTGTGTGCATTTGTCATATGCACTCTAGCTTAATTTAGAAAGGGTTGTGCGTCAGGTGGAGCAGCATTCGACACAATGCTCATCAGGTTTTTACGCTCCGTTTAGGGTTGTGAATTCAACCAGTCGATGCAACACAATGATTGCACTTGGCACAAGAAGCACTGCATGAAGCAACACCCTTGGATCTACTACACCGAAGGCGATGGTGTCGGGATCCTTGGAGCAGGGGCGATACTCTGCGCCAGCTCGACAAGCTGTTCGATCGGCCACATACCTCCATTCAGAACATCCTGGCAGCAACCGGAGGAGTCCGTCTGCCGGCTCGCCATCGATCTGATTAGCACTGCCCCTCGCTGAACGCGAGGAGACCACGCAGGCTTCGGCTGCGAGCGAGTCTGGCCTGATCGGTTTAGTCGAGCCAGTTTTTCCTGAGAAGACGGTGGATTGCACGAACTCTGGTCCGTTGTCCGAACCTCAGGTCGGCCACGATCTGCTTGAGCTTGCAGTTTTCTTCTTCGAGCTGGCGCAGCCGGCGCCACTCCGAGGGGCCCACACCCGCGTACTTCTTGCGCCGCACCTCTTCGACACGGGTGTCCAACTCCGCCTGCTTCAACGCAAGGCGATCTGAGCCTTAGTGACCTTGCTTCTTCACGACATGCTCCTGGCCCGATGCGGGCCTTCATCATGCCGGTCGTTCTGTTACTGAACGGTTCGAAATCATGGGACAGGGTCAATCTCACCTGCGCCGATCCTGCCAGCTGTCCACCAACCGGGTCCATGCCGCCATGCGATCGCCAGCCGACGTGCCAGCCGTTCCGGAGTTGCTGGCCACCAGTTGGTCGATCGCTGCCTCTTGATCCTGGCTGAACTCTTGCGGGAACATCGGTACGACGGTGACGATGCAGTCCCCGGTTTTTGCCTCGTTCGCCCACGGCAGGCCGGCGTTTTTGATGCGGTAGTTCAGGTGGCCTCGCCGCAGCTTCATCTGTTGCAGCCCGCGGGGCGTTGGAACCTCGATCCAGCGATTGGCCATCCATGCAAAACCATCGACGGGCAGCTCGCACTTCAAGGTCCCATCGGCTTCAGCCGTGAAGAACTCGTGCGGCTGCAGCTCTATGCGTACGCGCAGCCCCAGCTTGTACTGGCGTTGACTGCCTTGCACCAGGGCTGTGACATCGAGCAGGTCGCCAGCACGTGCGCCAGGCACGACCTGCACCCGGCAGCGGTACTTGCTCGCCGGTGCCTGACCGCTAGCCGCGCAGGCAGTACAGCTTTGGCGCGTCTTCCCCTGCCCCTGGCAGGCTGCGCATTCGACCGTGGGCGAGACCCAGGCGAACCAGAGATTCGGCCGGATGTGGCCGGTGCCACTGCATTCGCTGCACTCGGTAGCCTGCAGTTGCAGGCCGCCGCCGTTGCACTCGGCGCAGTCTTCGACCACCTCGCCCCGAACTTCCCTGACGCAACCGGTCACCACCTCCTCGAGCGTGAGGCTGATGGTGTGCTCGACGGTGGATTCCGCACCGGGGGCAGGATCCTCGGCTTCAGGCTCCGGTTCGTCCCGGGCGTTGCGGATCATTTCCAGTGCCCGATTGATACGCTGAATCTTTCGCAGGGCATGCGGGCTGTTGTTGCGATCCGGGTGCCAGCGTGCAGACAGGCGGCGCCACGCGACCTTCACTTCGGCATCGCTGGAGCCCGGTGCCAGGCCAAGTTCGTGGTAAGGGTCGTCAAGGTCCATGAGCTCAATGGCGCAAGCTATGTTGCAGTGCAGCATGGTAGCAGGCGCAGCTTGCCGACCAGATTCTCGGGCTGGGCGCGCTGGTCTGGTTTTCCTCTGCGCACCGGCATGCCCGCTCCCGGAGATGTCTGCTTTCGGGGCTCTTCTGTTGAAGTGCCCGGCGCTGGCAGAGAAATCGACCTCCTAGACTGCCCCGGATCGAAGTTCTCACGTGAAGGAAGAGGTAAGGCCCCCGAAAACATGGCTCAAGGCAGAGGTAGGGAATTTTTCGGCAGAATAGGTCGCAAGCGGTCGCAGAAGCTTGCCATGGCCGCTGCCGCTCCAGGCATGGAGGCATCGCCTAGATTGGCTAGAAGGTCGACAGCATCCACGGCGAAGTCACATCGCAACACGCCCCCAGGCATCGCCTCGGTCCCTACGTTCGCTGCCTGGAGATAGCGATTGCGTCTGGACCAGCCGTGGAGCGCAGCGACAATGCACCATGGAACAAGAGACCCGCATCAGGCTGCTCACCGGTGGTCTTTGGCCTTCAAGGACGGCGCTGGGGGCCAAGCGATCTTGCGATCGTTGCCAGAGAATTGCTGTGCGAAACCACTGATGGCCAAGCCCCTGACCCCGATCCTTCGCACGCTTCCCAACGGCGTCCGGCTACTAGTTATCTCCATGCCACACGTGCAGAGCGCGAGCGTGGGCGTGTTCCTGCGCGTCGGCTCCCGTGACGAGACGCCTGCGACCAACGGCATCAGCCATGTTCTGGAGCACATGGCCTTCAAGGGCACCACCTCACGCTCTCTGCAGACCATCAACCTGGATGCTGAGCGGCTGGGCGCGGAGGTCAATGCCTATACCGGCAAGGACATCACCGGCTACTTTATGACCGGCCTGGGACAGCATGCGACGCAGTTGCTCGCCATGACGGCCGACATCGTGCTCCACAGCACCTTTCCCGAAATCGAACTGCAGCGCGAGCTGGGGGTGATCCGCCAGGAGGCCATCGAGTACGACGAGGACCCGGAGGACAGTTCCAGCGATCTGCTGGACCGCGCTCTCTGGGGCGCCGATCCCATGGGCATGCCCGTGATCGGCACGGTCGAGAACATCGAGGGATTCACCCGCGACGATCTGGTTCGCCATGTGCAGCAGCACTACGTGGCGGGCAAGACCGTCGTGGCAGCCGCCGGCCAGTTCGATGTAGATGCCTGGATGGCGCTCGCGGAGGACCTCTTTGGGGCAATGCCTGCATCGGAAGACCTCTTAGGGGTACATCCACCGGTGCCCGCAGCGCATATTGGTCAAGCCGTGGCCCGGCGCTTCACGCAGGTGTCGCAGGTATTCCTCCACATCGCCTATCCGCTGACGCCTGCGGGGCCAGACGGTATGTCGCCGCAACGCTGGCGTTTGGCTGCTGCGCTCGCGGCCAACCTGTTCGGCGGCGGGATGTCCTCGCCTCTGGTCGATACGGTTCGCGAGCAACTCGGTCTGGCATACACGGCAGATGCCACGCTCGACAGCGGAGACGCTTGGCTGAACTTCGTGGTGCATGCCGTGACCACCCCGGACAAGGTCCAGGCGCTGGTTCAGGTCACGGGTGAACTGCTGCATGCCCAGGCCGCCATCATCGACCCGGTCCACCTGGAGCGGGCGAAGAACCAGCTAACCGTCTCCCGCGTGCGCGCCAGTGAACGACCCTTTGCCACGATGGAGCGCGCCGTCGAGGAGCTTTTTGCCAGCGGCACCGTGACGCCGCTGGCCGAGGTGATCGCCCTGATCCACGACATTCGTTCGGAAGAAGTTCAGGGCGTCTTTGCGCGAATGCTAGCCCATCTGCCTGCGCTGTCGATCACGGGCAAGGGCGTCAGCGCCCCATCTGCGCGGAAGCTGGCGGCCTCGCTGGCAGCCACCGTGAGAGCGCTGGACTGCTGAGGGACGCATTTCAGGCCCGGCGACACCTGAGCCTGTCGCCTCCCGTAAGCCCTCTCCTTTGTTCACAGCCCCTTGCGCCTCACTGTTCCTCGCTGCTGCTGCGCCTTCTTCTTCGCTTGCGGCCTTGCCAGAGCCTTCTGTTTCAGGAGGCTCGGATCCCGCGTCGCACCGGCTGGATCGCTGAAGGAGCGCTTGTTGCCGCAGGGGCTTTGGTTTGTTCAAAGCGGCCAGCATCCTTGCAAAAAACCAGTGCCAGTGGCTACATGATGGCTACATCAGATGAAAAAGAAAAACCCCGCGATCTTTTGGATAACGGGGTTTCTTTTGCTGACTTGGTGCCGGAGACATGAATCGAACACGCGACCTTCTCATTACGAATGAGCTGCTCTACCGACTGAGCTACACCGGCGAAGACTTAAATTATATACCGGAATGATAGCTGGTCACGCGCTCGACCTCGTTTTTCGAGCCCAGGATTACGCTCACGCGCTCGTGCAGCTGGGTGGGCTGGATGTCGAGGATGCGCTGTTTGCCGTTGGTGGCGGCGCCGCCGGCTTGCTCGACCAGCCAGCCCATGGGGTTGGCCTCGTACATCAGGCGCAGCTTGCCGGGCTTGTTCGGCTCGCGCTTGTCCCAGGGGTACATGAAGATGCCGCCGCGCATGAGGATGCGGTGCACGTCGGCCACCATGCTGGCGATCCAGCGCATGTTGAAGTCCTTGCCGCGCGGGCCCTCCTTGCCGGCCAGGCACTCCTGGATGTAGCGCTTGACCGGCTCGTCCCAGTGGCGCATGTTGCTCATGTTGATCGCGAATTCCTTGGTGTCCTCCGGAATGCGGATGTTCTCGCGCGTGAGCACGAAGGAGCCTTGCTCGCGGTCGAGCGTGAACATGGCCACGCCGTCGCCCACGGTGAGCACCAGCGTGGTTTGCGGGCCGTAGATGCAGTAGCCGGCCGCCACCTGCTGGTGGCCGGGCTGCAGGAAGTCGGCCTCGGCCACGGGTTCGGCGGTGTTGGGGTCGTCGTGGTGCTTGCGCAGCACCGAGAAGATGGTGCCGATGGAGACGTTGACGTCGATGTTGGACGAGCCGTCCAGCGGGTCGAACATGAGCAGGTATTCGCCCTGGGGGAAGCGGTTGGGCACGACGTAGATGCCGTCCATTTCCTCCGAGGCCATCGCGGCCAGGTGGCCGCCCCATTCGTTGGCTTCGATCAGCACCTCGTTGGCGATGATGTCGAGCTTCTTCTGCACCTCGCCCTGCACGTTCTCGGTGCCGGCCGTGCCCATCACTTCGCCCAGGTCACCCTTGTTCACGGCCAGGGCGATGCGCTTGCAGGCGCGCGCCACCACTTCGAGCAGCAGGCGCAGCTGCGGCGGGATGCGGCCGTCGACGCGCTGCTGTTCGACGAGGTAGCGGGTGAGGCTGATGCGTTCGGTCATGTCAAAAGGCTCCTTCAATCGGCGAGGGCGCGGGTGACGACCTCGCGCACGTCGTTGGATAGGTCGGGCTTGGCGGCCACGCGGGCGATGGCCTCGCGCGCTGCCGTGCGGTAGGGCTCGGCGAGCTTGCTCCAGCGGTCGAGCGCACGCGCCAGGCGCGACGCGACTTGCGGGTTCAGGCTGTCGAGCTCCAGCACGCGGTCAGCCCAGAACACGTAGCCTGCCGCGTCGGCGCGGTGGAAGCCGCCGGGGTTGGCGCTGCAATAGCTGAAGATCACGCTGCGCGCGCGGTTGGGGTTCTTCAGGTTGAAGTCGGGATGCTTCATGAGCTGGCGCACGGCGGGCAGCACGTCGCCGCCGTGGTCGGGGCGGCTGGCCTGCAGGGCGAACCACTTGTCGATGACCAGCGCGTCGTCCTTGAAGATCTGGTGGAAGCGCGCGAGCGCGGGCGCCGCGAGTTCGTGGCCGCTGGTGACGAGGGCCGAGAGCGCGTTGAAGCGGTCGGTCATGTTGCCCGCATCCTTGAAGCGCTGGTAGGTCTTGCCGGGCCACACGGCGTCGCCGCTTTCGCGCGCGGCCAGGCAGAGCATGGCGAGTGCGCTGCCCGCGAGCGCGCGGCGGCCGCTGCTCACGGCGTCGGGGCGGTAGGCGCCGCAGTCCTGGTGCGTTTCCCAGGCCCATTCCCAGTCGCCGCGCAGCGCGGTGGCGAGCTCCATGCGCAGCGCCTCGCGCACGGCATGGATGCGCTGGGGATCGACCATGTCGAGTTGCTCGGCGATGTAGCTTTCCGAGGGCAGGGTGAGCACCAGGTCCTTGAACGCCGCGTCGAGCTGCGGGTGGCGCAGCACGTCGCGCATGGCCTGCACGAACGCGGGTTGCAATAGATTTTGGCCGCCAGCGCTTGTCTGGTATGCGCTGGAAGCTATTGCATTAATAGCAATGCGCAGCATCAGACGCTGGCTGGCCTCCCAGCGGTTGAAGGCATCGGTGTCGTGCGCGAGCAGAGTGAGCAACTGCTCATCGGTGTAGTCGTACTCCAGGGTGACGGGCGCGCTGAAGCCGCGCAGCAGCGAGGGCACGGGCTGGCTGGGTACGTTGACGAAGGTGAGCGTCATGCTTGGCTCGGTCAGCACCACGGTGCGGTCTGCGGCGCCCGCGGCCGCTTCGCCCTGCAGTTGCAGGGGCAGGGCGGCGCCGTCGGCACCGAGCAGGCCCAGCGCCACGGGGATGACGAAGGGCTGCTTCTCCGGCTGGCCCGGCGTGGCGGGGCAGCTTTGCGAGAGGGTGAGCGAGTAGGTCTGCGCGGCGGCGTCGTAGCGACCCTCGGCCTTCACGCGCGGCGTGCCGGCCTGGCTGTACCAGCGCTTGAACTGGTCGAGGCGCTGCGCCAACTCGCTGCCGGGGTTCGCATCGGCGATGGCCTGCGCGAAGTCGTCGCAGGTGACGGCATGGCCGTCATGGCGCTCGAAGTAGAGCTTCATGCCCTTGGCGAAACCGTCGCGGCCCACGAGGTTGTGCTGCATGCGCACGACTTCCGAGCCCTTTTCGTAGATGGTGACGGTATAGAAGTTGTTGATCTCGACGTAGCTGTCGGGCCGCACGGGGTGGGCCATGGGGCCGGCGTCTTCGGGGAACTGCACGGTGCGCAGCACGCGCACGTCCTCGATGCGCTTTACGGCGCGCGCCGAGGGGCTGCCCGCCATGTCCTGGCTGAACTCCTGGTCGCGGAAGACGGTGAGGCCTTCCTTGAGCGAGAGCTGGAACCAGTCGCGGCAGGTGACACGATTGCCCGTCCAGTTATGGAAGTACTCGTGGCCGACCACGCTCTCGATGTTGGCGAAGTCCACGTCGGTGGCGGTCGCCTGGCTGGCCAGCACGTACTTGGTGTTGAAGACGTTCAGGCCCTTGTTCTCCATCGCGCCCATGTTGAAGTCGCTGGTGGCGACGATCATGAAGCGGTCGAGGTCCAGGCTCAGGCCGAAGCGCGCCTCGTCCCAGGCGATGCTCGCCATGAGCGAGTTCATCGCGTGCTCGGTCTTTTCCAGGTCGCCGGGGCGCACATAGACCTGCAGCAGATGGTCGCGGCCTGCGCGGCTTCGGATCTGCTGCTCGCGCGCGACCAGCTTGCCCGCCACCAGCGCGAACAGGTAGCTGGGCTTCTTGTGCGGGTCGTGCCACTTGGCGAAGTGGCGGCCGTCTTCCAGGTCGCCGCTCTCGACGAGGTTGCCGTTGGAGAGCAGCACAGGATACGCCGCCTTGTCGGCGCGCAGGGTGACGGTATAGCTCGCCATCACGTCGGGCCGGTCGAGGAAGTAGGTGATGCGGCGGAAGCCCTCGGCCTCGCACTGGGTGAAGAAGGTGTCTCCGCTCACGTACAGGCCCGAGAGCTGCGTGTTCTTGGCGGGGGCGCAGGTGGTGAAGATCTCCAGAGCGAAGGGTTCTTCGCCTTCGGGCAGGTTCTCCAGCACGAGCTGGTTGCCCTCCATCTTGAACGAGGTGCCGGCGCCGTCGACCAGCACGCGGGCCAGGTTCAGCTCCTCGCCGTGCAGGCGCAGCGGCTGGGGCGCCACGGCCGGATTGCGGCGCAGGCGCATCCTGTTCAGCACGCGGGTCTTGGCCGGGTCCAGGTCGAACGCGAGATCCACCGTGTCGATCCAGAACGCGGGCGGCGCGTAGTCCAGACGGTGGATGGCGGTGGCTTGTCCTTCTTTCATCATGATTCCTTCGGGCGCTTACACGCCCTGCTTGAGCGAGGCTTCGATGAACACGTCCAGGTCGCCGTCCAGCACCTTCTGCGTGGCGGAGACTTCGACGTTGGTGCGCAGGTCCTTGATGCGGCTGTTGTCCAGCACGTAGCTGCGGATCTGGTGGCCCCAGCCCACGTCGGTCTTGGTGTCTTCGAGCTTTTGCTGCTCTTCCATGCGCTTTTGCATCTCGTGCTCGTAGAGCTTGGAGCGCAGGCGCTGCCAGGCCACGTCGCGGTTGCTGTGCTGGCTGCGGCCATCCTGGCATTGCACCACGATGCCCGTGGGAATGTGCGTCAGGCGCACGGCCGAATCGGTCTTGTTGATGTGCTGGCCGCCCGCGCCGCTGGCGCGGTAGGTGTCGGTGCGAACGTCGGAGGGGTTGATGTCGATCTGGATCGAGTCGTCGATCTCGGGATAGACGAACAGCGACGCGAACGAGGTGTGGCGCCCGCCCGAGGAGTCGAACGGGCTCTTGCGCACCAGGCGGTGCACGCCGGTCTCGGTGCGCAGCAGGCCGTAGGCGTATTCGCCCTCGATGTGGATCGTGGCGCTCTTGATGCCGGCCACGTCGCCGGGCGTCTCTTCGTCCACGGTGGCTTTGAAGCCCTTGCGCTCGGCGTACTTGAGGTACTGGCGCAGCAGCATGCCGGCCCAGTCGCAGGCCTCGGTGCCGCCGGCGCCGGCCTGGATGTCGACGTAGCAGTTCAGCGGATCGGCCTCCTTGCTGAACATGCGGCGGAACTCCAGCTCCTCGATGAGCGGGCGCAGCTTGTCGGTCTCGGCCTCGATGGTGACCAGGCCTGCCTCGTCGCCTTCCTCCTTGCTCATCTCGTAGAGCTCGGCGTTGTCGGCCAGTTCGGCGGTGAGCTTCTCCAGCGTGAGCACCACGCCGTCCAGAAGCTTCTTTTCCTTGCCCAGCTCCTGCGCCTTCTTGGGGTCGTTCCAGACGTTCGGGTCTTCCAGAGAGGCGTTTACCGTGCGCAGGCGTTCGTACTTGGCATCGTAGTCAAAGATACCTCCGTAACTCTTGCGTCCGGGTGGACAGGTCTTCGAGGGTGGTGCCGATGAGGTTGATGTGTTCTGCGTCCATGGTTGCGGTGTCCTGTGTGTCTTGTTGGGGAGTAACCCGCGATTTTCTCATGGGACGCGCATTGCGCCGCCCGGCCTCACCCCGCCCGCAGCAGGCCTTGCCGTTCGATGAAGTCCACCACCGCATCCAGGCCGTGCTGCGTCTTCAGGTTGGTCATCACGAAAGGCTTGAGCCCCTTGGGCGTGGTGCGCATGCGCGTGGTGTCGGCGTGCATCACCTCCAGGCTGGCACCCACGTGTGGCGCCAGGTCGGTCTTGTTGATGACGAACAGGTCGCTCTTGGTGATGCCGGGGCCGCCCTTGCGCGGGATCTTCTCGCCCGCAGCCACGTCGATCACGTAGATCGTGAGGTCGGAGAGCTCCGGGCTGAACGTGGCTGCGAGGTTGTCGCCGCCCGATTCGATGAAGACGATGTCGGCATCGGGGAACTGGGCCAGCATGCGGTCGATGGCCTCCAGGTTGATGGAGGCATCTTCGCGGATCGCCGTGTGCGGGCAGCCGCCCGTCTCCACGCCCAGGATGCGCTCGGGCGGCAGCGCGCCGCTGATGGTGAGCAGGCGCTGGTCTTCCTTGGTGTAGATGTCGTTGGTGATGGCGACCAGGTCCCATCGGTCGCGCATCGCCTTGCAGAGCATCTCCAGGATGGTGGTCTTGCCCGAGCCGACGGGCCCGCCGATGCCCACGCGCAGCGGGGGCAGCTTCTTGGTGCGGTGGGGGATGTGGTGCAGTGCGGTGGTCATGATCTGAAGAGGCGTGAGTATTGGTGTTCATGCCGGGCCGAGAGGATGGCCAGCATGGGCGAAAAGGCTTGCCGTGCGGCGTCCGGCAGGGCCAGGGCGTGCTCCACGGCGGCGGGGATCTCCTGGCTCAGCCGTGCCAGGATGCGCTGGCCGCTGCTCTGGCCCAGCGGCACGGCCTTGATGGCGGCCTGCACCATGTTCTCGGCCCAGCCGAAGGCGTAGGCCAGCAGGGCACCCTGCGGCGCGGCGCCGGTGCAATGTGCGGCGTAGGAAAAGGCGATGGGGTAGGCCGCATCGTGCGCGGCCAGCCAGGCGATGGTGTCTTGCCGCCTGGCATCGCCCGCATGGCGGTTGCGCAGCCAGTCGACGAGCGAGCGGCCCATCTGCTCGGCCTGCAGGCGCAGCTCGCTGCTTTCGCGCGTGGTGCGCACCCAGGCGTTGAGGGCTGCGATGCGCTCCAGGTCATGCGCGGCCCAGGCATGCAGGGCCTGCGCGATGGCGGCCATGTCGCCGCGCGTCTGGGCGAGCTGCAATTGCTGCACCAGCCAGTCGCCCGCTTCCTGCTCCGTCGCGGCCAGCCCGGCATGGACGGCCGCCTCCAGCCCTTCGGAGTAGGAAAAGCCGCCGATGGGCAGCGCGGGCGAGGCCAGCCACATCAGCTGCAGCAGGCTGCCGGGCGAGAGGGGCTCAGTGGTCATGCGCGTGGCCGTGACCATGGCTGTGGCCATGTCCGTGATGGCTGTGGCCGTCGTTGGTCACATGCCCTCCGTAGGCGCCGCCCTCGGGTTCGAAGGGCAAGTCGGCTGCCTCCACCATCATGTGCATGGCACGCAGCATGTCGGCCAGCACGTGGTCGGGCTCGATCTTCAGGTGGTCGGGCTGCAGCTCGATGGGCACGTGGCGGTTGCCCAGGTGGTAGGCGGCGCGCATCAGGTCGAATGGCGAGCCGTGCTGCGCGCATGCCGTGATGCGCAGCACTTTCTGCTTTGCCGCAAGCACGCGGATCAGGCTGCCGTCCTCGGCAACCAGCACGTCGCCGCCGCGCACGGCCTGGCCGCGTGGCAGGAAGATGGCGAGCTGGCGGCCCTGGCTGTCTGTCGCGGAAAAGCGGCTTTTCTGGCGCACGTCCCAGTCGAGTTCCACGGTGGCGGCGCGCTTGAGGAGGGCGGGAGAAAGGCCCTGGCCCTGGGCCAGGAGTTTGTTGGCGGTGAGCATGGCGTGGTTCGTGCTTGGATGATCGGCCTATGGTGACTGAAAAATCTTCTTCATGGCTGCCCTGCGGAGCGGCCTGGGTGGCCGTCTATGGCACCTTGCGCGCGGGCGGCGTCAACGACATCGCGCGCCTGCGGCCCGGCATCGCGCTCGTGGGCAGCACGGTGCTGACGGGCACGCTGCACGACCTGGGCTGGTATCCGGGCCTGTGCCTTGCCGGCATGCAGCCGGTGCAGGCCGAGGTGTATGCGCTCGACCCCGCGCTGGAGCAGCAGCTCGACCGCATCGAAGGGCTGTGGCCCGAGGACGTGGGCGAATACGCCAAGCGGCTGCTGACCCTGCCCGTTGCGCTGACGCAGGGCGGCACGCAGGAGATGCCGGTGCTGGTCTATGAGGCCCTGCCGCCTGCCGTGCGCGGTGCGCCGGTGATCGCGGCGAGCGACTGGCTGGCGTGGTTCGCGCAGACGGGTCGGAGTGCGCCAGGCGGGACATTTCAGCTCAGGAGCCATATGTAGCCTTGTGATATCAAAAACAATAGCTGCTCGCGCTTGGTGCATAAGCGCTGGAGTCCGATTTCATTCATGAACCGGAAAGGCCAGCAGGTATTCGTAGCTGAGGCTCGTCGTGCGTGCATCGCCCGCCACGGGTGCGCGGCGGATCGCCAGCAACTGGTTGATGCCCGCCACCGGCGTCACTGTGGCCATGCCGTCGGCTGCGGTCGTGACGGGCGCGCCTTTCTCGCCGAGTGAGATGCGGATGCCCTCGGCCGGCTTGCCGTCCAGCAGCGCCTGCACGCGCAACGGCTGGCCCGCATGCGGCGTCTGGTGGGCGAGCGGCACGATTTCGAACGGCTGGCCCAGCGGCTTCTGTGCGAACGCGCCCCAGGTGATGATGGTCTTGTGGTACTTGATCGCATGCACGCCGCTAGTGGCGCCGGGGTTCTCGTTCATGGGCTTCTCGACCATGGGGCCGCTGCTCACGCTACTGAAGTAGCCGTTGTCGAAATGCACGGCCAGCATCGCGGCCTGGCGCTCGGGCCGCACGCGCACGCCGCCTTCGCGCGGCTCGATCTTCACGGGGATGCTGCGCCCGCGCTGGTCGAAGGCCTGCACGCTCTTGAGCTTTTCGGGACGGAAGGTTTCGAGCACGCCTTCGTGCCCGCCGAACTGCACGACGTAGCCGCCGCCCGCATCGGGCTCCAGCCAGACGTTGTGGGCCTGCGCGGGCAAGGACAGGGCGGCAGCGCATGCAAGCGCGAGGATGAGCGAGAAGAAACGCATGGTGAAGATTCCTGTGGGTCAGAACTGCGCCTGCACGCCGATACGGAACGTGCGCGGCACGCCGGGGGCAAAGACCTGGGTGCCGCCGCCCATGACGGACGATGAGGAGGCATACACCTTGTCCTTGAGGTTGGCGACGGTGGCGTAAAGCCGATAGCCGGTGCCGGGCACGGTGTAGTTCACGCCCGCGTCCCAGATGGCATAGCCGCCGTAGTTCACGCTGTTGTCGGCGTTGACCGCATAGCGACCCACGCGGCGCCAGGTGAGCGAGCCTTCCCAGCCCGCCACGGGGCGCCATGTGGCGCTGACCGTGGTGGTGGTGCGCGGCACGCCGGCCACCTGCTTGCCGAGCATGGAGGGGTCAGCGTTCTGCGTGACGCGCGAATGCGCGCTGCCCCAGGCCAGCGACAGGTCGAGCTGGCGCGTGGCGGCCCAGAGGGCGCAGGCCTCCACGCCCGTGCGGCGCGTGGAGCCGTAGTTCTCGTAGATGCCGGGCGCCACGGCGCGGATTTCACCGGACGACAGCAGCTGGTACGCGGCCACGTCCAGCGTCAGGCCCGCGATGGGCTGGATCTGCGCGCCGACTTCGGTCTGTCGAAAGACGTTGGGGTTGAGCGAGCGCGCGCCCAGCGCATATTTGGCGAATTCGTCGGGCAGCGCGAAGCCTTCCGACCAACTCGCGCGCGCCAGAACGCGGGGCAGCAGCTGCGAGCGCACTCCTATCTTGGGGCTGGCGTGTGACATGCGCGCCAGCGGGCCGCAGTCGGCGTCGCCAGTCTCGGGGCCCAGGGGGCGGCAGTTGCCGGTGAAGCGATCCCAGCGCAGGCCGAAGGAGGGCTGGAACAGCGGGTGGATGGGCGCATCCACCTCGGTGAAGGCCGACAGGCTGTTGAGCCGCGCGCGCCGGTCGAGCCCTGGCGGTGCGGTGCGCACGCGGTTGTCCTCGCCGTCATAGAACTGGTAGTCCGTGGCTTCGCGGAAGGTTTCTATGCCCGCCACCCAGTTAATCGGCGTGAACGCCGTGGCGTGGCGGCCATTGAGGCTGGTGCCCGCGCCGTAGACCGTGCGGTCATACGTTTCCTCGCGCTGGCGCCAGGCGGTGGGGCTCACGGGGCGGCTGAACCAGCGCGTGAAGTCCTGCCGCGTGGTGTAGGCGAAGGTGAGCCATTTGAGTTCCGGCGCGATGGCGTACTGCACGTCGGCGCGCAGCGTTGCGAAGTGCTTTTTCGATCCGTCCAGCATGGCCTGTGGCTCCTTGCCGTAGGGGTCGGTGGCAAAGCGCGCCGCCGTCACGTAGCCGGGCGAATCGCCGTCGCCCTGGTGCAGGCGGCCCGAGAGCGCGATCTCCAGCGCGGGCGTGACGGTCTTGCTCCAGCGCGCGGCCAGCGTGGTGCGCTCCACGCTCGATTGGGTGCGGAAGCCATCGGAGCGGTAGTGCTGCGCGGCGAGATTGAGCGTCTGCCCCTCACCGGGCTTGAGGCCCAGCGCGGCCTGCGCATCCAGCGTGCTGTGCGATGCGATGCTCGCATCCACTTCCTTGTACTCGCCGCCCTTGCGCGTCTCGATCGCCAGCAGCCCCGCGCGGTTGAAGTTGCCATACAGAGCGGATACCGGCCCCTTGTAGGCGGTGAAGCGCTCGATCTCCAGCGGCACGATGACGTTCAGATCGACGTAACCGTCGGCATGCGACATGGCCTCGTTGAGCGGAATGCCGTCCAGCACCACGCCCACGTCCCCGCCATGCCCGCCGCCGCCAAAGCCCCGCATCACGATGGCGTTGCCCACGCCCGAGAGCTGGTAGTCCTGCACGTTCATGCCGGGCACCTGGCGCAGCAGATCCTCGGGGCGGGTGGCGTGGGCGTTCTGGATGTCCTGCGTTTCCAGCGTGGTGGTGGAGTACGCGGCCGCGCCGCCGCGCGCGGATTCGCCCTTGACCTCTACCGTATCCAGCACGTGCGTCTGGGCCTGGGCGGTCTGTGTGAGGCCCAGCAGGCAGGCGGCGGCGATGGGGTGCAGTGAGCGGCGAAGAGGCAAGCGCATGAATGGTCGTGGGGCGGAAAAGGCGTATGAAGAATCAAGCAAACTTCATACCCAACCCGCCGATGACCCGCAGCCGAATCCCGGTACGCTTGCGGCCATGCAACGCCTGAGCATTTCCATCGACGACGATCTGGCCGCGGACTTCGAATCCCTGATCCAGTCCCGCAGCTACAGCAACCGGTCGGAGGCTTTCCGCGACCTTGTGCGCCGCGAACTGCGCCAGGAGCGCCTGACCGCGCGGCCGGATGCGCCTTGCGTTGCCTCATTGAGCTACCTGTACGACCACCACGACCGCACGACCACGCTGCGGCTGCTCGATATTCAGCACGACCACCATGTGCTGACGCTGGCTTCCACGCACGTGCATCTGGAGCACGATCTCTGCCTGGAAACGCTGATCCTGCGTGGGCCTGCCAGCGCGGTGAGCGACCTGGCCAACGCCATCCTGGCCGAGCGGGGCGTGAAGGACGGGCAACTGCATCTGATGGTCTGATGCGCCGGGCTGCGTTTATGGGTTAATATAACGAACGTTATAACTACCGTTGCGAGCTTTCCCATGTCCGCACTCAAACTCACCCAGATCGGCAACTCCGTGGGCGTGATCCTGCCCAAGGAGGTGTTGGCACGGCTCAAGCTCGCCAAGGGCGACACGGTGTTCTTGACCGATGCGGCCAACGGTGGGGTGACGCTCACGCCCTATGACCCGTCGCTGGAAGACCAGCTCGCGCTGGGGCGCGAGTTCATGCGCGAATACCGCGACACCTTTCACCAATTGGCCAAATGAGCGAGTGGCGCTGGATCAGCCGCGAAGCCCTGTTTCTGCTGCATGACGAAAGCTTGGCCGAGCATGGCGGCGCGCCGGGGTTGCGGGACGAGGGGCTGCTGGACTCGGCGCTGGCGCGGCCTCAGCACCTGGTGGCCTACGGCTCGCCCGATCTGGCCGACCTGGCCGCTGCCTATGGCGTGGGGCTGGCGAAGAACCATGCCTTCGTCGATGGAAACAAGCGCGCGGCCTTTCTGGCGGTGGGCTTGTTCTTGCTGCTCAACGGCCAGCGGCTGAGCGCTACGCAGGTCGAAGCCACGCTCACCATGCTGGACGTGGCGGCGGGCCAGTTGAAGGAATCCGCCTTCGCGCAATGGCTGCGCGAGCACATGCGGCCGCGCTGAATTCAAAACAGAAAGTACCGTTGCGCCATCGGCAGGCTGGTCGCCGCCTCGCACACCAGCAGCTCGCCGTCCGCACGCACCGTATAGGTCTGCGCATCGACCTCCATGTGCGGCGCTAGGCCGTTGTGCACCATGTGGCCCTTCTTCACGCCGCGCATGTTCTTCGCCGCCGCAAGGCGCTTGGACAGACCGTAACGCTGGCCCACCTCCCCATCCAGCGCTGCCTGCGAAACAAAGGTGAGCGAGCTGCGCGCATTGTTGCCGCCGAACGCACCGAACATGGGCCGGTAGTGCACGGGCTGGGGCGTGGGGATGCTGGCGTTGGGGTCGCCCATCGCGGCCATCGCAATGCTGCCGCCCTTGAGGATGCAGGCGGACTTGACGCCGAAGAACGCGGGTTTCCATATCACGATGTCGGCCCACTTGCCCGCTTCCAGGCTGCCGACCTCGTGGCTGATGCCGTGGGCGATGGCGGGGTTGATCGTGTACTTGGCGACGTAGCGCCTGGCGCGGAAGTTGTCGTTGCGCGCCGAATCCTCGGGCAGCGTGCCGCGCTGCGCCTTCATCTTGTGCGCCGTCTGCCAGGTGCGGATGATGACCTCGCCCACGCGGCCCATGGCCTGGCTGTCGCTGCTCATCATGCTGATGGCGCCCATGTCGTGCAGGATGTCCTCAGCGGCGATGGTTTCCTTGCGGATGCGGCTCTCGGCGAAGGCCAGATCCTCGGCGATGGCCGGGTCGAGGTGGTGGCAGACCATGAGCATGTCCACGTGCTCGTCCAGCGTGTTGCGCGTGAAGGGCATGGTGGGGTTGGTGGAGGAGGGCAGGAAGTGGGTCTCGCCCACCACCTTCAGGATGTCGGGCGCATGCCCGCCGCCCGCGCCCTCGGTGTGGAAGGCGCAGAGCGTGCGGCCCTTGGTCGCTGCGATGGTGTCTTCCACGAAGCCCGATTCGTTGAGCGTGTCGGAATGGATCGCCACCTGCACGTCCTCCAGCTCCGCCACGTCCAGGCAGTTGCTGATCGCGCTGGGCGTGGTGCCCCAGTCCTCGTGCAGCTTCAGCCCGATCACGCCCGCGTGGATCTGCTCGTGCAGCGCGCCGGGCAGGCTGGCGTTGCCCTTGCCGAGGAAGCCCAGGTTCATCGGGAAGGCATCGGCCGCCTGCAGCATGCGCTCGATGTGCCATGGCCCTGGCGTGCAGGTGGTGGCAAACGTCCCGGTGGCCGGGCCGGTGCCACCGCCGATCATGGTGGTGACGCCGCTGGCCAGCGCCTCCTCGATCTGCTGCGGGCAGATGAAGTGGATGTGGCAGTCGATGCCGCCTGCGGTGACGATGTGGCCCTCGCAACTGATGATCTCGGTGCCGGGGCCGATGACAATTTGAACGCCCGGCTGCGTGTCGGGGTTGCCGGCCTTGCCGATGGCGGCGATGCGCCCGTCCTTCAGGCCGATGTCGGCCTTGACGATGCCCCAGTGGTCGAGGATCAGCGCGTTGGTCAGCACCGTATCGACGGCCCCTTCGGCGCGCGTGCGCTGCGACTGCGCCATGCCGTCGCGGATGGTCTTGCCGCCGCCGAACTTCACTTCCTCGCCATAGCCGCCAGCGGCCAGGGTGAAGTCGCGTTCCACCTCGATGACGAGGCCCGTGTCGGCCAGCCGCACGCGGTCGCCCACGGTGGGGCCATAGGTTTCGGCGTAGGCGCGCCGGTCGATGCTTGCCATTTATAAGCCTCCTGCCGGGCCGCCCCAAAGGAGGCTTGCGCCCCCTTGGGGGGCAGCGATTACACGAAGTGAAGAGCGTGGGGGCGTCATAGTTTTCCCTGCACCAGTCCGCGAAAGCCGAACACGCGGCGCGCGCCGGAAAAATCGATGAGTTCCACCGTGCGCTGCTGGCCCGGCTCGAAGCGCACGGCCATGCCGCTCGCGATGTTCAGGCGCATGCCGCGCGCGGCGGCGCGGTCGAATTCCAGGCCCGCGTTCGTCTCGGCGAAGTGGTAGTGCGAGCCGACCTGGATCGGCCGGTCACTCGCGTTCTTCACCACCAGCGCGAGCGTGCGGCGGCCGGGGTTGAGCGCGTGCGCGCCGTCGTCTGGGATGAGTTCACCGGGGATCATGTCAAGCCAATCGCGTCAGCATGAACACACCCAGCAGCGCCGTGGCCGCGCCGCCAGCGCGGGCGATCCACTGGTGGCGCTGCATCACGGCGTGGCCCAGCAGCATGCCCGCGACGTGCAGTACGGCCGAGCCCGCCGCCATGCCTGCCAGTGCGGCGAAGGCCGCCGCGCCGCCATCGCCCGCCAGTTCGTAGCCATGCGCCGCGCCGTGGAAGAACGCGAACACGCCGGCCAGGGCAGCGGCTGCGCCCCAGGGCATGCGCTTGTGGACGGCCACCAGCAGGCCGAGCACCAGCACCGAGGCGGCGATCATTGGCTCCACCCCAGGCACCCACAGGCCACTGAAGCCTGCCAACGCACCCAGCACCAGCAGCGCAACGAACGCAGCGGGCGCGCGCCACGCGGGCCGCACGGCCAGTGCGCTCCACGCGCCCACGGCCAGCATTGCGGCGAGGTGGTCGAGGCCCGTGAACGGGTGCATGAGCCCTTGGGCGAAGCTGTCCGCCAGGCCATGCGAGTGCGGATGCCCGCCCACGTGGGCCATCGCGGCGAAGGGCAGGGCAGTGAGGGAGATAGTAAGTATCTTTTTCATAGCTGTTTGCGCTTGGTGGATAAGGGCTGGAGGCCTAAAAGGCTTCAGATGATGGGCTCGTGCACGGTCACCAGCTTGGTGCCGTCGGGGAAGGTGGCTTCGATCTGGATGTCCGGGATCATCTCGGGCACGCCCTCCATCACGTCGGCGCGCGTGAGCACGGTGCGGCCCGCGCTCATCAGCTCGGCCACGGTGCGCCCGTCGCGCGCGCCTTCCATCACGAAGGCGCTGATGAGGGCTACGGCCTCGGGGTAGTTGAGCTTGAGCCCGCGCGCGCGGCGGCGCTCGGCCAGCAGCGCGGCGGTGAAGATCAGCAGCTTGTCTTTTTCACGAGGAGTTAATTCCATTTCACGTCGCTCAATGCTGGGGTTGCTAGCTCGTGCGGCCTGTCGGCCGAACACGAGGTGTCAGTTCCAGGCGCAGGGACATGCAAAAACGGTGCCCGCGCAGCGCCGTCATGGTGCATGGGATGCGTGCGGTTTTGGTGCGTCGATGCCCGCGTTGGTGCCTTGGCCCCCTTTTGCGCACTGCGATTGGGATCGGGCGCGGTGGCACGGCGCTTGCAAGACGAGGCCAGTCCCGCCTTTTTCCAGATGGCGGCCTTTTCCCAATCGACAGCCAAGGATCGCATCGTGATGAACCCGCGCCGTTTCACCCTCCAGACCCTCGCCGCCGCCGCGGCCATCGCCAGCCTGCCGCTCGCCGCGCATGCGGCGGACACCATCAAGGTGGGCGTGCTTCACGCGCTCTCCGGCACGATGGCGATCTCGGAAACCGCGCTGAAGGACATGGCGCTGATGACCATCGAGGACATCAACGCCAAGGGCGGCGTGCTCGGCAAGAAGCTGGAGCCCGTGGTGATCGACACGGCCTCCAACTGGCCGCTGGCGGCCGAGAAGGCCAAGCAGCTCATCGGACAGGACAAGGTGGCCGTCACCTTCGGCTGCTGGACTAGCGTGTGCCGCAAGTCGGTGCTGCCTGTCTATGAGGAGAACAACGCGCTGCTGTTCTACCCCGTGCAGTACGAGGGCGAGGAGCTGTCGAAGAACGTGTTCTACACCGGCGCCGCGCCCAACCAGCAGGCCATTCCCGCCGTGGAATACCTGATGAGCGAGGACGGCGGCGGCGCGAAGCGCTGGGTGCTGCTGGGCACCGACTACGTGTACCCGCGCACGGCCAACAAGATCCTGCGCGCCTTCCTGAAGGCCAAGGGCGTGGCCGACAAGGACATCATGGAGACCTATACGCCCTTCGGCCACTCTGACTACCAGACCATCGTGGCCGATATCAAGAAGTTCGCCGCGGGCGGCAAGACGGCTGTTGTCTCCACCATCAACGGCGACTCCAACGTGCCCTTCTACAAGGAGCTGGGCAACGCGGGCCTGAAGGCCACCGACGTGCCCGTAGTCGCCTTCAGCGTGGGCGAGGAAGAGTTGCGCGGCCTCGACCCCAAGCCGCTCGTGGGCCACCTGGCCGCGTGGAACTACTTCATGAGCGTGAAGAACCCCACGAACGATGCCTGGATGAAGCAGTGGGCCGCCTACGCCAAGGCCAAGAAGCTGCCGGGCCAATCCACCAAGCCGCTGACCAACGACCCGATGGAGGCCACCTACGTCGGCATCCACATGTGGAAGCAGGCGGTGGAAAAGGCCAAGAGCACCGACCCCGACAAGGTGATCCCCGCGATGGCCGGCCAGACCTTCAAGGCGCCCAGCGGCTTCACGCTGACCATGGACGCCAAGAACCACCACCTGCACAAGCCGGTGCTGATCGGCGAGATCAAGGCCGACGGCCAGTTCAACGTCGTTTGGAAGACCAAGGCGCCCGTGAAGGCGCAGCCCTGGAGCCCGTACATCGAAGGCAACGACAAGAAGAAGGACGAGCCTGAAAAGAAGTAACTCCTGAGTCTCCTCGCCCTGGTGGGCAGCCTTCGGCGCGGCGCGCACAGTCGCGCGCCGCGCCGTTTTTTTGAGGTTCGTATGTCGAGACAACTGTTGTTGCGAACGCTGCTGCTGGTGGCATGCATAGGCGGCACGCACCTGGCCCACGCGCTCACGCCCGAGGCCGCGCTGGCGATGGCCACGGGCGACAGCGCCAGCCGCATCGCCGCCATGCAGACGGCCGTGGCCGAGCAGCCCGATGCGCGCACCGCCGCATTCCTGCGCGCGCTGGCCGATGGCGAGGTGGTCGTTGCTGGCGACCGCGCTTTGATCGCCCGCGACGGCCAGGCGCAAGACCCGGCGACCGGGCAGGGCGTGCCGCTGCCCGAGGGCGCGGAGGACGTGTCCAACAACAACCGCATGCGCTCCGCCATCGGCGCCGCGCTGGCCGCGCTCGACCTGTTCGCACCCGATGCGGAGCGGCGCCTGCAGGCCGCGCAGGCCATGCGCCAGGGTGCGACGGCCGAGCGCCTGCCGCTCATCGACAAGGCGCTGGCGCAGGAGAGCGATGCGCGCGTGAAGCGGGCGCTGGAGCAGATCCGCGCCGGCGTGCAGTTGAGCAGCGGCGACGCTATGGGCCGCATGGCCTCCATCGCCACGCTGCTGGAAGATGCCAGCCCCGCCACGCGCCTGCTGCTCAGCGAGCGGCTGGCGCAGGAGAGCGACGAGAAAGTGCAGGCCGCATTGCGCCGCGCGCTCGCGCAGGTGGACGACCAGCTCGCCTGGGGCGAGCGCCTGGGCGTGGCCTTCACGGGCGTCAGCCTGGGCAGCATCCTGCTGCTGGTCGCCCTGGGCCTCGCGATCACCTACGGGCTCATGGGCGTCATCAACATGGCGCACGGCGAGCTGATGATGATCGGCGCCTACGCCACCTACCTGGTGCAGGGCCTGTTCCAGAAGTATTTGCCCGGCGCGTTCGATGCCTACCTGATCGTGGCCGTGCCCGCGGCCTTCCTCGCATCGGCACTCGTCGGCGCCATCCTGGAGCGCGGCGTGCTGCGCTTCCTCTACGGCCGCCCGCTGGAGACGCTGCTGGCCACCTGGGGCATCTCGCTGATCCTGATGCAGCTCGTGCGCACCGTGTTCGGTGCGCAGAACGTCGCGGTGGAAAACCCGTCGTGGATGAGCGGCGGCTGGCAGGCGCTGCCCAACCTCACGCTGCCCTACAACCGGCTTGTCATCATTGCCTTCGCGTTCGCCGTGCTGGCGCTGGTGGCCTGGGTGATTGCACGCACGCGCATGGGCTTGTTCGTGCGCGGCGTGACGCAGAACCGGCCCATCGCCTCGTGCATGGGCGTGAACACGGCGCGGGTGGACACCATGGCCTTCGCCCTGGGCAGCGGCATTGCCGGGCTGGCGGGCTGCGCTCTCAGCCAGGTGGGCAACGTGGGGCCCGACTTGGGCCAGAGCTACATCGTCGACTCGTTCATGGTCGTGGTGCTGGGCGGAGTGGGCCAGCTCGCGGGCACCGTGTACGCGGCGCTGGGGCTGGGCGTGCTGGGCAAGTTCCTCGAAGGCTGGACGGGCGCGGTGCTCGCCAAGATCGCCGTGCTGGTGTTCATCATCGCCTTCATCCAGAAGCGGCCGCAAGGCATCTTCGCGATGAAGGGCCGCAGCGCGGAGGCATGACATGCAAGCCATGACGACTCAACACATTCCCGCCGTGCAACTCCCTGGCCGCAAGCCGCTGCTCACCCGCAAGGGCTGGGGCGCGTTCTTCGCCGCGCTGCTGCTGGTGTGCGCGCTCGCGCCCGTGCTCAATCTTTGGGTGCCGCAGGGCAGCGCCTTCCACCTGTCGGACTACGCGGTGGCGCTTACGGCCAAGATCATGTGCTATGCCATCGTGGCGCTCGCGATGGATCTGATCTGGGGCTACACCGGCATCCTGTCGCTGGGCCACGGCCTGTTCTTCGCGCTCGGCGGCTACGTGATGGGCATGCACCTGATGCGCGACGCTGCGGGGCCTGATGGCTTGCCCGCCTTCATGGTCTTCCTCGACTGGAAGGAAATGCCGTGGCACTGGGCGCTGTCGGGCAGCTTCGCCGCCACGCTGATCCTCATCGTGGCCGTGCCGGGGCTGGTGGCCTTCGTGTTCGGCTGGTTCGCGTTCCGCTCGCGCATCAAGGGCGTGTACTTCTCCATCATTACGCAGGCGCTCACCTACGCGGCCATGCTGCTGTTCTTCCGCAACGAGACGGGCTTCGGCGGCAACAACGGCTTTACCGACTTCAAGCGCATCGCGGGCTTCGCCATCGCCACGCAGGAAACGCGCATGGCCCTGTTCGTCATCACGGGCTGCACGCTGCTGGGCTTCTACCTGCTGGCGCGCTGGCTGGTGGTAGCCAAGTTCGGCCGCGTCTTGCAAGCCATCCGCGACGCGGAAAGCCGCGTGATGTTCTCGGGCTACTCGCCGCTGCCCTACAAGCTCACCATCTGGGTCATCAGCGCCATGATGTGCGGCGTGGCCGGGGCGCTCTACGTGCCGCAGGTGGGCATCATCAACCCCGGCGAGATGAGCCCTGCCGCCTCGATCGAAATGGCCGTGTGGGCGGCGGTCGGCGGGCGCGCCACGCTCATCGGCCCCATCGCGGGCGCGTTCATCGTCAACGGCGCCAAGAGCTGGCTCACCGTGGTGGCGCCGGAGTTCTGGCTGTACTTCCTGGGCGCGCTGTTCATCGCCGTGACGCTGTTCCTGCCGAATGGTGTGGTCGGCCTGCTGCGCCGCAAGAAAGGAGGCAAGGCATGACACCCGATCTGATGGAAGCGGGCGCGCAGCGCTTCGAGCGCGCGGCCCCCGCACCGGCTGCCGCTGCATCGGGCGGCCGCAGCCCCGGCTACGCGCGCCCGGCCGTCCCCGGCGAGGTGGACGTGACCCACGGCCGCATCCTGTACCTGGAGGACGTGCACGTCAGCTTCGACGGCTTCAAGGCCATCAACGGCCTTCAACTGGACATCGCCCCCGGCGAGCTGCGCTGCATCATCGGCCCCAACGGCGCGGGCAAGACCACGATGATGGACATCATCACCGGCAAGACGCGGCCCGACAAAGGCACGGTGTTCTTCGGCTCGACCATCGACCTGCTGCGCCACAACGAGCCGCAGATCGCGCAGCTTGGCATCGGCCGCAAGTTCCAGAAGCCCACTGTGTTCGAGCATCTCAGCGTGTTCGAGAACCTCGAATTGGCGCTGAAGACGCACAAGGGCGTGAAGCACTCGATGTTCTTCCGGCTGGACAGCGCGCAAAGCGGCCGGCTGGCCGAAGTGCTGCACACCATCCACCTCGCGGGCAGCGAGGCGCGCCTGGCGGGCGAGCTGAGCCATGGCCAGAAGCAATGGCTGGAGATCGGCATGCTGCTCATGCAGCAGCCGAAGCTGCTGTTGCTCGACGAGCCCGTCGCCGGCATGACCGACGAGGAAACCGCGCGCACGGCCGAGCTGTTCCTCTCGCTCAAGGGCAGTCACTCGCTGATGGTGGTGGAGCACGACATGCATTTCATCCGCGCCATCAGCGAGAAGGTCACCGTGCTGTGCGATGGCGCTGTGCTGGCCGAAGGCACGCTCGACCAGGTGCAGGCCGACGAGCGCGTGATCGAAGTCTATCTGGGGCGCTGATTCAAAAACGATAGCTGCTTGCGCTTGTGCATCAAGCGCTGGAGGCAAAAAACATGCTCAAAGTCCAAGACCTGCACCAATACTACGGCGGCTCGCACATCCTGCGCGGTGTCAGCCTCACGGCCGAGGCCAGCAAGGTCACCGTGCTGCTGGGCCGCAACGGCGTGGGCAAGACCACGCTGCTCAAGTGCCTGATGGGCCTGGTGCCGATCCGGCAAGGCGCCATCGAGTGGAACGGCCTGGCGCTGCCCGGCCGCGCGACCTACGAGCGCGTGCGTGCCGGCATCGGCTTCGTGCCGCAGGGGCGCGAGATCTTCGCCCGCCTCAGCGTGGAGGACAACCTGCGCATGGGCCTGGCCTACAAGAGCGCGGGCACGCCCATCCCGGCCGATCTGTACGAGCTGTTCCCGGTCCTCAAGCAGATGCTGCACCGGCGCGGCGGCGACCTCTCGGGCGGGCAGCAGCAGCAGCTCGCCATCGCCCGCGCGCTCGCGCCGGGACCGAAACTGCTGATCCTCGACGAGCCCACCGAGGGCATCCAGCCCAGCATCATCAAGGAGATCGGCCGCGTGATAAGCATGCTCGCCAAGGAGCGCGGCATGGCCATCCTGCTGTGCGAGCAGTACTACGACTTCGCCGAGGAACTGGCCGATGCCTATCTGGTGATGGAGCGCGGCGAGGTCATCGCGCACGGGCCGGGCAGCGAGATGCGCGAGAAGAACATCCGCAGCCTGGTGGCGATCTGAACACGCTCTGAGCGCTACATCGCCCAGATGCGTGGCGCCGCCGCGGACAGGCCCCAGAGCCGCTCGCGCCACGCGCCGCGCACCTGGCGCCACAGCTGCATGAGCGGCTCCACCACGGGCGCGAGGCCGCGCAGCACCAGCATGTGGTCGCTGGGGGCGGTCACTCCGCAGAGGTGGCCTTGCGGATGCGCGTCGAGCAGCGCGCGCGCGGCGTCCAGCAACGCCTCGCGCTCCTCGCGCGCCAGCGGCGTGCCGCAGGCCAGCAGCAGCGTGGCGAGGCAGCGGTGGCCCGCCAGGCCCAGTGCGCCGTCCATCAGCAGCGTGTCCTGTGCGTCCATCGTGCCGCGCTCCAGCCACCGGCCTGCCCATTCCTGGTGCTGCACGAGGCGCCCGCGTGTGAACGGCGCACCGGCATGGGGCAGGCCGAAGGCCGTCACATCCCAGGCGATGAGCGCGGCGCCCTCGGACAGGGCGAAGTCGAGGCGATTGTGCGCATCGCAGCCGTCGTAGGCCAGCGTTTCCAGCGGCAGCCACTCCAGCCGCGCACCGGCGTCCAGCACCAATTGCGTGCGCTGTGCGGCGGGCTGGCCGTTGCTGCGGTAGAAGCGCGTGGCGCCGGGCGTGGTCACCAGCGCGTGCGCGCCTTCGCCCACGTGCGCGCTGATCTCCAGCACGTCGCCGCCCACTAGGCCGCCGGGCGGGTGCACCAGCACGTTGTGGCAGATGCCCGCGCCCTCGGGGTAGAGGCTGCGCAGTACGCGCAGCGGGCCGTCGTGGCGAAAGTGCAGGACGGTGCCGTCCGTGTCTGCGCGGGAGTAGGCCAGGGAAAGTCGGGCATGCCAGGTCATGGTGCAGGAGTGTGCACGGGGCATGCCAGCTTGTTTTTTAATAGCTGCCAGCGCTTATCTGGTAAGCGCTAGCGTCTGTTTTGATGGTCAATTCGACGGTGGGAAAGACCCTTGCAGCGCCACACACCAGGTGACGGCCAGGTACGGATCGCGCGTGGGCACCTCCTGATTGGAGCCGGAGGGGGCCATGGCCAGCGCGGTGTTGGCGGGGCCTTCCACATACAGGCCCGCGTTCTGTGCCTGGGCCAGCAGGTCGCCCGCGGCGGGCGCGGAGCGGCTGGCCGGGACGGTGGTGGCGGTCAGCGTGTGCGCGTGCGGGGGCATTTGTGCGGCGATGAGGGTGGTGGTTTCCTGCCCGCCCTGCTGCCCCCGCGGGTGGGTGGGGTTCTGGCCCAGCGGCGCGCGCCCGCGCATGTCGGGCAGCTGGACGTTGGTCGTGCCGTTGCCGCCATAGTTGATGCCCATCAACGCATACAAGGCCTGGTTTGGCGCAATCGCCAACGTCTGCCCGGCGGCCGGTACCCAGTTTTTGGGGCAGTAATTAAAGGCGAAGGCGCGCATCTCGCTGACAAAGGGCTCTTGGGCCTGCGCGCCGCCACAGGCCGCCAGCGCTGCACCGGCCAAGGCGGCGACGCGCAGGCGACGCGAAATGCTATAAAAAATGCAGCTTCTTGCGCAATCTGCTTGAGCGCTGGAAGGGTTTTTCATGTGTTTTAGTTCTGTGACGGAAAGAGGCCCTCAGTGGCAATGCACCACTGCATGGCCAGGTAGGGGCTGCGTACATCAAAGGGCTGGGCGGCGCCTGCGGCGCCGATGGACGACAGGGGGACACCCGTGCCCGCGCTGGCGTAGGCTCCACCGTTTTGCACCGTGGCGGGCACGCGGCCCGCTGCGGGCGTGGCGTGGGTGGCGGGTTCGGTGCTGGCGGGCAGGCCGTGGCTGTGGGCGGGCATCTGAGCGGTGGTCAGCGCCACGGTCTCGACGCCTCCTTGTGCGCCAAGAGGTTTGTTCGGCAGGCCGGGGCCCTGGCCCGTGCCCACGGCGGCGCGCCCGCGCAGGTCGGGCAGGGCAAAGGTGGTCTGGCCATCGCCGCCATAGGTCGCGCCCAGCAGGGCGTACAGCACTTGGTATTGGGCAATGCTCATCAGCCGCCCGTCGGCCGGCAGCCAGTATTGAGGGCAAAACGAGCCGCCAAACAGCATCAGCTCGCCCACATAGGCTACGCTGCTGGAGGCCCGGGCGGCGGGGGCAGCCCACACGGCGGCGCACACGGCGGCACACAGCGCGGCACGCCGCATGGCAGATGGCGCAGTGGAGCGGCGCCGGGGCGGGCGGGGGGACGGGAAGGATGCGCAATGGTTCATGGGTATGGAGGAAATGCGCCATTGGCGGCAATGCACCAGATGACGGACAGGTAGGGGCTGATGGTGGGGACGGGCTGGCCCGAGCCTGCCGGGTAGCTGTTGCCCAGCGCTACTTGCGAGCCGCTGCCGCCAGGGGCATACACCCCGGCGTTCTGCGCCTGGGCCAGCATGCGGCTGGGGTCGGGCGTGGCATGGGTAGCGGCGGCGGCGGTGGCGCCGTGTTGGTGCGCGGGCAGGTTCGAGGTGAGGAGCGTGACGGTGGCGCTGCCGCCTGCCTCGGCCCGGTCGAGCGGCGTGAGCCCAGGACCCGCGCCCGCGCCCACTGGCACGCGGGCCCGCAGGTCGGGCAGGGCAAAGGTGCTGGTGCCGTTGCCGCCATAGGCGTTACCCAGGATGCTGAATAGGGAGGGGTATTGCTGGATGGCCAGCACCTGCCCCTCGGCGGGCAGCCAATTCAGGGGGCAGGTTGAGCCGCCGGGCTTGCCTGCCATGGGCATGAGCGCGCCGACGAAGGGATCGGTTGCCTCGGCCCGGACCTGCGTGCAGGCCGCCAGCAGTGCCAGGGCGCAGGCGGCATGGCGCAGTGGGAGTGTGGAGGAGTGTTTGGTGCGTGCCATGGTCAGCGCGCCAACAAGAAGCAGATGCGGGCGACGGACTCGGTGGCTTCCAGCCAGCCTCGGGTCAGCACCAGGCTGCTGGGCGGGCTGCCGCTGTCGGTCACGGCCAGCGCGCGGCCGGTGGTGGTGCGCGCGTCCACCAGCAGCGTGTAGATGCCCGCGCCCGGCGCGGGATTGAAGCTGACGGTGTAGGTGCTGCCCGCTGGAGCCACGGTATAGCCCGTGCCGCTGATGAGGGTGCCGTTGCCGTCAAAGCAACCGTGCCGCGCCTCGGTCATGCCGGCCATGCCCCCGCCTGCGCCCGGCGCGCCTGCATCGCCGGTGTCGCCCTTGGGGCCTTGCAGGCCGTTGCAGATGTAGCGCACCTGGGGCGTTGCGCCTTCCACGCCCGCCTCCACCTTCTGGCCGCCAGCGGCACAGTTGGCGCCTGCGGGCTCGGCCGTCACGGTCAGCACGGCGCTCTTGCCGTCGGTGCCTGGTGCGCCGGGTGCGCCTGGTGCACCGGGTGCGCCGTTGGTGCCGGGATCGCCCTTGGGGCCCTGCGCGCCCGTGAAGGCAGCGCTGTCGCAGGGCAGCAGCGCGCCGCTGGCGTCATGGCATACGGGCGTGCCGGTGGCGGGGGTGCCGCCGGGCAGCAGTGGCAGTTGCACCGCGCCCGTGGGCTGCACGGCCAGGGCGGGCGTGCCGGTGGGGGTCTGGATGACCACGGCGCCGCCGGCGGAGGGGGTGAAGGTCATGTCCTGCGCGAAGGCCGAGGCGGCAGCCCAGGCCAGGGCGGCGGCGGTGAGGGTGGTGGTGTGGTTCATGGTGTCGGGGCAGGGTTAAAAGGGACGGCGCAGACGGCGTGCGCCCAGCAGTGCGGCCAGGATCGAGAGGGCGGCCAGGGCCCATTCGCCCAGCGTGGGAATGGCTTGCGCCCCCCCGGGGCCTGGCGCTGCCAGCAGCATGGGGGCGAACGGGTCGCTGATATAACCGGGGCGCGCGTCGCCATCGCCGTCGCCGCCGTCGGCCAGGGTGTAGCGCACGGTGTCGCCGCTCACCTGCAGCCCGGGTGGCGTGAACCAGCCCGTGCGCCGCGCGGCGCCCGTGCCATGGGGGCCGTATTTCTGCATGACCAGGCCCTGCAGGCTGCGCGGCGGGTAGGTCACGCTTACCTGCATCACCACGCCCGGGCAGCCCTGTGCCTCGAAGCGCAGCGCGCCCAGAGGGAACTGGGCGTTGGCCGGGGTGTCAGGCGGGATCACGCGGTCGATGGCGAGGTGTGTCACAGCGCAGCCAGGCGGCAGCGCGGTAGCCGTGGTGCCGTCCACGTCCAGGGCGGCAAGGCCCACCTGGGCCGTGGCGGGGGCGCCGCCGCCCGGCGCGGGCGGGATGGCCACCGGCTGCGGCGCGGGCGGGGCGGTGGCGGGCAGCAGCTGCCCCAGGGCGCCCACGGCCGGGCAGCCGGGGCCGCCGTCCTTGCGCTCCACGCGGCCGGTGGTGAGGGTGACGCTGCCGTCGGCCGCCCACTGCTGCGCCAGCTCCACGCGGCCCGCGCCCACGGCCAGCAGCGCGCCGGCATGGGTGCGCACGTCGCGCGCAGCCAGCAGGGCGCCGCCGTCCAGTTGCAGCGCGCCGCCGTTGGAGACGCTGGCGCAGCCCAGGCTGACGGTGCCGCCGCCCAGCTGGGCCGCGCCGCCCGCGGGAATCTCCCAGCCGGCGTGCGCGCCGGGGCCGGCCAGCGCCAGCGCCGCCAGGGCCGCAAGGGGTTTCAGGAAAGGGTGCATGGTATGCGTTTGCTCATGAATTAATAGCTTTTTGCGCTTGATTGGCGAGCGCTGCAGGCCAATTTGGCTTGAAGACCGCGCCGCCCCGCCAGCGCGCCCAGCAAGGCCAGCGGCATGAGCAGCAGCCCCCAGCCGGAGAGCGCGGGCACGGGCTGCGCGGCGGGCGGGGGCGCGGCCAGGGTGGTGAACAGCGCGCCGGTGCCCAGCGGGGCGATGCCGCTGCCGTTGTAGGGCAGCACGCTGCACTCGTAGCGGCTGCCGGGATCGAGCCCGTGCAAGGTGATGGGGCTGCCGGCGCCCAGCGCGATCAGGTAGCGCGCGGGTGCCGGGGCCACCAGGGGCGGCGGTGGCGGGACGAACGAGTCGATGCAGACGGCCGCGTAGCCGCCGATAGCGGCGCCGGGCGCCGCGGGCGGGGTGAAGTCCAGGCGCAGGCTGGTGGGCGCGGGGGTGGCCTGCAGCCCGGTCACGGCGTCGGCGGCGGTGGGGGCGGGCCCGGACAGGCCGTCCGGCACGATGACGACGGGGGGCGCGGCCGCGCCGAGGGAGCTGGGCCCGCCCTGGCTGAATTCCAGCTCGCAGGTGTAGGGCGCGCCGGGCGCCAGCCCCGTGACGGCGGGCGGGTTGGTGCCCGAGAGCGTGGCGCCGCCGGCCAGGGGGCGGCAGCGGCCGGTTTGCTGGGGGGCTGGCGGGAATGCGGCCGCGATGGAGAACAGCACCACGGAGTTGCCCGTGAGGATGGCACTCGTCATGCCCAGCGGTAGCAAGGTGGGGGGCGTGCCCTGTGCCTGCACTGCGCCGCCCAGGCACAGCAGGGCCAGGGAGAGCAGCACGGTGCGGCGGTGGCGAGGCAGGGCGTAGGCTGGCGGCACGAAAACTCCTTTTTTGATAGCTGCTTGCGCTTGCTGGACAAGCGCTGGGTGCCATCGATGCCTCCAATCGCCTGCGGTAGTGAGGAATCGTAGGGGGTCGTTCTTTTTTGCAACATCACTGAAATTGGGTAATTTGCGGGCATGCGTGCAAATTCACCAATTTCAGGGATGCGCGAGCAGGGCGGGGTGACCTACGATGGCGCTCTCCTGTTGCCCGCTGTTACGCTGCCGCGCCATGAACGATCCTTCCGCCTCCGCCGAACCTGCCTTGCCCGCGCCCGTGCTGGTGGTGGAGGACGAGCCGCTCCTGCAGCAGCGCCTGCGTGGCGTGCTGCTGGGGCTGGGCTATGCGGCGGATGCGCTGGTGTTCGCCGCCACGCTGGCCGAGGCGCGCGCGTGCCTGGCCGAGCAGCCGGTGGCGCTGGCGCTGGTGGACCTGCAACTGCCCGACGGCAACGGGCGCACGCTGATCGGCGAGTTGCGTGCGCAGGACCCGGGGCTGGGCATCCTGGTGGTGTCGGCGTGGAGTTCGGAGGACGCGATTCTGGGCGCGCTGCGCGCCGGGGCCACGGGCTACGTGCTCAAGGAGCGCGACGACGTGGAGGTGCAGCTGTCCATCCGCAGCGTGCTGCGCGGGGGGGCGCCGATCGACCCGTTCATCGCGCGGCGCATCCTGGAGCTGCTGCCCGCGCCCCAGCCCGCGCCCGGCCCTGGCGCGCAGGGGCTGGAGGAGGCGCTGAGCGAGCGCGAGGGCGAGATATTGCGGCTGGTGGCCGACGGCCTCTCCAATCGCGAGATCGCCGAGCAGCTCTTCCTGTCGCGCTACACGGTGGAGAGCCACGTCAAGCGCGTGTACCGCAAGCTGGCGGTGTCCTCGCGCACGGGTGCGGTGCGCGAGGCGCGTTCACGGGGCTGGCTGGGGTGAGTGTGCGATGACGTATTTCATGCGTTTACCCGAGGAGGGAGCGCTGCCCGTACCGGTGCTGGTGGTGGAGGACGAGCCGCTGCTGCAGCGGCGCATCAAGGCGATCCTGGGCAGCCTGGGCTACACCGATTCGCTGGTGTTCGCGGGCTCGCTGGCGCAGGCGCGCGCCTGCCTGGCCGCGCAGCCGCCGCGGCTGGCGCTGGTGGACGTGCAGCTGCCCGACGGCAGCGGACTGGAGCTGATCCGCGAGATCCGCGCGGGCGATGCGGACGTGGGCATCCTGGTCGTCTCGGCGTGGGGCACGCACGAATCCATCCTGGGCGCGCTGCGCGCAGGGGCCACGGGCTACGTGCTCAAGGAGCGCGACGACGTGGAGGTGTCGCTGTCCATCCGCAGCGTGCTGCGCGGCGGCGCGCCGATCGACCCGTTCATCGCACGCCAGCTGCTGCGCGAATTGCCGGAGGCGGCGCCCGGCGCAGGCGCCCCCGACGCAGGGACGCAGCAGGAGGGCGGCCCCGCGCTCGACGGCCGCGAGCGGCAGATCCTGCGTCTGGTGGGCGACGGCCTGTCCAACCGCGAGATCGCCGAACAGGTGCTGCTCTCGCGCGGCATGGTGGAGGGCGTGATCCGCGCCATCTACCGCAAGCTGGCGGTGTCCACGCGCGTGGGCGCGGTGCGCACGGCGCAGGCGCGGGGGCTGCTGGATTGATGCGCTGGCTGTGGTTGGCGGCCGTGCTGGCGCTGTGCCTGCCGGGCCGGGCGCTGGCCGCCAATGCGCAAGAGGGCTGCGCGCCGCGCGTGCTGTCTGTGCAGGCCGCGCGCGCTGTGGATGATGCGCGGCCCGCGCAAGGCTGGGAAGACGTCACGTTGCCCGATGTCTGGACCCAGCGCTGGCCCGGCCACGGCGGCGCGGTCTGGTACCGCATCGACTGGGAGCGCGGATGCGCGGGCGCTGCGCCCTCCGGCGATCCGGTGGGGCTGGGCATCGACGGCATGAGCATGGCGGGCGAGGTGTACGCGGGCGGCGACCTGCTGTGGCGCGACGCCTCGCTGGCCGAGCCGCTGTCGCGCAGCTGGAACACGCCGCGCTGGTGGCTGCTGCCTGAGGCGGGCGGGCACGAGGGAGTGAACACCGTGTGGGTGCGCGTGGTGGGCGTGGCGGCGCTGTCGCCGGGGCTGGGCCACGTGCGCATCGGCCCGGCGGCGCAGGTGGGCCAGGCGCAGGCGGCGCGGCAGTGGCGCCAGCGCACGGTGTACGTGTTCTCGGCCGGGCTGTCGGCGGCGGTGGGGTGCCTCTTCGGCGTGGTGTGGTGCCTGCGCCGGGCGGAGCGCGCTTTCGGCTGGTACGCGCTGATGTCGCTCGCGTGGACGGTGTATCTGTTCACGCTGCTGGCCACCAGCCCGTGGCCCTTCGGCGGGACGCTGGCGCTGTCGCGGCTCAACATCGTCGCCTTCGTGCTGTACGTGCTGTGCTTCTGCCTGTTCACCTGGCGCTTCGGCGGGCAGCACCTGCCCCGGCTGGAGCGGGTGCTGCGCTGGCTGGCCCTGCTGGCCGCGGCGGCCGTGCTGCTGGCGCCGCAGGCCGCGGCGGCGCCGGTGTTCCTGGCGGCGTGGCTGGGCTTCGTGGCGGTGTTCTTTGCCAACTGCCTGCAGTTCCAGTGGCATGCGTGGCGGCCCCGCCCCGGCGGGCGTGATGTGCAGCACATGCTGCTGGCGCTGTGCTGGCTGGTGTTCGTGGTGGTGGGCGTGCACGACCTGCTGCTGGTGATGCAGCATTGGCGCGCGGAGCAGTCCTGGTCGTCGGTGGCCGGCCCCGTCACCACGGTGGTCATGGCGCTGCTGCTGGGCGGGCGGCTGGCGGGCAGCATGCGGCGCATCGAGCGCTTCAACCACGAGCTGGAAGAGAGCGTGGCCCACGCCCGCGCCGAACTGGCGCAGGCCCTGGCGCGCGAGCATGCGCAGGCGCTGGACAACGCCAAGTTGCAGGAGCGCATGCAGATCGCTCACGATCTGCACGACGGCCTGGGCGGCAGTCTGGTGCGCGGCATGGCGCTGCTGGAGCAGGCGCGCGAGCCGCTGCCCAACGCGCGCGTGCTGTCCCTGCTGAAGGTGCTGCGCGACGACCTGCGCCAGGTGATCGACCACGGATCGAGCGCGGGTGCAGCTGCGCCCGCCACGCCCGTGCAGTGGGCCGCGCCGCTGCGCCACCGTTTCACACGCATCCTCGACGAGATGGGGGTGGCCAGCGAATGGCGCATCGCCCCGCGGTGGCGCGAGGGTGGCGAGCGGCCCAGCGCGCTGCAGTGCCTGGGGCTGACGCGGCTCGTGGAGGAAGCCCTGTCCAACATCATCAAGCACAGCCAGGCGTTGCAGGTGCGCGTGGAGTGCGCCCAGCCCCTGCCCGGCGTGTTCGCTGTGCGCGTGGAGGACGACGGCGTGGGCTTCGACGTGCAGGCCGTGCAGTGCGCGGGCCTGTCCGTGGGCATGCGCAGCATGGCTGCGCGCGCCGAGCGCATGGGCGCCACGTTCAAGGTGGAGTCGGGGCCGGGCGGCACGGTGGTGAGCGTGGTCCTGCTGCTGCCCGAGGCGGCAAGGGCGGCGGCATGAGGCTGTGGCTGCTGCTCGCGTGGATGCTGCTGGCAGCGCGGCCGGCCTGGGCGGATGCGCCGGACGCCTGTGCCCCGCGCATCCTCGCGGTGCAGGCGGCGAAGGCCGAGGGCGAGGCCGGCCGGCCCGCGCAGGGCTGGGAAAGCGTGACGCTGCCCGAAGTGTGGACGCGCCGCTGGCCGAACCATGGCGGCGCGGTCTGGTACCGCATCGACTGGGAGCGCGGGTGTGCTGGCGATGCGCCTGTCGCGCTGGGCATCGACGGCGTCAGCGTGGCCGGCGAGGTGTTCAGCAACGGCGACCTGCTGTGGCGCGACGCCTCGCTGGCCGAGCCCCTCTCGCGCAGCTGGAACGTGCCGCGCTGGTGGCTGCTGCCCGCGTCCGGCCTGCATCCCGGCGTGAACACGGTGTGGGTCCGTGCCGTGGGGCCGTCGGCCCTCTCGCCCGGCCTGGGCGCGGTGCGCATCGGCGATGCGGGCATGGTGGCCGAGCAGTATGCGCAGAGCCTGTGGCGCCAGCGCACCGTGTATTTCATCAACGCCGTGCTGTGCGCCATGGCGGGCGCGCTGTTCCTGCTGGTGTGGGCGCTGCGCCGCAATGCGCGCGGGGGCGGCGCCTATGGCTGGTTCGGGCTCATGGCGCTGGCGTGGCTGGCCTACCTCACCACCTTCCTCGCCGAAACGCAGTGGCCCTGGCCCGATTCGCTGACGCGCGGACGCTTCGGCATGGTGGCTCTGGTCTGCTACGTGCTGTGCGCGTGCCTGTTCACCTTCCGCTTCGGCGGGCAGCGGCTGCCGCGCGTGGAGCGTGCGCTGTGGGCGCTGGCGGCACTGGGCGTGGGCGCGGTGGTGCTGGCGCCGCGCGCGGCGGCGGGGCCCTGGTTCGGCGCGGTGTGGCAGGGAGCGATGGCGGTGTTCCTGGCCAACTGCGTGCAGTTCCAATGGCATGCCTGGCGACCGCGGGCCGGTGGGCGCCGCGTGTCGCACCGGCTGCTGGCGCTGTGCTGGCTGGTGTTCGTGCTGGTGGCGCTGAACGACCTGTTCTCGGTGCTGGACCGCTGGGAGGTGGCGCGCAACTGGGCGGCGCTCTCGGGCCTGCTGGTCATCGCGCTGGTGATGCTGCTGCTGGGCGGGCAGCTGGCGCAGCAGATGCGCAAGGTGGAGCGCTTCAGCCGCGCGCTGGAAGAGGGCGTGGCCCGCGCGCGGGCCGAGCTGGCGCAGGCATCGGCGCGCGAGCACACCCGTGCGCTGGAGAACGCCAAGCTGCAGGAACGCATGCAGCTCGCGCACGACCTGCACGACGGCCTGGGCGCGGGCCTGGTGCGTGGCATGGCGCTGCTGGAGCAGGCGCGCGAGCCGCTGTCCAACGAGCGCACGCTGTCGCTGCTCAAGAGCCTGCGCGACGACCTGCGCCAGGTGATCGACCACGGGTCGAGCGCCGGCGCTGCCGTGCCGGAAACCCCCGTGCAGTGGGCCGCGCCGCTGCGCCACCGCTTCACGCGCATCCTCGACGAGATGGAGGTGCCGTCCGAATGGCGCATCGCCACGCAGTGGCAGGGCACGCTGGAGGAGGGCGGGCGCCCCAGCGCGCTGCAGTGCCTGCTGCTCACGCGGCTGGTGGAAGAGGCGCTGTCCAACGTCATCAAGCACAGCCAGGCCCGCCGCGTGTGCGTGGAATGCGCCCAGCCTTTGCCCGGCATGTTCGCGGTGCGCGTGGAGGACGACGGCGTGGGCTTCGACGTGCAGGCCGTGCAGCGCGCGGGCCAGTCCGTGGGCATGCGCAGCATGGCCGCGCGCGCCGAGCGCATGGGCGCCGCGTTCACAGTGGAGTCGCGCCCTGGCGCCACGGTGGTGAGCGTGGTGTTGCTATTGAAGCAATAGCTGCTTGCGCTTGGCTGGCAGCCGTTGAGGGCGGTTCCGTCATTGACGGAAATTGTGAGACTTCGTTCATGGCGCGGGTGGCGCTTCTTCGGTACAAGGCTGCGGTCTGCCCATCTGCCGAGTGCAGATGCGAACCAACCGGCCTCTTGCCGGGCCGCCATTCCGAGGAATCCATGCCAACCCACTCTCTTTTGTCCAGGCCCGCCCTGGCGGCACTGCTGGCCGTCGCCTGCGCGCCCGCCGTGGCGCAGGTTACATCGCTGGAGCTCACGGTCGATACCAAGAGCAATCTGTTCTTCGCGGGACGTTCGGTCACGCCCCTAACGTCCCACTGCGCTCAAAGCGGCGTGGGTGCCAGCTACCGCAGCGACGGCAAGCTGCCTCCCCACCTGGCCCTCGGTCCGGGTATCCATGCGATGCAGTTGCGGGCGACCTCCACGGAGGGCGTGGCCTACAGTGGCTCCGCGCCTCCGTCCGACGGACTCTATTCATCTCCCGACGGCACGACGACCTCCCATCCCGGCAACGTGACCGATCCCACCGGCGCCTTCAATGGCTTGGCCTTCGCTAGCCGCCTTGGCATCCTGGGAGCCGCTTTCCTCGACGGCAGCGAACCCGTTGCCACGGGCACTGCCAAGCCCGTGCAGACCTTCACGGCTGCCACCATGAACGCCGCCAGCCCCGCCTATGCGCTGGGGGATGCCTTCTTCATGGGCGACGGCACGCTCTCCGACCGCATGGGCGCGGGAGTGGCCGGCGGTGTTTCCCTTACGGATGGCGAGCAGCGCCAGAGCTTCATCGTGCCACCGGGCGCCACGCGCATGTTCTTCGGCTTCACCGACTCCTACGCCGTCAGCGGGCCCTACCGCTGCTTCACGGACAACTGGGGCGAGGTCTACGTCAAGCTGATGCTCACCACCAGCGACGACGCGGGCCATGTGCAGGCGGGCGTGGGCGGCACGGCCATCGCCAACGTGCGCGGCAACGACTACGTGGATGGCGGTATGTCCAACGCCACCGTGGCAGCCATAGGCACGTGGCCGCCGGGCATCGCGCTGGACCCGGCCACCGGCGCCGTGACGGTTGCGCCCGGCGTGGCCGCAGCCGCCTATGACATGGACTACGAACTGTGCGACACGCGCACCATGCCGGCCAGCTGCTCGCCCGCGAAGGTGCAGGTGGTGGTCACGTCTGCGGTGGCCAAGCCCATCGAACCCACCGACAACGCGGTGGCCGCCTCGAAGACCGGCGCGACGGCCACTGTCGATCTGCTGGCCAACGACAGTTTCGACGGCAGCGCCGCCACGCCCGGCAACACCGATGTGGGCCCCCAGGGCGTGTGGCCTCCGGGCATCACGCTCGACCCGGCCACCGGCGTGGCCACGGTGGACCCGGCCGTCGCCGCCGCGGGCAACTACGGCCTGAGCTACCGCCTGTGCGAGAAGGGCAGCACCACCAACTGCAAGAACGCCAAGCTCACCGTCTCGGTGGTGAGCGGCGCCGTGAACCCGATCACGGCCACGCCCGACGCCGCCACGGTGCCTCCCGGTGGGTCGGGCGAGGTGATCGCCAGCCTGCGCGGCAACGACACGCTCGGCGGCGGCAGTGCCACCACGGGCAACACCGGCATCACGCCCCTGGGCTGGCCGGCCGCGTTCACGCTGACGCCGGGCGGTGGCGTGTCCGTTGCGCCCGGCACGCTGCCGGGCACCTATGTGCTGCCCTACCGGTTGTGCGAGACGGCGGCGCCGGGCAACTGCGTGGAGACTTCCGCCACGGTCACGCTGAGCGCGCCTGCCGGAGCGGCCGCCATTCCCACCCTGGGCGAATGGGGCCTGCTGCTGACCAGCGCCGCGCTGGCCGCCATGGCCCTGCCGGGCCTGCGCCGCCGCCAGGGCTGAACGGGCACCGCGCCCGGCGCAGCAAGCCGCTCAAGCGGTTTGCTGTGCTTTTGATGGCTGCTGGCGCTCGTCCAGTAAGCGTTACAGGCGGTTTTCATTCAGAAAGAAAATCCTCGATCAGTGCCGCCACCGCCTGCGGCTGGTCGTGGTGCAGCATGTGGCCGGCGTCCTGCACCACGGCCGTGCGCGCGTTGCGCACGTGGGCCAGGCGTTCGCGGTATTCGGCCAGCGTGTAGCACCCCTTCCACCAGCGCGACAGGCTGTCGTCGCTGGCCTCGACCGACAGCACGGGCGCGGTGATGGAGGCATGAAGCGCCAGCGCCTCGTCCACGCGGTAGAGCTGGGCGCTGGCGACTTTGTGCGCGGCCTCGCCCAGGATGTGCCAGCGCCCGTCGCGGCCTTCGCGGGCCCAGTGGCGGGCCAGCCAGGTGGCCTTGTCGCCGGCCAGGCGAGGGTTGGTCTTCATGAGGCGCAGGGCCACGCCGTCGGCGCTGTCGTAGTGCGTCAGCTCCATCTCGCCGCGCTCCCACTGGCGGATCTGGTCCATCCACTGGGCGTAGCGGCCCGGCGCCTGCGCGGGCCGCGTGGCGGGCAGGCCGAAGCCCTCCAGGTTCACCAGCCGGCGGATGCGCGCGGGCCGCGCGCCGGCATACATCATGGCCACGTTGCCGCCCATGCTGTGGCCCACCAGGTCCACGCTGCGGCCGGCGGCGTAGTGGTCCAGCAGCTGGTCGAGGTCGGCAAGATAGTCAGCGAAGTGGTAGCTGTCGCACGGGGAGGGCGGCAGCGACAGGCCGAAGCCGCGCCAGTCGGGCGCGATGATCTGCCGCCCCTGGGCGAAGGCCGCGCCGAAGGCGTCCACCACGAACTGGTAGGACGCGCCCACGTCCATCCAGCCGTGCAGCAGCACGAGCGGGGCGGCGTCGGAGCGGGCCTCGCCCCAGAGGCGCACGTGGTAGTTGAGCGTGCGGATGCGGATGGATTCGGTGCGGGCAGGGCGTTGGACTTGGTACATGAGGGCGGATTATTTCGCGGCTGCGCGCCGGCCGCAGTCGCACAGGCGCATGGGTACAAACCCGATGCCGCACCGCGCTGATGCGCGGCATCAGAAACAATGATTGGCAGGCGCTCCGCCAGAGCCCTACAGTGGCAAGCCACACCTACTACGACAAGGAGACAACCATGCAACGCAGCCCTTTCAAGGCGACTGTGGCGGCCGCCCTGGCCGCTGCCTGCATCGGCGCGCAGGCGGGCACGGTCACGGTGCTGACCTCGTTCCCCAAGGAACTCACGACGGCCTACCAAAAGGCGTTCGAGGCAGCCAACCCCGGCATCAAGATCGAGATCCTGAACAAGAACACCACCGCGTCCGTGGCCTACGTGCGCGAGCTGCCCGAGGGCCAGCGGCCCGACGTGATGTGGGCCAGCGCGCCCGATGCGTTCGAGGTGCTCTCGCGCTACAAGCTGCTGCAGCCCGCGCCCGAGACGGTGAACAAGAGCGCGCCCGCGAAGATCGGCAACTACCCGCTCAACGACCCGCAGGGCATGTACTACGGCCAGGCGCTGGCGGGCTACGGGATGATGTGGAACACGCGCTACCTGCAGGCGCACAGGCTGCCGGCCCCCAAGGAGTGGAGCGACCTCACCCGGCCCGAATACTTCGGCCACGTGGCGATCTCCTCGCCCTCGCGTTCGGGCACCACGCAGCTCACGGTGGAGACCATCCTGCAGGGCGAGGGCTGGGAGAAGGGCTGGGGCCAGATGCTGCAGATGATGGGCAACGCCGCCGCCGTCACCGACCGCAGCTTCGCCGTGCCCGATGGCGTGAACAACGGCCAGTACGGCATCGGCATCGTGATCGACTTCTTCGGCCTCGCGGGCAAGTACTCGGGCTTCCCCGTGGACTTCGCCTATCCGGCCATGACGGCCGTGGTGCCCGCCAACATCGCGCTGATCGCCGGCGCCAAGAACGCTGACGAGGCCAAGAAGTTCATGGCCTTCACCATGTCCGCGCCGGGCCAGCAGCTGCTGTTCGACCCGAAGATCAGCCGCCTGCCGATCCTGCCCTACAGCATGCTCAAGGCGCCCGCGGGCTACCCCGTGCCGCAGGAAGTGGCCGCGCGCGCCAAGGTGCAGTTCGACTCGCAGCTGTCCGAGTCGCGCTACCCGGTGGTCATCAGCCTGTTCGACCAGATGGTGACTTTCCGCCTCAAGGAACTGCAGGCCGCCACCAAGTCCATCCACGAGGCGGCCAAGGCCCTCAAGGCCAAGCCCAACGCCAAGGGCAGCGAGCTGCTGGCGCAGGCGCGCAGCCTGGCGTACACGCCGCTGGTGGGCGAGGCCAACGTGAAGAACGAGGAGTTCCTGGAGCTGTTCCGCAAGAGCCGCCGCGACGTCGCCGTCTCCAAGCAGCTCACCGGCATGGAGCAGATGTGGGCCGACAAGGCACGCGCCAACTACGAGCGCGCACGCCAGCTGGCCGACGAAGCGCGCGGCCTCGCCAGGTAAGCGCAGGCCATGCAGGCAACCACCACGCGGCCAGGCCTGGCGCGGCGCGGCCTGGCGTGGCCCGGCCTGGCCGGGCCGGGGCCGTGGATCGCCTTCGGGCTGATCCTGGCCTTTCTGCTGTGCTTTCTGATCGTGCCCGTGGGCACGGTGATCTACACGGCCTTCGTCAACGAGGCGGGGGGGCTCACGCTCGGGCACTTCGGCAACTTCTTCGGCCAGGGGGTGTTCCGCGAGTCGTTCTTCAACAGCCTCATCGTGTCGCTGGCCAGCGTGTTCTTCGCCAGCCTGATCGCGGTGCCGCTGGCTTACCTCACGGTGCGCTTCGAGTTCCGCGGCGCGCTCCTGATCCAGACGCTGGGCGTGCTGCCGCTCATCATGCCGCCCTTCGTGGGCGCCGTGGCGCTGCAGCTCATCTTCGGGCGCAGCGGGTCGGTGAACCTGCTGCTGAACGACTGGTTCGGCTTCACCATTCCCATCATGGACGGCCTCGTGGGCGTGACCTTCGTGGAGAGCATCCACTACTTCCCGTTCATCCTGCTGAACCTCGTGGCGGCCATGCGCAACATCGACGGGGCGATGGAGGAGTCGGCCCTGAACCTGGGGGCGCGGGGCTGGCGGCTCTTTCGGCGCGTGATCTTCCCGCTGGCCATGCCGGGCTACCTCGCCGGCGCGGCGCTGGTGTTCGTGAAGGTGTTCGACGACCTGGGCACGCCGCTGGTCATGGGCGTGACCAACATGCTCGCGCCGCAGGCCTACCTGCGCATCACGTCCATGGGCATCGAGGACCCGCTGGGCTACGTGATCAGCGTGATCATGATCGTGTTCTCCATCCTCGCGCTGTGGCTGGCCGCGCGCGTCATGAAGGGCAAGGACTACGCCACCATGCAAAAGGGCGGCAACGCGCTGCAGAAGCGCCGCCTTTCCGCCTGGGAGTCGGTGCTGGCCTACGGCTGGATCCTGTTCGTGCTGGCCGTCACGCTGGCGCCGCACATCGGCATCCTGCTGATGTCGTTCTCCAAGGTCTGGAGCTTCTCGGTGCTGCCCGACGCCTACACGCTGGAGCACTACGCCACCGTGTTCAGCGATGCAGGCGGCATGATCGGCAACACGCTGCTCTACTGCGTGCTGGCCGCCGGGCTGGACGTGGTGATCGGCACCGCCATCGCCTACCTGATCCTGCGCACGCAACTGCCCGCGCGGCAGTGGCTGGACTACCTGGCCTCGGCGGCGCTGGCGATCCCGGGGCTGGTGCTGGCCATCGGCTACCTGCGCCTGTTCAAGGGCGTCAACTTGCCGTTCACCGATACGCCGCTGGTCGGTACCTGGGTGCTCATCATGCTGGCCTATGCGGTGCGGCGCCTGCCGTATGCGCTGCGCTCGTGCATGGCTGCTTTGCAGCAGGTGCACGTTTCGCTGGAGGAGGCGGCGCAGAGCCTGGGCGCCACGCGCATGTCCACCATCCGGCGCGTGATGGTGCCGCTGATGGCGGGCGGCATCCTGGCGGGCTTCGTCACCAGCTTCATCACGGCGGCGGTGGAGCTGTCGGCTACGCTGCTGCTGACCTCCAGCGAAAGGCAGGCGCCGATGAGCTACGGCATCTACCTCTACATGCAGAGCATCGCGGGCCGCGGTCCGGGGGCCGCCCTGGGCGTGCTGGCCGTGGTGGTGGTGGGCCTGGGCACGTATTTCTCGCACCGCTTCGTGGAGCGTTCGCGCTCCACCGTGGCATCGTCCTCGAAGGAATGAAACCATGAACAAGGCATCCCTCGAATGCCGGCACATCAGCCTGGCCTACGGCGCCACGCCGGTGCTGCGCGACGTGAACCTGAAGATCGAGCCGGGCGAGTTCTTCGCGCTGCTCGGCCCCTCGGGCTCGGGCAAGTCCACGCTGCTGCGGCTCATCGCGGGCTTCAACCGCCACCAGAGCGGCGAGCTGCTGATCGACGGGCAGGACATCACCGGCGTGCCCCCGCACGCGCGCAACGTGGGCATGGTGTTCCAGAACTACGCGCTGTGGCCGCACATGACGGTGTGGGACAACGTGGCCTTCGGCCTGGTGGAGCGGCGCGAGACGAAGGACGCCATCCGCCGCAAGGTGGGCGCGGCGCTGGAGCTGGTCGGCCTGTCCGACTATGCGCAGCGCCGCCCGGCGCAGCTCTCGGGCGGGCAGCAGCAGCGCGTGGCGCTGGCACGCACCATCGTCATCGAGCCCAAGCTGCTGCTGCTGGACGAGCCCCTCTCCAACCTCGACAAGCAACTGCGTGTGCAGATGCGCGAGGAGCTGAAGAACCTCCAGCGCAAGCTGGGCCTGACCACCATCTTCGTCACCCACGACCAGGAGGAGGCCATGACCACGGCCGACCGCATGGCGGTGCTCGATAAGGGCATCCTGCAACAGGTGGGCTCCGCTGCCGGGCTGTACGACTTTCCGCAGAACCGCTTCGTGGCGGGCTTCGTGGGCACGGCCAACCTGCTGGAGGGCGAGGTCACGGCGCTCTCGGGCGAGACGCTCACCTTCCACGCGCGCGGCCTGGGGCCGCTCACGCTGCCGCGCCCGGCCGAGCCCCCGGCCGTCGGCGCGGCGGCGCTTGCCTTCCGGCCGCACCAGGTGAGCATCTGCGTGCGCGACGAGCAGGGCGACGCCTCGCGCGTGTGGCTCGACGGACAGGTGGAGAGCGCCGAATTCCTCGGCGAGTTCTCGCGCTACCGCGTGCGCGTGGGCGAGGTGGCGCTGGTCACCGACCAGCCGCACTACGCGGGCATCGCCATGTTCCCGCCCGGCGCGCAGGTGCGCTTAGGGGTAGAGCCCACGCAGCTGCGCTACCTCGACCGTTGAGCGCGTTACGCTCGGCGGCATGGAGATCTACCAGGTACGCGCCTTCGTCACCGCCGCCAAGCTCGGCAACGTGACGCGCACGGCCGAGGCGCTGCACCTCACGCAACCTGCGATCACCGCGCAGATCAAGGCGCTGGAGGAAGAGCTGGGCGTGGCCCTGTTCGACCGCCGCCCGGGCCGCATCAGCCTCACGCGCGCGGGCGAGGCGCTGCTGGCCGAGGCCGAGGAGGTGCTCACCGCCGCGGGCCGCCTGCAAGGCCGCGCGCGCGAGCTGCAGGGCGAAGTGACGGGCAGCTTCGCCATCGGCACCGTGGCCGACCCGGATGCCCTGCGTCTGGGCTCGCTGCTCGGCGGCCTGGTGCGCACGCTGCCGCTGCTGGAGATCAAGACGCGCGGCGGCGCGGCCGAGGAGCTGCGCGAGCAGGTGGCGGCCGGCCTGCTGCAGGCCACGTTCTACATCGGCCCGCACATCCCGCGCGAGGTGGCGGGCCTGGCGCTGCAGACGCAGCACTACCGCATCGCCGGCCCCGCGGCCCTGCGCGCGCAGCTGCTGCACGCGGGCTGGCGCGACATCGCGGCCCTGCCATGGATCGGCGCGCCCGCGCAGCACCACGTGCAGACGCTGCTCAAGGACGTGTTCGCGCGCCAGGGCCTCGCGCCGCGCCAGGTGATCGAATCCGACGAGCCCGCGCTGCCCCTGGTGCGCGCGGGCGTGGGCCTGGCCCTGCTGCGCGAGGACGTAGCCCTGCCCGCCAGCGAGCAGGGCGAGGTCGTGGTCTGGCCCCATGCCCGCGTGGGCGCGCAGCTCGGCTTCATCTACCCGCGCGCGGCCGAGCACGACCCGGCCACCGTCGCAGCGCTGTCTGTGCTGCGCGGCGTGTGGGGACTGCCGTGACGCGATGAGCGCGCGATGTGCCGAATCCGTACACTCGCGCGCATGAATACCGTCCCCCTCGGCCAAAGCGATCTGCACGTTTCCCCCATCTGCCTGGGCACCATGACCTTCGGCGAGCAAGTCGATGAGCCGCACGCCCACGCCATCCTCGACCGCGCCGTGGAGCGCGGCGTGAACTTCCTCGACACGGCCGAGATGTACGCCGTGCCCGCACGCGCCGAGACCTATGGCGCCACCGAAACCATCATCGGCCGGTGGCTCAGCGCGCGCCCCGGCATGCGCGCGCGGATCGTGCTCGCCACCAAGGTGGCCGGCCCCTCGCGCGGCATGCCGTGGATCCGCGAAGGCAAAGGGATGACGGCGGCCGACATCGCGGCCTCGTGCGACGCTAGCCTGCGGCGCCTGCAGACCGACGTGATCGACCTCTACCAGATCCACTGGCCCGAGCGGCACGTGCCCGCGTTCGGCAACCTCTACTACGACCCGGCCAAGGAAGTCAGCACCACGCCGATCCGCGAGCAGCTGGAGGCGCTGGCCGGCCTGGTGAAGGCGGGCAAGGTGCGCTATGTCGGCCTCTCGAACGAGACGCCCTACGGCGTGCACGAGTTCGTGCGCCTGGCCGAAGCCCACGGCCTGCCGCGCGTCGCTGCGGTGCAGAATCCGTACTGCCTGCTCAACCGCAGCTGGGAAAACGCGATGGACGAAACCTGCCACCGCTTGAATGTCTCGCTGCTGGCCTATTCGCCCGTGGGCTTCGGCCTGCTCACCGGCAAGTACGACCGGCACGCGCCCACCGACCCCGGCGCGCCGCAGGAGGCGCGCATCGCGCGCTACGAATCGGTGCGCAAGCAGCGCTGGGGCCGCCCCGAGGCGCTGGCTGCCGCGCGCCGCTATAACCAGCTCGCGCGCGACCACGGCCTGTCGCCCACGCAGATGGCGCTGGCCTTCTGTTACCAGAACTGGCGCGTGGCCAGCACCATCATCGGCGTGACCTCGCTCGCGCAATTGGACGAAGACCTCGACGCCTGGAGCACGAAGCTCTCGCCCGAACTGCTGGCCGCGATCGACGCGGTGCGCTGGGAGATGCGCGATCCGGCGCAGTGAGTCGAAGGGAAAAAATAGGCTCTAGCGCCCGTCCATCCAGCGCGGGCAGCTATTGTTTTTGAAGAATGGCAAAGAAAGACAAGACTGCGCACGTCAGCGAAACCCCCGCCACGCAGATGCTGCGCGCCCACGGCGTGGAGTTCAGCGAGCACCCTTACGACTATGTGGAGCATGGCGGCACGGGGGAGTCCGCGCGGCAGCTCGGGCTCGACGAGCACACGGTGGTCAAGACGCTGGTGATGCAGGACCAGGACGCCAAGCCGCTCATCGTGCTCATGCACGGCGACTGCAAGGTCTCCACCAAGAACCTCGCGCGGCAGATCGGCGCCAAGAGCGTGGAGCCCTGCAAGCCCGAGGTGGCCAACCGCCACAGCGGCTACCTGGTGGGCGGCACTTCGCCCTTCGGCACGCGCAAGCAGATGCCGGTGTTCATCGAGGAGAGCATCCTGCAGCTGCCTCGCATCGCCATCAACGGCGGGCGGCGGGGCTTCCTGGTGCAGCTCGATCCGCAGGCGTGCGTGCGGCTGCTGGGAGCGCGGCCGGTGCAGTGCGCGCTGGCAGAATAGGCCGCCGCAAAAGAACAACCGAGGATCTGCCTTGACCGCCGTGTATTCCCTTCTCGCCACCGTGGCCGCCTACCTGCTGGGCTCCCTGTCGTTCGCCGTTATCGTGAGCCGCGTGATGGGGCTGTCCGATCCGCGCACCTACGGCAGCAAGAATCCCGGCGCCACCAACGTGCTGCGATCCGGCTCCAAGGCGGCCGCGGCCGTCACGCTGCTGTTCGACGCGGCCAAGGGCTGGCTGCCGGTGGCGCTGGTGCGCTGGTTCGGCGCACCCTACGGGCTGGAGGAGGGCACGATGGCCCTGGTGGGCCTGGCCGCCTTCCTGGGCCACCTGTGGCCGGTGTTCTTCCGCTTCCAGGGCGGCAAGGGCGTGGCGACGGCGCTGGGCGTGCTGCTGGGCATCAGCGGCTGGCTGGGGCTGGCCACGCTGCTCACCTGGGTCATCATCGCCGTGTTCTTCCGCTACTCGTCGCTGGCCTCGCTGGTGGCGGCCGTGTTCGCGCCGTTCTTCTACGTGCTCGGCGGCGGCGTGGCCTGGTACACCGATGCGCGCGTGGGCCTGGCCATCGCCGTGATGTCCGGCCTGCTGGCCTGGCGGCACAAGGAGAACATCAAGCGGCTGATGCAGGGCAAGGAGTCGCGCCTGGGCGCCAGGAAAAAGGCCTAGGGCCTAGAGCGTGTTTGCGCGGTGCGCGGCATACAGGCCGATGCGCACCATGGTGCGGTGGCTCAGTTCCACCGTGACCGCCGAACGCGCCAGCGCCGACTGGATGCGCGGCCGGCCGCGCACCGTGTGGTAGAGCGCCGGGGTGCCCAGCGCTTCGCCCTTGGCGTCGAGCAGGCTGGCCACCAGCGGAAAGTTGGCTTTCTCGCTCCGGCGCAGCACCACGGCGGTTTCGCCGTTGTCCAGGCGCACGAAGGTGCCGGGCGGGCACAGGCCCACGGTGCGCACCAGCGTGAGGCTCACTTCGTCACGCTGCTCGTCGTCCTGGCCCACGATGGCGCGCACCGAGTCGGTGGCGCTCTTGCCCGCGCGCGACTTGCGCGGGCTGATCATGGCGGCGTAGCGGTCGATGGTGCCGAGGATGCGGTTGAGCCGCTCCTGCGCGGGCAGGGAGGCGAGCGGCGCGCTCTCGGGCAGCGGCGCGTGGTGCTGCGCCACCACGTCCAGCCAGAGATCGTCGGTGACATGCAGCTCCTCCAGCATGTCCATGCCGGCCTGCGGATGGCGGGCCACGTCCTGCTGCTGCTGCGCCGTGAGCGGCTCGCGCTGCGCGGCCAGTTCGTCCTGCAGCGCCGTCATGCCGATGTTCATGGTGAACGCCGCGCGCACCAGGCTGTCGCGCTCGTGCGGCGGCAGCGCCAGCTCCTGCGCCAGGATGTGGCACAGCGTGCCGCAGACCAGCGCGTGTGAGGCGCTGTAGCCCACCGTGGAGGTGGTGGCGAGCTGGAACATGAGGTACAGCGCGGCGTCGATGTCGTGCGCCACCAGGTCCTGCAGCCAGCGGTCGCACTGGCGCACCTTGGCCGTGAAGTCCTGCGCCTGCGCAGGCCGCGCCAGCAGCATGGACAGGGCCGACTCCAGGTCCGACCACTGGCCGAGCAGGTCCTCGTATTCGCTGTCGGGCGGCTCGGCGCCATGGGGCTGGGGCAGGGCGGACATGGTTTTCAGGGGCGTTGCTGCAGCACCATCTCGTCGCCAGCGCGGCTCATCTCGAAGGCGCGCAGGAAGCTGTTGCCCAGCAGCACGTAGGGCATGGGCTGTGGCGTGACGATGGCGTCCACGCCGCGCAGCTCCAGCGTGCCGGCGCGCACGGAGTCGAGCCGCACGCGCCAGCCCTGGGCCGTGCCGTTGGCGGTGCTCATGAGCACGGGCTGGCCGTTCTCGGCCTTCAGGCCCATGCGCTGCGCTTCGGGCAGGCCGATGGCGACCGTGGAGGCGCCGGTGTCCACCATGTACTGCATGACGCGCCCGTTGATGAATCCGGTGTTGACGAAGTGCCCGCGCGCATCGGCCTTGAGCACCAGGCGCTGGCCCGCGCCCGGCGTGGCCACGCTCACCGGCGCCTCGCCCAGGCGCAGCGTGCGGCGGCCGCCGTCCACGTCCACCACCGCCTCGCCCTGGCTCACGGAGACCACGCGCACGCCCTGGTGCGCCTCGCCCGCCGCGACGGCGCGCGGCGTGCCGCCATCGACCACCAGCAGCGCCTTGCTGCCCAGGATGCCCGCCAGCGCCACGTTCTGCGCATGCGCCGCCATCGCTGCCAGCGAGAGCATTGCGGCGAGGAAGGGCGCGCGCATGGAACCCGCCGGGCGCTAGTCGCGGAAGTTGTCGAAGGTCAGCGGCAGGTCGGCCACTTCCTTGCGGATCAGCGCCATGGCGGCCTGCAGGTCGTCGCGCTTGGCGCCGGTGACGCGCACCTTGTCCTCCTGGATGGCGGCCTGCAGCTTGAGCTTGCTTTCCTTGATGAGCTTCTGGATCTTCTTGGCCTGCTCGCTGTCGATGCCGTTCTTGACCTTCACCAGCTGCTTGAGCTTGTCGCCGCCGATCTTCTGGGGCTTTTGCACGTCGAGGAAGCGCACGTCCACGCTGCGCTTGGTGAGCTTGCCCCGCAGGATTTCCTCGACCTGCTGCAGCTGGAACTCGGCGTCGCCGAACAGGGTGATTTCCTTGTCCTTCAGCTCCACGGCGGCGGAGGTGCCCTTGAAGTCGAAGCGCGTGCCGATCTCCTTGGCGGTGTTCTCCACGGCGTTCTTCACTTCGACGAAGTTGGCTTCACAGACGGTATCAAAAGACGGCATGGCGGAACTCTCGGCTACTCGGTACAAACCCGCGCTCCGCGAAGGCGGGGTGCGACAATCCGGCCGATGTTAGTCGAGAAAAACGTCTCCCTGCAGCACAGCAACACCTTCGGCATCGCCGCGCGCGCCCACACGCTGGTGCGCGTGCGCTCGGAGCAGGACGTGCACGACGTGCTGGCCGACCACCGGCTGGTCCGCCAGCCCCTGTTCGTGCTGGGCGGGGGCAGCAACATCGTGCTGACGGGCGACGTCAAGCCCGTGGTGCTCAAGATGGAGATCAAGGGCCTGCGCCTGCTGGAGGAAACCGACCGGGGCTGGGTCGTCGAGGCCGGCGCCGGCGAGGTCTGGCACGAGGCCGTGGCCTGGACGCTGGCGCAGGGCTACCCCGGCCTGGAGAACATGGCGCTGATCCCCGGCACCGTGGGCGCGGCGCCCGTGCAGAACATCGGCGCCTACGGCGTGGAGCTGCAGGACCGCTTCCATTCGCTCGACGCGATCGACCTGGCCACGGGCCGCGCCTTCACGCTCGACGCGGCGCAGTGCGCCTTCGGCTACCGCGACTCGGTCTTCAAGCACGCGGCGCCGCAGGCGCCGCACGAGGGCAGCGGCTTGCCGCGCGGCATGGGCCTGGCCGGGCGCGCGGTCATCACCCGCGTACGCCTGTGGCTGTCCAAGGAATGGCGCCCCGAGCTGGGCTACCTCGACCTGGAGAGGAAACGCGCGGAAGCCGGCACCGAGCACCCCACGGCCCGGCAGATCTTCGACTGGGTGTGCGAGATCCGCCGCGCCAAGCTGCCCGACCCGGCCGTGGTGGGCAACGCCGGCAGCTTCTTTAAGAACCCCACGGTGACGCCCGAGCAGTGCCAGGACATCATCGCGCGCGACCCCAAGGTCGTGCACTATCCGCTGCCGGACGGCACCATCAAGCTGGCCGCGGGCTGGCTCATCGACGCCTGTGGCTGGAAGGGCAAGACGGTGGGCAAGGCCGGCGTCTACGAGAAGCAGGCGCTGGTGCTGGTCAACCGCGGCACGCGCAGCGACAGCGTGACCGGCGGCGAGGTCATGACGCTGGCCAAGGCCATCCAGACCAGCGTGTACGAGCGCTTCGGCATCCGGCTGGAACCGGAGCCGGTGGTGGTGTAGGCCGCCGGCCGCTTTCCTTTTGATAGCTTCCTGCGCTTGCTGGGAAAGCGCTGGAGGGCGATTTGGCATGCGATCCTCATGTCCGCGATAATGCAAACAGTTCTCATTTTCTGTTTGCCCGCATGACCGCCAGCCTCGCCACCCGCCCCCGCCTGCACGCCGCGCTGCGCATCGCCGCCGCCGTGCTGGGCGGCTACGCCTTCACCTGGGGCTTCATCGCCCTGGGGATGTCCGGCCTGTTCGCGCTGGGCATGCCTTTCCACGACGCCGAGCACCTCGTCAGCATCCTGGGCATGCTGGTGTACCTGACGGCTTTCCTGTGGGCCTTCGCGGCCCGCAGCCTGGCCCGCGTGTGGATCGTGCTCGCGGGCGGCGGCGCGTTCATGGCGGCGGCAGCCTCGGTGCTGCAAGGCGTGCTGGCGTGAAGGAGGCCGCGATGTTCCCGAATTTCCGCCTGGCCATGGCCTGGCTGCACACCTGGTTCGGTCTGGCGCTGGGCTTCGTGCTCATGGCCTGCTTCTTCTTCGGCGCGCTGTCGGTGTTCGACCGCGAGATCGACCGCTGGGCGATTCCGCAGTCGCGCTTCGCGCCGCAGCCCATGCCCTCGTTCGACAAGCTGCTGCGGCCGGTGTTCGAGGACATGCAGCCCAGTAAGCAGAGCCTGGACTTCATGCGCGACCGCGTCAACGGCGCGCTGCCCGAGCGTTTCGACACTGTGCGCCGCTGGGGCGCCTACACCACGCACCGCGACCCGGTGCTGGGCCTGTTCGCGGGCTACGAGGTGCCCAACGCCAAGGACCCGGAGCAGGGCGTCTGGGGCAACCGCACCATCGACCCGCGCAGCGGCGCGGCGCTGCCGGACGACCGGCTCAAGATCGGCAGCCAGTTCTTCTACCCGCTGCACTACAGCCTGAACCTGCGCTGGGCGGGCCTGGGCACCTGGATCGTGGGCTTCGCGGCGCTGGTGATGCTGGCGGCGCTGGTCAGCGGCGTGGTCATGCACCGTAAGATCTTCCGCGAGTTCTTCACCTTCCGCCCGAAGAAGGCCGCGCAGCGCAGCACGCTCGACCTGCACAACATGACCGGCGTGCTGGCGCTGCCGTTCCACTTCTTCTTCGCCTTCACCGGGCTGGTGATCTTCGCGGGCATCTACTTCCCGGTGTCGCACACCCAGCTGGAGCCGCTGCACGAGCTGCACGAAAAGCTCGAAGCCGAGGAAACCGGCCTGCCGCACGACCGTGCCGGCGTGGCCGCGCCGCTGGCCTCGGTGGACGCCATGGTGGCCGAGGCCCAGCGCCGCTGGGCCGCCAGGGGCATGGCGGGCGAGGTGGGCTTCCTGGGGTTGCAGCACGTGGGCGATGCCAACGGCTACGTCAGCATCTACCGCGCGGGCACCGACCGCATCGCGCTGGTGGGCGACGGCATCCACTTCCAGGCCAGCACCGGCGAGGTGCTGCGCGAGGACCCGCCGCCCACCGCGGTGGACAGCGTCAACACCTTCCTCACCGGCCTGCACCTGCAGCACTTCCGCCACTGGCTGCTGCGCTGGCTGTACGTGCTGGGCGGGCTGATGGGCTGCGTGTGCATCGCCACGGGCTTCATCTTCTTCGTGGAAAAGCGCAAGAAGCAGCATGCCAGGCAGGGCAGCCAGGGCGCGCGCGTGGTCGATGCGCTGGCCGTGACCACCGTCACCGGCATGCTGCTGGCCTCGCTCACCCTCCTGATCGCCAACCGGCTGCTGCCCGACGTGTTGCCCGCTGGCTGGCCGCGGGGCTTGCAGAACAGGGGCGACATGGAGCAGTACCTGTTCTGGGCCGGCTGGGTGGCGGCCATGGCACATGCCTTCGTGCGCAGCGCTCCGGTGGCGCAGGGCCGCCAGAACCCGGCGTGGCACGAGCAGTGCTGGGCCGTGGCCGCCATGGCCGTGACCGCCGTGCTGCTCAACTGGGTGACCACCGGCGACCACCTGCTCAAGACCCTGGGCGCGGGCTACTGGCCGGTGGCGGGCGTGGACCTGTTCATCCTGGCGGGCGGCGCCCTGGCCGCGTGGGCCGCGCGCCGGCTCAGGCAGCGCGCACAGGCTGCGCCCGCCGCCCCCGGCCTGGCCGCAGCGGAGGCTGCCCATGCATGACGCACTGCTGCTGACCGCCGCCGTGGCCTGCGCCGTGGCGGGCATGGGCTGGCTGGCCCTGGCCATGGACGTGCATTGGGAGCAGGTGCGCGGCGCCGACGCGCCCCGCCCCGCCCAGACGATGCGCCTGCGTGCGCTGGGCACGCTGGGCCTGCTCGGCGCGCTGGGCCTGTGCCTGGCGGTGGACCATGCGTCGATGGCCTCGCTGGTGTGGGTCATGGCCCTGGCCTTCGCCGCGCTGGCGGTGGGCCTGGCGCTGGCCTGGCGCCCGCGCTGGCTGCGCGTGCTGGCCTGGGCCGGCGGGGCCGGGTAGGGCTCCTGTTTTCATAGCTGCCAGCGCTTGCCCAGAAAGCGCTGGAGCCCTGAAACGCTCAAGGAATCACCAGGCCATCTCGCCCTTGTTCACCTTGGCGCCCAGGTCGAGCGAGGCGCTTTCGCCCAGCTGCGGGTAGGCCGCGCGCAGGGCCTGGATGACGCCCGCGCTGTCTTGCGACTGCTGCAGCGCCGCCTCGAACCTGACCAGGTAGCCGCGCGTGAAGTCGATCACCCCGGCGTCGGTCGCCGTGCCGGCGGCCATGTGGCCCGGCACCACCACGCGCGGCTGCAGGGCCTTCATGTCGTCGAGCTGGGCGATCCAGGCCTGGCGCTCGGCGGGCTTTTGCGTGTCGGCCGTCCACACGTGCATGTTGCCGAACAGCGCCACGTTGCCCACGATGGCGTGCAGCGACGGCACCCACACGTACGGGCGGTGCGCCAGCGGCCCGGTGGTGCCGCGCAGCTCCACGGCCTGGCCGTCCACGGTGAGCGTGGTGCCCGCCAGGGCCTCGGGCAGCACCGGCCGCGCGGGGGCGTTCACGCCCATCTTGGGGCCCCAGAACGCGAGCTTGCCGGCCATCTTGGCCTGGATCTTCTCGCGCACGGCGGGCGTGGCCACCACCTTGGCCTGCGGGAACAGGGCCTGGAGCGTCTCGGCGCCGAAGTAGTAGTCGGGGTCGGCGTTGCTCACCAGGATGGTGGTAAGCGTCTTGCCGCTGTCGAGCACGTTGGCGGCGATGCGGTAGGCGTCGGCGCGCGTGAAGCCGGTGTCGATCACCAGCGCCTCCTTCTCGCCGCTCAGCAGCACGGAGTTGACGTGGAAGCTGTTCGCGTCGGCGTTGTAGACCGTGAGCCGCAGCGGCCCGGCGGCGTGGGCGGCGCCGAAGGCCAGGGCGAGCGTGGTGGAGAGCAGGGTGGTGCGCAAAGTCATGGAGAAGTCCGGTTGAAAAAAACGATGGACAGGACTTTATTGCTTGAAACGAAACAGATAAACGGCTCAGAATGTGCTTGATTGTTTCTTGATTCGCGCAAATACCATGGACCGCCTCACCGCCATGCGCGTCTTCGCCGATGTGGCGCAGACCGGCAGCTTCACCGCCACCAGCGAGCGCCTGGCCCTGTCGCGCGCCATGGTCACGCGCTACGTGGCCGCCATGGAGCAGTGGCTGGGCGCGCGCCTGCTGCAGCGCACCACGCGCCGCGTGACGCTGACCGACGCGGGCGAGCAGTGCCTGCGCCGCTGCCTGCAGATGCTGGCCATTGCCCAGGAGGTGGAGGAAGCCACCGCCCCCGCCGGCGGCGCGCTGCGCGGGCAGCTGCGGCTGACCTGCAGCATGTCCTTCGGCTACGCGCAGCTTGCGGCGGCGCTGGGCGACTTCCTGGCGCTGCACCCGCAGCTCCACGTGGACCTGAACGTGAGCGAGGGCGCGGTGAACTTGGTGGCCGAGCGCATCGACCTGGCTATCCGCATCAGCGCCGACCCCGACCCGGCCCTGATCGCGCGGCCGCTGGCCGAGTGCGAATCGGTGCTGGTGGCCGCGCCCGCCTACCTGGCGCGCATGGGGCGCCCGGCGCAGCCGGCCGACCTGGCGGCGCACCGCTGCCTGGGCCACGCCAACTTCGGCCGCAGCGAATGGCGCTTCACCCACGCGCAGGCCGGCGCGCAGGCGGTGAGCGTGCCCACGCGCTTCACGGCCAACGACGCCGTGGTGCTGATGGCGGCGGCGCAGGCCGGCGCGGGCATCGCGCTGCAGCCCACCTACCTGGTGCGGCCGCTGCTGCAGGCGGGCGCGCTGGAGGCGCTGCTGCCCGGCTGGGCGCCGCCGCAGCTCACGGTGTACGCGCTGTACCCGTCGCGCCGCCACCTGGCCCCGGCGGTGCGCGCGCTGCTGGACTTCCTGGTGCAGCGCTTCGCGGGCGCGCCCTGGTAGGCGCACCAAAAATGAGAGCTGCCCGCGCTTGCCCAGCAAGCGCTGCAGCCCGATTTGGCTGAAAGAATCAGCCTGGCGTGTGTCCGCCCGGCGGCGTGCGGAAGGCCACCATCAGCCGGTTCCAGCCGTTGATGGCGACGATGGCCAGCGACAGCTCGACGATCTCCGCCTCGGTGAACTGCGCGCGCACTTCGTCGTACACGCTGTCGGGCACCTGCGACTGCTCCACGCGCGTGAGCGCCTCGGTCCAGGCCAGGGCCGCGCACTCGCGCGCGTCGAACGCGCCGCTCTCGCGCCAGGCGTTGAGCAGGTGCAGGCGCCGGTCGCTCTCGCCGTGCTCGCGCGCCACGCGGGCGTGCAGGTCGAGGCAGAAGGCGCAGCCGTTGATCTGCGAGGCGCGCATCTTCACGAGTTCGTGCAGCTGCACCGGCAGGCTGCCGGCGTTCACGTGCTTCTGCAGGCCGTACATGGCCGCGTAGGCCGCGGCGTGGTGGCGCGGCAGGTCGATGCGCTGGGCATGGGACATGGTGTTCTCCTGGGGGTGAAAAAAAAGGGGGCCGGGCTGCGTGCGCGGCCGGTGAGTGCGCGCCTTACAGGCCGCGCAGCTTGTCGGGGTTGAGCACCGAGTACACGGCGCGGATGCGCACGCCGTCGGTCTCGAAGGCCATCACCGAGCGCACGCCGCCCGCGTCGCGCAGCAGCAGGCCCGGCGCGCCGTTGACCTGCATGGGCTCGATCTGGTGGCCGTGCAGGTACACGCGCCACACGGCCGCGGCCAGGCGCGCGAGCGCGCGCGGGCCGCGCAGCACCTTGCTGGCCGCGCGCACCTTGCCGCCGCCGTCGGCGGTCCATTGCGCGTCCTCGGCGAAGAGGGCCAGCAGGGCGGCATGGTCCTGCGTGCGCATGGCCTGCACGAAGCGCGCGATGAGCGCGCGCGCCGCCTCGGGCGTGGCCGTGAAGCGGGCCTTGCGCTGGCGCACCTGGGTGCGCGCGCGGTGCACGAGCTGGCGGCACGCGGCCTCGCTCCTGCCCAGCACGGTGGCCACCTCGGCGTAGTCGCTGTCGAACACGTCGTGCAGCAGGAAGGCCGCGCGCTCGTCGGGCGTGAGGCGCTCCAGCACCACCAGCAGCGCCACCGACAGGTCGCTGGCCAGCTCGGCGCGCGCGTCGGCGGGCGGCGCCGCGTCGGGCGCGATCCAGGGCTCGGGCAGCCAGGGGCCGTCGTAGGCCGCGCGCTCGGTGCGCGCGGCGCGCAGGCGGTCCAGGCACAGCCGCGTGACGGTGGTCACCAGCCAGGCCTCGGCCGTGTGCACGCGTTCGGCCGGCGTGGCCTGCCAGCGCAGCCAGGCGTCCTGCAGCACGTCGTCGGCATCGGCGCGGCTGCCCAGCATGCGGTAGGCCACGCCGGCCAGGCGCGGGCGGTGCTGCTGGAAGACGGCGGTGTGCGGGTCCGGCGGGATGGCGGGGGAGGAGAGCGTTGTCATGCGCATGCCCATAAGACGGCTGGCGCGCGCATTGTGTGACAGCCGGCCGCGGCCGGCTGCCGGATCAGCCCGCGGCGGGCAGCGTCATGTAGCCCATCCACGGCCAGTAGGTCAGAGCGAACACCACCAGCAGCGCCGTGGCCGCCGCGGTGAGCACGAGGCCGGTGCGGATGTAGTCCTTGATGTCGAACGTGTCCGTGCCGTAGGCCAGCATGCCCTGGGGCGAGTTCACCGGCAGGATGAAGCCGAAGCTCACCACGAACTGCAGCAGCATCGTCATGCCGATGGGGTTGATGCCCGGCGTCTGCACCGCCTGCAGCACGCTGATGATGATCGGGATCATGGTCGAGGCCAGCCCCGTGGCGCTGGCGAAGCCCAGGTGGATCACGATCAGGAACAGCGACAGCAGCATGAAGATGGCAAAGGCCGTGGCGTTGGCCAGTCCGAGGTGTTCGACGATCAGGCGTGCCAGCCAGGGCGCGGCCTCGGTCTTGAGCAGGGCCGAGCCCATGGCGATGCCCACCGCGAACAGCAGCACCGTGCCCCAGGGGAAGCCCTTCTGCGACTCCTTCCAGTCCATGACGCCGATGCGCGGCACCAGCATCAGCGCGATCGCCACGATGGTGGAGGAGGTGGTATCCACGTCGTGCAGCACGCCCTCGGTGGCCCAGAAGCCCAGCAGCACCACGGTGATGGCCAGCAGCTTCCACTGCTTGGGCGTGGTCGGGCCCAGGGCGTCGAGCTGCTGGCGGATGGCTTCGCGCCCGCCCGCGATGTAGTCCATCTCGGGCCTGAGCATGCGCGTCATGATGAAGTAGAGCAGCACCGTGAGCACGGCCGAGAACGGCGCGCCGGCCACGAACCACTCGCCCCAGGTGATGGTCTGGCCGAACTGCTTCTCGATGAAGCCCACGGCCACCATGTTCTGCGCGGCGGCGGTCTTGATGCCCACGTTCCACACGCTGGCCGTCTGCGCGGCGGTGATGACCACCAGCGCCGCGAACTTGCTGCGCCGGTCGGCGCCGAAGGCGGTGAGGAAGCCCAGCATGATGGGCATGAGGCAGGCCACGCGCGCCGTGGCGCTGGGCACGATGAACGAGAGCAGGAAGCCCACGAGAATGGCGCCCATGGCCACGTGCTTGGCCCGCGCGGGCACGTGGGCCAGCACCTGCAGCGCGATGCGCCGGTCGAGCTGCGTGGCCGTCATGGCCGAGGCGATGAAGCACGCCGCCGCCACCAGCACCACCGCGCTGTTGCTGAAGCCCGAGAGCGCGTAGGGCAGGGCGGCGCGGGTGCCCATCACCGTGCCCGCGGCCTCCTGGCCGGGCGCGGGGCTGAGGGCCAGCAGCACGATCATCAGCGCGCCGATCACCACGGCCGAGACGGCGTAGTCCAGCGCCTCGGTCATCCAGAGAATCACCGCGAACGCCAGGATGCCCAGCATCACCTGCCCCGCGTGGGGCAGGCCCGGCAGCGGCGGCATGAACGACACGGCGAGCAGCACGGCGATGGCTGCCCACAGGCCCGCGCGCCGGGTGAAGGAGGGAGCGGGCGGCGCCGCGGCGGTGGGAGGGGTCGCAGTCATTCGGAACCTTTCGAAGAACGCATGCGACCATTGTGGGACGGGAGCGGGCCGACGGGCACGCGGCGATCGCTTTGTCATGACTTGCATCAAGCCGGAAGGCGGGCTGGAGGGCGAGTGCAGCGGGGGCGTACAATCCGCACCTTTCGCCAATCCATGGGTTCCCTCGCCCCCATGAGGAACCTCTGCAACACCTGTGGCGCCGCACACATTGCGGACTCGGGCGGTCTGCGTCGTTGCAAATCCTCGCCATAGCTACGGCTATGGCTGCGGTTTGCGCCTAGCAGCCTATCCCGATCCGCAGCGCGTGCTTTCCGCTCCAGGTGCTGCAAAGGCTCCATTCAAAAAGGACAGCCATGACGCCCGTTCAGGCGCCGCCCTCACGCGTGCCGCTCTACCTCTCCCTCCTGGTGGCGTTCCACATCGCCATCGTCATCGCCAGCAACTACCTCGTGCAGTTGCCGATCAACCTGCTGGGCTTCCACAGCACCTGGGGCGCGTTCAGCTTCCCGTTCATCTTCCTGGCGACCGACCTCACGGTGCGGCTGATCGGCAAGCAGCCCGCGCGGCGCGTCATCACGCGCGCCATGCTGCCGGCGCTGGTGGCGTCCTATGTCGTGGGCGTGCTGTTCCACGAAGGGCGCTTCAACGGCTGGGGCTCCTTGAGCGACTTCAATACCTTCGTCTTCCGCATCGCGTTCGCCAGCTTCGCGGCCTACGTGCTGGGGCAGTTGCTCGACATCCAGGTGTTCGACCGCATCCGCCAGCAAAGCCGCGCCTGGTGGCTGGCGCCCGCGGCGGCCTCGGTGTTCGGCCAGGCGCTGGACACGGCCGCGTTCTTCTCCATCGCCTTCTGGCGCAGCACCGACCCGTTCATGGCCGCGAACTGGGGCGAGATCGCCGTGGTGGACTACGTCATCAAGCTGGCCGTGAGCCTGCTGCTGTTCGTACCCGCCTATGGCGTGATGCTGGCTGCCATCGTGCGTGCCATGCGCACGCCTGCACCCGCAGCGGCGTGACCCGGCGCGCGCTCGTCCTGTTCTCCGGAGGGCAGGACTCTGCCACCTGCCTGGCCTGGGCGCTGAAGCGCTATGCGCATGTGGAGACATTGGGCTTTGACTACGGCCAGCGCCACCGCGTCGAGCTGGACTGCCGCGCCCGGCTGCGGGAGGGGCTGCTGGGCATGGCGTGGCCGGGGCAGTTGGGCGACGACCACCTGCTGACCGTGGACGTGCTCGGCCAGCTGGGCACGAGTGCCATGACCGACGACGTGGCAATCGCCATGCAGGCTGACGGCCTGCCCAACACCTTCGTGCCGGGGCGCAACCTGCTGTTCTTCACACTGGCCGCCGCGCTCGCCTATCGGCGCGGGCTGGATGTGCTGGTGGGCGGCATGTCGCAGACCGATTACTCGGGCTACCCCGACTGCCGCGACAACACCCTCAAGGCCCTGCAGGTCGCTTTGAGCCTGGGGATAGACCGCCCGCTGACGCTGGAAACGCCGCTGATGTGGCTGGACAAGGCGGCCACCTGGGCGCTGGCGCACGAACTGGGCGGCGATGCGCTGGTGGAGCTGATCCGCCGCGATTCGCACACCTGCTACCTCGGCGAGCGCGGGCAGCTGTACCCCTGGGGTTACGGCTGCGGCGCATGCCCGGCCTGCGAGCTGCGCGCCCGGGGCTGGGCGCAATGGCAGCTCACACGCTGCGCATCAGCCCGCCATCCACGCGGATATTCTGCCCCGTGATGTAGGCCGCGCCGTCGGACGCGAGGAAGGCCACCGTCGCCCCGATCTCGTCGGCCCGGCCATAGCGCTGCAGGGGCACCGACTGGCGCCGCTCCTCGGTCTGCGGCAGGCTGTCGATCCAGCCGGGCAGCACGTTGTTCATGCGGATGTTGTGGCGGCCGTACTCGTCGCAGAAGATCTTGGTGAACGCCGCCAGCCCGGAGCGCGCCATGGCCGAGGTGGGGAACAGCGCCGCGGGCTCGAACGCCCAGGCCGACGAGATGTTGACGATGGCGCCGCCGCCCTGGCTTTGCATGATGGGCGCCACCAGCCGCGTGGCGCGCACCACGTTGAGGAAGTAGACCTCCAGGCCCTTGATCCAGTCCTCGTCGCTGATCTCCAGCAGCTTGCCCTTGGGGCCGTGGCCCGCGCCGTTGACCAGCACGTCGATGCGGCCCCAGCGTTGCATCGCGGCGTCCACCAGCTTGCGCAGGTCGGCCACGTTCTGGTTGGAGCCGGTCACGCCCACGCCGCCCAGCTCGCGGGCCAGCGCCTCGCCCTTGCCCGACGACGACAGGATGCCGAGGGCGAAGCCCGCCTCGTGCAGCTTCCTCGCCGCAGCGGCGCCCATGCCGCTGCCGCCTGCCACCACGATGGCCACGCGTTGTTGTCCGTTCATTGCAATTGCTTCCTTATTGATAGCTGTCAGCGCTTGGTGGATAAGCGCTAGAGGATTGTTTTATGTAAATCCCTTGCCTCCAGCGGCGTCATGCCGTACCGCCGCTTGAACATGCGGTTGAAGGTGGGAGGGTCGGCAAAGCCGCAGCGGTGGGCGATTTCGGCGATCTGCAGGTGGGCCATCTGGCCGCCGGTGAGCAGCGCATGGGCCCGTTCGATGCGCGTGGACCAGATGGCGGCGGCCACGCTGCCGCCCTGGGCCGCGAACACGCGGTACAGCGTGGCGCGGGAGCAGCCCACCAGCGCGGCCACACGCTCGGGCGCGAGCTGAGGGTCGTGGCATTCGCGGTGGATGGCGAGCAGCGCGGCGTGGTGCAGGCCGCCGGTGGCCATGCGCTCGTCGTGCGGGTGCAGGCCCATCTCGGTTTGCAGTCCGGCCAGGGCCATGTCCACCGCGGCGCGCACGGCGGCGGCGCGCTGCGGGGGCGTGAGCCACTGCATCTGCGCGGACAAGAGCCGCAGGTGCGAGCCCAGCAGCATCGCCAGCCCGCGCCGGGGCAGGCGCCGCCCGGCGAGCAGGGACACGTCGCCGCCCAGCGCCTGCTCCAGCCGCTGGCGCGAGCAGATCAGGCTGATGTCGTGGTGCCGGGGGCGCAGGATTTCCATGGGCTGCGCGTAGTCGGTGACGAACACGTCGCCGCCGCGCAGCACGTGGTCGCCCCGGTGCACCAAGCGCGTGGGCCGGGCGGAAGCCAGCAGGCTGATGCTCACGTCGTCGCAGCCGTCGCGGCGGATGCGCTGGCGGTCGCGCCGGGCGCTCACGGCGTCGGAGATGTGCTGCACCAGGTCGGCCCCTGGCCCGGCGACATGGATCAGCCGGGCGTGGAAGCGCTGCGGGCCACTGGCGTTGGCATGAGCGGGCGCGTCCAGCAGCTCCATGCGGCGCAGCACGCCGTCGCGCCAATAGGGCAGGGCGTGGCGCGGGGCCAGGCCGTCGGTGCTGCGGGTTTCGATGCGGGCGCTGTCGGCGGCACCGTCGCGCAGCACGATCTCCAGCGGAGACGCCAGGTCAACGGTGCCATGTGCTGCTTGAGACGCCAAACCTACCACCTCCAGTGCGGCGCATTCTACAAACGGCGCATGAACTTGCTGTGTGTTTCAACCGTGCGTTTTCTGCGCGCATGGCTCCTCATTCTGTGCGCCCTGGCGGGCCTGGCCCATGGGCAAAGCCTGGACGCAGGCTTCAACGCCGACGTCAACGGCGAGGTGCGCGCTGTGGCCGTGCTGCCCAGTGGGCAGATCGCGCTGGGCGGCAATTTCAGCACGGTGGCGGGTCAGAGCCGCCAGGCCCTGGCGCGGCTGCACAACGATGGCACGTTGGACGCCGCTTTCACCGCTGCCGCCGACACCGCCGTCTGGGCCGTGGCCGCTCAGGCTGACGGCAAGCTGCTGCTGGGCGGCGGCTTTGCCCAGGTGGGCGGCCTGCCGCACTCCGGCATCGGGCGCATCAACGCCGACGGCACGGTGGACGGCACCTTCAACCCCGAGGTGCGCAATGGCACCGGCCACGGCGTCGTGAAGGCGATGGCGGTTCAGCCCGACGGCAAGATCCTCGTGGGAGGGCAGATCTACACCGTCAACGGTGTGGCGCGCACGGCCCTGGCGCGGCTGAACGCCGACGGCACGCTGGACGCAGCCTTTGCCCCCAGCCTCACCCGCGCGCCCGCCGGCATCCCCCCTCAGGTGCTGGCGCTGGCCGTGCTGCCCAGCGGCAAGATTTTGCTGGGCGGCCAGTTCGACACGGTAGGTGGCCAGCCCCGCACCAATTTGGCGCGGCTGAACGCCGATGGCTCGCTGGACACGGGCTTCGTGCAAGACGCAAACGACGCCGTGCATGCCCTGGCCGTACAGGCGGACGGTGCCGCCATGGTGGGCGGCGCGTTCACGCAACTGGGCGGGCAGCCGCGCAACAGCGTCGCGCGGCTGAATGCCGACGGCACGCTGGACGCGGGCTTCGCCCCCGGCACCGACGGCGTCGTGCGGGCCTTGGCGGTGCAGCCCGACGGAAAAGTCCTGGTCGGCGGCCTGTTCTCCACCCTGGGCGGCCAGCCGCGCGCCAACATCGCCCGACTGCACGCCAGCGGCGCGCCGGACACGGCCTTTGCCGCCAGCGCCAACAGCATGGTGAGGGGCATCGCGCTGGGTGCGGGCGGGCAGATCGTGCTGGGCGGCAACTTCACCCTGGTGAACGGCACGGCGCGCGCCGGCGCCGCCCGGCTGCATGCCGACGGCACGCTGGATGTGGCACCCACGGCCAGCCTGGACAACACCGCGCTGGCCCTGGCCGCGCAGCCCGATGGCAAGCTGCTGGTGGGCGGTAACTTCACCGGCCGCCTGGCGCGCCTGAACGCCGACGGATCGCGTGATACCGGTTTTACCCACACCACCAGCGGCACTGTCTATGCGCTGGCCATGCAGCCCGACGGCAAGGCGCTGGTGGCGGGCAACTTCAACGACCTCGGCCCCGGCCTCGCCCGGCTGAACCCCGACGGCAGCGTGGACACCGCCTTTGCCGCCAACCTGGGCGCGGGGGCCGATGGCGGCATCTACGCCCTGGCCCTGCTGCCCGGCGGCGACATCGTGCTGGCGGGCGCGTTCTCCAACTGGAACGGGGCTACCTCTGTGCGCCTGGTGCGCCTGCGACCCGACGGCACGCGCAACGTGGCTTGGAACCCTCCGGTGCCAAGCAACGCCGTGCAGACCGTGGCCGTGCAGGCGGATGGCAAGCTGCTGGTGGGCGGCTGGTTCACCCTCCACCTGATGCGGCTGGAGGACGACGGCAGCGTGGACGCCAGCTTCAACCCCGCCCCCAACCAGCAGGTGACCACCCTGGCCGTGCAGGCGGACGGCAAGATCCTCGTCGGCGGCTACTTCGGCCAGATCGCCGGGGCCATGCCGCCCAACGCGCGCCCCTACCTGGCGCGGCTGAACAGCGACGGCACGCTGGACAGCGCCTTCGACGCGGGCGCCGACTGGGCCGTCTGGAGCCTGGCCGTGCAGGCGGACGGCAAGATCATCGTGGGCGGAGAGTTCACCGCGCTGGGCGGCCAGGCCGCGGGCAAGATCGGCCGCATCCACGCCGATGGGTCGCGCGACCTGGACTTCGGCGCCTCCGCCAACCTGAACGTCTATGCCCTGGCCCTGCTGCCGGGCGGCCACGTGGTGGCGGGCGGGGCGTTCTCCGACTTCAACGGCCAGCCGCGCCTGTCCATTGCGCGCCTGAGCCAGCCCATCGCCCCGCAGCAAACCCTGGCCGCCACCCCCACGCGCGACGGCCTGCGCTGGCTGCGCGCCGCCACCGCGCCCGAGGTGGCGCAGGTGCGCCTGGCCTACGCCACGCAGGAAGACGCGCCCGAATCCGCCTGGACGGATGTGGGCGCCGCCACGCGCACGCCCGGCGGCTGGGCGCTGGACGGCCTGGCCCTGCCGCACGGCCAGCGCCTGTGGGTGCGCGCGCAGGGGCTGGCGCCGGGCGGCTACGGCAACGGATCGGCATCGCTGGTGCAGCAAACTGCCATGCTCTACCTGGCCGCCGCACCGGATGCGCCCGCCGCGCCCACGGCCGTGGCGGGCGACGCGCAGGCCACGGTGAGCTGGGCCGCACCCGCCGACAATGGCAGCCCCATCACCGCCTACACCGTGCACGCCGTGCAGGACGCCAGCAAGACCTGCGCGCCCGCGCTGCCCGGCCCGCTGCAGTGCACTGTGGCGGGGCTGGTCAACGGCACGGCCTATACCTTCACCGTCGTGGCCACCAACGCGTTCGGCGACAGCGTGGCCAGCGATGGGTCCAGCGCTGTCACACCGCTGGGAGCGCAGGCCATCACGGGCTTTGCCGACCCCGGCGCGCAAACCCTGGGCACTACGCTGGCGCTGGCCGCGACCGCTACGTCCACCCTGCCGGTGGCCTACAGCGCCAGCGGCGTGTGCAGCGTGGCAGGCGCCATCGTCAGCTTCAGCGGCACGGGCAACTGCACGCTGACCGCCACCCAGCCCGGCGATGCGCAATGGGCTGCCGCCGCGCCGCAGCAGATCAGCTTTGCCGTCAACCCCGCCACTGTGACGGGCGGCCCCGGCCCGGTGACGGTGGACGTGAGCGGCCCGGCGGGCTGCAGCATCACGCCCGGCAGCCTGCAAATCACTGCTGCGCCCACGCCGCTGCCGCCGGGCGCCACGGCGCCGCTGGGCGCGCTGCGCTTCACCGCCACGGGCTGCGCGGGTGCCACCGTCACCGTCAGCGCCACCTACCCGGCGGGCAGCCTGGCAGGCCTGGCGCCGTACAAGCACGGCCCCGGCGGCTGGTTCGCCCTGGGTGCGGTCAGCGGCGACACGGTGACTTTCAGCGTGGCCGACGACGGCCCGGGCGATGGCAACAACACCGCCACGGGCGTGATCGAGGACCCGCACGCCATGCTGCTGCTGGCGGCGCCTTCACAGGCGCAGGCCATCCCCACGCTGTCGCAATGGGGCCTGTTGCTGCTGCCGGCGCTGCTGGGTTGGCTGGTTTTCAGAGAGAAAAAGCCTTCTGGCGCTTAGGACTTGAAAACGCCCTTGTGCAGCCTGTGCTGCGCGCTACCAAATCAAGAGCAAATAGACACACCCCATGGCATGCGCACTCTTTCCCCGCCGACTCGCCACGGCCTGGTTGGTTACGCTGACCCTCTGCGCAGGCCATGCCGCCGCGCAAACCATTACCTTCGCTCCGGCGAGCGCCGCCACGCCTGTACCTGTCGACCACCCGCTGGCCCTGCTGCTGGCCGCCGCCCTGCCGCTGGGCACGGGTCTGTGGATCCTGCGAACGCGAATGCGCTCCGTGCTGTTGCGCGGCCTGATTCTGGCGGGGACGGCGGGAGCGGCGGCAGCGGCGTTCACGGGCCATCCGCTGATGGCCTGGGCGCAGCAGGCGCCCAGCGGCATTCCGCCGCTCAGGATCACCATCGTTGACGGGCAGCCGGTGCTGGTTCCGGCCGTCGGCGTCGATGCGGACGGCGCTCCCGTCTCGCAGTACGGCTACGTGCCTCCCACGGGCTTCCAGCCCAAGCCCGTCATCAACCAAAGTGGCGTGACCCTGCGCGTCGTCGGCATCACGCCGCCTTCGTCACTAGACGCCTGCTTCTCCAACAACATGGTGCCGCGCCAGTTGATGCCGCCGCCCCTGCCGCCAGGCACCCCAGCCTGCACCACGGGCACGGTGCTGCTCGACAACGCCACTTGCGCGGTGCAAGTGACCCAGTTGTGCCAGGACGCGGCCGTCAATGCGCACCTGGCCACGCTGAATCATCCCAATGCGGTGACGCTGCAAAGCCCCGCAAGCCAGCTCATCACGATCACCAACCCGGGGCCGGTGCGGGTCAGCGGCGTGACCATTCCGCCCAACGGCACCTTCTCGTTCAATGTGGTGGGGCAGTGCGACGTCATTCCCGCAGGCGGCTCCTGCCAACTGCGGCTGGTCCCCGGTGCGGCAGCCCACGTGCCTGAGATGCTGGTCATCGGCGCGGGCAATGCGTTCGCCGTGCAGTTCCCCGTGACCACGCTGGCACCGTGACGAGCGTGGCGGCTGGCAATGATGAAATCAAAAAAGATAGCTGCCAGCGCTTGATGGATAAGCGCTAAAGGCTGTTTTTGCTTGGATTTCAGGCGCCACTGAAAGACTTCTTGTCGGGCACGTCGCGCGGGACATCGCGGCTGGCTACGGTATGGAAGGTCATGCCTGCCTCAAAAACAAAACCGCCCGGCGGTGATGCCGGGCGGTTGCTTCTGCTTTGATAGCTGCTTGCGCTTGTGTATCAAGCGCTGGCGGCCCATGGGGATTGAAGGTTACTTCTTGGTGCCGTCTTCCAGTTGCGCCAGTGCCGCATTGCCGCCCAGCGACAGCAGCCCGGCCTTGGAGTACACGCCCAGCTTGCCGCGCGTGTCCACGATGTCGAGGTTGCGCATGGTCAGCTGGCCGATGCGGTCCAGCGGCGAGAACGGCGCGTCTTCCACCTTCTCCATCGACAGCCGCTCGGGCGCGTAGGTCAGGTTGGGGCTTTCGGTGTTCAGGATCGAATAGTCGTTGCCGCGGCGCAGTTCCAGCACCACCGTGCCGGTCACGGCACGGGCCACCCAGCGCTGGGCCGTCTCGCGCAGCATGATGGCCTGCGGGTCGAACCAGCGGCCCTGGTAGAGCAGGCGGCCGAGCTTCAGGCCGTTCATGCGGTACTGCTCGATGGTGTCCTCGTTGTGAATGCCGCTCACCAGGCGCTCGTAGGCGATGTGCAGCAGCGCCAGGCCGGGGGCTTCGTAGATGCCGCGGCTCTTGGCCTCGATGATGCGGTTCTCGATCTGGTCGCACATCCCCAGGCCATGGCGGCCGCCGATGCGGTTGGCTTCCAGGAACAGCTCCACCGGGTCGCTGAATTCCACGCCGTTCAAGGCCACGGGCTGGCCTTCCTCGAAGCGCACGGAGACTTCCTCCGCCTTCACTGCCACGTCGTCCTTCCAGAACGCCACGCCCATGATGGGGTTCACGATGCGGATGCCGCTGTTGAGGAACTCCAGGTCCTTGGCCTCGTGCGTGGCGCCGAGCATGTTGCTGTCGGTGCTGTAGGCCTTCTCGGCGCTCATCTTGTAGCCGAAGCCTTCCTTGGTCATGAAGGCCGACATCTCGGCGCGGCCGCCCAGCTCGTCGATGAAGAGCTGGTCGAGCCAGGGCTTGTAGATCTTGAGCGAGGGGTTGGTCAGCAGGCCGTAGCGGTAGAAGCGCTCGATGTCGTTGCCCTTGAAGGTGGAGCCGTCGCCCCAGATGTGGACGTCGTCTTCCTTCATGGCGGCCACCAGCATGGTGCCGGTGACGGCGCGACCCAGCGGGGTGGTGTTGAAGTAGGTGGCGCCGGCGGTGCGCACGTGGAAGGCGCCGGCCTGCAGCGCGGCGATGCCTTCGTGGGCGAGCTGCGTGCGGCAGTCGATCAGGCGGGCCTTCTCGGCGCCGTATTCCATCGCCTTGGCGGGGATGGCGTCGTAGTCGGGCTCGTCGGGCTGGCCCAGGTTGGCGGTGTAGGCGTAGGGCAGGGCGCCCTTGTTCTTCATCCAGCGCAGCGCGGCGCTGGTGTCGAGGCCGCCCGAGAAGGCGATGCCGACTTTTTGCCCCTTGGGCAGGTTTTGCAGGATGGTGGCCATGGTGCGGATCAGCCGTAGTGGCAGATGTAGTGGTAGGCGTCGGTGACGCGGATGTCGAACTTCGAGTTGCCGGGCACGCTGAACTGGTCGCCGGGGCCGGACTTCACCCAGGTGTCGGAGCCGGCGAGCTTGTATTCACACGAGCCGCCCACGCATTCCATGACCTCGGGCGCGCCCGTGCCGAAGGTCAGCGTCGCGGGCAGCACCACGCCCACCGATTTCCGGGTGCCGTCGGGGTAGGTGATGCCGTGGCTCACGCACTTGCCGTCGAAATACACGTTGGCCTGGGTGGTGACGGAGACGCCGTCGATTTTCTCGGTGGTCATGGATGGGGCAATGGACTGAAAGGACAAACCCGCAATTCTATGGCGTGAAAAAAGGAGCCCTGGGGGCTCCTTCGCGGGTGGGCGCGTGGTCAACGCCAGTAGTGCGGGTGGCGCGGCGGACGGTACGGGTAGCCGTAGGCGTCGCGGTACTCGATCACGGTGACGGGCGGTTGCGACACATAGGCGGGCGGGCCGGGCTGGGTGGACACCACCACGCCGGGCTGTGGGTAGCCGCTGTCGCCATACGAGGAGTAGGTGGCCGGGGGCGGGGCCTGCACTGCGGGTTGCACGGACAGGGGGATCCAGTTGCCCGGGTCGCTTTGCGTGCGGGTCGTGTATTGCCGGCCGGCGTATTCGTACACCACGTCGTAGCCGACCACGCGGTTGTCGTAATAGGTTTCCGTGGTGCAGCGCTGCACGTTCTGGTAGCCGGGGCGGCCGCCTTCGACCTGGTTGCCCAGCAGTGCGCCGCCGACCACGCCCAGCGCCGTGGCCGCCGCGCGGCCGCCGCCGCCGCCGATGGCATTGCCCGCCGCGCCGCCGGCGATGGCGCCCAGCACGGCGCCCGCACCCGTGGTGGGCCGCGCGCCGCTGTAGACGGTTTCATTGCCGCACACCTGCTGGGGAATCGCCACCTGCTGCGTGATGGGCGTGGCGGACAGCACGCGCCCCTGTTCCTGCTGTGCCTGGGCCGCCAGCGCAGTGGCGGCCAGGGCGGTGAAAACGAGGGTTTTGTTCATGGCGGAAATCGGCTCCTTTCGGTTGGCATACAACGCGCCAAGCCGGGAATAAGTTTCAGGTCCGCGCATGAATGCGCCGGGGCCGGCCCGTAAATCTGCGTAAAGAGTCGTATGCCTTTATTTGGAGGCGCCGGCCAGCCGTTCGTTCCACGCATCGGCGTCGAAGCCCACGGTGACGGCGCCGTCGCCCCATTCGACCACGGGGCGCTTGATGACGGAGGCATGCTCCACCATCAGCGCCGCGGCGCTGGCGGCATCCTGCGCGCGGACCTGCACGGCAGGGTCGAGCTTGCGCCAGGTCGTGCCCTGGCGGTTGAGCAGTTTCTCCCAGCCCACGGCGGCCATCCAGGCGGGCAGGCGCTCGGCGGGCACGCCCTGCTTCTTGAAGTCGTGGAACTGGACGGGTGCGCCGCGCTCCGAGAGCCAGGCGCGGGCCTTCTTCACGGTGTCGCAATTGGGGATGCCGTACAGGGTGATGGTGGAAATGTTCATGGGCGACAATTCTGCGCTCTATGCAATCCCTCCCCCAGACCCTGGAAGGCTGGCTCGCCCATTGCGAGCGGCTGCACCCCAAGAACATCGACATGGGCCTGGCCCGCGTGGGCGAGGTCGCGCGCCGCATGGGCCTGGCCTTCGGCTGCCCCGTGATCACCGTGGCGGGCACCAACGGCAAGGGTTCCACCTGCGCCATGCTGGAGGCCGTGGCGCTGCAGGCGGGCTACCGCACGGGTGTCTACACCTCGCCGCACCTGGTGCATTTCGAGGAGCGCTGCCGCATCCACGGCGAGACCGTCGCCGCTGCGGACCTGGTAGCGCACTTCGCAGCGGTGGAAAGCGCCAGGACCCAGAATGGCGACGAAGTCTCGCTGAGCTATTTCGAATTCACCACGCTGGCCATCCTGCGGCTGATGAGCCAGTCGCGGCTGGACGTGGCGATCCTGGAGGTAGGCCTGGGCGGCCGCCTGGACGCGACCAACGTCATCGACACCGACTGCGCCATCATCACCAGCGTGGACATCGACCACGTCGAGTTCCTCGGCACCGACCGCGAGACCATCGGCCGCGAGAAGGCCGGCATCATGCGCACGGGCCGCCCGGTGGTGGTGAGCGACCCCGTACCGCCGCAGAGCGTCATCGACCACGCGCGCGAGATCGGCGCCGACTTGTGGCGCTTCGGGCAGGACTTCAACTTCTCCGGCGACAAGCAGCAGTGGGCCTGGGCCGGACGCGGGCGGCGCTACGCGGGGCTGGCCTATCCGGCGCTGCGCGGGGCCAACCAGCTCGTCAACGCCTCGGGCGTGCTCGCCGCGTTCGAGGCACTGCGCGAGCGCCTGCCCATCACCGCGCAGGCGGTGCGTGCGGGCCTGGCGCTGGTGGAGCTGCCGGGGCGCTTCCAGATCGTGCCGGGCCAGCCCACGCTGGTGCTGGACGTGGCGCACAACCCGCACTCGGTGGCGGCGCTCACCGCCAACCTCGATGCAATGGGCTACTTCCCGACCACGCACGCCGTCTTCGGCGCCATGGCCGACAAGGACCTCGCTCCCATGCTCGCCAAGGTCGGGCCGCTGATCGACCGCTGGTACTTCACCGACCTGCCCACGCCGCGCGCGGAAAGCGCGGCCAGCCTGCAGCAGAAATGGAACGCGCTGCAGATGGTCGCGGGCGGGCGTCGGCCCGTCGCCACCAGCCTGCACGCCAGCCCGCAGAAGGCGCTGGCCGCGGCCGTGGAGGCAGCGGACCCGGCTGATAGAATCGTGGTCTTTGGCTCGTTCTACACGGTGGGCGGCGTGCTCGAAAACGGGGTACCCCGCCTGCAGGCCAAACATCTGGGCGCATAGCGAGTCCCCTGTCCATGGCATTTTTCAAGTTTCGTTGGCCCGGCAAGCAAGCGCCCCAGGGCGACAACGGCAAGCCCGCCAAGCGTTCCCGCACCTCCTCCCAGGCCGAAAGCATCGAAGAGATGCGCCGGCGCGCACGCCATCGCCTCATCGGCGCCGCCGTGCTGGTGCTGGCCGGCGTGGTGGGCTTCCCGCTGCTGTTCGATACGCAGCCACGCCCCATCCCGGTGAACGTGGCCATCGACATTCCCGACCGCAACAAGGTGGCTCCCCTGGTGGTGCCGCATCCCGGCACCGCCGCGCCGGCCACCCCGGCCGAACCGGCGGGCGCCGGCCTGGACGCGGGCGAGGAGGTGGTCGCCAGCAGCCCGCGCAGCACGCCCGCGCCGCAGCTGGCGCCCCCGCGTGCTTCCGAACCCAAGCCGTCGGCTGCGCCCGCACCGAAGCCTGAGCCTAAACCCGAGCCGAAGCCCGAACCCCGGCAGGAGCCCAAGCAGCCTCCCAAGCCCGAGCCCAAGGCGGAACCCAAGCCCGCGCGCACGGACGACGCGGAGCGCGCCCGCGCACTGCTGGAGGGGCGGTCCGCCACGGCCGCCGCCAAGCCCGATGCGGGCGATCCGGGCCGCTTCATCGTGCAGGTGGGCGCGTTCGCCGATGCCGACAAGGCGCGCGAGGTGCGCGACAAGCTGGAGCGCTCGGGCCTCAAGACCTATACGCAGGTGGTGGACACCAAGGACGGCAAGCGCACCCGCGTGCGCGTGGGCCCGTTCGGCAGCCGCGCGGAGGCCGACAAGGCGGCCGAGCGCGTCAAGGGTGCCGGCCTGGCGGGCGCGGTGCTGGCGCTGTGAACCGCGCCAGCGGCGGATGACGGCCCATGGCGGCGCTGGACTGGATCTTCGTGGTGGTGCTTGCCGCATCGCTGCTGATCGGCGCATGGCGCGGGCTGGTGTTCGAGCTGCTGTCGCTGGCGGGATGGGTGGCGGCGTTCTTCGCGGCGCAGTGGTTCGCCGATGACATGGGGGCGCTGCTGCCCATGGGGGAGGCGGACGCCACCTGGCGCCACGTGGCGGGCTTCGCGGTGGTCTTCGTTGCCGCGGTGTTCGCCTGCGGCCTGCTGGCCTGGGTGACCAAGAAGCTGGTCGAGGCCGTGGGGCTGCGCCCCGCCGACCGCGCGCTGGGCGCGCTGTTCGGCGTGCTGCGCGGCGTGGTGCTGCTGCTGGCCGTGGCGCTGGTGGCCGGCTGGACGCCGGTGGCGCAGGCGCCGTGGTGGAGACAATCGCAGGGTGCGCCGCTGTTGGAGGCGGCGCTCAAGGGGCTCGCGCCCGCCCTGCCTGAGGAATTGGGAAGGCATCTGCCTTCGTGATGGCATGTTGGCGGGAGGCTCCCGCCCATCGAATGGAACTGCAACTATGTGTGGAATCGTCGGCGTGGTCAGCGCCAGTCCCGTCAATCAGCTGATCTATGACGCCTTGCTGCTGCTGCAGCACCGGGGGCAGGACGCCGCGGGCATCGTCACCCAGGACGGCCGCAAGTTCTTCATGCACAAGGCCAAGGGCATGGTGCGCGACGTGTTCCGCACGCGCAACATGCGTGCGCTGCCGGGCCCGATGGGCCTGGGCCAGGTGCGCTATCCCACGGCGGGCAACGCGTCGAGCGAGGAAGAGGCGCAGCCCTTCTACGTGAATGCGCCCTTCGGCATCGTGATGGTGCACAACGGCAACCTCACCAACGCCAAGCAACTGCGCCGCGAGCTGGCCGACACCGACCACCGCCACACCAATACCGAGAGCGACTCCGAGGTGCTGCTCAACGTGCTGGCGCACGAGCTGGCCCGCGCCAGCAGCGGCGCGCCGCTGCGCTCGGAGGACGTGTTCGCCGCCGTGCGCGCGGTGCACAAGCGCATCAAGGGCTCGTACGCGGTGATCGCGCTGATCGCGGGCTACGGCCTGCTGGCCTTCCGCGACCCGTTCGGCATCCGCCCGCTGTGCATGGGCAAGGGGGCCGACGGCACGGTGATGCTGGCCAGCGAGTCCGTGGCGCTGGAGGGCACGCTGCACCGCCTGGAGCGCGACATCGCCCCGGGCGAGGCGGTGTTCGTGCACACGGACGGCCGCGTCGAGACGCAGCAGTGCGCCGAGACGCCGCGGCTCAACCCCTGCGTGTTCGAATACGTCTATCTGGCCCGCCCCGATTCGGTGATGGACGGCATCTCCGTCTACCAGGCGCGCCTGAACATGGGCGAGACGCTGGCCAAGCGGGTGATCTCCACCGTGCCGCCGGGCGAGATCGACGCCATCATCCCCATCCCCGAGTCCAGCCGCCCCAGCGCCATGCAGCTTGCGCAGCTGCTGGGCATCCCGTACCGCGAAGGGTTCGTGAAGAACCGCTACGTGGGCCGCACCTTCATCATGCCGGGGCAGGGCGTGCGCAAGAAATCCGTGCGCCAGAAGCTCAATGCCATCGGCAGCGAGTTCAAGGGCCGCCGCGTGCTGCTGGTGGACGACTCCATCGTGCGCGGCACCACGTCCAAGGAGATCGTGCAGATGGCGCGCGACGCGGGCGCGGTGAAGGTCTATCTGGCATCGGCCGCGCCGCCGGTGCGCCACCCCAACGTCTACGGCATCGACATGCCCACGCGCGGCGAGCTGGTGGCGCACGGCCGCACGGTGGAAGAGATCCGCCAGGTGATCGGCGCCGACGCGCTGATCTACCAGGACGTGCAGGCCATGAAGCAGGCCGTGGGCAAGATCAACCCGCGTGTGGAGGGCTTCGAGGCCTCGTGCTTCGACGGCGTCTACATCACCGGCGACATCTCCGACGAGGAGGTGACGGCGCTCAACGAGGGCCGCCAGCGGGGCGGCGAGGAAGAGGGCGACGACACCTCGCGCCTGTCGCTGCCGAACGCGCAGGAAGCGTGAAAATAAAAAAGTGAGCTGCCGGCGCTTGGTACGCAAGGGTTTCAGTATGAAAAATGCTTGAAACCCTTACCTGTAAAGCGCCAGCAGCTCCTGTTTTCTTCAAACCAGGAACCTCATCGTGAGCCATCTTCCCCCCGGCCTGCGCCCCGAAACGCTCGCCATCCGCGCTGCCATTGCACCCAGCCAGTACGGCGAGAACTCCGAAACGATGTACCTCACCACGGGCTTCGTGCAGCCGGACGCCGCCACGTCGGCCGAGCGCTTCGCCAGCGGCGAGGGCTACACCTACGCGCGCACGTCCAACCCCACCGTCACCAGCTTCGAGCAGCGCCTGGCCGCGCTCGAAGGCGCCGAGGCCGCCATCGGCACGGCCAGCGGCATGGCGGCCATCCTGCTGATGATCATGGGCCTGCTCAAGGCGGGCGACCACGTCGTCCTGTCGCGCTCCATGTTCGGCTCCACGCTCAACCTGTTCGCCAAGGAATTCGGCAAGTTCGGCGTGGAAACCACGTTCTGCTCGCAGACCGACGTTCATGAGTGGCGCGCCGCCGTGCGTCCCAACACCCGGCTGCTGTTCGCCGAAACGCCCACCAACCCGCTCACCGAAGTCTGCGACATCGCTGCCCTGGCCGACATCGCCCGCAAGGCCGGCGCCCTGCTGGCGGTGGACAACGCCTTCGCCACACCCATCCTGCAAAAGCCCCTGGCGCTGGGTGCGGACATCGTCATGCACTCCGGTACCAAGTACCTGGACGGGCAGGGCCGCGTCATGGCCGGCGCGCTGTGCGCCAGCAGCCAGCTCGTCACCGAGAAGTTCGCGCCCGTGGTACGCACGGCGGGCATGGTGCTGTCGCCCTTCAATGCCTGGGTGGTGCTCAAGGGCCTCGAAACCCTCAGCGTGCGCGTGAAGGCGCACTGCGAGAACACCCTGGCCATCGCCCGCTGGCTCGAAGCCCAGCCCCAGGTGGCGCGCGTGTTCTACCCCGGCCTGCCGTCGCACCCGCAGCATGAGCTGGCCATGCGCCAGCAGGGCGGGTTGGGCGGCGGCGTGGTGGCCTTCGAGCTGGCCGGCGATACGCTCGAGGCCGCGCGCGCCAAGGCGTTCCACGTGCTCGACAGCTGCCGTCTGCTCTCGCTCGCCACTAACCTGGGCGACACCAAGTCCATCATCAGCCACCCGGCGACCACCTCGCACGGCCGCTTGACCGAAGCGCAGCGGCAGGCCGCGGGCATCAGCCAGGGCGTCATCCGGCTGGCCGTGGGGCTGGAGCATCCCGAAGACATCCAGGACGACCTTTTGCGTGGTCTTCACAGCCTGACTGCCTGAACAACCTATGACGAAGAAAGTACGCACCCGTTTCGCCCCGTCCCCCACGGGCTTCATCCACCTGGGCAACATCCGCTCGGCCCTCTACCCTTGGGCCTTCGCGCGCGCCACCGGCGGCGACTTCATCCTGCGCATCGAGGACACCGACCTGGAGCGCTCCACGCAAGCCTCGGTCGACGTCATCCTGGAGGGCATGGCCTGGCTGCAGCTCGACCACGACGAAGGTCCGTACTACCAGATGCAGCGCATGGACCGCTACAAGGAAGTGCTGGCGCAATTGCAGGCCTCCGGCCACGTCTATCCCTGCTACATGAGCGTGGAAGAACTCGACGCCCTGCGCGAGCGCCAGATGGCAGCCAAGGAAAAGCCCCGCTACGACGGCACCTGGCGCCCCGAACCGGGCAAGCAGCTGCCCCCCATCCCCGAAGGCGTGAAGCCCGTGCTGCGCTTCAAGACGCCCAAGGACGGCGTCGTCGGCTGGGACGACAAGTGCAAGGGCCGCATCGAATTCCAGAACAGCGAGCTTGACGACCTGGTGATCGCCCGCCCCGACGGCACGCCCACGTACAACTTCTGCGTCTGCGTGGACGACATGGACATGGCCATCACCCACGTCATTCGCGGCGACGACCACGTCAACAACACCCCGCGCCAGATCCACATCTTCGAGGCGCTGGGCGCCCAGGTGCCTGTCTTCGCCCACCTGCCCACCGTGCTCAACGAGCAGGGCGAGAAAATGAGCAAGCGCAACGGCGCCAAGGCCGTGACGCAGTACCGCGACGAGGGCTACCTGCCCGACGCCATGGTCAACTACCTCGCCCGCCTGGGCTGGAGCCACGGCGACGACGAGATCTTCGGCCGCGCGCAGTTCCTGGAATGGTTCGACCTCGACCATCTGGGCCGCAGCGCTGGCCAGTTCGACGAGGCCAAGCTGCGCTGGGTCAACGCCCAGCACCTCAAGGCCATGGACGACGCGCAGCTCGCCGGCATGCTCACGCCCTTCCTCGCGGGCGTGGCGACCGACGAGCGCCTGCCGCGCATCTGCGCGCTGTTCAAGGACCGCTGCGAAACGCTGGTCGATCTGGCGAACTGGGTGCGCGTCTTCTATGTGGACGCCGTGGAGCGCAACGCAGACGACTACGCCAAGCACGTCACCGAGGCCGCCGCGCCGCTGCTCGATGCCTTCGCTGCCGCCATCGGCAACGTGGAGTGGAGCAAGGAAGCCATCGCCGCCGCCATCAAGGACGTGCTGAAGGCGCAGGGCGCCAAGATGCCGCAGCTCGCCATGCCCGTGCGCGTGCTCACCACGGGCACGGCGCACACGCCATCGGTGGATGCAGTGCTCGAGCTGCTTGGTCGCGAAAAAATCCTGGCAAGATTGAAAAACCGCTAAAAACCTGTCTATAATTTGAGGCTCAGGTGATGACGACGATTATGCAAATAAACGCCGGAATCAACGGGGGTATAGCTCAGCTGGGAGAGCGCTTGCATGGCATGCAAGAGGTCAGCGGTTCGATCCCGCTTACCTCCACCACCTGAAACAATCTAGGTTTTGACCCTATCGTCTAGAGGCCTAGGACATCACCCTTTCACGGTGAGTACCGGGGTTCGAATCCCCGTAGGGTCGCCAAGTTTTGTGGCACTTGGCTCCGCAAGGAGCAAAAGTCACACCACGCGGAGTGGTAGTTCAGTTGGTTAGAATACCGGCCTGTCACGCCGGGGGTCGCGGGTTCGAGTCCCGTCCACTCCGCCACCTCTTGGGGGTATAGCTCAGCTGGGAGAGCGCTTGCATGGCATGCAAGAGGTCAGCGGTTCGATCCCGCTTACCTCCACCAAGATTGTCGGTTTGCAGTTTCTAGGTTTTGACCCTATCGTCTAGAGGCCTAGGACATCACCCTTTCACGGTGAGTACCGGGGTTCGAATCCCCGTAGGGTCGCCAAGTTTTGTGGCACTTGGCTCCGCAAGGAGCAAAAGTCACACCACGCGGAGTGGTAGTTCAGTTGGTTAGAATACCGGCCTGTCACGCCGGGGGTCGCGGGTTCGAGTCCCGTCCACTCCGCCATAAACAAAAGCCTAAGTAGTTGATCTACTTAGGCTTTTTTCTTTTCTGCGCCTGCGTCGGCGCGTCCTATAGCCAATTTATAGCCAATGGATGGGTGGCTCTGGCCCCCACATTCATCGCTAAGTCAGTTGCAAGTGCTGACAAAACAGCCGTCGATGCGCCTCCTAACGCAAGGTTGAAGGGCAACCCGGAGAGACCGGCGGCTGGCATCCTCGAGACCACACAGGGCTGCGCAGCGCAGCGCGCGAAAACCGGGGACTGCGAAGGACAGCGCTATGCGCCCGTCAGGCAGGCAGCAGAGCCCATCTGTGTCTCGCTGTCTCACGAGGCACATCAGAAGCGGAACTTCGGCACTGACTTCTTGCTGCACGCGATACAAAACGCACATGCAGTAACGCCTTTGCGGGGAGAGGGCTGGCTTCGCTAACCGATCGCAGGTGCGAAGCGCCATTCTTTTTCAATCTGACGAAAGACCTGCGCGGTCTGAGGCATGGAGCCGCGATAGGCTGCTGGCTTGGTCGCGTCCGCGTGCCGTAGCAAGCGCCAGATGATCTGGTGTCAGACCTTAACGGTCTAACGACACGCTGCGTCATCTACTACGCATGGTTCAGACAAGTTTCGTCTTTCCCCGATGCAGGAACCATCGGACAACTTTATCGACCGAGCTTTCCTGTTACCCACAGGATAGATCTCGCAGCTTAGCGCAGTTCGAGAGCTTGGTGTTGGTGGTCATGAGCCAGAGAGTCGCGCGCGGGTGTCCTGGAGAGGTGACCACAGGTGAGTTCTCCACCATTTGCGATCCACCCCGATCGCATTGCCCCCCTTGCGGTGCGGCCCTAGCGCGATTCCAGCCGAAGCCCCCAAAAGACTTGAACCGCTCAAGGAGGTTGCTCATGCAGGAGTTGCACTCGCCCGGCTTACGGGCCCGCGTTTTCTACAGTCCGCTGGAAGCGGCCATCGCCTGGGCAGGGCTCATGGCAGTCGAGGGGCAGATCCTCGCTGTGGCCCGAGGCACGAACAGACTGCCAGCGGATGCCGATGTGTCGCAGTGGCCGCAGCTGAGGCTTTGCACTGACCGCATTTTCGACGCGTTGGTGCATTTCGAGCTGCCTTTCGGCAAGGCGGGTATGACCAGCAATGACCCAGGACTGCTGGATGACCCTGGGCTCACCATTCGCCACGTCGATCTCAAGGTCTGGATGAACCACTTCTATCCCGACCAACGGCCGTCCTTTCTGTTCGATGCCTTCGAGCGGCACCTCCATCCGGCCATCAGCGTCGACGCGGTGCAGGCCCTTCTCATGGACAGGGAGGCGCTGAAGGTGCAGCTGTCTGATCGCATACAAGCCTGGGACGCCCTCTACGAGCAGTTTCAGACGCTGTCGCAGGAGCATCAGGCCAGGCGTGCTCAGGAGAAGCAGGCAGGGATACCCGGCCCTCGCAGCGAAACCACCTATCTGAACATCGTTGGCGGACTGCTGACGCTGTTGCTGGGCAAATCGCCCAGCGGTGTTCCGTACTCCTCCTTCGAGACCCTGGAGGCGGTCGTCACAGCCTTGGTGGCGCACTACGGGGAGAAGCCGGGCATCAGCGAGCGCACGTTGTGGGCCAAGTTGTCGGCGGCCAAGCGACACCTGGCCTCATGAAGGTTCCCTGCAATTGCAGACGCGCGCTCTGCCGTTGCGGTGACGCGAGGCAGTTCGGGCTATTGAATGGGCAGCACTTCCACAGAGCGACCCCTTGGGTCAAGGAGTGCCCAGTATGTCTTTTCAGGCCCAAAGCCCGGCAGTACCGGTCGAGCATCGCATCCTGCGCCGCGCTGAAGTCGAAGCCAAGACCGGCTTCAAGCGTGCGCACATCTACAACCTGATGAAGGAGGGCAAGTTTCCCAAGGCTATGCGTCTTGGGGTGCGTGCCGTTGGTTGGGATTCCGTCGAGATCGAGCAGTGGATCACCGATCGCCGCAATGAGCGGCGCTGATGGTTTTTTCCACTGATTGCGGAGAAACGCCATGCAGGTTGTATCCATCATCTCGACCAAGGGCGGCGTCGGCAAGACCACCACGGCCGCCAACCTGGGCGGGCTCGCCGCCGATGCGGGGCTGCGCGTGCTGCTGCTCGATCTCGACGTGCAGCCCACCTTGTCCTCGTACTACGAGCTGGCCCACCGCGCGCCTGGCGGCATCTATGAATTGCTGGCCTTCAACGAGCGCGACCTCGGCCAGCTCGTGTCCCGCACGATCATTACGGGCCTGGACCTGGTGCTGTCCAACGACCACCGGGGCGAGTTGAACACTTTGCTGCTGCACGCGCCGGATGGGCGACTGCGGCTGCGGCACCTGCTGCCGGCACTGGCTCCCCTCTACGACCTGGTGCTGATCGACACCCAGGGGGCACGTTCGGTGACGCTGGAGATGGCGGTGCTCGCCTCCGATATCGCGCTGTCACCCGTGACCCCGGAAATCCTCGCCGCCCGCGAGCTGCGGCGCGGCACCATGCAATTGCTGGAGGACATCGCGCCGTACCGCCACCTCGGCATCGAGCCGCCACCGCTGCATCTGCTCATCAACCGCGTCCACCCGGTGTCGGCGAACGCCCGGCTGATCCAGCAGGCCTTGCGCGACCTGTTCCAAGACCACGCCGGCATCCGCGTGCTGGCCACCGACGTGCCGGCCATCGAAGCCTATCCACGCGCCGCGACGCGCGGTTTGCCGGTCCATCGGGTCGAATACCGCCAGCCGCCGGGCAGAGTCGCCCCCGCCGCGCTCGACACCATGCGCGGCCTCGCTGGCGAACTATTCCCGCAATGGCAGCACCGATTTGCCACGGTGTCCGGCCGCCCGCCATTCGCTCTTGATACCGGGAGGTCCCATGGCGAACGCACATGAACTGGCCCGAGGTCACAAGCGGTTGCGCGCTCTGATCGAGTTCGCCGTCGGCGAGGGCTGGCACGTCAAGCGCACACCGGGCGGCCACCTCAAATTCACCAAGGCCGGCTGCGCCGCGATCTACACCAGTTCGACCGCCAGCGACCACCGGGCGGCCCTCAATGCCCGGGCGCAGATCCGCCGCGCCGAGCGCGAGGCCCGGTCCGAAGCGCAGGGAGGCCGCCATGGCTGAGATGACCTCCCAGCAGATGGCCGGCAAGCTGCTCGCGGCCGGGTTCGAGCGCAGCGGCCCGTCCACCTCGGCCTTGAGCGACCCCATCGCCGACACGCCCATGGTCGTGACCCTGGACCAGTTGCGTCCCTACGACCACGATCCCAGGAAGAAGCGCAACCCGGCCTACGAGGACATCAAAGCGTCCATCCGGGAGCGCGGCCTTGACGCGGCGCCGGCGATCACCCGGCGCCCGGGCGAGGACCACTACATCATCCGCAACGGCGGCAACACACGCCTGGCGATCCTGCGCGAACTGTGGTCGGAGACCAAGGACGAGCGGTTCTTCCGCATATCGTGCCTCTTCCGGCCGTGGCCCAGCCGGGGCGAAGTCGTCATGCTGACCGGCCACCTGGCCGAGAACGAATTGCGCGGCGGCCTCACCTTCATCGAGCGCGCCCTCGGCGTCGAGAAGGCGCGCGAGTTCTACGAGCAGGAAAGCGGCGCCGCGCTGAGCCAGTCCGAGCTGGCCCGCCGCCTCGCCGCCGATGGTTTCCCGGTTCAGCAGTCGCACATCAGCCGCATGAACGACGCGGTGCGCTACCTCCTGCCGGCGATCCCGACCGTGCTCTACGGCGGGCTCGGCCGCCACCAGGTCGAACGTCTGTCGGTCATGCGCAAAGCCTGCCTGCTCGCGTGGGAGCGCTACGTCAAGGGCCGCCCACTGGTCCAGGACTTCGTCGAGTTCTTCCAGGAAGTTTTGTCGCAGTTCGATGTGCAGGCCGAGGAGTTCTCCGCGCAGCGCGTGCAGGACGAGCTGATCGGTCAGATGGCCGAGCTGCTGGGCGTCGATTACGACGTTCTGGCGCTGGACATGACGGAATCCGAGAGCCGCCAGCGCGCTCTGGTCAGCGATCCGACGCCACTCTCGACACCGCCCGCCTTGCCGGAGCCGGGGGCTATCGCGCGCCCACCTGCCAACGCCGCGCCGCCCATCTCAGGGCCTGCACCGGCAGCGCAGCCTGCAGGCCCTGCGTCTCCCACCTCAACGCGCGAGAGCGACGCGGATACCGACGAGGCGGGCACGGCCAATCCGGCAGCGGACGGCCACCTGCTTCAGGAGCACATCGTCTCGCCGGCGCCGACGACCGAACGGCTCCAGTCCATCCAGCGCATGGTCGCCGACCAGTTGGGCGATGCGCTGCCGCCTGACTTCTCGGCGAACGTCCTGCAGTCCATCCCCGTGCAGGCCGGCGGGCTCTATCCGATCTCCGATGTCTGGTACATCGACGCGAGCCTGGACACGCCCGAGCGCCTGCGCATCCATGTCGCGCAGTTCGCCCGCGAGATCGCGGGCGAGGCCCGCCTGGACGAGTGCATCGATGATCGTCCAGACGGCATCGGTTTCGCCTGCCGTGCCTACGCCCAGAACCCGGGGCCTCTGGGCCGTGCCGTCCTGGCGCTGCTGGCATGCCTGGCCGGGCAGCAGCCTCCCGACGTCGGCCTGGACAGCGGGCAAGTCGTGATCGACCTGCCGGCGCTGCTGCACGGCCAGGGCGATGCAATCCAGCGGTTAAGCGACACCGCGCTGGTCAAGCTGTTCCGGCTGCTGCGGCTCGCCCGCCGTCTGCTAGACCTGGAAACCGGCGCCGCGGATGCCGGATCTTGAGCACGGGAGACCAGTGTGTCCGCACCACATCCACTCAACCAGGCCGTCATCGCCCAGGCCCTTTATGACCTGCGCAATGGGCAACTGCGCCGCTGCAAGCTGATGGGGTTCGGCGAGGAGGAACTGGACGCCCTCAAGCATCCCGCGCTGATCAGCATACTGGCCAACGCCAACGTCTCGTGGTGCTCCGTGACGGTCAACCGCGAAGTGCTCCGGCGTCTGCTCGGGCAGGCGCAGGATGTGGAGAAGGAAATAGCCACGGTTGATCGCATGCTCAGGCTGGGAGCGAGCACCGAAATGGTGAGCCGCATCTACGGCCTGACCCACCAGGAAGTGGCGCTTCGCCGTGAAATCCTCGGTCTGCCCAAGCGCAAGGGTCGCCATCCCGTGCTGGACGAGAAGCAGGACACGGAGCTGTGGCGGCAATGGAAGGCCGTGACCAGCAGCAGGAACGTCGATCTCGAAGACGAAACCTCCATCCTCGATGCCGCCATGGACTTGGCCGAAGGCATGTCGCTGCCGCTGTCGGTGGTCTGGGCCTCGATCAAGAGCTGGGTGGATCAGGGATTGAGTTGACCATGGCCGTGGACGACACCGCACCACGTCGTGGCCCCATCGCACTCGCAGACCTGTTCGACGCAGCGCTGAAAGACCTGGTGCCCAAGCCCAACGCCGACGCGCCCCCGCCCACACCCACGTCCACGCCTGTCGCCATGCCCACGGCCCCGGCGTCTGGCGATGCCTTCCTGTTCAGCGGCAATCGGCACGAGACCGTACCACGGCGGCTGTTCCTCGACCGTCGCCTGACGCCGTTGGAGCGCAACGCCTGGCAGGTCTTCCGGCTGATGCTCAACGACGATGGCGTGACGGCGTTCCCGACGTATGAACAGCTTCGGCACTGGCTGGCGTCGATGCCCTGCGCCGGGCAGGCCTCGCACGAAACCGTGGCGCGAGCCCTGACGCTGCTGCGCCTCACCCGATGGTTGAGCCTGGTGCGGCGCCGCCGCGACCCCAAGACCGGCCGCATCCTCGGCAACCTCTATGTCCTGCACGACGAGCCGCTGACGCCCTTTGAAGCGATGCAGCTCGACGCCGATTACCTGGCGCTGGTCAGCCAGTCCCTCGGCCACTCGGCCAAGGCCGTGCAGATGGTCGGCCTGAACACGCTCAAGGAAATCGCGGAAGACCCGCTGCTGTCCGGCCGCACGCTGCCGTCACGGCTGCAGATCCTGGCCGAACGCCTCGCCAGCCAAGGCATCACGGCGACCGAAAGTTGTCCACAAGGGGACACCGCTCACGAATCCGAAGAAGGGGCGACAAGCCTTCTTCGGAATCCTGACGACCCCACTTCGGAATCCGAAGCAGGGCGGAAACCCGCGCCAGACGCCTCTCTTCGGAATCCGAAGCAGGCCCGTACAGTACGTAGTAGTCGTATGAATGAAGTACGTACTACCGCGCAGGCACAGGCGCAGGCGCGCGCGCTGGGCGACCTCCAATGGCCCAAGCGCTTCGCGGAACTGAAGGCAGAGCAGCAGACAGGTGCGCGGGTGGCATTGCAGCAGGTCGATGCAGCGCTGAGGCAGGCCGTGCTGGACGAATGGGCCACGCGATGCAGCAGTCACGGCATCCGCAATCCAGCGGGGTATCTGTTCGGCATCATCCAGCGGGCCATCCATGGCGAATTCAACGCCTGGGCCAAGAAAGACGCGCCATCAACACCCGTTCCGCCCAATGAGCAGCCACCACCAGCAGCGCCACCATCCCAGCCGCAGGGCAAGCCTGTGCCGCCAGAAGTCGCCAGGCAGCACATCGAGCGGCTGCGCAAGCTGCTCGCCCGCAAGTGAGCGGGCCTGCAAGGCGGTGAAGTGGATGCCGGTGGCTTCCAGTAGAGCTATCCCCTGGGGATAGTTCCACTGACGGCTACGCCGTCGAGCCGCTGCACGCCAAGCACAGATCGCCTGCCGCGTGATCGGCCTTGTCCGCGCTGGCCCGGGCGTGCAATGTTCCTTGGCGCTCCATGGAGCTATCCCCAGGGGATAGCTCGCGCCGCATGCACCCGCCGCGCCTTGAACCGGGGACGGGCGGGTTTCGGTTTGTTGACTGACTGCCTTCCGCTGCTTGCGGATGCTGGCCGCTCTTTCCAACAACGAGCGGGCACCATGGCAACCAACGAACCACTGCAACTGAATCTCGGCTCCTTGCGCAGCGCGATGTCGCTGACGCTGCACACGCACCACGCCTCGCGCATCTGGCACGGCCGCGCCGCCGCCGAGGGGCGACCGGGCATCGTCGGTCTGAACGGCTACATCGCCGTCATGAACAAGATGAAGCGCGGCTCCGAACAGGATGACCCGTATTCGGACTGGTGGATGCTGCGCATCGAGGACAAGCTCGACCAGACCAAGGCCACGCTGCAATCGCTGCGCGAACAGGTCGACCAGGCACTGGCCGGCGTCCCCGCCGCACTGAGCCTGGGCGAGAACCTGAATGTCCAGCCCGTCAAGCTGCCCCTGTTCGTGAACGCTCAACTGGGCTTCGCCGCCGTCTATCTCCTGGCCGACTATGACGACATTGCCCGCAAGCTGATCTTGGCCCATCACACCGCGCTCATCGACCGCAGCACTTTGGAGCGTTGGCTCAACGACGGGGCGCACGCGCTGCGCAGCCTGTTCAGCCTGGCACAGCAGTACCGCTATTCAGGATGCACGCGCGATGACTTTGCCTCGAAGAACGCCGCAGCGCGGGCGGCGCTGGAGAAGTTTGGTGAACTGCCGCAGGAGGTGCTGGAAGGCACGCGCCGTTCGAGTTTCGCGCCGCCGATCGTGCGCCGCGGCCTGCAGCAGCGCAGTGACGATCCTGCCGCGGTCGCATCCCCCAGCGACGAGGCCCCCAGCACCGAAGCCCCCGAAGCGCGGGCCGACGAGGACGCGCAGGCATGAGCGACCCGAACTGCGACACCCGCTACTTCCGTTCCCTGCAACAGACAGCCTTCATGAAGCTGGAACAGGCCGCCTCTCTAAAAGGCCTTTTGAAGCCTTTTAAGGGTAAGGGGGACTTGGAGGTCTGGGCCAGCCAGTGTTTCGGCATGCGCGACGAGTTGATTGGCTTGGCGCAGCGTCAGGTGCTGCCACAGGCCGTTGGGCATCCCTTCCACCTGCTGCCCATCGAACTGGCCCAGCAGACCACTGGCGCAGGCACGGCGTTTCTTCGCTGGCGCAAGCATGACCGCTCGGCCATGGGCGTCGCCTTGTGGCAAGAGCTGATGGCGAGCACCAGCACGCCGGTCAACCTGCTGGCCGACCTGCATGCGATCGAGCTTCAGCGCATCACGTTGAACATGCAGATCAGCCTGTTGCACACCTTGGGCAGGCAGGCCCAGGAATGCGCCATCAAGGCGGCCGAAGCGGAGGACGCCTACCTGCGCCGGATGGCCCAGATGGCGAGCCGGCGCTCGCCGGGGAAGGACGCATCGCCATGATGCCGGCATCCATGCGCCGCTGGCTCGACAAGACCCACGCCGGCGACTGCCAGGCGCTTCTCCAGCGCATGCACTCGGATGGCGTTCGGGTGCAGACCTGCATCACCAGTCCGCCGTATTTCGGGCTGCGCGCCTACCTGCCTGCGGACCATCCCGACAAGCACCTGGAGATCGGCGCGCAAGGCACGCCGGAACAGTACATCGAGCGGCTGGTTCACGTGTTCCGCGCCGTGCGCGATGTGCTGGCCGACAACGGCACGCTGTGGATCGTGATCGGCGACAGCTATGCGGCCCGCCGCACCTACCAGGCCGCCAGCACCAAGGGCGGCGCCAAGCATGGCGCCGCGCAGGCCGCCGTCGGCGCCATCTGGCCGGGGGGCGACGTGAAGGCCAAGGACTTGCTGGGCATCCCGTGGATGCTCGCATTCGCGCTGCGCCGCGATGGCTGGTATCTGCGCCAGGACCTGATCTGGCACAAGCCCAACACCATGCCCGAGAGCGTGGCCGACCGCTGCACCCGCTCGCACGAGCACATCCTTTTGCTGTCGAAGCGCTCGCGCTACTACTTCGACCACGCCGCCATCCGCGAGCCCTCGGTCGATCCACGGGGGCCCGGCAATGTCCGGCCTGTACGCCAGCCACCGGGCGAGCGCATCACCAGCGCCAATGCCAACCTGCGCGGCAGCCTCCACAAGATCGGCGTCCGCACCATGCGCAACAAGCGCGATGTTTGGACCGTGGGCACCCGTCCCTTCAAGGGCAGCCACTTCGCGGTGTTTCCCGAACGTCTGATCGTCCCTTGCGTCCTGGCGGGCTCGCGCCTCGGCGACACGGTGCTCGACCCCTTCATCGGCAGCGGCACCACCGGAGCCGTCGCCTTGCGGCTTCAGCGGCATTTCATCGGCTGCGAACTGGTTCGGTCGTTCATCGACCAGCAGCACCTGCATTGACGGCCGTCGACGCAGGTTTTCACCCACCCCAAAGGAGATTGCACCATGAGCACACACTTCATCGGCGAAGGCAATATCGGCTCGCTTCCGGAGTACCGGGAGTTCCCGAGCGGCAACGACGAGCCCAGCCGCCTGCTCCGCCTGAACGTCTATTTCGACAATCCCATTCCCAAGAAGGATGGCACCTTCGAGGATCGCGGCGGCTTCTGGGCCCCCGTCGAAATCTGGCACAAGGACACGGAGCGCTGGCAGAGCCTGTATCAAAAGGGCATGCGCGTACTGGTCGTCGGCCGGATGGAACGCGAACCCTGGACGGACAACGAGGATCAGCCGCGCGAGACCTGGCAGATCAACGCGCGCAGCGTCGGCATCCTCCCTTTCCGCATCGAGTCCGTGACCCTCAGTCCCAGGCAGCAGGAGGCCGCGCAGGACACGCAGCCGAAACCCCAGGCCGCCCAGGAACCGACCGCGCCGAAGGAGCCCAAGCGCAGGAAGTGACCCGGCATGGGGCGGCGGCAGTCGTCCGTCGCCCCCAATGCCCTCGCGAGCTATCCCCAGGGGATAGCTCCACCAACGTCCGCTGGCTTCCATGCGCTCCCAAAAATCGCGGCTCCCGACCCGCACACCCCGGCCGCACGCCACTCCCGCCCCGCCATTCCATCCCGTGAAAGCGGTCGCCGCCGCGTGCAGCTTGTTTGCTGCTGGTGCGTGCCATGCCCGACATCCTGCTCAGGAACCTGATGAGCAACGAGATGTGGATGGACGAACATATGCGGCTGTTCTTGTGCGAGAAGCCCTCCCAGGGCAAAGACATTGGCCGGATTCTCGGCGCGACGCAGCGCAGTGAAGGCTGTCTCAGCGGCTCCGGCGTCACCGTCACTTGGTGTATCGGCCATCTCGTAGAAGCGGCAGCGCCCGAGGTCTATGACGCGGCGCTCAAGCGCTGGTCGCTGGAGCAGTTGCCCATCGTTCCACAGCAGTGGCAGGTCGAGGTCAAACCCAAGACCGCCACGCAATTCAAGGTCGTCAAGGCGTTGCTGGCGAAGGCGTCCCATCTTGTGATCGCCACCGATGCAGACCGCGAAGGCGAGCTGATCGCCCGCGAAATCATCGAACTCTGTGGCTACCGCGGCCCCATCGAGCGGCTATGGCTGTCGGCGCTCAACGATGCGTCGATCCGCACCGCGCTCGGCAAGCTGCGGCCGTCCTCCGACACGCTGCCGATGTACTACTCGGCCCTAGCGCGCTCGCGCGCCGACTGGCTGGTGGGCATGAACCTCAGCCGGTTGTTCACCGTGCTGGGCCGGCAGGCCGGCTACGAGGGCGTGCTGTCCGTCGGCCGCGTCCAGACGCCGACCCTGAAGCTCGTCGTGGACCGCGACCGCGAGATCGCGGCCTTCAAGTCGGTGCCGTTCTGGGCCATCGACGTGTCCCTGTCCGCGGGCGGTCAGGCTTTCAGCGCGCAGTGGGTTCCGCCAGATGGCTGCACCGACGATGCCGGCCGCTGCCTGCAGCAGCCAGTCGCCCAGCAGGCCGCGCAGCAGATCCGCGCTGCGGGCAGCGCCCAGGTCGTATTGGTCGAGACCGAGCGCGTGCGCGAAGGTCCGCCGCTGCTGTTCGACCTGGGAACGCTTCAGGAGGTTTGTTCCAAGCAGCTTGGGCTGGACGTGCAGGAGACCCTGGAGATTGCCCAGGCCCTGTACGAAACGCACAAGGCCACGACGTACCCGCGTTCGGATTCCGGCTACCTTCCCGAAAGCATGTTCGCGGAAGTGCCGACTGTCCTGGACAGCTTGCTCAAGACCGATCCCTCGCTGCGCCCCATCATGGGCAAGCTCGACCGCTCGCAGCGCTCGCGCGCCTGGAACGATGGCAAGGTTACTGCCCACCACGGCATCATCCCTACGCTCGAACCGGCGAACCTCTCTGCGATGAGCGAGAAGGAACTGGCGGTGTACCGGCTGATCCGGGCGCACTACCTCGCGCAGTTCCTTCCTCACCACGAGTTCGACCGCACTGTCGCCGAGCTGTCCTGCGGCCAGCAGAAGCTGGCGGCCACCGGAAAGCAGGTGGCCGCCCAGGGTTGGCGCCTGGTGCTGGCCGAGCCGCAAGCGGACGAGGACGGGGAAGCCGCGGCGCGCAGCCAGGTGCTCCCCGCGCTGCGCGAGGGCATGGCATGCCAAGTGGCCGAGGCCGAGATCAAGGCGCTCAAGACGATGCCGCCCAAGCCTTACACGCAGGGCGAACTGGTCAAGTCGATGAAAGGCGTTGCGCGCTTCGTGACCGACCCGCGCTTGAAACAGAAGTTGAAGGACACGACAGGCATCGGCACCGAAGCCACGCGCGCCAACATCATCACCGGCCTGCTGACGCGGGGCTATCTCGTGAAGAAAGGACGCTCCATTCGCGCATCGGATGCGGCGTTCACGCTGATCGACGCCGTGCCCGCGGCGATTGCCGACCCCGGAACCACCGCCGTGTGGGAGCAGGCGCTCGACATGATCGAGGCCGGACAGCTTACGCTGGACACCTTCATCGGCAAGCAGGCCGCCTGGATTTCGCAACTGATCGCGCAGTACGGCAGCACCTCGCTGTCCATCAATGTTCCCCAGGGTCCCGCTTGCCCGCAGTGCGGCGCACCCACGCGCCAGCGCACCGGCAAGAGCGGCCCCTTCTGGTCGTGCAGTCGCTACCCCGACTGCAAAGGCACGCTGCCGGTCGAAACTGGCACGTCCAAGCGCGGTGCCTCGCGCCCGCGCAGTAGCGGCCGCAAGGGCTCCTGACCGACCCCGCTCCCCGAGAGCCGTGCCCGCCATCGGCGGCGTGGCCCATGTCCCGCACGCCCTGCGGGATGCCCAGCGCGCAACGCCTTCTCTTGTCCGTGTGCGCGTCCCGCCCGGCCGCCCCCGGCCGCGGGGCCTGAAGGTAGCTTCTCCGCGAACCGTGTCCGGGGTTTCCCGGCGCGTTCTGCTGATCTGCATTTTTCCGCCTCTGCGAAGGGTCCCCCGATGGCTTGCCAGGTTGCGAGCCACCCGGAGACCCTTCGTGGTCAGCGGTATTCGATGCCGTGCCCAACGGCGAAAAACTGGGCTCCTTTTGTGCGCGGATGTGCGCCAGAAGATGCCGGCGCCAACCACGATATGCGCCGGGTGCGATTGCTTGATGAGCAGCCGGTTCTAGCGACGACCGGGCCTGCCAATCAGCCCACGGGTGGTTCCGTCCTCCCGAGCCGGAGGCCGCAAGGCCTTCGGCGCCTTTCTCCTGCCGATCAACGTCCCGGCCCGGCCGCACGGTTCAGGGCCACACGAACAGGAGACCCGCCATGAACCCGCAACCTCGCACCCCACGCGGTGCGCCCCTGGCCGCGCCGCTGCTTTACGGCAGCGTGTGCAGCGGCATCGAGGCCGTGAGCCTCGCCTGGCAACCCCTCGGCCTTGAAGCCGCGTGGTTCGCCGAGATCGAGCCGTTCCCGAGCGCCGTGCTCGCCCACCATTACCCCCACGTGCCCAACCTGGGCGACATGACCGCGATCGCCCGCCAAGTGCGCGCCGGCACCGTGCCGGCGCCCGACATCCTCGTCGGCGGCACGCCGTGCCAGTCGTTCAGCGTGGCCGGCGCGCGTCGCGGACTGGGCGACCCACGCGGCGCCTTGACCCTTGCTTATGTGGAGTTAGCCGATGCCATCGATCAAACCCGTCGCCAAGACCGCCGCCCGCCTGCCACGCTCGTCTGGGAAAACGTCCCGGGCATTCTCAGCGACCGGAGCAATGCCTTTGGCCACTTTCTGGGTTCATTGGCCGGAGAAAGCCGTGCGCTCCAGCCGCCAGGGGATCGGTGGGCGCACGCTGGTTGTGTGTCTGGACCCCGCCGGCGCATCGCCTGGCGCGTGCTCGACGCTCAATATTTCGGCGTCGCCCAACGCCGCAAGCGCGTGTTTCTTGTGGCAAGTGGTGGAGATGACCTCGATCCCGCAGAAGTACTTTTTGAGCGCGCGGGCCTGCTCGGGGATTCTTCGCCGGGCTGCTCGCCGTGGCAAGACGCTTCCCGCACTGCTGGACATGGCACTGCAGCAGCAGGCGGCTACGCCGGACTGAAGCAGCCCTATGGCAAGGTCACCATGACGTTCGGGTTCGGCGGTGGCAACACCGCAGGTCCCGTGGATGTCGCCGCCTGCCTGATCGCCGCGCCCGGCCCGAAGAACGACTTCGAGGTCGAAACCTTCCTCGCGCAGTCCTTCGTAGGCCATATCAGCCACACGCTCAGCACCGCCAATGGAGGCAAGGGCAGCAGCGAAGACGGCACCGGCAAGGGTGTTCCGATCATCGCCTTCACCGCCCAGGGCAGCGGCGCTGATGCGATGGAGAACCAAGCACCGACGCTGCGCGCTGGTGGACACCGCAACAGCCACGCGAATGCGGGTGTGGTGCCCGCCGTCGCTTTCGCACAAAACTCCCGTGGCGAACTGCGGCTGGAATCGGGTCACGGCCAACTTTCCGGGACCCTCTCCACGGGCGGCGGCAAGCCAGGCCAAGGCCGGCCCATGGTGCTCGGCGTCGCACTGCGTGGACGCGACGAAGGGCTGGCCTTCGAGTTGGGTGGCGGTGTGGCAGCTGCGTTACGCACCTGCGGCGGCGGGGCGGACAAGCCCCACGTGCTTGCCCCTGGCTTCGAGGGACATTTCCGCTACGACTGGAATAACCCGGGCCCCGGCGACTGGGCGCAGTGGCGCGTGCGGCGGCTGATGCCCGTGGAATGCGAGCGCCTGCAAGGCATGCCGGACGACTACACGCTGATCCCGTACCGCGGCAAGCCTGCGGCGGACGCTCCGCGCTACAAGGCCCTCGGCAATTCGATGGCCGTCCCGTGCGTGGCCTGGGTGGGCCGGCGTCTGTTGCAGTGCCTGCACAAGACGGCCGCCGCCGATCCGGATTGATCCACGACTCCAGCGGTGGCCGACGCCATCCTTTCCCGTGCACAGCCGAAGCATCGGCAACTGCCAGCAGCCCCGGTCGTTCAGGCTGCGCCGCGGTCTCCCCGCGCCGACCTCCTTGCCCGCATCGCATCGTGCCGCGGACACGCGCCTGCTCAGGGCGTAGGTGCTGCTTCTCCATCGGGCTTCAGCCCATTCCCTTCCCGACAGGCAACTACCGACCGACGCCGCATTGCGGCGCGCTCCGGCATGCGCCGCCATGTCTCCGCGCCTTCCCGGCGCACTACTTCATCCAAGGAACCGCACCATGACTACCATCCGTCTTCAGACGAACCAGAACCGCCTGATCGCTACCTTGCGGCATGCGTTCACCCAGGCCTCGATGCTGGGCGAACTGCTGCAGAACGCCAGGCGTGCCAAAGCCCGCCATGTGCACATCACTGCCGAGGACGACACGCTCACCGTCAGCGACGATGGCGAGGGCATCGCCGACCTCCAGACCCTCATCTGCATTGCCGAATCCGGCTGGGACGAGGACCTCAAGGCCCGAGAGAATCCCTTTGGCATTGGCGTGCTCTCCACGCTGTACTTCGCACGCAGCCTGCGCGTGCATTCGCTGGACAAGGCGTTCCGCGCCACCACCGCCGCGATCATCAACGGTGACGACGTGGAAGTGATTTCCGCGCCGGCGCGCATCGGCACCGAGATCCGCCTATGCGGTGTCGAGCCGCCCTACAAAGGCCCGACACTGACCGAGTGGATCGCCCAGCAACTGGTGCGGCTGTGTGAAGCCTTCCCCGTTCGGGTGACATTCAACGGTACGGAGTTCGACCGCCCGCTTGCACGGCCAGGCCTGGCCTGGCGGGACACGCCTGTCGGCCAAGTACTCATCGACCTGAACGGCGTGCCGTCCCAGTACCGCTGCTATCTCCAAGGGCTTCCCATCGGAGGACGTCCATCGTCGCAATACCACCAGATCGTGGTATTGCGCGACGACATGATCGCCCGCCTCCCGGATCGCCAACATCTGCTCCATGAGGAACAAGACGGCAAGCGCATCGAGGCTGCGGTCGCGCAGGCTTTCCGCCAGGAATTGGTAGAAGCCAAGGAGCGCCTGTCCGGGCCGGAGTTCCTGGTGCTGTACGCATCCATGTGCCTGTCGTCATCCAACGCCGACCTGCTCAACGATATTCCTTTCGCACCGCGCAGTTGGTTCCGCGACTGGGCCAGTGAGCCGCCAGGCTTTCGCACTCAGTGGGCCCGGTTCTGGGATCGTCAACAGGCCGAGGGCATTGCCGCCCGGGAGGCGCTTCAGGAAGCCGGCGTGTGGTCCATTGACGCCGAAGACGACGAGGATGTGCCGACCGCCGAGGTCTATCTGGCGGCCAGACAGGCATTCCTGCTGGAAGAGCACCGTCTCGATGGTGACCACTGGCTGATCGGATTGACCAGTTTCCTGGACCCAGCGCAGATCGGCATCCACCATGGGCCAATTCTCCATACGGAAGAAGGCCTGTCACTCAATGGCGACTACCTCTGCCTCACTCTGGTCGATACGCTGGCCGTCAGCTTTGGTAACGACGCTCACGAGCACTCGGTGGCCGCCATCCGCAGTCAGGGGACGCTCTACGTGACCCGCCACGCCGACGACGTCACCAGGCTCATCTCCGACTATGTCTTCGATGACCGCTACGACGAAGGACGCGAGGATGAGGATGCGCAGGCCATCGCCACGTTCATCGCGGTCGGCTGCTCGGACTCGCCGGCCCGCGTAATCGGAGAACTGCTGCCGTCTTCCTGGCGGTACACCAAGCAGCCCAAGCTCGTTGGTGCCACCGTGTGCCTGCGCTTCGACGACGAGGGCAAGCTGGCCAGCGTGGAGTGATCCAGTCCTTCAGCTCCCTTCGGGGAGTTTTTTTCGCCAATCCGGGGGCGACGAATCCCGATTGCCGGATGACGTGCACGCGCGCCAAGCCGATGCTTTCGGCATGTGTCGCTGCCGTAGCAGCACCATGCCCGCAGCCAGGGTGTCAAGGCTGCCGTGGGATCCACCCGCGCCACCCGCCAGTTCGCCTCGGCATCTTTCCAGCGAACGCTGCCCACTTCGGCACCGATGCCACCTTTCTCCAACCCACGGGATGGCCGCAACGTCCCGCCTGGGGATCGGGGCGCCGCCCGGCAGACATTCAGGATCTCCCATGCAACCCATCACCAAGCAAGACCGCATCACGCTCAAGAACCTCAAGGTGGCCGACTTCGCCAGCGAGGAGACGATGTGCTTCACCGCCACCGTCGTGTTCGACGGCACGCCCATCGCCGAGGCCCACAACGACGGACACGGCGGCTCGACGCTCGTCCGCGCAAGGGAGGGGCAGGCTGCGCATCTGGCCCAGGCCGAGGCCTTCGCCAAGGGCCTGCCGCCTGCGCCGCTCCATCTCGGCAAGGAGGGTGACGAGCCTCACTACATCGACATGACGCTCGACTTCCTGGTCGATGAACTGGCCGATGCCATGCACGAAGACCGCAAGGTGCGCGCCGCGTTCAACCGGGACATCGGCAACAAGGTGCTGTTCATCAAGGACGGCAAGCTGTTGTTCATCAAGGGCATCAAACTGAAGGCCATCGCCGACCGCAAAGCGTACTTCACATCGCTGCGGGCCAGGCAGGGCCAGCCTATCGTCATCCTCGCCGAGCTTCCTCCCGAGCAGGCATTCGACCTGTGGAAGCAGCATGTCATGGTAGATAAACCCGACTGACCCGGCGCCGACGCACCATCCCGACTACCCCGCACTTGATGCGGGGTTTTTCTTCTCTGCGCCCATGAATCGGGGCTGCGCTGGATGCGGTTTTCCCACTGACGCGGCGCGGCCTCCGCGCGAAGCTGCCCGCATGTTCGCTGATGATTCGTCAGCACATGCCAGCAGCCAGGGTTCCAGGCTGCCGCGGGTCACTCCCGCGTTGCCCGCCAGTCCGCTCAGCATCGTCCTGCGGACGAGCGTCCTCGCGACGCCGATGCACCTTCGTCAACCCCAGCGGGAGCTGCCATCCCGCCCGGGCGTGGTCGCCTCGCATCTTCCAAGGAGTCCGACCATGCCACGCGCCTCTTTCGGCGAACTCGCCTTGTTCTGCACCGGCAAGCAATTGCCGCTCGAAGTCCTGAATAGCGCCGCCGGTCACTACATCGGCACGCGCAATGCCGAAGGCCCCGTCTCGCGGGAATCCCGCGAGTACTTCCGCAGCTTCGCTGCCGCGGAACGCGCCCTCGCAAGAGGCGGCTGGTCTCAGCTCGCCATCCCTTGATCCGCTCTGCAAGGAGTCTCTCATGAGCCAACTTCCCCTGGAAGTTGCCGAGGAGATCGCACGGGAGCAGCGGCACTTCGCTGCTGCTCCCGATGCTTTCTTTGAAGCATGGAAACGCGGTGTGCGGATCGCCGGCCCCCGGTGGTTTGGTGACGGCACCCAGCAGGGCTTTGAACAGGCCTGCGACAAGTGGGCGCTGTGCCCCGACGTGACGCGCATCAGCAAGGCCCTGGGCTACCTGAGCCCCGGGGAGCGCATGTTCCTCGCCGCGATGGTGAGCTTCTACAACGCGCGCAGGAGCGCCTCGCTGCTGCGCCGCTGCGGGTTTCAAGGCCTGGCCGACCTGAGCGGTCTCGATCTTGCCCGCCGCCAGGTCATCGCGAACCTGGTGCTGCACTACAACGGCTGGTGAGGCCCCTGCGGGCCACGCCGCCATTCATCTCCACCCGAACGAGGGCCACGCGCCCTCCGGGGTTCGTGTCCTTCTGACTTTTCTGAAGGAGCGACACATGTCCCCCCAACCCAGCTTCGCCGTCGTGCTCGAAGGCGGCCTTGTGCAATCCCTCCTGGTTCAGGACTGGCCGCCGTACCGCCCACTGCCGCAGATTGCGATCGTGGACTACGACACCGAAGACGCCGACCCTTCCGAGATCACGCGCTTTGCCATTGGCTCAAAGCAAGAGGAAGCCGTCTGCCGGGCGGACGCGCCCACGCGCTACGAATCCTTACCCGACGCGCTCTCGCCCAGGGCAGTCCTTGCCGCACTGGGCGCAGCCGCTGAGGCCGAACCTGCGGAGTCCCCGCTGGCGATCGCCCAGGCGGTGCGCAAGAGCATTCTCGAACTGGATGCCCAGCTCAACGATGCCGAGCAGGCACCCACGGGTGACGACTACAACCACCTGTATGTCCTTGCCAACTGCGGCCTGATCGAGGTGCTGAAAGCCATGGGCGATTTCAGTGAGTTCGGCAAATAGGCCGACGTATTTCCATTTCCCCCTCGCGGATGTCCTGTCCGCATGGGCTGGCTTCGCTCATCTATCCAGAGGAGCCTATATGGCCAACAACTACTACGAAGGCACCGGCGTGCTCCTGCTCGACCGGGTGACTCCCGTCATCAAGGCGTTGTTCGGCGCCTTCGCGCTGGACGAGAACTACCCCGGCGAGGGGCAGGCCTACATCGCCCACATGGCCGACGCCGATACCCCTACGTGGAGGCGTGTGCTGGACGGACTGGAAGGGCTTGCCGCTCAACTGTCCATCCCCATGCCCGACGACGAAGGGTTGTCGATTCCCCCGCTGCTTGAACTGATGGCTTCGTATTTCGGGGTCGACGAGAACGACGAACTGGGCAACCTGATCGAACACCACGTTTTCGAGGGCACAGCCGACCTTGATGCGTTGTTCCTGATCGCCTCCAGCTTCGACGATGGCCATCACCTGACCGCCATCCAGTACGAAGGGTGCTGGCATTGCTGCAAACCGCGACTCTTCGAGTTCGGCGGCGACGGCTGCTACCTGAGCCGGGAAGTCCAGATCTTCAGAGCGTCATCGCAGGCCCTGCAACTCGGCGAACAACTGCGCAAAGCGATTCTGGCCGCCGACATCGACGAGGCCTCGGCCTTGTTCGCGCTGGAGGCTGGCGGCCTGCTCGCCGGCATCAATGACGAGCAATTCCGCATGAATGTGCGTCACCGTGTTGCCGAGCGGCTGGCCCAAGTGCCAGCGATCGGTGCCGCCTGACGCTCTTTCCATCTTCACCCACCGGGGTTTCATTCCCCGGTCGGGAGTGGCCTCGGTATTCTCTATCCAGGAGCAATCCATGTCCGAGTCCAACAACCCCTTCATCCGCGGTTATCGGAATCTGCGCATCGTTCGCACGCTGCTCATCACCTGCGAGGACGATTCGCCGCCCGTGTGGCGGCCGCTGCATCCCAGCCAGGCGCATCTGCCTGACGATCAGGTGGCGCAGTTCCCATGCCTTGTCGGCGCCGATTTCGCGCTGATCACGGAGGGCCAGGAAGTGCCCGCCGATCTGGAAGCACTGTGCCGCGCCGACGGCATCGTGCGCTCGGTGGTCTATGCCATCGAAGGCGAGGACTTCGACGGCCAGCGCGGCCATGTCGGAGACACCTACTCCGAGGAGTCCTCACGGGAGGTTATTCAACGGCTGAGCTTCGAGACCGGCATCTACAGCCGGTGCTGGGAAATCAGCCGCGATCACATCTCCATCGAGAGCTGGCACTACCTCGCCAACCTGGCAGACCTTGCCACGCCGGAGGCGTTTCTGTTCATTGCCTTCCGGGTGCCGTACTGCCCGGCGATAGGCGTCAAGCTGATCGCTACGCCCTGGACGGACATGCACTTGGAGCAGGTCGAAGGCATCCGCGCGGAGCAACTGCGGCAAGAGCATCGGAACAAGGGCATGCCGGATGACCTGGCGAACATCCTTGAACTGGCAGGCCAGGCCGACGTACGCATCCTGATCCTCGATGCGGATGCACCGCCGCTGCCGGGGCTGCCGCTGACCGACACGTAGTCGCCGCGCGCCGCCGCAGATCCTTTTCTTCCATTCCCCGTGCCAGCCGGCCTCCTGTCAGGAGGCCGGCTGCTCTCTTTCACAGGAGCAATTCCATGTTCCCCGACCTCATCTCCCCCGCATGCGACTTCGAGCACCAGCTTGGAGCCTGCGTGAACTCCATGACCCAGGACGACGCCATCGGCCAGATCCTGGTATTCGAGCGCGTGCACGGCACGCTGCAAATGCGCCATATCGCCAGCGCCGACCTGGTGGACACCGACATCGACGACTACGAAATGGTCGTCTTCGACGGTGGCAACACCGGCGGCGACTCGTGGAAGCACGTCTTCTTCCCGCGTCAGCGCGAGCACTACTTCGTGTACGAAGCCTGACCCATCCATCCCCTTGCGAGGGGCTTTTTCTCGCCCGCAGCGCGGGAAACCGGGTGCGGCGCAGTGCCGTTTCATGGGGGCGGTAGCCCGACGCTGGGGCCATCCTTTGCGTCATGTTCGTCGGCGTTGCCGACACATGCCCAGGCAGCCGCGACCTTCGAGGCTGCACGCACGGGAAACCGCGCTGGTCGTTTCTTCCTACGGACGCGCCGCGTCCATCCACCCACAAGGGATCTCTCCCTTGTGGGCGGGGAATCCCTTGTTCTTCCTCAAGGAGATTCCCATGGACCGTTCCCTCATCAAATCCATGATGCCTTCGCTTGTCGCAGGCCATGTGCCCCGCAACGTGCGCACCTACAGCTACCGCGTGTACGACGGCTTGCCGCAACCCTCGTCACTGGGATTCGCGTTCGATCCCCAGCCCTTCGACGGCAAGGTAATCGCGGCCAACGACGACGCCATCGTCGTCAAGCTCAAGCCCAGTGAGTTCGCGGTGCTCGATCCTCACCTGGTGACTACCGTTCCCAGCGAAGGCGCCAAGGTGCATGTCCAACCGTATGCCCGCCGCCGCTTTGACGGCCTGCGCGCGGACACCCCGGAAGTAATCACCGAGAAGACCGCGGACGGTGTTCCCTACACCATCACCAGGCACATCCTCGGCTCCGCACCGGCCAAGCTACCCATTCCCGAGCCGCAGTGCATGGAACTGGGGCAGCTCATCCAGCAGTTGGAGGAAATGCCGGCACCCGACGGGTTCCGTCGCATCACCCACATGCTGGTCGATGCGGGCGCCCGCGACTTCACCTGCGTCGATCCCACGCCGTCCAAGATCATCGAAACGCCTCCGGCGATCAGCTTCACGGTCTCGACCGCGAAGTTCGAGGGTCGGGTGACGATCCTGTACGACCGCGCTGGCGACACCTACGTGGTGGAACTGCATCGCGACGGTGAACTGGTCGATCGGCACGACGAGGTGTATTTCGACATGCTCGGTGACGTGCTGGAACGGCTCATCGACGACGGGCGCTGGCGTCTGATCGACGTGAGCGTGATCGACGCCAAGGCCACCCGGCGACGCCAGGCGGTTGCAGCATGACGTCCGAGGCAAATGACTGCTGGGTGGTGTATTCGCCCAACGAGTCGGCCACCAGCGACAGCGCCGGTTTCTGGTCCAACGAGTTCGGCTGGGTCCAGTTCGACCAAGCGACGCGCTTCTCGCTCGAAGAAGCCTTGTACGCAGAGATTCCGGTCGCAGTCGGTCGGGATGCGCGCTTCGTCCCGTGGCAGGAAGCCCGGCAGCACTACGGCTGAGTCCGCAGCCTACCGGCGACTTGCCCCGCAGGCCTTCCATCCGTTCGGGTGGAGGGCCTTTTCCTTCAGGAGGTCTTAACCACATCACTTTGACTCAACGTCTGGCCCGCGTCCCGTTCACGTCTCCAGCGTGCGGCCCAGGGGCATCGAGAACTGCGCGAGCAGGCCCCTGCCATCGCGAGGTGCCAGCGACAGCTCGCCACCGAACCGCGCGGCGATCGCGCGCACGATCGAAATGCCCAGGCCCGCGCCGTCCTTGCAGTTGCGTCCCTGGTCGCCGCGCCAGAAACGCCTGCCGATCTGGGAGGCCTGCTCGCTGCTCAGGCCGGGCCCCCGGTCGGCGACGGCGATGCGCACCCTAGAGGCTGCGTGGTCGAACAACACGTCCACTTCAATTGCTTCGCTGCCTGCCGAATAGCGGATCGCGTTATCCACTAGGTTGCGGATCGAGGTTTCCACCATCGACCTGGGAATCGGCGTTGCGCCGTCTTCGCCGTCAACGGAAAGCTTCAGGCGGTCGTGCCCAACGGCATCCAGTTGCCGGACCACGGTGTTGACCGCTGCCAGCACGGAAATGCAGCTGTCGTCGGGATCGACCGCGGCTTCGGTGCGCGCGAGAACCATCATCTGGTCAAGCGTGCGGCGCAGGCGTTTCACCCCTTGCTCTGCACTGTTCAGCGACGCATGCGCTTCCTCGCCTTCAGTCAGCCGTACCACCTGCAGGTGGGTGTCGATGACAGTCAGCGGCGTGCGCAGTTCGTGCGCGGCTGCATCGGTGAACGCCCGCTGGCTGGACAGCGCCCGTGAAAGCCGCCCCAGCAGGCCATTCATGGCATCCAGCATCGGGCGCATTTCCGCAGGTGAGTGCTCCACCTCGATCGGGGTGACGTCGTCCGTGCGCTTGGCGCGCAACTGCCGGCACAGGGCCTTCAGCGGCGCTAGTCCCCGACCGATGCCAATCCACAAGGCGAGAAGTCCGCCGACGCTGGCTATCAGGAACGGCACGCCGGCCGCACGCAGCAGTTCGTTGATCAGAACATCCCTCTGGTCCATGCGGTCGGCGGTCGCGATCTGGTAGCCGTTCGCGTGCAGGACATAGACACGCCACTGGTCTCCCTGCACCTCGCGCGTGCTGAAACCTGCCGGCAACGCCTCAAATTCGGAGTGCGGCCCATTGGTGGTTTGTGCCAGCACCTCGCCACGTAGCAAGCGTATCTCACACGCAATGCCTTCCTTGCCAGTAACGCGGACGGCTTCTGCCAAGTCTGCACCCGCGGCGCTCGGAGACAGCGCAGCGCGTTCGAGCAGGCCTGAGACCATGCGCGCGGACATAGCGAGCCGCCCGTCGAGGGTCCGGTCCAGATTCGCGTGGACGCTGCGCATCATGAGACCTGCTGCGGCTACCCATAGCACCATCAGAGCGACCCCCGCAATGAGGACGGCGCGAAGTCGCAGGCTCATGGCACCAATCTCCATCCCAGTCGATAGCCGAGCCCACGCGCTGTCTCGATCGCCTCGGCCCCAAGCTTGCGGCGGATGTTGTGGATGTGTACGTTGAGTGCGTTGCTGCTGATTTCTTCACCCAAGCCGTACAGGCGATCATTGAGTGCATCTGAAGAAACCCATCGGCCATCGGCATTGGCCAAGTGCGCCAGAAGATCCACCTCCCTGCGGGACAGCGTGACCGAGTTGTCCTCGAACCAGGCGAGGCCGCTCGCTGGTTCTACGCGCAGCGGACCGGCCGTGATGACCTGCGTAGCACGCCCCAATGTGCGCCTGACCAGCGCATGCAGGCGCGCCGCCAGTTCCCGCAGATCAAAAGGCTTGACCATGTAGTCGTCAGCCCCTTTATGCAACCCATTCAACTTGTGCTCGATAGCATCGCGCGCCGTGAGGATCAATACGGGCAACTGGGGCTCGACGGCCCGTATGCTGGCCAGAAGATCCATGCCGTCCTGATCGGGCAGTCCGAGGTCGAGCACGAGCGCGTGATAGCTCTCTTCGGCATGGATTGACTGCGCCTCTTGTGCCGTGCCGACGTGAGCAACAGCGATGCCATGCTGCCGCAGCCCTGCAACAATTCCCCTGCCGATCAATTCATCGTCTTCTACCAGCAATACCCGCATATTCGGTGCGCCTCGCGCAATCTAGATCCCTCATTGTTAAGGCAAATCCAGGGTGAAATCCGATATTGCAGGAATGTCCATACTCGCGCTGTATCGCTTTAGTTTCACTTAATCGGGTCAATTCATCATCCAGGATCAACCTAGCTGGAGGATTTGGAGTTGTCCTTGTATCGGCGCGTTTTCGCGGCATTCCTGTTGGGCTGCCTGACCCTGGGCAGTGCCTTGGCGAGCAACAGCCTGCTTCCTTGGGCCCGCAGCGAGGTTCAGTTTCTGGACGTGGCCGACGTGTTCAAGCTGGAGGCCGTGCAGCCACATGACGACGCACTGTCCGTGCAGGCGCACGTTGCGGAGGGCTACTATGTCTATCGCCATTCGCTCAAGCTGGTGGATGGGCAAGGCCGTGAAACCAGCACCACGCTTCCGCCCGGAGCATCCAAGCACGATGAATTCTTCGGCGACACGGAGATCTACAAGGGCGATGCGCTGCGACTGCATTTCCCGGCAGCGACAGCGGGTCCTGTGACCCTGCACTGGCAAGGATGCGCCGAAGCCGGCATCTGCTATCCACCGCAGACGGTCAAGCTGGACCTCCCGGCGGCGGGTAGCCCGACGGCGGCTGCAGCGTCACCCCAGCCCACGGTGAGCCCAGCGGCCGCCACGCCCGCTGGCGGCAATGTGGCCGCGGGCGGCATCGCCGAGGATCAAGTCGCGGCGCAGCGGCTGGCCACGCTGGGGCCTGTCTGGGGCACCTTGCTGTTCTTCGGCTTCGGCCTGCTGCTCGCGTTCACGCCCTGCACGCTGCCGATGATTCCCATCGTCTCCACCATGGTGGTGGGCAGCCGGGCCAAACCCAGGCGCGCGCTTGTCCTTTCGTTGTCCTACGTCGTGGCGATGGCCGGCACCTACGCGGCCGTGGGCGTAGCGGCGGGCCTGGCCGGTGCCAATCTCCAGGCCACCCTGCAGTCTCCCTGGCTACTGGGGGCCTTCGCGGCCCTGTTTCTGATCCTAGCCAGTTCGCTGTTCGGCCAGTTCGATCTGCGGCTGCCCTCGGCCCTGATGAACCGCGTCGAATCCGCCGGCAGAGAGCGTTCGGGAGGCAGCATCCCGGGTGCCGCAGCGCTGGGTTTCCTCTCGGCGCTTCTGGTCGGCCCGTGCATGACCGCTCCGCTGGCGGGCGCGCTGCTGTACATCGGGCAGACCGGCAGCGCCGTCTACGGCGGCCTGGCATTGTTCGCGCTGGGCCTGGGCATGGGGCTGCCCCTGCTGGCCATCGCCGTCTTCGGCGCCCGGGTGCTGCCGCGTCCCGGCGCCTGGATGGACAGGGTCCGCGTCGCGTTCGGCTACGTCATGGTCGGCATGGCGGTCATGATGCTGGCGCGCTTTCTGCCCGCCACGGTGAACCTGGTGCTTTGGGGTACCTGGGTTCTGTCGATCGCGGTCGGGCTGGTCGCGTGGGGCCAAGCCGTCGCGGCGCGTCACCGGCTGGCGTGGACGCTGCGCTCTGGCGCCGCCTTCGCTGGCCTCTGGGCCGTCCTGATGCTGGTCGGCGCGGCATCGGGTGGCGAATCCGCGCTGCAGCCGCTCACGCACCTTCGCAGCGCATCCGCGGCGACAGCGCCTTCACCGTCCAAGGTCACCTACGTCCAAGCGAAATCGACCGGGGACGTGGACAGGCTCCTGGCACTGGCGGCATCGCGTGACCAATGGACCTTGATCGACTTCTATGCCGACTGGTGCGTGAGCTGCCATGTGATCGAGCGCGAGGTGTTCGGCGATCCCGTCGTTGCGGCCCGGCTCGCCCGCATGCAGGTGGTGCGTCCCGACGTGACGCGCAACGATGCGACGGACCAGGCGCTGCTCAGGCGCTGGGGGGTCATGGGCCCACCCACGATGCTCCTCGTTGGGCCTGACGGGGCAGAGCGGCGGGACTTGCGCATGGTGGGTGAGATCGACGCCCGCGCCTTCCTCGGCCGTCTGGATTCGGCGGGGGCGACGTGATCGGCATCGGACCCTATTCCTTCTCCGTCATCGCGGTCCTCGCGGCGGTGATCGTTGCCTGGATCGTGGCTCGCGTTTTCGCCAGGCGGCGACCCGACATCACCCCGAAGGCGGTGGATGGACTCATCCTCGATGCAGTCCTTTGGGGCGCGGTGGCCGCTCGCCTGGGATACATCGCCCAGTGGTGGGACGAGTATGCGGCAGCACCGCTGTCCATGCTCTCTATCGGCGATGGCGGCTTCACCTGGTGGATTGGCGTGCTGGCGGCGCTCGCACTGATCTTGTGGAAGACCCGTGCCGCCCGGGCGCAGCGCGCGCCCGTGCTGGCAGGTGCCACCGTGGGCGTGCTGATCTGGCTAGCTGCGGGCAGCACGCTCACGCTGATGCAGCGCTCCGCGCCACCCCTGCCTGCACTGGAGCTGTCCACACTGGACGAGCGTCCTATCACCCTGAACGCCGCTTACGCCGGCCGGCCCGTGGTGCTCAATCTTTGGGCCAGCTGGTGCCCGCCATGCCGCCGCGAGATGCCCGTTCTCCATCAGGCGCAGACAGAGTTCCCCGACGTCGCATTCGTCATGGTCAATCAGGGGGAGCGCGCGCAGCAGGCACGCACGTTCCTGGAACGGGAGGATCTGACGTTCAAAGACGTGCTGGTGGACCCTTCATCCAAGGCCATGCAGACGCTGGGCACCCGCGGTTTGCCGACCACCTTGTTCTTCGATGACCAAGGGCGGCTTGTGGACACCCATCTGGGGGAACTTACCAAAGCCAGCCTCAAGCACACCCTCTTGCGCAACGTCCTCTCTTCGCACCGAACCAACACCGACACGGAGTAGCCATGTTTCCACAGCGTTCACGCTTTTCCTTTGCCGCGGCCAGCTTCATGCTATTGGCCACCGTCAGCCAGGCACAAGCCGCCGACTACCCGCCCGCGGTCAAGGCGCTGGAGAAGCAGGGCCTGACCGTCATGCAGGAGTTCAAGGTGGGGGGCGGCCTGCGCGCGTTCGCCGCCGTCGCAGGCGACCGGCCGATCGCCGTCTACGTGACGAGCGATGGCAATGCCATCCTCGGCACACGCTTGGACAGCAAGGGCGAGCCGCTCGACGAGGCGTCCCTGGAGAAACTGGCCGCCAAGCCGATAAGCGACAAGACCTGGGCACGGCTCGAATCGTCGAAGTGGGTGCGGGACGGCAAGGCCGATGCGCCCCGCGTCGTCTACACCTTCAGTGACGCGAACTGCCCCTATTGCCACCGCTTCTGGGAGGCCGCGCGCCCCTGGGTCGATGCCGGCAAGGTGCAGTTGCGGCACATCATGGTCGGGATCATCAAGGAGGACAGCCCGACCAAGGCGGCAGCGATCCTGGGCGCGTCTGACCCGGCAGCCGCGCTTCTCGAAAACGAAAGGAACTTCGACAAGGGCGGCATCAAGTCCGCCAAGAGCGTTCCCGCTGATGTGCGAAAGATTCTCGATGAGCACCAGGTGCTGATGCTGGAGACTGGCTTTCGGGGTACGCCGGGCATCGTGGTGCGAGAGGGCGACGTACTCAAGAAATACAACGGCATGCCCCAGGGCACCGCCATGAACGAAGTGCTCGGACCGCGCTGATGAGCCTGTCGAAGCAGCTTCCACCCCCCCGCAGCGCAATGGCCGCGGTTGCCAAGGACACATGATGCTCATAGGGGCGTTGCTGGGCCTGGTGATTGGCGCCGTGCTAGGCCTGACCGGCGCGGGCGGCGGCATCTTCGCGGTGCCGGCGTTGGTGTTCGGCCTGGGAATGGGCATGCGCCAGGCCGCGCCCGTGGCGCTGGTGGCCGTGGGCGCTGCGGCGCTTGTGGGCGCGCTGCAGGGCTTGCGCGAGGGCATCGTCCGGTACAAGGCAGCGATGCTGCTCGCGGGCGCCGGCGCGCTGACGGCGCCACTGGGCATCCGGCTGGCCCACTGGATGCCTTCGCGGGAGTTGAACCATGTGTTCGTCGCCGTCATGCTGGTGGTCGCCTACCGCATGTTCCTGTCCTCGCGGCGCACGCCGGAAAACGGCGGGCCGCCCATGGAGCCCGCCCGGGCATGCAGGATCTCCCGGGAAACGGGGCGCTTCGTGTGGAACCTGCGGACCGCCGCCACGCTCGGCAGCGTTGGCGTCGTCTCGGGCCTGGCCACCGGGATGCTGGGGGTCGGCGGCGGCTTCATCATCGTGCCGGCCCTGGCGCACTTCACCGAACTGAAGATGCACAGCATCGTGGCCACTTCCCTGATGGTGATTGCGCTGCTGTCCGCCGTGACAGTCTCCATCGCCTGGAGCCAGGGCCTGGCCCTCGGCGCACCGGCATGGGCCTTTGTCCTCGCCGCGCTGGCGGGCATGACGGGTGGTCGCGTCCTGGCGCCCAGGATTCCCGCCCGGATGCTGCAGCGGATTTTCTCCATCACCTGTGTCGCCGTGGCGGCACTGATGCTCATGCGCGGCGGAAAGTAGCGAGCGCTGGAAATATCAAATATTAATAGACAGCTTGGTCAACCCATGCGTTAGCGAGCCGTACTTCAATGACAAATTGATCAGATGAAACTCCCACCGCGCCTTCGGTATTTCCAAACGACGCGTTCGGAAAAAATCGATTCAACAACCGTTGCTTGCATTGTAGATTGCATCGCGCGAGCGTTCGCACCTTCGCGTCCTCAAGAGGGCGAGATGTTGTCAATATATACGAAATGGAGACGGTCTTGAAAATATTTTCTAGTTTGGTGGCGCCGTTATTGGTACTTTCTGCACTTGCCAGTCATCCGTCAAGAGCTGAAGAAGTGTTTCCAACGAGGCCTATCCATGTAATTAATCCATATGCTGCTGGTGGCATAGTTGACAATATATCTAGATTACTAACCAATAAACTCAGTAAGCAAATGGGGGTTCCTTTTGTTGTCGAGCCCAAGCCGGGAGGTGGTAGCAGTATAGGAACGGAGTACGTTGCGCGTGCGCCGGCGGACGGATACACATGGTTAATAGCGACGACAAGTAATGCGGCCAACATGGCTCTCATGCCTGCTATTCGCACAGATCTTAAGAAGGATTTTGTCCCTGTCGCTCAATTTGCGGTATCTCCCAATTATCTGGTGGTTCCAGCATCGTCGCCAATTTCCAGTGTCGATGAATATGTGAAATTGGCAAAATCAAAGCCCGATGAACTAAGTTACGGCCATGCGGGAGTTGGTTCTACGCCGCACTTAGGGTTTGAGCTTTTCAAGCATGTCGCAGGCATAAGAGTTGTTGCTGTTCCATATAAGGGCGCCCCGCCAATTATTCCCGATCTGCTTTCTGGTCAGTTGTCTGCAGCTTATATGCCTTCCTCCTTGGCAATTTCATTGGCCAAGTCAAAGAAAATCAAAGTGTTGGCAGTTGTTGGAGAGACTCGTACGCAAGAATTCCCGAGTGTGCCGACCATGGGAGAAGCGGGATATCCCAAGGCAGTAGTTACGCCTTGGTATGCAATTCTGGTGCCGACGGGAACACCCTTGGTAGTTGTAAAGAGGATTGAAACTGAGATTCGCTTGGCTCTCGAGTCGCCTGAGGTGTCGACTGGCATAGCCTTTGCCGGAGCGATGCCAAGGTTCAGAAACGGTATTGATACCGAACGAATGATTGATGCAGAAATAGAGAGTTGGCGTACTCTTGTAAAAGCGGCTGGACTCAACATGGAGTAAGTGCATCGAATTGTCGATTTATCAAGCGCTGTGCACGTGAGAGTTTTATCTAAGTCAGTTCGACTGACTATGAATGAGAATTTTTTGGATCAGGGCTATCGCATGCGATCTTGAAAATTCATGCGAGATTGCATGACGGTCGTGCTAGCCTTCTCAAAAACTCGGTTGGTATTTTTTCCATTGGAAGTCGTTTGGAGAGGTTAAATGCAGAAAATGAACGTTGATGCTGTAGTAATCGGCGCAGGGACCGCAGGAATTAGAGCTTTTCAAGAGTTGAAGAATGCCGGCCAGCAGGTAATATTGATCGATCGCGGGCCTTTAGGAACGACATGTGCGCGTGTAGGTTGTATGCCGTCGAAGGCAGCACTGCACGCTGGTATGCGGTGGCGAACTGCGATGCAACTGCCAGCAGGGGCTGTACTCTCCTCTGAAGGACCTCAGGCCCTTTGGGCGCACGCACGCCAAACGCGCGATGTGCTGGCCGGAGCGGCAGCGCAACGCACGCGCGATGCGGCCAGTGGCAACTTGATCATGGCGGAGGCGCGCTTCATCGCCCCAGGCGTAGTGGAGGCCGGCGGCCACCGCATTGAGGCTGGCGCGTTTATCGTGGCAACAGGCTCTCACCCGGTTGTACCTAAGGCGCTCGATGCGATAGCCTCGCACATCCTGACCACCGACAGCCTTTTCGAGCTGGCGGAGCTGCCGCAAACCCTGGGCATACTGGGCCTGGGCGCGATCGGTTTGGAGCTTGGGCTCGCGTTGTCGCGGCTGGGTGTACAGGTGGTCGCGGCCGATCAGAGGGGCGTCATTGGCGGCATCCAGGATCCCGAGATTCAGAAGCGTGCATTTTCACGGTTCGTTGAAGAGTTTCCGATGTGGCTAGGTACCTCCGTCGATATCGGCCTGGAGAGTGGCAAGGTGAGCATGCGCGCTGGCGAGCGGCAGGCTTTCGTGGATCGCCTGCTGGTCGTCACGGGGCGGCAGCCCAACACCGAGGCGCTGGATCTGGCGGCGGCCGGCATTCCATTGGACGGATCCGGCAGGCCTGTCATCGACACCGTCACCATGCGGGCATCGGATGCGCCAGTGTTCTTTGCGGGGGACGTGCAGCCTGATCGTCCCTTGATGCACGAGGCGGCGGACGAAGGCCAGATGGCCGCACAGGCCGCTCTGGCATGCCTGCGCGGCCAAGCATGGCAGGCACCAGCGCGGAGCGTCCCGATCTCGATTCTGTTCACCGACCCGGACGTGTGTGCGGTGGGCCTGCAGCACGACGCCGCGACACAGCAGGGCGCCGTTGTCGGCATCGCCGAGGGCAGTGGCAACGGTCGCTCCAAGGTGCTCGGCGCACCGGAGAACCTGCTGCGGGTCTATGCCGCGCGCGACACGGGCCTGGTGCTGGGTGCCAGCATGCTGCTCACGAAGGGTGAGCATTTGGCGCATCAGCTCGCTTGGGCGATCCATGCGAAGCAGACCGTGAGCGACTTGCTGGCGATGCCCTTCTACCACCCCTCCATCGAGGAGATGCTGCAAAGTGCGCTGAAGTCGGCAGCGCAGCAGCTTCGTACCTGAACCAGACTCCAACGGATTTTGCGACCATGAACCAAAACAACCGTCCTCTGGTGTTGAAAGTGATCCTCCACGCGCCTACCGCGACAGCGCTGGAGCGCGCTCGCAACAACGCGGCGAACCTCAGGCGCGGCGCGCCGGATGCCGACGTGCGCATCGTCGTCAACGCCCAGGCCGTCGCCGCCGCCCTGGATACCGCGCACGGGGAGCTTGACTCGATCACCTGGGTATGTCCCAACACCCTGGCGCGGACCAAGAGGGAAAACCGGGAGCCGCTGCAGGTGCTGAGCGGCCCAGCCGTGCTGGAGATCGCCCTCATGCAGCAAGCGGGGTGGACATACATACGAGCGTAGCCAGGCACTGATCCGGAGATCAGTACGATCGATTTCCGAAGTCTCACCCGCCACGCCGAACGTCTGCAACTGCTCTGCGGTGTCATCAGGAAGGCCGTCAGCAACAGGCTGCTCACACCTTGTCACCCACGCCGACTCCGGGAGGTGCTGCACAGACAAACGGAAATGCCCGGATGCGGATTGATTGCTGCCGCACGCGCGAGCCCCGCCCATGCTGCCCCCATGCCTTGCTGACAGCCGTCAGCAGCATCCCAGGTAGCCACGATCTTCGAGGCTACGGCGCGGTTCCGCCGCGTTGATCACCCAGCTCGCTCCGCATCCGTCCGCGAGCGGCCACCAGTCCTGGTGGCGGATGCTTTCGCCTTATCAACCCACCGCGGGGTTACGCACCTTTCCCCGCATGCGTGGGCCGGTGTGTCTCCGCTCGTTCCAATGGAGACTCACCATGAGCACTACGTCCAACGAGAAATCGTATTTCGACATCCATACCGCGGGCATCGGCTACATCCACCGTGCCCGCAATGTTCCGCCCAAGCCCGGTCGGCGGGGGCAGCCTTTCCTGGCATGCAAGATCGCCGCATTGGTGGGTTCCGCCAAGGATCCCAAGTACCGCTACTTCGATGTCAAGGTCTCGGGTGCCGAGGCCAAGAAGCTGGTCGAACGCTACATCGGCGTTGACGATCCCAAGCAGCGCCCGCTGGTGCGCTTCCGCCTCGGAGACCTCTGGGGCGACGCATACATCGGTGACAAAGGCGAGTACGCCGGCAAGCCGGCCGCTGGCCTCAAGGCGCGCCTGCTCAAGGTCGAGTTGATCGACCGGGCCGAACTGGCTTCGATCGAGCAACACGAGTTGATCACCCGTGGCATCGGCTACCTCAGCCGCGCGAAGGACGTCAGTCCCCCGGACGGTGACCCGTTCCTCGCATGCAAGATCGCTGCACTGTCCGGGCCTGTCGGGGAGCCGGAATATCGGTACTTCGACACCATCGTCGCTACCCCTGAGGCCGAGCACCTGGTTCGCCGGTGCGTACAGGCCATCGAAGGGGACCGCAAAGTGTTGATCGGCTTCAAGCTGAACGACATGAAGGTGGATCCGTACATCCGTACCAAGGGCGAGGATGCGGGAAAACCAGCCGCGGACCTGAAATCCAACCTGATCCACATCGGCCTGATCAAGATCGATGGCAAGAAGGTCTATCCGCTCACTCCCGATACCGGCGAAGCGCAGCAGCCCGACGACGCACCCGCGTCCGAAGCGGAAGCTACCGCCGGCACCGCGGCCGATCCCATCGAGCGCGAGCCCGCAGGCGACATCGAAGAGCACGAGCCGGCGATGGCCGAGTCGTTCTGATCCGGCATGGCCCCTCACGGGGCCTTGCCTCATTCCTATTCCCAAGGAGAACCATCATGGACGCCACATCGGCACCTACGAGATCCGTCCTGCCCATCGTCGTCCCGGGCCAGCTCACGTTGCGGACCATCCGCGGCAAGAACGGCCCGTTCACCGTTGGTCGCCTGACCACTCCCATCGGCGAGTTCGCCGTCAAGGACGCGGAGCTGGAGCAGTACCCCGAAGGCAAGTATGAGGGGGATTTCGTCATCCGCTACATCTTCGCGAAGTCCTACCCGGTCGCGGGCGGCGCACGGTTTGAAGTCCGGGCCAGCCTCGACGGCATGACGCTGAATGGCATCGACAAACTGAGCCGCGACGAGGCCCGCAGCTTCGCCCCGCAGGAAGTCGATCCGCTCGATGAAGAGCAAGGGGCGCAGCCAGCGGCAACGCCGGCCAAGCCGGCCAAAGCATCCAGGCCTGCCAAGTCCGCACCCGTGCAGGCGTCCACGGACCCACTGGTCGATACCACGCCCTTCGGCGTGGATGCGCCGACGCCCGCTGCGGCCGCTGCCCCCGGCAGCGCCGAAGAAGGCGACGCCGCGCTGTTCGGCATCCTGTGGCCGCTGGGCGAGTCCGTGCGGCTCGATTCAACGATCGACCGTCGCGCCCTGCGCGCGCAGATCGCCCGCCTGGGCGAGCTGGGCTACACGCTGGACTTCAAGACGCAGGAGTGGAGCCAGTCCGAGCCGCAACCTGCGTGATTGCGGCCGCCGCATCCGCGGCGCCCTTCATCCACCCGCCGGGGTTCTTCACCCATGCGGGGAGACCCTGGCCTTTTTTTGGAGGTCTCCATCATGTCCACCGTCGCTTGCGACCCATTCCATTCCGCGCTGGACGAGCCCGCCTGGCAGGCTGTCTGCGAGACGGCCGCCGAGCACGCCCAGCGCGGTTGCGGCCTGTCCTGGGACCACTGGGTCACGCTTTTCAGCTCGGAGATCGACGCGCAAGCCAGTCGGTTGCCAGCAAGCCAGCGCGGTCGCGCCCTGGAAATCGCTGCCCAGGAATGGGACTACGCAACACCTGCCGAACGGCAGGAAACCCGGGAGTGGCTCGCCGACAACGGCTGCTGCTCACACGGAATCACCCTCGGCTGTTGCCCAGCCGGTTGCGGTTCCTAGTCCGCACTGAGTTCCATCGCCGCACACGCGGCATTCCATCACCCGCCGGGGGCCTTCCCCACGGGGAGGCCTCCGGCTCCACTTTCCAGGAGGCCTCTCATGGGCTGGTACTTCTCGTCCCAACCGCGATCCGAACTGATCGCGGAACTCGTCGCACCCCAGGAGACCGAGCGCGTCAGCGCGACGGTCATCGCCCACACCCTGCGCGGTAACGTGCTGTGGTCCGTGGTCGAAATGACCGCCAAGGTCGAAGGCGTGCATTGTGATCTCTCGCCGGGCCAGTCCCTGCGCTACATCCGCTGCGACCTGCTCGAATGCAGCGGCGGCCAGTGGGGCTACAAGCCGCTGGACGAATCCATGCACCCGTACTACTACTCGTGCCCGCTGTCCTATCTGGATCTCACACCAGAGCAGTCCGCAGCCTGGCGTGAAGGCGTTCGCACCTACCACGCACATCGGCGTCTGAACCCGGCATCCGCCGAGGCCTGAGCCTATTCCTTCCACCCGCCAGGGCAGCACTGGCCCACGCGGGCGGTGCTGTTCCAGCTCATCCAAGGACACCTCCATGAGCCAGCACTACTTTGAGACCCATCACAAGGGATTTCCCATCACCGTCATGCTCGGCTGGGATCGGCCGCTGCGCTATTTCTTCATGACGATCCGCAAGCCTGCCGAGCTGATCGACAACACCATGAAGGTCGAGGACGAGGATTTCCTCTACAGCAACCTGCACGAGGAAGACCCGTTCGGCCACGGCCTGGACTACTACCGTGCAGTACTGGGCCATTTCCACATCGACGTGCCGAGCAGCATGTTCACCGAAGCCCAGAAGGACTACGCGGGGAACGTCGGCAATCGCGTCGTCAAGCACAAGGCCGATGGTTCGTTCGCAGAACTGGGAGCCTGACGTCACCAGCGGCGCAGCCGGGCATTCGCCTTTGGTACTGCGCTTTTCATCCCTAACGGGGCATTCACTGCCCCTGCGGGCGGTGCGCCCCCACATCGAGGAAACCACCATGCCTGCCATCTCATCCGACCAGCCCCTGTACCGCATCGACGAATGCCCCGACCTCATGTCCGATGCCTGCGTCTGCAGTGATCAGGGCGACCTGATCTTTCTGTCCGTGTGGGCCCGCGATACTGCCGTCCAGCAGTTCATCGGCCGGCTCAGCCTGGGCCGCAGCGAAGACGGCCTGGACCAGTTCCACGTCATCACCGACCAGGGCGGCTCGCTGCCCGTGTTCGTCGGCTCGGTCGAGCGCCTGGAAAAGCGCCTGACCCGCAGCTACCGCCGCACGCTGTTCGGCTCGATGGTCAACCTCTGGCTGTTCGACCGGCGCTGCATCCGGCCCGACAAGAGTTCGGCCAGCGCCTTGGCGCTGCTGCCGCGCTCCGCGGCCGATCCCACGTCACGCCTGTGGCAACTGGTCAAGGACACGTGCCCGCTGCCATTGCTGGACCACTGGCAAACGCCAGTCCTGTCGCTGCTGCGGGAACGCCAGATGCTGTGCTCCTCGCCCGTGGCCCTCGGGCCGCTGCAGGGGTTCCGCCTCTCCATCGACGTTCCGGCGCTCACCGAGGCGCTGGGCGACCTCATCCGCCAGGGCGTGCTCCCCGCCTATCCCTATCCGGCCCGGATCTGGACGCCGGAAGTGGCAGCGGCCTGACGCCACCCCGGAGGCACGCCTTGGCGTGTTTCCGCCCTTCATCCCCGCCAACCAGGAGATTCCCATGGCACTCATGTTTCCCAGGCTCGCTCGGAATTTCGCCAAGAACGGCTACTACCCGACCGACGAAGCCACCCTCGAAAGAACCCTCGGCGCACTGGCACCCGATGCCGGGCCGATGTGCATCCTTGATCCCTGCGCTGGCGAAGGCGTTGCCATCGCCGAGGCCGCCCACGCCCTCGGGCCTGAGCGGGCCATCGCCTATGCCGTCGAGTTCGACCAGGAGCGGGCGGCTCACGCCCGGCTGCTGGTCGATCACTACATCCACGGTGACCTGATGGAAACCATGATCTCGCGGCAGGCCTTCGGCCTCCTGTGGCTCAACCCGCCGTATGGCGATCTCGCAAGGGACACCAGCGGCAACATGGGCTACGAAGGCAAGGGCCGCGCCCGCCTCGAAAAGCTCTTCTACCAGCGCACGCTGCCCCTGCTGCAGTACGGCGGCATCCTGGTCTTCATCCTGCCGTCCTACGTGTTGGATCAGGAGATGGTCGGCTGGCTGACACGCCATTTCACGGATCTGTCTGTGTTCCAGGCGGTGGACAAGCAGTTCAAGCAGGTCGTGGTGTTCGGGCGCCGTGTCCGGCAACGCGACCAGGAGGGCGACGATGCGAAAGCGTCCCGCGCCCGGCTGCTGCAAATCGGCTTGGCCGAGTTGGAGCCGGACGAGCTGCCGTCCGAATGGACGCTGCTGCCGTATGTGGTCCCCACGGCCCTGGCCGAGCCGGAGTATTTCTACCGGGTCAGCATGGAGCCGGAGCAGTTCGCCGACGAAGTGCGGCGCCTCAAAGGCCTGTGGCCCGCGTTCGAGACCCACCTGGGCGCGACCCAGCAGACCTTGCGTGCTCCGGCACGCGCCTTGTCCCAATGGCACCTGGCACTGGCCCTCGCGGCCGGTGCGATCTCGGGTGTCGTGCAGTCACCCTGCGGCCGCACCCTGGCCGTGAAGGGCGACACGTTCAAGAAGAAGGCCTCCGCCGTGGAGTACCGCCAGCGCGACGACGGCTCCCACGCCGAGATCCGCATCCTCACGGACAAGTTCGTACCGGTGATCCGGGCCTGGGACCTCACACCGAGTTCTCCCACGCTGGGCCAGGTTCTCACCATCCACTGATCCCGAAGGCGGCTTGCCGCCTGCGCTTCATCACCCGCAAGGAGTATCCCCATGCTGTCCATCTTCCAGGGGCGCAAGCCCCAGGTTCCGCCGCTCTTCGCACCAGGCACGCTCAAGCTGAGCGAGAAGGTGCATTGGCTGGCGAGCAAGAGCCTCATCGACCCCTTGCCCTACGTGCAGCGCCATGTGCGCGGCGACTGGGGAGAGGCCAGTGAGGCCGAGCGCCAGATGAACGACGTCGCGCTGGAGCAAGGCGCTCCCATGACGTCGCGCTTCCAGATCACGCCGCGGCTGTTCCTGATCGTCACCACCAGTGACGACCAGGGCACCACGGTCGTGCAACTGCCCGAGGAAGGGGCGGTGACCTGATCGACCAACGTCCGCAGCCGCGGCGCTCTTTTCTGTCCACCCACCGGGGTTTCTCGCCCCGATGGGGCGAGGTGCCTCTTTTCCTGAAGGAGTTACCTCCATGTCCACCGTTGTCCAACACGCTTTTCCCAGGTTCAGCCCCGGCCAGGTCGTCATGACCTCGGGCATCGCCAGCCTGGTGCAACAAGGCCAGCTCAATCCCCGTCCGTACCTGCTGCGGCATCTGTCCGCCGACTGGGGCGACCTCGACGACAGCGACCGGCGCCAGAACGACGCCGCGCTGAAGTCGGGCGAGGATCGCCTGTTCTCGGCCTACGAGGTCGGCCCGGACCTCAAGGTCTGGGTCATCACCGAATGGGATCGCAGCGTCACCACGGTGCTGCTACCCAGCGAGTACTGATCTTTTCCAACCAGCGAAGGAATCGCCATGTCATCGCCTCCGCAAGGCTGGCACCGTCGCAAGCGGCTATTCGAGATCGGAGCGCTGGAGTTCAGCGAAGGCGTCGAGCGCCTCATGGACGAAGGCTGGCTTGATCCCATGCCCAGTTTCGAGCGCCACATGCGCGGCGACTGGGGCGACGTCGAGGATCGCCGATGGGTGCAGAACAACGCTGCACTGAAGTCCGGCGGACGCCTCGACTCGTTCTACGTCATCACCCGTGACCTGAGCATCCACATCTTCACCGCGGCTGATCGCAGCGTCACCCGTATCGAACTGCCACACGAGCACTGACCTCACGGTCTCACGGCGGGCCGCCAGTGCCCGCATTGTCCAACCACGGTCGGCCGCGCGCCGACCTTTTCTCCCACCTGGGGCATGTCACCGCCCCTTGGGGAGTGGTGCATGCCCCGTTTCTTTTGGAGCATCACCATGAACACGCAAGCCACCGAAGCGGCCCCGGCCGCCGATACCTCGTCTCCCGAGGGGGATCTGCTCGAACAGGAACCGTCCGAGCTGTCCATGAGCCTCCAGGATTTCGTCTCCGAGTTCGGGGACGAACTGCTGGAATCCCTCAACCGGGCGAACCCGCCTGTCTACGACGGCACGCCGCGCCCGCACCGGCAACTGGTGCTGGCCGGGCTCAAACGCCAGTTGTTCCCCGCCCAGGCCGAGGTCGTGCATGCGGCCTCGGAACTGCTCGTCAACCAGGGCGAGCGGGCCGTCTTCGTCAACGGCGAGATGGGCACCGGCAAGACCACGATCGGCATTGCGCTGGCCGCGGTCCTGCATGCCGAAGGCTACCGCCGCACGCTGGTTCTCTCACCGCCGCACCTGGTCTACAAGTGGCGCCGGGAGATTCTCGACACTGTCGCGGGCGCGAAGGTCTGGGTGCTCAATGGCCCGGACACGCTGCTCAAGCTGATCAAGCTGCGCGAACAGCTCGGCGTGCCTTCGTCGGCGCAGGAGTTTTTCGTCCTCGGTCGTGTCCGCATGAGGATGGGGTTCCACTGGAAACCCGCCTTCGTCCACAAGCGCACCCGTCTCGGCACCGTGGGGGCCTGTCCGCACTGCGGGGAGGTCGTCACCAACCTGGATGGTGAGCCGCTCAGTGCTCAAGAGCTGGAGGCGGAAGAGTTCCGCCGCAAGTGCAGCGGCTGCGGCGGCGCGCTGTGGACGCTGATGCGCCCGCGAGCGCTGTCGGGCAGCGATCAATCCTCGGCCGTGCTGCGCGCCCTGAAGCGCATTCCGACCATCGGCGAGGCCACCGCGCAGCGCCTGATGAAGACCTTCGGGGACGGCTTTCTGGCCTCGATGCTCGGCGACAAGCTGCACAACTTCATCAACCTGATGGACGGGAGCGGGAAGCTGGTCTTCTCCGACCGCCAGGCGCACCGCATGGAGCGGGCCATGGCGAACATGGAGTTCGGCTTCGGTGAAGGCGGCTACCAACCCTCGGAATACGTGAAGCGGTATCTGCCGCGCGGCACGTTCGACTTGCTCATCGCAGACGAGGGACACGTTAGGCGTGAAGGGACTGTATGTCCGCGTGCCCGATATACGCAACTTCACCTTCACGAACGGCGGCAACACCGCTGTCGTTGGCTGTTATCCCGTCAGCCACGATTTCAGGCGCAACCAGAGGCTGAGCGGATGGCGAGCCTTCGCCTGAGTCGCGGTGTTGGTCACGGGCTCCTCCGCTGGCAACGTAGCCTCAGGCTGGTCACTCCTCGGCTTGCTGTAGTGCGCAGCTTTGGCCTTCTTGTCTCGGCGGCGCTCCGCTTCGACCTGTGCCTCCGACCAAGGGCCGGCCTCCAAAACCCGGCTATGCTGGATCACGTAATGGGACCGGCACTTCTGGTTCCAGTTGCCCACGGACGGTTTAAGCGAGATGGATTCGCCGTCAAACGTCATGCGCCAGTCGGTGGGTGTGAACGGCGTCACCACGCGGTCGCCGCAACCACAGCAGCACGAGTGAACCGCAGTCGCGTAGTCCATCGAGATGTACAACACGCCCGGGTCCAGCTCGCGCGGAACGTTGCGGACGAAGCGATGCTCTAGGGTCTGGTGGCGCATCATGACTGGTCTCCATTGAGCAGCATGCCGCCATCGGTCGTGTACGTGCTGTGGTGCTCGTTCTCCAGATCGCGGTAGAACTCGCGGAGCTTCTTCCACCTCACGACCGCCAAACAGGCATTCAGGGCGTTCAGGTCCGCCACCTGGATGTTGGACGCGTAGACGTCCTGACCGCCACCGCCCTCAAAGGAGATGCGACCGGCGTGGATATGATCGCGCTTCGCCGGCGTGCTCGTCGTCACCCGCAGGATGCCCCCAAGGCTGCCATTGGACGACAGTTCCAGCCCCATCCCGACGTCGATGAACGACACGCCCAGGGCTTCCAGCTTCGCAACTACGGCCCGCTTTTCCTCACCGGCGTCCATGCTGATGAACGCAAACGTGATGCCATCAAGCAGACCCAGCGTCTCCGCCTTCAGCTTCACCGGGTGCGCCACGATGCCGCGGTGCATCCGCTCGTAGATGCCCCTCAGGTAGTGCACCTTCTTTGGGGCGTCACGCAACTCTTCCAGCGACGGCGCTCCGGGTGCGCGGAACGCGTTGTGCAACAGGAACTCATCGTCGTCGAACAAGCGGATTTCCTTCACCGGCGTCTTGGCCACCAGGTCAAGGATGTAGCCTCCAGTGCCGCCGGCGCCCAGGATACCCACCACCTCGTTTTCCAGCTTGCTGGCAAGCGCGCCCAGGCCAACCCGGCTCGAGGCGGTGTCGAGGTAGTTGAACACGCTGAATTCGTCTTCATCATCAGCACCACGGATCAACCGAGGGCTGATGCCGGGCTGCAGGACGGCGGCAGGCCCCGCCAAGATGGTCGCGTAGGTAGACATCTTGGCGTAGTAGTCCGCATAGCCCTCGGGAGGCTTGTTGGAGAAGCTGTGCCGTGCCGTGAGTCCGTGGCCCAGGTCAGTGTTGGGTGACTGATGCGAAATCGCAGGCAAGGGGGTCCCATCCGCGTTGCACGGAAAGTCACCGTCCCAATGGATCACGTGATTTTCCGGCTTGCGGGTACGATCTCCGGCCAGGTCCAAGGGAGACACCAGCGTGCCGGTACGCACGCGGCGCTGAGCATCGACGTAGGGGACCTCCCGCATCACCAGGAGGCTGCCCTGGATGCGGACGAAATACCCCTCGGACCGCAGGCGGGCCAGGTCGGGATTAAGACTGAACAGTTCGCGTGACATTGAAGATGGTCCCATGCTTCTTGACTTCCACAGAGCCGCCCTCCCCGAGTTCACCGGCGTGGGGGTGCGAGGCCGCATTGCGATACGTCATGGAGAACTTGACGTTGGTCTCAGCCGGAGCGTTCGGATGAGACAGCTTCACGACCTGTTCGAAGGTGACATGCTTGTCCGGCACCGTTTCATCGACGGCATTGACCGTGATGACGTACCCCTTGTGCGGCCGCAGGGCAGTGATGAAGCGCTCGATGCCGGGCTCATCGAGGTTGATCCGATCGTCCGGCTCGATGAGACGGTCCTCGCCCCCCCGCACTTCGAGGAAGACAGCCTCCTCGGGAGAAGGGTCTGCCAAGTCGTACAGTACGCTACCCCGCAGTTCTGCATGGCCCCAGGCCATCTGGCGGTCGTTCAGCTTGAACTTGAAGTCGCGGTCGGACTTGAACGCGATGAAGCGCTCAGCGCCCTTGCCGCGCAAGTCCACCGTCTCGTCGAGCCGGATGTCCTCGAAATCGCCCGAGTCCAGGAGTGCAAAGAGCAGGTAGTCCGCGCGGCGGTCGAGGCCCGCGCTATCGAGAATCTGCCGACCGGTGGGAACCGGGTCCGGCACATCAATGTTGCGGAAGGTCAGACCTTCCAGGCCGAAGCGGATGCGGTAAGCAGCGGCTGCCTTCAGGGGGCGGCCCTCACGGATCGCCTCGCCAACGTCGTCGAAATCAGGGGGGGTCATATGGTCCTTTCGGTTGTTGAGGCGAGGTTTTTCTCGCCTACAACTCCCTAATCGAACCCACCAGCCTTCGCCGGTAAAATTTTTTCAAAAATTTTTCGACAGCGTGCCTGACGGCACAGCGCCGCATACGAAAAAGGCCGGGCAGTTGGGGCAGACGGCGGGGTCCGACACGTCTGCTCTGAACTGGCCGGCCCGAATGCTACGGAAGATGTCACTCAGTTTGCCCTGGCGGTTGCTCAGCACCCTGGCAGAGATGGTCAGCGGTTTGGATTCGGCATCAGCCAGATACACGAGTTCGACGCGAGCGTCTGGAAAGGCGGCCTGAGATGCCAGCAGGAACGCGGCCACTCCTACATCGTTACCGTCGTCGCGGGGCGCGTGGCCGGTTTTCACCCTGCGCAATGTGCGAACGCCATCTCGAACAAGGACTTCGTCCGGCCTGACCTCCACCACATGGTTGTCGAACGAAATGCGGAGCGCGGTCGGTGCCTCGATCACTGCACCGGCTCTGGACTCCAGGAAGTACCGGAGCATGTCCATGGCAATCGACCGATAGTCGTCGACGTAGCCGTGGTCGTTCAAACCATGGGTCACGAATGCCCTCGAGAGCAAGCCGTCAAGCTCGCCAGTGGGCGCACTACCTTGCGCTACGACCGCACGGTAGACCTCTCGAATGGCCTCATGCATCTGTATGAAAGAGCTCATCCGGCGACGGCCGCCTACCTGAAGCAGATGGGTGTAGAGAAACCGCCGAGCACAGGACTCGTAAAGTGCGACCTGGTCAGAGCTAAACCGGGGTGTGCCGACGAAAACGACGGGAATGACCGCGTCGTCCGGAGCCGGTGGTAGCACTGTCGCTGGCGTCACCGCGCGCCGGTCAAGCGGTCCGATTCGCTCCAGGAACGGCGAAAGCGGTCTGGCCCGACCGTTCGTCGTGGCCGTTGCCGTCGCCCCATAGAACGCCAAGCGATTCCGAGCGCGAGACATTGCGACGTAGAACAGACACTCCTGCTCCTCGTTATGTGCCGCCCGCGCTACTTCCTCAGCACTACCCTGTCCTCCGGTGACCATGCCAGCAGGCGGAGGACACTTTGGCATCCGCAGAGACCCTGGGATAGAGTCCTTGTTGACGCCGGCAATGTGCACCACCGGGAACTCCAGCCCCTTCGAGCCGTGGATCGTCATGAGGCGGACTGCGTCGATACCTTGGGCTGCCGCGGGCAGTTGCCTCAAGTCTCTGTCGTCTCGGAGGCGCAGCAGCCTCCTGACCCTGTCGGCAAGTCTTTGGATGGGGAGGCCTTGCCCTTTTGGCTGTACCCTTACGAAGTTCATGAACTGCCAAATCGCGATGCCTTGGGCCTGCTCAGCCACACTCGTTGCCGAGGCAATGCGGGCGGCCTGTCGGGTGCGATCCAGCAGCAGGGTCGCCAGCACAGTCCATGGCTGCGAAGTTGCATCGAAACCAATGAGTGCGGCATGGAGCGCCGACAGCGCGGCCTGGCCACCATCTGTCATGTCAGTTGGTGGACCAATGCCCCAGGCGCCCGGCTCCGCGTTGGTGCCCCGTAGATGCTCGAAGACACGAACGGCGTCCTCCAAGCCCATGGCAAATTCCGGCCAGCAGGCGGTTCGAATCAACCCCATCGCGCGACGGTCGATGAGGAGCGTCAGCACCGCCACCAGGTCCTTCACCTCTGGCCGCTCGAATAGGCTCCCCAGGAAGAGCACCGGGATGCCTGCGCGTTCGAGTTCTTGCCCGATAGAAGACAGACGGTCGTTTCCACGGCAGAGGATCGCTTGGTCGCAATACCGATAGCCGTCGTCCAGCATCTTTTTGATGCCGTCGGCGATTGCTGGCGTGACCAAAGCAGTGCCGCCCACCGTGATGAGCTCTGGCAAGCTGCCACTCGGCCCTCGATCCGCCTCAAGCGCCTTCTTGTCGTCGTCGGCAGCGGACATACCCTTCGCAAAAGTCGAGAAAGCAGTGACCACTTCCGAAGTGGAGCGGTAGTTGACTTCTAGGCCGTCGCGTACCGCGCCAGGAAAATCTTCCCGGCCGAAGCGGGACATGTTGAACGAGGAGGCTCCGCGAAACCGGTAGATGGACTGCTTGGCGTCTCCAACTACCCACAAGTTGATGCCCGTGGGCTTCAATGCCGCCAGGAGCCGCACGCTGCTGCGGTTCACGTCCTGGTACTCGTCGACCAGGATGTGGTCATAGTCACTCTGCAGTTGAACTCGAACTGCTTCGTCGCTTTCCAGGAGCAGCACAGGGCGCATGACCAAATCACCGAAGTCCACACGCTGGGTGGCTGCCTTCAGTTCTTCATAGCGCGCATAGACCTTGGCGACCTCTGCAGCCTTCTCTGCAGCCTCCACAGCGCTTTGGTCAGTTGCCGCCGCGCGCATCGCACCGGCCAGAGCCTGATACCCGGCAGCATCGACGACCTCGTCTTTGGCGCGTGACACCACAGCGAGGATGTCAGCGACCGTCTGCGAAGGGTCGTAAACGTTGCGGTAGTGGGTCAGGCCGAGCCGCGGGAACTCGTTCTCGAGAAGCTCGACAGCTTCGGTCCTGTCCATCAGATGGGGATCGGCCGGCAATCCACACCGATCGTTGAAGCGTCGGAGGATGTCCAAGCCAAAGCTGTGGAAGGTGCCGATGCACAGTGCGGCAGCGTCGGCAGGACGTTTCTGCGCAATTCGCTCCGCCATCTCTCCCGCCGCCTTGTTCGAGAAGGTCAGAAGGAGGATGCGCCTTGGGTCAACCCCCTCGTCGAGTAGGCTTTCGACGCGGGCTACCAGCGTGCGCGTCTTGCCAGTACCAGGCCCGGCTTGAAGGAGAAACGCAGACCCTCGGTGTAGGGCGGCGGTTCGCTGCTTCTCGTTCAGCGGAATCTCAACGGGGGCGGCGGCAGCGGCGGTGGGTATAGCGGGAAGCAGCAAGGCATCGAGCATCTGCTGAGCAACGACCTCAAACGGCGCCCCTAGGCGTTGTGCAATCGCGGAGCATGTCTGACCCTGATCCACATGGAGCTCCACAACCACGGGTCGAGGAACGAGAAGCTCACGCGCAAACAGGTCCATCTGGACCTCACGTCGCTGCCTGCGGCTATAGTCGACGACACGATCCATCCCGACGGGCGCAGCTTCCGCTGTTCGCGCAGGGTCGACGTTAACCGCTGGCTCGACGTCCTCTTCACCGTCGCCAAGCTGGGAATGCCCGATTTCATGGGCTACCAGAAACGCTTGGTCGAATGCGGTTCCTGCTGTTTCATGGAGGATGGCAGGGATGTCAGGGTCAAAGAATGCTCGACCGCCATCAAGCATGGCGGCACCTGACACGCAGGGCTGCACGCGGATGCCAAGGTCTTTAGCGATCCCGACTACGAACTGATATGGGGACCACCGGTGCTGTCCCCGCTGAACTGCTTCATCATGCAACCGCCTTGCATGTTGCCGAGCCAGTTCTATGGGGTCCATCGCTACTCGTCGCGGAGGAGGTTCGATATGAACTGCTCATCCACACCGGCATCTCGCAGGACCTGTTCGAATGACACCTTCTCAGGTGCTGTGGGCTTGACGTTCGACTTCCTCGCACGAAGCGGGGATGCTTGCGGAGCCAGTTCAAGGTACGACACAAGCGTTTCAATTGACGCACGCAGTTCGCCAGCCAACCTCACAACTAGACGCCGAGGCAAGGAGGCGACATCTATCCGGCGCTCTCGGAAGGCAATGCCGACAAGCATCGGCAGCGACAGAGCCTCTGCCGCGTGAATGAACTGGGTTGCCGGAGCGGCTTGAAGGGACTCCAAAGATACCGTGTCCTCACGCAACCGTGACATCCGCGAGGTCACCAGGGCAAGGTCTGCGGCGCTTGGCGTCTCATCGTCAACCTCTCGGGACAGTTCCCTCGACAGGTCCACGAGCTTGGTCGCATGCTCAGGGTACTGAGCAAGGTACCGCTTCAGGGTGCCGGCGCCCGGCTCGAAATCCATAGCAAAGGCTTTCAAGACGTCCCCGGCCGCGATTTCAGGATGCTTGACCATCACACTCTCTCCTTGCCTTCAAGGCGCCGTCTAAGAGACTCAAAGGCAATGTCGCGATACTTGGCAATGGTCTTCGGAGTTTTACCCAGCACCTCGCTGATGGATCTCACGGAGGGGTTACTTGATTCAATGGGAATTTCTTCGCGCCACATGACAACGATCCTTCTTTGCAACTCAGGTAGGCTGTCAATCGCATCATCGAGAAGCAACCGGTAAACTTTTTTGTCGAGTTCTTCCGGGTCGAATGGGTCGGCGCTGCCGACGGCCGCCTCGACCTGCTCCGAAACCTCAGCGTCTTCGGTGCCCAGTTCCTCGGTCCTATTTTCGTGCTTCCAATGACGTCTGCTGGCGTCTAGCCGATCACTTGCAATAGCGTTGTTGAAGTTGACCTCGTAGTAGTCGAGCCCTACTACATACTCCTTCCGGTCGGCGAGCACCAAGTCGATGAAGTGGTCGACAACATCCTCCTGGATGTTCATCTGCGTCAGCGATGAACTTGTGCTCCCCGCTGAGGTGGGCCGTGCTTGGCGGGAAACGCGATTGAGAAGCAGCTCTGTAAGCTTATTCCGTTGGGCTTCATCAGCAGTGTTGCGAACGAAGTACAACAGTGCTTCTGGCGAAATATACCCAGGCGAGCAGCTTGTCCATACGGCGGCCCGGGCCTCCAGCTCGGCAGCGCCGATTAATGAGAGAGCGTGAATCTCGGCGGTAACCGCATCCCGCCTGGTATAGGTGGTGCCCTCAGGCCTAGTCTTGCGAAGGGAACGTAACACGGCATTCCTCGTTCTAGTGTGCGTGTAACCCATGTTATAGATTGCGCCAAAATGTAGCATGAGGAGGCGGTATGTGCCATACCGAAAACCTGCTGCCCGCGCCGCCATCTTGGATGCAACATGCGAGGTTCAAGACCTACTTGAGTGCCAAGCCGTAAGACTTTGCGCCGACTCAGCGCTGCCTAGGCCGTTTCATGGGTGCCAAATGCGCACGTCGCGCATACTTGCGCTGCAGTTCTGCGCGAAGTTCAGTCAGCAGATAGACTAGAGCGCGGTTTTTGCGTACTTCTGCTGCCAGTTCTTCACGTAGCTTTTTCATGACAGTCGGCACGGACGCAGGTTGTGCGTGTGGGGAAGCAGCAGGTACTTCCCGGCGCAGGCTTTCAACTACATCTTGGTGCGATGTGTACAGATTCGCTCGACTGACGCCCGCAATCCGGCACAGTTCACTAACCGTGATTCTCGCGCGCGGGTTATCCCGGCGCAGCAGGATCAGGGCAGCATCCACGCGTTCGCGTACTGAAAGTGTGTAACTCTTCTTCATGATGGGCTCACACGTCGGCCACTGTTGTCCGCTACCAGGTCCCGCAAGATCCTCCGGGAATCCTCCAACCTTTTCTCCACCAGTTCCTTGGCCTGCGCCGACAGCCCCTTCTGTGCCAGGAAGGCCCCCTCACGCCGGACGCGGTCGTTCCACCACGCAAGGTGCTCTGAGGTGACAGCCAAGTTGGCGCACGTTGCGCACACGTCGGGGGCTCTGAGGATTTCATTTGGGCCAATGGCATCGCCTTGGCAGGCCGAGTGGCTTTCCGAGTAGACGCAGTACCCCCAACTGCACGGAGCCATCTTGATGCCCTTGGCGATCAAGCTTTCCACCAGTGTGCGGAGTCCGGCCTTTCCTGCGAAGGATGGATCGCTTGAATGCGTTTGTCTGTATTCTTCGATGCGCACGGCCGCCTTGCCAGCCGTGCGCGAGCTGCTCAGCAAGTTCGTCAGCGTCCGCGCCAGGTCCTCGCGATCCTCCTCTTCCAGTAATTGCATTAGCTCGAAGTCCGTGCCGACGTAGACGCCGTCCGTGAATTCGCGGTAGGCATGGCCGTAGTGAGCAGAGAGCGCCTCCAAGGCTTTCTTGTCCCTCTTCACGACGAACTTCGCGAACGTCTTGCGTGCGGCATGAGGGTGTAGCCTCACCGCAACCGGCCTGCCCGCGCGGAATGGCGCTTGAGCAAACGCCTGCATCAGGATGATCGGCATCGTTCTCCCCAGGCGCCGGGCTGTGGTCGTGGGATCGGGCACCATCGAACCTTGGGAACGGGTCAACAACAGCGCAACGCTGTTGCTCTCTGTTCTTGCGAGGTGGAATACTGATCGAAGCCACGCGATGACCGATGGCAAGGGCTCGCCCGCCACCCAGCGACGCTTGCGCCCGGATGCCTTGGCTGCCACGCCCTTGATGTAGGTGATCGGAAGCCCTATGGGGCTCTCCTGCTCCTCCAGGCAGTCCACATCAAGTCGGACCAGTTCCCCCACCCGTAGGCCGACCATGAACAACAGCACGGTGACCGCGGCGCCGAGCGTGATAGTCATGGCCCGGCAAAGTTGGCGATAGTCGACTGGGCCCGGCATGTTGCACAGCGCACTTGCCAGCTCGCTGGCTTCGGGCGTGCTGCACAACCGTTCGTAGACCGCTCGGATGCGTTGGGTGCGCACCCGCGGCGCCAGGGGTGCGGCAAGCCGCTTCTCCTGCCACAGTTCCTCGGCAGCTCGGGCCATGAAGGGACCCATCCGCTGAAGCCATTCAATGGCGTCGTTGATCAGCGGCAGAGCGACCTCCTCAGGGATCGCCTTGAACGGACGGGCCGCTCGCCCCCGAAGTAATTCGGCATCCGCCTCGATCAAGCCCGGATTGACACTCAGCGGCAAACTGTACTTGCCGCGAAGCTCCCACATCCGTCGGTACAGCAGGATGTACGCGTGCCACGTCGCGCCGCTCGGCGCACCTTGGCCGTGCCGCTCGCGACGGGTCATCAGAAACTTCAACAGGTGGTCGGGCCTGAGCTTGTCGAAGCTCCAGATGTCCTGCGTCGCCATCCAGCGCACCAGGTAGCGAAGCTGCCGACACCACAGCAGCACGGTGGAATGGGCCAGGCGTGCCCGGCCCTTCGTGACGGGATATTCGATCAGCGCGACGACAAGTTCCTTAAGGCTCTTGAGCAGCGCCGAGCGCTCGGCAGGCGTCCCGTCCAAAGGCAGTATCTCGCGCCAGTCGATGACCGCTTCCCCGTCTTCATAGAAGTCCGACGTGGCCAAATACCATGCGTACCGCGTCCTGCGGCGAATCAGCGTGGACATCGGCATGGCTATTCGATCCACGCCAGGCGTTTTACATCGACCAGCAGCGCGGCTTTCTCCCGCACGGCGCTGGACACCAGCGGGCGGTTGGCCGCGAAACGCTGGAAGCCGAGATCGCCGCCTTCATGCAACAGCGCATCAAGGACGGCAACCTCGGTGCAGAGGATATTCCATTGCGCCTGGCGCGCTATGGCCTGATGGCCCCCGAGGCATTCGCCGACGAGATGCGCGAGCGCATGGGCATGGACGACGACGCCCCCATGGGCCAAGCCGTCATCCCCTCGACCGAACCTGCCGACGGCAGCGAGATCGAGATACAAGTCGCGGTTGCGTGCATCGGTGCCTCCGGCAGCTGGAGGCCAACACGCGCCCGTTCGATGACCGTCGCTCACTACACGAGCGCATCGCCGGTGAAGGCCTGGGGCTCGGCATGGCCGCGCTCACCTAGGCACTCAGCAGTCCAGTGGCGCTGGCCTGCCTGCGTGCGTGCCAGAGTACTCAACTGCGTTCGCTGGCCACTGACCGAAGTGCTGGATATCCTGCCGATGGGCACGCTGTTGGCTGAACATCGGTATTCATGGCGCCTTCGGTGTGTCGGTCTTGGCAGGCGCTAGGTAGGTAGCGCATGCATCATGCAGCGACGATGGTTTTGCCGGGGACAGAAGTCTGTAAGGTGGCGGCTCGCTGGTCCGCTTGCGTGCATGCAATGCAGGACGCAAAAATGTCTATTGCTAGGCCGGTCTTGACAGCGCTAGAGTCATAGAGGCGTCAGGCTCGTCCTTAGCTGTGCTGCGTTTAGTCAGCGGTCCGTCGCATCAAGGTGCGTACCGGATGCTCTCGTCCGTTCTGTTTGGGAAAACGATTGAGCAAGTCGGACGTCAAAGCGGTCTGAAGTTGCACCGCCTGCCTCACGTCGCTCCGATCTCTTCTGAAGCTCAGGCTGCTGAGGCAGTTGCTTTATGCCCGTGTGAATGAGCCGTCAGATTTAACCACGTGTTCACCCTTGGATTGAGGAGTTTTGTGTATGAAGATTCTGGTCGCCGTCAAGAGGACGATCGACGCCAACGTTAAGCCCCGCGTGAAGAGCGACGGGGCCGGCGTCGACATTGCCAACGTCAAGATGAGCATGAATCCTTTCGATGAAATCGCGATCGAGGAAGCAGTGCGATTAAGAGAGAAGGGCGCCGTGGCGGAGGTGGTCGCTGTGTCTTGTGGCGACGCAAAATGTCAGGAAACCCTGCGCACGGCCCTGGCTATCGGCGCGGACCGCGCGGTCTTGGTCGAAACCGACGTCGAGTTGCAACCCCTCGCAGTCGCCAAGCTACTCAAGGCTATGGTGGACAGGGAACAGCCTCAACTCGTCATCTTGGGTAAGCAGGCCATTGACGACGATGCGAACCAGACCGGCCAGATGCTTGCGGCACTCGCCGACCTGCCCCAGGCCACATTCGCTAGCAAAGTCGAGGTGGCTGATGGCAAGGCCAGCGTCACCCGCGAGGTAGACGGCGGTCTGGAAACCCTCTCACTCACGCTCCCCGCAGTCATCACCACCGACCTGCGCCTCAATGAGCCTCGCTATGTGACGCTGCCCAACATCATGAAGGCCAAGAAGAAGCAGCTCGACACCGTCAAGCCCGACGAGCTGGGTGTGGACGTGGCCCCGCGCCTGAAGACTCTGAAGGTCAGCGAGCCCCCGAAGCGCAGCGCCGGAGTCAAGGTGCCCGATGTGGCCACCCTGGTGGACAAACTGCGCAACGAAGCCAAGGTCATCTGAGGCCGGCGAACAAAGGAAGACACAGACCATGACCGCACTCGTCATTGCCGAACACGACAACCAATCGCTCAAGGGAGCCACCCTCAACACCGTCACGGCCGCTGCGGCCTGCGGCGGGGACGTGCACGTGCTGGTGGCCGGCCACAACGCCGGCGAAGTGGCCAAGGCGGCCAGCCAGATCGCGGGCGTCGCCAAGGTGATCCACGCCGACGGCGCGAGCCTGGCCGACGGGCTGGCCGAGAACCTGGCGGCCCAGGTGCTGGGCCTGGCCGGCGACTACAGCCACATCCTGTTCCCCTCGACGGCCGGCGGCAAGAACGTGGCCCCGCGAGTAGCGGCCAAGCTCGACGTCGCGCAGGTCAGCGACATCACCAAGGTGGTGAGCGCCGACACCTTCGAGCGCCCGATCTACGCGGGCAACGCCATCGCCACGGTGCAGTCGGGCGACGCGAAGAAGGTGCTGACGGTGCGCACCACGGGCTTCGACGCGGCGCCGGCCACGGGCGGCAGCGCTGCCATCGAAACCAAGGACGCGGTGGCCGACAGCGGCAAGAGCGCCTTCGTGGGCCGGGAGGTGAGCAAGAGCGACCGCCCCGAACTGACGGCGGCCAAGATCATCGTCTCAGGCGGGCGGGCGCTGGGCAGCAGCGAGAAATTCCAGGAAGTGCTCACGCCGCTGGCCGACAAGCTGGGCGCGGCCATCGGCGCCAGCCGCGCGGCGGTTGACGCGGGCTACGCGCCCAACGATCTGCAGGTGGGCCAGACGGGCAAGATCGTGGCGCCACAGCTGTACGTCGCGCTGGGCATCTCAGGGGCCATCCAGCACTTGGCGGGCATGAAGGACTCCAAGGTGATCGTGGCGATCAACAAGGATCCGGAGGCGCCGATCTTCAGCGTGGCCGACTACGGCCTTGAAGCCGACCTGTTCGTATCGGTTGCTGAGATGCTTGAATTACTGTGAAGAAGACTCCGTACGACTTGGCTAAGTGAGACGCGAAAAATTGAAGATGTTGAGTTCGCCATGAATCCCGAAAATTAAGGGGGGTAATAAGGGTACTCTCTCGTCTGCGTCACAAATCGGGAGATCGTGTTGCATTTCGAACTGGCTGATCTTAGATTGGTTTCTCACATTGCGGAGATGGAGAATCTCACGCGAGGGGCAAATAAGGCTGCGTTATCCCCTGCCGCGGCAAGCGCGCGCTTGAAGGCGCTGGAAAATCAGCTTGGAAGTCGGCTTTTTTATCGAAGTTCGAAGGGGCTGACGTTAACGTCAGCTGGCGAGACCTTGATGCGACACGCTCGAATCATTCTTCAGCAGGTCGATTATATTAAGTCAGAATTCACAGACCAGTCCGGTGGACAAGCGGGACATTTGAGAATTTACGCCAACACGACGGCAGTCATATCGGTATTGCCGACGGTGTTGGCGGAATTCATGAGTTCCAGGCCTCACGTGACTGTGGACTTGCAAGAAAAAAGTACCAGGGAGGCCGTGCGTGGGATTTTGGACAGTGCTGCCGATTTTGCCATCGTGGCCGGACCTGTAGAGGCGGACGAACTTCAATCCATTTGTTTCAGCACCGATAGATTGGTGCTTGTTACACCTCTCGGTCATCCTCTCGCCAACAGCCAATCCCTAGAGTTCGTCGAAACATTGGAGTTTCCACATATCGGTTTGAAGGATAGCACTCTGCACGCTTTTTTGAATCAGATAGTCGCGAGGCTCGAAAAGTCCATGCGTATTCGCGTTCTGATGTCCGGATTCGAGGCCATGTGTAAAATGGTAGAGGCCGGAGTAGGGATAGGAATCGTGCCGGAGTCTACAGCTAGAGGCTATCAGAAGACGATGCAATTCGCTATTATCCCACTGAGAGACGAATTCATGCAAAGAGAGCGAAGAGTATTATTCAGGGAAATGGAAGCCCTCCCGGCAGCAGCTCGCGCATTCATTGAGTTGCTTCTCGGGCATTCTATGCAATAAATTGCTGAACTTGGCCTGGAGTGCCATCCCAGTTCTTGATCGGTGTTTTGCCAGAAAATCCCATTCGCTGCGATATGTCCGCCGCAGCCTGCTTTACTAAGGGAACTATGCTCTTGATCGAGTGTTGTGACATTCGGAAGATCGGCATTGCTACGCCAACTGATGCGATAACCTCACCTGAGTGGTCGCGAATGGGTGAGGCTATTCCTCCCATTTCCGCGACGTTTTCTGCGCGGGCCAGTACATAGCCATCTGCCCTTGTTTTCTGAAGGATGTGCCACAGTTCCTGTGGGTCAGTCGTTGTATGGGCAGTGCGTCTTTCTAGATTGCCTGCCAGCACTCGCTCAGCTATTTCGTGGTGGTATGCGAGCAGGGCGCGCCCGGTGGCGGTACACCAAGAAGGGCTAAGTTGACCCAATCGTGTTTGCACGCCAATAGACTTGGGACTTGCAACTTTGGCCACATAGACGATGTCGCCTGTCGGCTCCAAAACTGAAAGGTGGACTGTTTCACCGGTTTCGGCGCTGAGTCTCTCAAGCGCCGGTTTGGCAGCTGAAGCAAGGTCGAAATTCTGTAAAGCTGCCGACCCAATGCGCCATGCCTTCAGCGTGAGGGCGTAGGTGCAAGTCTCCTTAGAGTAACTTGCGAAGCCTGTGTTCACAAGGGTCGAAACCATCCGATGCACTGTTCCCTTAGGCTTCCCGGTCAGCCTTACGAGTTCAGCCAGCGACTTCGAAGGCGAACCAGATCCCAGGGCTTCCATAACCTCTAACGTGCCTGCCGCAGACGCGATGAACTGGTTTCTTGAAAATGGCGCCATACAGAGTGAGCCTCCGCGATAGACCTAAAACACCCAAAGGAGTTCAAGGGGTCGCCGGGCATTGGGTGACATCACGGGGACACAAAACGATTTTCCCCATCATGTGTCGCCCTGCGATCGCTTGCAAAGCGTCCCGCACATCTTCCAGGGCGTAACGCGCGCCCACAAACGGGGTAACGCTCGCTCGGTCGTATAACGTGATCACCTGCTCCAGGTTCTGCTTGGCCGTAGGCCATTCCCGGCTTCTCCATACGTCATAGCGAACGCCTTGAACGTCGAAACTCTTTAGCAGAGGACGGTTGACGGCAAGACTTGGAATTCTTCCGCTGGTGAAGCCTACGACCAAGTACCGCCCCATCCATCCGACGCAGCGAATTGCCTCATCGAACATGTCACCACCCACGGGGTCAAACACAACATCTACTCCATCACTGCCAGAGATTCGGAAGACCTCTTCCCGCCAAAGCGGGTTTGAATAGTCAATGACGGCGTCGGCGCCAAGAGCCAGCACAAGCCTCCGCTTTGGTTCGGTGCTGGCGGCCGCAAGTACTTTCGCTCCCAAGGCCTTTCCCAATTGCACGGCCGCCATTCCAACCCCGCCGGAGGCACCGAGGACGAGAAGGACGTCCCCTTGTGAAAGCTGTGCGCGCTGCTTCAATGCGTGAAAGGCGGTTCCATAGACGTTCGGAATTGCAGCGCCTTCCGCATAGGTCATTCGATCCGGAATGCGGATGACGTGGTCGACTGGAACGCAGGCCATTTCGGCAAAAGCTCCTCCGGAGTTGCCTGTAACCGCCAACACTCGATCGCCGATCGACAATGAGGTTACCCCCCGTCCCAGTTGACTAACCACACCACTCAGCTCACCGCCGGGAATCCATGGCAGATCAGGCTTCTCTTGGTACAGCCCCTGAACCTTCAACGTATCGGAGAAGTTAACGCCTGCGGCAGCGACCTCGATCTGAACTTCGTCGCGCGCAGGCTGCGGGGTTGCCACTTGTTCGACCTGCAAGTCCCTAATCCCGGTGAATGATCGGCAAACAACTGCTCTCATTGACAGTACCTCTTCAACTCAACGGTGCAGGGCCAAGCCACTTCATGCACGCCCCCGCGAACTCTTGATCGAGTGGCGCGCATCTTCACTGCAGGGCTGCGGGAATAGCGGGGCACGCGGAGTGGTGGCTTCAAGCCGGAAATGGATTCTCGAGTTCTATCTAAATGCATCGATACCAGTCAGCTCTCTACCTTGAATCAGCGAGAGAATGCCGGGCGTTCCATCAGGCATGGTGAGAGTTCTGACGTCACGTGCCAGTTGCTCCAAGCCAAGTTCGCGGCTAAGGCCCATCGCGCCGTGAATGCGCATCCCGATTGCAATGGCTTTCTCGCTCGCGTCTACCGCATAGCGTTTTGCCATTGCCGAGAGACCGTTGGCTCGCTCGCCCCGGTCGATTGCAGCTAGCGCGTGATAGCACGCAAGGCGCGCAGTGACTATGAGTGTCTCCATTTCCGCCAAGTCACTCTGAATGAGTTGGAAGCCGCCGATCGCCTTCCCGAACTGCTTGCGGACGCCGGCGTATTCCCGGGCCATGTCTAGTGCTCGCTGCGCCAAGCCAACGGCCATGAGACCTACCGCAGGTCGATTTGCCAGCCAAGTGATGGTCAGGAGACGTGCGGTATCTTCGCTCTCAGGGCAGACGTTCTGGGCGGGCACCATGCAGTTGTCGAAATTAACCTCACCAAGAGGCGCTTGGCATAGGCCATGCATTTCCAACTCGCGAGTTTCGAATGGCGACTCCGTTCTATCCACGATGACACGGGCCATCCTGTAGCCGCCATCGCCGACAGGCATGCGGCAGGTTACGTAAATGACATCGCATGTAGGCGCGTTGGAGATCCACTGCTTGCGGCCGTTGAGAACCACGTTGCCGCGTTTGTCTGGCGTGGCAGTGGTCTTGATCCCTCGAGGGTCTGAGCCGTGATCTGGCTCGGTGCTACCTGTGGCACCGATGAGATCCCCGGATATCAATCTATTCACGAACCGGTTCTTTTGTTCAGTCGTACCACCAAAATGGATTCTCGTGGTGGTCGCCTCATGAGGTTGCACCATCAGCATGATGCTTGGTGGCAACTGCTCTACGATGAGACCGTAGTCAAGCATCTTTAGGCCGGCTCCGCCCTCGTCTTCGGGAATCCGAGCGGACGTCAAACCTAAGTCAGCGACCTTCTTCATTACGCTTTGCACAGCTTCTTTCGGCAGACCCTTGAGGCGCTCGTGAGATGCGAGGAGTGGTTGCACGAATCTCTCGTTTAGCTTTCGTGCAGCGTCTACAAACATCTGTTGATCATCGTTCAATGCAAATTCCACGACCACTCCTTAGTAACTGAAATCAAGCGACGGAAACCGTCCTGCAATGCAGACCTGGCTGTTCAAGGTAGATAAATGGCATGCTAAGACGTGCCTCGTTGGTGCTAGTGCGGGTCTACCCCTACATTGGCAGATGGCACTTTGCAGGCTGGTCCGCTATGCAGACCACCTGCTTGCGCATCGGATGTCGGGCTAGGGCGCTGCACCGAGCTAGTACTCGGATGTGGACAAAGGGTCGAACAAGGTTGCGTTCGAAGTGACCGAACGCTGCCTTTTGGAATTCGAGATTCCCGCGATGGGCCGAGTGCTGAAAATCAGCTCCGCAGGCAGTTGTTGCCTTCACCCATCGTTGCCGAGAAGCGGTCGCCTACGCCAGATCGCGAATCGGTATCTGCTTAACCTCAGCCTCTTGGTGCGATATGGAAAAATTCAAAGCGTTTCGCGTTCACACTGTCGACGGAAAGCCAGTGTGCAAGTATGAACAGCTCACACTGGAAGACATTGATCAGGGACCTGTGGTGATTCGTAATGCGTTTGCTGCGATCACGTACAAGGATGCAATGGCTGCACGCGGCGTTGGCAAGAACGTGCGCACAGACCGTCCTGCAGTGACGGGGACGGATCTATCAGGCGTCGTCGTCCGATCGGAGGATCCCCGGTTCAAAGAAGGGCAGAAGGTCGCGGTTACCAACTATCAGTTGGGCAATCAGCACGATGGCGCATACGCGGACTTTTCCCGTGTGCCCGGCGATTGGATTGTCCCGCTACCCGACGGGCTATCTCTTTACGAGGCGATGGCGCTTGGGACGTCGGGGCTGACCGCCGCGCTCGCAGTCGATCGCCTAGAAAGGGCTGGCTTGAAGCCGGACGATGGGCCGGTGGCTGTGTCAGGCGCAACAGGAGGCGTGGGAAGCATCGCTGTTGACATGCTATCGAAGCGGGGCTATGAAGTCGTCGCGATCTCGGGTAAGGCCGAGCAGGTGGAGTTTCTTAAAACCCTGGGAGCGTCTCGCGTGGTAGCTCGCGACGCCTTCATGGCCGACAAGTCTCCGCTGGTAAGCGGACCAGCCTACGCGGCTGCGCTCGACAATGTCGGCGGGGCCATACTGGACCGGCTCGCGGCAAACATGATGCCCCACGGAAAGGTTGCAATTGCTGGCATGGTGGACACCAATCTGACGACGAGTGTCCTGCCATTTGTCCTTCGTTCCGTCGACATTTTGGGCATCAATGTATCCCGGCAGCTCAATATGGCAGAGCGCCGAAGGCTTTGGGAACGCATGGCGAATGACCTAAAGCCAAATCACATTGATCTGATCGCCCGTCCTATCCCGTTCTCCGAACTTGATGCCACCATGGACAAATTCTTCAGCGTGTCCACGGTCGGGCGGGTGGTCGTCGAGGTGGGGGCTTCCGCACCGCATTGAAGGAGAGTCGCTCGCACAGGCTGAGCGCAGACGTAGCTGCGGAGGGAGCCTCGGCGCGCACGCTATGAGCGTCGCCGCAGCTCCGTTGCCTCAGTAGGGCGCATCGAACCCAAAGTTTGCGGGGAGGGACACCCAGATCATGGTTCGCCGCGTGAGAAGCCCGCCCATGGAACTTGCTCCTATGAGGCATGCTGGTCCGCCACCATTCGTGTTTAAGGGTCTAGGCAACCGCGGAGCAGGGCGGTGGTTGCATTCACAGCCAGTGAACGATTTCTTCAGGAATGCCGAATTCCTGAAATTTGGTCGGCGAGATACAGTTTCTACGAGTCCCTTGTAGGACGACGCTCGGTGGCAGGGATGCTTAGCAATCCGCTGCGAGCGTAGAGGACTACTGGTACAAAAAAAAGGAGATGCAGTTGTGATCAAGATGGTAAAAAAAGTCCTGGCTCTGGCCACTCTTCTGGCCGCTTCCATAGCGGCGCATGGTCAGGCGCAGAAGCGTCCAGTCACGATCGTCGTGCCGTTCGGCGCAGGAGGAAGCACGGACGTGATGGCGCGCGTCGTTGCCGCACGAATGGCGATAGCTTTGAATCGTCCCGTTGTTGTGGACAACAAGCCCGGCGCAGGCTCTCGCTTGGCTGCTGGGCAAGTAAAGAACATGGCAGCAGACGGAACCAATGTGCTGCTTGCTCTGACGACGACCGCTTCCATCGCCCCCACCCTCTACGCGGGGCAGGTGAACTACGATTTCAAGACCGACTACGTCCCAGTGGCCCAGATAGCCAAAACCCCGGTCGTGATCTCCGTCGGGGAAACCTCAAAGTTCAAAAGTGTTCATGACCTGATTGCCCAGGCGAAGGCTGCTCCCACCCATCTCAACATCGGAACGTCGGGCGTAGGAACGATGTCCCATCTGACGTTGTACCGGCTGGAGCGGGCAACGGATACGAAGACGACGATGATTCCATTCAGGGGAGGGTCTTCAGTTGTGACCGACCTGTTGGGCGGTCAATTGGATGCTGCAGTGGATGCGATAGGTGATCACGCAGAACATCATCGTGCCAAGAAGATGCGCATCCTCGGAGTTTTTGGCTCGCAACGCTCACCTCTAGTGCCCGACGTGCCGACAATGAAGGAGCAGGGCGTTGATCTTGAGTCAGAAAGTTGGTATGGACTGTTTGTTCCGGCCAAAACACCCAGCGCTGCCGTCATGGAACTCCAGAGCGCTGTCGAGGTGGCGCTCAAAGACGCTGAGGTGCAGACGCGTCTGAATGGCATGGGCATGCGCCCAAGCTATTTGAGTGGTCAAGACTTCGGCAAGACGCTCGCCGTTGACGCAGCTAGCTGGGGGGCAGTGGTTCGGGAGTCGGGTATCAAGCCAGAATAGGGCCCGGCCGGAGCAAGGGCCGAAGCATAGAAGAAGACGATTTCTACCGTGACTTTTCTGGATTTGAGCGATGGCCTTGCTGGAAGAGCGTCTGTCTGCATTTCCCCGTGTCGACCTGCTTGGAGGAGTTACTCCAATCCAGCAACTCGTGGGGCTCTCAGAAGCAGTGGGTCGAGAGATATTCGTTAAACGAGACGACACCGCACCTCTTGCGCTCGCATTTGGCGGGAACAAGCTCCGAAAACTAGAGTATCTCGCGGCAGACGCATTGCGGATGGGTGCCGACACGTTGGTTACGGCAGGGGCCATTCAATCAAACCACGTGCGTCAAACGGCGGCGATCGCTGCCCATCTCGGGATGCGGTGTGAAGCTGTGCTGACGGTGCCGCCAGGTCTAGCGAAGATTGACCATTTCGCAAGTGGTAATCGCTTTCTCATGAATCTTCTGGGGGTCTCGTGCGAGTTCTCGCAGTCGCTTGACTCCATCGACGTGCAGCTTGAGGGCTTAGCAGCGCGCGTGAAGTCCGTCGGCCGGCGCCCGTACGTTGTGCCAGTGGGAGGTTCTAGCCCGGTCGGCGTGATGGGCTACCTACGAGGCGGCATAGAGTTGGGAAAGCAGGTTGCAGCGATGGGCATCGACCTCTCGGCCATTGTTCTTGCCTCCGGTAGCGGCGGGACTCACTGTGGCATTGCGATGTCCTTGGCGCAGTGCCTTCCCTCAACTCAGGTCGTTGGCATTACTGTTTCTTGCGGAGTTCAGGAGCAGGCGCGCAAGGTGAGCGATCTGGCTGTGAGGACGGGTGGGCTATTGGGTATGAGCGAGTTAGGCGCCCCTCGAATAGAGCTATGGGATGACTACTTCGCGCCCGGGTACGGTCAATGCAGCGCTGATGGCATCGAGGCTGTGCGCCTGGTTGCAAGAACAGAGGGAATGCTGCTGGATCCGGTTTACACAGGAAAAGCAATGGCTGGCCTTTTGGATGGAATCGAGCGTGCTCGGTTTTCGAACGACGGTCCGATCCTGTTTCTGCATACGGGCGGTGCACCAGCGCTTTTCGCGTACCAGGGGGACATTCTTCCTGCAGCCGCCTAGGCGATTGCTCACATTCTTGCTCGCTGCAGCTCGGATTGCCGCGTCACCAAATTGCGCGAACTTCAAGTTATCAGAATAGAACTGTCTTTAGGGGAACCATGTCCGATCGGAACGCATTCAGCTTTGATGAGATCGTTGATCGGCGAGATTCGAACTCGCTGAAATGGAACGCTGCGAAAGTTCTGTTGACCAGCAGTCAAGCAGAAGCGACGCCTTTGCCAATGTGGCTTGCTGATATGGACTTCAAGGCTCCGCCACCAGTACTGGACGCGCTCACCGATGCGGTAGAGCACGGCGTGTTCGGCTACCCGACCGGAGCTACAAAAAGCTATCTTGAAGCAGTTACCCGGTGGCAGCATACGAGGTTTGGATGGGATGTCGACCCTGAATGGGTACTCCCGGTCTCTGGAGTTATCACCGCGCTCAAGACCATCATTCAGGCATGTTCCGCGCCAGGGGATTCAGTGCTGATTCAGCCACCCGTCTACGTGCACTTTCACAACGATGTACTGATCAATGGGCGGCACTTGGCCCGGGCGCCGCTCAAGTTTGATGGAAAGCGGTATGAGTTCGACGCGGCGGCTTTCAAGGCAGCTGTTCGTGAGGATACGAAGCTCTTTATTCTGTCCAATCCGCACAATCCGACCGGCAATGTGTGGACAGCAGATGAACTGCGCACGATGGGCGAGATCTGCTTCGAACACGGTGTCCTGGTTATTTCCGACGAGATACACCAGGATTTCGTATTGAATCCAGAGAAGAGACATATCCCATTCGCATCGCTGGGGCCCCAGTTTGCTTCCAATAGCATCACTTGTGCTTCTGCAAGCAAGACTTTCAACTTGGCAGGGCTCCAATGTGCCAACATGTTCATCCCGAATCCGAGGCTCCGGTCTGAGATTGGCAGGCAAATCGACCGCAACCTCATGAACAAGGTGAACGTACTGGGGATGGTCGCAACCGAAGCTGCCTATGCGCAAGGAGAATCTTGGCTTGAAGCGCTTCTCGCGTATGTCAGGGCCAATCATCGCCACTTTGCTGATCAAGTAAACACCAGCGGACTAGGTCTCAATGTCCTCGACATGGAATCGCTTTACCTTGCATGGATCGATTGCCGATCTCTGGCGAAATCCGGAGACCTCGACGATGCCTTGCTCAAGCAGGGGCGAGTGTGGTTTGACAAGGGACTCAAGTTTGGCGTGGAGGGAGAAGGGTTTGTGAGGGCAAATCTGGGCTGTCCCCGCTCCGTAGTCGACGAAGCTATTCAGCGCCTTCGCTACGGGCTGGCCGGCAAGAGCGGGGGCGTGCACAGATTGTCGAGCGTCTGATGTGAGGGCCGCGAGACAACACCACCCTTCAATCTACTGCGCGCCTGTGCGATATCGATCCACGCAGCGAGCGCGGACGATCAGCACTCCGGGGCAGGCACGTCCCGTCTGAGGTCACTTCTTGATGCCATCTCCCGAAGCACTCGCGTACTTTGTAGCTTGCGTGGTGGTGGCGTCCTTTCTGCAAAGCCTTACTGCCTTCGCATTCGGTCTTGTTCTACTGAGCTTGGTGGAGCTTTTCCGTATCGTACCCATCGCAGATGCCGCAGACGCCTCAATGGTTCTCGCACTGGTCAACTCCCTCACATTTCTGGTGCAGGACAGGAAGCCTCTCTTATGGGCCGAGGTCAAGCACGTCTTGTGGGCAAGCGGTGTTGGTGTCGCTGCAGGTCTCGTGGTTCAGCAGTGGCTCAGCGCGAACGCAGCTGATTGGCTGCGACTCTTACTTGGCGTCGCCGTGCTCTTGAGCGCGGTAAATCTCATGTCGATGAGACGTGTCAAGTCGGCGATATCACCGCCCCATACCTTTGCGTTCTATGGAGCACTTTCCGGCCTTATGGGGGGGCTGTTTGCAACATCGGGCCCACCGATCGTTTACCACCTGCTTCGTCAGCCATACGATCCCATCTATGCACGTCGTTGCTTGGTTCTTATCTTCGCGATGAACAACACACTACGACTATCCCTGGTCGCGGGAACTGGCCACTTCTCGCAGCAGTCTTTGCTGCTTTGCGCCGTCTCCTTGCCAGTGGCAATATGTGTGAGTGCCCTATGTGTACGCTATCCCCTCAGCATCTCGCGTACTTCGCTGCTGCGTGTAACTGGGCTGCTCCTCACGATCGCTGGAATATCACTCGCTGCCTCTGCGGCGATGCAGATCCTTGGATCTCGCACCTAGATCGCGCATTCCGCTATTCGCATCCTCAAAGTCGTGAACGACTCTATTTCCCATTCTGCAAAGAAAGTGTTGACGAGGGCGCAGATTCGGCATCTTAAGAAGGAGATGAACCGCGCCATCGTCGTAAGCAGAGCCGAGGTTGCGGCAGATTGTGCGCGACAACTGCTCCAACGAAGCGTCGACATGGGACACCGGCGTCTTTCGGTGGCTCGCGCGCGAAGCGCCTTGGCCTTGGGTGTTGTCCTCACCGCTGAGCAGGTGGCCTTTTGCTTATCGGCCGCGCGGGCGATTGACGACACGGAAATGATCGATGTGCTCGCCGGCGCAATCAGTAGCAGCGGTGTGCCTTGTGGCTGAGCCGGATACCACGCGCCGCTCCAGCATTGATGGTTGTTCCAGGAGAGCTACACGCCAGTTCAGCTGGCAGTACTTGGCGGCGAGGGCCGCGCGTCCGCTAAGGCAACTGTAGTGCAACAAAAGGCCGCCTTTCCGGCGCGCAAGGTCGGCGGGCTTCAACGATCCCGTGACAAGTCGAGGTAGGAGTTCCCCCTAGCCATTGGGCTGTGGTCTGCAATGCGGACCCGATGAGTGCATCCAGGAGGGAAGTTTCCGAGCGAATAAAGGAGAAGTCCACCTGTGGAAGGCGCTTCTGACGGGGACGACGTTCGCGCCAGCCGAATGCTACCTTTGTGTTAGGCGGATTCACAGGAGGGTGGAGAGGTCGAAGAATAGTCTTGGCAACGACTACATGGAGACATGGAATGAAAAAGGTGCTTTGGGTTGCTGTGGCTTTTGCAGCTCTCACAGGTTTAGCGAATGCTGAGACCTATCCGGCTCGTCCGGTGACTTTTGTGGTGGGTTACCCTGCCGGAGGCGTTGTTGATGCTCTGGCGCGGGTAGTTGGCAAGAAGTTCTCGGACAAACTCGGGCAGCCGGTCGTTGTGGACAACCGGCCAGGTGCAAGTGAAACGCTAGGCGCACAGTTGGTGGCGAAGGCCAAGCCGGATGGATATACATTTCTTGTATCGACCGAGGCGCCTATTACGCAAAACCAGTTCCTCTACAAGTCGCTGGCCTATAACCCTGATACGGAGCTGCTTCCAATAAGCATTCTTGTGAAGGTACCGGTGGCACTTGCAATTTCGTCACAGTTTCCGGCCGATTCATTTGGGGCGTTCTTGGCAAGTGCCAAGAACCGAAAGGGAGACAACGAAGTGAAGTTCGGCTCGGCTGGAATCGGCGGCGTGACGCATCTCCCCGCGGCGATGTTGGCCACCAAGGCGAATTTTGGGTGGGTCCACGTTCCCTACAAGGGGTCGCCTCCAATGCTGCAGGATCTGATTGCTGGGCGGTTGGACGCAGGCTTCACAGGCTTCTCAAACGCACTGCCGCATCATCAAAGTGGCAAGCTTCGGATAATTGCAGTGGGCGGTAGCTCTCGCATCAAGAGCATCCCGGAAGTACCGACGTTCAAGGAACTTGGACTGCAGGAGATTGGTGCCGAGTACATCATCATGCTGTCGGCGCCGGCTGGGACACCGCGCGAAATTGTCAATCTCGTTTCGAACACAGTTAAGTCCATCTTGCTCGAGAACGGCTTCTACGAGAAGAACCTCGAGGTTCTCGGATTGGAGCCGGTTGGTTCGACCGCGGCGGAGGCCACCAGCTATGTAGCCGCAGATCGTCCTGTTCAGCGCGAGCGTATAAGAATCTCCGGCGCAAAGCTTGACTAGTGAATTGCCGCGCGTCTTCGCCCATTGAAATAGCTTTGCCTTGTAGCTCGGCGAAGTCAATGCAGCAGAGAGGCATCGTGCTCCGGAGGGGCGACTGGAGCGACGGACATAAGCCGGAGTCTTGCGGCCCGGGGCCCGCTGACACATCGCTCGCGGATATGGGTGCCGGTCGCGAATTGCCTTGGCGTGCGCTGGACCAAGGCTTTCGGTGGGATGCGGCCGTGCCTCGCTGCCTCGCTTGGATGCAGGCAATCACAATATGTGCGACGTCCGAAAGATCGCCGATCATGGCGGGGCCGCCCTAGTCCACGGGTTGCCTCAGGGTGGGCAACCGAGCCCGGGAGCGGACATGGACCACGACGTCATGGCCCTGGGACAGCAGCGTTTCGGCCGCGGCATGCCCCGACCCGTCGGCCGAGCCGGTGATGAACACGCGGGCTTTGCCGCCCAAGCCTCGTTGCGCGTCAGGCATGGCAGCGTCCCTTCTGGGAGAGCGTGTAGGCGGCAGGGCGGGCGTGGCGGTCGACGTAGCGACAGCTAACGTTCGGCCCACAGGCGCAGCGTAGCCTGCAGACGCGGTCGCGCGGCCTACTACACCATGCGAGCTCCCTCAGACTTGAGTGGGCCTTCAAGGCGTGCCGATCAACTGCATGAAGGCGGCCACTGCCCGGCTTTCCCGCCGCGCTCGGTGAGTGATAACGCGGAAATCTCGGGGCGGCAACTCATAGTCCAGCCGCACTACCTGTCCGGCGGCCAACCGCGACGCTGCGGCCAGATCGGACACTACGGCGATCAGCCCGCCAGCGCCTACCGCTTCCAGCACGGCACCATTCGACGGCAGCACGAGCCGCACGGTGAGCGCGTCCAGATCCAGCCCGTGGCGCGCCAGGTCCGCCTGCAGATGCTCGCGGGTGCCCGATCCGGGTTCGCGCAGCACCCAGGCCGCCCGCTGCAGGTCGGCTGCCTCTACCGGATTTCCCGCCAGCGGATGGCCGGGCGCGGCATACAGGCCGAGCCGGTCCCCGCCGATGAGCCGCACGCGCAGCAGGTCGCCGTCCACATTGCCTTCGACAAAGCCCAGGTCGGCATCGCCCGCGAGCACCGCGGTGGAAGCTGTTGCGCTGTTGCCGGCGACCAGCGGCACGCCGATGCCCGGATAGGCCTCGACGAAACGCGCCATGCGCGACGGCAGCCAGTACGTGGCCACGGTCTGGCTGGCTACGATGCGCACCTCGCCACGCACCAGCCCGGACAGGTCGGCCAGCACGCGCTGTGCGTCCCCGGCACGCGCCAGCACGGCCCGGGCCTCCGGCAGAAAGCTACGGCCTGCCGCGCTCAGCTCCAGCCCGCGGCCCACCCGGTCGAACAGGCGGGTGTCGTGCCGCGTCTCCAGCGCCGTGATGGCCGCGCTCACGGCGGGCTGGGTGAGGTGGAGAAGCTCGCCGGCCTGCCGCATGTTCAGCGTCTCGGCCACCGCCACGAAGATGCGCAGCTGATCGAAGGTCATTCAATAAGAATATCTTGTTGAATAAACTTATTCAATTCATTGGATTTTTTGATGGCGGCATTTGAAGATGGCGCCATGAGCACACGAAGACCTCTGGTCCATCTTCTTCCCGGCCTGGCGCTGTGCGGCGCCGTCACCCTGGTGTCGCTGGGACTGGAGCATGTCGAGGCGGCGCTGACGGGCCGGGCCTGGCTGGAAGCGCTGGTGCTGTCCATCGTCATCGGCACCTTGCTGCGCACGGCGTGGAAGCCGCCGGCGTCTTTCGAGCCCGGCATCCAGTGCGCCGCCAAGACGCTGATGGAGGCCGCCGTCATGCTGATGGGGGCCACGGTGAGCTTTGGCGCCATCCTCCAGGCGGGCACGCCTTTGCTGGCGGGCATCGTGCTCACGGTGTTCGCCACCATCGCCGTCAGCTTCTCGCTCGGCCGGTTCTTTGGTTTACCAGCCAAGATGGCGGCGCTGGTCGCCTGCGGCAACTCGATCTGCGGCAACTCCGCCATCGCGGCGGTCGCCCCGGCGATCGATGCCGACAGCCGCGACGTCACCACCGCCATCGCCTTCACGGCCGTGCTGGGCATCGTGGTGGTGCTGCTGATTCCCGTCATTGCCCACGTCCTGCACCTGAACGCGGCCGCCAGCGGCGTGCTGGCCGGCCTGACGGTCTATGCGGTGCCGCAGGTACTAGCCGCGGCGGCGCCGATGGGCGCGGCCGCCGTCCAAGTGGGCACGCTGGTCAAGCTGATCCGGGTGCTGATGCTGGGCCCAGTGGTCGCCACGCTGTCCATCCTGTACGCCCGCAGCCGCCGCAGCGAACCTAGGCAGGCCGCGCCGCGCCGATCGCTCACGCAGTACCTGCCGGTGTTCATCCTCGTGTTCCTGGCGCTGGCGCTCATTCGCTCCATCGGCCTGTTGCCCCAGGCGCTGGTGGCGCCGGCCAGCAGCCTCAGCGGCCTGCTCACCATCGTGGCCATGGCGGGCCTGGGCCTGGGCGTCGACCTGCGCAGCGTGACCGCCGCAGGCCCGCGCGTGTCGATCGTGGTCACGCTCTCGCTGGTGGTGCTGGGTGGCTTCGCCATGCTGGTGCTGCACGCGTTGAAGCTGGCTTGATTTGTGGATGCCCCACGACGCTTCGCGTTTTTCCAACTCAAGCCGCACCGAGCGGAGAGCTTCAAGCTATTACCAGTCTGCTGTTCGTCAAGAAGCTGCGCGACGTGGTGGCGCTGTATCTGAATCCATTTGAGAGCACGCTGGTGCTGTGCGTGGACGAGAAGAGCCAGTGCCTGGCGCTGGAGCGCACGCAGGTCAGGAATGTGGAGCGGAAGTCCGCGACCGCGCCCCGGATGGCAGGCAGCGAGCTCGCGAAAATCATCAAGCGGATGAATTCGTGGCTCGTCGTTCTGTTCAGATAGTGCACGCATTGAGGAAATGCGGGCAACCGCCAGTTCGCATTTTTGGCTGACCGTACCGCGGCGCACCGCCAAGGTATTGGCATCGCAACAGACGAGCCGATGCCATGCCCGCAATCCACCCATACCGTCGCCTGCTGGGTGCCGGCCTGCTGACCACAGCCCTGGCCAGCGGCTGCACAACGACCTCGACGCCGCTCGCGCTCGATACCGCAGAGGAAGCGCCAGCGGCGCTTGAACCCGCGGCGCCCGGGTACATCCCCGTCGTGCGCTATGGCCGCTACACGCTCGTGGAACTCGCACCCACGGCGGCGCAAGGCGACCTGCTTCTACAGACCATCGATGTCGCCATGCCGGAGGACGCCCGCGCCACGGTCGGCGACGGGCTGCGGCATGTCCTTAAGCGCAGCGGCTACCAGCTCTGCGAGACCGCGCACGCGGTGATCGAGCTGTACGCATTGCCGCTGCCGGCGGCGCACCTGCGCATCGGCCCCATGACCCTGCGCGATGCGCTGCTCACCCTGGCTGGTCCAGCCTGGGAACTGCACGCGGATGACCGCGCGCGGCAAATCTGCTTCGAGCGGCCCGGCGACAGCATGACCGCCGACAACGTACCCGCGCCGCCCGCCACCGAGGCGGTGCAGACGTTCCCGCTGGCGCCCGCGGCATCGGGAGGCCAGCCATGAACGGCCCGCAGCTCGCCCATCGTTCAACGGCCGCCGTGGTGGTGCAGAGCCTGATGTGGCTCTGGCTGATCGGCCTCAGTGTCCTCGTTGCCCTCGGCTACCAGGCGATGAACGACCAGGCCGACCAGGAACGCCTCGATTCCCGCCTGCAACGCCTCGAAGCGCAGGCAACAGGCCTGGCCGAGACCGTCGAGGCCATCCAGCAGCGTCCGGCCGTCGCCACGGCGGCAGACCTCAAAGACACCCGCCAAATCCTGGAAGCACGCGCGGCCCAGGTCGAGCAATCGCTGAGCGCCTATGCCGCTGCCGACGACCTTCAGGCACTGCGCGCCGAAGTCGAGCAAGTCAAGGCGCGGCAGGCTGTTGCACGCGCAGCGGCACCCGCCCAGCCACGCGCAGCGAACAAGGCCGCCGCCAAGCCCGAACCGCCGCCGCTCCCGTTCCGCATCGTCGGTGCCGAACTGCGTGCCGGCGAGCGCAGCGTGTCCGTCGCGCCGAGCAATGGCGACTTCACGCCCGACCAGCTTCAGGTGCTGCTTCCCGGCGATGCGGTCGGCCCGTGGCGCTTGCAGGCCGTCGAGGGCAACACCGCGGTGTTCCAGGCCGGAGACCAGACCCGCCGCGTGGCGATTCCCTGACCGGAGCAGATCGCATGAAGCCATCGATCCTCCTTTCCGCGCTCCTGCTGGCGTCCACCCAGTGGCCCGCTTGGGCGCAGCAGCCCGCGACGGCTCCCGCCCGCAACGCGCAAAGCCAGGAGCGCCCGCTGGTCGCCCGCATTCTGGACGACCGGGTGGCGAGCGACTGGGGCCTGCAACCGCAGGAGTGGGCGCGCTACCGCGAGCTGATGGACGGGCCGCTAGGCATCTACTCGCCCAACCTGGATCCGTTGTCGGCCCTGGGCATCGAAGCTCGCACCGACGAGGAACGGCGCCGCTACGCAGAACTGCAAGTGCAGATCGAAGCGCGCCGCGTGGAGAAGCTGCTCGCCTATCAGCGGGCCTACGACGAGGCCTGGCAGCGCCTGAACCCCGACATGCAGCGGGTGAGCTTGCCTGACGACAAGCCGGTCGCCGCAGCCACGCGCGGCTCCGGCCGCACGGCGGTGTTCGTCAAGGACGGCTGCGTGGCCTGCGGGCAGCTCGTGCAGCGCCTGCAATCGGCGGGCACCGAGTTCGACGTGTACGTAGTGGGCAGCCGTCAGGACGATGGTCGCATCCGCGATTGGGCCAAGCGCGCGAACGTCGATCCAGCGCGTGTGCGCCGCGGCACCATCACGCTCAACCACGACGGCGGCCGCTGGCTGTCGCTGGGCCTGCCCGGCGACTTGCCCGCGGTCGTGCGCGAGGTGAACGGCCAATGGCAGCGCCAGCCATAGCTGCACCCCTGCGCGCACTGGGGCTCGCCGCTGGCCTGTGCGCCTGCGTCGCACAGGCCCAGGAGGTTCCGCCACCGGCCTACCAGCTCGCCGCGCAGCACGCAGGCATCCCCTCGACGGTGCTCTACGCGGTGGCGTTGCAGGAGAGCGGCATCCGCCGCAACGGGCGCATCGTCCCGTGGCCGTGGTCGCTCAACGTTGCCGGCCAGTCGCGCCGCTACGCAACCCGCGCCGACGCCTGCACTGGCTTGCAGCAGGCAATGCGCTCCACTCCGCACACGCGCATCGACGCGGGCCTGGGCCAGATCAACCTCGGCTACCACCAGCAGCGTTACGCCAGCGCGTGCGACTTGCTCGACCCGTACCGCAACCTCGCCATCGCCGCTGAGATCCTGAAGGAACAGCACACCCCCGGCGAGGACTGGCTGCTGGCGATCGGCCGCTACCACCGTCCTGCTGGCGGTGAGCCCGCTGCCCGCTATCGCCGCAGCGTGTCCCGTCACCTTGCCCGCGTGCAGGGCACGCGCCCAACCGCCGCGGTCCTCGCCGTGCGCCAGGAGACATCCCCATGACGACATCCCATCTGGCCTTGCGGGGCCTGCTCGTGCTGCTGGCGGGTCTGCCGCTGGCCTCGCTTGCCGGCGAGCCGCTGATCGTGGTCGAAGACCGCGGCGGCGCGTCGGCGCTGCCGTACTACGAAGCCCTGAACCTCCAGCCGCGTGCCAACGCGCCGGCCCGGCCGCCGACCCCGACACCCCAGGTTCCCGCCACGCCGGCGGACGAGGCCGCGATGCTGCCGGTGCGCAGCCGCGCGCTCACGCCCGGCACCGTCGCGCGTCGGGTGATCGAGGCCCCGGGCCTGCGGCCTTTCGTGGTCGTCGGCGACGACGCGGCGTCCCAGACCTGGCTGCGCCGCCATGCGGCCGCGCTGCGCGAGCGCGGCGCGGTCGGCCTGGTAGTCAACGTCGAGACCGTGCAGGGCCTGGCGAGGCTGCGCGCCCTGGTGCCCGGTGTGCCGCTCGCGCCTGTGTCCGGCGACGACCTGGCCGAGCGTCTGGGCCTGCGGCACTACCCGGCGCTGATCACGGCCACCGGCATCGAGCAATGAAGCCATGTCGGGGAAACAGCCGGTCGAGGTACTGCTACGCCCAGCGGTGGAGCTATACACCGTTGCCGCATGCGCGGGCGCCGCGTTTCTGTCCCTGGTGGCCCCATGGTCGCTCGCGCTAAGCCCGTCCATGGGCGCCGGCAGCGCGCTGGCTTTCGGCGCCTACGGCGCGATCCGCTACCGCGATGCCCGCGTCATCCTGCGCTACCGGCGCAACATCCGCCGCTTGCCTCGGTACGTGATGACCAGCAAGGACGTGCCGGTCAGCCAGCAGCGGCTGTTCGTGGGGCGCGGGTTCCTGTGGGAGCAGAAGCACACCCATAGGCTGATGCAGACGTACCGGCCTGAATTCCGCTGCTACGTCGAGCCGACACCCGCATACCTGCTGGCACGAAGGCTGGAAGAACGGCTGGAGTTCGCACCGTTCCCGCTGTCCCGGCTGCCTGCGCTCACCGGCTGGGACGTGCCTTTCAACCCGGTGCGGCCGCTGCCGCCTGTGGGCGGTCTGCCGCGCCTGCATGGCATTGAACCCGAGGAGGTGGACGTCAGCTTGCCGCTCGGCGAGCGCGTCGGCCACTCCCTGGTGCTGGGCACCACGCGCGTGGGCAAGACGCGGCTGGCCGAACTGTTCGTGACCCAGGACATCCGGCGCGTGAACGCCGCGGGCGAGCACGAGGTCGTGATCGTCATCGACCCCAAGGGGGACGCGGACCTGCTCAAGCGGATGTACGTCGAGGCCAAGCGCGCGGGCCGCGAAGGCGAGTTCTATGTGTTCCACCTGGGTTGGCCGGACATCTCCGCGCGCTACAACGCCGTGGGGCGATTCGGGCGCATATCGGAAGTCGCCACCCGCGTCGCGGGGCAGCTTTCCGGCGAAGGCAACAGCGCGGCGTTCCGCGAGTTCGCCTGGCGCTTCGTCAACATCATCGCGCGCGCGTTGGTGGAGCTGGGGCAGCGCCCGGACTACATGCTGATCCAGCGGCACGTCATCAACATCGACGCGCTGTTTCTGGAGTATGCCCAGCACTACTTCGCCAAGCATGAGCCGAAGGCCTGGGAAATCATCGTCCAGCTCGAAGCGAAGCTGAACGACAAGAACATCCCGCGCAACATGATCGGGCGCGAGAAGCGCGTGGTGGCGCTGGAGCAGTACCTCTCGCAGGCGCGCAACTACGACCCGGTGCTGGATGGCCTGCGCTCGGCCGTCCGCTACGACAAGACGTATTTCGACAAGATCGTCGCATCGCTGCTGCCGCTGCTGGAGAAGCTCACCAGCGGCAAGATCGCGCAGCTCCTGGCCCCGAACTACTCCGACCTGGCCGACCCGCGCCCGATCTTCGACTGGATGCAGATCATCCGTAAGAGGGCCATCGTCTATGTGGGCCTGGATGCGCTCTCCGACGCCGAGGTCGCCGCAGCGGTCGGCAACTCGATGTTCAGCGATCTCGTGTCGGTTGCCGGGCACATCTACAAGCACGGGATCGACGATGGCCTGCCCGGCGCATCGGCCGGTGCGCGCGTGCCGATCAATGTCCACGCCGACGAGTTCAACGAGTTGATGGGCGACGAATTCATCCCACTGATCAACAAGGGCGGCGGTGCCGGCCTGCAAGTCACCGCCTACACGCAGACCCTCTCCGACATCGAAGCCCGCATCGGCAACCGCGCCAAGGCCGGCCAGGTCATCGGCAACTTCAACAACCTGTTCATGCTGCGTGTGCGCGAGACCGCGACCGCTGAACTGCTGACCCGGCAACTGCCGAAGGTCGAGGTCTATACCACCACCATCGTCTCCGGTGCAACGGACAGCTCGGACATCCGCGGCGCGACCGACTTCACGTCAAACACCCAGGACCGCATCAGCATGTCCAGCGTGCCGATGATCGAGCCGTCGCATGTCGTCGGCCTGCCCAAGGGCCAGTGTTTCGCGCTGCTGCAGGGCGGCCAGCTTTGGAAAGTGCGCATGCCGCTGCCGGCGCCGGACCCGGACGAGGTGATGCCGGCGGACTTGCAGCAACTGGCCGGGTACATGCGCCAGAGCTACAGCGAAGCGACGCAGTGGTGGGAGTTCACCAGTTCCCCGGCCTTGCAGGACACGGGCCTGCCCGACGACCTGCTGGATGACGCCGCTGCGGCCGAACCTCCCGCGGTGGCCACCACCACCGGCGATGGCTCCGGCAACGAGGCCTCGCCATGAAGGACGCCGCCTCGACTGCGCAACGGGAGCAGAACCAGCGCCAGGGCCTGATCGTCGGCACTATCACCTTGCCGTTCCGGCTGCTCGGGGTGCTGATCGGCTCGCTGCTGTTCTCGATCGTGGTGGAGTGCGTCGGCATGCACCTGTTCTGGAAGGACCAGGGCTGGCGGCACTCGCAGCAGATGTTGCAGTACGAACTGGGGCACCTGTCCAGCCACTTCACGCGCAGCGTGGTCGTGCAGGAGCCGGGGCGCACGGCGCACGAGCTGGTGGACACCGGCTACGAATGGGTGTTCGTGCGTTCCGGGCTGCTGGAGCGCATGAGCCAGACCGCCGAGCGCGCCCGCGCGCCCAGCCACCGGCAGGACCAGGAAGGGGGCCGCAACTTCCGCTACTACATCAGCCAAGTCTATGTCTGGACTGAAAGCTACCTGATCGCCGCTGCCTTCACCACGCTCACGTTCCTGGTGCGCCTGCTGGTGCTGGTGCTCACGTTGCCGCTGATCTTCACCTCAGCGTTCGTTGGCTTGATCGACGGCCTGGTGCGGCGCGACGTGCGCCGGTTCGGCGCGGGCCGGGAATCCGGCTTCATCTATCACCGCGCGAAGGCCAGCCTGATGCCGCTGGCCGTGCTGCCGTGGGTCACGTACCTGGCCTTGCCAATCTCTGTGCATCCGCTGGTGATCTTGTTGCCGAGCGCTGCCTTGCTGGGGCTCGCGGTCTCCCTGACTGCGGGGAGCTTCAAGAAGTACCTCTGAAGGTAGGGCAAGCCGCGCAGCGCAGATGCTCAGGCCTTCAGCCGCTCATACACCTGTTCCCAGGCCTGCGCGGCGCGAACTTGCGCCGCCTGCATTTGAGCACGGATCAACTCGCCCATCTCGGCGTGGCCGGCTTCGGCCTCCTCTCAGATGAAGTACCGGCGCATCTCGTGGGTCACTCCATCCACGAACACCACCGTCTCAAACAGGAAGGGGTCGCCATTAAGAGCGGCTAACAAAACGCTGGCAAGGATCGCAAGCAGATGACACAGCATGCCAATGAAAGCAGTGCGACATGGATGTCGATGCGGCGCTCGAATCGAGTGCGCAGCTTTCCAAAGGCGGCCAGCCAGGCATGCGTGCGCTCAACTACCCAGCGATGGCGCCCGAGACGGTTGTTGCGCTCAGTACCCCTGCGTGCAATGCGGTCCTGGATTCCCCTGAGCCTGAGATGAGCGCGGCATCTGGGATAGTCGTAGCCCTTGTCCGCATGCAATTTCCTGGGCCGGCGACGTGGCCTGCCCCGCCGGCCACCCACCTGCGGCAGGGCATCTACCAACTCCTCGAAGACCACCGAGTCATGCCTGTTGGCCCCGGTGACGCAGAACATCACAGGGATGCCCTGCGCGTCCGTGACGATGTGGCGCTTGCTGCCGAGCTTACCCCGGTCCGTCGGGTTGGGGCCTGTGTGCGGCCCCCCCGGGGGCTGGGCACGCTGGCCCCGTCCATGCTGAATCGCTCGAAGTCCAACTTGTCGGCCATGCGCAAGTCACCGAGCAACTTCAGGTGCAACTCGTGCCATACACCTGCTGCCTGCCAGTCGCGCAGCCGCCGCCAGCAGGTCATGCCGCTGCCAAAACCAAGTTCTTGCGGTAACTCCTCCCAAGGAATACCCGTTCGCAGCACGAACAGGATGCCGTTGAGCGCCTGCTCGTCGCTCAGGCGAGGCCGTCCGCCCTTGGCGGACGGTTTCACAATCGGCAGTAACGGTGCTAGCTTCTTGTAGAGCGCCGCGCTGATTTCCCTGTTCTTGTTTTGCCCCATGCGACATCAAACGCATGATGTGGACTGGGCGATGACAAGGTTTTGTTAGTCGCTCTAAGAGGGTGTAGACGAAATCAACTGTCGAGAGCGATCCTGCTGAGCAGGATACGCGCCTCAGCGAGCCAGACCCAGGCAGCAGAGGTTGATGTCTTGCGGTCGTGGTGCATGACCATGCGACGCCAGCGCTCGTTCCAGGCGTGTGTTCGCTCGACGACCCAGCGCTTGGGCAAGATAACGAAGCCTCGAGCGGGCTCCTGCCAGAGCGAGCGTTGCGGATCGTGCAGGGTGCCGGTCGAGCGGTTGCCGGGCCGGCGCACGACCTCGACCCGGATGCCATGGGTCTGCTCGATGGCTCGGGCGCATTGCCCGCCGTGGGCCCCGTCGGTGTAAAGCCTCTCGATCGTGGGCGCCTTGCGGCACGCCTGAGCAACGACCTCGGCAGCGCCATCGCGGTCCTGCACGCTGGCGGCAGTCACCGTGACAGCCAGCAGTAGCCCGAGTGTGTCTGAGGTTGCCCCCGTTCCCTGGAGTGCATAGCCCCAGCCCCGGAGAATGCCGGGACGGGAGCAAGAATTGAACGAGAAGCAAACGAGAGCGAAGTACACGCAGGAGTTCAAGCAGGAGGCTGTGCGGCAGGTCAAGGCCGGACGCGCCGCGTCTGCCGTGGCCGCGACGCTGGGTATGCCCAAGGCGAGCCTGACGAACTGGGTTCGGGCCGATGCGAAGGGTCAGTTGGCAGTGGCGGGCGAAGGCAAGGCCACTACGCCGGCGGTCACGCCCGAGCAGGCGGAGATTGCCCGCTTGAGAGCGCAGGTGGCGCGGCTGACGATGGAGCGCGACATCGCAAAAAAAGCCGTCTTGGATTCAACCGGTGGCTGCAACACCTTTGATACAAGGACGCAGCGAGGTGGAAATTCATGGCGAGATTGGGGCGCCCTGGGCTGACGGATGCCCAAAGGCGGGAGTTGTGGGAGCGGTGGAAGGCCGGTGATTCGATCAGCGACATCGGTCGGGCGCTGTGCAAGCATCCCGGCTCGATTCACGGAGTGCTGGCGCTGGGCGGCGGCATCTATCGCCCAGAGCGTAAGCGAGCACCGGGTGCCTTGACGATGCCCGAGCGCGAGCACATATCGCGAGGGCTGGCAGCTGGCTGCTCATGCAGGCAGATCGCAGCCGAGATCGGTCGCTCGCCTTCGACAGTAAGTAGGGAAATCGCACGAAACGGCGGTATGTCGCGCTACCGAGCAGTGCCGGCCGACGAGCGTGCCTGGGAGATGGCGCGTCGGCCCAAGCAGTGCGCCCTGGCGCTGAATCCCGAGTTGGCTCAATTGGTCGCCTGCAAGCTCGCGCTACAGTGGTCGCCGCAGCAAATCGCTGGATGGCTGCGGCGGGAACACCCAGGAAGTGAGTCCATGCAGGTTTCGCACGAAACGATCTATCGCAGCCTGTTCGTGCAGGCACGTGGCGTGTTGAAGAAGGAACTGATGGCGCATCTGCGCACACGCCGCTCTATGCGCCGTGCTCGCGCCGGATTGGCCAAAGATTCGCCTCGCGGTCAAATCACGGATGCGGTGTCCATCCGTGAACGACCGGCTCAGATTGAGGATCGCGCGCTTCCTGGCCACTGGGAAGGTGACTTGGTCAGCGGCGCAAAGAACAGCCACATTGCCACGCTGGTGGAGCGTCACTCGCGTTTCGCCCTGCTGGTACAGGTCGATGGCAAGGATACGGCCAGTGTGGTGCAGGCCCTCACGCGTGAGGTCAAGCGACTGCCAGAAGGGCTGATGAAGTCCCTCACCTGGGATCGGGGCATGGAGTTGGCTCAGCATCGAACGTTCTCCATGGCAACAGACGTCGATGTGTTCTTCTGCGATCCGCGAAGCCCATGGCAGCGCGGAACGAATGAGAACACCAACGGGCTGGTGCGTCAGTACCTGCCCAAGGGTGCGGATCTATCGATCTACAGCCAGGCAGATCTGGACCCGATCGCCATGCGTTTGAACACGAGGCCTCGAAAGACGCTGAACTACGAAACGCCTGCAAGTAGACTCCAGCGAGCCGTTGCAGCGACCGGTTGAATCCAAGGCGGCGTACTTTGCGCAGGACGTGCTGCAAGGTACGCCTGGATTTTCTCGATGAAGGGGCGCTGGCCGATCACATTGATGTGCCAGGTGCTGCAGGTCAGCGCCAGCGGGTTTTTCCGCTGGGATGCCTCGACGCGCGACACCCAGCACGGTGGGCGCAGGCGGCATAGCGACGACGCCTTGCTGGTTCACATCCGAGCCATCCATGAGCAGTTGCGCGGCGAGTATGGCTGGCCGCGCATGCACCGTGAGTTGCTGGCCCGCGGCCTGCGTGTGGGCAAGGAGCGGGTGCGCCGGCTGATGCAACGCCATGGCATTCGGGCCAAGGGCAAACGCAAATTCGTGGTGACCACCGATAGCGCGCACCGCCTGCCGGTGGCGACCGATCTAGTGCAGCGCCGGTTCACCCCGGCAGCGCCCAACGTGGTGTGGAGCGGGGATATCACGTACATCTCCACCGACGAGGGCTGGCTGTACCTGGCCGCCGTGCTGGACCTGCACAGCCGCCAGGTGGTGGGCTGGAGCCTGCAGGCACACATGCAGACTTCGTTGGTCAAGGACGCCTTGCTGATGGCCTGCTTTCGGCGCAGACCGGCCGCGGGCCTGATCTTTCACAGCGACAGGGGCAGCCAGTATTGCAGCCAGGACTTCCAGGACACTTTGACGGCCTGGGGTGTGCGCAGTTCGATGTCACGCAAGGGCAATTGCTGGGACAACGCCCCCACTGAAAGCCTGTGGGGACGGTTGAAGACGGCCTGCGTGCACGGCCAGCGGTTTGCCACGCGCCAGCACGCAAGGCAGGCGGTCATGGACTGGATCGCCTTCTACAACCACTCGCGGCTACATTCGGCGCTGGGCTACCTCAGTCCGATGCAGTTCGAACAACGCTGGTTGGCGGCGCAGCGCAAATCTGCCGCTTGAAGATCGGGCTACGCACTCCGGTTTTCAGGGGCAACTTCAGTCCACCACGATGTGGCGCTTCCTGCCTTTGACTTTCTTGCCAGCGTCATAACCGCACTCGCCGCCCTGCGGTGATGCCCGATTGGACTGTGCATCGATGACGGCGGCGCTCGGTTCTGCACTGCGGCCCATGCGGTCCCGCCACTGCTGGCGTAGCCGGTCCTGCATCTGCTCGAAGGCATCGACCTCGACCCAGCGCACGAAGGCCTTGTAGACCGCCTGCCATGGCGCGAAGCTCGACGGCAGCAGCCGCCAGGCGCAACCTGTGCGCAGCACATAGCAGCAGGCGTCGACCAGGCGCCGACGCTCGTAGCGCGCCGGGGCACCACGGCTGCCCTCGGGGCGCTCGAACAAGTCGGATACCAAGCGCCATTCCGCATCGGTCAGGTCGGTGCTGTACTGGCCGGCCTCACGCCGATGCGCAGCGGTATAGCCATAGCGCTTGGCTACGGCGGCATGTGTTTCTGGCTGCACCGGCGCCCCCAGGGCATGCCGCTTTGGCAGCGTACGCACGATACCTTGTGCACGTAGCGTCCTGCGGATGGTCGCGGTGCAGACCTGCACCGCGCCGAGGTGATCGAGCTCGGCAGCCAGTTCATCAAGCGTCGCATGCGGCATCCGGGAAACGATCTCGCTCAGCAAGACAATGTGTTGTGGCGTCAAGGCCGCGGGTCTACCGCCTCGGTTGATCGTTTTCAACCCGCCGTCGCCATGCCTGTCTTGCGTCATCGTCATCTCCTGTCCACACGGAAGATGACTTGCAATGTTCAGGCCAGTTGATTTCGTCTACACCCTCTAAGTCCATGGTTATGGTCCAGCCCAAGAAAGACCATAGAGATACGGACGTCATCGATCCAGGTTTCCGCGACGCGCCGATCAGCTACTGCAAACCAAGACCCCCACTCGGCAACGCTCTCGCACGGCACGACGACCATCGAGCTTGTAGTGCATGTGGCGAGGGAATTTGGGAAGCGGCATACCGAGAGAGTACCCGAAGGCGCTTGAGCCCCCGAAGCCGACGCCAGTTTCCCGGCACGCTGACGCGGCGTTCTTTCCCGCTCTCCAGCCCCTGAAACTGCGCGCAAGCCCATGAATCCGGGCATGCGCGAGTTCCTATTGTTTGCGGCCTAAAAGCCCCTCGCTCCCCACGATCGAGCCATTGCTGATCACACAGGAATGGCGCGATGTTGGCTCCCATCTGGCAGCGCGCCGCGCATCGCGGCGTGCCCATTTTTCTCGTGACGGCCCTGCTGCTGGGGCAGTCCCCGATGGCGTTGGCCGAGTCCCCCGCACAGCGCCAAGAGCTGGTTGCCGCGCTGCGCCAGCTCGACGCCCTGGAGCGCACCGTCGCGAACAGCGCCGCGCATGCCGCCATCACACCGGGCGAGCGCTACCACTTCGACTTCCCGCGCCTGACTGACGACCTCAGCCGCATTCGCATCGGCTTGCAGGACTACCTCACGCCATCCCGCGCGCAACCACGCGACCCCTCCGAACTGGCCGGCGACTACCGCACGGAACGCGCTACAGCGCCGCCACCGGCCTCGACACAGCCGCCGACGCACGAGGCGCAGCGATGAACGGCGCTCAGGTCTCTGCTTTTCAGGCGAATAGCGGCATCACGCCCAACGCCATGGCGGTCGTACTGGTCGGCGCTGTGTTCGCGGTCCTGCTCGTCTGGGGTGTCTGGGCCATCCGAACCGCCTACGTCGGCTGGGCCGAGGCCCGGCTCAACCAACGCCAGTTCCTGGGCGTCGTCGTGCGCTTTCTCGCGATGTACCTCGTGCTGACTTTTTTCCTCCTGTCATGAAAGGCCTGACCATGCAAAACCGCATCCTCCATTCCCGCTTTGCTCGCCGCGCTGTTGCGGCCCTCGGCACCGCAGCGCTGCCCGCGCTGTCGTTCGCTCAAGGCTTGCCGCAGATCGAGAACCCCAGTCGGGGCACCGGCAACGGCATCATGGAGACGATCAGGAACTACGGCTACGACATCATCATGCTCGTGGCCCTCCTGGTGGTGGCGTCGATGTTTGTCGGCGTGTGCTACCACGCCTATGGCACCTACGCGGAAATCCACACCGGCCGCAAGACCTGGGGCCAGTTCGGCCTGACCGTGGCCATCGGTGCCGTCCTGCTCGTCATCGGCATCTGGCTGCTCACCGAAGCCACCGGCATCCTGTAAGGCGAGGCGGGTATGTCCGAGCAGCAGCACGTCCGTGCGGACGGGACCGTGACGTTCCTTCCGCACCGGCTCAACCGTCATCCCGTGGTCGTGCGCGGGCTCACCGCCGACGAGCTGTGGATCTGCTGCGGCCTGTCCGGCGCCGCCGGCCTGCTGGTCGGCGCGCCGCTGTCCTGGGTGTTCCGCACGATCGCCATCGGGCCAACGTTCATCGTCCTCGGCGTGGCCCTGGGCGTGTTCATCGGCGGCGGCATCTTGCGCCGGCTCAAGCGCGGGCGGCCCGACACCTGGTTGTACCGGCAGTTGCAGTGGCGCATCGCCACGCGCCATCCGCTGGCGGCAGGCTGGGTCGGCGGCCACACGCTCATCTCGCGCACGGGCTTCTGGACTACCCGCAGGAGCACGCGATGAGCCGCTTCAAGAACGAAATCGCCCATCTGCAGGCGCACATCAAGACGCTGCGCATGGGCGCTGGCGCGCTTGTTGTCGTCGCCCTGGTCATGGGCGGCGGCTGGTGGAGCGCGCCGCGCGACCTGACGATCCACGTCCCGCCCGACCTGCGCTCCGGCAGCACTCGCAAGTGGTGGGAGGTGCCACCCGAGTCGGTCTATGCGTTCACCTTCTATGTCTTTCAGACCTTGAACCGCTGGCCGACCAACGGCGAGGACGACTACCCGCGCAACCTCCACGCGCTCTCGCCGTACCTCACGCCATCCTGCCAGGCATTCCTCAAGGCCGACTACGACTACCGCCGCGCCACGGGCGAGCTGCGCCAGCGCGTGCGCGGCATCTACGAAATCCCCGGCCGCGGCTTCGCCGACGACCCGACGACCCGCGTGCGAGTGGTCTCGGACCGCGATTGGGTCGTGACGCTGGACATCACGGCCGACGAGTACTACGGGCCGGAACAAGTCAAACGCGCCCTGGTGCGCTACCCGATCAAGGTCACCAAGGTGGACATCGATCCCAAGCGCAATCCGTTCGGGCTGGCCTTGGACTGCTACGAGGGCGCGCCCCAGCGCATCACGGCGCCCGAGCCGACCCGGCCCGTTCCCACCCAGGGCGGCCTGGGTTTGCCGACCCAAGGAGGAACCCCATGAAGCATCCCGTCTTCTCCCTGCTGGCCCTGCTCGCCGTAGCCGCGGCGCCGATGGCCCATGCCGTCGAAATCCTGCGCTGGGAGCGCATGCCGCTGGCGGTCCCTCTGCGGGTCGGCCAGGAGCGCATCGTGTTCGTGGACCGCAACGTGCGCGTGGGTGTCCCCGCGGCCGTCGGTGAGCGCCTGCGCGTGCAGACCGCCGGCGGCGCGGTGTACCTGCGGGCCAGCGAGCCGATCGAGCCGACGCGGCTGCAACTGCAGGACGCAGACACGGGCGCGCTGATCCTGCTCGACATCGCGGCGGAAGCGCCCAAGGATGGCGAGGCAGAGCTGGAGCCGGTGCGCATCGTGGAAGGGAACCCCGCCCCGGCGCGCTACCCAGAGCAGGCAGTGGGCGGCGTCGATTCGCCAAAGCACCTCAACGCCCGGGAAGGCAGTCGGGCGGCCCGCCGCGAGACGCCGGTTCCGGTGGTGCTGACGCGCTACGCCGCACAAAACCTGTATGCGCCGTTGCGCACCGTCGAGGCACTCCCAGGCGTGATGCGCGTCAACCTGCGCAAAGGCCTGGCTCTCACGACACTGATGCCCACCGCGCCGGTGCGCGCCGTGGCGCTCGCATCATGGCGGCTGGAGGATCAATGGGTGACCGCCGTGCGCCTGACTAACACCGGAAACGGCTGGGTCACGCTCGATCCGCGCCTGCTGCAGGGTGATTTCCTGACGGCCACTTTCCAGCACGAGTCGATCGGCCCGCGCGGCACGCCCGAAGACACGACTGTGCTTTACCTCGTGACGCGCGGCCACGGCCTCGCGCAATCGCTGCTGCCGGCCATCAACCGCTTCGATCCCGCGGCCCACCTGCCACAACCAGAAGCCGAAGGCCGGGCGTCCGACACCGGCAAGGAGGCCCATCATGCGCAGTAACGGCCTGCTCAAGTGGCTGATGATCCCGGTGGCGCTGCTGGTCGTGTTCGTCGGCGTTCGGCTGTTCTCCGGCGGCAGCGCGCCCGGCCCGTCTACCGTGGACACGAGCAAGCTCACACCGGCAGAAATGAAGGCGCTGGGGATCGAAGGCGATACCCCGCGCGATACCGTGGCGACGCTGGTCGGGCAGGTGAAGCAGTTGCGCACCGAATTGCAGACCGCACTGTCCGACAACAAGTCGCAGCGCGAAGAGAACCAGCGCTTGCGCCAGCGCGAAAACTCCATCGATCAGCGTATCAACTCGGCCCTCGAATCCGAACGCTCCAACCTGCGCCGCGACCAGCAGCAGGCCGCCAGCGCGCGCCAGCAGACGGAAGGGTTGCTCGCGGATCTGCAGCGGCGCCTGGACAGCATCGGCGGACGGGGCGACGGCCACGCCGACCTGCCCGTGGGTCTGGGCCTGCGCAAAGGCGACGACGCGGGCATGGAAGGCGGCGTGCGCTGGGTGGAGCCGGACGATGCCCCCAAGACCGACGGGCGCGGCGGCTCCGGCGCCAAGGCGAGTGCGCCGACGACGTTCCCGACGAGCTTCGGCCAAGGCAAGACGTCGTTTGCCACCACCATCGGCGAGGGGGCCGATACCGCCGCCGGCGCTGGCGCCAAGGCCGCGGGCGCGGCCAAGGTGAAGCCAGTCTATACCGTACCGACGAACTCGACGCTGATGGGCTCGGTCGCGATGACTGCGCTGATCGGCCGTGTGCCGATCGACGGGACCGTCAACGACCCATACCCCTTCAAGATCTTGGTCGGGCCGGACAACCTGACGGCCAATGGCATCGACATCCCCGACGTGGCCGGTGCGGTCTTCTCCGGCTCAGCCTCCGGCGACTGGACGCTTTCCTGCGTGCGCGGCCAGGTGCGGTCGATCACCTTTGTGTTCCACGACGGCACGATCCGCACGATCCCCGAAGACCGCAACGGCAACCAGAACCAAAGCAACCAGCGCGATGGCCTCGGCTGGATCAGCGATCCCTATGGCATCCCGTGCGTGAGCGGGGAGCGGCGCAGCAATGCGCAGCAGTACCTCGGCTCGCAGGCCCTGATCACGGCGGCGGGCGCCGGTGTGGCATCGCTCATCAAGAGCGACAGCGGCCAGATGTCCTATGTGGGCGCCGATGGCTCGATCGGCAGCGTCGGTATCTCGGGCAACGAGGCCGTGGGCCGCATCCTGGCCGGTGGCGTGCGCGACATGGCCGAATGGGTCAACAAGCTCTACGGCCAGGCGTTCGCCGCCGTCTATGTACAGCCCGGAGCCAAGGTCGCCGTCCACCTTGACAAACCCCTCGCGATTGACTTCGACCCCGAAGGCCGGCGCGTCGACCACCGTGCAGGAGAAAGCCATGTCCTCGAACTCGACTAACCCGGCCCGGGGCCTCGCACTGGCCGCGGCCATCATCGGCGCGTCTGTGCTCGCGGGCTGCTCCACGAGCAAGGAGAAGCTGCTGCCCCATGGCGACAGCACGATGATGGACATCTGGCAGCAGAACGCCGGTGACGGCTCCGGCGGCGGCGCGGGCCAGGCGGCAGGCCGCCAATTGCTGGACTCCCGCCAAAGCCTGCGCCGGCCGTTGACCGAGGCCGACGTGCAGGCCGCGCCCGCCGAGCAGACGCGCTACACGCGCACGGCGCGCAACGAGGTCTATCGCCAGTTCCAGCGCCTGCCCAATCCCGATCTCATCATGTACGTGTACCCGCACTTGGCGGGCACGGACCCCGTGCCTGTGCCGGGCTACACGACGGTCTTCCCCCTGTACCAGCGCGTCCAGTACGCGATGCCGGGTGAAAGGACGGAGGACTACTGATGCATTGGAAGCTCCCCTGGCCAAAGCCGGCAACGCCGACGCGAGCCGCATTCGGCGCTGGCGGTGATGAACAACCGGACGGCTGGCAGCGCCACGTCGAGGCCTTGCGCCGGGCCGGCATCCCCGAACCCGGCGCGGCGGTTCAGGGCCGCCGGCCAGCGACCGTGGCCGACGAGCAGGCGCTGTATGACGTCGCACCGTCGTTCGTCGAACTCCTGCCGTGGGTCGAGTTCCTGCCGCAGTCGAAGTCCATGCTGCTGGAGGATGGGCAGTCGGTCGCGGCCTTCTACGAGCTGGTGCCGCTGGGCACCGAGGGTCGGGAACCCAGCTGGCTGGCCCATGCCCGCGATGCGCTCGAAAACGCCTTGCAGGACAGCTTCGATGAACTGGACGAGAACCCGTGGGTGCTCCAGCTCTACGCCCAGGACGAACCCAGCTTCGACCAGTACATGGAGAACCTGCGCGACTACGTGCAGCCGCGCGCCCACGGCACTGCGTTCACGGAGTTCTACCTTCGCTTCTTCAGCCACCACCTGCGCGCGGTGGCCAAGCCAGGCGGGCTGTTCGAGGACACGGTGGTGACGCGATTGCCATGGCGCGGTCAGACACGGCGCGTGCGGATGGTGGTCTATCGCCGCGTGACCGGACAAGGACAGGGTCAGACGCGCCGCCGCGGCCAGACGCCCGAGCAGATGCTGGGCATCGTCTGTGACCGCCTGTGCGGTGGGCTGGCGAACGCAGGCATTCAGGCGCGGCGCATGGGCGCCGCCGATGTCCACGATTGGCTCCTGCGGTGGTTCAACCCGCGTCCTGCGTTGCTCGGGCCTGGGGCCGAGGATCGGGAGCGCTTCTACGCGCTGGCGCGCTACCCCGACGAGACCGAGGATGGCGAAATCGAACTGGCGAGCGGGCGGGATTTCAGCCAACGGCTGTTCTTCGGACAGCCGCGCTCGGACGTGGCGCATGGCACCTGGACCTTCGACGGCATGCCGCACCGCGTGCTGATCACCGATCGGCTGCGCATGCCACCTGGAACGGGGCATCTGACGGGCGAGATCCGCAAGGGCGACGCGATCAACACGCTGATGGACCAGATGCCGGAGGACACGACCATGTGTCTGACCATGGTGGCGACACCCCAGGACATCCTCGAATCACACCTGAATCACCTGGCAAAGAAGGCCGTCGGCGAGACCTTGGCGTCCGAGCAGACCCTCAAGGACGTGCATGAGGCCCGCTCCCTGATCGGCAGCGCGCACAAGCTCTACCGGGGCACCTTGGCGTTCTACTTGCGCGGGCGCGACGAAGCCGAGCTTGACCGGCGCGGCCTGGACCTGGCGAACGTGATGCTCAACGCCGGCTTGCAGCCTGTGCGCGAGGACGACGAGGTGGCGCCGCTCAACAGCTACTTGCGGTGGCTGCCGTGTTGCTACCACCCCGGCGCGGATCGGCGCCAGTGGTACACCCAGTTGATGTTCGCGCAGCACATCGCGAACGTGTCGCCGGTGTGGGGACGCGCGCGGGGTACGGGGCACCCCGGCATCACCATGTTCAACCGCGGTGGCGGCCCGATTACGTTTGACCCCTTGAGCCGGTTGGACCGCCAGATGAACGCCCATCTGCTCCTGTTCGGCCCCACCGGCTCGGGCAAGTCCGCCACGCTCAACAACCTGCTGAACCAGGTCACGGCCATCTACCGGCCGCGGCTGTTCATTGTCGAAGCCGGGAACTCCTTCGGTCTGTTCTCAGACTTCGCCCGGCGCCTGGGTCTGACCGTGAACCGGGTCAAGCTGGCCCCTGGCTCGGGCATCAGCCTCGCGCCGTTCGCCGATGCACGCCGGCTGATCGAGACGCCGAGCGCCGTGCAGACGCTCGATGCCGATGCACTGGACGAAGACCAGGCACAGGATGCCTCGGCCATGGAGGCGGACGAGCAGCGCGACGTGCTGGGCGAACTGGAGATCACGGCTCGTCTCATGATCACCGGCGGCGAGGACAAGGAAGAAGCGCGGATGACGCGGGCCGATCGCTCGTTGATCCGGCAATGCATCCTCGACGCCGCCGAGCACTGCCACGGTGGGGGTGGTAGCGAGAAGCGCACGGTGCTCACGCGCGACGTGCGCAATGCGCTGCGCACCCGCGGCCAGGACCCGACGCTGCCCGAGATGCGGCGCGTGCGGCTGCTGGAGATGGCGGACGCGATGGACATGTTCTGCCAAGGCACGGACGGCGAGATGTTCGATCGCCCAGGCACGCCCTGGCCGGAAGCCGACATCACCCTTGTGGACCTCGCAACATATGCGCGCGAAGGCTACAACGCGCAGCTCTCCATCGCCTACATCAGCCTGATGAGCACGGTGAACAACATCGCCGAGCGCGATCAGTACCTCGGCCGGCCTATCGTCAACGTCACGGACGAAGGACACATCATCACCAAAAATCCATTGCTCGCACCCTACGTGGTCAAGATCACAAAAATGTGGCGCAAGCTCGGGGCCTGGTACTGGCTGGCTACCCAAAATATCGACGATCTGCCGCGTGCCGCCGAGCCCATGCTCAACATGATCGAGTGGTGGATCTGTCTCAGCATGCCGCCTGACGAAGTCGAGAAGATCGCGCGGTTCCGCGAACTCTCGCCCGCGCAGAAGGCGCTGATGCTTTCGGCGCGCAAGGAAGCGGGGAAATTCACCGAGGGCGTCATCCTCTCCAAGTCCATGGAAGTGCTTTTCCGGGCCGTACCGCCGAGCTTGTACCTCGCGCTTGCCCAGACAGAGCCCGAGGAGAAGGCCGAACGCTACCAGCTCATGCAGCAGTACGCCTGCACCGAGCTGGAAGCGGCCTTCCGGGTCGCCGAGAAGATCGACCAGGCGCGCGGCATCGAGTCGCCGGCCCTGGATCTGCCGCAATAGCCGGAGCACACCATGGAACCGAAACATCCTTCCATCCCCCTGCAGCTGGAGGCATTCCGGCGCCCGCGCCGGTGGCGGCGCTGGTCCTGGGGTCTGGGCGCCGCACTGGTCGCCGCAGTGCTGTCCTGGATGCTTGTGCAGCCGCCGCGCGAGGCGGGGCACCCGCCAGTACCGCCGACGGAAGCCACGCGCTCGGACGGCCCCCCTTGGCGGTTGGGCAATGCCGACGCACGCTTTACGGCCACGCTCTACGCAGACCTGGAGTGCCCGTACTGCAAGGAGTATTCGCCCAAGCTGCGCCAGTGGCTCGGCACCCAGCAAGACGTGAGCCTGCAATGGCATCACTTGCCGCTCGCCGCCCACGAGCCGGCCGCATCCGCCGAAGCGCGCCTGGCCGAATGCGCGGGCGAGACCGCAGGCCATGCCGGGTTCTGGAAGGCCGCCGATTGGGTGTATGCGCACACGCGCAGCGACGGCCAGGGTGTGCCCGATGGGCTGCGCTATCCCGAGCTGACGCCCGCCATCGAGCAATGCCTCACGAGCGATCGGCCCGACACGGCCATCCGCCAGCAATCCGCCGAAGCCGCGAAATCCGGCGTCACCGCCACTCCATCGCTGCGCCTGCACGATCGTGTAACGGGGAAGTCGATCCTGCTGCAAGGCCTCGTCGAAGGTGACGCATTGCTGTCAGCGATGGACATGCTGGCGGCTGGCGAACCGGCCAGCGACCCGGCGCCCACCCCGGCCAACCCCACATCCGAAATGCCTGCCGACGTTGTCGGCGACATGCCCAGGTAGCCCTCGGTCTTGGAGGCTACGGCGCGGCTTGCCGCGCTGACCGCGACCCGTTCGCTTCGCATCCTGGCTGCGAACAATCACCGCTGCGCGGTGGTGGATGCACCTTGTTCCGCTGTTTCCATCCCCGGAAGGGCTTGCCCTCCCAGGGTGGCGCCCTCCGTTCACTTCCTGGAGGTCCGCCATGTCTCTCGTCGTCGATGACTCCTGCGTGGAGTCGCTCCCCGCCATCTCATCCCAGCACAACGACTGGATCATCCAACGAGCCATCGCGCTGCTGGAGCAGCGAATTTTCAAGGCTGGTCCGTTTCTCTCCCAGCCGCAGGCCGTGAAGGACTACCTACGCCTGAAACTCGTCGCCGAGCCGAACGAAGTGTTCGCCATCGTGTTCATGAACAGCCAGCACCGCGTGCTGGCCTATGAGCCGATGTTCAGGGGCACGCTCGATTCGAGCGCGGTCTATCCGCGTGTCGTCGTGCAGCGGGCATTGGAATTGAACGCCGGCGCGGTGATTTTTGCTCATCAGCACCCCTCGGGCTCCACTGAGCCATCCAGCGCGGACCGCCATCTGACCGAGAGGCTGAGAGCCGCACTGTCTCTCATCGACGTGCGGGTGCTGGACCACATCATCGTCGGCCAAGGCACGCCGTTTTCGTTCGCCGAAGCCGGCTTGATGTAGCGAAGTTTCGCATCGCGCTATCCGAGCGCAACCAATCATCCCCGCGCAGGATCGCTCCCGGTGCACACGCACCTGAGCGTGTCCTGCGCATTTCATACAGAGAGTCCTCCATTCATCAGCAACGGCGTGTTCTGCCACCAGCCAGCGTCTGCTGAAGCCGGAAGACACTGCACGATAGAACTACCGCGTGACTGGTTTCGTATCCCACCCCCACTTGGCGAAAACACGCCGACCATCGTCGGATTTCAGATAGGCGACGAAGCCGCGGGCCCCTTCAGCATTCTTTCCTTTGGCGGTAAGCACCACGCCGGTGTCCCGGTAGATCCGATACGGTTCCTCCACGGGCACGACCTGCGCCAAGTCGGGATTGGCGACCTGCCAGATGTTCCAGATCAACCAAGCGTCTATCTCAGGTTGCTGGGTCCACTGCTGCCGCGCCAATGCGCTGTTGGCCGCCTCCGGCAATACCAGGTTGCGCCGGAACGCCTTCACCACCTCGATGTCTCCCGTGCGCCCCGCGACGTCTTCCCACAGCCCCGTTTGACCAGCCCCCGCGACGGCCAGAACCTTGATGCCCGGTTTCAGCAGATCACGGAAGCCCTGGATGCCCTTCGGATTGCCCGGGCGCACCAGGATCGCCACCGGACGCAAGAAGAGCGGCTCCGCATCACGCAGTTCGAAGGCACCCGGTAGCGCCTTGGCGAAGTCGCTCATCATGTTCTCAGCGCCGCTGAACACGACATCGGCATCCGCCTTGGCCTTCTCCACCCACTGCGGAGTAGGTCCCGCCACCACGTTGACCTTGACCCCGCTGGCCGCACCGTACGCCTGGGCTGCTTCCTTCATGGCTGGCGCCGGGCCACCCGGGCCATAGACATTGATCGTCGCCGGCTCCTTCGCCGCCGAGGTCATCGCTGCCGAAACCAGCGCGATGGCCGCAGCCACGCGAAGGGCCTTGGAAAGGCTTGCGGAAATTCTGGAACTTTGCATGGATGTACTCTGTAAGAAGAAATAGAAAACAGGCTTCGGACCGCTACTTGCTGTGGCCGATCTGTCGATAGACCTCGGCAGAGACGCGCTCCAGTTCCGCCCGGCCTGAAAACGAGGAAAGCGCATAGCCAAATGGACCGTCGATCCAGTAGAAGACATTGACGTCGCCCTCTCGCGCGAACCGGAACGCGGTGCCGCTGTGCAGGCTCCCGCCTTCGGCCCGGCCAGCCGACGTGGCGGCGCGCACCTCATTGGAAACGTACAAGGTAAGCCGCGTTCCTGCCGAGTCGCGGTACATGAACTGCGCCACGGGGCCTGCGCCACCGGGCAGCAAGCGACCGCCTTCCAGGGTATAGCCGAGCGCTTGCAGGCGCGGCGGATTCATGGCGCTGCCCATGCGCTTGGACAACCAGGTGACGAGCTGGTCCTCATGGACCCCGTCGATTTCCACGGCCCTGCGTTGGTCCGGCACGAAGACCGCGTGGGCAACCGCGGCCCGCTGGACGAAGCCAGCCCCTTCCCCTGCGAAGCCAAGTCCTTGTCCAGGCGAGGCCGTGACTTCGCCGCGCAGCCCCCATCCGAGCATACCCCCGGCAAGTACCAAAGCCACACTGGCCGCCAAGCGCCACAGGGTCCAGCGCGCAACAGGACGCGCCTCCCGTAACAACCCGGCTGGGATCGGCTCGTCGGCCACGCCGTCAAACAACCCATGCAGTTCGCGGTTTTGCGCTCGCCAAGCCGCTACGCGGTGCGCGTCGTCCGGATGAGCGGCAAGGTAGGCCTCGACCTCGCGCGCACGGCTTTCGGTCAGTTGACCGTCTACCAACGCATGCAGGTCGGCTTCAGTGATGGGGGACTGGACGGTGTTCATGGCAGCGGTTCACTTCACGACTTTCATGCGCACGGGTGGCGTGCTCCCCTCCATCAGCGAGCGCAGACGCTCGCGTCCGCGCGCCAGGCGCGACATGACGGTACCCGTGGGAATGCCTAGCGTTTGCGCTACCTCTGCATAGGTCATGCCTTCCAGGCCGATCAGCAGCACGACTTCCCGCTGCTCGGCGCTCAGGTGGCGCAGCGCATCCTGCAGGTCGAAGAGTTCCAATCGGCTGGTGGAGGGGGTGGCAACGCTCGCGTCCTCCCCCTCTTGCCATTCGACGGTGGTGACGCCAGGCCGCCGCACCCGGTCGATGTACAGGTTGTGCATGATGCTGAAGAGCCAGGCCCGCATGTCGGTAATTTGGGACCAATGCGATGCCTTGGTCCAGGCACGCTCCAGCGTCTCCTGGACGAGGTCGTCCGCGTCTTCCCGTTGACTGGTCAGCGCGCGCGCATAGCGCCTTAGTCGTGGCAGCCAGGTCAGCAGGACTTGCTCGTCATGCACGCTCATGGCGGAGCGGCTCAGTGGGTCTGAGCCACGGACAGCTTGGGGTCGACCTGCCAGACCTCATTGACGATCCTGCCCTCGCGAAACGTCAGGACGTAGCGCACCGGGACGCGGGCCTTGCCCTCGAACAGCACGTTCGCCGATACCGTCGAGCCCTTGGGGTTCATCGACTCTTCGATCGCGCCGACCTGGAGCTTGAGGGGTCCCTGCGACCCCGCGAACTTTGCCCAGACGCCGCGGATGGCATCGCCGCCGGAATAGCTGCCGTCCAGCGGTCCACCGACCCATTGGAGCTGGGCGCCCTCGGCGTAAGCACGCATCACCGCGTCGACGTCGCCAGCGGCGATGGCCTGGAAATGGTCGCGGGCATCGTCGGCAGCTGCGGCGTGAACAGCGCCAGCCAGCAGGGAGAGGCCGCTGACCACGGAAGCAAGGAACAGGCGTTTTAGCATGGGGGCTCCAAGAAGAGATTGACCGGGAGTTCGACGGCCACCGTGGTCCGTCATCGCAGCAGACGTCCGTTGTCCCGGTTTTATTCCATGGGTCCGAAGGAAATTTCCTGCCATGTTGCGCGCGCCCACAGCAGAACTTCCTTGCGTCGATAAGGTCCGCTCACACAGGCTTGGCGTTCGCCCCGTTCTGAGGCTCGGTCAACCGCTTCAGGGTGCCGGCGAACCCATCACGGCATCGAGCCGATTGCTGCGCGGAAAACCCGCCACCCGCTCCACGCTGCCCGTGCCGTTACGGGAGATCAGCGCGGGGGTCCCACGAAAACCCAGTTCGCGCATCAGCAGCAAGTTGGCCTCCAAAACCTGCTCCACCGCTGTGGAGACAGCGAATGCGGGAGGAATGCCGCCGTGGGAGAAGGCGATCTCGTTTTGCTCGATGGCGGCTGCAGGATCCTTGGCACCGAGAATGGCCGCAGCCTTCCTGGCGCTATCGGATCGCACGATGCCGACCAGCAGATGACGCACCTGAACCTGCCCTGCCTTGACCCAAGGGCGGGATGCCTCCCAGAAGCGGTGGCACCACTGGCAGTTCGGATCCGTGATGACATAGACCACCCGCGGCGCTTTCGGGTTGCCATCCCGCACCCATTTCGCAGCCTCCAGCTTTCCCCACAACGCCTCGTCGTCGGCTGCGGTCGCCGCAAACGCTCCGAGCACGTTGGTGAAAGCGGTCACGAGCATCAAACTGCGGGCCGTGCCGAGTAGACGTCGCCGGGATGTCTCGGTTGCAAGTTCTCTCATATATCTCGTCGCCGACAAAGCCACTGTGATGGCCGATCCTCTCACCGCATGGGCGCTGCACTGGCCCCCAAGCTTTCCAACCGCCACGCCCACCTGCACTGCGCACAGGCCAGTCGTACGCAACCGTCGCCTAGTTCCGCTAGAAGCCGCTCACTCCGCAATCAGCCTGCGGGCTTCACGCACGCCCATCTTGAGCACTTTGCGCACGCTCACGAGTTGGGCCTCACGGGGCGTGACCGTGCCCTTCTCCCATTTGTAGACGCTCAGCGACGAGACACCGAGCAGGCGCGCCATCTCCTTCTGCGTCATCTGGAACGCTTGCCGCTTGGCCACCAGCGCCTCATGGCTGAAGACAAAAGCACGGCCTCTGCGCGTCGCCGGCCCCTGCTCGGAGGCGGCCTCAGTCTGCTGCGCTGGTCGCCGCTGCTCGGCCCCCACGATGGCTCTCTCCAACGCCTTGGTCAGGCTGCGCACCTGGCTCGCAAGTTCCTTGACGTCACGCTTGAGCGCTGCGATGTCTCCGCGCTGGCTCGTTACCGCTTTGCGCAAGGATGCGACCTCTCCCTTGTTTTCCTTGCGAGCAATGCGGGCGACTTCCGATCGGAACGATTCAGAAAATGCAGTCATGGTCGATGGCACCGTATCCGGTGAAGTGGATTGAGGTCACGCGATGATCCTGTGCCGCTCGGCTGCACCACCAGCGGCATGACTCAGGCCAGGCCTACTTGCCAGCCTTCTCGGCTTTGCGCTTAGCGGCCTTGGGGTCGACCACGGCCTTGAACTTCGCGCCGGCAACGAACTTAGGCACTGTCGATGCGGGAATCTTCAGGGCCGCGCCCGTGGCAGGGTTCTTGCCAGTACGCGCCGCACGCTTTGCGGACTTGAAGGTGCCGAAGCCGACCAGTTGAACGGCATCCCCCTTTTTGACGGCCGACTGGATGGTGTCGATCAACGTTTCGAGTACCGCATTGGCTGCTGCCTTGGACAGATCGTTTTTGGAAGCCAGGATTTCGACGAGTTCGACGCGATTCATGTTGCTGGTTGGAATTGAGGGTTGTGATCCCTGGTTTATATCGCATGGCTGTACACACCCGTTCAGCGGTGCTGGTGACCACTGCATGGGTAAACGCGCTATCCACAGTCACCAATAGGGGCAGGTCCCACTGCGCATTGTTTGTAGCGAGTGCCGGCGCATTGGTTTGAACTAGCGGGGCCCTACCTCTCTTGGCCCTCACCATGTCACTTCCAGCTCCGCGACACCTGCGTCAGTGCAAGTATGCATTGGCCGCCATAGCCGCCCTCGCTATGTCTTGTCCTGCCGTCGCGCAGGAAGTCTGGTTCATCTCCGACTCCACTCGGCCGCCGCTGGGCTCCTACGTGCCTGCTCGCGTGATTAACCTTGATGCCGCTCAGCGCATCGAGGCGGAACTGGCGGCACTGCTTCCCGGCGACCCATCCGAGGCCGAGCGCATCGCACGCCTGCGGCTCCGAGAGGGCGGCATGGCCCTGCAGCGCCGTCTGCAGGCCGCCTTCCAGGGCGTAACGGACGCCTGGAGCCTGGGCGTGGCAACAGTCCCTGCGGTAGTGGTCGACCAGAGGTATGTCGTCTACGGCGAGTCCCACGTGGACAAGGCGTTGGCCCGCATCGATCGGTACCGCAGGGAGCACCCATGAAATCCCTGTTCTTCCGCCTGCGCGCTGGTGCTGCCGCCGCCCTGCTGTGCGGGGCCGCTTCCAGCTTCGCGCTCAACACCTCCACCATCGTGTCGTCCGTCATGTCGCCGGACTGCCTGGAGTACCGCGTCGTCGGCATCTGCTACTGGCTGTACTGCACATGGACTGGCTGCACGGTGCGTACGTCTATCAAGGTGCGCCACTACGTTCCGGATGCGGTGGTGTCAAGCTACAGCAACACCGGCGAGAACCCCTGGGTCGAGGTGCGGTCCATGAGCCCGCCCAACGCATCCGCTGAGGATGGTGGGGATGGGACTACCAACGAGGACCACGAGAACAACCTCGCCAAGTTCAAGAACGCCGATGTCATCGGCCATCCCGGCGCCTTGGTCTTCAGCGAGTTCGCCTCGTCGTCAGGCTACATCTGCGAGGGTGCCGGAACCGCGTTCATGCCATATCTGCTCAGCACCCTGGACACACTGGCCTGGCGCTACAACGTCCCCGAGTCCGTTTATCCCGAGGCGCTGACACCCGGCCTGCGCGAGGTCGGCGCACGCACCTCGCTGAACCTCTGGGGCAACGTGTATCCACGCGGCGGCTTCCTGCACCAGACGGATGACCACAAGGCTGGCGCCGTTGTCGCACAGCGTGCAGGCGACATCGTCACACGACGGGGACAAGTCCACGTCTACCAGCCGCTGCTCGCGAGCGCTCGTCCCGGCTACTGGCCGGCAGGCGCCCTGAAGGAGGGCGACGCCTCGACGGGCAAGTGGCAGGAGCTCACGCCCACCCTGTCCAACAGCTGCGTGGTGTTTCCGCACAGCGGCACGCTGACCCAGGCCAAGCAGGGGGGCTATGCGTGGGCCCTGTGGCGGCCCTACGCATGCTGCGAGCGCCAGGGGCAGGTGTTCCTGGGCAGCGTTGATTTTCAGTGAGGTGACGCGATGAGGAATCCCGAATTCAAGCTCCTGTCCCCCTCGGCGGGCCGCGCCGCGGCTGCCTTGGTCCTGGCTGGCTCCATGGCTCTGATGGGCGGTGTGGCTTGGGGCCAGTTGGGCTACCAGTCCAGCGGCAGCGTCATCGGCGATGACGTTATGTACTCGATCGGCGGCGGGAGCGCCGTGTCGATGGGCCGCGCAGCCGGCATGCGCTCCCTGGGGGTTGGTGCGGGCTGGAACAGCAACCTGATCTGCGGCGACATGAGCATCACGACGACGCTCAAGAACCAGCTCAACGGCATCACGAATGGCTTCCAGCAGATCATGAGCAACGTGATCCAGAGTGCCACCAGCGCAGTGGCCTCCCTGCCGGCGCTGATCATCCAGCGCGCCGATCCTGGTCTTTACAACCTGTTGACGAACGGCGTGCTGCAGGCCAGGCTCGATTTCGACCGCTCCAAGCTGACCTGCCGCGCCATGGCTGAGAAGATGGCCGACATGGCGGGTGGGCAGCTCGGCTGGAGCCAGATGGCCGAGGGACTGGCGCTGCGCGACGCGGTGTCGAGCACGGACGCCGTCTCCGCCGTCGATCAGGCAGAGAAACGCCGTGGCAATGACGGCGTGCCTTGGGTGGGTGGAAGCAATGCTGGCGGCTCCGGCCAGCCCGCAATCAAGGTGGTGGGCGACGTCACCCGTGCAGGCTACAACTTGGTCAACGGGCGCGGTGTGACCGATACGTCCTCAATTGCCCCGCCAAGTTGCGCCAGCCTGTCGTGCCAGACCTGGACGTCGCCGCAGGCTGCCGTCGAGTGGGCCACGCGCGTCCTCGGCGAGAAGGAGCAGCGCACCTGCGACTCCTGCACCAAAACCGAGACGCTGCCCGGCGTCGGGCTGACGCCGCTGATCCAGGAAGAGTACGACACCAAGCTGCAGGCCCTCCAGGATCTCATCTCCAAGGCGAAGAACACGACGCCGGAGAACCTGCGCGAAGCCGGCAGCGCGTCGCTGCCGATCACGCGCGGCGTGATCGAGGCGCTGCGCGACGAGCCTGACCGGCACCTGCTGTCGCAGCGCTTGGCGTCCGAGGTCGCGCTGTCCTCCGTACTGGAGAAAGCGCTGCTGCTGCAGCGCACGCTGCTCACGGGCAAGAAGGAGCCCAACGTCGCGGCCAACGAGCTTGCCGTGGAGGCCGTGAACAAGGAGAGCGACACGCTCGACCGTGAGATTCGCAATCTCAAGACCGAACTGGAACTGCGCCGCGAGCTGGCCAACAACTCGCCAATGGCCATCATTCAGCGCCACGGCACCCGCGCGGCCGGCTCTCGCGGCGTCTATGAGGGCGACCCGGTGCCCGACCGGCTCGACCAGTTGCAGAAGGGCAGCCCCGGAGGTCGGCCGTGAGCCCGGGAGACGCAGCCCTCCCGCGTCCGCGCTGGCTGACCGGCCGGCGCGCGGCAAAGGCGCTGCTGTGGGCCGCGCTGATCGTCGCCGCTGCCGTGGTCGCCAACGTCGCCGGCATCTACCTTGTCGGCAGCGTTGCCCGCTGGGAGGAATGGCTGGCGGCCAAGGCAGGCTACTTCCTGGTGTGGCGGCTGTGCCTGTACGGCGGGACGGCCTACGGATGGATCTGGATGCGCCGTCGGCTGCTGACGCGCGAGCCTGATGCTTTGGAGGCCCGGCGCCGACTGGTGCGCGCGGAGATCGCTGGTGTCGTCGCCGTTCTGGCGCTCGAGGTCAGCCTCTGGATGCAGGGCTGAGGGGAGATCGAGGTCATGACGCTTATCACAACCGACTACCTGGAGTACTACCTGACGCTGGTCTCCTGGCTCATCCACAACGGCATCTGGGCGGTGCTCGTCGCCAGCGGGGTCTTTGCGCTGCCGTTCCTTGCCATCATCGTGCAGGAATGGCTCCGCGCCCGTGCGGAAGGCGCCGACGAGGGCAACAAGGGCACGCTCTCGGCGGCCCGCATCGAGAACCGGGTGTTCGTTGCCATCGTGGTGGTGATGTTCGCCGGCATCCCGTTCCTCGACGTCGACCTCAGCACCATCCAGCACGACAGTTCGCGCTCGACGCAGTGCCAGGTCAACGTCCCGTTGCCCGCCGACACCGGCTGGTCGCAGTCCTTCAGCACGCTCAACAACCAGTCCGCGAAGGTGCCGATCTGGTGGGGCTTCATGCACGCGCTCTCGCGCGCGGTCACAGGCGCATCCGTCGCGGCGATCCCGTGCGGAACCGATCTGCGGCAGATGCGCATGGAGATCGACGCCACACGCATTGACGATCCGGTGCTGGCCCAGGAGGTGGCGGATTTCACGCACGACTGCTACGGGCCGGCCCGCGCCAAACTGTTTATGCTGCGCCCGAGCCTCGACGAGGCGCAGATGCACGACGTGACGTGGATCGGATCGCGCTTCTTCACGGAGACGGGCGGCTACTACGACAGCTACCGCTCCAGCACGGCGCGCGACAACTGGCCCTACGACAGCACCCGCGACGCGGGTCTGGCGCAGGTCGCGAGCGGTGGCGGCTACCCAACTTGCAGGCAGTGGTGGGCCGAGGGCAGCAACGGCCTGCGGGCGCGACTGCTTGCCCAGGTCGACCCGAGCCTGCTGAATCGCCTCGCCGGCTGGGCCGGCTTCCTGAGCCGTGCCCAGGTGGACGACTCCGTGATCCGCGCTGTCGCTTCGCCACGGCAGCAGAAGCTGAATCAGGGTAGCGTGTACACGGACTACGGCGGGCAGATCGACAAGACGGACGCCAACATCATCACGCGCGCGGCTGGCGATGTCGGGCTCGCCATCGGAGCCGTCGGCGCGTTTCCCGCGATGGATGTGGTCCGGCAGGCACTGCCGATGGTGATGGCGCTGCTGAAGATGGCGCTGGTCATCTGCATTCCGCTGGTGCTGGTCGTGGGCACCTACGACCTGAAGACGGTCACGGTGCTGAGCATCGTCCAGTTCTCATTCTTCTTCGTCGATTTCTGGTTTCAGCTCGCGCGCTGGATCGACAGCACTATCCTAGATGCCCTGTACGGCTGGGGGTTCGGCTGGAACCGCCCGCACTGGGGCTTCGATCCAGTCATGGGACTGAACAACGCATTCGGAGATCTGCTACTCAACTTCGTGATGGGCACGATGTTCATCGTGCTCCCAACCTTTTGGATCACGGCCTTGGGGTGGGCAGGCATTCATGCGGGCAGTGCACTACAGGGCCTGATCAACGGCACTGGAGAAGCTAAGGCTGCTGGTGGAAAATTTGGAAACATGGCATTTGGAGGAGCAATGCGGATGGCTGCGAAACCCGATAAGAGCAAATAGTCTGCATATCAAGGGCTAGCTCGATTTTCGAGGCTTTGATCCCCTCCAATGTTCGGGGCGACATTGCTCGTCACGCAGAGCATGTTCAATCTCGTCACGTATGGCCTTCAGCTTTGGCAGCACGTTCTCTCGTAGATGTTCATTCTCATGGCTCGAAATTTTGAGAGAGCAGTTCAATGCATACGTCTCCCGGCTTGTCGGGTCTGCTACCGCCACGGCTATCGCATGGATGTCTGAGTGCCAGTCGCCTCGTGCATGACAGTACCCCTCTCGTCTAAAAAGCGCCACGTCGGCGCGGAGCGCTGTGGAATGCTTCTCGTAGGCGGCAGGATCAAAAGTCTTGAGGCGGTTGATGATGTGCTGTGTCTGACCTGCGGGGTTGGCCAGAACAAGGACGCGGCCTATGGCTCCAGCAAGCAGAGGCCGCGAGCTGCCTATGTCAGGCAACAGGGGGTTTTGCCGATCCGCTCGTGCGGCCTCGACATAGATCACCCGGTTGCGATCCCGCACCCCCAGGTTCACAGAGCAGCCTGTCTCCGAAGCGAGTCTTTGCATGAACGGGCGCGCGATGCCTCTAATGGCCATCGTGGCAAGAAGCGGGTGCGCCAATGAAAGGACGCCTGGTCCAAGCCGATACTTTTGATCGATTTGGTCTTGAGACAAGAAGCCCAGCATGACGAGGGTGTAAGTCAGCCTCGCCACGGTCGCCTTCGGAAGTCCAGTGATCTCACACAGGTCTTTGTTTCCAAGGGCAGGGGACGCAATGGAGAACGCCCTCAGGACCTCCAGCCCGCGCGCGAGATTCATTGAGAACTGCCGGTCGCCGCTGAGTTCGCTCGGATCAACGAGGCCAGCGAGTTTGATCTGAACTCGATTCGCAGGCATGTGTACCTCTCGATGTGTGTGCGTAGGAAGTCGCTTGCTTAGCTTAGATGGCGTATCGATCCAAGGGCAGCTCAGGGATCACGGTTCCGCCTAGCGAAACCACGACCACGGGCTCCGCTGGCATGCTTAAAGTGACCCACGGCTGACTTCCGACTATCGAAGGATCATATGAACAAGCATCAGACGCAGGGCGCGCTGGCAGGTGTGCGCATCCTAGACATGGCAACCGTTCTCGCAGCGCCATCGGGATCCACCTATTGTGCCGACCATGGTGCGGATGTGGTGAAACTGGAATTGCCCGACGGCAGTGATGCTCTACGGACACTGCAGCCTGTCAAAGACGGCAAGGCCCTCTGGTGGAAGGTTGCCAACCGCGGGAAACGCGGCATCACGCTCGATGTCAGAACCCCTCGAGGCAGGGAGATTTTCCTGCAGTTGCTGCCCAAGTTCGACGTGCTTGTGGAGAACTTCCGTGCAGGAACCATGGAGAAGTGGGGGCTGGGTTTTGATGTGTTGAAACAGGTCAACCCACGGCTCGTCATGGTGCGTCTTACTGGCTTTGGACAGACTGGCCCGTACCGCTCCCGTCCGGGCTTCGCACGTGTCTTCGAAGCAATGTCCGGTTTTACGAACCTGACTGGGGAGCAGCCAGGCTCGCCGCTGCACATGAACTTCCCGATCGGCGATTCTGTCGCGGGGATCTTTTGTGCCTTTTCGATCGCCGCGGAGATTGCACGGCTTCGTGGTGATCCGAGCTTGCCTGGCGTGGAAGTCGACCTATCAGCCACCGAAGCCCTGTTCCGGATTCTCGACCCGCTTCCCGTCGAGCACGAACTGCTGGGGTTCACGCGGCACGCCGCTGGAAACATGGCCACCTACACAGCACCGTCGAATATGTACAAGAGCAAAGATGGGGTGTCGTTCTCGATGGTGGCGTCCTCCCAGTCGACCTTCTTTCGGTTGGCCGATGCTCTGGGAAGACCTGATTGGAGAAGCGATTCGAGGTACAGCACCAGCCTCGCGCGCATCCAGCATATCCATGCATTGGACGAGGAATTGCGGCAATGGTTTGGCAACGAATTTTTCGATGCAATTCAGCCCGTCCTCGTCCAGGCAGAAATTCCTTTTAGCAAAGTAAACACCATAGAGGATGTGAAGAGAGACCCCCACTTCATCGAGCGCGATGCAATCGTGCGGATCAAGGATCCGGACTACGGAAGTATTCCCGCTCCCTGTGTCGTTCCCCGCGTGACGGGAAGGGATCTTCCCTCGATGACGACGGGGCCTGACATAGGGCAGCACAACGCTGAGATCTATGCAGAAATCGGGATTGACGACACAGAGATCGATGTCTTGACGGCTCAAGGCGTCATCTAGAACCGAGGGGCGATTCGTGAGCAATACCACGCAGGGCCGAGGCCCTCTTCGCGGCCTGAAGGTCCTAGAGTTGGAGACCGTCGGGCCGGTGCCTTGGGCAGGAATGGTTCTGGCCGACATGGGAGCCAATGTCCTTCGGATAGACCGACCCGCGGCCGTGACCATGGGCCTGAAGCGAGATGATCGGTATCAATTGACCGCAAGGGGCAAGCGTTCAGTAGGCATTGACCTGAAGGCGGCCGAGGGGCGATCCGATTTCTTGCGCCTCATTGAGCACGCAGACGTGCTGCTCGAAGGCCTACGGCCTGGGGTGCTGGAGCGATTGGGCCTGGGCCCTGACAGATGCCACGCGATCCAGCCGCGCCTAGTCTATGCACGAATGACCGGCTGGGGACAGGACGGTGATTTGGCACAAGAGGCAGGGCACGACATCAACTATCTCGCCATTTCGGGTGCACTGCACGCCATTGGGCCGGCGGAACATCCCGTCGTGCCACTGAATATCGTGGGCGACTTCGGGGGAGGCGGCATGCTGCTCGTTGCAGGTGTTTTGGCAGCTCTGCTGGAGAGGAATGTCAGCGGTAAAGGCCAAGTCGTGGATGCTGCCATGCTGGACGGCACCCTCGCGTTGATGGCCCCAATCTACGGGCGTTGGCAAGGCGGAGAGTGGCGCGATGGTCGCGAGCAAAACCCCACTGACGGGGGAGCACCCTTCTACACGGTGTACGCCACCTCGGACGGCAAGCACATGGCTGTTGGTGCGATTGAACCTCAGTTCTACAAATCCCTGCTCCAGGGCCTGGGCCTTGACGAATCCATGCTGCCATCACAACACGACCAGGGCAGATGGGCGGAGATGCGGCAGAAGTTCGGGGGCATCTTCGCAACGCGCACGCGCGACGATTGGAGCGCTGTTTTCGCGAACACGGATGCCTGCGTGACTCCCGTTTTATCGATGTCCGAAATTGAACACCATAGTCACGTTCGCAGTCGCGGCAATCTGCAGCAAGTGGACGGGGTACTGCACCCTGCGCCGGCTCCGCGCTTTTCCCGTACACCAGGGTGCATCCGCTCTGGTCCCGTGGTTCGAGGCTCGGCGTCGCCGACCACAGTGGCTGAGTGGTGCCAGGAAGACTGATTAGAGATTCACAAAGGAGACAGACGAGCATGAACATCCCGCAATCTATCCGCGCACTTGCTGCTGCCGCAGCTTTTCTGATTTCCGGCGCCTGTGCTGCAGACACGTGGCCCAGCCGACCAGTCAAAGTCTTGGTTGGATTCCCAGCAGGGCAGGCCACCGACGCGCTCGCCCGCATGATCTCGCAGGATCTGTCCCAGGCTTTGGGACAGCCCTTCGTGGTGGAGAACAGGCCTGGTCAGAGCGGCAGCATTGCGCTTGCCGCACTGGCAGCCGCTCCGGCCGATGGCTACACGATGGGCGTCGTGGCTCCCGCGGCGCTTGTCATGAATCCGCATCTATATAAAAGGGTCTCTTACGATCCTCTCAAGGACTTTATTCCTGTCGCTTCGGTAGTCGAGTTTCCGCTGGCTCTCGTCGCCAATGCCAAAGCTCCCTACAACACGGTGGAGGAACTCGTCACCTATGCCAAGGCACATCCGAATGTGGTCAATTTCGCTTCGGTGGGAAATGCAACCATGTCCCATTTGACGATGGAGCGATTCATGCACCACTATGGGATCAAGATGACCCACGTTCCTTATCAGGGGAGTAGTAAATCCATTCCCGACCTCATGGCCGGGGTCGTCAGTGTGTCGTTCGACACCGTGACCGTGGTGCGTCCGCATCTTGGCAAGGACCTGAAGGCACTTGCAGTTGCCAGCCGCGAGGAAACAGAACTGTTGCCGGGAGTCAGCACGCTGGCAACTGAGGCAAGGGGGAACATCGTTGCGAGCCCCTGGGTTGGTGTGATTTTTCCGAAAGGCGTCGCCCCGAGTATCGCCACTAAAGTGGAGAAGCTATTGGAAGCATCCTTCAAAAATCAGGATGCCCGGACCGCAGCGACACAGTCGTTGGGCGCATTGATACGCTTTAACAATGGTCAGGAGTTTTCCAACATGATTCAGGCTGATTCTATGATGTGGAAGGGCACCATCAGCAGAGTGGGCGCGAAGCTCGATTGAACTCCTGTTTAGCTGATATGAACAACCCTTTTGATCGAAGCGTTCGGGAGCGGCGCGCTATCAGGGCATTCCGCACGGATATAGTCATATCGAATGAGGAACTGCTCGATATATTGGAGCTGGCACGCCACGCGCCGAGCGGGTCGAATGCTCAACCTTGGCGAGGTTACGTATTCAGAGGGGGAGCTAGAGATAGATTGGTCGACGCCGTCACGCAGGCTTACGACCTGCGGTCGCAGGACGTTCCACCCGAAGGCGGCATCGCTACCGCGTACTATCCAGAACAGTGGTTCGAGCCATATCTGGAGCGCCGCCGACAGAATGGGCGCGTGCTCTATGAAGCCCTTGGGATAGCGCGTGGCGAGCAGGAGGCAATGCGGCGTCAGCATCGCCGGAACTTCGAGTTCTTCGGAGCACCTGTTGGCATGTTGTTCACCATGGATCGGCGGCTGGGCGGTGGTTCTTTTCTCGACTACGGGATCTATCTGCAGACTTTGATGCTGGCGGCCAAGTCGCGCGGTTGGGATACTTGCCCGCAGGCGGCATGGAACTTGTTCGATGACGCCATTCGCCCTGTCCTCAGGACGGCACAGAATGAATCCGTTCTGTGTGGTTTGGCCATCGGTCGCGCGGATACCACCGCGCCGGAAAACTGCATTCGCATCACGCGCCGGCCCGTAAAGGACATCGTGCACGTGCTCGACTCATAGATCTGCATCAATGATGCTCACTCACCCTTCTGTGGTAATCCAACATAACGTTGGAATCACTTTTGCCCAGGTATTATTGAGCAGCTTATTCAATGGATGTTTGTTCGCTGCTCGACAGCCGATAAGTCATGAATGAAGAATTGAGGTGGTTAGCGGTGTTCTGTACCGCCGCGCTCCTCATCAGCTATGAGGTCTCTCTCGCATTGGCTCGGCGCCGATGCTCTGTCTTCATAACGCGAAGTGCATATGCCAAACTGAGAGAAGACTGGCTTGTTGCAGTCTCGAATCAGAAAGGCTCGGAGATCCTGGCAGTCCAGACCTTGCGCAATGCGGTCATGTCTGCGACTGTGACTGCGTCAACTGCTGCGCTGGGCCTCATGGGGGGGCTGACGCTATCGATTCCAACGCTGCGCACCGAGTTTGGCGGCGGCGCGGGGCCCCAGCTCACCCCCCAGCTAGCGATGGAACTCACGCTGCTGGCACTGCTGTTTTTCTCACTAGTCCTGTCGGTAATGGCCGTGCGCTATTTTGGTCACGCCGGCTTCATCGTTGGCATGCCGGTGGGCTCTGACGCAAGGGTGCAGTGGATGGCGATGGGAACTGCGTATGTGCGGAAAGCGGGCGACCTCTACAGCGTGGGTCTTCGTCAGCTTGTTTTGGTCGCGCCAGTGACAGCATTCATGCTGCATCCCATGGCGGGTCCAGTCGCGTCCGTACTTGTATGCACGGTGCTATTCGGCTTCGACCGCGTCCATGATGAGGGCCCATCGCAAGGAAGCTAGGGCTCATCGTGAGGGTCATGCGGGTCGATTCGATAGCCATCGTAGGTGTATAGCCCAAATCCGACCGGGCCCTGCTTCCACTCTGGCTCTGGCGGTTCCCAGTCTGCATCCTGTACGCCCCATGCCGCAGCTACCAGAACTAGGAACAGAAGCGCCAGCCAGAAGGCCGCATAGAGCATCACCGCGAGGAGGGCTGCCTTCGCTAGCCAGGGCGCCGCCTTTGCCACAGACGCCGGCACGTTCCACGTTACCAAGCGATTTACAAGCCTCCGCTCTCCATGCACGTAGACGCGCCATCCACGGCCGAGAGAGCGGCCAAGGCGTTGTGCGGTGCTTGTGCGGGTACTCGTTTCCACGTTCATCTCCTGCTACATGTTGAGTGCCTACTCAAGTTTGCTCCAATCCCGCTTGCTTCCCTGTACCAATGCGTTCCAGTCGTCTGGCGGGCTCCCGCGCCCGAGCATCTTCTCGAACACCGCATACGGGTCTGACTTGCTGCCCGCCGAGCGCAGGGTCTGCTCATCGTTGACCCAGGCGTACACGATGACCTTTACCTTCGAGTCGTAGCGGAAGAACAGCCGGAACCGCCTTCCGATCTTGGCCCGCCGCCAGTGGCGGTGGGCCTCCCCCAGGGTGTTGCCCTGGCGGTATTCATCGCGCGCCGGATCGCCTGGCACCGCATCCAGCATCAACTGGCTCAGCGCCCGGAACAGCTTGACGTTGGCGTTGGACTCGAAGCCCTCCGGGTCGTTCTCCTGCGCCCGCAATACCGCCGCATGGAGCTTGCGCAACTGCTCGATCACGCAGTCGTGGAAGAGCAGCGTCCAGCCATGCCGTTGCATCAGAGTGCCACGTCGCCGTCGATCTCATCGCCCAGGTCTGCGCCGCGGCCAGCGTGCTCCAGCATGGCGCGCGCCAGATCCTCGGGCAGGCCCCGGACGTTCCGGCCTGCTTCAATGTCTCTGGTCAGCAGGCTCAGGAACGCGCCGATGGCAGGGTCTTCGTGCTCGGCGTCCACCCGGGTCACGACGACTTCGCTGCCCCGCAGGTCGAACGCGAGCTTGCCACCCGCATCGACGCCGAGCGCTTGGCGGATGGGCTTGGGCAGCGTGATCTGGCCTTTGGAGGTCAGCGTGGCGACTTCATGGATGGCAGGCATGGCAATGCTCCTGATTGCGATACCTGCATGGTAAGGAAAATTCCTTACCATGTCAATTTGGGCTTTCATAGTGTCCTCTGGAGTTCAGGAATGGATCGTAGGGAGGGAACAGCCAGCCTTCCCGCATCAATCCGGCCCCGCTGCTCCCCGCATTGACGGTGGACGGCCACCATCCGTCGCGCTACACCCAAACGGTTAAGGGCCAAAGGGCCGAAAGGGCAAGGGAATGGGGTGCAAGGGGAAAGGCCCTACCTGAAAAGGCCAAAAGGCCTCCCGGTCGGCCCGCCACTCGGACACCCGCATGCTTTCCCTGTTCCAACGAAAACGGCCTCCGGTCGCTGCCGCTCCATCGCCGCCGCCCGCCGTCGACCTCCCGAAAGGGTTGATGCGGCCGGAGTCGGCCGCATCGCTGCTGGCCACCCCGCGCCGGCAGAAGCTGCTGGAACACATCTGGCAGCGCACCTCGCTCTCGCGCAGGCAGTTCGCCACCCTCTACCGCGCACCCCTGGAGCGCTACGCCGAGCTGGTCCAGGCCTTCCCGGCCTCCGAAGCGCATCACCATGCCTACCCCGGCGGCATGCTCGACCACGGCCTCGAAATCGTCGCCTACGCGCTCAAGCTGCGGCAGTCTCATCTGCTGCCCATCGGCGCCAGCCCCGAGGATCAGGCGGCGCAGGCCGAAGCCTGGACTGCGGCCATCGCCTATGCCGCGCTGCTCCATGACATCGGCAAGGTGGCGGTCGATCTGCACGTCGAGCTGGCCGACGGCAGCACCTGGCACCCGTGGCACGGCCCCCTGCGTCAGCCGTACCGCTTCCGCTACCGCGACGACCGCGAGTACCGGCTCCACAGCGCCGCGACAGGCTTGCTCTACCGGCAACTGCTCGACCGCGATCTGCTGGACTGGCTCAGTGGCTATCCGTCCCTTTGGGCGCCGCTGCTCTATGTCCTGGCCGGGCAGTACGAGCACGCCGGGGTGCTGGGCGAACTGGTCGTGCAGGCCGATCGCGCCTCCGTCGCCCAGGAGTTGGGCGGCGATCCCGCGCGGGCCATGTCAGCACCCAGGCACGCGCTCCAACGCAAGCTGCTCGACGGGCTGCGCTACCTGCTCAAGGAAGAACTGAAACTGAACCAGCCCGAAGCCTCCGATGGCTGGCTCACGGACGATGCGCTATGGCTGGTGAGCAAGACCGTTTCCGACAAACTCCGCGCGCACCTGCTGTCCCAGGGCGTCGATGGCATCCCTGCGAACAACACCACGGTGTTCAATGTGCTCCAAGATCACGGTATGTTGCAGCCGACGTCCGACGGCAAGGCGATCTGGCGCGCGACCGTCACCACTTCTTCCGGCTGGTCTCATTCGTTTACCCTGTTGCGACTGGCTCCCGGGCTGATTTGGGGTGCTGACGAAAGGCCATCGCCATTCGCAGGCTCGGTCGAGATCCATGCGAGTACCCCGGAGGACGCAGACGGTGCCCCAGCCACCATGCCTACGGCGGTGGTGGAGCCTCCGCAGCAAGGCCAGCAGGCAACGCCTTGTAGGAGCAGTTGCGGTGGGACTGTCCCGCGGCATTCGGCTCAGGCCGTGCCCGACGTCATGGAGGACATGTTGGCGATGGTGGATTCCGATGCGTCTTCCCTCGACGGTCAGGGTGAAAAACGGATCTCGGGTCAGATCCCCGATGCTCCTTTGCAGGCGACAACCGTAGCACCTCGCATGACGCCTGACCCCACGCCTGTGCCTAGCTCATTGGCAGCGAGCCCATCTGGGGAGCACTTCCTGGAGTGGCTGAAGCTGGGGATAGCGTCGCGACGGCTCATCATCAACGACGCGAAAGCGCTCGTTCACACCGTGGGCGAAACAGCTTACCTCGTTAGCCCGGGAGTGTTCCAACGCTATGCGCAAGAGCATCCCCAGGTGGACGCATTGGCCAAACAGGAGAAGCAGCCGAACTGGCAATGGGTGCAAAAGCGCTTCGAAAAACTGGGCCAACACCGGAAGCAGAGCAGTGGACTAAATATCTGGATGTGCAAAGTCGCCGGGCCGCGCAAGGCTCGGTGTCTTCATGGTTATCTGCTGGAAAATCCGCTGACGGTCTTCTCTGAGGTGCCGCCTAACAACCCTTACCTGTCCATAGAGTGAACATAAAGCCGAGGGCCAATGCGAGTCGTTTGGAAATCAAAGGCGAGAGGAAATGCTCCGCGCAGCACTGAGGACTTCGTCGGCGAACTCGCGTAATGGCTTGGCTTTAATGCGGGAGGCCGGTCCTGAAATTCCGATAGCGGCCAACGGAACTCCGTCACTTCGACGGATGGGTGCTGCAACGCCCCATACCGCGTCCCGCCACTCTCCGTGATTGACCGCAAATCCGCTGCTGCGCACATGCTCCATCTCCTGGAGGAATGCCGCAGGTTCTGTGATGGTGGATGGAGTATGCCGCTTTAGCCGCTTCGAAAGCGGCGCGAGCGTTTCCTTGGGAAGCCAGGCTAAGAGAGCCTTGCCCGTTGCGACGCAGTGAGCAGGTGCGCGACCACCTACCTCCGAATAGGCGCGAACTGGTTCCGGGCTGTCGAGTTTCGCTAGGTACACGACCTCATTGCCCTGGAGTACTGACAAGTGAACGGTCTCGCGCGTGCGGCCGAGTAGTCGGGCCATGGCATCCGCCGATGCTGCCTTTATCGCCGTCACGGCGTCCATGGATTGGCCCAACTCCCAGATCCTGAGGGTGGCTCGGTAAGAGCCCTTCTCTACGTCCTTCTCCAGGTAGCCAGACTCCACGAGGCCTTGCAAAAGTCTATGCACGGAGCTCTTGCCCACGCCAATAGACATCGCCAACTCGCTGAGTGCGCGAGGCCGATCGCTGCGCACGATCAGCTCTAGAAGCTGGAGCCCCTTAATCAGTGTGTTGTTCATAGCGATGTTCCATTTTACGGAATGAAGTTCCCGAATTTCAGCATGGATCGCATCCGCTGCGCCGCGCAGTGGTGCCCGCAGATCTGCAATGCCGGTCGCAACTTTGCAGGTTGACGCAGAAAGCTCGCAAGTCTATTGTTCCTTTATCAAGACCGATCGTTCGCAAATGCGGAACGATGGATTGATGGCGTAGCAAACGCGATTGGTGCCGCGCGAAGCGCGGGAAGACTGCTTAGCAATAGGAGACAAGTAGATGGAACGAATCACAGTTCGGGACTACGACGACGGTGTCACGCTGTTCACCATTAACCGCCCAGAGCGCCGAAATGCAATCTGCTCTAGAACCGCGATTGAATTGCAGAACGCCTTCGCGGCATTCGACAAATCCTCGCAAAAGGTGGCGGTCATCACCGGCGCCGGCAATGAGGCGTTTAGCGCCGGTGCAGACGTCAACGACGTCCCTGAACTGTGGCGTTGCATCCCGACCGCGGGAGTTGGTACCGAGAAGCCGATAGTCGCGGCAGTCGCCGGCTGGTGTGTTGGGGGCGGAATTCTCTTGCCGATGATGAGTGACCTCGTGGTAGCTGCAGAGAACACGAAGTTCTCCTACCCCGAGGCGAAGCTAGGTCTCACTCAAGGAATGATCGCTGCAATGGCCGCCCGTATTCCGCACAAGGTGGCCATGGAGGTAATGATCCTTGCCCGAATTCTTGATGCGAAACGTGCCAAAGAGGTGGGTTTTATCAACGATGTTGTACCGGTGGGGGAGCAGGTCGACGCAGCCCTTGCGATGGCCCGCGAACTTGCTGGCATGGCGCCGCTTGTCATTAAGACGATCAAACGCTTCGTCACCAATTCCATCCTTCCAATCGGACCCAGTGAACACATGGCTCGCGCTCGTCGCGATCTCGAAATAGTCAGCACGAGCCACGACTATCAGGAGGGATTTGCGTCGTACAAGGAAAAGCGCACCCCGGTATTTCAGGGTCGATGAGCAACAGGGAGAGAAACATGAACTTCATCCGCAATCTCGCGTCGAAAATCCTCGTCATTGCCGCTGCTGCCTTCGCCGCCTCAACCTGTCTTGCCAGCAGCGATGACTATCCTAACAAGCCCATCAAAATCGTCGTCCCGTATCCGCCTGGCGGAACGAGTGACAGTGTCGCACGCATCGTGGCGAATGGGCTCACGCAAAAGTTCGGCAAGCCCGTGATCGTTGACAACCGAGGAGGTGCCGGAACGGTGCTGGGTACTCAGGTCGTAACGTCCAGCGAACCAGACGGGTACACCCTCCTGTTGACGTCTACGCCCCTGGCGATCAATGAAACGCTCTATGCGACTCTTCCGTATAGAGTCTTCAAAGACATCGTCCCGGTCAGTGTGGTGGCATCGGTTCCACTCGTGATGATCGTCAACCCGTCATCCAAGGCAAAGACCGTTGCGGATCTAGTGCAGATGGCGAAGGATCGACCAGGTCAGCTCACCTATGGATCATCCGGAAATGGTGGATCGCCGCATCTCTCGATGGAGATGTTTCAGGCCGCCACGGGCACAAAGTTTGTGCATGTTCCCTATAAAGGCAGTGCTCCTGCTGTGATGGATCTGGTGGCGGGGCAGACGGACGTGGTGGTCGATACAACGCTGACCACTCAGCCGCAAGTCGCCGCAGGAAAGGCACGTGCGCTCGCCCAACTGGGCGCACAGCGTTCGAAGCTAATGCCCGACATTCCGACGCTTCAGGAATCGGGGCTTGCGGGTTACGACGTTTCCTCATGGTTTGTCCTGGCAGCTCCGGGGAAGACGCCAACAGCGCTGATCAACAAGCTCAATGCCGCGGTATCCGAACTGATCGCTTCGGATGCTGTTCGAGAGACGTTTGCCAAGCAAGGGCTGGAGGCGGTTGGGGGCGATGTCGCAGCAACCAATCACTTCGTGAAACAGCAGATTGAGCGCTTCGGGACAGCGGTGAAGAACGCTGGCGTCAAAGTCGACTAATCAATGGACGTCGAGGATTCGAATGCCAGTTCAACAATCATCAAACGAGGGATCGATGGGACCGCTCGCGTCGCTGCGCGTTCTGGACCTCGGCACTATGGTGGCGGGTCCGGTCGCGTGCACCTACCTGTCCGACTTTGGCGCTGACGTGATCAAGGTCGAACAGCCGGTGGGAGGCGACACTCTGCGTGGTCTCGGTCCGTTCAAAGACGGTGAAAGCCTATGGTGGAACGTTGAGGGTCGTAACAAGCGGTCGGTCACCATCGATCTGCGGAAAGAACAAGGTCAGGCGCTGCTGAAGCGCCTTGTCCGGGAAGTCGACGTGGTCGTAGAGAACTTTCGTCCTGGCACCCTAGAAGCCTGGAACATCGGCTATGCGCAGCTCGCACAAGAGAATCCGAGGCTGGTAATGCTTAGCGTGTCGGGATTCGGACAGACAGGGCCGTATGCCAAGCGCGCGGGCTACGACCGTATGGGCCTGGCGTTCAGTGGAGTCATGGGGATCACAGGAAACCCGGACGCTCCTCCGGTACGGGTCGGCATCTCGGTGGCGGACTACTCGACGGCGACGCTTGGGGCATTCGCGGTCATGATGGCTCTATATCACCGAGACGTTAACGGAGGCCGGGGGCAGCAGATTGACCTGTCGTTGTACGAAACAATGTTCCGTTTCACAGACAACATGGTCAGCGCGTACGACCAGTTGGGAGCAGTGCGAAAGCGAACTGGGAACGTGCACCAGGCTGCGGCGCCAGGGAACAACTTCGCCACCAAGGACGGGCGATTCATCGTCATGACGATTTCCGGCGATACGCTGTTCCAGAAGCTTTGCAAAGCACTCGACCGGCCAGACTTGGCGACAGATCCGCGCTTTGAGAATCACGCCTCTCGGTGGCAGCATGTCCACGAACTCAATGACGCGGTAGCGGTATGGATGGCCGAGAGAGATGCCAGCGATGTGGCCTCTGATCTTGATGAGCATGGCGTTCCATACTCAATTCTCTACACGATAGAGGACATCCTACGGGATCCGCACTACCGGGCCCGAGAGAACATCATCGAGGTCGAGCATCCGCGGCTGGGGCCAGTGAAGATGCAAGGGATTGTTCCCAAACTGTCGGAGACTCCCGGCGCGCCGCCGCGTGCCGCTCCGGCGCTCGGCGCGGATAACGAAGCCGTTTTCACTGAGCTGCTCGGCATGGCACCGGCCGAGATTGAAGAACTGCGCAACACGGGCATCGTATGAAGGACTCTACAGGGGTGCTCGCAGGCGTCAAGGTACTGGAGTTTGACGCCATCGGACCGGTGCCTTGGTGCGCGAGGCTGCTCACGGGCATGGGGGCGGACGTCGTGCATGTTGTGCGGCCAGGCAGCAGCGCGCCGGAGGACGAGTCGGACTACATCAGGGGCGGTAGGACTGTTGTGACGCTCGATCTCAAAGAGCCCCAAGACGTCCATCGCGCTCTTCGGCTGATTGCCAACGCTGACGTACTGCTCGAAGGGATGCGCCCCGGAGTGATGGAAAGGCTCGGTCTTGGGCCCGACGACTGCTTCAGAGTGAATAGGGCGCTGGTCTATGGACGAATGACGGGCTGGGGACAGGAAGGCCCACTGGCGAAACGCGCAGGGCACGACATCAACTACATCGCGCTCACCGGCGCGCTTCACGCAATCGGCCCGAGAGAGAGGCCAGCGGTGCCGCTGAACGTCGTCGGGGACTATGGCGGCGGGGCCACCTTTCTAGCAATTGGTCTTCTAGCGGGGTTGCTGCGTGCTCGTGCCACAGGGAAAGGCGAAGTCGTCGACGCTGCAATGATCGATGGGGCCGCTGCGCTCATGGGTCCGTGCTATTCGAAGCTGGCCGCGGGTCGGTGGAACGATGCGCGAGGGGCCAACATTCTCGATGGCGGGGCACCCTGGTACGACGTCTATGAGACCAGGGACGGGGGGCACATGGCCGTAGGGGCGATCGAGCCGCGTTTCTACTCGGAACTGCTGGCAGGCTTGGGGATTGACGAAGACACGCTTCCGGTCCGCACCGAGCAAAAAAACTGGCCGGAGATAAGAGCGCGCATGGCAAAGGCGTTTCGTAGTCGCACTCGAGACGAATGGGCGGCAATTCTAGAGCCGCGTGACGCATGTGCATCTCCGGTGCTTTCACTCACCGAGGCGCCAAGCCATCCGCACAACGTGGCTCGACAGACTTTCTCGATGTGGGAGGGAAATTGGATTCCCGCCCCATCCCCTCGGGTCGGAGCTATGCAGCCGCACGAGAGAAGGTCTCGACCCGATAGCCCAGAGGCCGTGCTTCGCCGATGGAATAACGCATCGCTCATTTTCTGATTGAGCTTAAGGGAAAAAAATGACCGAGTTAAGCAAGGATGATCTTCCTCTGGCCGGCGTTCGCGTCGTGGAATTCTGTGCGGTCGCGGCCGGTCCCTTCTGCGGCATGCTGCTCGCAGACATGGGCGCCGACGTCATCAAGGTCGAGCCTCCTTCCGGAGATGCACTGCGTACTTGGCCGCCCATCAACAATGGCTTCAGCGAAAACTTCGCATCGGTGAACCGGAACAAGCGCTCCTTCGTGCTCGACCTTAAGCAGCATGAGGATGTCTTGATTGCGCAGCGGCTGTGCGCGCAAGCCGATATCGTCATAGAGAACAATCGGCCGGGAGTGATGGATCGGCTGGGGCTAGGCTATGAATCTCTTTCGAAGGGGAACGCTTCCTTGGTCTACTGCTCGATCTCTGCGTACGGCCAAATCGGTCCTCGCTCAAAGGAGGGTGGTTTTGACCTGACGATTCAGGCTGCTGCAGGGGTTATGAGCGTTACCGGAGAGTCGGAAGCCCCAGTAAAGTGCGGGGTGCCTGTCGCCGACTTCGCATCTGGGCTGTACGGAGCATTCGCCGTAGTCAGCGCACTTGCAAAGGCAAAGCAAAGCGGCGTCGGCATGCACATCGATGTTCCAATGTTCGGATGCTCGCTGGCCATCGGAGCGCTTCAAACCAGCGAATACTTCGGGACAGGAAGAAGTCCTGGAAAGCTTGGATCGGCCCATCCGAGGAATGCCCCATATCAGGCGTACCGGGCTGCAGACGGGCACTTTGCGATCGCAGCTGGAAACGACGGGCTTTGGAGAGCCGTCGCTAGTGCCGTGGGCGAACTGCAACTCACCCAGGACGCGCGCTTCCTCACACCTACTCTGCGAGCTCAAAACCAAGTGGCGCTCAAAGAGATCCTTGAGAGTCACTTCGTCGAGAAGCCGGTCGATTTCTGGATCGAAACCTTCAAGGTCGCAGGAGTGCCTCACTCGCGCATCAACACCTATGAAGAAGCGCTTGCCGATCCGCAGGTCGAGGCAATGGGTTGGGTACGCGATATCGCGCTCCCCGGGGGGAGGTTGACACGCACATTTGCGTCTCCGATTCGTATCAATGGGAGAAGTCTCCCTGTCTATGGAGCACCTCCAGCGCTGGGCGCAGATTCGGAGGCGTTGCGCGGCATCTACGCGGTGAGTAGCGGGAGCACTTGAGAGGCTCGCGTGTCACATCCGAAACCATGAACAAGACATCATTGAATAACCAGACGCGAGTCCTCCCATGACAGTGCAATCAACAAGTCCGAGTGCAGCCAGCAATGCGCTGAGCCGCTTTATCGCCACAGTCGATGAGGCCGTCAAAGCCAACTCCGAAGCTGATGTTCTCTCGCTAGTTGTAGAGGGAATGCGGACACTAGTTTCGAAAGACAGCTGGCTCGCACCTGAGTTCTGCAAGCCCCATCCTTTGTACTACCAGCAGTATCTTCTTTACGCCGATCCTAATGGTCGCTTCAGCATAGTGAGCTTTGTCTGGGGCCCTGGGCAGCGTACACCTGTGCATGACCATGGAACATGGGGCGTCATCGGTATGCTGCGAGGAGCTGAGGTTGGGCAAAGCTACAGGCGTGATGGCGAGCGTCTCGTCGCCCTTGATGAAGAGATGCTTCGGCCGGGAGACGTGACTGCTGTATCCCCGACTCTCGGCGATATCCATTTGGTTCGTAACGCGTACGACGATAGGGTCTCGATCAGCATACACGCCTACGGCGTCGACATCGGGAAGCAACGCAGACACGTCTTCGACATCAGCACGGGCGCAGCCAAGGAATTCGTATCGGGATACGCTAATGTCTGAGTCCGCTTCCCTTGTATGCAAGCCGCTGGTTCGCGTGACATCAGAGGGAAGCGTCTGGCGCGTGACGCTCGACCGGCCCAGCACCGGGAACGCTGTGTCTCGCGATATGGTGGATGCCCTCAATGCTGCGCTCGATAAATGTGAGGAGGGTGACGCCAGAGTGGTGATGCTGGCGGGGGAGGGCAAGCATTTCTGCACGGGATTCGATCTATCCAATCTAGCAGAAGAGACTGACGACTCTCTACTCGCCCGATTCGCGCGGATAGAGATGCTGCTCCAACGCGTGCATCGCGCCAAGTTCATCACGATTGCAGTCGCCCATGGTCGGACAGTTGGGGCTGGCGCAGATCTGTTCGCAGCATGCCAACACCGACTGGCGGCTCCGGACACCACTTTCTCCTTCCCCGGCGCCCGCGGATTTGGCTTGGTCCTAGGGACCCGACGCCTCGTCTCGTTGGTCGGGCGGGTGCAAGCGCGGCATTGGATTGAAGGAGCTACAACGATATCGGTCACGGAGGCGCTGCTGCACGGCTTGGCAACCGGCGAGCTTCGTCAAGCGCTAACGACCAGCGAGTGCCAGAGGCTCATCAATGAAGAGCATGCTTCTGATGATCTTCTACTGCGCTCAGCCATCGAAGGAAATTCCCAGGCAGACGATGCGCACGACCTCGCTGCCCTGGTTTCATCCGCCGCCCGCAAGGGGCTGAAACAGCGGATTGAAACATACGTTGAGCAGTCGCTGAAGAAGCGACATGCGGGCAGCCACCCCGCATAGCTCTCCTGCATTTAGTGGCAGCACATCAAATCTGGAGAATTTCCCTATGTCTTTGTTCATGAATTGGCGCGAATTGTTGACTTCGCTGAAGCGATCTCACTCGCTGCTCGGGGGCACCAATCCAAAGATGCTTGAAGCGTATCGAAATCTGGCGGCTGCACAGGGGAGCAACGGTGCGCTGGAGCCAAAGATGCGCGAGTTGATCGCGCTTGCTGTTGCGGTCACGACGCGTTGCGACGGTTGTATCTCATCGCATGCGGCGGCCGCAGTGCAGGCAGGTGCGACTGAGGCTGAGGTCAGTGATGCGCTGGGCACTGCGATGGCGCTCAATGCGGGCGCGGCGTATGTCTACTCTCTGCGAGCGCTGGAAGCATTCAATGAGATGAAGGCAGCCTAGCTGCTGTGATCGGGCCTGTTGCTATGAAAGCTATCGTCTGTCGGAAATTCACTGGAATCGATGATTTGAGCTTTGAGGATGTTGGCGTGCGCCCGCTTGGCCAACGCGAAGTCAGGGTTCGTTCAATGGCTGCAGGAGTGAACTTTCCCGACATTCTGAAAGTGTGTGGAAGGTATCAGGTCCGGCCAACCTTGCCGTGGATTCCTGGCGGAGAGGCCGCTGGGATAGTCACTGAAGTTGGTGCCGAAGTAGAAAGTATCGCAGTCGATGATCGTGTTGTGATTGTGAGCGACATAGCTGGCGGGGCATTTGCCGAGGAGATTGTGGTGACCGAGGAGCGCGTTCTGAGGCTGCCTGAAAGCATCTCCTTCGTTGAGGCTGCGGCGACCCCCGTTGTCTACGGGACAGTTTTATATGCATTGCGGCAGCGTGCGCAACTAGAAGCAGGAGAGAGCTTGCTGGTGCTCGGTGCATCCGGGGGAGTGGGTTTGGCCGCAGTGCAGGTCGGAAAAGCCATGGGCGCACGCGTTATCGCCGCGGCGAGTACACGAGCAAAGTGTGATCTGGCAGCGGCGCATGGCGCAGAAAGTACTGTGATCTATGCGGATCAAGGCTGGCGGGAGGTCGTGAAGGACGCCACCGAAGGCCGGGGTGTCGATGTCACTTTCGACCCAGTAGGAGGTGATGCGTTCGATGAGGCTATCCGATGTATGGCTTGGATGGGGCGATACATGGCCATCGGTTTTGCCAGTGGCCGCATTCCTACTCTGCAAATAAACCATCCACTTCTCAAGAGCTATGACCTCCGCGGCGTGCGTTATGACGTCTGGAGAGACCGCTTCTGGCCTCAGGCGAGGGTGAACCTCGAGACGCTGCTGCAGTGGCAAGTCGACGGGCGGATTCGACCTCATGTATCGGCGACGTACTCGCTGTCTGACGCCAAGGAGGCGATGCGGCGAATCGCTGGCCGCCAGGTGGTGGGAAAGGTGGTACTCGTACCGGGTTGAAGTGGGCAAGTTGCTGTCAGCTGGCATCTGCACGCCATTCGGTTCTCGTTTTTGCAGAGACCCCAGCGTTTACGCTCCAAGGCGGTGGTTGTTCAGGGCTGGTGAATGCCGCTTTCAGAAATCTCGAATTCCTGAACCAAGGATCGCCTTGTAGAGTTTCGTGGTAGTTCGCACGAAAGCACCAATACAAAGGAGACACCATGGACAAGACTCGCCGCTCACTTCTCGCTGCGCTCGGCGCTGCGCCTTTTGCGTCGATGGCTCAGGCTCAAAGCACCGAAAGCTGGCCGAACCGGGCGACCACGATTGTCGTCGGATTTCCTGCAGGGCAGACGACGGACGTCGTGGCGAGGGCATTCGCGGACGAATTGTCCCGCAACCTTGGACAGCCATTCATCATAGACAACAAGCCGGGGGCAGGCAGCATGCTCGCCGTCAATACGGTGACGAGGGCAAAGGCCGACGGCTACACGCTGCTGTGGGGCGGCAGTGGAAATCTCGGAATCGCACCGTACCTCTACAAGAATGCAGGCTACGACCCTACCAAGGACCTCGATGCAATCACGATGGGAGGGGTCGCTCCCATGCTGCTGACGGTTCGGGCGGATTCCAAGTTCACCACGTTGCAAGATCTTCTGGCTGCCACGAAGACCGAGAACATCGACTATGGCTCGGGTGGCGCGGGAGTGACCAATCATCTTGGCATGGAACTGCTGAAGTTGATGACGGGTGCCAAGCTCATGCATATCCCCTACAAGGGTTCCGTTCCCGCGATGAATGACCTGATGGGGGGGCAGATTCAGTGCATGTTCGACAGCATCCCGTCATCAAGTGCCCAGATTCGCAGTGGAAGGCTGCGGGCTCTGGCCGTATCGTCGCTAAAGAGGTTGCCGAACTTCCCCGACATCCCGGCGGTGTCTGAAGTGGTGCCTGACTACGAGTGCGTGGCATGGACAGCGTTGGTGGGGCCGGCCGGCACACCCGCAAATGCCAAGCAAATCTTGTCAAAGCAGCTGCTCGCGGCTATGCAGCGCGATTCCCTCCGGTCTCGGCTCGAAGCGCTTGGCAACTATGTCGACCCGACGATGACGATCGGACGGACCGCTGAATGGATCTCTTCCGAAGGCGCAAAGTTCAAGAAGATCATTCAAGCCGCCAACATCACTCTTTAAGCTCAGGGAGTAGTAAACAATGGTCTCCTACACCATCGCAGAATTAGTCGAGGACTTGCGCCGGATTCAAGCAACCGTAAGCGACGAGCTGGAAATCCTGCACCAGGTGCGGCCGCTGGCGTTGAAGGCGGTGCAAGCGAAGGATTGCTGGCTGACAGAAAAGTTGTACGGTGCCAGCGAAGAGCAAGGCTTTGGCGTGCATATGCTTCACGAAGAGCCCGACCACTCGCTTGCCGTCATGGCCATCGCCTGGCTGCCTGGTCGCGGAGCCGCACCGCACGACCATGGCACATGGGCGGTAGTTGCAGGGGTGGACGGACCCGAGCGCAACGATTTCTACAAGCGGGTGGATGATGGAACTCAAACCGGCTACGCGGAACTGAGAAAGGTCGGACAGAACGTCTACTCTGAGGGTGACGTTGTTGCAATGCCGAGTGGAATGATCCATGGCGTCTGGAATGACGGAGACAGCGTAAGTGTTTCGCTGCACATCTACGGCAAGCACATCAATCACACTGCGCGATCGAAGTACGACCTCGAAAGCAATACGGCGTCGCCGTTCATCGTTTCGCTGGAATCGTGACCTGCAATGTTTCGGCATATCACCGACGCCCAAGCCTTGCATAAGCGAACATGGTTCGCTCGCCATCTTCGCCTCTTTCCAGGCATCGGGCTGTCGGCAGTTGTCGCAGCCGCAGCTGCACTCGCGACGTCACAGTATGGCGGTCCCGTCTTCCTGTACGCCCTGCTGATCGGCGTTGCTCTGCACCACGTGAGTGAGGAGCCCCGTAGTGCGCCAGGCATCGAGTTCTGTGCCCGTACACTGCTTCGGCTAGGCGTTGGCCTGCTCGGTGCACGGATCACAGCTCAGCAAATTATTCAGCTCGGCTGGAGTACTGCATTGATCGTCGTTGTGGGAGTGGCCACTACGATCGGCTTAGCTGTTTTTGTCGGTAGGCGCCTGCGCTTCTCGCCGGCCCAAAGCGTACTTGCCGGTGGCGCAGTTGCCATCTGCGGCGCGTCGGCGGCTTTGGCAATATCTGCCGTGCTGCCGAAGGAGAAAGATGGCGACCGTCATACCTTGATGGTGGTTGTCTCTGTGACGGTGATGTCGACTATCGCCATGGTCCTTTATCCTTTGCTATCCAGTGGATTGGGCCTACAGGCACAGATCGCAGGGGTTTTCATTGGAGGCACCATTCACGACGTTGCGCAGGTAGTTGGGGCAGGCTATACGCTCGGACAGGAAACCGGTGACGTCGCGACGGTTGTTAAGCTCTTCCGTGTCGCACTCCTTACCGTGGTCGTTTTTCTCACGGCCTTGGCATTCAAACGCTCGAAAGGCCAAGAAGCATCTCCAGATGCAAAGAAATCTCCGCCTTTGGTTCCCTGGTTTCTGCTGCTATTCATAGTTATGGTCGGTATCAATTCCTTCCATTTTCTGCCGCAGGTAGCAGTGCGCGGGTTGAGCGAGATGTCTCAGTTGCTGCTTATTTTGGCAGTCGCGGCTCTCGGGCTGAAAACCTCGTTTCGTGAGCTGACCAATGCGGGGTGGCGGCCTATCGCGCTCATTGTTATTGAAACGCTCTGGCTTGCGGCGATCGTTCTGGGGCTGCTCTATCTGAGACAACGTTGAGAGCCGACTTGTTGGACTGCCATTCCCGATGTACGCACACAGCGCGCGAGGAGCTCATTGCGCCGGGCGAGAAGGGAACTCATCGTCGGCCCGAAGATTCTTGCCATCGCGTCCATGTGCAGCGAGTAGGCTACCACATGGGGGCGCGATTTCAATCGCGTCTCCATGTTCATTCGGATATCGCTAGACACCTTGAGTACCAGAGCATCGAACGAGTGCAGCGTGGCTTCTGGTGAAGAGCATGCGATGTTAAGCCGTGTACTTGATTCGAGTCGCTGGTTTGCTCGCTTGAAAATCTGCGAGCGGGAACAAGTTCTCTCTTCTGCCTCAATACGTCGAATCTTTAGAGGTGAGTGCTTGTTCTCGCGCGGCGCATTTCCGGAATACTGGTGGGGTGTCGCAGCAGGCCTACTGCAAATGAGCAGTACGACTACGAATGGGCAGCGGATTGCTTTTCTCGGTTTGCCCGAAGGGGATTGGTTTGGAGAGGGTTCAATCTTGCGCGGCGAGCCTTTGCGATACGATGTGATGGCACTTAGAGATAGCTGTTTGGTTCGAATCCCCGCTGCTGATTTCAACTGGCTTCACGAGAGAAGCATCAGCTTTACGCACTATTTGATTCAGCAGCTCAACAATCGACTAAGTCAATTTATTGCAAGTCAAGCCGTGCAACGAGGCTCTTCTATTGAAAGACGCGTTGCCCAAGCCATCGCTGCATTGCTGCACGAGAAAGAATATGGAACCGGCCTGAGCTTGCTTGACGTGTCTCAGGAGGAGATAGCCTTGCTTGCTGGTGTATCTCGTCAGCGGTGCAGCCAGGCTCTTCGGCACCTTCGCGAGATAAAATTAATCGAGACGGAATATCAGCGAATAACTGTCCTGGATCTCCACGCCTTGCGTCGGTATCCAGAGACGTAAAGCGGGAAGTCCAGTTATTCTTCGCTGTACTCGCCTTCTCGCAGAAGTCAGAGGACGGCAGCGGCGCTGCGCAATTACTGCGGAGATCGCCGGCTAACTGCATCTGCGAGATTTAAGCGTTTTTCCAGTGCGGGGTCTGCTTGTTTAGGAACGCGCTCACGCCTGCGCGCTGGTCCTGCGTATCGAAGAGATCAACGAATGCCTCGCGCTCTGCAACCAGCGCTGCGAAAGGTGAGTGTGAGCGTGCCGCTTGAATGAGCTTTTTACACGCAGCCACACTGGTGGGGCTCTGACGCTCAACGGATTGTGCGATTGCCAACGCCCGATCCAGTGATTCACCTTTTGGCACCACCTCCTGAACGAGACCGATACGCAGCGCCGTGCTCGAGTCAACGCGCTCTCCGCATAGGATCATTCGCTTTGCCCAGGCTTCGCCGACGTTCCATGAAAGCCACTGGGAGCCGCCTGCGCAGGGCAGCAGTCCAACTGTGGCTTCAGGCAGAGCCATGAGAGCGTGATCCTCCGCGATTCGAAGATCACAAGCCAGCGCACATTCCAACCCACCTCCCATGGCAAAGCCATTGATGGCGGCGACACTGAGACCCCGAAAGCCGGCCAGAGTCTCGAAGGCTTCGCCAAATCGCCTTGCCATCGCGCGCGCCACGGCTTTGTCCCCGTCCGCGAAAAGCTTCAGATCTGCGCCTGCGGAAAAGAACTTTTCTCCCGCACCGGTTACAACCAAGCTGTAGATCTCGCGATCCTCGTTGAGGTCCCTGACAAGCCGTGCTAGTGCTGCCAGACTATCCTCTGTCCAAGTGTGAGCGGGAGGATTGTTTAGCCTGATGATTGCGGTATGCCCCTGTCGCTGTACGTCGAGCCCTTGATAGTCGGTCACTTTGCTTTCTCCGATAGTTGGTTATGCGAGTTTGCGGAGCATCTTGATGATGCTGGCGAAATCCTCGCCGCCATGGCCCGCAATGCTGTGCGCGGCGTAGATCGCGCGCGCCATGCCGCCCAGCGGGGTGCTGGCCTTCACGGTCATCGCGTTCTCCTGCGCCAAGCCCAGGTCCTTGAGCATCAGGTCGGTCCCGAAGCCGCCGGTGTAGCCGCGCGTGGCGGCGCTGGCCTCCTGCACGCCGGGGTAGGGGTTGTAGACCTCCAGCGCCCAGTTGCCGCCGGAGCTGCGGCGCATGATTTCCGAGAGCACCTTGGGGTCGAGCCCGTTGGCCACGCCCAGGGCGATGGCCTCGCTGGTGCCGATCATTAGGATGCCCAGCAGCATGTTGTTGCAGATCTTGGCGGTCTGGCCCGCGCCCACGCCGCCGGCGTGGAAGATGTTCTTGCCCATCTTTTCCAGCAGGGGTCGGGCGCGCTCCAGGGCCGCGTCGCTGCCGCCGACCATGAAGGTGAGCGTGCCGGCGATGGCGCCGCCGGTGCCGCCAGAGACCGGCGCGTCGATGAAGTCGATGCCCGCCGCCTCGGCCGCCTTGGCGACCTTCTGGCTGGTTGCCGCGGCGATCGTGGAGCTGTCGATCACCAGCGTGCCCTTGGCGATGCTGGCCAGCAGGTTGCCGCTGCCGAGGAACAGGCCCTCCACGTGCTGGCTCGCGGGCAGCATGGTGACGACTGCCTCGGCGCCCTGAACGGCCTCCTGCGCGCTGGCCGCCACCTGGCCGCCGTCGGCCTGGACCTTGGCCAGGGAGTCCTGGCTCAGATCGAAGGCCTTGACGCTGTGGCCGGCCTTGATGAGGTTGATGGCCATGGGGCCACCCATGTTACCGAGGCCGATGAATGCGATCTTCATGTGTCTGTATCCTTGTTTGTTCACGGTGTTTGATGCGAAGCGCTAGTACAGCCGCGCCAGTTCCGGGGCAATCTCGCCGCGCGGCCGGAAGTGGTCCTCGACGAAGGCGGGCGTGATCTCCTCGAGCGTCGCGGGTTGCCACTTCGGGTTGCGGTCCTTGTCCACCAGCACGGCGCGGATGCCTTCGGCGAAATCCTTGTGCGCGCAGAAGCCCAGCGAGGCCCAGTACTCGAGCCGGAACACCTCCGCCAGCGACATGCGCGGCACGCGCTGCCACAGCTCCCAGGTCAGCGCGATGGAGCTGGGCGCGCCCTTGGCGAAGGCCTTGGCCGCGCCCTGCAGCCACGGGTCGTCGGACGTCACGGCACGCAGGCGCTTCGCGATGTCCAGCAGGCTCTCGCCGGCCATCAGCGCCTCGATGCTGTCGTAGTGCTCGCGCAGCTTCGAGGCCGGCGGTTGCGCGCCCTCGGCCGCCGCGGCGAGGATGCGCGAAAGCAGCGCGCAGTCCGCGCGCTGCTCGCCGCGCCAGGCGGTGGCGCCGATCGCCTCCAGCACCTGCGCCTTGCACGCCTGCGGCACCAGCACGTCGGCCAGGCCGGCGAAGACGGCGTCGCTGCCGTTGACCTGCGCCGCCGTGAAGGCCAGGAACAGGCCCGTGCGCCCCGGCGCCCGGCGCAGGAACCAGCTGCCGCCCACGTCGGGGTACAGGCCGATGTTGATCTCCGGCATGGCGATGCGGCTGCCCTCGGTGACGACGCGGTGCGAGGCGCCCACCAGCAGTCCTACGCCGCCGCCCATCACGATGCCGTGGCCCCAGCACAGGAAGGGCTTGGGGAAGGTGTGGATCAGGTGATCCAGCTCGTACTCTTCGCCGAAGAAGCGCTCGGCGTATTCGTTGCGGGCCTCGCCGCAGTCCAGCAGCGTCTGGTAGAGCTGGCGCAGGTCGCCGCCGGCGCAGAAGGCCTTGTCGCCCGCGGCCTGCAGCAGCACGCCGACGATGGACTTGTCCTGCGCCCACTCGCGCAGCTTCGGCGTGAGCAGCCGCACCATGTCGACCGAGAGCGCGTTGAGGGCTGCGGGCGCGTTGAGTGTGGCGACCCCAAAGCGCGTGCCGTTGGTTGCAGTGAGAGAGTCAAATATGACGACCGGCTTCTTCATTGATACCGCTCTTTACTTCAAGCTGATGGTTGTATTAACGCCGTGGCTGGTGGTGCTGTCGTCGAACCAGCGCGCGGTGATGGTCTTGGTCTGTGTGTAGAACATCACCACCTGCTTGCCGTAAGGGCCCAGGTCGCCGAGCTTGGAGGCGCGGCTTCCGGTGAACGAGAACATTGGCACGGGCACGGGGATCGGCACGTTGATGCCCACTTGGCCCACGTCGATGTCTTCCTGGAACTTGCGCGCCGCCGCGCCCGACTGCGTGAAGATGGCGGTGCCGTTGCCGTTGGGGTTGGCGTTGATGAACTCGATGGCTGCGTCGATGTCGTCGGCGGCTACCAGGCACAGCACCGGGCCGAAGATTTCCTGCTCGTAGATGCTCATGCCGGCCTTCACGCCAGAGAACACCGTGGGGCCGACGAAGTTGCCTTTCTCGTAGCTCGCCACCTGAGGCTTGCGGCCGTCCAGCTCCAGCGTGGCGCCATCGGCGATGCCGCGCTCAATGAGACCTTCCACTCGGTCCTTTGCTGCACACGACACCAGCGGGCCCACGTCGGTGCCGGCCTCGGTGCCGCCGCTCACCTTGAGCGTCTTGGCCTTCTCGACCAGCTCGGGAATCCACTTCTGCGCCTCGCCCACCATCACCGCCACCGACAGCGCCATGCAGCGCTGGCCCGCCGCGCCGAAGGCCGCGCCGGCCAGGGCGTTGAGGGTCTGCTCCTTGTTCGCGTCGGGCATCACGATGGCATGGTTCTTCGCGCCCATCATGCATTGCACGCGCTTGCCGGCGAGGCTGGCGCGGTTGTACACATGGGTGCCGACCTTTGTGGATCCCACGAAGCTGATGGCCCTGATGTCCGGGTGATCGCAGATGGCGTTCACTGCGTCCTCGCCGCCGTGGATCACGTTGAGCACTCCGGGGGGGATGCCCGCCTCCAGCGCCAGCTCGGCGAGGCGCATCGTCACCATAGGGTCCTGCTCGGAGGGCTTAAGAATGAAGGTGTTGCCGGTGGCGATGGCCATGGGGAACATCCACAACGGGATCATGGCCGGGAAGTTGAATGGCGTGATGCCCGCGCATACGCCCAGCGGTTGTAGCAAGCTGTAGGTGTCCACGCCGTTGGCGACGTTGTTCGCCAGCTCGCCGAGCTGCAAGTTGCCGATGGCGCTGGCATGTTCCACCACCTCCAGTCCGCGGAACACGTCGCCTTCGGCGTCGGGCAGGGTCTTGCCCTGTTCGGCCGTCAGCAGCGCGGCCAGCTCCTTCATGTTCTCGCGGATGAGCTGCTGCAGCTTCAGGAAGATGCGGGCGCGCGCGCCGATGGGCGTCTTCTTCCAGGTCTTGAAGGCTTCCTTGGCCGAGGCGACGGCGGCGTCGATCTCGTCGGGCGTGGCGAACGGCACGCGCGCCAGCACCTCTTGCGTGGCGGGGTTGACCACGTTGCGCCATTGAGCCGACATCGACTCGATGAACTCTCCGTTGATGAGCAGTTTGACGGCGGGAATCTTAGAACTAGAGGACACGAAAACTCCTGACAAGAGAATTGGTTACGATGAAGACTGATTTTCTTGTTGCACCAATGCTTGTTCAATAGACAAAACTGACTAGGTCATTGCAAAATTGCAAGATATGGATTGGGACAACTTGCGTTACTTCCTTGAACTGGCTCGCACCGGTAAGCTCGTTACCGCCGCTCGCAGATTGCGTGTTGATCAGGCGACGGTTTCTCGTCGGGTTCAGGCTCTGGAAAAGGAGGTCAGCGCGACGCTGTTTGTCCGGACCCCGGCTGGCATGGAAATGACCGATGCGGGGCAACTGCTGCTCGCAGATGTGCAGGCGATGGAGGTGGCAGCATTGCGGATAGAAGGTGTCACTGGGGGCGCGGAGGACCAGTTTGCCGGTACCGTCAGAGTAGGCACAACCGAAGGGTTCGGGTCTGCGATCCTCGCTCCTCATCTAGGCACGTTTGCTGGACAGCACGCTAGTCTTTCGATCGAACTTGTGGCTGTGTCGGCTGTCGTCAACATCTCCCGCCGCGAAGCCGACATCGTGATCTCTTTGGAGCGCCCAAACCGCGGGCCATTCGTCGTGACTAAGCTGTGCGACTACGTCTTGCGGCTGTACGGCTCGGAAGCTTATCTATCAAAGCATTCGCCAATCGAAACTGCTGCCGATCTGAAGCAACATGCGCTAATCGGATACTTAGACGACCTGCTGTATAGCAAGCAGTTACAGTTCGTGAGCGAGATCGACCCGCCCGAGCGCTTCACACTCAGAAGCACCAGCGTCGTCGCCCAACTTAACGCCGCAGCGGCAGGTGCAGGACTGTGTGTTCTTCCAGCCTTCCTGGCAGACCGAGACCCGCGTTTGAAGGCACTGATTCCCGATAAGCTTGTCTTCCAACGGACCTTTTGGATGTCGATGCCGGAGGAAGTGAGACAGCTTCCCAGGATGCGTGCGACATGGGCATTCTTGCGCGAGGTGGTGGCACAGGAGCGCGGCTGTTTGATGCCGCCGCCAAAGGAGATCCTGGCTGGCCCTGAGCGATGAGGGCTATCCGCAGGCCCTGATGCACGCTGGTGGAATGGCTGGACGCCGAAGTCCAATGGCAAACATCGCACAAGGGTAGGGGCGGCCTCCGGCTCAGCTTTGAATCGCTGCTGGGTGGTCCGGCATATCACGCAAATTTTTGAGGCTGATTCATTTCTTGTCCACGCTCTCTAAGTGCACCGAACCAGGAAGGCGACTCAGGGCAGTTCCGCTAAGGACGCTTCGAAGCGCATGCTGATGGCCATATGAACTGCCCCCGCCATTTCAATATTGGTGGCGCCAGCTTTGACGGCATCGGTAGTGTGCTTTTCGAGGCAATAAGCACATTGCGTCACTGTCGCGCAGGCTATAGCGATCAGTTCGTATTCTTTGGGTGAAAGAGCCATGTTCTTCTCATGCAGACTCGCCATGAAGCTCGCCATTCGGTCGAAAGCCAACGGATCGGCATTTCTCATCTGCGTCATGTATTGGCGATCTTTCCTCAACTGATTTAGGGCCGAATCTCCTTCATTGGCCACGTCACCTGCGAGAAATTTGAAGACCAGGCGCCCGTACGCGACAGCGGCTCCGGCGCGCAGTGCCGCCGAAGCCAGTGACGCCTCCCGCAATTCTTCGGCGCTCGCTACCGATAGCGCTTGTTGCTTCAGCTCTGGAATCATGTCTGGGCAGGGAATCGCCTGCGCGATCGCGAATCGCAAAATCGCTGTCATTCGCTCGCCAAGATGCGATCGTGCGTTCTCAGCAACGACCTCTCTATACTTGCTATGCGAGTGCTCAATTTTTTCGATGGAAGTGGAGGTGGCTGCTTTCATGGGGAAGCTCATACGTCAACGCTGATCAATCAATGCGAATGTTGGAATCGCGAATAACGGATTCCCATTTAGGTCTGTCTCGCGAAATGAGCTCCGCTAGACCGCTTGCAGATGCGTTCTGTGGGGTGAAGCCAAGCGTCTGCAATGCGTTGCGCAATCCTTCGTCTTGGTACAAATCTTGAATTTTGCTCGATAGGTCTGCCACAACTTCCGGGGCTACCTTGGCTGGAGCAAACAGAGCGATGAAGCCCGCCGGCTCGAAACCTGCATATCCGGCCTCCTTCATTGTCTGAACCTCGGGAAGTTGCGATGATCGGCTTTCGCCCGTGGTGGCCAACACCTTGATTGCGGGATTTTTTACATGACCGAGCATGGTGGCACGTTCATTGAAGCCTGCGTCCAACTGGCCCCCAATCAATGCTTGTAGAAGTGGCGATGAACCCTGAAAGGGAATGTGTGTGACCTTCCCCTGGAGTGTCTTCTTGAGCAGTTCAACATTGATATGTGAAGTGCTGCCCGTACCAAATGAGCCGACCGAAGCTCCGTCCGGCTTTCCTTTCGCCCAGTCCAAGAATTCTGCGAGATTACGAACGCCAAGTTTGGACGGGCAGATCAACAGGTTGGAGCTTGTGCATACCATCGACACCGGCTGGAACTCGCGCGTGACGTCAACGAGCAAATTGCGCTGCATCGCGGGCAGCAAGATCGCAGCGGTGTGAGTAATCAGCAGCGTGTTGCCGTCAGCAGGCGCCCGCATCGCACCTTGCGCTGCGATCATCCCGAAGGCACCAGGCCGATTCTCGATAATGACTGTGCGGCCTTGCTGTTTGGTTATGGCTTGTCCCAGGGCTCTCGCAGCCATATCCGTCCCTCCGCCGGGAGGAGCAGGCACATAGATGTACAAAGGCTTTGCTGAGGGCGCCGCAAACGACTTACTCGCGAGAGGAAGCGCAGGCAAGCCCAACGAACTGACGAAGATGCGTCGATTGATGCTGCTCATATGTCTCCTTTGGTCTAGTCGACCTTATTAAGGTGCCCACGCCACAGAGTTGGGATTTTTCGTCCAGTCATCTTCGGTGAGCGCAGTGCCTGAGATGAACTACGGGTGATTTTGGCGATATCCCTGGGGGAATGGGAATTCGCTTTTTCGGAATGCATTGTTAAGAACTTCTGAAGGGGCGTGGTCTGCCTTCGGCTGCACGCGTGCGCTCTTCGAGCTCTGGCGCCGAGCCATGGCGATCGCTCGTTCGGCTGAAACGAGGCCGGCAGCCCGGCGTCCATGGCAAAGCCCAGCAGCTTCAGCCTGGCACCGTAGACTTCCAGTTCGATGGGGCCGGGGATAGCGCCGGCCGCAGGCGACAAGGACACCGCCGGCATCGAGGTCGATGCAGTGCGCCCAGACTCGATGGTGACCGGCGGCAAGGCCACCGCATCGTTGCATGGGCTGATCTGCGAGTCCACCGTCATCCTGCGGCGCAGTTGGTTGGCGTTAAGGACAGTCTGCGTAAATCTCGCCGCGATGTGCTGATGGGCACATGCGTGCAAAGACAATCGACGCCATAAAGCAAGCGGACCTGGGCCTGAACCTGACGACCAAGCGCACGCGCAAGCGCGAGTCCTGGCAGAGATGGAGCGCGTGGTGCCATGGGCAGCCCTGGTCGGTCTGATCACGCCGTACGCGCCCGAAGGCAAACGCGGTCGCCCGCCGTTTGCCGTGGAGACGATGCTGCGCATCCAATTCATGCAGCAGTGGTTCACGCTGAGCGATCCGGCTATGGAAGAGTCGCTGCACTACGTGCCGCTGTTCCGCGAATTTGCGGGCCTGAACTGGGACACGCCGCTGCCCGACGAGACCACGATCCTGCGCTTTCGCCGGCTGTTGGAAGAGCACAAGCTGGCCCCGCAGATCCTGGCACTGGTCAACGAATTGCTGGGCGCCAAGGGCTTGATGCTGCGTGCCGGCACTGCTGTGGATGCCACGTTGATCGCCGCGCCCAGCTCGACCAAGAATGCCTCGGGCGAACGCGACCCGCAGATGAAGCAGAGCAAGAAAGGCAACCAGTGGTGTGTGTCACGAACACAGGCGGCAGACCTGTGGTGCTGTACTGAAGATGGGAGCAGGCCTCCCGAAGCCGGCTTGCAGCAGTTGGCTTCAAACCACCCGGTGCTGCTGCGTTCAAAAGGCGTGGTGGTGAGCGACCGGGCGAAAGTCGCCCCTTGAGGGATGGCAGGTGAGTATTGAGAAGATGAGCGAAAGCAAACCGTCCGACGACGCATCGTTATGCCTAAAGCGCTGTCAAAACTGAGGTGGACCATTGGCTTCAGGACGAATCGGGGCGTTACCTGCTTACGGACCCGATGGCAGCCGGTGTATAGGCGGCATGAGCTCAATACAGGCTTTGGTACGGAACGTGAGAACCTTGTTCCAGATGCAAAGGGAAATGACAAGTGGCCAACACCATGAGGAAAAATACCGATGCTGGGACAAGGGGCGGAGCCTCTCGTAGTAGCGATGAAGCCCCTGTAATGCGGGTGGAGCGAAGGGGCGGCGTTATCCTGCCGACGAGTGCTGCCAACCTCCGGGGATGAGCAGCGTGACCTCGGCGAAACCTTATGGCATAGCGAAGCGCACGGTATAGGAGGCATACCAGCAGGTCAAGGCCAACCGCGGTGCTGCCGGCATCGACGATGAAACCATCGTCGACTTCGAGCAGAACCTGTCGAAGAATTTGTACAAGCTGTGAAACCTTATGTCGTCGGGGTCGTACTTCCCGCCGCCGGTCAAGCAGGTGGAGATTCCCAAGGCATCGGGCGGCACGCGCAAGCTGGGAGTGCCCACGGTCTCTGACCGTGTTGCGCAAACCGTTGTCAAGCTTCTCATCGAGCCAGAGCTGGACTCGATCTTCCATCCGGACTCCTATGGGTATCGGCTGGGAAGGTCGGCGAAGCAAGCCGTGGCGATCACTCGTGAACGCTGCTGGCGATACGACTGGGTCGTGGAGTTTGATATCAAGGCGGCCTTCGATCAGATCGATCACGGGCTGCTGATGAAGGCGGTGCGCGCCCACATCAAGGAAGACTGGATTCTTCTGTACATCGAACGGTGGCTGGTTGCACCGTTCGAAACGGAGGACGGCGTTCGCGTTCCACGCGAACGCGGAACTCCGCAGGGCGGAGTGGTCAGTCCCATCCTGATGAACCTGTTTATGCACTACGCCTTCGACACATGGATGCAGCGCACCAGCCCGAACTGTCCGTTCGCCAGGTACGCCGACGACGCGGTGGTTCACTGCCGCAGTCAGAAGCAGGCGGAGTACGTGATGCGATCCATCGCGTCACGGCTGGCAGACTGCGGGCTGACGATGCATCCTGAGAAATCGCAGGTCGTGTACTGCAAGGACAGCAACCGCACCGAACAGCATCCGCATGTGAGCTTCACCTTCCTGGGCCTTACGTTCAGGCCAAGGAAGGCTCTCAGCAAGCAAGACCAGCGCTTCACGAGCTTCCTGCCGGGAGCGAGTGAAGATGCCTTGCGGCGGATGCGGCAGGCGGTGCGCCGCTGGCGACTCAATCGCCAGACCCACGTGACGCTGGCCGACGTGGCTCGGCTATACAACCCGGTGATACAGGGGTGGTGGCAATACTATGGCGCGTTCTATAAGACGGCCATGCTCGGCATCTTCCAGCACATCGATCGTGCGCTTGAACGTTGGGCCCGACGAAAGTACAAGGCCCTTCACCGCGGCAAGCGGGCGAGCGCCGAATGGTTGGACAAGATGCAAGCAGTCGCACCAATGCTGTTCCATCACTGGCGCGTGTCCGGGCCACAGGTTGGATGACGGGAGCCGTATGACGCGAGAGTGTCACGTACGGTTCTGCGAGCGGCTGAGGGGGAAGATCCCTCGGCCGACTCACCATTTCGGCATGAAAGCCCACATCGGCGTGGATGCGGACTCGGGCCTGGTGCACACGGTGCGCGGCACGGCCGGTAGCGTCAACGACGTGATCGAGGCCAACACGCTGCTGCATGGCGAGGAGACCGAGGCTTGGGGCGACGCCGGCTATCAAGGAGCGGACAAGCGTCCCGATGCCAAAGCTGGGGTGCGCTGGAACATCGCCATGCACCCAGGCAAGCGCAAGCTGCTGGACAGGGCTCGCCTGGTCGACGAGCTGACCGACCAGCTCGAACGCCTCAAGGCCAGCATCCGGGCCAAGGTCGAGCACCCGTTCCGGGTGATCAAGCGCCAGTTCGGACACGTCAAGGTGCGCTACCGCGGGCTGGTGAAGAACACCGCGCAGTTGCACACGCTGTTTGCGCTGTCCAACCTGTGGATGGCGCGGAGCACTCTGATGGGAGCGCAGGCATGTGTGCGTCTGCAAACAGCCGAACGGCCAGGAAATGGGCCGAAAACGGCGTCGCCCCGCGTGCTGGCGAAGCTGAGAAGGCGAATTGGCTTGGCGGCTCCGCATCAGCACATCTCAAAGCGCATTGCGCAGACCTTCCTTAATGCCACAACGCAATGCCAGTCCCTCGACGGAGGCGGCAGGAACACGCGTTTGCTCGACGATCCAGCGCCGGAAGGCCAGCGCGAAGATCCGCTTGCCGTTGCTCAGTATCTGCGGCACGTTCTCGAGCGCATCACTGAGCACCCATCAACCGCATTGATGAGTCGCTGCCGTGGGACATGACTATGCAGTTGCCCACCCTGCCTGAGGAAGATCAACGCGTTAATGCGGTGCTCGGTCGACGCTTACGCTGCCGATGACGTCGAAGTCGTAGGATCCGCCGAAGTTTGTGGTGGAGAGCGATGATCTGGCGTAGCCTAGAGCTTGTCCGGCGGGCGAGCGCTCCATGCTATGCCCCCAATTTCTGGCTGGTCCGATGTCTCCGAGTGTCCTGCCAAAACGCCCTGGCGACTGGCGACAATCTGCTCTCATTCAGGCACACCAAGCCGATGCGTCTCGTGCTGCCAGGGGTGATTGGGCGAAACACCGTCCCGTTGTATTGATCCGGAAGTGCCAGCTTGGCAAGAATAGAGACGCCCTTGCCGCTGGCTACCAGTTCCAGAATCGACATGAGTTGAAGCAGTTCGTATTCCACCCGCGGGCGAAGCCCATTCCTGGCAAAGAGCTTGGTCACCAATGCCTGCGACCCCGCTCGGGTCATGACGAACGGATCAATCGTCAACTCCTTGAGGGGAACTGTGTCCAGCTTTGCCAGAGGATGGTTGAACGGTAGAACGGCAACCAGTTCGTCGATGGCCAGGGTCTGGGAGTCGAAATCAGGTTTTGGCAACGTAACCGCCGCGAGTTCCAGGCGACGTTCTATCAAATCCCGAGATGTTTGCTCGTCAGGCTTCTCGGTGACTGTTATATCAACCCCGGGATAGCGTGCCCTGAACCGCTCCAGCAAGGGCGGGAGAACACGTATCGTAGCGCTTGCGCCGAAAGAGCCGATGCGCAGCAACCCGGTCTTGAGTTCGGCCCCAGCCAATGCTGTCGCCCTGACCAACTGAAGAGATGCAAAGACGTCGCGAACGTGCGGAAGCACATGCTCTCCCGTATAGGTGAGGGCGACACCGGGCGAGTGACGATCAATCAGTTCGGTTCCCAACGCGCTTTCCAACGCGCGCAACGCGTGGCTGGTCGCCGACGCCGACATGCCGAGCTTTGCTCCTGCGCCGGCAATGCCGCTTGAGGATACAAGCGCCAAAAAAAGCTCAAGTTGCCGCAAGGTGGGTGCAGTTTTCTCGGATCGTCGCGGCATTGATTTTGAATTCAATTCACAGAGGGATTGATGAATTCTAAGGACATAGGCAGAGTGCGGCAAGTCGCCATACGCCAGATCATTTAGGGTGCGGCGCACTTCAGTACCGAAACAACTTCGGGGTCCATGTGCAGCGATCCTCTCGCTCGATAGAGGCGCCGCCGTTCTCGAAGTCGCGCTACTCGTATTGAGTAGAACGCGGTTGATTCAGCGTTTGCTGACCACCCTGAACTGACATCTCCCTAGACGCGCGCTTCTGATGCCACTCTATGGATCAGAGCGTTTCTTCGACTGCCAGGTTGAAATTCAGTTCAATTGCCAGTGAAGCATTTGAACTGAAAAATTACAACAAGCCCGACACGCGATGTTCGGCTCGGGCGATCTGGCGATTCCGTGAGAACCGCCCCATCAGTGCCCTGAAATTTCAAAAATGGGATGAACCTATGGCCTCATTGGCTATCCAGGACCTTTATCCGCCGGAGTTCGCGCATTGCTTCGGCTGTGGGCCGAGCAACGCGCACGGCCATCATCTGAAGAGCTATCTCGTCGGCCACGAAACCATCGCCCGGTTCATGCCCGACGCCAAGTACAGCGGAGGCGTTCCCGATCACGTCTATGGCGGAATGATCGCATCACTGCTCGACTGCCACGGCACCGCGTCGGCTGCCGCGTTTGCGTATCAGGCGGAAGGGCGACAAGCCGGCGACGGGCGCGAGGCGATCCGCTTTGTCACCGCGTCCCTGAAGGTCGATTTCAAGAAGCCCACGCCCCTCGGGGTCGAACTGGTCGTCAAGGGCGTGCTTCGTTCGCTCGAAGCGCGAAAGGCCTGGATCGACCTGACGCTGACTGCCGGGCAGCAAACATGCGCAGTGGGAGAGATGCTGGCGATTCGATTGCCGGATCAGCGAAGTGAATAACGTGAAGACGTCGGGCCGGTTGCCGCGATTTAGGTGATCGAGTCCACCAGTTCGACTGGATGATGTTGGCTTCGGGCTGCCTGTGCATTCCTGGGCATGCGTCCGATTGGGCAAAGAACAACGTCGCAGCGGATGGGAGCGGTAGCGGCCAGATCAGCTGCGACAACGGTGCCGCGAGAAGCGATCGCCCGCCCTAACAACACATTCCTATGAAAAGAATCGCGCTCCTGCGCACATCCGTTGCAGGCAAGTGGCCCGGAACCATCGTATGCGTCACGATCGCACTCGCCGCTACCTTCCTATCTCAGCACTACGGCGGGCCGCAACTGCTCTACGCGCTCCTGATCGGGCTGACATTTCACTTCCTTCACGGCAACCCGCAGATCTCCGCGGGAATCGACTTCTGCGCACGCACGCTGCTTCGAACCGGCGTCGCGTTGCTGGGAGCGCGGATTACCGCCGACCAAGTGGCCCACCTTGGGCTACGCACAGGGATCATCGTTGCTCTGGGCCTGTGCTTGACGATCCTTTGTGGCCTGGCCATGTCGCGGCTGCTGAGCCGTCGTATGGAGGAAGGATTGCTGTCCGGCGGCGCAGTAGCGATCTGTGGAGCGTCCGCCGCCATGGCGATCGCGGCAGTGCTGCCTCAGTCGAAGGAGAACGAGCGGCTGACTTTGTTCACAGTGGTTGGCGTCACGGTATTTTCGACGCTCGCGATGATCGTCTACCCATTCGCATTGCACTACTTGCCGTTGTCGCCGATCCAGAGTGGTGTTTTCTTGGGGGGGACGATTCACGACGTGGCGCAGGTCGTGGCAGCGGGGATGCTCCTTGGTCCGGAAGCCGCCGACGCTGCGACCCTGGTGAAGTTGTTCAGAGTGCTTCTCCTGGTGCCGGTCGTCATCGTGATCACCTTTGCCCTGCGCAAGCTGAGCGGTGAAGCCGGAAATGCGAAGGTGGGAAGCAGGGTCCCTTCCGTTCCTGGATTTCTCGTTGCATTCATGGCGTTGGTCGTCTTGTCCAGCCTGGGGGTCTGGCCCCCGGCTGTCACCGCGCTTGCCAGCGAATCATCGCGGTGGCTGCTGGTGATCGCCATCGCTGCCGCCGGCGTCAAGACGTCGTTTGAAGAGTTACTGAAACTAGGCTGGCAACCTGTCCTGATGCTCTTTGTCGAGACTCTCTTCATTGCGACATTCGTATTGATCGCTCTACTCGCGTTGTAGCTTCAAGGAAGCCGCCGCAGCAACGAGTCTGCATCCTACGCGGCCTCAGTTCCGGAGGTACGGAGCTTAGTCTCGCAGAACACCTCGTGGCCAAACTCTCGCCCCTATGAAACGAGGGCTGCCGACGGCTCGTCTACGAACGCCCAGCGCGCCGAAGCTTCGTGCTGGAGCCATCAAGATCGGGTTGGAGTTTCCGCGTCATCGATCTGCGAGCCGAGTATCAGCCCGGCCTCGCGGCGCTGATGCTCGTCCGCCGAGGTGCGGCCATCACGCCTGCCGAATCGTCGATGTTGGTCTGTGCCGACCAAACCAAAGCCGTGCTTGTTTGCCCGTAGCGGGCCAAATCGTCCTTCACGGTCGCACGCTACTGCGGCCTTCCATGCTGGCGGGGTGCCCACCGCGGCCGGCGCCCTCCGTGAACTCGCGCAATACAAAGTTGAATTGAAATTCAATTGAGAGTGAAGAACATGAAATCTAGACTTCTCTTCACACGACTACGAGAAGCGCGAGACACATGGAACTCTTCAGCTCCCCCCACAGGCTCGATTTGCGGGTGCCATTCGCTTGCTCCAGCTGCTTCAGCGGAGCTGCGGCATGAAGACAGAGCCGAAGGCCTCGCTCGCGGGCATCAAGGTCCTGGACCTTTCGCGCATCCTCGCAGCGCCGACCGCCGCGCAGATCCTGGGGGACCTGGGTGCCGACGTCGTCAAGGTAGAGAGGCCGGGCGAAGGGGACGACACGCGCAAATGGGGTCCTCCCTACGTGCTGGACGCCACGGGTCGCGAGACGGAGGAGAGCGCCTACTACCTCTCGGCCAACCGCAACAAGCGTTCTATCGCGATCGACATTAGCTTCGAGACCGGGCAGGAACTCGTTCATCAACTGCTCGCGCAAGCCGATGTGCTGCTCGAGAACTACAAGGTCGGTGGCCTTGCTAAGTACGGCTTGGCGTACGAGCAGATCAAGTCCCGCTATCCCCGCCTGGTCTATTGCTCGGTGACGGGGTTCGGGCAGACCGGCCCCTACGCGAGCCGGCCCGGATACGACTTCCTGATCCAGGGCATGGGCGGGATCATGAGCCTCACCGGTGAACCCAAGGGCGAACCCATGAAGGTCGGCGTCGGCATCGCCGACGTCATGACCGGGATGTACGCCACCGTCGGCATCCTTGCGGCGCTGCGGCACCGCGACGCTACCGGCGAGGGCCAACACATCGATATCTCGCTGCTCGACACACAGATCTCCTGGTTGGTCAACGCCGGCACCAACTTCTTGAGCGATAGGCAAGTTCCGGAACGGTTGGGCAACGGCCATCCAAACATCGTTCCCTACCAGGTGTTCTCCACGGCGGATGCGCCAATGATCCTTGCAGTGGGCAACGACGCCCAGTTCCGGCGCTTCTGCGAAGTGGCGGACATCCTGCCGCTGGCGACCGATGAGCGGTATGCGACCAACCCCATGCGCATCTGCAACCGGGTGGCGCTGTGCGAACTTGTCGACAACGCGCTCAAGAAGAAACCCCGCGCGCAGTGGCTGGAAGCACTCGATGCGGTCGGGGTTCCCTGCGGACCCGTGAACAACCTGGAAGAGGTGTTTGCCGATCCGCATGTGCAGGCGCGCGGTGCGGAACTGCGCATGCCCTGTGAGTGGGCCGAGGGTGGCGAGGTTCGGCTCCTGGCCAACCCTCTGCGGATGTCCGGCACGCCGCCGACCTACAGGCGTCCGCCGCCACGGCTGAATGAGCATGCCGCCGAAGTACTGGCCGATTGGCTCGGCCAACGTGCAACCAATTAGGAGAAATCAATGTACGACCTCACCCCCGAGCAACTGAAGTTGCAGGCGCAGGCACGCGATCTGGCTCAATCCGTGTTCGCGCCCACCGCTGCGGAGACGGACAAGACCGAGCAGTACCCCTGGGACAACATCGCGCAACTGCGTGAGGCGGGCTTCATGGGCATGACGCTGCCCAAGAGCCTCGGTGGCCGTGGCCTGTCCTACCTGGATACCGTCGTCGTCATCGAGGAGATGGCCAAGGCGTGCGCCACCATGGGCCGTATCACGGTCGAGGCGAACATGGGCGCGATTGGTGCCATCGTGAAGTACGGCTCGGAAGAGCAGGCGAAGCTGGCTGCGCGCCTGGTTCTCGCGGGCGACAAGCCAGCGATCTGCATCTCGGAACCCAATGCCGGAAGCGCCGCGAGCGAGATGACGACACGCGCCGACAGGAAGGGCGACCACTACATCCTGAACGGCGAGAAGTACTGGATCACCGGCGGCGGCGTGTCGAAGCTGCACTTGATCTTCGCGCGCGTGTTCGATGACGGCGTGGAGCAAGGCGTCGGTGCGTTCATCTGCGTGCGGGAGGACAACGAACCGACCGAACTCGTGATCGGCCGCCGGCTGTACGCAATGGGGGTGCGCGGCATCCCCGAGACGCACATCGAGTTCCGCGATCTCAAGATCCACAAGTCGATGATGGTCGCGCTGCCGGGTGGCCTCAAGCGCGGATTCGCTTCACTCATGACCGCATACAACGCGCAGCGCGTCGGCGCGGGCACGGTGGCGCTGGGCATTGCGCAGGGCGCCTTCGAGGAAGGTCTGGCCTACCTCAAGTCGCGGCATCAGTTCGGCCGGCCCATTGCCGAATTCCAGGGCCTGCAATGGATGGCCGCGGACATGTCCACCCAGTTGGAAGCCGCGCGTCTGCTGCTGCGCTCGGCAGCGGCGAGCGGCACCGAGTTCCCCGATATCGACAAGGCCGCGCGAGCCAAGATCTTCGCGGCGGAGACCGCGAACAAGGTCACCAACGACGCGCTGCAGTTCTATGGTTCGTCGGGCTACGGGCGCCACAACCCGATGGAGCGCCACGTGCGTGACGCGCGCATGTTCACGATCGCCGGCGGTACGGCGCAGATCCTGCGAACGCAGGTCGCTTCCAAGCTGCTCGACATGAAGCTGCCCCAGACCCGCGACGGCTATCTCAAAGCCGCAAAGGGCTCGTGAGGCTGCGCCACTGACCAACAAGAAAAGAACGGAGACAAAAAATGAAACGCAGAGAAGCGATGCTGGCACTGGCGGCAACCACGTTGACGCCTTTTTCGTGGGCCCAGGCCAAGTACCCGTCCCAGGTGGTGAAGTTGGTGGCGCCATTTCCGCCGGGTGGAACCGTGGACATTCTGTCGCGAGCGCTGGCCGAGGCCCTTGGGAGGGAACTGGGGCAGGCCGTGGTCGTCGACAACCGCGGCGGCGCGGGCGGGACGATCGGAGCGGACATCGTGTCCAAGGCGCCACCAGACGGGTACACGGTCCTGTTCGGCGCAGTGCACCACGCCATCGCGCAGTCGGTCTATCCCAAGCTCGGCTATGACATCCGGAAGATGGCCCCGGTCGCGCCGCTTGGCCGCGTGAATCATGCGGTCATCGTGACCAACTCGCTGCTGGCGAGAAACGTGCAGGAGCTGGTGGCTCTGCTCAAGGCCTCACCCGAGAAGTACAGCTACGCCACGCCGGGCGCCGGCACGATGCAGCACCTCATGACCGAACTGTTCAAGAGCGTGACCAAGACGAACATGACGCATATCCCGTATCGGGGGTCGGGCCCAGCCATGGTGGACCTGATCTCGGGCAACACGCAGGTCATGTTCGAGACGATGCCATCGGCTTTGCAGCACATCCGCGCAGGCAGCGTGCGGGTGATCGCCGTGACCGGCTCTCAGCGCGTCAGCTACCTGCCTGAGATTCCAACGATCGCCGAGAGCGGCGCACCCAACTACGACGCCACGAGTTGGTACGGCCTTTTCGCACCTGCCGGCACTCCAGCGCCCGTCGTCGATCGCCTGAACCAGGCCGTCAACGCTGCATTCGAGAGCAAGAGATTCCGCGACCAATGGATCAGCCTGGGCGCCGATCCGGGCGGCGGTACCGCAGCAGCGCTTGCCAAGCTGACGTCATCTGAAGTCGACCGCTGGGCCGCTGTGGCGAAGTCGGCAAACATCACGGTGCAGTAGGCAGGCACTCTTTCATCGGCTCTCAATCGCTTCCTGGAGACGCAGCAATGAAAGTCACGAAAGTCGAGGTGCTAGAGGATGGCTATACGTTTGCGTTCTTGCCGAACTCCAATCTCGCACTCTCGCCTCAGGTCAACAAGCTTTCCTACAAGAACCCCGACGATGTGCTGCCAGTGATGATCAACACCGTCAACTTCTCACCCGTGTTGCTGGTGCCCGTCGACTCGCCGTACATGAATCTGGGCGACCTTCTCCAGGCAGCGAAGAAATCGCCGGGACCCCTCAGTGTCGGGTTCTCAGGGGTTGCGGACAACGCACTCGACGTCAACTACCAAGACGGTCCCACGACCCGAGATGCGGCATGGGCCGACTATCGGAAATACACATCCATTCTCAAATTGACTGGTTTGGTGAAGTAGCAGTCTGCTTGGGCTTGGCGCAGCAGCTATTCACGCGCCCGTTGGTTCGCACGATCAACTGACGAGGTTTTTGATTGAACTCGAAAGCTATCACGGCTTCGGTTCTCCTGAAATGGATTTCACGAAGCTCTTAGGGAGGTTCTGCAAAACCCGCTGCGGCCGCACGACCGATCTGCCAAGCCGACGAGATGAGTCCATAGCGGAT
>NZ_DF238998.1 GCF_000400995.2 Acidovorax sp. MR-S7 | reverse complement strand
GGGCGTGTCCGAATTTTTGTGTAAACGGGTCGGACTTCAATTGACGGAGATGCGGTCTCCGAACTGAATGGTAAATCGGGTCAGCGCGGCCTTCCAATCTCGGATGGGCAGGGTCCACTTCTGGCTGATGTTGCGCAGCGCCAGGTAGAACAGCTTGGTCAGCGCCTCGTCGCTGGGGAACGAGCCCCGG
>NZ_DF238997.1 GCF_000400995.2 Acidovorax sp. MR-S7 | reverse complement strand
GCGCGCCACGGGCGTGTGTTCGTCGCCATGGTGCGCGGCGCGCTCCAGCAGGCTGCCGGTGCGGTCGTCGCCCAGCGTGAAGACGTGCTGCGTGCCGGCGGTGAAGGCGATCTTGGAGACCCAGCCGAAGTTGGCGGGCGTGCACACGACGACGGCGGGCTCGGCGTTGCCCACGAAGTATTCGAT
>NZ_DF238996.1 GCF_000400995.2 Acidovorax sp. MR-S7 | reverse complement strand
CCAAGATTCATGCCGACGACACCCCCGTGCCGGTGCTGCAGCCCGGGCGCGGCAAGACCAAGACGGGGCGCTTGCTCGAACTCACTTTGGCTGTCTATGCCCATAAACAATGCAAGACGTCCGGCACCCAGCCTGATTTCCTCGGTGACGGACGCCGTGGCCGATGAGGTCAAGGCCTGGCAGGCCCGGCCGCTGGAG
>NZ_DF238995.1 GCF_000400995.2 Acidovorax sp. MR-S7 | reverse complement strand
GCAGGCGAGCCGCTGCGCTACACCTGGCGCGACCTGGACCGCGCGAGCAGCCAAATCGCCAACCTGCTGACCTCGCTGAAGCTGCCCGAGGGCAGCCGCGTGGCCGTGCAGGTGGACAAATCCGTCGAGGCCATGCTGCTGTACCTCGGC
>NZ_DF238994.1 GCF_000400995.2 Acidovorax sp. MR-S7 | reverse complement strand
CCACGTCAACACGCCTTCCATGTCCTCCCGCTCCGCTCCCATGGCCACCTACTCCATCAGCGACCTCGCCAAAGAGTTCGACCTCACCACGCGCGCCATGCGCTTTTACGAGGACATGGGCCTCCTGCAGCCCGAACGCGCCGGGCCAGGGGGACGCAACCGGGTCTACAGCGCACGCGACCGCACGCGCCTCAAACTCACCTTGCGGGCCAAGCGCCTGGGGCTCTCGCTCACCGAAGCCAAGGAAATCATCGATCTCTACGACAGCCCGAGGGACACGGGTGTGCAGTTGCGCAAGTTCCTGGAAGTGCTGCAGCTTCACCGCAGGCAGCTGGAGTCGCAGATGCGGGACCTGCAGGCCAACCTGGACGAAGTCTGCGAGCATGAGCGGGAAGCACGCGAACTACTGACAAAAATCGAAAGCGCCCATTCAGAAAGTATTGGATAATTGACGTTTACGTAAACGTAAGATCTCTACTTCTATCCTGCCGGAGACAATCCATGAGCATTTCCACCCCGTTGCCAGGCCTGAACTTCCAGTTGGGCGAGGACATCGACGCCCTGCGCGATGCCGTCCGTGAGTTCGCGCAGGCCGAGATCGCCCCGCGCGCGGCGGAGATCGACCGTACCGACCAGTTCCCCATGGACCTGTGGCGCAAGTTCGGCGACCTGGGCGTGCTGGGCATCACCGTGCCCGAGCAATACGGCGGTGCGGACATGGGCTACCTCGCCCACATGGTGGCCATGGAGGAAATCTCGCGCGCAAGCGCCTCCGTGGGGCTGTCTTACGGCGCGCACAGCAACCTGTGCGTGAACCAGATCAACCGCAACGGCAACGAGGTGCAGAAAGCCAAGTACCTGCCCAAGCTCATCAGCGGCGAACACGTGGGCGCGCTGGCGATGAGCGAGCCCGGCGCGGGCTCCGACGTCATCAGCATGAAGCTCAAGGCCGAGGACAAGGGCGGCTACTACCTGCTCAACGGCAACAAGATGTGGATCACCAACGGCCCCGATGCCGACACGCTGGTGGTCTATGCCAAGAGCGAGCCCGAGCTGGGCGCGCGCGGCGTGACGGCCTTCCTGATCGAGAAGGGCATGAAGGGCTTTTCCATCGCCCAGAAGCTCGACAAGCTCGGCATGCGCGGCAGCCATACCGGCGAGCTGGTGTTCGAGAACGTGGAAGTGCCTGCCGAGAACGTGCTGGGTCAGGTCAACGGCGGCGCCAAGGTGCTGATGAGCGGCCTGGACTACGAGCGCGCCGTGCTCACCGGCGGCCCACTGGGCATCATGCAATCGGTCATGGACAACGTGGTCCCCTACATCCACGACCGCAAGCAGTTCGGGCAGAGCATCGGCGAGTTCCAGCTCATCCAGGGCAAGGTGGCCGACATGTACACCGTGCTGCAGGCGGGCCGTTCCTTCGCCTACACGGTAGCCAAGAACCTGGACATGCTGGGCACGGAGCACGTGCGCCAGGTGCGCAAGGACTGCGCCAGCGTCATCCTCTGGTGCGCCGAAAAGGCCACCTGGATGGCTGGCGAGGGCGTACAGATCTACGGCGGCAACGGCTACATCAACGAATACCCGCTGGGCCGCCTCTGGCGCGATGCCAAGCTCTACGAAATCGGTGCCGGCACCAGCGAAATCCGCCGCATGCTGATCGGCCGCGAACTGTTCGCCGAAACCTGCTGACGGCTGCCGCGGCGCCGCTCCTGCTTCCCTCCCCACACAAGGATTGCCTGATGACTACGACCTCCATCGAAGAACTGTTCGTCCACAACCGCGCCTGGGCCGAGCAGATGGAGCGTGAGCGGCCCGGCTTCTTCACCGGCCTGATGTCGCAGCAGAAGCCCCGGTACATGTGGATCGGCTGCTCCGACAGCCGCGTGCCCGCCAACCAGATCACCGGCCTGGAGCCCGGCGAGGTGTTCGTGCACCGCAATGTGGCCAATGTGGTGGGGCCCAGCGACCTGAACTGCCTGTCCACCATCCAGTACGCGGTGGACCAGCTCAAGGTGCAGCACCTGATGGTGGTGGGCCACTACGGCTGCGGCGGCGTGCTGGCGGCGCTGGAGGATGCTCGCATCGGCCTGGCGGACAACTGGATCCGCCACGTGAAGGACGTGCGCGACAAGCACGTCGACTTGCTCAAAACCCTGTCGCCCCAATGGCGCCACGATGCGCTGTGCGAACTCAACGCCATCGAGCAGGTGGTCAACGTGGCGCAGAGCACGGTGCTGCAGGACGCCTGGGCGCGCGGCCAGCAGATCACGCTGCATGGTTGGTGCTACAGCCTCAAGAACGGCCTGATCACCAACCTGCACATGACGGTGCCAGGCGTGGGCGGCCTGGAAGAGGTGCACCAGAAGGCGGTCGAGATGGTCGCCAGCCGCCAGCGCTAGCACCGCGGGCGCGGCAGCCTGGCCATGTTTCCCGAACGGCTCGACGCCCCCCAGGCCCACCACATCGCCAAGGCGATGATGGACGGCTTCAACCGCCATTACCGCCTGTTCCGCGCCGAGTCCGCGCGCGCCAAGCACCGCTTCGAGACGGCCGACTGGCATGGGCAGCAGCGCGCGCAGCGCGAGCGCATCGAGTTCTACGACCTGCGCGTGCGCGAATGCGTGCGCCGGCTCGACAAGGAGTTCAACGCCGGCGCCCTGCCCATGGACGTGTGGCACCAGGTCAAGCTGCACTACATCGGGCTGATGGTGAACCACCTGCAGCCCGAGCTGGCGGAGACCTTCTTCAATTCCGTCACCACCAAGATCCTGCACCGCACGCACTTCCACAACGACTTCATCTTCGTGCGCCCGGCGGTCAGCACCGAATACATCGAAAGCGACGAGCCTGGCGCCCGCCCCACCTACCGCGCCTACTACCCCCAGGGCGAAGACCTGCGCCAGACCGTGGCCCGCATCCTGGAGCACCTGGAGCTGCAGCGCGGCTTCGAGGACCTGGTGCGCGACGCTGCGCACGTGGCGCGGGCGGTGCAGCAGCGCCTGGGACCGGCGAAGCTGCGCACCAACTTCCAGATCCAGGTGCTCGCCAGCCTGTTCTTCCGCAACAAGGGCGCGTACCTCGTGGGCAAGGTCATCAACGGCTACACCGAGCTGCCCTTCGCCCTGCCCATCCTGCACGGCGAGCGCGGCCGGCTCGTGGTCGACGCGGCTCTGTTCGGTGAGCGCGACCTGCAGATGCTGTTCAGCTTCGCGCGCGCCTACTTCATGGTGGACATGGAGATCCCCAGCGCCTACGTGCAGTTCCTGCGCGGTCTCATGCCACACAAGCCGCGCGCGGAGCTCTACACCGCGCTGGGCCTGGCCAAGCAGGGCAAGTCGCTGTTCTACCGCGATTTCCTGCACCACCTGCGCTACTCCAGCGACAAGTTCCGTATCGCCCCCGGCATCAAGGGCATGGTCATGCTGGTGTTCGACCTGCCCAGCTTCCCCTACGTGTTCAAGCTCATCAGGGACCATTTTCCGGCGCCGAAGGACACCACGCGCGAGCAGGTCCAGGCCAAGTACCAGCTCGTCAAGCAGCACGACCGCGTGGGCCGCATGGCCGACACGCTGGAATACAGCCTGGTGGCGTTTCCGCGCAGCCGTTTTTCCGATGAGCTGATCGAGGAGATCCGCAGGCATGCGCCCAGCCAGCTCGAGATCAGCGACCGCGACGGCGACGGCCAGCAGGAGGTCATCATCCGCCACCTCTACATCGAGCGGCGCATGATTCCGCTGAACATCCACCTGCAGGAATGCTTCGACGCGGGCCTGGACAAGCCCGACGCGCGCAGCGCCATGGAGCATGCCGTCACCGAATACGGCAACGCCATCAAGGACCTCGTGGCCGCCAACATCTTCCCCGGCGACATGCTGTGGAAGAACTTCGGCCTCACGCGCAACGGCAAGGTCGTGTTCTACGACTACGACGAGATCGAATACCTCACCGACTGCCACTTCCGCCGGGTACCGCCGCCGCGCAACGAGGAAGAGGAGATGAGCGGCGAGGCCTGGTACAGCGTCGGTCCGCGCGACGTGTTCCCCGAGACCTTCGGCCCCTTCCTGCTCGGCAACGACGCGGTGCGCCAGGTCTTCATGCGCCACCACGCCGACCTGCTCGACGTGGCGTTCTGGCAGTCGCACAAGGAGCGCATCCAGGCAGGCCACGTGTACGACGTGTTCCCCTACGACACCGAGCGGCGCTTCGGCGCCGTCCCTTCTTCATCCATCACTTCAGGAGACTCGACATGAACCCATCCCAGAGCGACCCCATCGTCATCGTCGGCGCAGCGCGCACGCCCATGGGCGCCTTCCAGAGCGACTTCGCCGACCTCGCCGCGCACGACCTGGGCGGCGCCGCCATCCAGGCCGCCGTGCAGCGCGCGGGCGTCAACCCGGAGAAGGTGGACGAAGTGCTGTTCGGCAACTGCCTCATGGCGGGCCAGGGCCAGGCGCCCGCGCGCCAGGCGGGCTTCAAGGGCGGTCTGCCGCGCAGCACCGGCGCCGTGACCCTCTCCAAGATGTGCGGCGCTGGCATGGAAGCCACCATCCTCGCGCACGACCAGCTCGTCGCCGGCAGCCGCGATGTGATGGTCTCCGGCGGCATGGAGAGCATGACCAACGCGCCCTACCTGCTCAAGAAAGGCCGCGGCGGCTACCGCATGGGCCACGACAAGGTGTTCGACCACATGATGCTCGACGGCCTGGAGGACGCCTACGAACCCGGCCGCAGCATGGGCACCTTCGGCGAGGACTGCGCCGCCAAGTACCAGTTCACGCGCGAGCAGCAGAACGCCTTCGCCATCGCCAGCGTGCAGCGCGCGCAGGAGGCCACCCGATCCGGCGCCTTCCAGGCCGAGATCGCGCCCGTCACCGTCAAGACCCGCAAGGGCGACGTCACCGTTTCCCAAGACGAAGGTCCGCTCAAGGCGCGCCTGGACAAGATCGGCAGCCTCAAGCCCGCGTTCAAGAAGGACGGCACCATCACCGCCGCCTCCAGCTCCAGCATCAACGACGGCGCCGCGGCGCTGGTGCTGATGCGCGAGTCCACCGCGAAGGAGCTGGGCTGCAAGCCCCTGGCGAAGATCGTGGGCCACGCCACGCATGCCCAGGCGCCCGAGTGGTTCAGCACCGCGCCCGTGGGCGCCACCGAGAAGCTGCTCAAGAAGATCGGCTGGAGCGTGGCCGACGTGGACCTGTGGGAGATCAACGAAGCCTTCGCCGTCGTGCCCATGGCGCTGATGGCCGAGCTGGACATTCCGCACGAGAAGGTCAACGTCAACGGCGGCGCCTGCGCGCTGGGCCACCCCATCGGCGCCAGCGGCGCGCGCATCCTCGTCACGCTGCTGCACGCGCTGCAGGCGCGCGGCAAGAAGAAGGGCCTGGCCACGCTGTGCATCGGCGGCGGCGAGGCCACGGCGATGGCGATCGAGCTGGTTTGATTGCTATTGTTTAGATAGCTTCTGGCGCTTGCTGCATAAGCGCTGGAAGCCTTTTTTGTGCATAACCCATGACAACCATCCTGGTGATCGGCGCCTCGCGCGGCATCGGCCTCGAATTCGTGCGGCAGTACCGCGAGGCCGGCTGCCACGTCATCGCCACCGTGCGCGACGACGCGGGCCGCGAGCGCGTGCAGGCCCTGGGCGCGCAGGCGCTCACGGTGGACGTGGCCCACCCCGCGAGCGTGAGCGGGCTGGCCTGGATGCTCGACGGCGAGAAGATCGGCGTGGCGCTCTACGTGGCCGGCGTCATCCGCCGCCCCGGCGCGCTCACGCCGCCCACGCGCGAGGACTTCGATGCCGTCATGCACGCCAACGTGCTCGGCGCCATGCAGGCCATCCCGCAGGTCGCGCCGCTGGTGGCCGATGCGCGCGGCGTGTTCGCCTTCCTGTCGTCGTCCATGTCGCAGATCGGCAGCGTGCCGGGCAGCGACTCGTGGCTCTACCGCACGAGCAAGGCCGCGCTCAACATGGCCGTGGCCGCCGCGCAGCACGACTATCCCGGCGCCACGCTGGTGACCATCGACCCCGGCTGGGTGCAGACCGACATGGGCGGCGCCGCCGCGCCGCTCACCGTGCAGGCCAGCGTGCGCGGCATGCGCGAGACGCTCGCGGGCCTCACCCCCGCCGACAAGGGCCGCCTGCTGCACCACGACGGCCGCCGCGCCACCCATTGGTAATACAACAAGGAGACAGCATGCTGCTGACCCAAGACCAGGAAATGATCCGCGACGCCGTGCGCGACTTCGCTCAAGACCAGCTGTGGCCGCATGCCGCGCGCTGGGACAAGGAACACCACTTTCCGAAGGAGGCGCACCAGGGCCTGGCGCAGCTGGGCGCCTACGGCATTTGCGTGCCCGAGCAATACGGCGGCGCCGCGCTCGACTACGTGAGCCTGGCCCTGGTGCTGGAGGAAATCGCCGCGGGCGACGGCGGCACCAGCACAGCGATCAGCGTGACCAACTGCCCGGTCAACGCCATCCTCATGCGCTACGGCAGCGAGGCGCAAAAGCAGCAATGGCTCGCGCCCCTGGCGCGCGGCGAAATGCTCGGCGCCTTCTGCCTCACCGAGCCGCACGTGGGCTCCGACGCATCGGCGCTGCGCACCACGGCCGTGAAACAGGGCGACGCCTATGTGATCAACGGCGTCAAGCAGTTCATCACCAGCGGCAAGAACGGACACGTGGCCATTGTCATCGCCGTGACCGACAAGGGCGCGGGCAAGAAAGGCATGAGCGCTTTCCTCGTGCCCACGAACACGCCCGGCTACGTGGTGGCGCGGCTGGAGGACAAGCTGGGCCAGCACAGCAGCGACACGGCGCAGATCAATTTTGACAACTGCCGCATCCCCTTTGACAACCTCATCGGCGCCGAGGGCGAGGGCTACAAGATCGCGCTGGGCGCTTTGGAAGGCGGGCGCATCGGCATCGCCGCGCAGAGCGTGGGCATGGCGCGCAGCGCCTTCGACTTCGCCGTGCAGTACGCCAAGGAGCGCGAGAGCTTCGGCCAGCCCATCATCAACCACCAGGCCGTGGGTTTTCGCCTGGCCGACTGCGCCACGCAGATCGAGGCCGCGCGCCAGCTCATCTGGCACGCCGCCGCGCTGCGCGATGCGGGCCGCCCGTGCCTGAAGGAAGCGGCGATGGCAAAACTGTTCGCCAGCGAAATGGCCGAGCGCGTGTGCAGCGCCGCCATCCAGACGCTGGGCGGCTACGGCGTGGTGAACGACTTCCCGGTGGAGCGCATCTACCGCGACGTGCGCGTGTGCCAGATCTATGAGGGCACGAGCGACGTGCAGAAGATCATCATTCAGCGCGCGCTGGCCTGATTGCTATGTAAATGAGAGCTGCTGGCGCTTGTATATAAAGCGCTGGCGGCCTATTTCACTCATTAACTACTGCAGCCCCGCCCGCAGGGCCGCAGCCAGATCGGCAGGCAGCGACTGCACTCCTTTGACCACGCCGGGCCCGCCGTTGCGCCAGTGGATGGAGAACTGGCGGTCAGGAGCACCCCCGCCCGGCACGTAGCGGGCGACGTCCACGGCCACCTCCGTGCCGCCTTCGATCAGTGCTGCGGAAGACAGCAGCTTCACCGTCGGCCCCAGCTCCCGCACCGTGAGCACGAGAAGCACGTCCGATCCGGGCGGCACCGCGAATGCCTCGCGGCCAGCCTCCGCGCGGGCCACGGTGGCGTTGGGGAAGCACGTGGCATCGGCAAAAAAGTCCGCAATGCCCCGCGCCGCCGCCGCTTCGCGCTCCGGCACATCCTTTTGGTCAGCCCGCCAGCGGGTCTGCCAGAGCACCATGGCCTTCAGGGCCGATTGCGGCTGGCAGACCGGCGCCTGCCCGGCGGGCGTCGTCGCCACCGTCGTCGTGGCGGCGCACCCGCTCAGCAGTGCCGCGATGGCAATGGCGATGGCGACGGCCGCGCTGCGAAAGAGTGCGCGCATATGTCGCCTACCGCTTGGTGTAGCAGCCCTTGCCCGCGATCGACAGGTCGGCGGCGGACTCCACCGCCTGCGCCGTGGGCAGCACGCTGGGCGTGGTGTCGCCCAGCACGCACAGGTAGGCGCCTTTGCGCGCCCACACGGTGCGGCTGGTCAGGCCCGTGGGCTGGCTCCAGGCGCCCCAGAAGGCCGCCAGCGTGGCCGTGGCGCCGGTGCGGTCGAACGCCACCGTGCCCAGCGCGCCCGCCGGCGAGGTCTGCACGGTGCCGGTGCCCGCGCACTGCGAATTGCTGTACAGCACCATGCCTTGCTCGATGGCGGCGCGGGTGTCGCTCTGCCGGGCGATGCGCCACAGCGTGCGGCCCCAGGTGCCGGGCAAGACCTGCGAGCACAGCGTCATCTCCCAGTCGCCCTCGGGCAGCGCGGCCGCCTGGGTGGCGCAGGCGACCTCGACGGAGGACTGGTTGGCGCTGCCCAGCGTGCCGCTGCCGCTCTTCACCGTGCAGGCCTGGCCGGCGGGCTGTGTCTTCACGGCCACCGCATAGGCCGTGCCTGCCGCCAGCGGCGTGGCGAAGGTGAAGCCGCCGTTGGCCGACACCGCCAAGTCGTCGCCGCCATTGTTCTGCAGCACCAGCCCGCCGCCCGCCGCCAGGCCGCTCACCGTGCCGCCCACGCTGTAGCGGGCTGCGGGCAGGTCGGCGCAGCGCACGGCCACGTCGCCCACGTTGGCCGTGGCCGTGCCGCTGCCTTGCGCCACGGCGCAGGTCTGGCCCTGCGGCTGGGTCTTGACGGTGACGGCATAGGCGCTGCCCGCCGCTATGCGGCCCGCGAAGGTGAAGGTGCCGCTGGCCGCCACGTCCAGATCGGCCGCGCCGTTGTTCTGCAGCACGAGGCGCTTGCCTTGGCCCAGGCCCGTCACGGCGCCGCCCAGCGTGAAGCCGTCGCCGGACGGCGGCGACGTGGCGTCGTCACCGCCGCCGCCGCCGCCGCAGGCGGTCAGCAGGCAGGCCAGGGCCACGGGCAGTACGAAAAAGTAGGGAGCGCGAAGAGGGTGCATGGTTGCTTTCGGAGTAGGAGGATTTACCGAAAAGCATAGGAAGCTTCCCCACGCTTGCGGCCCGCCAAACTGCCAATGGCGGGCCTGCGTCGGCGGGGCGATGGGCATTTCGACGGATGGCTAAAAAAAGCCGACGAACGCCGGGCGGCGAGGGCGGCTGCTGCCTACCATTGGCGAAAGAAAGCAACACCCCATGACGCAACGATCCCCTGCTGAATGCGCCATCCGCCAGGCCCACATCCGATTCGGTTTGGTCTTCTGGGGCGGCGCGTTCCTGGCGTCGGCCGTTCTCTATGTTCTGAAAATCACGGATTTCACGGAAGTTGCCCGGCACGCCATGTACATGGTGGAAAAGTTTCTGCGTTATGGGACCGGGTGGCTTGTCGCCAGCGCTATCTCCTATGCCTTGTTCCGCCTGCACCAGTGGGCGCAGCGCCGCGGGCCGGCGGAAAGTTCGCTGCCGGTTTTCATCGTGGCCGCCTTCCTGATCTCGCTGGCAGCGGCGCCGGTGTGGGCCGCATGGGGCTATGCCACCCAGGCGGCCTACCAGTGGAGCAACTTCATCAACGACACGGCTCTGGGCGCGACCTTGTTCTTTGGCTGGTCTTGCCTGTTCATCAGCCTCCTCTTCAGTTTTGAACTCAATGACCGCCAGCTCCGGCTGGCCGCCGCCCGCGAGGAAGCGCTGTCCGCGCAGATGCGCGCGCTGCGCTACCAGATCAACCCGCACTTCCTGTTCAACACCCTCAACTCCATCGCCGGGCTGATCGAGGAAGGCTCGGCCACGCAGGCCGGGCGCATGGTGCTGTCACTCTCCACGTTCCTGCGCACCACCCTGTCGCTCGACCCCATGCACGACGTGCCCCTGGCCGACGAGCTTGCGCTCCAGCAGGACTACCTCGCCATCGAGCGCGAGCGCTACTGCGACCGCATGGACTTCACCATCGACGCGCCCGCCGAGGCGCTCCAGGCGCTGGTGCCCAGCCTGCTGTTGCAGCCCTTGGTCGAGAACGCCATCAAGCACGGCGTAGGCCCCTCGCTGGCGCACACGCGCATCCGCATCAGCGCCCGGCGGCGCGACGAGCGCCTGTGGCTGGCGGTGGAGAACGACCTGGACGCCAGCGCCCCGCGCCGCTCGGAAGCCGCCGGGTTCGGCATCGGCCTGCGCAACGTGGCCGAGCGCATCCGCGTGCGCTTCGGCGATGCTGGCACCTTGCGCGTCGACACGGGCGACGGCACCCATTTCCGGGCCGAGATCGAACTGCCCTGGAAGGTCGCATGACGCCGCTCAACGTGCTGGTGGTGGACGACGAGCCGCTGGCCCGGCGGCGCGTGGCGCGGCTGCTGCGCGCGCTGCCGTGGGTCGGTGCCATCGAACAGGCGGCTCACGTGCCGCAGGCGCTGGAACGGCTGAAGCGATTCGACGCGCACATCCTGCTGCTGGACATTCAGATGCCCGGCGGCAGCGGGTTCGACCTGCTGGCCCGCCTGCAAGGCCAACCCGAGCCGCCTGTGGCCGTCTTCGTCTCCGCCTTCGACGACCAGGCCCTCCAGGCCTTCGACGCCAGCGCCACCGACTACATCACCAAGCCCATCGAGCCGGGGCGTTTCCAACTCGCGCTGGAGCGCGCCCGCCAGGCGGTGGCCCAGCGCGGCAGCGCGCAGCGGATCGCGGAGCTGCAAGAGGTTGTCGCCAACCTGCGCACGGCAGCACCACAGCCGCGCGGGCTGGCCGAGCTGTGGGTCAAGACCCAGGGCCAGCACGTGCGCATCGCTGCCACCAGCATCACGCGCATCCAGGCCGAGCGCGACTACACGCGCATCCACGCCGATGGCCGTGAATACCTGTACAGCGCGAGCCTGTCGGAGCTGGAACAGCGGCTGCCCGCGCAGGACTTTTTGCGCATCCACCGCAGCACCCTGGTGCGCATCGGCGCGGTCCATCGCCTGGCGGCGGGCGCCTTCTCGTCCCTCGCGCTGGTGCTGGCCGACGGCACGGTGGCGCGGGTGGGGCGCACCTATACGGCAGAGGTGCGGGCGCGGTTGCTGGGGCGGTAGCGATACGCCTTGGTTGTCAGGCCGCTTGTGTTTTGATAGCTGCTTGCGCTTGCTGGATAAGCGCTGGAGGCATATTAATGCAGTCATCCCAGCAGCCGCGGCAGCGCCGACGCCAGCATCGCTACGCCCGAGGCCGTCAGCAGCCCCAGCACGATCTGCCGGAACCGCGCCTCGCTGATGCCGATGTACAGCCGCGCGCCCAGCAGCGTCGGCACCAGCATGGCGGGCGCGACCACGGCGAAGAGGGGCAGCATCTCGCGCGTGACCACGCCGGTGGCGAGGTAGGTGCCCATGGTCACGGCCAGCATGGCCAGGTTGAAGTTCTGGATGACGGCGCGCTGCGTGTCCTTCTCATAGCCGCGCAGCGTGCACCACAGCGTGGGCACCACGCCCGTGAAGCCGCCGATGCCGCCCATCACGCCGCCCACCAGGCCCGCCGCGCCGTCACCCAGGCGTCCCAGCCGCTCGCCTGCGGCGATGCGCGGCAGGTGCTTCGACAGCAGCATGGCGGGGCAGAACAGCACCAGCAGCGTGCCCAGGATGGCCTTGAACCACAGCATGTCCAGGTGCGGCAGCAGCAGCACGCCCAGCGGGATGCCTGCCAGGCCCCCGGCGATGAAGGGCAGCAGGCGCCGCCAGTCCCAGCCGCGCCGCATGGCCGCTGCCGCCAGCGTCTGCCCGACCAGCGCGCCGAACACCGTGAGCGCGGCCGCCAGGCGCGGCTCCAGCGCCCAGGCCCAGAACGACATGGCCACCATGCCGAAGGCAAAGCCCGACAGCCCCTGCACGAAGCCCGCCACGGCGGCACCCAGGGCCACCACGAGAAACACCGAATCCATTGTCGTCCTCCCATGTGTCGTCGTGCGGATTCTTGCGGGCATGGAATAAGCTGCGAATCGCATCTTTCTATCAAGCCATATTTTTTTGCTTATGTCTTCCGCGCCACCCCTGGCCCACCGGCTCGGCACACGCCTGCGCATGAAGCACCTGCTGCTGCTCCAGGCCATCGGCGCGCACGGCACGCTCACGCGCGTGGCCGAGCACATGGCCACCAGCCAGCCGGCCGTCACGCAGGCACTGGCGGACCTGGAGGCCCTGTTCGGCGCGCCCCTGTTCACACGCTCGCCGCGCGGCATGGAGCCCACCGCGCTAGGGCGCCTGGTGCTGGCCCGCGCACAGACCATGCTGGCCGACCTGGGCCACTGGGCGCAGGACATCGAGGCCGCGGGCCACGGCCGCGCAGCGCACCTGCACGTGGGCGCCATCCCCTTCCTGCCCGGCCGCCTGCTGGCGCGCGCCATCGACCGCACGCGGCCCGCGGGCCAGCGCATCACGGTGACGCTGCACGAGGACACCAGCGACCGTCTGCTGGCGCGCCTGCGCGCGCACGAGCTGGACTGTGTGATCGGCCGGGCCTCCGCCATCCTCGACATGGCGGGCCTGCGGCACGAGGTGCTCTACGCGCAGGAGCCGCGCCTGATCGCGCACCGGCGCCTGGCCGCGCGCCTGGCGCGCCGGCCGCTCGCTTGGGCCGAGCTGGCCGGCCTGGAGTGGGTGATGGGCGCGCGCCAGACGCCGATGCGCGAGCAGATCACCGACTTCTTCCTGCGCGCCGGCGTGGCGCCGCCCGCGCCCTTCGTCGAGAGCCTGTCGGTCAAGGTGATCGGCGAGCTGGTGGCCGCCAACGAGCGGGCCGTCTCCATCGTGCCGGCCGACGTGGCGCAGGAGCTGGTGCGCATCGCCGGCGTGGCCATCGTGCGCCACCGCTTCGGCTGGACACTGCCGCCCATCACGCTGTTCCAGCGCGCGGCCGGCGCGCAGCACGAGGAGCAGCGCCTGTTCGCGCAGGCGCTGCGCGCGGTGAGCGCGGAGATGGCTGCTGCCTAGAATCGCGCGATGTCTTCTGTCTCCTCCGCCTGCCCCTGCGGCCGCACCCGTTCCCCGAGCCGGCCGCTGCCCTATGCGCAGTGCTGCGGCCGCTACATCGGCGACTTCGCCGGTTGCCCCGCACCCGATGCCGAGAGCCTCATGCGCTCGCGCTACACCGCTTTCACGCGCGAGGACGCGGCCTACCTGCTGGCCACTTGGCACCCCAGCCACCGCCCCTCCACGCTGGACTTCGACGCGGGCGCGAAGTGGCTGGGGCTGGAGGTGCGCACGCACCGCGCGACAGGGCCCGATGCGGCCGAGGTGGAGTTCGTCGCGCGCTGGCGCGTGGCGGGGCGGGCGGTGCGGCTGCACGAGCGCAGCCGCTTCGTGCGCGAAGAGGGGCGCTGGTACTACCTGATGCCTTGCGCCACCGATGCGTAGAAAGCCGTGGCGGCTTCTGTGGCGCGCTTTATTGCAGAGAGGGCAGGGCTAGAAAAAAGAGCGCGGCATCGACTACAGGCCGCTTTCGTCCTTGCCTGCGCGCTTGCGGCGGTGGTTCGGGCTGTAGGCCGCCGGTGGGGGCGAGCGAAGAATCATGTCCGCAAATACCCGCCCGCCCGCAGAGATGTGGTCGCGCATGGCTTCGGCCGCTGCCTCGCTGTCGCCGAGCAAAATGGCTTTCACGACGGCCTCATGCTCTGCGTGTGAGCCTGCAAGCCGTTTGGCCGTTTCGAACAGCTTTCCTCGGTAGGGAGCAATGCGCAGCCTGACCTGGCGCGTCTGCTCCACGATGAATGCATTGCCGCTGGCCTCGTAGATCACGTCATGCAGCAGCACATTGGCGCGCTCGTAGCCGACCGAATCCCCTGACTCGGCGCAACGGGCGGTCTGCTCCAGAGCGCGTGCCAGACGTTCCTTCTGGCCCACGTTGATGCGATGGGCTGCCAGGCGTGCCAGCACGCCCTCCAGTTCGGCCAGCCCTTCCATCATCGCCACCAGTTCGCGGGCATCGAGATGCCGCACATAGATCCCGGCGCGAGGCCGAATGCTCACCATCCCTTTGGCGGCCAGCAGCAGCAATGCTTCGCGCACGGGCGTGCGCGAAGTGGTGAACCGTGCGCACAGGGCCTGCTCATTGATGGCCATGCCTGGCTGCAGCCGGCCGCTGCGCAAGTCGTCTTCAAGCGCCAGCCGGATGCGGTCCTGGAGGCTTTGCGCTCCTAGGGTTTGTGCCGATTCGGACGAAATCTGGTTCATTTTCTAATTGAAGATATATCTATGAATTCAATTGGTACATATGCAGCCCGGCCTCGAACTCTCTGACCATATCGCTACGATCACGCTGCGGCGGCCTTCTGCAGCCAACAAGTTATCCCCTGAAGACCTGCCAGCCCTCATTGCGCACATCGATCGTATCAACCAGGCGGACGACATCCGCGTCGTGGTTCTGCGTAGCGAGGGAAAGTACTTTTGCAGTGGATATGATATATCAGAGGTGGGAAACAGCCAGAACAAAGGCAGCAGCTTTGGCGAGATGGTCGATGCCATCGAGCACTGCAGGGCCGTGACCATCGCGGTCGTGCAAGGAGGGGTCTATGGCGGCGCGACCGACATGGCCTTGGCATGTGATTTCCGGGTAGGCAGCACCGATGCGGAGATGTTCATGCCCGCTGCGCGGCTGGGCCTCCATTTCTACCAGGCAGGCCTTGAGCGCTACGTGCACCGGCTTGGACTGGACGTGGCCAAGCGTCTTTTCTTGACCTGTGAGCGCCTGACGGCCATGGAGATGAAGGGCTGCGGCTTCTTCACTCACCTCGCCACGCCGCAGGAGCTGCAGGCCAAGGTGGATGAACTGACGGCCACCTTGAGTGCCATGGCTCCCCTGCCGCTCTTTGGCATGAAGAAGCATTTGAACCTGATTGCCCGCGGCCTGCAGGACTCCGAGGCAATTGCCCGCGATGTGCTCCGTACGGTCCAGTCGGAGGACCTGCAAGAGGGCGGCGCGGCTTGGCGCGAGAAACGCCCGCCCGCCTTCAAGGGCCGCTGACCGGACAACCGTTTTCCCTACACCAACATACAGGAGACAAAGCCATGTTCAAGAAAACCCTCGTGGCTGCGCTGGCAGCCGCATCGTGCACCGTTGCCCTGGCGCAGGGCTACCCCTCGCGGCCGATCACGCTGGTGGTGGGCTTTCCGCCGGGCGGTGGCGCGGATGCCGTGGCGCGCATCGTCACAGACAAGCTGGGCAAGGTGCTGGGGCAGCCCGTCGTCGTGGACAACAAGCCAGGGGCGGGGACGACGCTGGCTTCGGACATCGTGGCGCGCGCGCCTGCGGACGGATACACCTTGCTGCTCGGCAGCGCGAACCTGTATGGTTCCGACCAACTGCTCTACAAGAGCGCGAAATACGATGGCGTGAAAGACTTCACGCCCATCTCCCGCTGGTCCGTGTCTCCCATGCTGCTGGCCGTTCGACAGGGTTTTCCTGAGCAATCGGTACAAGGCCTGATCGATCTGGCACGCAAGACACCGGGCAAGTTGACGTACTCCTCGTCGGGGACGGGCGTCATCACCCATCTGGCGGGACTTTCGTTTACGCAGGCCACGGCCATCGACATGCTGCACGTTCCGTACAAAGGTGGGGCACCGTCCTTGCAGGCCGTCGGAGCAGGAGACGTGGACATGACGTTTGGCTCGCCTCCGTCGGTATTGCCTCTGGCACAGGCCAACAAGCTGCGCATGCTGGCCGTCACGACGGCTGAGCGCTCCCCCTTGTTTCCTGATTTGCCGGGCATGAGGGAGTCGGGTGTCAAGGACTACGACTTCACGCTCTGGTTCGGCCTGTTCGGCCCGGCCGGCTTGCCTGCCGATGTGTCCAAGAAGCTCTTCGATGCCAGCGTGCAAGTGCTGGGCGATCCGGAAGTCAAGGCCAGGCTGGAGAAGCAGGGCAACCTGGCTGTGCCGTCCGCATCCCAGCAGGAGTTCAAGGACTGGGCATTGAAGGAGGGGAAGGCATCGAAGGCGCTGACGGAGCGTTCTGGAGCCGGGCTGTGAACGAATTGCCGCTGCATGGCATCACGGTCGTGGACCTCACCCGCGTGCTGGCAGGGCCTTTCTGCACGCAGACATTGGGGGACATGGGGGCCCGGATCATCAAGGTGGAGCAGCCGGGAGTGGGAGATGATGCGCGTGCCATTGGTCCTTTCTTGGGAGACGCTTCGGCCTACTTCATGTCGGTCAACCGGAACAAGGAATCCATCGCATTGGATTTAAAGGCCGAGGGCGACCGTGCAGTCTTCGAGCGTCTGCTGGAGCGTGCGGACGTGCTGGTGGAGAACTACCGGCCGGGAACCATGGAGAAGCTGGGATATGGCTGGGAGCAGCTGCAGGCGCGATACCCGCGCCTTGTCATGGTGTCTATCTCCGGTTTCGGCCAGACGGGCCCCTACCGCTCGCAGCCGGCCTATGACATGGTGGTGCAGGCCATGAGCGGCATGATGAGTGTGACGGGGCATCCCGACGCAGGTCCTTGCCGTGTCGGTGTCTCCATCGGCGACCTCGGGGCCGGGCTCTATGCGGTGGTCGGAACGCAGTCGGCCCTGTTGCGCCGGGCCCGCACGGGCAAAGGCGAGCGGGTGGATGTGTCCATGCTCGATTGCCAGGTGGCTCTGCTGGAAAACGCGGTTGCGCGCTATGGCGCGACAGGCAGCGTCCCCGGGCCCATCGGCTCGCGCCATCCATCGATGACGCCTTTCGACGTCTATGCCGCAGAGGACGGCTATCTGGTGATCGCCGTTGGCAACGATGGATTGTTCAAGCGGTTGTGCGAACTGCTGGGCCTTCCTGGCCTGGTGGACGACGATCGTTTCAGGACCAACGCGTCGCGCTGCGCGCATGAAGCTGCGCTCAAGCGCATGTTGGAAGACAAACTGCGTGGGCACTCTCGCGCACATTGGCTCAAGCTGCTGCAGGACAACGGAATCCCGACGGGGGAGTACCACTCGGTTTCAGAAGTGGTGGAGCACCCGCAGATCCAGGCGAGAGGCATGCTGGCCGAGGTTCTCACGCCCAGCGGGGAGTCGCTCGGCGTGGCGGGCAATCCGCTGATGGCGGGCGGGGGCAAGCAAGTCGTCCGGCGGCAGCCGCCAGCACTGGACGGCGACCGGATGCGGATCCTGGAGGAACTGGGACTCGCGCATGCGCCAGGCGAAGGCGATTGATGTTCAGCTATCGAAGGTGAGATCCACATGTCCAGCAACAACCTTTTTTCCGCGCTGCGCGCCGCCTTCCCCCGCGACCTGGAGCAGATCGCCGTCGAAACCACCTCGGCCGCAGGCGAGCCGCTGCGCTACACCTGGCGCGACCTGGACCGCGCGAGCAGCCAAATCGCCAACCTGCTGACCTCGCTGAAGCTGCCCGAGGGCAGCCGCGTGGCCGTGCAGGTGGACAAATCCGTCGAGGCCATGCTGCTGTACCTCGGCGCGCTGCGCGCGGGCTACGTGTTCCTGCCGCTCAACACCGCCTACCAGAGCGCCGAAATCGAATACTTCGTGGGCAACGCCGAGCCCGCCGTCGTCGTGTGCACGCCCGCCAACTTCGGCTGGGTCTCCAAGATCGCCTTCACCGCCGGCACGCAGCACGTCTTCACGCTGGGCGACGACCGCACCGGCAGCCTGCTGGAGCGCGCCGCGCACCATGGCGACGAACACACGCCCGTGGCGCGCACGGCCGACGACCTCGCCGCCATCCTCTACACCAGCGGCACCACCGGCCGCAGCAAAGGCGCGATGCTCACCCACGGCAACCTGCTGTCGAACGCGCAGGTGCTCCAGGACTACTGGGGCTGGAAGCCCGGCGACGTGCTCATCCACGCGCTGCCCATCTTCCACGTGCACGGCCTGTTCGTGGCCATCCACGGCGCGCTCATCAACGGCAG
>NZ_DF238993.1 GCF_000400995.2 Acidovorax sp. MR-S7 | reverse complement strand
GCGGGCCGGCGGCGGCCGCGGCGGCGGCGAGCTGGGCCGCCATCTCCAGCAGCGGATCGGCCAGGGCTTCGCGGTGGGCGGCCAGGCCGGCGCGCTCGAGCAGCGCGCGAGCGGTGACGGCGTCGCACGCCACATCGCCCGCGAACTCGCTGCCCTCGGGCAGCGGGGCGCCGAGCCGCCGCGCCCAGTTGCGCGTGGTCTCGAACTGCGGCATGAAGCCCTGGGGGTGCAGGCGCGCCCATTGCCGCCGCGCCTCGGCCATGAGCTGGGCGTAAGGCACGAGCACCACGGCGCCCGCCAGGTGCACGCCGCACTGCTGCGCATGGGCCCTTACGCTGCCGAAGACGGTGCGCCAGCAGGCATCGGCGCCATCGTTTTTCGCTATGACTGTCATAGCGTCGCAGTCACCGGCCATACCGGGGTGCAGGGTTTGCGTTTCTGTCACAATGCCCGACTTTATACGCCCCGCCTCTCAAGGAACCCAAGGAACGCGCCATGGCCAGCGAACTCATCCGACATATCTCCGACGCCAGTTTCGAAGCCGACGTGCTCAAGGCCGGCACACCGGTGCTGGTGGACTACTGGGCCGAGTGGTGCGGCCCGTGCAAGATGATCGCCCCGATCCTCGACGAGGTCGCCACCGCCTACCAGGGCAAGCTGTCCATCGCCAAGATGAACGTGGACGAGAACCGCGAGATCCCCGCCAAGTTCGGCATCCGCGGCATTCCCACGCTGATGCTGTTCAAGAACGGCGAGCTGGCCGCCACCAAGGTCGGCGCCATGAGCAAGGCCCAGCTCACCGCCTTCATCGACCAGCAACTGGCCTGATGTCCCGCGCCGGCGGCCCCGTGCCAGGCCGCCAGCGCACCTGCCCTGCAAGGGCCCGGAATTTTCCTGTCATAATCCGCATTGGTCGCCTCGCCGCACGCAACCCAACCAGCGGCTGGTTCCAGGTCACAGGCTCGCCAGGGTAACCCAGCCCGCACGGCACGCAGCCAACTCCCCTCCAGTCAAGAGACATATCCACTCCGTTCAGGAGTCATTCATGCACCTTAACGAACTCAAGGCACTGCACGTGTCTGAAGTCCTCAAGCAGGCGGAAGCCCTTGAGATCGAAAACGGCGGCCGCATGCGCAAGCAGGAGCTGATGTTCGCCATCATCAAGAAGCGCGCGAAGGCAGGCGAGCAGATCTTCGCCGACGGCGTGCTCGAGATCCTGCCCGACGGCTTCGGCTTCCTGCGCAGCCCCGACACCAGCTTCACCGCCAGCACGGACGACATCTACATCAGTCCCAGCCAGGTGCGCCGCTTCAATCTGCACACCGGCGATATGATCGAAGGCGAGGTGCGCACGCCCAAGGACGGCGAGCGCTACTTCGCGCTGACCAAGCTCGATTCGGTCAACGGCGGCCCGCCCGAGCAGAACAAGCACAAGGTGATGTTCGAGAACCTCACGCCGCTGTTCCCCAAGGAGCAGATGAAGCTCGAGCGGGACATGAAGGGCGAGGAGAACATCACGGGCCGCATCATCGACATCATCGCCCCCATCGGCCGCGGCCAGCGCGCGCTGATCGTCGCGCCCCCAAAGAGCGGCAAGACGGTGATGATGCAGCACATCGCCCATGCCATCACGGCCAACAACCCCGATGTGCACCTGATGGTGCTGCTCGTGGACGAGCGTCCCGAAGAAGTGACCGAGATGCAGCGCACGGTCAAGGGCGAGATCATCGCCTCGACCTTCGACGAGCCCGCCGCGCGCCACGTGCACGTGGCCGAGATGGTGATCGAGCGCGCCAAGCGCCTGGTGGAGCTGAAAAAGGACGTGGTGATCCTGCTGGACTCCATCACCCGCTTGGCCCGCGCCTACAACAACGTGGTGCCCTCCTCCGGCAAGGTGCTGTCGGGCGGCGTGGACTCCAACGCGCTGCAGCGCCCCAAGCGCTTCTTCGGCGCGGCGCGCAAGGTGGAGGAAGGCGGCTCCCTCACCATCATCGCCACCGCGCTGGTCGATACCGGCAGCCGCATGGACGAAGTGATCTTCGAAGAGTTCAAGGGCACGGGCAACAGCGAAATCCACCTGAGCCGCCGCCTCTACGAGAAGCGCGTGTTCCCCGCCATCGAGCTCAACAAGAGCGGCACGCGCCGCGAAGAGCTGCTGCTGCCGCCCGAGATCCTGCAGAAGACCCGCATCCTGCGCCAGTTCATGTACAACATGGACGAGATCGAGTCCATGGAGCTGATGATCAAGAAGATGAAGGAAACCAAGACCAACGTGGAATTCTTCGAAGCCATGCGCCGCGGCGGCTGACCCTCCGCCCCACGCTCCACGCACGCAAGCCCCGCTCCTCGCGGGGCTTTTGTTTTTTTGAGGGTGTTATGACTCTGATGGCCAAAACCCTTTTAAATCAATGAGTTAGGCCAATTTCGGGGTGACTATTGGACAAAATTAGAGGCCGTGCGAAGATGCGACAGCCTCAGGCTCATTCCTCGCCGAAGTAGTCCGGGTCGATTTTCTGCACGGTGTACGTGGCCACACGGCTTACGCCCACTCCGAAGTCCATCATCAGTTCAGCTAGCTTCTCGCCATCGATGAGAACCAACTTCTTCTGCTGCAGCCGTTTTGGGGCGTGTCCGAATTTTTGTGTAAACGGGTCGGACTTCAATTGACGGAGATGCGGTCTCCGAACTGAATGGTA
>NZ_DF238992.1 GCF_000400995.2 Acidovorax sp. MR-S7 | reverse complement strand
AATGGCGTCAATGCCGCCATGCGCAAGCTGCGCCTGTAGTCATCCGGTCAAGATGGGTTGGCCGGACGCTTACGAAGGAGATGCGCTGGTCCTACATTGAGGCCAATGAAGCTGGAGCTATGTTAATTGCTTGCGGAGCTCCGCCACTCTCGACCTCTTGACTCCAGAAACTCGACGCATGCCCAATGGTCACTAGTGCTGAGGCCTGTAATTGTGACGACACAGACCTCGTCACAAACCTCGACACAAAACAAAAGGCTCTGTCACAAATCTGTGTTGATGACCGGCACTCCGATGGCGTCGAGCAAGAGCTGGCGCGGCT
>NZ_DF238991.1 GCF_000400995.2 Acidovorax sp. MR-S7 | reverse complement strand
GGTAAGCGTGGCCCCAAGGCCCTTCTTGTGAGGAGCGGAGGGTCAATGCAGGATATGTCCATATGCAAGACAGTGGACACACCCCAGAGTGGAACGGCCCGACGGTGGAGCGAGTCATGCGCAACGGCAAGCGCATCTACGTCTCGGCCTTCAAGGCCTGGCTGGTGGAGCAAGCGCTCAAGCCAGAGGTTTCGGTTGCCGGCCTGGCACTTCGCCACGGTGTCAACGCCAACCAGCTTCGCAGCTGGATGAAACTCGAGCACTGGCAGTCCTCACCTCATACGTTGTTGCCGGTCACGGTCGTCGCAGACGCTCGGCCAGCTGAGGTGGTGGCCACCACAAACGCCCGCCAGCCCGAGACAGTGATGGAGATTGAGGTGGGCGGCACTGTCATCCGTCTGCGCGGCCCAGTGGATACC
>NZ_DF238990.1 GCF_000400995.2 Acidovorax sp. MR-S7 | reverse complement strand
GGTTGATCTGGTCCATGGCCCCGATCCTCGCTCATCCGATGCTTGCCTGCCACCGGGCCGGGAGGTTTTGCAGACCTTCCCTAAGCGCAAAGATGGTTGACGCGAGCCGACTTTTTGAAGTCAGTGCTGCTATTGCCCAGGGGGCGCGCCAACTCGATTCAAACCCAATGGTCAGAACCTGTTCGCAGGGGGTGGGGGCTTTTTGGGGGCGCTGATGTGACAGGCATGGTCTCGATCGGGTTCAAGTGATAGAAGGCGTCACGGGATAAGTCATTGATTTGTATGGGTTTTAACTGTTTAAGACCGCATGAGCACATCCAAGACCAATACAGGTATGCAATGGTTTATTTCGACTCATAACCCAGGTCGGAGGTTCAAATCCTTCTCGCGCAACCAATAAAATCAAGCACTTAGCTTGTCGTCAAGGCCCACGTCAGTGGGCCTTTTTGTTTGGCTCTGTCACAAATCTGTGTTGGTAGTATGTGGGCCAACGCGTTGACGGAGTGGGTTTGCCAT
>NZ_DF238989.1 GCF_000400995.2 Acidovorax sp. MR-S7 | reverse complement strand
ACCAGCGTCGACCAGGGCACAACCTGGTTCATCTCTTCAAGGAAGACTTCCTTGCGCGTCTTCTTGGGCAGCGGGTCGAGGCCGAGGTTGATCTGGTCCATGGCCCCGATCCTCGCTCATCCGATGCTTGCCTGCCACCGGGCCGGGAGGTTTTGCAGA
>NZ_DF238988.1 GCF_000400995.2 Acidovorax sp. MR-S7 | reverse complement strand
GCTGCACACGCTGTTCGCGCTCTCCAATCTGTGGATGGTGCGACGAACGCTTTTGCAGGGGGCCCGGGGATGAGTGCGTCCGCAGCGGCCGAAAGGGTCGACAACGGGGCGCGAATCGGCCCTCGAATGACCCGAATCACGCCGCAGTTGCCGCCATCTGAAAACTCGCGCATCAGCACTCGTCGCAACGAGCGTTGTGCAGACCTTCC
>NZ_DF238987.1:55506-81877 GCF_000400995.2 Acidovorax sp. MR-S7 | reverse complement strand
GGCGCCGGGCGGCGGGGCGGCGCGCACCGCCCCGGCCGCGGCGCAGGGCGGCACGCCCGCCGCGCGCGCCGTGCATGCGCTGGCCTACGGGCTGGCGGGGCTGGGCTACATCGTCACGGCCACGTTCCTGCCGGTGATCGCACGCGCGGCACTGCCGCAGGGCTCGCCCTGGCCCGACCTGTTCTGGCCGCTGTTCGGCGTGGGCGCGGTGGCGGGCACGGTGCTGGGCACGCGCGCGCCGGCGCGCTGGGACCGGCGCTGGCTGCTCGCGGCCTGCTACGCGCTGCAGGCGCTGGGCATTGCGCTGGGACTGGCCTGGCCCACGCCCGCGGGCTTCGCGCTGGGCAGCGCGCTGCTGGGCCTGCCGTTCACGGCCATCACCTTCTTCGGCCTGCAGGAGGCGCGCCGCCTGTGGCCGCAGTCTGCCGACAGCTTCGCCAGCCTGGTGACGGCGCTCTATGCCCTGGGGCAGATCGTGGGGCCGCCCCTGGTGGCGTGGCTGCTCGTGCAGGGGGGTGAGGCGCAGGGCTTCGCGCGTGCGCTGGCGCTGGCGGCGCTGGCGCTGGCTGCCGGTGCGGCGATGTATGCGGCGTCGGCGCTGCGCTGGAAAAAGAGTTAGGCCAAATCGGCCTCCAGCGCTTGGCCATCAAGCGCTGGCAGCTCTCATTTCTGAAGCGGTAGCGCCAGCACGAAGCAGGCGCCGGGCGCGCCGTCCGGCCGTGCCTCGCAGTGCACGCTGCCGCCATGGCGCTGTGCGATGGAGCGCACCAGCGCCAGCCCCAGGCCCACGCCGCCCGCGCGTTCGCTGGCGCCGGGCAGGCGGTAGAAGGGCTCGAAGATGCGCTCGCGCTGCTCGGGCGGCACGCCGGGGCCGTGGTCGCACACGCGCAGCACGGCGTCGGCGCCTTCGCGGTCGATGTGCAGGGTGATTTCGCCCTGGCTGTAGCGGCGCGCGTTCTCCAGCAGGTTGCGCACGGCGCGGCGCAGCAGCTTGGAGACGCCGGGCACCTCGACCCCCCCCTCGGAGGTGACGGCGGCCTGCAGCTCGGCATCGACGCGCACGCATTCCTCCACGGCCAGGCCTACCAGGTCCACGGGTTCGATGGTGCCCACGTCGGCGGCGCCGGCGTCCAGGCGGCTGGCGAGCAGGATCTCGTCGACGAGCTGGTCCAGCTCGGCGATGTTGCGCTCGATCTCTGCGCGGAACGCGGGCGAGGGCGCGCCGTTGCCCATCAGCTCCAGCCCCATGCGGATGCGCGTGAGGGGCGAGCGCAGTTCATGCGAGGCGTTGGCCAGCAGCGACTTGTGCGACTGCACCAGCGTCTCGATGCGCTCGGCGGCGGCGTTGAACTGGCGCGCCAGGGCGGCGACCTCGTCGTGGCCCTGCTCGGCCACGCGCACGGACAGGTCGCCCTCGCCGAAGCGCTGCACGCTGCTCTGCAGGGTCTCCAGCCGCTGCAGCAGGCGGCGGATGATGGGGAACACGCCCACCGTGACCGCGATGCCCACGAGGCCCAGGATCCACAGGAAGCCGAAGGGCGGGCGGAACCACGCGGCCGGCCCGCGCTCGTCGGGACGCACGTGCGGGGTGCGCGGCGACATGCGCATCTCGTAGACCTTGCCGTCGCTGGATTCGATGCGGTAGTGGATGCCCTCGCTCGGGTCCAGCCGCTGGCGCACGCCCACGCCGTCCACCAGCGTGCGGCCCTGCGGGTCGGTGAGCACGATCTCGCGCGTGGGCGGCTGCTGCTGGGTCTGGTCGGCCGCCCAGCGCCAGGCGAAGCCGATGGCGAACGCGAACACCAGCACGCCGCCGACCACCGCCAGCCAGATGCGCAGGTACAGGCGCCGGGAGAAAGGGCTGACCAGGGACATCAGTCTTGCTGCTTGGCGAACACGTAGCCCACGCCGCGCACGGTGAGGATGCGGCGCGGGTTCTTCGGGTCGGCTTCGATGGCCGCGCGGATGCGGCCCATGTGCACGTCGATGGAGCGGTCGAACGCCTCCAGCTCGCGGCCGCGCACGGCCTCCATGATCTGGTCGCGCGTGAGCACGCGGCCCGCGCGCTCGGCCATGGCGGCCAGCAGGTCGAACTGGTAGGAGGTGAGGTCCACCGCCTGGCCTGCCACGCTCACGGTGCGTGCGTCGCGGTCGATCTCCAGGCTGCCGAAGCGCAGCACGTTGGCCGTGGGCTGGGCGCCGGCCTCGCGCCGGCGCAGGATGGCGCGGATGCGCGCGAGCAGCTCGCGCGGCTCGAAGGGCTTGGGCAGGTAGTCGTCGGCGCCGATCTCCAGGCCGATCACGCGGTCCATGGGGTCGCCCTTGGCGGTGAGCATCAGCACCGGCACCTTGGCGGCGGCGCCGGGCAGCGCGCGGATGCGGCGGCACACCTCCAGCCCGTCGGTGTCGGGCAGCATCAGGTCGAGGATCACCAGGTCGGGCAGCTGGCCGCCTTCGGGGTTCTGCAGGCGCGCCAGGCCGCTCGCGCCGTCGGCCATGTGCGTCACGTGCAGGCCGGACTGGCCCAGGTATTCGCCCACCATCTGCGCGAGGCGGTGGTCGTCTTCGATCATCAGAAGTTGCGCGCTCATGGGGGAATCCTGCGGGTTGGGTATCTCGGTACGTTGAAGTGTCTGTAAAGTTTTGGTAAACCGCTTCTGAATTAATAGCTGCTTGCGCTTGCCTGTCAAGCGCCAGGTGCCGATTTGACCCTTGAAGCCAGTGCCACCAGCACCAGCACCGGCAGCCCCAGCAGCGCCGTGCCGGTGAAGAACGCTGCGTAGCCGTGCGCATCGACGAACTGCCCGGAGAAGCCCGCGAGCCATTTGGGCAGCAGCAGCATCATCGAGCTGAACAGCGCGTACTGCGTGGCCGAGTACTGCACGTTCGTCAGGCTCGACAGGTAGGCGATGAACGCCGCCGAGGCGATGCCGCCCGCCAGGTTGTCGGCGCTGACCACCAGCACCAGCCCCGTCACGTCGTGCCCGCGCTGGCCCAGCCAGGCGAACAGCAGGTTGCTCAGGGCCGAGAGCACCGCGCCCAGCATCAGCACGCGCATCACGCCCAGGCGCATCGAGAGCACGCCGCCCACGAAGGCGCCGGCCAGCGTCATCACCACGCCGAAGACCTTGGTCACGGCGGCCACCTCGTCCTTGGTGTAGCCCATGTCCACGTAGAACGGGTTGGCCATGATGCCCATGACCACATCGCTGATGCGGTAGACGGCGATCAGCCCCAGGATCAGCGCCGCGTGCCAGCGGTGGCGGCGGATGAAGTCGGCGAACGGCTCCACCAGCGCGCCGCGCAGCCACTCGCCCAGGCCGCGCGTGGGCGGCAGCGGGCGGGGTGCGGGTTCGCGCGAGAGCAGCACGGTGAGCATGCCCGCGAGCATCGACGCAGCCATGGCCAGGTAGGCCGCGCGCCAGGCGCCGCTCTGGTAGCCCTCCACGCCCGGCACCTCGGCGCGCGCGGCCACCCAGAGCACGCCCGCGCCGGCCCAGATCATCGCCAGGCGGTAGCCCGTCTGGTAGGTGGCGGCCAGCGCGGCCTGGCGGTCGGCGTCGGCCGACTCGATGCGGAAGGCGTCCAGCGCGATGTCCTGCGTGGCCGAGCCGAAGGCCACCAGCAGCGCGCACCACACCAGGGTGCCCAGCTGCGCGCGCGGGTCGATCAGCGCCATGCCGGCCAGCCCGCCCATCACCACCGCCTGCGCCAGCAGCAGCCAGCCGCGCCGCCGCCCGAGCGCGCGCGTGAGCAGCGGCAGCGGCATGCGGTCCACCAGCGGCGCCCAGACCCATTTGAAGGCATACGCCAGGCCCACCCAGCTCAGGTAGCCGATGGTGGTGCGGTCGATGCCCGCCTCGCGCAGGCGAAACGAGAGCGTGCCCAGCACCAGCAGCAGCGGCAGGCCGGCGGAAAAGCCCAGCGCCAGCATGCGCAGGCTGGCGGGCTCCAGGTAGACGAGCCAGGCCTCGCGCCAGGAGCGGCGTGCGGGAAGGGGAGAGGAATCGGGCATGGGCGGGGATTATCCGCAGCTACCATCACGCCCATGCCACGCGCCGCGCTCGCCCACCCCGTCGCCTCGGTGCGCCGCTATGCCGGCGAGCACCAGTCGCACGCGCACGTGCACGCCCAGGTCCTCTACGCGCTCGAGGGCCGCATGGAGCTGGAGGTGGCGGGCCGCGCCGCGTTCGTGGACACGGCCTGCGGCCTGGTGGTGCCCGCGGGCACGGCGCACGGCTTCCTGGCGCGGCCGGGCACGCGCATCTTCGTGATCGACGCGCCGCCCCACGCGGCCACCGACCGCGTGCGCCGCTTCGCCGTGCCGCCCGGCGCGCGCCACGCTGCCGACCCGGCCGCGCACCTGGCGCTGCTGCTGCAGGCGCCGCGCGTGCTGGCGCGCCGCGGGCTGGACCTGGCCGCGCTGCAGGCCGCCGTGGACGCCGCGCTGCACGAGGACTGGCCCACCGCGCGCATGGCCCGGCTGTTCCACCTGAGCGCGCCGCGCTTCCACGCCCGCCTGGCGGAGCTGACCGGCGCCACGCCCCAGGCCTGGCTGCGCGCACGCCGGCTGGACATGGCCGCGGCCGCACTGGCGCGCGGCCTGCCGCTGGAGGCCACCGCGCTGCGCACCGGCTACGCCAGCGCCAGCGCGCTGGCCTATGCGCTGCGGCGCGAACGCGGCACGGGTGCACGGGCGCTGCGTGGATTACAAGCCAAATAGCCCTCCAGCGCTTACCCAGAAAGCGCAAGCAGCTATCGATAGAGAAGCAAAAGCGCGCCGCACTTCGCGCGTCGCTCGACAGTCGCGGCGCCGCCCGCGCGCACCATGGGTGCATGAACACCGCATCCCTGCGCAGCATCGCCATGGTGCTGCTCGCCGCCATGCTCTGGGGCACCACCGGCACCGCGCAAAGCCTGGCGCCGCCCACGCTGTCGCCCTACTGGGTGGGCGCGCTGCGCCTGGGCGTGGCCAGCGCGTTCTTCGCCGTGCTGGCCTGGCCCGCGCTGCGGGCGCGGGGCTGGCGCGGCCTGCGCGGCGGCGCGCTGCCGCTGGCCGCGCTGTGCGTGGCGGCGTACAACCTGAGCTTCTTCGCGGGCGTGAAGGCCAGCGGCGTGGCGCTGGGCACGGCGCTGGCCATCGGCAGCGGCCCGGTCTGGGCCGGGCTGCTGCAGACCGTGGCGCAGCGGCGCTGGCCCGCCCCGGTGTGGTGGCTGGGCACGCTGCTGGGCGTGGCGGGTGGCGCGGCCATGGCGCTGGACGGTAGAGCCAGCGTGCACGCGCCGCTCTGGGGCATCGCCCTGTGCCTGCTGGCCGGGCTGGCGTATGCGGGCTATGCGCTGCTGAACAAGCGCCTGGTGGCGCAGGCGGCGCCGGCCGTGGTGAACCTCGCGGTGTTCAGCGGCGCGGGCCTGCTGTCGCTGCCCGTGGCGCTGCTGCTCGGCGGGGTGCCCGCGCCGTCGCCAGCCACCTGGGGCGTGGTGCTGTACCTGGGGCTGGCGGCCACGGGGCTGGCCTATCTGCTGTTCAGCGCGGCGCTGCGCCACATCAGCGGCGCCACCGGCGTGACGCTGGCCCTGGCCGAGCCGGTGACGGCCTTCGCGCTGGCCATCCTGGTCGTGGGCGAGCGGCCCTCGGCCATGGCCTTCTGGGGGCTGGGCTGCGTGCTGGCAGGCCTGCTGCTGGTGATCTGGGCGGAGTTGCGCGCGCAATCGTAGACTTCGCTCCATGACCCCTCCCGCCATCGACTTCCCTGGTCCGTCCGGCTGCCGCTGCTGCGCCGGCGGTGTCTGGAACGCGCGCCGCGCCTTCGTGCTGGCCGCCGCCGGCGCGGCCGCGCTCCCCGCCGCCGCCCAGGTGGACGTGGGCAGCGCCTCGGGCATGCGCAAGCTGGTGCCGGCCGAGCAGCTGGAAACCTCGGCCACCCAGCAGTACAGCCAGATGCTGGCGCAGGCCAAGGCCAAGGGCGCGCTGGCGCCCGATGGCCACCCGCAGCTGGTGAAGCTGCGCGCCATCGCGCAGCGCATCATCCCGTACGCCGCGCAGTGGAACAGCCGCGCGGGCTCCTGGCGCTGGGAGGTGAACCTGATCGGCAGCAAACAGATCAACGCCTTCTGCATGCCCGGCGGCAAGATCGCGTTCTACACGGGCATCCTCGACCAGCTCAAGCTCACCGACGACGAGATCGCCATGGTCATGGGCCACGAGATGGCCCACGCGCTGCGCGAGCACGCACGCTCGCGCATCGCCAAGAGCCAGGCCACCAGCATCGGCCTGTCGCTGGGCGCGCAGCTGCTGGGCCTGGGCGACCTGGGCAACGCGGCGGCCAACCTGGGAACGCAGCTGCTCACGCTCAAGTTCAGCCGCAGCGACGAGACCGAGGCCGACCTCGTCGGCCTGGAGCTGGCCGCCCGCGCGGGCTACGACCCGCAGGCCGCCGTAACCCTGTGGCGCAAGATGGGCGAGGCCACGGGCAGCAGCGGCATCGGGTTCCTGTCCACCCACCCCACGGGACCGGACCGGATCCGCGAGCTGCAGGAGAACGTGCCGCGCGTGGAGGGGCTGTACCGGCAGGCGCGCCCCCGGTAGCGGCTGTGGTTTTTTTGCCCTCGTGTCACCCCAAAGGGGGACAGACAGTGCGGCGCCGAACGGATAAGCTCGCTGTTTTACGGAGGCGAGGCATGTCCAAAATCTTCCCCTGCCTGGGCCTGGCGGCCCTGCTGTGGCAGACCCCCGGCGCCGCCGGCGTCTGGACTGCCGATACCCCCATGGCCACGGCGCGCGGGCAGCATGCCGGGGTGCTGCTGGACGATGGCTCGGTGGCTGTTTTCAACGGGGTCAATTCAGGTGGGTTCGTCACCGGCGGCGAGCGCTACGCCCGCGGGGTTTGGGAGCCGATCGCCGCCAGCGGCTTCACGGGCAATGTGACCGAGGCGGTCACGCTGGGCACCGGGCAGGTGCTTGTGCGCCATGACGGCAGCGCGCAGGCGGTCTTGTTCGACCCTGTGGCCAACGCATGGCTTCCCGGCGGCACCCAGACCGCCGTGCGCTCGTTGCCTTCGATGACGCTGCTGCCCGATGGCAAGGTGCTGGTGGCGGGCGGGACCGGAGGAGGCGTCCACTTGGCTTCGGCCGAGCTCTACGACCCGCAGACCCGCACGTGGGCGGCGACCGGCAGCATGGCCCGGGCCCGTAATGCGCACGCGGCGGTGCTGCTGGGCGATGGCCGGGTGCTGGTGGCCTCGGGATACTCTGGCAGTGGCGAGGTGCCTGGGGCGGAAATCTACAACCCGGCCACGGGAACGTGGAGCATCGCGGCGCTCCCGCTGGTGCTGCGCCACTATGCCAGCCTGAACCTGCTGCCCGACGGCCGGGCGCTGCTCGCGGGGGGGTATGCGGGCGCGGGCGTCGTCACGACGCACGCCGAAATCTACAGCCCCGCGGACAACACCTGGACTGCCACAGGGGCGATGAAGTTTCAGCGCAGCGGCGCCATGGGTTCGCCGCTGGCCCATGCCACGGTGCTGCCGTCTGGCCAGGTGCTGATGGTGGGCGGCTCCGATGCTGCGCGAGTCGCCCACCCCGAAGCGGAGATCTACGACCACACGACGGGTGCGTGGACCCCTGACGGGTCGATGGGCGTGGGGCGTGAAAACGGTTCGGCCCACCTGCTTCCCGACGGCGACGTGCTGCTGACGGGGGGATTCGCCGAAACACCCAGCACGACCTTCTACGCATCGGTGGAGCGCTATACGCCCGACGTGCCCGCGGGATCTGCACCAGTGGTGGATGCCGTGCCCCTGCTGCAGCGCGCTGGCATGGCGCTGACCCTGACGGGAGCGGGGTTCACCGGCGCCTCGGGCACCAGCACGCCGCAGCTGCACCTGCAGCGCGTGGAGAACGGCGCCATCCGGCTCTGGAGCCCGGCCAGCCATACGGACGCCGTTTTCACCTCGCCGCCGCTGGGCACCCTGCCGGCAGGGCTCTACATGGCGCGGGTGGTGGTGGATGGCATTCCGTCCGCGGCGCAGCTGGTGCGTTTCACCACCCCGGCGGGCACGCCGGCCGCCACGCCGGGCAACGCGCAGGCCACCGTGAACTGGCCGCCCCACCCGGGCACCGGCGGCAACCCGTCGGCAGGCTACGCCGTCACCGCCAGCCCCGGCGGCGCGGGCTGCATAGCCGTGGCGCCTGCCACCAGCTGCACGGTGATCGGGCTGACGAACGGCACGCCCTATACCTTCACGGTGCGGGCGCAGCACCCCAACGGCGAGGGGCCGGTATCGGCGGTCTCCGCGCCGGTCACGCCGACGGCGGTCGGCCCCGGCCCCGGCGCCGTGCCGGTGCCGGGGCTGTCGCCGGCCGCAGTGGCATTGACGGCGCTGGCCGCCGCGGCATTGGCAGGCCTGGGCCGCAGGGGCGCCGGTCGCCGCCGCGGATGAAGCAGACCCGCATCAGCTATCCAATCGATAGCTGCTTGCGCTTGATACATAAGCGCTAGAGGTCGATTTGATTGTGAGCAATTCGCCGCCCACGCAGGGGCTGTGACTAGCTGGTTTTCAGCATGAGGAGCGGTTCCTGCTTCTCTTGTTCTAGTGCGTTGACATACTCTTTGCCGGTAATTCTTTGGGTACGCAAGTAGTCGATCAAATACGGCTTGCTTGCAGCGGAGTCGCTGATGTCCCGAAGCACTCGGACAGTATTCAGGCCGTTCTCGACGGAGCCATCAAAAGACATAGGCGTCAGCGGATTGAACAGGCCTTGGTATTCCGACGCCACCGCTTCAGCGATGCGCAGGGTGTGCCTGAGTTCATCGCTGCGTATTCCGCAATCGATGCGCACGTTATTGCAAAGCATCAGTGATTGCGCCAACTGCCAGAACAGGTCTGCGGGAATAGGGCCTTTGGCGGACAGGATGACAGAGATTTCGCCGTCGAAATAGGCGGCCTGATCTGCGAGCGCCGCAGCCACCTCTCGGTATTCGGACTGGGGGTTGGAGAACTCCTTGGCCTGCTCTGCGCGTCGAATCAGTCCCTTGATTCGAGACATCCGCGCGCGTAAATCATCCTTGCGCTGATTTTCAAATCCAGCATGGATGGCATTGATGACTTGGTCGAGTCGCTCGTCCAGGGCATTGAAGCGCTTGCGCATGTACACAAAACCCGCAACGCTGACGCCCACACCCACCAGGGATACGCCCAGCGTCGCCACCTGCAAGGTTTGCAGTGTCTCCATAAGGGCCTCGATCTGGCGTACCTGGACCGCTGTGTAGATGCCCGAGCCGGCGTTGATCACATTGGATACCAGAGAAAGCGGCGTGGGCACGCCGGAAACGATGGATGAGAGCATGGACTGCGCCATCCCGGTTTCCTGGAGGTGCGCAATGATCTGCCCAGTGCCTGCGCTTTTCAGGATGCCGCCATACCGCACCAACTCTCCCGTTGCCAACTGTGCCGCGAACTTGGCAGGAACCTCGAAGGGGATGGTGCTCAGCATGCGTGCCTTTCTTGAATCATCTGGTTGGCTAGGTGCGTGGCCTGGTTGCAAAGGTCGGGGGCGATGCCATTGGTGCCCAGGAGCTTGGCGTGGAGTTTTTCGATCATCGCCTTGTGCGCCGATGGCTTGAAATCCAGCCCAGTCAGGCATGCGCAGCCAGTGGCCAACTCCACCGTCCGAAAGTGGACAAGGTTTTCTTGGCCGGAGGCCTCTTTCTCTGCAATGGCTTTCAATGCTGCTTCCTGGCGGCGCAGGCAGGCGCTCATGGGCGCTTGTATCTGTTGGGCAAATTCTGGTGCGAGGACTTCATCGGCCGGATCGGCAAACCATCCGCTGAACACGCCCATGTCGTCCAATTGGTAGTCGATGTAGCGTGTGAATTCCCGATGCAGCGTGACCATGGCGGACAGGATCTCGGCATGGGCGTTGTCGCGCCAGTCCAGCACTGTGCGCTGGAATGCCAGATAGGCTAGTCGCTCGGGTTTCAGTAGCGGTTCAACTGCAGGTTCGGCAGGGGCTGCACTGCGGGGCTGTTGATTTCCACGCAGAAGTGACCCACTGACCCCCAGGATTTCCATCCAAACCTGACCTACGTACTAACCCTAACCTGCTGCTTTGTTGAGCAGCAGGAGACCAGGAGTGATAGACGTGGCAACACTGAGTGTCATCAGGCGCTGGGCCCTGCGAGAGCAGTTGTCCATCCGGGAGATCGCCCGCCGCACGGGCCTCTCGCGCAACACCATCCGCAAGTACCTGCGCGCTGGCGAGGCCGAGCCGCACTACGCCAAGCGGGTCAGTCCATCCAAGCTCGATCCCTTCGCCTTGAAGCTCGCCGGCTGGCTCAAGACGGAAGCTGGCCGATCCCGCAAGCAGCGGCGCACCATCAAGCAGATGTACTTGGATCTGCAGGCGCTCGGTTATGGCGGCTCCTACAACCGTGTGGCGGCCTTTGCGCGCCTCTGGCACGAGCAGCGCCTTGTGGCACAGCAGACCACTGGCCGTGGCACCTTCGTTCCCCTGACCTTCGGTCCGGGTGAGGCCTTCCAGTTCGACTGGAGCGAGGACTGGGCTGTTCTCGCTGGCGTGCGCACCAAGCTGCAGGTAGCCCACTTCAAGCTCAGTCACAGCCGAGCGTTCTACCTGCGCGCCTATCCGCTGCAGACGCACGAGATGCTGTTCGATGCCCACAACCATGCGTTCGTGGTCCTGGGTGGCGTGCCCCGCCGTGGCATCTACGACAACATGCGCACCGCTGTAGACCGGGTGCGCCGTGGCAAGGAGCGCGACGTCAATGCGCGCTTTGCGGCCATGGTCAGCCACTTCCTGTTCGAGGCCGAGTTCTGCAACCCGGCCTCGGGCTGGGAGAAAGGCCAGGTGGAGAAGAACGTGCGCGATGCCCGCCATCGCCTGTGGCAGGTCGTGCCGCCATTCCCAAGCCTTCCTGAGCTCAATGCATGGCTGCAGGAGCGCTGCGTGGTTCTGTGGCACGAGATCGCGCACGGCAAGCTGCCTGGCACCGTCGCGGATGTCTGGGCCCAAGAGAAGGCAGCCTTGATGCCGATGTCCCGGCCCTTCGATGGCTTTGTGGAGCACACCAAGCCACCGAGCGCACCTCCCGCTCGGCGGTCTCGGCCTTGAGCAGTTGGGACAGGATGGGCTGTGCCGCATCGAAGGCCGGTGCACCTTGCTCGGCCAGTTCCGCAACCGCCTGGGCCATGCCGTGCATCTTGAGCTCGCGCAGCATGATCACGATGGAAGCGATGGCAGGGTCATGACGCATAGCGCACCTCCCTCAATTGGTCGTAGCGAAGCACATTGGCCTGGGGTTCCACCGCAAGCTTGAGGGCCTGGGGCGATGTGACCGGTGCTGGAGCGGGTTTGCCGTCCAGCAGGCGGTGCAGCACGTTCAGGATGTGCGTCTTGCTGGCAGCCCCTGACTCCAGTGCCAACTCCACCGCAGCGAGCACAGCCTGTTCATCGTGGTGCAGCACCAGAGCCAGAACCTCCACCATCTCTCGGTCGCCACCGGTTTGCTTGAGCAAGGTGGCCTGCAGTCGCTTGAAGGCCGGCGGCAACTCCAGGAATGGGGCGCCGTTGCGCAAAGCTCCTGGTTTGCGCTGCAGCACCGCCAGGTAGTGGCGCCAGTCGTACACGGTTTGCCCGGCACCATGGTGGTTACGCTCGATCAGGCGCTGGTGCTCGCAAACGATCTGGCCTTCGGCCGCAACCACAAGACGATCTGCGTAGACCCGCAAGCTCACAGGCCGATTGGCATACGGGGCTGGCACGCTGTAGCGATTGCGCTCGAAGTGGACCAGGCAGGTGGGTGAGACGCGCTTACCAATTGAAGGTGGCCAGGTTCCCGGCGTACCGGGACCTGGCTGGGTTTGACTTCGGCCACAGTGAGGTGAACGAGGCACTGGTACGCCAGCTGCACCGCTGCGAATTCTTGGAGAACGCCAACAACGTGGTGCTGGTGGGTGGACCGGGGACGGGCAAGACCCACATCGCCACAGCCCTTGGGGTGCAAGCCATTGAGCACCATCACCGCAGGGTGCGGTTCTTCTCCACGGTGGAGCTGGTCAATGCACTGGAAGAGGAGAAGGCTCAGGGCAAGCCGGGGCAGATCGCGCACCGACTGGCCTATGCCGATCTGGTGATCGTGGATGAACTGGGCTACCTACCGTTCAGCGCCTCTGGAGGCGCCTTGCTGTTCCATCTGCTGTCAAAGCTGTACGAGCGCACGAGCGTCGTGATCACCACCAACCTGAGCTTCAGCGAATGGGCCAGTGTGTTCGGGGATGCAAAGATGACCACTGCATTGCTGGACCGGCTCACGCATCACTGCCATATTCTGGAAACGGGTAACGACAGCTACAGGTTCAAGAACAGCTCCGCACAGCAACCACCACAGACCACCAAGAAGGAGAAGGCGACCAAGAACTTATCCACAACGTGAGCGTGAAGTTCACGAACAAGGGTGGGTCAAGATTAGATGGAAATGGTGGGTCAGCTTTGCGTGGAAATCAACAGTCCTGCTGGCTGAGCGTCATGGCGACTTGTATTTCATATTTTTCTAATTTAGCATAAACTTATGAATAGCCAAAGCACTCCGTCCGAGTGCATGACACGCTCCATGCGATCCACTGCGCTGATTCAGGCTTTTTTGACGAGGCCACGAACACCGTGACCTATCTATTGTCCGACGCTGCGACGCGGCAAGCGGTTGTGGTCGGCCCCGTGCCCGACTACGACCATCGCAGTGGCAAGGTATCGACCGCATCTGCAGACCACGTGCTAGTCGAGGCGGCTGCGCAGGCGTTGCAGAAGGCCTGGATCCTGGAGACTCATGCCCATCTGGACCACTTGAGCGCGGCGCCCTACGCGGGCCGCTGGCCCAAAGCCGAATCCAATGGGGTTCGCTATCTCAAGATCTAGATGCGCCTGCCCGCATGACGATATCTTCTGCTAGGCAAGTTTCAGTCGCGCAGCTGCTACACACCACGGCCCCGCTGTGGTGGCTGCCACAGGCGGCGTTGCTGGCGCTCGCAGTGGCCCGTCTGCAGGCGGGCGGCGGACTCACCGCAATGCTGCAGCCAGCTGCAGGGATCATCCTGCTCGGTCTACTGCGCGCAGCCTGTGAGGCCTGGAGTGCCGCTCGCCTGTTCGACAGTGCTCGCGAGCAACTGACCGCGTGGCGTCACGAGGCCGTGCAAGCACTGGCTGAGCGCTCGCCCCTCGATCGTCAGCGGATCCCGGCCGGTGCCGCAGCGAGCGCCCTGGCCGAGCAGGCCGAAGCCATCCTGCCTTGGCTCACACGCTACCAGGGAGCTATCTGGCGCGTTCGAGTGGTGCCATTGCTGATCCTGTTGCCCGTTGCCTGGTTCTCGTGGGCGGCTGCGGCGGTACTCCTGCTGGCCGCGCCGCTCATTCCGCTGTTCATGGTCATCATCGGCTGGCGCGCCAAGGCCGCCAGCGAAGCGCAGTGGCTGCAACTGAGCGACATGAATGCGTTCTTGCTCGACCGCCTGCGCGGCCTGCCGACCCTTCAGGCCCTGGACGCCGTCGACACCACGGAGCAGCGCCTGCACAACCACGCTGAAGACTTGAGGCAGCGCACCATGCGGGTACTACGCATCGCCTTCCTGTCTTCGGCGGTGCTAGAACTGTTTGCCGCCTTAGGCGTTGCAATGGTGGCGGCCTATGTGGGCTTTCACCTGTTAGGGTACTTTCACTTCGGGGCCTGGGGCCAGCGCCTAGGCTTGGCCGAAGGGCTGTTCGTTCTGCTGCTGGCGCCGACCTTCTTCGAGCCTGTGCGGGAACTCGCGGCCATATGGCACGACCGCGCCTCAGGCGAAGCGGCCCAGGCAGCGCTATATGAGCTCGGTGTCGGGGGACTGTCGTTACCAGATGGACACAAGGCCGCGCAGCTTCACCTGCAGGGCGTCGAAGGTCGCGCGGTGCATGCACCCGGCGTCCGCATGCAAGGCCTGTCGTTCGGATTCGAGGGTGAGCAGCCGCTGTTCCAAGGCTTCGACTTGGACGTGCGCCCAGGCGAACATGTCGCCCTGGTGGGGGAAAGCGGCACGGGCAAGACAGTGCTGCTATCGCTGCTGGCCGGCCTGGTACCGGCCACAGCGGGGCTCATCGAAGTGGGGGGCGTCCCGTTGACCGACGCGTCGCTACCGCGGCTCAGAAGTCGCATGGCGTGGATGGGGCAGCACCCGCACCTGTTCGCGGGTTCGGTACAGCACAACGTCTCGCTCGGCCGTTCGGGTGTTGATCGGCACGCCGTGCAGCATGCCATGCGGGTGGCTCGGCTGGACGGTGTGGCGCAGGCCTATCCAGGTGCGGCGCTAGGCGAAGGGGGCACGGGCCTGTCGGGCGGAGAAGGCGCCCGCCTAGCCCTGGCCCGGCTGGTGGTGGCCAAGGACATCGACCTGCTCCTGCTGGACGAGCCAACGGCTCACCTCGATAGCGAAACCGCCGCGCAGATCGTGGAAGCCATCAAGATACTGGCACAAGGCCGCACGCTGATCGTCGCCACACACGATCCGCAGTTGGTAGCCTGGATGGATCGATCAATCGATGTGTCCAGACGGCTCGACGCGTGTATGAATCAGAGGAAGCGAGCATGACACGCCGGCCCCGCCGATCCGCCGCGCCCATGCGCGTGATCCGCTTGCTGCTCGGCACGTTTCGCCAACGCCTGTGGTGGGGCGCGGCGCTGGCCGCCTTCACGGTGCTGGCTGGCATGGGGCTTCTGAGCCTATCCAGCTGGTTCATCGCTGCCACCGCCATTGCCGGCCTGCAGGCCGGTAGTGCGCTGGTGTTCGACGTGTTCATGCCATCGGCTGGCATCCGTATGCTCGCGCTCGGGAGGACCGCTTCGCGCTATAGCGAACGACTGGTGACCCACGACGCCACGCTGGCAGCACTGGCCGAGTTGCGCGCGCGGGTTTTCCGAGGCCTGGCTGCCTCTCGCCAACGCGTGCGGCAGCCGGCACGTGCGCTGTCGCGCCTTACCAGCGAACTGGACGCGCTGGAGTCACTGTACCTGCGCTTGCTCGTGCCCGCATGTGCCGCGCTGGGCGCGGCCTTGCTGACGGCTTTCATCCTGGGGATGATGGCACCCTGGTTCGGCTTGCTGATAGGGCTGTGGCTACTGCTCGCCGGATTGGGATTGGCGTGGGCCTTGGCTCGTGCGGCGCGGGCGCCAGCACTGCGTCGGGCGATGGCCATCGAACGACTGCGCGCCCATGCCATCGACCTGGTTTCCGGGCAGACCGAACTGTTGATGAGCCAGCGCCTGGGCGCCCAGTGCCAGGCGCTGGCGCGCGCGGATCAGCGCTTGGCGAGTGCCGACCGGCAACTGAACCGCCTCGATGCCCGGGCCGGCGCGGCCTATGGTGTGGCGGGCAGTGTCACCCTGGCATTGGCGTTGCTGGGCGTGGGGGGGCTGGCTGACCAGGGGCAGATTGGCACGGCTGGGGCCGCGCTCGTTTTGCTGTTGGCCATGGCGGCCATGGAGCCTTTCGCCGCGCTGCGGCGCGGCGCCCTGGAAGCCGGGCGTGTGTGGTTGGCGGCGCGCCGTCTTGGCGGCCCACTGGCATCCGGGCCAAGTGGTCCGGCGGCAGGCCCTGCAGTATCAGCACCGGAAGGTGCTTTGCACCTGAATCGGGTGTCGACGCGCTACCCGGGCAGCCGGGTGGATGCGCTCCAGGGCGTCTCGCTGGCGCTGGGACCGACGGAGCGGGTCGCGTTGATCGGCCCCAGCGGCTCGGGCAAGTCCACGCTGATGGCGCTCGCCACCGGCGCCATTCCGGCGCTGCGCGGCAGCATTCAGGCGCAGCCCCATGCCTGGATGGGCCAGCGCATCGACTTGTTCCAGGACAGCCTGCGCGACAACCTGCGACTGGCAGCACCCCGGGCGGATGACACCGTACTCTGGGCTGCGCTCGACGCGGCGGGGCTGGCCGCCGACGTGCGGGCAATGAGCGGCGGACTGGACACACACCTGGGCGAAGGTGGACTGGGTCTTTCGGGGGGGCAGGCCAGGCGCCTGGCACTCGCCCGTCTTCTGCTGAAGCCCCATCGCCTATGGCTGCTGGACGAGCCGACTGAAAGCCTGGATGCAGCCACCGCCGCGGATGTGTTGAAAAAACTCGACGAGCTGGGCGCCGGGCGCGCTTGGCTGGTGGCCACGCACCTGCGACGTGAGGCGGCCCTGGCAGATCGCCTGTTGGTGATGCGCGATGGCCGCATCGAAGCCGAATGGTGGCGCGGAAGCGCTGGGTTCGACGCGGCACTGGCCGGGCTGCGGTCCGACTGACCCGATGGCCTGACATCCCCATCTGACCGACCTGAATCTCATCCACGAAGGAAACCCCATGGACCTGGACATCGTCAACCTATCGCGATTGCAGTTTGCAATCACGGCGCTCTATCACTTCTTGTTCGTCCCGCTCACGTTGGGGCTGTCGATCCTCATCGCGATCATGGAGACCGTCTACGTCATGACGGGGCGCACCATCTGGCGCGACATGACCAAGTTCTGGGGCATCCTGTTCGGCATCAACTTCGCCATGGGCGTGGCCACCGGCATCGTGATGGAGTTCCAGTTCGGCATGAACTGGAGCTACTACAGCCACTACGTGGGCGACATCTTCGGCGCGCCGCTGGCACTCGAGGGTTTGATGGCCTTCTTCCTGGAGGCGACCTTCGTCGGCCTGTTCTTCTTCGGCTGGGATCGCCTGTCCAAGGTCGGTCACCTGGTGGCCACCTGGTGCGTGGCGCTGGGCTCGAACTTTTCGGCGCTGTGGATCCTGATCGCCAACGGCTGGATGCAGAACCCGGTGGGTGCGCAGTTCAACCCGCAGACCATGCGCATGGAGATGACGGACTTCTTCGCCGTGCTGACCAACCCGGTGGCACAGGCCAAGTTCGTGCACACGGTATCGGCCGGTTACGTAACGGCAGCGGTGTTCGTGCTGGGAGTGTCGGCCTGGTACGTGCTCAAGGGTCGACACCTGGCGCTGGCCAAGCGCTCCATGACGGTGGCCGCGTCTTTCGGCCTGGCCTCGGCGCTGTCGGTGGTGGTGCTGGGCGACGAGAGCGGCTACCTCTCCACCGAGCACCAGAAGATGAAGCTCGCGGCCATCGAGGCCATGTGGAAGACCGAGCCCGCGCCGGCCGCGTTCACCGCCTTCGGTTTCCCGGACCAGCAGGCGCGCGAAACGCACTTCGCGGTCCACATTCCCTGGGCCATGGGCCTGATCGGCACGCGTTCGCTGAACACCGAAATTCCGGGCATCGAAGACCTGGTCAAGAACGCCGAGGGCCACATCCGTGAAGGCATCCTGGCCTACGACGCGCTGCAGCAGATCCGTGCCGCCGGGAGCACGGCGCAGGTGCCCCCGCAGGCACAGGAAGCCTTCGAGCAGCACGGCCAGCGCCTGGGCTACGCACTGCTGCTCAAGCGCTATGTGGACGACCCGCGCCAGGCCACGCCCGAGCAGATCGCCAAAGCCGCCTGGGACACAGTACCGGGCGTGGCGCCGCTGTACTGGACCTTCCGCCTCATGGTCGGGCTGGGCTTTTTCTTCATCCTGCTCACGGGCACATTCTTCGTACTGTCGGCAAGGCGTCGTCTCGACGCGCATCCATGGCTGCTCAAGGTCGCGCTGTGGTCCATCCCTCTGCCCTGGATCGCGGCCGAGTGTGGCTGGTTCGTGGCGGAATTCGGCCGCCAACCCTGGGTCATCGAAGGCGTGCTGCCCACGGCGGTGGCGGTGTCCAACCTGGGAGCTTCTACCGTGCTGCTGACCATCGCCGGCTTCGTGGCGATCTACACCGTGCTGCTCATCATCGAGATGAAGCTCATGCTCAAGTCCATCCGCAAGGGGCCAGACCTCACGGAGACCGACGCTGTCCGGCTGCCCGCACAGGCCGCCGCCGTCCACTGAAGCCAACGGGAGCAACAACATGATCCTGCATGAACTGATTTCCTACGACGTCCTGCGCGTCATCTGGTGGCTGCTGCTGGGCGTGCTGCTGATCGGCTTCGCCGTCACCGATGGCTTCGACCTGGGCACCGGCGCGCTGCTGCCGTTCGTAGCGCGCACCGATCTCGAACGCCGCGTCGTCATCAACACCATCGGCCCGGTCTGGGAGGGCAACCAGGTCTGGCTGATCATGGGCGGCGGCGCCATCTTCGCGGCTTGGCCGCAGCTTTACGCGGTGTCGTTTTCAGGTTTTTACCTGGCGATGTTCGCGATCTTGGTGGCGCTGATCCTGCGACCCGTGGCCTTCAAGTTCCGCAGCAAGCGTGAAGACCCGGCCTGGCGCAGCCGCTGGGACTGGGCGCTGTTCGTGGGCGGCTTCGTGCCGGCGCTGATCTTCGGCGTCGCCATGGGCAACGTGCTGCAGGGAGTGCCGTTCCGTCTCGCCGACGACATGCAGATCTTCTACGACGGCACGTTCTTTGGCCTGCTCAATCCCTATGCGCTGCTGGCGGGGCTGGTGTCCGTCGCCATGCTGGTCACGCACGGCGCGGCGTGGCTGCAACTCAAGACGGCCGATGCGGTGGCCGAGCGGGCGCGCCGGTTCGGGATCATGGCGGGCGTGTTCACGACGGTGCTGTACGCCGCGGCCGGCGTGCTGCTGGCCACGTTGGTGGCCGGGTACGCGATCACGGGTGTCGTCGACGTTTCGGGGCCTTCGAACACCTTGCTCAAGAGCGCAGCCGTGCAAGGCGGCGCATGGTTCGCCAACTACGGGGCGCAGCCCCTGCTGTGGTTGGTGCCGGCGCTGGGCCTGGCTGGGCCGGTGCTGGCCGCGCTGTGCCTGGCCGCACGCCGGCCACTGGCCGCACTGCTGGCCAGCGGTGTCGGCATCGCAGGCATCGTGGCCAGCGTGGGCGTGTCGATGTTTCCCTTCATCCTGCCGTCGTCGGCCAATCCGTCGGCCAGCTTGACGGTATGGGATTCGTCGTCGAGCCACCTGACGCTGTTCATCATGCTGGTCTCGACGCTGATCTTCATGCCCATCATCCTGGCCTACACGAGCTGGGTGTTCAGCGTCCTGCGCGGCAAAGTCGATGCCGATGCCATCCGGGGCGGCAAGGGCCATTCGTACTGAGACATCTTCATAGGACACACACCATGTGGTACTTCGCCTGGATCCTCGGCCTGCCGCTGGCAGCCGCTTTCGCCGTGCTCAACGCGATGTGGTTCGAACTGATGGAGGACGACGCGGTCCGCCGCGACCGCCTCGATCCCAAGCAACCCTGACGCCCGCTCCGCCAGGCCCGCCTGACCTGGGTCGGGTGGGGGCGTTACGCACTTCTCCATGACTCATTCATGACGCAAACTGCCTCACCGCCATCGCCGATGGCCCCGGACGCCCGCCGCAACGTGGGCCTGCTGATGGCCGCCCAGTCATTGGGCGGTGCTGCGCCGCCCATCATCATCTCGCTGGGCGGCATCGTGGGGCGGGCGTGTCCGAATTTTTGTGTAAACGGGTCGGACTTCAATTGACGGAGATGCGGTCTCCGAACTGAATGGTAAAGCGGGTCAGCGCGGCCTTCCAATCGCGGATGGGCAGGGTCCACTTCTGGCTGATGTTGCGCAGCGCCAGGTAGAACAGCTTGGTCAGCGCCTCGTCGCTGGGGAACGAGCCCCGGTTCTTGGTCAGCTTCCTCAGGCTCATGTTGACCGACTCGATGGCGTTGGTGGTGTAGATGACCTTGCGGATTTCCGGCGGGTAGTCAAAGAACGGGGTCAAGCGACTCCAGTTCCTCATTCGGATTCTCCCGCTTGGCCGTGCCCTTTAGAACGGCAATACCAGATCCACTCATTGTTATTAAGACCCAGGCGGGAGACGGTGTTGCAAATCGATCATTCTATTGAGAATGATTTTCATTGGCGCCGTTCCTGGCCATTCAATACAAACCGAATTGGCTGCCAGCGCTTATGCAGCAAGCGCGAGCAGCTATTCTTTTGGTAGTGTGCGATCAGGTGCCGCCCACGTAGGGATTGCTGCGCCGCTCGCGTCCGAAGGTGCTCTCCGGCCCGTGGCCGGGGATGAATACCGTCTGGTCGCCCATGGGCCACAGGCGCTGGGTGATGCTGTCGATGAGCTGCTGGTGGTTGCCCTGCGGAAAGTCCGTGCGGCCGATGCTGCCGGCGAACAGCACGTCGCCCACGAAGGCGCGGTCGATCTGCGGCGCGTGGAACACCACGTGGCCCGGCGTGTGGCCCGGGCAATGGCGCACGTTCAAGGTCTCATGGCCGATGGTGACCGTGTCGCCGTCGTGCAGCCAGCGCGCGGGCGCGAACGGCAGCGCGGGCGGAAAGCCGAACATCGCGCTCTGCTGCGGCAGGCCGTCGATCCAGAACTGGTCGCCCTCCTGCGGGCCGACGATGGGCAACTGCAGGCGTTGCGCCAGCTCGCCCGCGCCGCCCGCGTGGTCGATGTGGGCATGCGTGAGCCAGATGGCCTTCAGCTGCAGGCCCAGGCGCTTCGCCTCGGCCAGCAGCACGTCCAGGTCGCCGCCCGGGTCGATCACGGCGGCGTCCATGGTCTGGTCGCACCAGACGAGCGAGCAGTTCTGCTGGAACGCGGTGACGGGGATGGTGAGGTAGTGGAGCATGGGCGGCGATTGTCGCAGCCCCCTGCCGCTAGTTGATCACCGCTCCGGACTGCTGGACGATGCCTCGCCACTTGGCCGACTCGGCCCGCATGAAGGCGTCGAACTCGGCGGGCGTGTTGGAGACGACCTCGCCGCCGAGGTCGATCAGCCGCGCGCGCAGGTCGGGCTGGTCCACCACTGCGCGGATGTCCCGGCTGATGCGCTCGCGCAGGCCCTGCGGCAGCGCGGCGGGCGCGAGCACGCCGAACCACGTGGCGGCCTCGAAGTTTGGCAGCCCCGCTTCGGCGAAGGTGGGAATGGCAGGCACCTTCTCGATGCGGCTGCCGTTGGCCAGCGCGATGGCCTTGAGCTTGCCCGAGGCGATGTGCGGCAGCACCACGGTGAGCGTGGCGAACATCGCGTCCACCGAGCCGCCCAGCAGGTCGGTGATGGCGGGCGCGTCGCCCTTGTAGGGCACCTGCACCATGCGCGTCTTCATCGCGGCGTTGAACATCTCGCCCGTGAGGTGCTGGGCCGTGCCGTTGCCGGGCGAGGCGTAGGCGGCTTTGTCCGGGTTGGCGCGCGCGTAGCGGGTGAACTCGTCCAGCGTCGAGACCTCCAGGCTGGGCCGCACGACCAGCACCAGCGGCACCTTCGCGACCAGCGTGAGCGCGGCGAAGCTCGCCAGGGGGTCGTAGTCGAGCTTCTTGTACAGCGCGGCGCTGATGGTGTGCGCCGAGGTGGTCATGTAGAGCAGGTGGCCGTCGCCGGGCGCGCGCGCCACCTGCGCGGCGGCCAGCGTCGTGCCGGCGCCGGGCTTGTTGTCGATGACGACCGGCTTGCCCCAGCGCGGGCCCAGTTTGTCGGCCACCGCGCGGGCCACGATGTCGGTGGCGCCGCCCGCCGCGTAGGGCACGACGAGGTGGACGTTGCCGGAAGGGAAGGGCGCTTCCTGGGCGAAGGCCAGGCCGGGCGCGCATGCGGCGGCCAGGGCGCAGCGCAGCGCCCCGCGGCGGGTGATGGATGGCATGTGTTTCTCCTGCGCGCTTCAGCGCTGGCCGGCGATCAGCCGGCTGATGACGGGGTGGTACTTCTCGCCCAGGCCGCTGTCGATGGCCTGCTGGAACCATGCATCGACGACGGCCGCGCCGCGCGCATCCACGCCCGCGTCGCGCGCCAGTTGCAGCGCGTACTTCAGATCCTTGCGCGCGTAGAGCACGGAGAACGCGCGCTCGGGGAATTCGCCGGGCAGCACGGCCTTCATGCCGTGGTTGCGCAGCGCGAAGCTGTCGGCCGAGCCCTTCGAGAGCGTGTCGAACAGCACATTGGGATCGACCCCGGCCTTCTCGCCGATGGCCTTGGCCTCGCTCACGGCCACCACGGTCTCGAACAGCACCATGTTGTTGAGGATCTTGAGCACCTGGCCGCAGCCCACGGGCCCGCACAGCGCGATGTCGGAGGCGAAGGTGGCGATCAGCGGCTTGACGGCCTCGAACACCTCGGGCGCGGCGCCCACCATCACCGCGAGCGTGCCCGCTTCGGCGGCGGCGCGGGTGCGCGCCACGGGCGCGTCCACGAATTGCGTGCCCAGGGCCGCGAATTCACGGGCCAGTTCGCGGGTGGTGTCCACGGGCGACGTGCTCAGATCCACGATGGTCTGGCCCGCGCGTGCCGAGGCCAGCAGGCCGCCGTCCTGGCGGCACAACTGCGCGACGATTTCGCCCGAGGGCAGCGAGAGGAAGACGACGTCGGCCGCCTGCATCACGGCCGCGGCGCTGGGCGCGGCCTGCACGCCGTGCGCGGCCAGGCGCTGCAGCGGGGCCGCGTCGAGGTCGTGCGCGATCACGCGGGCGCCGGTCTTCACCGCGAGGTTGCGGCAGATGGGCTCGCCCATCACGCCCAGGCCGATGAAGCCGATCACTTGCTTGGTGGTGTTGTTCATGTGCTTTTCCTGTCGGCCGTTCAGGCCATGCCGAAATAGATGCCCTTGGGCTGCTGGTACAGCCGCATGCCGGAGGCGCCCTTCTCGCGCCCGATGCCGCTTTCCTTGAAGCCGCCGAAGGGCGTAGAGATGGACAGCTGCTTGTAGGTGTTGATCCAGACGGTGCCGGCTTCCAGCGCGCGCGCAACGCGCCAGGCACGCTGGTAGTCCGCCGTCCAGACGCCCGAGGCGAGGCCGAAGGCGCTGTCGTTGGCCTGGGCGATGAGGTCGTCCTCGTCGTCGAACGGCAGCACGCAGAGCACGGGGCCGAAGATTTCCTGCTGGGCGATGGCGGCGCGGTTGTCGATGCCGCCGATCACCGTGGGCAGGTAATAGGCGCCGCGCGCCAGCGCCGCGGCGCCGGGCCGGGCGCCGCCTGCGAGGATCTGCGCGCCCGCGGCGCGCGCGTCCTCCACCATGCGCTCGACCTTGTCGCGGTGCGCGAAGGAGGCGAGCGGGCCCATCTCGGCGCCGGCCGCGTCGGGCAGGTCCACGCGCAGCGAGCGGGCACGCTCCGTGAGCTTGCGCACCACTTCGCCCTGCACGGAGCGCTGCACGAACAGGCGCGAGCCGGCCACGCACGACTGGCCGCTGCCCTCGAAGATGCCGTCGGCCACGGCGGCCACGGCGGCGTCGATGTCGGCATCGGCGAAGACGATGTGGGGCGACTTGCCGCCCAGCTCCAGCGCCACGGGCATGAGCTTGCGCGCGGCCACCTCGGCGATGCGTCGGCCGCTCTCCGTGCCGCCCGTGAACGACACCATGCGCACCAGCGGGTGCGCGACCAGCGCCGCGCCCACGTCGTGCCCGGTGCCCGGCAGCACGTTCAGCAGCCCGGGCGGCAGGCCCGCCTCCAGCGCGATGCGGCCCACGGCCAGGCCGGTCGAGGGCGTGACCTCCGAGGGCTTGAGCACGACCGCGTTGCCTGCCGCCAGCGCCGGGGCGATCTTCTGCGCCTCCATCGTCAGCGGCGAATTCCACGGCGTGATGGCCGCCACCACGCCGTAGGGCTCATAGGCCGTCATGGAAAGGTAGTTGCCGCGCGCCGGCGTGACTTCCGAGCCCGTCGTCTCGCACACCGCGCCGTAGTAGCGGAAGGTGGCGGCGGCGCTCTTGACCTGCTTGACGCACTCGCTCCACACCTTGCCGTTCTCGAGCATCTGCAGGCGCGCGAGCTGGTCGCTGTCGCGCTCCATGCGGTCGGCGATGCCGAACAGGATGCGCGCGCGCTGCATCGGCAGCATCTGCGTCCAGGCGCCGGCCTTGCTGGCCTGCGCCGCGTTGCGCACGGCCTCGTCCACGGTGCGCGGCCCCGCAGCGGCCACCTCGTGGTTGGTTTCGCCCGTTGCCGGGTTGACGGAGACCAGCGGGGCAATGCCTTGCTCGCCCGGTGCATCCTGTCCCGCGATCAGCATGGGCTTGTGTTCAAGCATCTGGAACCTTTCACGATTTTCAGAACAAAAATTCTATTTTTCGAATTTTCGCGGACAAGCCGAGTGCGTATGCCTAGTGTTTCTACTGATGGAACAAAAGTTCTGAAAATTGAGGTGTGCCGCCCATGCACGCTGGTGTGCCCAGCGGCGCGGCGGTCAGCGGTGCAGCAAGAGGCGGAGGGTCAGGTCAGGATGCGCTCGGCCATTTCCCGCCGAGGCTGTGCGTGGCGCGCTCGGCTGCGGTCAGGACGAGGGTCTTCATGCGCTGCACTGCGAGCTCGGAAAACCGCTCCAGCGGCCCCGATACCGAAATCGCGCCGAGCAGCGAGGCCGAGGGGCCGAACACCGGTGCCGCGATGGCGCCGCAGAGAGGATCGCGCTCGCCGAACGATGTGAAGACGAGATCGCCGGCGGCCGCGGCTTGCGCATGCGAGCCCTGCTCCAGGGTGGTGATCACCTTGCCCGCGGCGCCTTTGTGCAGGGGCAGCAGGTCTCCCGTGCGCACGCGATCCAGCGTCGAGTGGTTGGAGTCGATGCGCATGAGGCACAGCCGGTGGCTCTGGTCGTGGCGCACGTGGAACGACGGGCTCTCCGTGCCCTGTTCCACCAGCCACTGCAGGATGGGCTGGATGGCGCCCTGCAGGCCGTGCACCTGCTCGAAGGAGCGGCCGAACACGAAGGCCAGCGGCCCCAGCGCATACCGCTTGTCCGTTCGGTGCGTCACCAGCCCGGCACGCTCCAGAGAGGCGAGCAGGCGCAGCAGCGTGCTCTTGTACATGCCCGTGGCCTGCGAGAGCTCCGTGAGCGTGAGCGCCTGGGCCGAGTTCGCCAGCGAGGTGGCGATGTGCAGCGCGCGATCGACCGCGGCGACACCGTCGCTCTTTTCCGAAGGCTCCGTGGACGTCAGGGGGGGCATGCGCGCGTTGCGTGGTGGCTCGATGGCGAATTCTATCTTGGGCAACAGGGTATCCATTTTCAGGAGCGAAAGGGCGGGGAGGCGGGATGTTTTTCAGGGGTTAACCCCTATCGGCAACGGGTTGACGGAAGGACGACTTTCTTGAAAACTGAAAAAAAGAGAACTTAAATTCTTTTCTATAGAACACTTTAAGTCAAGACAGGAGACCTCATGAACGCAAAACGCACCTTTCTGGCAGCCGCGGTGGCGGCGCTGGCAACCGGCATGGTCGCCATGCCTGCCGCGGCCCAGGGCTACCCCAACAAGCCCATCCGCTTCGTGGTGGGCTTCAGCGCGGGCAACTCCATCGACTCGGTGGCCCGCATCATTGCGCAGCACCTGACCACCAAGCTCGGACAGCCCGTGGTGGTGGACAACAAGACGGGCGCCAACGGCATGCTCGCCGCCACCGAGGTTGCACGCGCGCAGCCCGATGGGTACACGGTGCTGATCAGCAACTCGAGCACGATCACCGTCAATCCGCTGCTCTACAAGAAGATGAGCTACGACCCGAAGAAGGACTTCGCGCCGGTGTCGCTGGTGGTGTCGGTGCCGTTCATCCTGACGGTCAATCCGCAGAAAGGCCCGCTCGGCACAGCCCCCACGCTGCAGGACATGCTGAACGCGGCCAAGGCCAAGCCGGGCGCCTACTCCTACGGTTCGGCGGGCGTGGGCAACCTCACGCAATTGAGCTTCGAGCTCCTCAACGGCATGGCCGGCGTGAACATGACGCACGTGGCCTACCGGGGCTCCGCCCCCGCCCAGGTGGCGCTGATGGGCGGCGAGGTGGACGCTGCGTTCGACAACCCCTCGGCGGTGCCCAAGATCAAGGCAGGGCAACTGCGCGCGCTGGCCGTCACGTCGGCCCAGCGCTGGCACGAGCTGCCCGACGTGCCGGCCATCGCGGAAGCCGGCTATCCCGGCTTCGACATTTCGTTCTGGGTCGGTGCCCTCGTGCCGGCGCAGACGCCTGCGCCCGTCGTGAACGCACTGTCCGAGGCCATCGCGTCCGCATTGCAGGACCCGGCGGTGAAGGCGCGGCTGGAGCAGCAGGGGAACATCCGCATGTACGGCCCCCAGCGCTTCGCCGAGCAGATCGACAAGGAAACCGCGCAGTACGCGGAAATCATCCGCAAGGCGGACATCAAGCTGGACTGAGCGGCGCAAGGGAGCACACCAAGATGGCATGGGACAAGGAACTCGCCGAGCTCGCGCTGCGCCAGGAACTGGCGCAGCGCATGGGCGGAGCGGACAAGGTGCAGCGGCACAGGAACAACGGGAAGATCCCCGTGCGCGAACGCATCGCGCTGCTCGTGGACGAGGGTTCTCTCGTCGAGGTAGGCGGCCTGGCCGGCTCGGGCCAGTACGACGACGG
>NZ_DF238987.1:0-55417 GCF_000400995.2 Acidovorax sp. MR-S7 | reverse complement strand
GGGGGCCGCGCGCGCAGGGGGGGGCGCCCCGCCGTGGTGATGGGCGACGACTTCACCGTGCGCGGCGGCGCCAACGATGGCGCCGTGGGCGACAAGATGATCGTGGCGGAGCAGATGGCGCATGACCTGCGCCTGCCGCTGGTGCGCCTGGTGGACGGCACGGGCGGCGGCGGCTCGGTGAAGAACATCGAGCTCAAGGGGCACACGCTGCTGCCCAAGCTCAAGTCCTGGCCCTACATCGCGCGCAACCTGGCCACCGTGCCCGTCGTGGGGCTGGCGCTGGGATCGGTGGCGGGGCTGGGCGCGGCGCGCGTGTCCGCCAGCCACTATTCGGTGATGGTGCGCGATACCGCGCAGCTCTTCGTCGCGGGCCCGCCCGTGGTGGCGCGCACGGGCCAGGTGCTCGGCAAGAACGAGCTGGGCGGCGCACAGATCCACGCGCGCAATGGTGTGGTGGACGACGAGGTCGCCTCCGAGGCCGAAGCCTTCGAGCGTGCGCGCCGCTTCCTCTCGTACCTGCCCGCGTCCGTGCACGAGCTGCCCCCGCGCGCCGAAGGCGGGCGCGAAGCCTCGGCGAACCAGGCGGCGCTGCGCGGCGCCATTCCGGAGAACACGCGCTCGGTCTACAAGATCCGCACCATCGTGGAGACCCTGGTGGACAGCGGCTCGTTCATGGAGATCGGCCGCCATTGGGGCAAGGCCATCGCGGCGGGCTTGGCGCGCATCGACGGCTGGCCGGTCGTCGTCATCGCAAGCGATCCGTACCACTACGGCGGTGCCTGGGACCGCCAGACGACCGAGAAGTACATGCGCATGGTGGACCTGGCCGAGCAGTTCCACCTGCCCGTGCTCAACCTCGTGGACGTGCCTGGCTTCCGCATCGGCCTGGAGGCCGAGAAGGAAGGCGTGATGCGCGCCGGCGTGCGTGCGCTTACCGCCGTGGCGCAGAGCACGGTGCCCTGGTGCACGGTAATCCTGCGCAAGGCCTTCGGCGTCGCCGGAGGCGGGCACCAGAACGCCGAGCGCTTCAACTTCCGCTATGCGTGGCCTTCGGCCCAGTGGGGTTCGCTGCCCATCGAAGGCGGGCTGGAGGTGGCCTACAAGGCCGAGATCGAGGCCGCCGGCGACCCCGACGCAGCGCGCGCGCGCATCGAGGCCCGCGTGCGCAGCCTGACTTCGCCCTTCCGCAGCGCCGAGGCGTTCGTGGTGGAAGACATCATCGACCCGCAGGACACGCGCGCCCTGCTGGTCGAGTTCGCCAACCTCGCCGCGCCGCTGCGCCAAGCCGGCCCGGTGCGCTTCGGGTTCCGTCCATGAGCGAAACCATGCCAGCGCGGGCGTCCCGCTCCATCCGCCGCATCCTGGTCGCCAACCGCGGTGCGGTGGCGGCCCGTGTGATCCGCGCGGCGAAGGCCCTGGGGATCGAGTCCGTCGCGGTGCATTCCAGCGCCGACGAGCGGATGCCCTATCTGAAAGAGGCCGATGCGGCGGTCTGCATCGGCGACGCGCCCGCTTCCGCGAGCTACCTGAACCAGGAGGCCGTGCTGCGTGCGGCCCGGGACACCGGCGCCGATGCGGTGCACCCGGGCTATGGCTTCCTGTCCGAAAACGCGGCCTTCGCCGAACGCGTGGAGGCCGAGGGGCTGTGCTTCGTCGGCCCCAGCCCGCGCTGGATCAAGACCCTGGGCCACAAGACGGCGGCGCGCGCGCTGATGCAGGCGCACGGCATGCCCATGACGCGCAGCAGCGCCCTGCTGCCGGACGACCTCGACGAAGTGACCCGGGTCGCCTGCGGCATGGGTTTCCCCCTCATGCTCAAGCCCGCGAACGGCGGCGGGGGCATCGGCATGCTGCCGGTGCGTGGGGCGGGGGAGATCGCCGCGGCCTGGCGGCAGGCGCAGTCCACCTCGGCCAAGGCCTTCGGCGCATCGGAGCTGTATTTCGAGACGCTGATAGACATGCCGCGGCACGTGGAATTCCAGTTCCTCGCGGACCGCCACGGGCAGGTGCGCTGCCTGTACGAACGCGACTGCTCCGTACAGCGGCGCAACCAGAAGGTCGTCGAGGAGGCGCCCGCGCCGGACATTCCCCGAGACGCTGTGCAGGCCATGGCCCGGCGGCTGGAGGCGATCCTGGCCGGCATCGGCTACGACGTCATCGGCACCGTGGAGATGCTCTACACCCCCGCGACGGGCTTCACGTTCCTGGAGGTGAACACGCGGCTGCAGGTGGAGCACGCGGTGACGGAAGAAGTCACGGGCGTGGACATCGTCGCGGCGCAGATCCGGCTGGCCGCGGGCGAGCCGCTCGCCGCCGTGCTGCCCGCGCCCGTCGCATGCAACGGCCACGCGGTGGAGGCGCGCATCTACGCGGAAGACCCCGTGCGCTTCTTCCCGTCCCCCGGCGAACTCGCCGTGTTCACGCCGCCGGCGGGCGAGGGCATTCGCGTGGAGACGGGCTATGCCGCCGGCACCCGTGTGTCGAGCCACTACGACCCGATGCTCGCCAAGGTCATCGCGCATGGTGCCGACAGGGCCGAAGCGGTCGCCCGGCTGGCCGGCGCGCTGGAGCGCTTTCGCGTCGAAGGCGTGAAAACCAACATTCCCTACGTGCTGCGCGTCCTGCGCGACCCGGCGTTCGCGGCCGGCCAGCTGCACACCCAACTGGGCGCTGCGATCGCATCGCGCCCTCTTTGAAACAACGTCCATCCAGGAGATTTCCCATGCCCACTCTCTGCTCTCCGCTGGCGGGCCGCGTCGTCACCCACTGCACCGCTCCCGACGACAGCGTGTCGGCCGGCGACCCGCTGTTGATCGTCGAATCCATGAAGATGGAGATTCCCGTGGAGGCGGAGGCCGGCGGCACCGTGGTGCGCTACCTGGTCGAGGTCGGCGCGGAAGTGGCCGAAGGCCAGCCCCTGGTGGAACTGCGATGAACGGCGGCTTCGAGCGCCACGGCCGGGTGGCCCTGATCCGATGGGCCAACCCGCCCGTCAACGGCCTGTCGTTTGCGTTGCGCCAGCACTTGTCGGCGGCGCTGGACGCGGCCGTGGCGGATGTGGCCATCGACGCCATCGTGCTCGCGGGCGAGGGCCGCATGTTCTCGGGTGGCGCGGACATCCGTGAGTTCAACACACCACGCGGCGTGGCCGAGCCGACTACGCCCCAACTGATCCAGCGCATCGAGAACCTCGGCAAGCCCGTGGTGGCAGCTATCCACGGCTCTGCGCTCGGCGGCGGCCTGGAGCTGGCTCTGGGTTGCCACTGGCGCGTGGCCGATGCCCAGGCGTCGGTGGCCCTGCCCGAGGTGAAGCTGGGCCTGCTGCCCGGCGGCGGCGGCACGCAGCGCCTGCCCCGGCTCGTGGGCGTCGAGACGGCGCTGGACTGGATCGTCTCCGGCAGGACGGTCAGCGCCACCAAGGCGCTGGAGGCGGGCCTGCTGGACGCGGTGTTCGAAGGCGACTGGCTGTCGCGGGCGATCGCGTTTGCGGCCGGTCTCGATCCCGCGAAGGCGCTGCGGCCCACGGGCGCGCGCGCCGTCACGCCGCCCGCCGATGCGGCGGCGCTGTTCGGCGCCGCGCGCGAGAAGGCGCGCAAGACCGCGCGTGGCCTGGAGGCGCCGCTGCAGTGCATCGCCTGCGTCGAGAAATCGCTCGACGGCCCGCTGCAGGAAGGTCTGGCATTCGAACGGCAGCGCTTCGTCGAGCTCGTGAACGGCACGCAGTCCAAGGCGCTGCGCCACCTGTTCTTCGGCGAGCGAGAGGCAGCCAAGCCGCCGCCCGATGCGCAGGGCGCGGCCCTGCGCCCCGTGCAGCGCGTGGGTGTGATAGGCGCGGGCACGATGGGCGGCGGCATCGCGATGGCCTTCGCCAATGCGGGCTACGCCGTGACGCTGGTCGAGGTCACCGACGCGGCCCTCGCCAAGGGGCTGGAGACGATCCGCCGCAACTACGCGGCCACGGTGGCCAAGGGCAAGCTGGACGCGGCGCAGATGCAGGACCGCCTGGCGCGCATCCACGGCTCCACGGCCATGCAGGAGCTCGCAGAGGCGGATCTGGTCATCGAGGCGGCTTTCGAGGACATCGCCGTCAAGCACGGCCTGTTCCAGCAACTGGACGCCATAGCCAGGCCCGGCGCCATCCTGGCGACCAACACCTCGCGGCTCGACATCAACGACATCGCCGCCGTGACGCGCCGTCCGCAGGACGTGGTGGGACTGCACTTCTTCAGCCCCGCTCACGTCATGAAGCTGCTGGAGATCGTGCGCGGCCGGGCCACGGCGCCCGACGTGATCGCCACGGTGCTGGGCGTGGCCAAGCGCATTGGCAAGGTGCCCGCCGTGGTGGGCGTGTGCGACGGCTTCGTGGGCAACCGCATGGTGAGCCCGTATACGCGCGAGGCGCACTTCCTGCTGGAGGAGGGCGCGAGCCCCGCGCGGGTGGATCAGGCCGTGGAGCGCTTCGGCATGGCCATGGGCCCGCTGCGCATGGGCGACATGGCCGGCCTGGACATCAGCTGGGCCGCGCGCAAGCGCCAGGCCCCTACGCGCCCCAGGCACCTGCGCTACTGCCACATCGCCGACCGGCTCTGCGAGTCGGGCCGCCTGGGGCAGAAGACGGGCGCGGGCTTCTACCGCTACGAGCCGGGCAGCCGCGCGCCCGTGCCCGATCCGGCCGTGGAATCGATCATCGATGCGTGTGCCCGCGAGTCGGGCATCACGCGCCGCGCGATCACCGACGAGGAGATCGTGGAGCGCACCATGTACGCGCTCGTCAACGAGGCCGCGCGCATCCTGCAGGACGGCGTGGCGCGCCGCGGCAGCGACATCGACGTGATCTACGTGAACGGCTACGGCTTTCCCGCCGCGCGCGGCGGCCCGCTGTTCTATGCCGACACCGTGGGCTTGCCCCAGGTGCTCGCGCGCATCGAGGAATTCCACCGCCTCCACGGCCCGCTGTGGGAGCCTGCGCCGCTGCTCGCGCAACTCGTGGCGCAGGGCGAGTCCCTTTCCGGCTACGTGGTGCCCACCGAACCCACCTGAACGACCATGACCGCCATCGCCCCATCCCTGGGCGGCCCCGACGCCGCCTATCTCCACCATCTGGCCCAGGGCCATCTTCGCGTCCAGCAATGCGGCGCGTGTGCGCGGCACGTGTTCTACCCACGGGTTGTCTGCCCGCACTGCGGCAGCGCCGATCTGCGCTGGGTCGATGCCCGCGGCCAGGGCACCGTCCATGCCTGCAGCGTGGTCATGGGCAAGCCCGGCACCGGCACCGACTACGCCATCGTGCTCGTCGACCTGGACGAAGGCGTGCGCATGATGGGCCGTGTGCAGGAGCATCCGCAGGATCAGGTGCGCATCGGCATGCGCGTGCAGGCCCGCATCGTGGAGCAGGACGGCAAGCCGCTCGTGGTCTTCGTTCCCCAAGGCGCGGGAGGTGCGCAATGAGTCTCCAGCAACTGCGCGGCAAGGCCGCCATCGTGGGCGTGGGTCATGCCGGCATCGGCGAGGCGCCTGGCTTCAGCGCCATGGAAATCCTGGGCCAGGCCGCGCTCGCGGCGGTGGCCGACGCGGGGCTCACCCTGCGCGACATCGACGGCCTGGCCACCTGCAGCTCGGCGGCCAGCATGTGGGCGCTGCCGGTGGCCGAATACCTGGGCCTGCGGCCGCAGTTCATCGACAGCACCATGCTGGGCGGCTCCAGCTTCATCGCCCACCTGATGCCCGCGATGCTGGCGTTGGAGAGCGGCCAGTGCAATGCGGTGCTCGTGTGCTACGGCAGCACGCAGAAGACGGGCACGTTCTCGCGCAAGGCCATGTCGGAGGCGTTCCGCCTGATCGACCCGCTGCCCTACGAGCACCCCTACGCGCCGATCCAGCCGCTCACGTCCTACGCGCTGGCCGCGTCGCGCCACATGCACGAGTTCGGCACCACGCGCGAGCAGCTCGCCGAGGTGGCCGTGGCCGCGCGCCGCTGGGCACAGCTCAACCCCGAGGCGGTGATGCGCGATCCGCTCAGCATCGACGACGTGCTCTCCGCGCGCATGGTCTCCACGCCGCTCACGGTGCGCGACTGCTGCCTCGTCACCGACGGCGCGGGCGCCTTCGTGCTCATGCGCGCAGACCGCGCCAAGGCCCAGGTGCCCAAGCCTGTGTACGTGCTCGGCAACGCCACGGCGGTGTGGAACCGGCAGATCTCGTCCATGGAGAACCTCACCGTCACCGCCGCGTCGGAGTCGGGCCGGCGCGCCTTCGAGATGGCGGGCCTCGCGCCCTCGGACGTGGACGTGGTGGGCCTCTACGACGCCTTCACGATCAACACGCTGCTGTTCCTCGAAGACCTGGGCTTCTGCAAGAAGGGCGAGGCCGGCGCGTTCGTGGAGAACGGCGGCATCGCGCCGGGCGGACGGCTGCCGGTCAATACCAACGGCGGCGGGCTCTCGTGCGTGCACCCGGGCATGTACGGCATCTTCCTCGTGATCGAGGCGGTGCGGCAATTGCGCGGCGAGTGCGGTGCGCGCCAGGTCAAGGATGCGCGCATCGCCCTGGCGCACGGCAACGGCGGCACGCTGTCGAGCCAGTCCACGGCGATCTTCGGCGTGGAGGAAACGCTGTGAACGCACCAGGCAAGGAGCCGGCATGCTCAACAAAGTGACTGCCTTGGTGCACGAGGCCGTGCGCGACGTGCGCGACGGGGCGACGATCCTCATCGGCGGCTTCGGCATCTCCGGCGTGCCCACCGAACTCGTCTGCGCGCTGCTCGACCAGGGCGCGCGCGAACTCACCATTGTCAACAACAACGCGGGCAACGGCAAGATCGGCTTGAGCCAGCTGGTGGAAGCCGGGCGCGTGCGGCGCATGGTGTGTTCGTTCGCGCGCTCGTCCAACCCGTTGGAGCCCAACGCCGTCGCATTCGCCGAGTGGTATCGCGCCGGCAGGATCGAACTCGAATGCGTGCCCCAGGGAACGATGGCCGAGCGCATGCGCGCGGCGGGCTCTGGCCTGGGGCCCTTCTTCACGCCCACCTCGTACGGCACCCGCCTGGCCGATGGCAAGGAAACCCGCGTCATCGACGGCGTGGGCTACGTGCTGGAGCAGCCGCTGCACGGCGACTTCGCCTTCGTGAAGGCGCAGACGGCCGACCCCTGGGGCAACCTCATGTACCGCAACGCCGAGCGCAACTTCGGCCCCGTCATGTGCATGGCCGCCCGGGTGGCGGTGGCGCAGGTGGATGCGGTGGTGCCGCTGGGCACGCTCGCGCCCGAGCATGTGATGACGCCGGGCATCTTCGTGCAGCGCGTGGTGCAAGTGGGAGGACAGGCATGAGGGCGAATATCCGGCGGCTCAGCCGCGCCGAGATGGCGGCCAAGGTCGCGAACGACATTCCCGACGGCAGCTACGTCAACCTGGGGATCGGCATCCCCACGCTGATCTCCAAGTGCCTGCCGCCGGGCCGCGACGTGATCCTGCACAGCGAGAACGGCATCCTGGGCATGGGCGCCGCGCCCGCGGGCGGCGCCGCGGACCTGAGCCTCATCAACGCGAGCAAGGAACCGGTCACGCTGCTGGCGGGCGCATCCATCACCGACCACGTGACCTCGTTCGCCATGATGCGCGGCGGGCACATCGACCTGACCGTGCTCGGCGCGTTCCAGGTGTCCAGCCTGGGCGACCTGGCCAACTGGGACACCGGCGCGCCCGACGCGATCCCCGCCGTGGGCGGTGCCATGGACCTCGTGGTCGGCGCGCGACAGGTCTTCGTGGTCATGGAGCACGTGAGCAAGGCGGGCGAGCCCAAGATCGTCACCGAGTGCACCTACCCGCTCACGGGTGCGCGCGTGGTGGACCGCATCTACACGGATTGCGCGGTCATCGACGTCACGGCGCAAGGGCTGGCAGTCCGCTGGATGTGCGAAGGGATGAGCTTCGAGCGCCTGCAGTCCATGACCGCGGCGCCCCTTCTGCCGGGGATCGGCTGAACCACCCGAGCGCAACGGCATGAGCTCACACACCACGCACACCTCCCTGGCCGAGCGGTTCGCGTCCCTCGCGCCGCATGTCAACGCGAACGCCTGCCTCGTGCACCGGGGCCGGGCGTTGACGGCCGACCTCGTCGTCGTCGTCGGCACGGCGCGGTTTCTGCTGCGCATCCACCAGGGCGAAGTCGCCGAAGTCACGCAGCGGTTCGCGCTGTTCCATCCGTGCGCGCTCTTCGTGCAGGGAACGGCCGAGGCCTGGGAGCGGCTCTGGGACCAGGTGCCTCTTCCCGGCTGGCACGACATCTTCGCCCTGCACAAGCGGGGCGAGATGGTGATCGAGGGGGACACCCGGCTGCTGTTCTCGCATCTCCAGTACCTCAAGGACGTGCTGGAAATGCCGCGCCACGTGCCCGCGGGCGCCTGAACCACCAGCGAGGAGACACCAGATGAATGACCGCATCGAGCCCATCGTCGGCCGCTACATCCACGTGGATGTCCTGAGCGAGACGTGCCGCATCTATTTCGAGGAATGCGGCCAGGGCATTCCCTTGCTGTGCCTGCACACGGCCGGCTCCGATGGCCGGCAGTTCCGCCATCTGCTCAGCGACGGCGCTATCACTGGCAAATTCCGCGTCATCGCGTTCGACATGCCCTGGCACGGAAAGTCCTATCCGCCCGTCGGCTTCCACGAGCGGGACTACGAACTCACCACCGAGCGCTACGTGGCCACGATCCGCGCGTTCAGCGCCGCGCTGGGGCTGGACAGGCCGGTGGTCATGGGCTGCTCGATCGGCGGCCGGATCGTGCTGCAGCTGGCGCATGCCCACGGCGCCGAATTCCGGGCGCTCATCGGCCTGGAGAGCGCTGACCACCAGCAGCCCTGGTACGACACGGGCTGGCTCAACCGCCCCGACGTGCATGGCGGCGAGGTCTGCGCCGCGCTGGTGTCAGGCCTGATCGCACCGCAAAGCCCGAGCGAATACCGCCATGAGACCCTGTGGCAATACAAGCAGAGCGGCCCCGGGATCTTCAAGGGCGATTTGTATTTCTACCGCGTGGATTCCGACCTGCGCGGCAAGCTGGGCGGCATCGATACGGCCGCCACGCCGCTCTACCTGCTGACGGGCGAATACGACTTTTCCTGCAGTCCCGAGGACTCGATCCGCACCGCCGAAACCATTCCCGGCGCGAAGGTGACCCTCATGAAGGAGCTGGGGCATTTCCCGATGAGCGAGAACCCCGCGCAGTTCAGGAAATACATCCTGCCCGTGCTGGACGAGATAGCAGCCCTCTGAGCCATGCCGGCACTCCATTCCAACCCCCAACCATCCTCCAGGAGACAACCATGAAAAAAATCCTTGCCGCCTCGCTGCTGTGCGTGGGCTGCGGCGCATTCGCCCAGGAAGAACTCAAGATCGGCGCCATCGTGACGCTGTCCGGCGCGGGCGCCGCCTGGGGCCAGGCCATGCTGTACGCGACCGAGCTGGCCGCCGACGACGTGAACGCCAAGGGCGGCCTCGACGTGGGCGGCAAGAAATACAAGGTCAAGGTCGTCGCCTATGACGACAAGTACCAGGCCGGCGAGGCCGTCACCGCCGCCAACCGCCTGGTGTTCGAGGACAAGGTCAAGTACGTGATCGGCCCCGTGGGCTCGGCCGCCGCGCTGGCCGTGGGCCCGATCATGGAGAAGAACAAGGTCGTCATGCTGACCCTGGGCTTCACCGACAAGGCCCTGGCGGCCGACAAGCCGTTCAGCTTCCGCCCCAACCTGACGACGATGGAGACATCGCAGCCCCAGATCGACTGGATCGTCAAGGCCAAGGGCATCAAGAAGGTGGGCGCGCTGTTCCCCAACGACGAGACCGGCCAGCAGATCGCCCAGGACCTGGAGAAGGCCTACGCCAAGGCCGGCGCGAAGATGGACGCCAAGGAGTTCTTCGAACGCGAGCGCGTGGACATGATGCCGCTGCTCACCCGCATCATGGCCAAGGGCGTGGACGCCATCGAGCTCGACGGCAATGCGCCGGGCACCGCCGGCCTCATCGTCAAGCAGGCGCGCGAGCTGGGCTTCAAGGGGCACATCATCCGCAGCGGCGGCCCGGCCACCACCGAGATCGTCAACGTGGCGGGCGCGGGCGCGACCAACGGCATGCTGGTCAACACGCCGATCGACCCCGCCAATGCGGAGGTCAAGGCCTATGCCGAGCGCTACTTCGGCAAGTACAAGAAGCGCATGAACGGTTTCAGCCCCGCGTTCTACGACGGCACGCGCATGCTGTTCCAGGCCATTGGCCAGGCGGGCAGCACCACCGACACGGACAAGGTGCGCGTGGCGCTCGAAGGCATCAAGGACTTCAAGGGCATCCTGGGCACCCTCAACTGGACGGGCAAGGAGGTCTACGGCTCCAACCACCAGATCAGCGCGCCGTTCTACATCGCGCGCGTGCAGGACGGGCAGGAAGTGGTCGAGAGCACCTGCTCCCTCACTGCCTGCAAGTAAGCACAGAACCTGCTGGGTACCGCCGTGGATTTCACGTTCCTCATTGGTCAGGCATTGACCAATGGCCTCATCATCGGGCTGCTCTACCTGCTGATGGCCATTGGCTTCACACTGGTCTTCGGCGTCATGCGCGTGGTCAATTTCGCGCATGGCGAGTTCTACATGCTGGGCGCGTTCGTCGCCTATGTCTGTGTCACCCGGTTCCAGTTGCCTTTCCTGGTGGCGGTGCTTGCCACCTTCGCCGTGACCCTGGTCGCGGGCTGGCTCATCGAGGTGGTCGTGCTCAAGGGCTTCCGCGGCAACGAGCTCAACGGGATGATCAGCACGATCGGGCTGGGGATGATCCTGCAGAACGGCGCCCTGCTGCTCTTCGGGCCGGATCCGCAGTCCATGCCGCCGGTGGCCGAAGGCGTGGTGTCCCTCGGCCCCATCATGCTGCCCATGTCGCGGCTGTACGTGGTGGCGTTTTCCATCGCCGTGCTGGCGCTGCTCTACCTGTTCCTCATGCACAGCAAGGGCGGGCGCGCGCTGCGTGCCGTGGTGCAGGACACCGAGATCGCCAGCGCCCAGGGCATCCGCTCGCACCTCATGTATCCGCTGGGCTTCGGCATCGGTGTGGCGCTGGCTGCCGTGGCGGGCGCGCTGATGGCGCCGGTGTTCTCGGTCTCGCCGAGCATCGGCTCGACCCCTCTGCTCAAGGCCTTCATCGTGGTGATCCTCGGCGGGCTGGGGAGCATTCCCGGCGCCGCGCTCGCCAGCCTGCTGCTGGGCGTGGTGGAGAGCGGGGCCAACACCTTCATGTCCAGCGCTATGTCCGACATGCTGCTCTTCGGCTTCGTGATCCTGATGCTGATCTTCCGCCCCTCGGGCCTGCTCGGAAAGTCTGGACGCTGACGCCATGCATGCCTCTTCCACTGCCCCGACCATGAAGCCTCGCGCCCCCGACCCCGGCGCCGGACACCCGCAGGCGCACTGGCGCCGCTGGCTGCCCGGCCTGCTGGTTCTGTTCGCCCTGCCACTGTTCACCAGCAGCCCGTTCTACATGCACCTGGCGGTATTGGTCTGCCTGAACATCATCTTGGTCAACGGGCTGTCGCTGCTCAGCCGCACCGGGCAGCTGTCGTTCTGCCACGCCGCATTCATGGGGATGGGCGCCTATGCCTCGGTGATGGCCACCACCCAGTGGCATGCGCCGTTCCTGCTGTCGGTCGCGCTCGGCGTGGCCGTCGCCGCTGCGGTGGCCTACCTGCTCGGTTCGGTGATCCTTCGCCTGCAGGGCGTGTACTTCGTTCTCGTGACTTTCTGCTTTGGCGAGCTGTTCCGGCTGATCCTGCTGGAGGGCGGCAGCCATACAGGCGGGGCGAACGGCATCGCCAATATTCCGCCTGCGTCCATGTTCGGCTTCGCGTTCGACACCAAGACCTCGTTCTACGTGCTGGCGGCGGTCTGCGCCTTCGCCTCCATCGTGCTGCTGATCGCGCTGTTCCGCACGCCCCAGGGCACGGCGCTGGACTCCGTGGGCGACAACCAGGAGCTGGCCGAGGCCAGCGGCATCGGCATCCAGCGCACGCAGATGTTCGCGTTCGTGCTGGGCTCGGCCATGGCCGGGTTCGCGGGCGCGCTGCTGGCGCACTACCTGGGCTTCGTCTCGCCCGAGTCGTTCAACCAGCACATTTCCGTGGCGGCCATCGTCATGCTGGTGATCGGCGGCCGCGCGTCGGTGCTGGGGCCGATCCTGGGCGCGCTCATCATGACGCCGCTGCCCGAGCTGTTCCGCAGCGCGATCGAGACGCAGAACATCCTCTACGGCATCACGCTGATCCTGGTGCTCAAGTTCCTGCCGGGTGGCCTGGTGGGGATCGCCACGAAGCTCCGAGGGAAGGGGGGCAAGGCATGACCGCACTGCTCAAGGTGGATGGCCTGTCCCGCTATTTCGGCGGCCTGGCTGCCGTCAAGGATCTGAGTTTCGAGCTCAACGCGGGCGAGATCGTCGGCCTGATCGGCCCCAACGGCGCGGGCAAGAGCACCGCCTTCAACGTGATCAGCGGCTCGCTGCCGCCCTCGGCCGGCAACATCCAGTTCGCGGGCCAGCAGATCGAGGGCATGAAACCGAGCCAGGTGGTGCGCCACGGACTGGCGCGCACCTTCCAGTCGGCCACGGTGTACCCCACCGCCACGGTGCAGGAGAACCTGTACCGGGGCGCGCTGGCGCGTTTCGACGTGCCCGTGTGGGCGCAGATCGCGCAGACCGCACGCTACCGCAACGCCCTGCGCAAGGTGCGCGAGGAAGTGGACGAGGTGCTGGAGATCACGGGCCTGGCGCCCTACCGCAACGAAGTGGCCGGGGGGCTGGCCTACGGCCACCAGAAGCGCATCGGCGTCGCCATCGGCCTGGCGACGCGGCCGCGGCTGCTGCTGCTCGACGAGCCCGCCGCGGGTCTCAACCCCGAGGAATGCGCCGAGTTCGGCGGCCTGCTCAAGACGCTGCGCGACCGGCACGAGATCTCGCTGTTGTTCGTGGAGCACCACATGGCGCTCGTCATGAACACCTGCGAGAAGATCATCGTGCTCGTGCAGGGACAGAAGATCGCGCAAGGCACGCCCGACGAGGTGCGCAACAACCCCGCGGTGATCGAAGCCTATCTGGGAGTGGACGAAGATGCCCACGGTTGAAGTCAAGGATGTCGTTGTCCACTACGGGCTGGTGGAGGCGCTGCACGGCATCGGCTTCACGGTGCCGGCCGGCCGGATCGTGGCGCTCGTCGGCTCCAACGGCGCGGGCAAGAGCACCACGCTCAAGGCGCTGATGGGCCTGAAGAAAGTCTCGGCCGGCAGCATCCACCTGGACGGGCAGCGCATCGAGGCCACCGGCCCGGCGCAGCGGGTCTCGATGGGGCTGGCGCTGTCTCCCGAAGGGCGCCGGCTGTTTCCGCGCATGACCGTCTGGGAGAACCTCATGGTGGGCGCGCACACCGTCGGCTCGGCGGCGGTGCGCAACCGCTCGCTGGAGCAGGTCTACGCGCTGTTCCCGCGCGTGCAGGAGCGCCGCAACCAGCTCGCGGGCTCGCTCTCCGGCGGTGAGCAGCAGATGGTGGCCATCGGCCGCGCGCTGATGTCGCATCCGCAGATCCTCATGCTCGATGAGCCCTCGCTGGGCATCGCGCCCAAGATCGTGTCCGAGATCGCGCAGGCCATCGTGCGCCTGAACCGGGAGACCGGCATCTCGGTGATCCTGGTGGAGCAGAACGCGCGCCTCGCCCTCAAGATGGCGCACCATGCCTACGTGTTCGAGCAGGGCACGGTAATCCGCTCGGGCTCCGGCCAGGAACTGCTGCAGGACGCATTCGTACAAAAAGCCTTTCTCGGAATCTGAGCATGAGCACCCTTCCCGTCGTCCCCCGCGCCGAAGTCCGTCCGCAATGGCTCGCACGGCACCACGAGGCGCCGCTGGAGCCGGAGCTGCCCATCGTCGACCCGCATCACCACCTGTCCGACACCCTGTGGGGCGGCTACATGCAGGACGACCTGCTCGCCGATCTGGGTTCGGGGCACCGCATCCAGTCCACGGTCTTCATCCAGGTGGGCTTCGGCTACCGCACGGACGGCCCCGAGCACCTGCGCCCGGTGGGCGAGACGGAGCGTGTCGTGGCCATCGCCGCCAGCGCCAACGCCGCGCAGGCGGGCACGCGGGTCTGCGAGGGCATCGTGGGCTTCGCGGATTTCACGCTGGGCGCACGCGTCGAGGAAACCCTGACCGCGCACCTGCAGGCCGCAGCGGGGCGCTTTCGCGGCATCCGCTGCCACGCGGCCGCACATACGCAGTTCCAGTACGGCGTGATGCACTCTCCGCCGCTGCACCTCTACATGGATCCGAAGTTCCGCGAGGGCTATGCCACGCTCGCGCGCTTCGGGCTCACGTTCGACTCCTGGGCCTATCACACCCAGCTCGACGAACTCCATGACCTGGCGTGCGCCTTTCCCGACATCCCTGTGGTGATCGACCACATTGGCGTGCCCCTGGGCGTGGGCCCCTATGCGGGGCAGCGGGATGCCGTCTTTGCCGAATGGAAACGGTTGCTGCAGAAGTTCGCCCAGTTGCCCAACGTCTGCATCAAGCTCGGCGGCCTGGGCATGAGCGTGTTCGGCTTTGGATTCCACCAGGCGGACAGGCCGCCCACTTCCGCGGAGCTGGCGCAGGCCTGGGGCCCCTACATCCTCACCTGCATCGAAATCTTCGGACCGTCGCGCTGCATGTTCGAGAGCAACTTCCCCGTGGACAAGGGCACGTGCAGCTACCAGGTGCTGTGGAACACCTTCAAGCGGATCACCGCGGGCATGTCGGAGGACGAGAAGCGGCAGCTCTACCGCGATACCGCGGCGCGGTTCTATCGCCTCGCCTGAGCCCGGTCGGGGGAGAGGGCCGCCTCGATCGCCTCGCGCACGTTGCGCACGTGCGCCATGCCCGCAGCGTCCGCAGCGTCCTCGTCGCCCTGGATGACGGCCTCGCCCATCGCCCGGTAGTCGCGCATGCGGATGCGCTGCAGCGCCGCCGGCCGGTGCTGGGCGTAGACGATGGGCATGTGGATGGTCGGCAGCAGGCGGCGCAACTCGCGGCTGGCGCTGGTGTCCAGCAGGGCGCGGTAGAAGGCGCGCCGGGCGTGGGCGAAGGCGTCGGGATCCTGCGCGCCGTCGGCAGTGTGGAGCTGGGCCAGCGCCTGCTCGACGGCCGCGCCGGAGGCGCCGGCTGCGATGCGGCGTGCGGCGCTGCGCGCGAGCAGGCCGGTCATGCGCTCGGCCACGTCGAGCACTTCCAGGGTTTCCTGCGGCGACAGCGCGCGGATGGCCGCGCCCTTGTTGCGGTGCAGATCCGCCAGCCCCTGGGCGGCCAGGCGCTGCAGCGCCTCGCGCACGGAGTTGCGGCTCACGCCGAACTGCGCGGCCAGGTCCACCTCCACGAGCCGCTGGCCGGGCACGAACTTCTGCAGCGCCAATCCCTGCACGATGCCGTGGAACACCGCGTCGGCGGCGGAGGTGGGTGTATCGGTTTCGTCGGTCATGGGTATTGCCATCAATATTGCTCAACAATATGATGGGGCAATTATCGCCGATCAGGAGATCTTTTCCATGGACTTTTCCCTTTCGCCCGAGTTGGTCGCGTTGCGCGACAAAGTGCGCCGGTTCATCGCCGAGCAGGTCATTCCGCTCGAGAACGACCCGCGCCAGTCCCACCATGGCCCCGACGAGCCGCTGCGCCGCGAGCTGGTGGCGCGCGCCAGGGCGGCGGGCCTGCTCACGCCCCACGCCTCGCGCGAGATGGGCGGCATGGGCCTCACGCACGTGGAGAAGGCCATGGTATTCGAGGAAGCGGGCTATTCGCGCCTGGGCCCAACGGCCCTCAACATCCACGCACCCGACGAGGGCAACATCCACCTGATGGAGGAGGTGGCCACGCCCGCGCAAAAGGAGCGCTGGCTGCGCCCGCAGGTGGAGGGCGCGCTGCGCTCGTGCTTCGCGATGACCGAGCCCTCCCCCGGCGCAGGCGCGGACCCATCGATGCTGCAGACCACGGCGGTGCGCGACGGCGACGACTACGTCATCAACGGCCGCAAGTGGTTCATCACCGGTGCCGACGGGGCCGACTACGCCATCATCATGGCGCGCATGGAGGACGGTTCGGCCACCATGTTCCTGTCGGACATGGACCGCCCCGGCATCACGCTGGAGCGCAACATGGACGCGATGGACTCCTGCTTCACCGGCGGCCACGGCGTGCTGCACTTCGAGAACCTGCGCGTGCCCACCGCCGATGTGCTGGGCGAGATCGGCAAGGGCTTCCGCTACGCGCAGGTGCGCCTGGCGCCCGCGCGGCTCACGCACTGCATGCGCTGGCTGGGCCAGGCGCGCCGCGCGCACGACACGGCATTGAACTACGTGCGCAAGCGCCACGCCTTCGGCAAGCCGCTGGTGGAGCACGAGGGCGTGGGCTTCATGCTGGCCGACAACGACATGGACCTGCACACCGCGCGCCTGCACATCTGGCACACGGCCTGGCTGCTGGACCAGGGCGAGAAGTGCAACTTCGAGTCGAGCCGCGCCAAGGTCGTCTGCTCCGAGGCCGAGTGGCGCGTGGTGGACCGCAGCGTGCAGATGCTCGGCGGCCAGGGCGTGACGGGCGAGACGCCGGTGATGCGCATCTTCACCGACATGCGTGCCTTCCGCATCTACGACGGCCCGAGCGAGGTGCACCGCTGGAGCATGGCGCGCAAGCTCGCCCACCTGGCCGAAAAGGCCGAGGCCGAACTGCTGCGCGAAGGGGGTGCCGCATGAAGGGCACGATCGACCGATTCGGCCTGCAAGGCAAGCTGGTGCTGGTGACCGGCGCCTCCAGCGGCCTGGGCACGCACTTCGCCCAGGTGCTGGCCGCCGCCGGCGCGCGCGTGGCCCTGGCCGCGCGCCGCGTGGACAAGCTGCAGGGCGTGGTGGAGGCCATCGCCGCGCAGGGCGGCGAAGCCCGCGCGTTTTCCCTCGACGTGACCGACAACGCCAGCGTGCGCGCCTGCCTCGACGCCGTGGGCGCCTGGGGTGTGCCCGACGTGGTGGTCAACAACGCGGGCGTGACGGTGACGCGCCCCGTGCTGGAGCAGACCGAGGAAGACTTCGACCACGTGCTCGGCACCAACCTCAAGGGCAACTGGCTCGTGGCCACCGAGGCCGCGCGCCGCATGGTGGCGGCGGGCAAGGGCGGCGCGATCGTCAACGTGGCCTCCATCCTGGGCGAGCGCGTGACGGGCGGCGTGGCGCCTTACGCCATCTCCAAGGCGGGCGTGATCCAGGCCACCAAGGCCCTGGCGCTGGAGCTGGCGCGCCACGGCATCCGCGTGAACGCGCTGCTGCCCGGCTACGTGGTGACCGACCTGAACCGCGACTTCCTCACCAGCCCCGCGGGCGACAAGCTGCGCGCGCGCATCCCCAGCCGCCGCTTCGGCGAAGTGGCCGACCTGGACGGCCCGCTGCTGCTGCTGGCCTCCGACGCGGGCGCGGCCATGTCGGGCGCCACGCTGGCCGTCGACGGCGCGCACCTGGTGAGTTCGCTATGAGCGGCCCCGCGAATCCCCTGCCGGTGGAAGCGCTCGGCGACTACCTGCGCGCCCAGGGCCTGGCGGGCAGCGCGCCGCTGGAGGTGCGCGTGCTCGCGGGCGGCCAGTCCAACCCCACCTACCGCATCACGGCGGGCGAAGGGCGCGACTACGTGCTGCGCAAGAAGCCGCCGGGAACGCTCATCGCCTCGGCCCACGCCATCGACCGCGAATACCGCGTGATGAAGGCGCTGGCCGATACCGATGTGCCCGTGCCGCGCATGCTCCACTACTGCGAGGGCAGCGAGCTGCTGGGCACGCCGTTCTACGTGATGGAATTCCTCCAGGGCCGCGTGCTCATGGACCAGTCGCTGCCCGGCATGCATCCCGACGAGCGCCGCGCCATCTACCGCGAGATGAACCGCGTGATCGCCGCGCTGCATGCCGTTCATTACCGCGCCGTGGGCCTGGGCGACTACGGCAAGGAGGGCAACTACGTGGGCCGCCAGATCGCCCGCTGGTCGCGCCAGTGCCGCGAATCCACGCTGCCGATGAATGACGCCATGCACCGCCTCATGGACTGGCTGCCCGAGCACCTGCCCGCGGGCGACGAGACCACGCTGGTGCACGGCGACTACCGGCTGGACAACCTCGTCTTCCACCCCACCGAGCCGCGCGTCATCGGCGTGCTGGACTGGGAGCTGTCGACCCTCGGCCACCCGCTGGCCGACCTGTCCTACCAGTGCATGGCCTGGCGCATCCCGCCCAGCCTGTGGCGTGGCATCGGCGGGCTGGACCTGGCCGCGCTGGGCATTCCGCAGGAGGCAGAGTACATCGCCTGGTACGGCGACGCCACCGGCCGTGATGCGGCAGGCGATTGGGACTTCTACATCGCCTACAACCTGTTCCGCATGGCGGCCATCCTGCACGGCATCGCCCAGCGCGCGTTTGATGGCAATGCGGCTGCGGAGGACGCGCAGGAGACGGGGGCCAAGGCCGGTCCGCTGGCTGAGCTGGGCTGGGAGAGCGCGCAGCGCCACATGGCGGCGCGCGGGTGAGCTATCGAATCAGGAGCTGCTTGCGCTTGTAGCAGGCTGTTTTCCGTATCAAATGATAGGGAAATCGGCAAATACCAAGCGCAAGCAGCTCCTGAATTCAGAGCGCCAGCTCATAGCCCACCGTGATGGGCGCATGGTCGCTGAACTTCTGTGCGCGGTAGATTTCCTCGGTGCGCGCCAGCCGCGCGAGGGCCGGCGTGGCCAGGTGGTAGTCCAGCCGCCAGCCCACGTTGTTCGCATAGGCCTGGCCGCGGTTGCTCCACCATGTGTAGCAGGCATCCGTGGTGTCGGGCTGCAGCAGGCGGTACACGTCCACGAGGCCGCCGCCTTCGTCAGTCGTGTGCAACAGCTTTGTCATCCACGCACGTTCCTCGGGCAGAAAGCCGCTGTTCTTCTGGTTGCTGCGCCAGTTCTTCAGGTCGGCCTGCTGGTGGGCGATGTTGATGTCGCCGCATAGGATGAACTCGCGCTCGGCCTTCAGCCGCATCAGGTGCGGGTGGAAGTTGGCCAAGAAGCGGTACTTGGCCAACTGCCGCTCCTCGCCTGAGGAGCCGCTCGGAAAATACGCGCTGATGATCGACATCTTGCGCGCGGGCGTGTCGAAGCGCAGCTCCACGTACCGGCCTTCGGGGTCGAATTCGTTGCAGCCGTAGCCCACCACCACGTCGCTCGGCGCGTGGCGCGTGTAGATGCCCACGCCCGAATAGCCCTTCTTGGCCGCGAAGTGGAAGTGGCCCTTCAGGCCCGCGAGCTCCTCGAAGCGGCCCTGCACGTCGCCCGCCTGGGCCTTGATCTCCTGCACGCAAATACAATCCGGGCGGTTCTGGGCGATCCACGCCTCCACGCCCTTGGACGTGGCCGAGCGGATGCCGTTGAGGTTGAGACTGGTTAATTTGAACAAGGAAGAAGTCATGGTGGAGCGGCAGGGCCAGGATCTGGCACAGGAGTTCGTGCGGTTCGCGGTGGAGGCGGGCGTGCTGCGATTTGGCGAGTTCAAGACCAAGGCAGGCCGCATGAGCCCGTATTTCTTCAACGCCGGCCTGTTCGACGACGGCGCCAAGATGGGCCGCCTCGCGCAATTCTATGCACAGGCCCTGGTGGCCAGCGGCATCGAGTTCGACATGCTCTTCGGCCCCGCCTACAAGGGCATCCCGCTGGGCGCCACCGTGGCCGTGGAGCTGGCGCGCCTGGGCCGCAACGTGCCCTTCGCCTACAACCGCAAGGAAGCCAAGGACCACGGCGAGGGCGGCACGCTGGTCGGCGCGCCCCTCCAGGGCCGCGTGCTCATCATTGACGACGTGATGAGCGCCGGCACCGCCGCGCGCGAATCCATCGCCCTGATCCGCGCCGCGGGCGCCACGCCGCACGCCATCGCCATCGCGCTCGACCGCCAGGAAAAGGCCACCGAGAACGGGCGTGACGTGGATCACAGCGCCGTGCAGTATGTGCGGCGCGAGCTGGGCATGCAGGTCTGCGCTATCGCCAAACTGGCAGACTTATTGCAATATCTATCGGCAAGCGGTGGCGATGCACAAATGCACGACCACCACGAACGGGTGCTGGCCTACCGCCAGCGCTACGGCGTCAACGACGAATAGCGGCAGCGCGGGGGGCAGGGACTTGAAAGCAGGTGCAGCAGGGCGGATCGGCAGGTGCGGCGCGGCGGTGCTTTGCGCGCTGGCGGCGTCGGGTATGGCGCCCGTGTGGGCGCAGCAGGACAAGCCCGCGCAGGAGGTCTACACCTGCATCGACAAGAGTGGCCGCCGCATCACGGCCGACCGTCCCATCGCCGACTGCATCGACCGCGAGCAGCGCATCCTGGACCACACCGGCGCCGAGCGCCGCCGCATCGGCCCCACGCTCACCGAGCATGAGCGCGCCGCCCAGGAGGTGCAGCGCCGCAAGGAGGCCGAGCAGCGCGCCCGCATCGCCGAGGAGCGCCGCCGCGAGCGCGTGCTGCTGGCCCGCTACCCCGACGAGGCCACGCACCGCGAGGAGCGCCTGAACGCCCTCGCGCAGGTGGACGAAGTGGTCGCCGTGGCGCACAAGCGCATCGCCGACCTGCGCGGCGAGCGCAAGCGCATCGACGTGGAGCTGGAGTTCTACCGCCGCGACCCCGCCAAGGCCCCTGCGAAGCTGCAGCGCCAGATCGCCGAGAACGACGAGGCCGTAGCCGAGCAGCAGCGCTTCATCGCTGCGCAGGACCAGGAAAAGCGCCGCATTGCCCAGCGCTTCGACGCCGAGCTGGCCCAGCTGCGCCAGCTCTGGGCGGCCCAGCGCGCATCCGCCGAACAGTGGACGCCGCCACCCGGTACGCGCTGAACAGGAAAAAGGGCTCCCCCAGGGAGCCCTCTCTTTTTGATAGCTGCCAGCGCTTGGCTGGAAAGCGCTTCAGGCCAATTTGGCTTTCAACAGCTCGTTGACCTGCGCCGGATTGGCCTTGCCCTTGCTGGCCTTCATCACCTGGCCCACGAGCGCGTTGAACGCCTTGTCCTTGCCGGCCTTGTACTGCTCCACGTTCGCGGGGTTGGCGGCGATCACCTCGTCGATGATCGCCTCCAGGGCGCCCGTGTCGTTCATCTGCTTGAGGCCCTTGGCCTCGATCACCGCATCCACGTCGCTGCCCTCGCCGCTCCAGAGCGCGTCGAACACCTGCCGCGCCGCGTTGTTGCTGATCGTGCCGTCGCCGATACGGCGGATCAGCGCGGCCAGCTGCGCGCTGCCGACCTTGGCCTGCTCGATTCCGATCTCTTCGGCGTTCAGGCGGCGCGAAATTTCGCCCATCACCCAGTTCGACGCGAGCTTGGCCGCGCCGCTGGCCTTCGCCGCATCCTCGAAGTAGGCAGCCATCGCCTGGCTCTGCGTGAGCGTGGTCGCGTCGTATTCCGGCAGGCCGTACTGCTCCACGAAGCGCGCGGCCATGGCGCGCGGCAGCTCGGGCATGCGGGCCTTCACCTCGTCGATCCAGCTTGCGGCAATGCGCAGCGGCGGCAGGTCGGGATCGGGGAAGTAGCGGTAGTCGGCCGCGTCCTCCTTGGTGCGCATGGCGCGCGTCTCGCCCGTGTCGGGGTCGAACAGCACGGTGGCCTGCTGGATCGCGTGGCCGTCCTCGATCTGCTCGATTTGCCAGCGGATCTCGTAGTCGATGGCCTGCTGCATGAACTTGAACGAGTTCAGGTTCTTGATCTCGCGCCGCGTGCCCAGCGGCTGGCCCGGCTTGCGCACGGAGACGTTGGCGTCGCAGCGGAACGAGCCCTCCTGCATGTTGCCGTCGCAGATGCCGATCCACGTCACGATCTTGTGCAGCTCGCGCGCGTAGGCCACGGCTTCTTCCGTGCCGCGCATGTCGGGCTCGGTCACGATTTCCAGCAGCGGCGTGCCCGCGCGGTTCAGGTCGATGCCCGACTGGCCGACGAAGTCCTCGTGCAGCGACTTGCCCGCGTCTTCCTCCAGGTGCGCGCGCACCAGGCGCACGGTCTTCTTCTCGTCGCCGAGGTAGAACGACACCTCGCCGCCCTGCACCACGGGGATCTCGAACTGGCTGATCTGGTAGCCCTTGGGCAGGTCGGGATAGAAGTAGTTCTTGCGCGCGAAAATGCTCTCTGGCGCAATGTGGGAGCCGAGTGCCAGTCCCAATTTGATAGCGCAGGCGACCGCCTCGCGGTTCATCACCGGCAGCGTGCCGGGCAGCGCCAGATCGACCGCGCAGGCTTGCGTGTTCGGTTCCGCGCCGAAGGCCGTGCTGGCGCGGCTGAAGATTTTCGATTGCGTGGCGAGCTGGGCGTGCGTCTCGAAGCCGATGACGACCTCGTAGCCCTGGATCAGTTTCGCGGTCATGTCAGATGCCCTCCGGTGCGCGGAGGTGGAAGTCGGTCGCCTGTTGCAGCCGGTGCGCGGCGTTGAGCAATCGGCTTTCCTGGAAGTAGTTGCCGATCAGCTGCAGCCCCACGGGCATGCCGTGCGCGCCGAAGCCCGCGGGCACGCTCATGCCGGGCAGGCCGGCCAGCGACGCGGGCAGGGTGAAGATGTCGGCCAGGTAGTCGGCGAGAGGGTCGCTGCCGTGCTCGCCGAGCTTCCAGGCCACGCTGGGGGCCACGGGGCCGGCGATCAGGTCGCAGCTCTTGAACGCCTGCTGGAAGTCGTCGGCGATCATGCGGCGGATCTTCTGCGCCTGCAGGTAGTAGGCGTCGTAGTAGCCGTGCGAGAGCACGTAGGTGCCGATCATGATGCGGCGCTTGACCTCGTCGCCAAAACCCTCGGCGCGGGTCTTCTTGTACATGTCCACGAGGTCGGTGTAGTCCTTGGCGCGGTGGCCGAACTTCACCCCGTCGAAGCGGCTGAGGTTGGACGAGGCCTCGGCAGGCGCGATGACGTAGTACACGGGGATCGACAGCTCGGTGCGCGGCAGGCTGATGGGCACCAGCTTGGCGCCGAGCTTCTCGTATTCCTTGAGCGCGCCCTCGACGGCGGCGCGCACGTCATCCTGCAGGCCTTCACCGAAGAACTCGGCGGGGATGCCGATGCGCAGGCCGTCCAGCGAATCATTGAGCTTGGCGGAAAAGTCCTCAGCGGGCACGTCCAGGCTCGTCGAATCGCGGTCGGGATCGGGGCCGCACATGGCCGAGAGCAGCAGCGCGCAGTCTTCCGCGCTGCGGCCCATCGGGCCGGCCTGGTCGAGGCTCGACGCGAACGCGATCATCCCGTAGCGGCTCGCGCGCCCGTAGGTCGGCTTGATGCCCGTGATGCCGCAGAACGACGCGGGCTGGCGGATCGAGCCGCCCGTGTCCGTGCCCGTCACGGCGGGCGCGAGGCGCGCGGCCACGGCCACGGCGCTGCCGCCCGAGGAGCCGCCGGGGATGCGCTCCGCGTCCCACGGGTTGCGCACCGGCGCGGGCGCGTCGAAGCCCACGGGGGCGGCGGCGGAGTTCTCGTTGGCCGAGCCCATGGCGAACTCGTCGCAGTTGAGCTTGCCGAGCGTCACGCAGCCGGCCTCGGCCAGCTTGGTGACCACCGTGGCGTCGAACGGCGAGCGGTAGCCGTCGAGCATCTTCGATCCGGCGGTGCTCGGGAAGTCGCGCGTGACGAAGATGTCCTTGTGCGCGATCGGCACGCCCGCGAGCGGCGCGGCGGTGCCGGCGGCGATCGCGGCATCCTGCGCGCGCGCCTGGGCGAGCGTGGCGCCCTCGTCGATGGCGACGTAGGCGCCCAGGTTCTGGTGCGCCTTGGCGCGGTCGAGGAAGTGCCGGGCAGCCTCGGCGGCCGAAACGCGCTTGGCGCGCAGCTCGGCGGCCAACTGGGCCACGCCCAGGTCATGCAGTGCGGTGGAACTCATTCGATCACCTTGGGCACGAGGAACAGGCCGCGTTCGACGGCGGGGGCGCTCTGCTGGTTGGCCTCGCGCTGGTTCGGCTCGCTGGCCACGTCGTCGCGCAATCGCAGGGCGATTTCCTGGATCGCGGCGACAGGGTGCGGCAGGGGTGCGATGCCGCTGGTATCCACAGCCTGCATCTTCTCGACGATGCCGAAGAAACCGTTGATCTGGGTGAGCATGCGCTCACTGTCATCGGGGCTCAGTTCCAGCCGCGCTAGATTGGCGATGCGGCCGATGTCCTGGGGTGTCAGTGCCATAGGGAAAAGGGCGAGGGAAACCGGATGTAAAGCTCCAATCCGGGCCGTGCCATGGGAAGTTATTCACAGGGGATGCGTTATTATCCCGGCTTTGCCGCAATACCCTCCCTACCGCCGGTCATTGTGCGAAAAAAGCCCACAAACACCCCCTAGATTTCCGGCGACGGCAGGCCGACGTGCATGCCGTGCCTGAGAGGATCCCTGCATGTTCGGAGCATTCCGTCGGTACTTCTCCACCGACCTGGCCATCGACCTTGGCACCGCCAACACCCTGATCTTCGCCCGTGACAAGGGCATCGTGCTCGACGAGCCTTCGGTCGTCGCCATCCGCCACGAAGGCGGCCCCCACGGCAAGAAAGTCATCCAGGCCGTCGGCCACGAGGCCAAGGCCATGCTCGGCAAGGTGCCCGGCAACATCGAGGCCATCCGCCCGATGAAGGACGGCGTGATCGCCGACTTCGTCATCACCGAGCAGATGATCAAGCAGTTCATCAAGATGGTGCACCCGCGCTCGGTGCTCACGCCCAGCCCGCGCATCATCATCTGCGTGCCCTGCGGCTCCACTCAGGTCGAGCGCCGCGCCATCAAGGATGCGGCCGAGGCGGCAGGCGCCACCGCCGTCTACCTGATCGAGGAGCCCATGGCCGCCGGCATCGGCGCGGGCCTGCCCGTGTCCGAAGCGTCCGGCTCGATGGTCGTGGACATCGGCGGCGGCACCACCGAAGTCGGCGTGATCTCGCTGGGCGGCATGGTCTACAAGGGCAGCGTGCGCGTGGGCGGCGACAAGTTCGACGAGTCCATCATCAACTACATCCGCCGCAACTACGGCATGCTGATCGGCGAGCCCACGGCCGAGTCCATCAAGAAGCACATCGGCTCGGCATTCCCCGGCTCCGAGGTCAAGGAGATGGAGGTCAAGGGCCGCAACCTCTCCGAGGGCGTGCCGCGCAGCTTCACCATCTCCAGCAATGAAGTGCTGGAGGCGCTCACCGAGCCGCTCAACCAGATCGTCTCCGCCGTCAAGAACGCGCTGGAGCAGACGCCCCCGGAATTGGGCGCCGACATCGCCGAGCGCGGCATGATGCTCACCGGCGGCGGCGCGCTGCTGCGCGACCTGGACCGCCTGCTGGCCGAGGAAACCGGCCTGCCCGTGCTCGTGGCCGAGGAGCCGCTGACCTGCGTGGTGCGCGGCTGCGGCATCGCGCTGGAGCGTATGGACCGCCAGGGCAGCATCTTCACCAGTGATTGAATATGGGCATCCCCCTGAGCGGCTGCGCCGCTTCCCCCTTCTCTCGCAGTGCTGCGCGCTGCGGGAAGTGGGACGCCGCCAGCGCGGCGGGGCGGCCCTTGCGCGGCGGCCCTCGCTTGGGGCGCGCCAGTTTCACGCGTTGCGCGTGACGCACGCGCGTGGATAGCTGATCGTATATGCCCCTGGGAACCCTGGACCGCTCGGCGCCGTCCTTTCTCCGGCAGGGGCCTTCCCCGCTCTCGCGTCTCGCCCTCTACAGCGCCCTGGCGCTGTTTTTGATGGTGGCGGACGCGCGCTTCCACGTCACCGAGCCGCTGCGCAAGGGCGTGGCCACGGTGCTGTACCCGCTGCAGTGGCTGATGCTGCAGCCGGTGGAGTTCGCCGGCCAGGGCGCGGGCTACTTCCAGTCGCTGCAGGAGGCGCAGGCCGGCACCGACGCGGCGCGCCGGCAGATGGCGCAGATGGCGGTGCGCGCGGGCGAAACCGACCAGCTCCTGCGCGAGAACGCCGAGCTGCGCCAGCTGCTCGCGCTGCGCGAACGCCTGCAGACCCCTGCCCAGGCCGCACAGGTGATCTACGACACGGCGGACCCCTACACCCGCCGCATCATGGTGGACCGCGGGCAGCTCGCCGGCGTGGAGCCCGGTTCGCCCGTGATGGACGCCTCGGGCGTGCTGGGCCAGGTCACGCGCGTCTATCCCATGCTCAGCGAGGTCACGCTGCTCATCGACCGCGACCAGGCCATCCCCGTGCTCAACCTGCGCACCGGCGCACGCAGCGTGGCCTACGGCGACCCGACGATGGGCCACGGCGGCGGCATGGAGCTGCGCTTCACCCCCGGCAACGCCGACGTGCAGGAGGGCGACCTGCTCACCACCAGCGGCGTGGACGGGTTGTACCCGCCAGGCCTGCCCGTGGCCCGCGTGATCCGCGTGGAGCGGCGCGCGGACTCCACCTTCGCCCGCATCTACTGCGCGCCGCTGGCCCAGGTCTACGGTGCGCGCCACGTGATGGTGCTGCAGCCCTTGACCGGCGAAACGGCCGAGGGGGCCAGCCTGCCGCCGCGGCCCGCGCCCGAGCCGCAGGCGCCCAAGCGCGGAGGCCGCAAATGATCATGCCCAAGGGGCAGCAGCTGCTGCTGCCCGTCAGCCCCGCCTTCATCGCGGCCAGCCTGGTGGCAGCCCTGGCGCTGAACATGCTGCCGCTGGGCCGCGTGGTGTGGACGCCCGACTGGGTGATGGTGCTGCTCGCGTTCTGGGGCATGCACCAGCCCCAGCGCGTGGGCATGGGACTGGCCTTCGCCATGGGGCTGTGCATCGACGTGCACCAGTCCGCGCTGCTGGGCCAGCATGCGCTGGTCTACTGCGCGCTCATGTTCGCCGTGCACCTGTCGAACCGGCGCCTGCTGTGGTTCGGCCCGCTGGCGCAGGCGCTGCAGCTGCTGCCGCTCTTCGCCGGCGCGCACGCGCTGGAGCTGCTGCTGCGCATGGCCGGCGGCGGCCTGCTGCCCGGGCTGGACGGCGTGGCCGCCCCGCTGCTGGAGGCGGTGATCTGGCCGCTGGCGAGCTGGCTGCTGCTCGCACCCCAGCGCCGTCCGCCCGACCAGGACGACAACCGGCCGCTATGAACCACCCCCTGAGTCGCTTCGCGCCTTCCCCCTCCAGGGGGACGACGCCGGTGGCCTGGCAAAGCCAGCTCCACGGCGTCCGCTGGCATGGCTTGCTCCGCAGCCATCGGACGGGTGAGGCTGGGCGCAGCGGGCCGGCGCAATGACCGAGCTGCACAACGTCGAGGCCGATGCGTCGCGCTTTCGCCTGCGCGTGTTCGTGGTGGGCGCGGTGGTGCTCCTGGCGTTCCTGCTCATCGTCTGGCGGCTGGTGGTGCTGCAGGTCATGCGCCACGAAGACCTGGCGGACCAGGCCGAGAGCAACCGCACGGCGGTGGTGCCCATCGTGCCCAACCGCGGGCTGATCCTGGACCGCAACGGCGTGGTGCTGGCCACCAACTACTCGGCCTACACGCTGGAGATCACGCCCTCGCGCGCGATCGACCTGGAGGCGACGGTCGACGAGCTGGCCAAGATCGTGGACATCCAGCAGCGCGACCGGCGCCGCTTCAAGCGGCTCATGGACGAGTCGCGCAGCTTCGAGTCGCTGCCCATCCGCACGCGTCTGACCGACCAGGAGGTGGCGCGCTTCGCGGCGCAGCGCTACCGCTTCCCCGGCGTGGAGATCAAGGCGCGCCTGTTCCGCAACTACCCGATGGGCGAGGTGGCCAGTCACGCCATCGGCTACATCGGCCGCATCAACCAGCGCGAGAAGGAGCGCATCGAGGACTCGGACGACGCGGCCAACTACCGCGGCACGGACTACATCGGCAAGCTCGGCGTGGAGCAGAGCTTCGAGTCCACGCTGCACGGCCACACCGGCTTCGAGCGCCTGGAGACCTCGGCTGGCGGCCACGCGGTGCGGCGCCTCAACAGCCACCCGGCCACGCCCGGCGGCACGGTCATGCTGTCGCTGGACATCAAGCTGCAAAAGCTCGTGGAGGAGATGTTCGGCGACCGGCGCGGCGCGCTGGTGGCGCTGGACCCGCGCAACGGCGAGGTGCTGGCGCTGGTCTCCAAGCCCACGTTCGACCCGAACCTGTTCGTGGACGGCATCGACCAGGAGAACTGGCAGGCGCTCAACGAGTCCATCAACAAGCCGCTGCTCAACCGCGCGCTGCGCGGCACCTACCCGCCGGGCTCCACCTACAAGCCCTTCATGGCCCTGGCCGCGCTGGAGCTGGGCAAGCGCAACCCCACGGCGGTGTTCAACGACCCCGGCTTCTTCAACTACGGCGGGCGCACCTTCCGCAGCCACGAAGGCGGGCTGGGCGGCGTGGACATGCACCGCGCCATCCAGTATTCGAGCAACACCTATTTCTATTCGCTGGCCGTCGAGATGGGCGTGGACGCCATCCACGACTTCATGAAGCCGCTGGGCTTCGGCCAGATCACCGGCATCGACCTCGGCGGCGAGCTGCGCGGCGTGCTGCCCAGCACCGAGTGGAAGCGCAATGCCTACAAGCGCCCCGAGGCCAAGCGCTGGTATTCGGGCGAAACCGTGTCGCTGGGCATCGGCCAGGGCTACAACAACTTCACCATGCTGCAGCTCGCCGTGGCCGAGGCCACGCTGGCCAACGGCGGCACGCGCCACCGCCCGCACCTCATCAAGGCGGTGAAGGACTCGGTGACCGGCGAGGTGACCGAGGTGCAGCAGCCGCCCGGCGAGAACCTGGGCTTCAAGCCGAAGAACGTGGCCATCGTGAACAACGCCCTCATGGCCGTGAACCAGGCCGGCACGGGACGGCGCGTGTTCGCGGGTGCGCCCTACACCTCGGCCGGCAAGACCGGTACCGCCCAGGCCGTGAGCCTCGGGCAGAACGTGAAGTACAACGCCCAGCTGCTGGCCGAGCACCAGCGTGACCATTCGCTGTTCGCCGCCTTCGCGCCCGTGGAGGAGCCGCGCGTGGCCGTGGCGGTGATCGTGGAGAACGCGGGCTTCGGCGCCGCCGCGGCCGCGCCCATCGTGCGCCGCGTGTTCGACTACTGGCTGCTGGGCCAGTACCCCAGCGCGGAAGACCTCGCCGCCGTCGCCAAGGGACAGGCCGGCGCGCCCATGGGCACGCCGCGCCGCGCCGAGGACGTGCCGCTCACGACGCCCTGAGCCTTGCGGGAGGCGGCGGCATCTGGCTCACCACCAGCGCCGCCACGATCAGCGCTGCGCCCGCCAGGCCCGCCACGCCCAGCCGCTCGCCGATCAGCACCCAGGCCGTGGCGGCGGCGAACACCGGCTCCAGCCCGAAGACGATGGCGCTGCGCATCGCGTCCACGCGCTGCTGGCCCCAGGCCTGCAGCGTCACCACCAGCACGCTGGCGACCACGCCCAGGTAGACCAGCGCCGCCAGCGCCGGTCCGGGCAGCGCGGCCAGCGCCTGCAGCGACGTGGCAGCGCCGCCGTGGCGCGCCAGCACCAGCGCGCCGGCGGCGGTGAACATCACCAGCGCCTGCACGGCCGCCATGCGCGTGGCGCGCAGCGGCTGCGCGGAGTTGCGGCGCGCACATTCCTCCAGTGCCAGGATGTAGACGGCGTAGAACAGCGTGCTCGCCAGCGTGAGCGTGTCGCCCAGGTTCCACGGCGCGTCCTCGTGGAACATCAGCACCATGCCCGCCAGCGCCATGCCGCAGGCCAGCCACAGCGCGCCGCCGTAGCGCCGCCCCAGCACGGCCATGGCCAGCAGCGGCACCACGAGCACGTTCAGCCCCGTGACGAAGGCGTTGCGGTTGCTGGTGGTGCGCGCCAGCCCTTCGATCTGCAGCCAGAACGCCAGGAACAGCAGCGCGCCCAGCAGCAGCCCCCAGCGCCGCTCGGCCGCGCGCAGGCCGCGCCACATCGGCGCAAGCACCAGCAGGGCGATGGCGAAGCGCGCCCAGATGATCTGCGGCGCGTCCAGGTACGCCGACAGCATCTTCATCGCGGGAAAGGTGGTGCCCCAGACGACGACCACCACCAGGAGGGCCAGCAGGCCCTGGCGTTCGGGACGCATGCGGTTGCTTGTCAAAAAAAGGAGCTGGTCGCGCTTGTTGTAAGCCGGTTTCAGTATGCTTCGATGCTGAAACCCTTGTATAGCGAGCGCGAGCAGCTATGGTTTTTGGGGGATGAGGGTTCAGGCGCCCATGCGCCCGATGAACGCGCGGATGCGGTCGTTGGCCGGGCGGGCGAAGAACTCGGCCGGCGGCGCGTCGTGCGCGATGCAGCCCTGGTCGAAGAACATCACGCGGTCGGCCACCTCGCGGGCGAAGCCCATTTCGTGCGTCACCACGATCATCGTCATGCCGCCGCGTGCCAGCTCGCGCATCACGTCCAGCACCTCCTGCACCATCTCGGGGTCGAGGGCGCTGGTGGGCTCGTCGAACAGCATCACCTTCGGCTGCATGGCGAGCGCGCGGGCGATGGCCACGCGCTGCTGCTGGCCGCCCGAGAGCTGCCAGGGGTATTTGTGCGCATGGTCCTGCATGCCCACGCGCCGCAGCAGCGCCATGGCCTTGTCGTTGGCCTCACCGCGCGGCGTGCGGCGGATGCGCCGGGGCGCGAGGGTCACGTTGTCCAGCACGCTCATGTGGCCGAACAGGTTGAACTGCTGGAACACCATGCCCACCTCGCTGCGCTGCAGTTGCAGCGTGCGCGGGTCGTCGGTCACTTCCACGCCGTCGATGGCGATGCTGCCGCTGTCGTGCGGCTCCAGGCGGTTGATGGCGCGCAGCAGCGTGCTCTTGCCCGAGCCCGAGGCGCCGATGATGACCGTGACCTCGCCCGTGCGGAACACGGTCGAGACGCCCTTGAGCACCTCGTGGCTGCCGAAGGCCTTGCGCACGTCCTGGCAGACGATGTAGGGCGTGGCGTTCGTGTCCTGCGTCATTTCACGCGCCCTTCCACGTCGAAGCGGTGCTCGATCGCGTGCGTCACCTGCGTCACCAGCGTGGTCAGGATCAGGTAGGTGATGGCCACCGTCACCAGCGTCGCCACGGGCTGGAAGGTGGCCGACTGGATGCGGTTGCCCACGTTGGTCAGCTCCACCACGCCGATGGCGTAGGCCAGCGACGAATCCTTGAGCAGCGCCACGAAGTTGCTCACCAGCGGCGGCAGCGCGATCTTGAACGCCTGGGGGAACACCACGTCGAAGAAGACATGGGTGCGGGACAGGCCCAGTGCGCGCGCCGCCTCGGTCTGCCCGCGCGGCACGGCCTGCAGGCCGGCGCGGATGGCCTCGGCGTTGTAGGCGCCCACGTTCAGGCCCAGCGCCACCACGGCGGCGGCGAAGTCGGGCAGGTTCAGCCCCGGCACCAGCACCGGCAGCGCGAAATACACGAACAGGATCTGCACCAGCAGCGGTGTGCCGCGGATGGCCCAGATGTAGAAGCTGGCCACCCAGCGCAGCCATGCCAGGCGCGAGGTGCGCGCCAGCGCCGCTGCGGTGCCCAGCACCAGGCCCACGGCGCCGCTGACCAGCGTGAGGGTGAGCGTGGTGAGCGCGCCTTCGGAGAAGAGGGCCGCGTTGGAGCCGATGGGCTCGGGGAAGAACGAGAGGAACTGGCCGAGCAGCGAGAGGACCAGGGCCATCAGCACCAGGGCCGCCACCAGGGTCGCGTTGCTGCGCTGGGAACGGCTCCAGTGTGCGGGCCAGAGAGCGAGAAGCATGGGAGAAGCGGGCAGGGCGCGCCGCGCCCGGCCGGGAGTATGAAAGAGGTTACTTACAGGTCACGTCTTCCTGGAAGTACTTCTTGGAGATCGCCGCGACGCTGCCGTCGGCGATGGCCTCCTTCAAAGCCTTGTTCCAGGCATCGGCCAGGCCCTGGTTGCCCTTGGAGACGGCGGCGGCCACCTGCTCGACGAACAGCATGTCGCCGGTGTGGAAACCTGCCTGGGGCGCCTTGGCCAGCATTTCCTTGGCCACGAAGCGGTCGGTCACCCAGGCGTCCACGCGCTTGGAAGCCAGGGCGTTGCGGGCGGCCTCGTCGGTAGGGAAGTTCTTCACGTCCTTCACGCCGGGCACCTTCTTCACGGCTTCCAGGTAGGTGGTGCCGGTCTGCACGGCCACCACCTTGCCGGCCAGGTCGCCGGCCTTGCCGATCTCGGCCTTCATGGAGACGATCTGGCCGCCCGAGCAGTAGTGCGGCAGCGTGAAGGTGACGGCCTTGGAACGCTCGTCGGTGATGGCATGCGAGGCGATCACCAGGTCCCAGCGGTCCTGCGCCAGGCCGGTGAGCAGGGCGTCGAAGCCCACGGTCTTCCACTCGTGCTTGAGGCCCATCTTCTTGACCACGGCCTCGGCCACCTCGATCTCGTAGCCCGTGAGCTGCTTGCCCTTGAAGAAGTTGAAAGGCGCGTACTGCCCCTCGGAGCCAAGGACGATGGTGCCGCTCTTGCGGATGTCCTCCAGCGGGCGCGCCTGCACGGCGACAGCGGTGCACACGGCCAGCACGGCGGCGGCCAGGGTCTTGAGCATCTGCATGAACGTGTTCCTGCGTGGGAGTGTTTTCAGGTACAAAAAATCCGGCCTTGCGGATCACAAGCCGGAAAACCGTTGCCCGCGCAAAGGGGCCCGGGTGGGGCGCGTCACGAGGCGGTCACATTATAGGGAGCCCGCCTGGGCGGCGCGCATCGCCACAAACCCTGTCACATCCGCATCAGCGTGGACTTGCCGAACAGGCTCTCCAGGAGGTCCACGGCCAGTTCGGCCGTCTGGTTGCGCACGTCCAGCGCCGGGTTCAGCTCCACCAGGTCGGCCGAGCCGAGCGCGCCGCTGTCGGCCAGCATCTCCATGCACAGCTGCGTCTCGCGGTAGGTGGGGCCGCCGCGCACGGCCGTGCCCACGCCGGGGGCCACGGAGGGGTCCAGGCAGTCCATGTCGAAGCTCACGTGCAGGTGCGTGTCCCGGTCCACGTCCTTCAGGGCAGCCTGCATCACGGCGCGCATGCCCAGCTCGTCGATGGTGCGCATGTCGAACACCTCGATGCCGTGCTCGTCCACGAAGCGCTTTTCGTTCGGGTCCACGCTGCGCACGCCGACCTGGGCGATTTCGCCCGCGTGCAGGGCCGGGCCGCTGCCGGCCAGCTGCGTGAGCGCCTGCGGGCCCTGGCCCAGCAGGCAGGCCACGGGCATGCCGTGCAGGTTGCCGCTGGGGGTGGTGTCGGGCGTGTTGGCGTCGGCATGGGCGTCGAACCAGAGCACTTTCAGCCGCTTGCCGCGCGCGCGGCAGTGCCGGGCCACGGCGCTGATGGAGCCGATCGCCAGGCAGTGGTCGCCGCCCATCAGCAGCGGCAACTCGCCGGCCTCCAGGGCAGCGTGCGTGGCGGCGAAGACCGCCTGGTTCCAGGCTACCACCTCGGCCAGGTGGCGAAATCCCTCCGAGGGCGCGTCCTGCGGATTGCCCGGGCCGGCCAGGTTGCCGATGTCGCGCACGGTAAAGCCCCGCTCGCGCAGCGCACGGGCGATGCCCGCGATGCGCAGCGCGTCCGGGCCCATGCTGGCGCCGAGCACGCTGGCGCCCACGTCGGTGGGCGCGCCGATCAAGGTCAGGGCAGGCATGGGCTTCTCCGGCAGGTGGGGTGGAACGAAAGGGGCATGCTGCACCCGCGGGCGCTTCGTCAGCGTAGGAATGCGTCGTACCCGGTCTTGAGGATCAGCAGCCCCACCACCAGGATGAAGATGCCGCGCACGAAGCCCGCCCCGTGCTTGAGCGCCAGGTGCGTGCCCAGCACGCTGCCGACCACGTTGGCCACGGCCAGCGGCAGCGCGATGTGCCACCACACGTGGCCCTTGAGCGTGAACAGGATCAGCGCCGCCAGGTTGGTGGCCAGGTTCAGCAGCTTGGCCGACACCGAGGCGTTCAGGAAGTCGTAGCCCAGCACGCGCACGAACAGGAAGACGAAGAAGCTGCCCGTGCCGGGGCCGAAGAAGCCGTCGTAGAAACCGATCAGCACCCCGATCAGGCTGGCCGCCAGGGTTTCCCGGCGCGCCGCGAAGCGTGGGGCGTGCTCGCGGCCGAGGTCCTTGCGCGCCAGGGTGTAGAGCAGCAAACCGGCCAGCACCACGGGCAGCAGCTTGCGCAGGAAGTCCGCCGAGATCAGGGTGACCACCCACGCCCCGGCGAAGGCGCCGGCGAAGCTGGCCAGCGCCGCCGGCAGCATGGCCGGCCAGCGCATCCGCACGCGGCGGCTGAACTGCCAGGCGGCCACGCCCGTGCCCCAGATGGCGGCGCTCTTGTTGGTGCCCAGCAGCGTGGCGGGCGGGGCGGCGGGGAAGGTGGCGAACAGGGCCGGCAGCAGGATCAGACCGCCTCCGCCGACGATCGCGTCCACGAAACCAGCCAGCAGCGAGGCCAGCGAGACGATGATCCATTCCATCCGCCGGATTGTCGCACCGCCCTGCAGCCCGCCCGGGGCGGTGCCGGAGGACAAAAAAAAAGCACCTGGGTCACAGGTGCCTTGGGAATTGCGAGCATCTCGACGCGGATGCTAATGATTGTGTGTTCTTGGAATTTAGGGCTGTCTCCTCGGTCCCCTCGTGTGGCGTGCCGAGGCGCGCTTCGAGTGCATGCAATGTAACCCTCGCACCCCGATGGTGCATCGGTGATTTCCCGCACCCCCTGGACAGGGCGCCCGCTCCCCGATACCTCTCGTTTTCCCGTTTGGCACAACTTGTGCGATGCGTTTCCCGACGTTACAAGGAGGGCGAGCGATGCGGTACGGATGGCATGGGGTCCTGGTGGGAGTGGCGGGCTGGGGGCTGCTGCCCTGCGCCGTGCAGGCGCAGGCCGCGGGCGCGCCCGTGCGGCCCGGCATGGTGGACGCGCAGGCGCTCAGCGCGGCCGACACGGGCTGGATGCTCACGGCCACGGCGCTAGTGCTGCTCATGACGCTGCCGGGCGTGGCGCTGTTCTACGCCGGCATGGTGCGGCGCAAGAACGTGCTCAACACCATGGCCAGCGTGGTGGCCATCGCCGCGCTGGTCAGCGTGCTGTGGTTCGCGGCGGGCTACTCGCTGGCCTTCACCCCGGACACGGCCTGGCTGGGCGGGTTCGCGCGCATGGGGTTCGACGGCCTGCAGTTCGACCTGGCGGCAGGGCGCGTGGCCGTGAGCCACGTGGCGCCGCACATCCCCGAGTCGGTCTACGCCATGTTCCAGCTCACCTTCGCCATCATCACGGCGGCGCTGGTCGTGGGCGCCTTCGTGGAGCGCATGCGCTTCGCGCCGATGCTGGTCTTCATCGGGCTGTGGTCGCTGCTGGTCTACGCACCCATCGCGCACTGGGTGTGGGAGCCGGGCGGCTGGCTGGCGCGCATGGGCGCGCTGGACTTCGCCGGCGGCGCGGTGGTGCACGTCAACGCCGGCGCGGCGGGGCTGGCCTGCGCGTGGTACCTGGGCCCCCGGCGCGGCTACGGGCGCGAGGCCTTCGAGCCCTACAACCTGGGCTTCACCATGGCGGGGGCGGCGCTGCTGTGGGTGGGCTGGTTCGGCTTCAATGCCGGCTCCGCACTGGCCGCGGACGGGCGCGCGGGCCTGGCGATGGCGGTGACGCACATCGCCGCGGCGGCCGGCGCGCTGGCCTGGATGCTGGGCGAGGCCGTGCTGCGCGGCAAGCCTTCGCTGCTGGGGCTGTGCTCCGGGCTGGTGGCGGGGCTGGTGGCCATCACGCCGGCGGCCGGCTTCGTCACGCCGCGCGCGGCGCTCGCCATCGGCGCCGTGGCCGGGCTGGCCTGCTACTGGGGCGCCACGGCCCTCAAGCGCCTGCTGGGCGCAGACGATTCGCTCGACGTCTTCGGCGTGCACGGCGTGGGCGGCATCGTGGGCTCGCTGCTCACGGGCGTGTTCGCCAGCCGCACCGTGGGCGGCGTGGAGGGCAACGTGCTCACCCAGGCCCTGAGCGTGGGCGCGGTGCTGGCCTTCAGCCTGGCGGCCTCCTTGGTGCTGCTCTGGATGGTGGACTTCGCCCTGGGCCTGCGCGTGGACGAGGAGGGCGAGGCCGCGGGACTGGACCTTTCGCAGCACCGCGAGCGCGTGGGCGGTTGAGGAGCGGACATGAACGACAGCGACAGACTGGCCATCGCCGCCCACCTGCACGTGCTGCTGCGGCGCAGGACGGGGCGGGTGACCGACACCGAATGGATGGCGGCCAACGCCGACTATGCGCAGGAGATCATCCGCTTCGCGCGCCAGCGTGCCCAGCAGGACGATGCGCCCGAGCTGGCCGAATGGGCCGCCAAGCTGGAGCGCGCCACGGCCGAGGCACTGGCCGAGGCGAGCGCGCGCAAGCCCCTGCTGGAGCGGCGGGAGGCTCCCGCGCCGCGCTACGTGGGCGGCATCCGCTAGAAGGCACTCAGCGCGGCTGCGCGCGGATCCATTCGGCCGCCTTCTCGGCCATCATCAGCGTGGGCGAGTTGGTGTTGCCGCTGGTGATGGTGGGCATGGCGCCGGCATCGATCACGCGCAGGCCCTGGATGCCGCGCACGCGCATCTGCGCGTCCAGCACGGCCATCGGGTCGTCGGCGCGGCCCATGCGGGTGGTGCCCACGGGGTGGAAGATGGTGGTGGCGATGTCGCCCGCCAGGCGGGCCAGGTCCTCGTCGCTCTGGTACTGCGGGCCGGGCTTGTATTCCTCGGGCTGGTAGGGCGCGAGCGCGGGCTGGGCCACGATGCGCCGCGTGACGCGCAGGCTGTCGGCGGCCACCTGCCGGTCCTCGGGGGTGGAGAGGTAGTTGGGCGCGATGGCGGGCGCGGCCTTGAAGTCGGCGCTCTTGATCTGCACGCTGCCCCGGCTCGTGGGGTTGAGGTTGCACACGCTGGCGGTGAACGCGGGGAAGCCGTGCAGCGGCTCGCCGAAGGCTTCGAGCGACAGCGGCTGCACGTGGTACTGGATGTTGGCGTGCGGCCGGTCCGGGTCGCTGCGCGTGAAGGCGCCGAGCTGCGAGGGCGCCATGCTCATCGGCCCGCTGCGCTTCCATGCGTATTCGAGCCCGATGCGCGCCTTGCCCAGCAGCGTGCCGGCCAGCGCGTTCAGCGTGGGCACGCCCTTGACCTTGTAGACGGCGCGGATCTGCAGGTGGTCCTGCAGGTTGGCACCCACGCCGGGCAGGTCGTGCACCACCGCGATGCCGTGGCGCTGCAGCAGCGCGCCGGGGCCGATGCCCGAGAGCTGCAGGAGCTGCGGCGAATTGACCGCGCCCGCGCTCAGGATCACCTCGCGCTGCGCGTGGGCGGTGACCATCTCCTCGCCCGTCCAGACCTGCACGCCGGTGCAGCGGCGGCTGCCGTCGGCCTGCGTCTCGATGAGCAGGCGCGAGGCCTGCGCCGAGGTCCACATCTCGAAGTTCGGCCGGCCGTAGCAGGTGGGGCGCAGGAAGGCCTTGGCGGTGTTCCAGCGCCAGCCGGCCTTCTGGTTGACCTCGAAGTAGCCCACGCCCTCGTTGTCGCCGCCGTTGAAGTCGTCGGTGGCGGGGATGCCGGCCTGCTGTGCGGCCTGGGCGAAGGCGTCCAGCACGTCCCAGCGCAGGCGCTGCTTCTCCACGCGCCACTCGCCGCCGCCGCCGGTGGTCTTGCTGCCGTGCAGGCGCTTGAAATTCTCGTTCACGCCCTCGGGGCGGTCCAGGCGCCAGTGGTCTTCGTGGCGGCGGAAGGCGGGCAGCACGTTGTCCCAGCGCCAGGCGTCGTCGCCGGTGATCTGCGCCCACTGGTCGTAGTCGCGCGCCTGGCCGCGCATGTAGATCATGCCGTTGATGCTGCTGCAGCCGCCCAGCGTCTTGCCGCGCGGGTAGCGCAGCTGGCGGCCGTTCAGGCCCGCGTCGGGCTCGGTCTGGTAGAGCCAGTCGGTGCGCGGGTTGCCGATGCAGTAGAGGTAGCCCACGGGGATGTGGATCCAGTGGTAGTCGTCCTTGCGGCCGGCCTCCACGAGCAGCACGCGGTTCCTCGCGTCGGCCGACAGGCGGTTGGCCAGCAGGGCGCCGGCCGTGCCGCCGCCGATGATGATGTAGTCGAAGGTGGTGTCGCTCATGGATAAGGGCAGCCCGCGCGGTGGAAGAAAAGAAGTGCAAGGGGCTGGCGGCGCATTGTGCGAGCCCCGGCGCGGGTGTCGAGAGGGAAAGCGCTAGCAGCTATGTTTTATATAGCTGCTAGCGCTTGCTGTATAAGCGCTGGGGCCGGATTTTGATGTTTTTTCAAGAACGAGCCATGAGCGATTCCAGCAGCCGCGCCACGTGGATGGCCTCGCGCGCGGCGCCGTCGGCGATCTGGTGGCGGCAGCTCGTGCCGTCGGCCACCACGATGGCGTCGGGTTGCTTGCGGATGGCGGGCAGCAGGCTGGCCTCGGCCATCTGCATGCTGATGTCGATGTGCGCGGCTTCGTAGCCGAAGCTGCCGGCCATGCCGCAGCAGGAGCTTTCGATGAGCTCGGCGCGCGTCTCGGGGATGAGCCCCAGCACCTCCATGATGGGCGTGACCGCGCCGAACGCCTTCTGGTGGCAGTGGCCGTGCAGCAGCACCTGCCGCCCGGCGGGGCGCAGCGCGAGTGCGAAGCGCCCGGCCTGGGCCTCGCGCGCGACGAATTCCTCGAACATCAGTGCCTGCCGCGACACGGCGACCGCCTTGTCGCCCAGGCCCATGGCCAGCGCCTCGTCGCGCAGCGTGAGCAGGCACGAGGGCTCCAACCCCACCACGGCCACGCCCTCGCGCGCCAGGGGCAGCAGCGCGTCGATGAGCTGCTCCATGCGCTCGCGCGCCTCCTCCACCATGCCCCCGGCCAGGTAGGTGCGGCCGCAGCAGTGGTGGCTGCCATGGCCCTTCTCGACGGTGTGCACGGCGTAGCCGGCAGCGTGCAGCACGCGGGCGGCAGCCAGCGCGTTCTCGGTCTCGAAGGTGCCGTTGAAGGTGTCCACGAACAGCACGGCAGCCTTGCCCGTGGTGCGGGCGGCGGCGAGCGTGTCGGCATGGCTGGAGAACAGCGCGCGGTCGGCTTCCTGCATGCGCCAGAAGGTGTCGCTGCGCCACGCGGGCAGGCTGCGGCGGGCCGACAGGCCCAGCAGCTTCTCGCCCAGCCAGGCGGCGCCAGGCACGCGGTTGCGCAGGTTCATGAGCCAGGGCATGCGGCTGGCGCTGGCGGCGTACTCGGGCAGGCGGGCGATGAGCCGGTCCTTGAGCGTGTGGCCGTGGCGGCGCTTGTAGTGCGCGGTGAATTCAATCTTCATCTTGGCCATGTCCACGCCCGTGGGGCAGTCGCGCTTGCAGCCCTTGCAGCCCACGCACAGGTCCATGGTTTCGCGCATGGCTTCGCTGGTGAAGGCGTCGGGGCCGAGCTGGCCCGACAGCGCCAGGCGCAGCGTGTTGGCCCGCCCGCGTGTGGCGTGCTGCTCGTCGCGCGTGACGCGGTAGCTCGGGCACATGGTGCCCGCGTCGAACTTGCGGCAGTGGCCGTTGTTGTTGCACATCTCCACGGCCTTGGCGAAGCCGCCGGTCACGTCGCCGCCGGTGCCGGGCGCGGTGACTTCCTCGGTCACCGGGTCGGCGTTCACGTTCCAGGCCGACCAGTCGAGCACGGGCGTGATGGGAATGCGCTGGTAAGGCCGCGGCGCGCTGGGCGGTGCGAAGCGGAAGAGCGCGCCGTCGTCCATGCGCGGCGGATCGATGATCTTGCCGGGGTTGAACAGGCCGACCGGGTCCATGTGCTGCTTGATGGCGCGGAAGGCCTCGTTGATCGCGGGGCCGAACTGCCACCCGATCCACTCGCCGCGGCACAGGCCGTCGCCGTGCTCGCCGCTGTAGGCGCCCTTGTACTTGCGCACCAGCTCCGCCGCCTCCTCGCCGATGGCGCGCATCTTGGCGGCGCCGCCCTCGGGGCCGTCCACGCGCATGTCGAGTATGGGGCGCACGTGCAGCGTGCCCACCGAGGCGTGGGCGTACCAGGTGCCGCGCGTGCCGTGGCGCGCGAAGACCTCGGTGAGCGCGTCGGTGTACTCGGCCAGGTGCTCCAGGGGCACGGCGCAGTCCTCGATGAAGCTCACCGGCTTGCCGTCGCCCTTGAGGCTCATCATGATGTTCAGGCCGGCCTTGCGCACCTCCCACAGGTTCTTCTGCGGCGCGTCCTCGGGCATGCGCACCACGCTGCCGGGCAGGCCCAGGTCGCCCATCAGCTCCACGAGCTGGTCGAGCTTGGGCCGCAGGCCGGCCTTCTCGGGCCCGGCGAATTCCACGAGCAGGATGGCGGCGGGCGTGCCGTCGATCAGCGCCGTCTGCATCGTGGGGCGGAAGGCCGGGTTGGTGAGCGCCAGGTCGATCATGGTGCGGTCCACCAGCTCCACCGCGCAGGGGCCGAGCTTGACGATGTGCTGCGCCGCGTCCATCGCCGCGTGGAAGGTGGGGAAGTTCACCACGCCCAGCACCTTGGCGCGCGGCAGCTCGGCCAGTTGCAGGGTGAGGCCGCGCGTATAGGCCAGCGTGCCTTCGGAGCCGATGAGCAGGTGCGCGAGGTTCACCGAGCCGTCGGCGGTGTAGGGCCGTTCGCTCTGGTTGTGGAAGATGTCCAGGTTGTAGCCCGCCACGCGGCGCATCACCTTGGGCCAGCGCGCCTCGATCTCGGCGCGGTGCTGGCCCGCCAGGTCGCGCACGAAGGCCGCGATCTCCGCCGCGCGCCCGCTCAAGGCTGCCACGGGCCCGAAGTCCAGCAGCTCGCCGCTGGACAGCCAGGCGCTGGCGCCCAGCACGTTGTGCACCATGTTGCCGTAGGCGATGGAGCGCGAGCCGCACGAATTGTTGCCCGCCATGCCGCCCAGCGTGGCCTGGGCGCTGGTGGACACGTCCACCGGGTACCACAGGCCGTGCGGCTTGAGCTGCGCGTTGAGGTGGTCGAGCACGATGCCGGGCTCCACCGTGGCCGTGCCCGCCTGCGGATCGACGTGCAGCACCTTGCGGAAGTGCTTGGTGTTGTCCACCACCAGCGCCGCGCCCGTGGTCTGGCCGCACTGGCTGGTGCCGCCGCCGCGCGGCAGCACGGGCACCTGCAGCTCGCGCGCGACGGCCAGGGCGGTGGCGATGTCGTCCTCCGTCTTCGGCACCATGACCCCCACCGGCATGATCTGGTAGATCGACGCATCCGTGGCGTAGCGGCCGCGCGAGGCGGCGTCGAACATCACCTCCGCCTGCGTCTCCTTGCGCAGGCGCTGTTCCAGCGCGTGGCTGACTTCGTTGGACGGGAGGACGGTCCCCGCAGGGGCGAGGCGGGCTTGCGGATCTCTGTGCATGGCGGCTTTCTGGGTGGGGATGCGCGGCGCGGTCGTGGACGGCCCGAGCATCCGCCGGAACGTGGGATGGTGTCAATTTGAATTTTGTATTCATAAACACAATGCGCCAATCCTCTGTGATTCAGGGAAATCCATGATTTGCATTTGTCTTTTGAATGCAAAACTGTGCCCTGCCTTCGCAAGGAATGTCTCGCGTCTGCGCGGCGGCACGCCGGAGCCGCTGCAGCCATTGCAGCCCCCCACCCCCATCGAGGAAGACAAGCCATGTACGCAAGAAACCCCGTCCGCGCCGTCGCCGGCGCCGCCATCTCGTTGCTGAGCCTGCTGGGCTCCGCGCATGCCGACTGGGCGCCCACCAAGGCCGTCGAGTTCGTGGTGCCGTTCTCGCCCGGAGGCGCCTCCGACCAGATGGCGCGCGTCATCCAGGCGGCCATCACCAAGCACGAGCTGGTGAAGACGCCCATCGTGATCCAGAACAAGGCGGGCGCCTCCGGCGCCGAGGGCATCCTGGACGTGAAGAGCGCGGCCAAGGACCCGCACAAGGTGCTGGTCGCCTCCACCGGCATCTTCACCGTACCCATGGCCACCGGCCTGCCCTTCAACTGGAAGGACCTCACGCCCGTGGGCATGGTCGCGCAGGACGAGTTCGTGCTGTGGGTGAATGCCGCCACGCCCTACCAGACCGCGGGCGACTACCTGGCGGAAGTGAAGAAGGCGCCCGGCAAGCTCAAGATGGGCGGCACCAGCTCCAAGCGCGAGGACCAGGTGATCACCGCCGAGGTCGAGCACAAGGCGGGCGTGAAATTCACCTACATCCCCTACAAGGGCGGCGGCGAGGCCAGCACCCAGCTCGTGGGCAAGCACATCGACTCCAACACCAACAACCCCAGCGAGTCGATCGCGCAATGGCGCGCGGGGCAGGTGCGGGCGCTGTGCCTGTTCTCCGACAGGCGCTCGGGCTACACCGCCAAGGTCACCGAAGCCCAGAGCTGGGCCGACATTCCCACCTGCAAGGAGCAGGGGCTGGACGTGTCCTACAACATGCTGCGCGGCTTCTTCCTGCCGGGCGGCGTGACGGCGGAGCAGACCAAGTTCTACGCCGACCTGCTCAAGAAGGTGGTGGAGACGCCCGAGTTCAAGGAGTACCTGGAGAAGAACGCGCTGCGTCCCGACTTCATGGTGGGCCAGCAGTTCGCGGACTTCCTCGCCAAGGATGAGGCCCGCCATGCGGAAATCATGAAGTCGGCCGGCTTCATGGCCAAGAAGTGAGCGGGCCCGCCATGACGGATGCGGCGCACGGCCACGCGGTGCAGGAGCCGCGCGGCCTGACCCGGTGCGCGGTGGAGTGGGGCGTGGCCGCGCTCCTGCTGGCCATCGCGGCGCTGGTGGTCTGGGACAACCTGCGCATCGGCGCGGGCTGGGACGACTCGGGGCCCCAGGCGGGCTACTTCCCCCTGCGCGTGGGCGTGGCGGTCGGCATCGCGGCGCTGGCCGTGGCATGGCAGGCCCGGCGCGAACGGGCGCAGGAGCTGTTCGCCACCTGGGAGCAGCTCAGGAGCGTGTCGCAGGTGCTGGTGCCGCTGCTGGTCTACGTCGCCCTGATCACGACGCTGGGCATCTACGTGGCCTCGGCCCTGTTCATCGCCGCCTTCATGCGCTTCGCGGGTGGCTATGCCTGGTGGAAGTCGCTGGCGCTGGGAGTGTTCACCAACCTCCTGCTGTTCGTGGTGTTCGAGATCCAGTTCAAGGTGCCGCTGCCCAAGGGGCCGCTGGAAGCCTGGCTGGGCTATTGATGTGGGACACCCCCCTGAGGCGCTGCGCGCCTTCCCCCCTCTCCTGCGGGAGGAGGGACGCCGCCGGTGGCCGGGCAAAGCCCGCTCCACGGCGTCCGCTGGCTCAGGGCGCGCGCTGCTTGCGTGTCGCCGGCAATACAGATCGGAGTAAATGATGGAAGACCTAGGTGCATTGCTGCACGGCTTCAGCGTCGTGCTGTCGTGGAGCAACATGGGGCTGATGCTCGTGGGCATCCTGCTGGGCATCGTGGTGGGCGTGCTGCCGGGCCTGGGCGGGCCCAACGGCGTGGCCATCCTGCTGCCGCTGACCTTCGGCATGTCGCCCACGTCGGCGATCATCCTGCTCAGCTGCATCTACTGGGGGGCGCTGTTCGGCGGCGCCATCACCTCGGTACTGTTCAACATCCCGGGCGAGGCGTGGTCGGTGGCCACGACGTTCGACGGCTATCCCATGGCCCAGCGCGGCCATGCGGGCGAGGCGCTCACGCTGGCCTTCACCGGCTCCTTCGTGGGTGCCATTTCGGGCGTGCTGCTCATCACCTTTCTCGCGCCGCTGGTGGCCTCGTTCGCGCTGGAGTTCGGCCCTCCCGAGTTCTTCGCCGTGTTCTTCCTCACGTTCTGCAGCTTCATCGGCATGGGCAAGGAGCCCAAGGCCAAGATCGTCGCGGCCATGGGCCTGGGCCTGCTGCTGGCCGCCGTGGGCATGGACACGATCTCGGGCGACCTGCGCATGACCTTCGGCTCGGGCGAGCTGATGCGCGGCTTTGACTTCCTGGTGGTGGTGATCGGCCTGTTCGGCATCAGCGAGATCCTGATGACCATCGAGGAAGGCCTGGCCTTCAAGGGCAAGAAGGCCAGCATCGACCTGAAGGTGGTGCTCAAGACCTGGGCCGGCCTGCCGCGTTACTGGCTCACCATGCTGCGCTCGTCGGCCGTGGGCTGCTGGATGGGCGTGACCCCGGGCGGCGCGGTGGCCGCCAGCTTCATGGGCTACGGCCTGGCCAAGAAGTTCTCGCGCCGCGGCGACCACTTCGGCAAGGGCGAGCCCGAGGGCGTGCTGGCGCCCGAGACGGCCGCCCACGCGGCCGGCACCTCGGCCTTGCTGCCCATGCTGGCGCTGGGCATCCCCGGTTCGGCCACGGCGGCGGTGCTGCTGGGCGGGCTGATGATCTGGGGCCTGCAGCCGGGGCCGCTGCTGTTCACCGAGCAGAAGGACTTCGTCTGGGGCCTGATCGCCAGCATGTATATGGGCAACCTCGCGGGGCTGCTGATCGTGCTGTCCACCGTGCCGCTGTTCGCGGCCATCCTGCGCATCCCGTTCTCCATCGTCGCGCCCATGATCCTGATGGTCTGCGCCATCGGCTCCTTCACGGTGAACGGTTCGGCGTCGGACATCTGGATGATGCTGGTCTTCGGCGTGGTGGGCTACGTGTTCAAGAAGCTCGACTACCCGCTCGCGCCCATGGTGCTGGCGCTGGTGCTGGGCGACCGCATGGAGGATGCGTTCCGCCAGAGCATGCTGGGCAGCGGCGGCAACGTGGGGGTGTTCTGGCACAACGGGCTGTCGGGCTCCATCATCACGCTGGCCCTGGTGCTGCTGCTGTGGCCCGTGATCAGCGCCGTGCTGGCCCGCATCCGCGGCCGGCGCGACGACCCCGCGGTGGCCTGACTGCGGCCCGCTACTTGGTAGCGGCGCCCAGTGCGCCGCGGCGCATCTGGTCCAGCACCGTGTCACGCTTGGAATGCAGGTGGGCCATGAGCAGCGCGCGCAGCCGCGGCGCGTCGTGCGCGGCCAGGGCCTCCAGCATCTCGCCGTGCTCGCGCGCCGCGTGCTGCCACTTGTTGGGGTCCTGGTTGGTGTGGAAGCGCATGGGGTGGGCGCGGGCGTTCACGCTGCGGTACACCTGGCTCAGCACGGGGTTCTTGGCGGCGGCGTTGATGGCCGCATGGATGCGCGCGTTCAGCTCGTAGTAGCCTGCGAGGTTCTTGCGCGCGAAGCAGGCCATCATCTCGTAGTGAAGCGCGCGGATCTCGTCGAGCTCCTCGTCCGTGACGCGCTGCGCCGCGAGCTCGCCCGACAGCCCCTCCAGGCTGGCGAGCACCTCGAAGGTGCTGATGATGTCGCTCTCGTCCATGCACGCCGCCACGGCGCCCCGGTTGGGCAGCAGCTCCACCAGCCCCTCGGCGGCCAGCAGCTTGATGGCCTCGCGCAGCGGCGTGCGCGAGACGCTGAGCAGCTCGCACAGCTCGCGTTCGTTGAGCTTGGCGCCCGGCTTGATCTGCCCTTCGACGAGCATGGCGCGCAGGCGCTCGGCCACCTGCTCGTGCAGGGCCACGCGCGGGATCTCCGCCGGTTTGCTGGCTGGTTGTGCTTTGGTCATAAAAATGAATTCATTTTTAACCCCTCCGAACCCAATTTTAGGTGTTAACGCTTATCCAATTTTGTTTTTTGCATGCAAAATAGGGCCGGAAAGGAGTTCATCATGCTGCAACTGGATTTTCACCCCACAGGCCGCCATTTTCTGCAGATCCCGGGCCCCAGCCCCGTGCCGGACCGCATTCTGCGGGCCATGAGCCTGCCCACCATCGACCACCGGGGTCCCGAGTTCGGTGCGCTGGGCCGCAAGGTGCTGGGCGACATCGGCAAGATCTTCAAGACGCAGCACCCCGTGGTGATCTACCCGGCGTCGGGCACGGGCGCGTGGGAGGCCGCGCTCACCAACGTGATGAGCCCCGGCGACCACGTGCTGATGTACGAGACCGGCCACTTCGCCTCGCTCTGGATCAAGATGGCCACGCGCCTGGGCCTGCGGCCCGAGGTGCTGGCCTGGGACGGCGTGGACAAGGACCTGCCGCACGCGCCGAGCTGGCGCCGCGGCGTGCAGGCCGACATGATCGAGGACCGCCTGCGCCGCGATACGGAACGCACGATCAAGGCCGTGTGCGTGGTGCACAACGAAACCTCCACGGGCGTCACCTCCGACATCGCCGCCGTGCGCAAGGCCATCGACGCGGCGGGCCACCCGGCGCTGCTCATGGTGGACAGCATCTCCGGCCTGGCCGGGGCCGACCTGGAGCACGACGCCTGGGGCATCGACGTGACGGTGAGCGGCTCGCAAAAGGGGCTGATGCTGCCGCCGGGCATCAGCTTCAACGCCGTGTCGCCCAAGGCGCTGGAGGTCTCCAAGACCGCGAAGCTGCCGCGTGCCTTCTGGGCCTGGGACGAGATCATCGAGATGAACAAGAACGGCTACTGGCCGTACACGCCCAACACCAACCTGCTCTACGGCCTGTCGGAGGCGCTGGACATGATCCTGGGGCAGGGCCTGGAAGTGGTGTTCGCGCGCCACCAGCGCTGGGGCGCGGGCGTGCGCGCGGCGGTGCAGGCTTGGGGCCTGCCCATCCAGTGCGCGGACCCGGCGGTCTACTCGCCCATCCTCACCGGCGTGATCCTGCCCGAAGGGGTGGACGCGGACGCCGTGCGTACGCTGATCTACGAGCGCTTCGACCTCTCGCTGGGCCAGGGCCTGGGCAAGCTGCGCGGGCGCATGTTCCGCCTGGGGCACCTGGGCGACAGCAACGACCTTACGCTGGTGGCCATGGTGGCCGGCGTGGAGATGGGCCTCAAGCTCAGCGGCGTGCCGGTGGCGGGCAGCGGCGTGGAGGCCATCATGGCCCATTTCTCCGCCCCCCCGGCGAACACGCAGGCGCAGCCCCGGCTGCGCGTGGCCTGACGGCCTCGGTAGCTCCCGCCGTGTGAAGAAAGGCGCGCAACGCGCCTTTTTTCTTGACCGAAACTATGGAATGATGCGGCGCCGTACTACATCGGCACGCGCCGCTCCCCCACGCCAGCCCCCGGCCCAGCGCCGCGGACTGTGCAAAACTGGGCGCGCACCGGGCCTCGCGCCCTCCGTCGTTCCTACATGCCCCTGTTCACTCCGCCATCGGTCGCCCTGGACAACGCCGCCACACCCCGCGCATTGCCGCAGGGGGACTGGGTGGCGGCCGCCTTCGCCGACCGCCAGGCCTGGCGGCGCCTGGCCGCGCAGCTCAAGGCCTGCGGGCCGGGCCATGCATGGAGCCTGCAGGGCCTGGAGCGGCTGGACCACGTGGGCGCGCAGGTCCTGTGGAACCACTGGGGGCGCGCCTGGCCCGCGCAGGTCGAGCTCGACGACGCCCAGCGCGCCATGCTCGAGCGCGTGGCGCAGTTCACCACCGAGCAGGCGGGCGCCGAGCGCTGGCGCCTGGGCGACCAGGTGGACCGCCTGGGCGTGCTGGTGCTGCATGCGCTGGACCACCTGAAGCACCTGGTCGAACTCACGGGCCAGCTGCTGCTGGACGTGCTGCGGCTGCTGCGCACCCCCCGGCGCGGGCCGTGGCGCGACATCTCGGGGCACCTGTACCGCATGGGCACCACGGCGCTGCCGATCACGGCGCTGGTGGGGTTCCTGATCGGGGTGGTGCTGGCCTACCTGATGTCGCTGCAGCTGCGGCAGTTCGGTGCGGAAACCTTCATCGTCAATATCCTGGGCATCTCGCTGATCCGCGAACTGGGGCCCATGCTCGGCGCCATCCTCGTGGCGGGGCGCTCGGGCTCGGCCATCACCGCGCAGATCGGCGTGATGCGCGTGACCGAGGAGCTGGATGCCATGCGCGTCATGGGCATCCCGCACGGCTTTCGCCTCGTGATGCCGCGCGCGCTGGCCCTGGGCTTGGCCATGCCGCTCGTGGCGCTGTGGACCACGCTGGCCGCGCTGGCGGGCGGCATGCTCGCCGCCGACGTGGCCATGGGCATCTCGCCGGCCTACTTCGCGCAGGCGCTGCCTGCCGCGGTGAAGGTGGGCAACCTGTGGCTGGCCATGGCCAAGTCGGTGGTGTTCGGCGTGTTCATCGCGCTCATCGGCTGCCACTGGGGCCTGCGCGTCAAGCCCAACACCCAGAGCCTGGGCGAGGGCACCACCGCATCGGTGGTGAGCGCGATCACCATGGTCATCATCGTGGACGCGCTGTTCGCCATCGCGTTCAAGAACGTTGGATTCTGAACAATGAGCGACGAAACCGCAGTCGTCGACATCCGGGGCCTGTCCACCGTCTTCGGCAAGGGCAGCGAGGCCTTCGCCGTGCACCAGAACCTCGACCTCACCGTGCGCCGCGGCGAGATCCTGTCGCTCGTGGGCGGCTCGGGCACGGGCAAGACGGTGCTGCTGCGCCACATCCTGGGCCTGACGCGGCCCACGCGCGGCAGCGTGACGGTGCTGGGCCGGCCCGCTGGCGAACTGGGCGGCGACGGCGCCAGCAGCCGCGTGGGCATGCTGTTCCAGCACGGCGCGCTGTTCTCGGCCTTCAACGTGCTGGACAACGTGGCCTTCGCCCTGCGCGAGCTGGGCACGCTGCCGCAGGAGGTGGTGAACGACGCGGCCATGGTCAAGCTGCGCCTGACCGGCCTGAAGGCCGAGCACGCCCTGCGCATGCCAGCGGACCTGTCGGGCGGCATGATCAAGCGCGTGGCCCTGGCGCGCGCGCTCATCATGGACCCGCCGCTGCTGCTGCTCGACGAGCCCACGGCGGGTCTGGACCCGAACAGCTCCGACGAGTTCTGCGCGCTGCTGCGCGAGCTGCACGCGGCGCTGGGCCTCACCGTCATCATGGTCACGCACGACCTGGACACGTTGTTCGCCCTGTCCACGCGCGTGGCCGTGCTGGCCGACAAGCGTGTCATCGTGGAAGGCACGCCGCAGGAGGTGGCGCACTTCCCGCACCCCTTCATCGATCATTTCTTTCTCGGAGAGCGCGGCCGCCGCGCCATGGCGGCCCCGCCCGCAGACGCTCCCACTGCCGCGCCGGCGGCCAAGGAACCCTGATGGAAAACAAGTCCCATGCCCTGGCAGCGGGCCTCTTCGTGATCGTCGTGACGGCGTTGCTGGCCGGCCTGGGCCTCTGGCTCACGCGCGACACCACCGACTACACGCTCTACGAGCTGTCCAGCAAGGAAAGCGTGAGCGGCCTGCAGCCCCAGGCCGCCGTGCGCTACAAGGGCGTGGCCGTGGGCAAGGTCACCCGCATCGGCTTCGACCCGCAGACCTCGGGCAACGTGCTCATCCGCATCGCGGTCAACACCGACGCACCCATCAGCCCCACCACCTTCGCCACCCTGGGCTACCAGGGCGTCACCGGCCTGGCGCACGTCCAGCTCGACGACGCGGACGCCCCGGTGCCGCGCCCCGCCTCCGGCCCCAGCGGGCTGCCGCGCCTGCCGCTGCAAAGCTCGCCCTTCAGCCAGCTGGCCGAGCAGGGCCCGGCCATCCTGGCCCAGGTGCAGGAGGCCACCGAGCGCATCAACACCCTGCTGGGCGACGAGAACCAGGAGCGCTTCGGCACGGCGCTGGACCAGCTCGGCCGCGCGGCCGGCAGCGTCGATGCGCTGGCGCGGCGGCTGGACCACACCGTCACCACGCGCCTCGACCCGGCGCTGGCCGTGGTGCCCGACGTCGCCCAGGATGCGCGCCAGACCCTGCAGTCGCTGCGCCAGGCCGGCAGCAGCGCCGCCACGGCCGCCCAGGAAGTCAGCCAGGCCGTGCGCACCCTCAGCGCCGAAGGCGGCGCGCTCGACGAGATCGCCAGCGGCGCGCGCAGCCTCTCGGCCGCGGCGGACCGCTTCGGCCGCGTGTCCCTGCCGCGCCTGAACCATGCGGCGGACGAAACGGCGCGCGCCGCGCGCCGCCTGGGCCGCACGGCCTCGGGCATCAGCGACAACCCCCAATCGCTCATCTACGGCGCGGGCCGCGCATCCGCCGGGCCGGGCGAGCCCGGCTTCGTGCCGCCCAACGCGCGCAATGGAGATCCAGTGGAATGACTGCTACTACCAAATCCATAGCTGGTCGCGCTTATTCAGCAAGCGCTAGAGCCGTTTTCGGCTTGATGTTCGCGGCGCTGGCCGCCGGCTGCTCCATCCTGCCCGAGCCGCCCGCGCGCGCCGATGTGTACGACTTCGGCCCCGGCCTCATGGCCCCCGCGCCCGAAGGCCGGCAGGCCAGCCTGCCCCCGGTCGCGCTGGCCGAGATCTCCACCGTGGGCATCCCCGAAGGCAGCTCCGCGCTGCTCTACCGCCTGGCCTACGCCAACGCCCAGCAACTGCGGCCCTATGCCCACGCGCGCTGGAGCCAGCCGCCGGCGCAGCTGCTGCAGCAGGCGCTGCGCGACCGGCTCGGCCAGCGCCGCGTGGTGGTGCTGGGCGAGGACGGCATCGCCCAGCAGGTCGAAGGCACCGGCTGGCCCACCGTGGTGCGCGTGGAGCTGGAGGAGTTCAGCCAGGTCTTCAGCGCCCGGGCCAGCAGCGTCGGCCTGGTGCGCCTGCGCGCCTCCGTGGCGCGTGCCGCCAGCGCCGGCGACACGCTGGTGGCCCAGCGCGTGTTCGCCGTGCAGCGCCCCGCCGCCACGCAGGACGCCGCGGGCGGCGCGCGCGCCCTGGCCGAGGCCTCGGCCCAGGCCGCCGAGGAGCTGGCGCAGTGGCTGGAGCAGCAGGGGCGCTGAGCGCGCAAACACCGAGGGCGCACAATGGGCGGTTTTCTCCCCCGCAAGCACCTTGCCATGAGCAGCATCGACCTCGCACACATCAACGCCACCCTCGGCCACGACGCCCAGGGGCTGGTGGACTGGGCCGTGGGCCTGGGCCGGCCGGCCATCGTCACCACCAACTTCCGTCCGTTCGAGGCGGTGATCCTGCACCTGTGCACGCGTGCCCAGCCCGACATGCCCGTGGTGTGGATGGACAACGGCTACAACACCGAGGCCACCTACCGCTTCGCCGACGAGGTGACCCGGCGCCTGCGGCTGAACCTCAGCATCTACCTGCCGCGCCGCTCGCGCGCGCACCGTGAGGCCGTGGACGGCCCTGTGCCGGCGCTGGATGATCCGCGCCACGCCGCGTTCACCGAGGAGGTCAAGCTCGAGCCCTTCGCCCGCGCGCTGCGCGAGACCGCGCCCCAGGTGTGGTTCACGGCCCTGCGCGCCAGCGACACCGCCGTGCGTGCGCAGATGGAGCCCGTGTCCATCAACCCCGACGGGCTCGTCAAGGTCGCGCCGCTGCTGCACTGGACGTCCAAGCAGCTCTACGAATACCTCGTGGCCCACGACCTGCCCAACAACTTCGACTACGTGGACCCCACCAAGGGCGAAGACAACCGCGAGTGCGGGCTGCACCTAGCGCACTGAGCCGCGCTTCCCGCCACCCCCGAGAGACGTGCGCTGCACGTCTTTTTTTTGCCCGGTCCGTACTCCTTCGGCCTACATGCGGCTGTCGCTCCGCGCTGACGCGGCCCGCGCACCTGCGCCGACGGGCTGCGCAGCGCACGCTGCCTACAGTCTCTCCATCGCCCCACGCACCGCGATTCCCGCCGCCGGCGGGACGGGCAGGCGGCGAAGCATTCCCAAGGAGAGCCAGTCATGAATGAGGATCGCATCAAGGGCAACTGGAAGCAGTTCACCGGCAAGATCAAGGAGCAGTGGGGCAAGCTCACTGACGACGACCTCGACGTGATCGCCGGCAAGCGCGACCAGTTCCTGGGCAAGCTGCAGGAGCGCCAGGGCCTGGCCAAGGACGCAGCGGAAGAGCAGCTCAAGAGCTGGCAGCAACGCAACCCCGACTTCCGTTTCGACGACTGATGTCCGTGTGCGGCGCGTCTGTCGCGCCGCCCGCGCCCTTCCACATTCCGCAGGAGGACTATCCATGAAAAACACACGCAATCTGATCGCCCTGGTCGCGGCCGGCCTGCTCGCCACGTCCGGCATGGCCATGACCCGCGAGGAGCACAGCGCCGCCAAGGACCGCATCTCCGCCGACTACAAGGCCGCCAAGGCCCAGTGCGACACGCTGAAGGCCAACGCCAAGGACATCTGCATGGCCGAGGCCAAGGGCAACGAAAAGATCGCCAAGGCCGAGCTGGAAGCCCAGTACAAGCCCAGCGACAAGGCCACCTACAAGGTGCATGAAGCCCGTGCCGACGCCGCCTACGATGTCGCCAAGGAAAAGTGCGACGACCAGCAGGGCAACGCCAAGGACGTCTGCGTGAAGGACGCCAAGGCCGCCCACGTGGCCGCCAAGGAAAACGCCAAGGTGGCGCGCGCCCAGGCCAAGGGCGCCGACAGCGCCGCTGCCAAGCAGGCCGATGTGGCCGACGCGAAGAAGGACGCCGCGGAAGCCAAGCGCGAAGCCGATTACAAGGCCGCCAAGGAACGCTGCGATGCCATGAGCGGCGACGCCAAGGACGCCTGCGTGGCTGACGCCAAGCGCATGTACGGCCAGTGACCGGCAGGCGCCTGGCGCCCGCCCCGCATGCCGCAGACCCCGCCAGCCCGACGCTGGCGGGGTTTTTTCATGGGCGCAGCGGAGCGCCCTGACCTGTGTCAACACGTGCTGCGGCCATCGCTCCTATGCTCGCGCCGCTTTGGAAACGGCTTCGCAATGGAAGGAATACAGGCCATGGCCGCACTGGAATGGTCCGCAGGACTGGCGCTCGATCTGCCCCTCATGGACGACACCCACCAGGAATTCGTGGCGCTGCTGCAGTCCGTCGAACTTGCGGACGATGCGCGGCTGCTGTCCGCTTGGCAGGAACTGGTGGAACACACGCAGGCCCACTTCGACCAGGAGGACCGCTGGATGCAGGCCACGCGCTTCGCTTCCGGCAACTGCCACAGCCTGCAGCACAAGGTGGTGCTGAAGGTCATGCGCGAAGGCGCCGAGCGCGCGGCCCAGGGCGAGCTGCACGTGCTGCGCGGCATGGCGGCCGAGCTGGCCGTCTGGTTTCCGCAGCACACGCAGGCCATGGACGCCGCGCTCGCGCTGCACCTGCGCCGCGTGGGCTTCGACCCCGCCACCGGCACCGTGCAGTCGCCCGATGCGCTGCCGCAGGAGCTGATCCATGGCTGCGGCGGTGCCTGCTCGTCGGCCGAGCACGAAGCCGAAGCGCACGCCTGACGCACCTCACCAGCGCCGCGCGGGCAACAGCCCCGCCATGCGCCACGCGAGCTCGCGCAGCGCCTGCCGCAGCGCCGGCGTGATGCCGCGCCGCCGGGGCGTGTAGGCCGCGGCCAGCACGCGCTGCTTGGCGTGGCGCAGGGCGGCGCGGTCGCGTTCCTGCAGCGCGCGCATCAGCCGGTCGTGGTAGCGCTGCACACGCCGGGCCTCGGCGGGGGTGAGGGGTGCATTCATGCTGCCACCTCCTGCACGGGCATGCGCCGTGCTGCCAGCCCATACCAGTCCACCTTGCGCGTGAGCACCATCACCGCCGCCAGCACTGCGAACAGCGCCACCGCGCCCACCACCAGCGCCGTCTGCTCCAGCTGCAGGAGCACGTAGAGCAGCCCGTAGAGCAGCGCGATGCCCGCGCCGAACGGCAGGCCGCGCCAGCGCCCGCCCAGCATGTGGCTGGCATAGTAGCCCAGCAGCAGCACGCAGGCCCCGGCCGCCAGCGCATAGGACAGGCCGAAGGGCAGATGCTCCGACAGGCTCACCAGCAGCAGGAAGAAGCTGCACAGCGCGCTGCCCACCAGCAGGTACTGCACGGGGTGCACGCGCAGCCTTTTCGTCGCCGGGCCGTCCCAAGACGAAAAAGCGGCCCCCTCGGGGGGCAGCGACCCGCGCAGCGGCGGAGCGTGGGGGCCATTGCTCATGAGCTCGAACAGGCCCACGGCCACGAAGGTGAGGGCGATGAACAGCACGCCGTACTTGGCGGCGCGGTCCGACAGCGTGTAGGGGTTCACCGGGTCGACGAAGGCCACGCTGAAGCTGTCGGCGCAGCGGTCGCCGCCGTCTCCGGGCGTATCGCAGACCGTGCGGCCCTTGGCAATGTCCTGCTGCGCCGTGGTGGCGAGCGACGACAGGCGCCAGCGCGCGGTGAAGCCGCCGTCGCCCACCTCGCGCTCCGACGGCAGGAAGCGCCCCGCGAACGACGGGTGGGGCCAAGTGCTCTGCATCTGCACCTCGGTCGTGCCGCCCAGCGGCACGATGGCCAGGCGCTCGGTGCCCACGAGCTCCAGGTCGAGCGCGGCCGTGAGCACGCCCTCGCGGTGGCGCAGCCCCTCGGGCAGTGCCGCATGCAGGCCGCGCGCGTACACCGGGTGGAAGGTGCCGGGCCTGAGCACCTGCGCGCTGCCGTCCACATCCACCTGCGCGGCGCGGATGCCGCGCGCGTCCTGTACCGCCAGCATCAGGATGGGCGCGCCGCACTGCATGCGCGAGCCGCGCACCGTGCCTTCGGGACGCAGGGCCGCGAGGTCGGGCCACTGGGCCGTCAGGTGGGCCTTCAGGGTGTAGGCGTTGACCTTGTGCAGGCCGCGCGCGCGCTCCTGCATCAGTGCGGCGGACTGCACCTGCAGCCGCTCGGGCGGGGCCGTCAGCAGGAACTCGCGCCGCCGCTCCTCGGTGCGCCGCTCGGCGCCGGTGCCCACGGTCTCGTCCCAGCTCTCCACACAGGCGCTGTGCACCAGCGGGCCGATCAGCGTCTGCGGGCCGGCCAGGCTCTGCGCCACGCCGTGGGCGGCCGCACTGCGGTAGAGCTGCCGGTCGCGCACCACGTCTTTGATCAGGCCCAGGCCGAACAGCAGCAGCATGCCGACGGCCGCGAGCGCGGCGATTTTTGCGAACAAGGGATGTTTCAAGGGACGGCTCCTCCATGGGTGGTTCATGGAGGAGCAGTGTTCGCCGCGCGGGTGAGAAGGCGATGAAGTTTGTGAGGCGAATGTGAAGCGGTTCAGCGTACCGATGCCATGCCCAGGTACAGCGCCCCCACGCCCAGCGCCACGGAACCCGCCGCGTAGAGCGCCGCCATCGCCGTCTCGCCGCGCGAGTGCAGCAGCGCCACCTCCAGCGAAAAGGTGGAGAAGGTCGTGAAGCCGCCGAGGATGCCGGTGGTCAGGAACAGGCGCGCCTGCTGCGGCAGCCCGCTCTTTTGCGCCCAGAACTCCACCACCGCGCCCATCACGAACGAGCCCAGCACGTTGATGCACAGCGTACCCCACGGGAACGCGCCGCTCAGCAGCCGCGCCGCGAGCATGTTGACGCCATGGCGCAGCGCGGCACCCACGCCGCCGCCCAGAAACACAAGCAGGAATTCCATGATGGATGCCGCCCTCAGAAAAGTTCAAAAGAAATCGGGCAACAAAAAAGTTCTGGTGTCAAGTCTTTCGTGCAAAGCACGCAAGGATTGAAACCGTATATGGGACAGTAGGTTAGGGAAGGTCTGCACAACCCTGCCGCCACCCGCGTGATGTGAGACATTGCCGACATGAAGCAAATGAGCCTG
>NZ_DF238986.1 GCF_000400995.2 Acidovorax sp. MR-S7 | reverse complement strand
TAGGGACAGTCTGCATAAATCATCTCCTGACGTGCTTGGCGAGCCACATGCGCTGAGAAAATCAGAGCAATGAAGCAAGCGGACCTTGGTCTGAGCCTGACAACGAAGCGCACGCGCAAGCGCGAGTTCCTGGCGGAGATGGAGCGTGTGGTGCCATGGGCGGCGCTGGTAGCGCTGATTGCGCCCTACGCACCGGAAGGCAAACGCGGACGCCCGCCGTTCGCCGTGGAGACGATGCTGCGCATCCACTTCATGCAACAGTGGTTCACGCTGAGTGACCCGGCGATGGAAGAGGCGCTGCACGACGTGCCGCTGTTCCGTGAGTTCGCCGGCCTGAACTGGGACACCGCCGTGCCCGACGAGACGACGATCCTTCGATTCCGTCGCCTGTTGGAAGAGCACAAGCTGGCTCCGCAGATCCTGGTCCTCATCAACGAGTTGCTCAGTGCCAAAGGCCTGCTGCTGCGCGCCGGCACAGTGGTCGATGCCACGCTGATCGCTGCACCCAGTTCGACCAAGAACACCTCGGGCGAGCGCGACCCGCAGATGAAGCAGAGCAAGAAGGGCAACCAGTGGTACTTCGGCATGAAGGCCCACATCGGCGTGGACGCCGACTCGGGCCTGGTGCACACGGTGCGCGGCACGGCCGGCAACGTCAATGATGTGGTCGAGGCCAACACGCTGCTGCACGGCGAGGAAACCCAAGCCTGGGGCGACGCCGGCTATCAGGGCGCAGCCCAGCGGCCCGATGCCAAGGCCGGCGTGCGCTGGAACATCGCCATGCGCCCGGGCAAGCGCAAGCTGCTGGACAAGGCTCGCTCGGTCGACAGCCTGAGCGACCAACTCGAACGCCTCAAGGCCAGCATCCGCGCCAAGGTGGAGCATCCGTTTCGCGTGATCAAGCGCCAGTTCGGCCACGTCAAGGTGCGCTACCGCGGGCTGGCCAAGAACACCGCGCAACTGCACACGCTGTTCGCACTGTCCAACCTGTGGATGGCGCGAGGGCGTTTGATGGCAGCGCAGGCATGAGAGCGCCTGCAAACGGCCAAATGGCCGAAAAGCGGGGCCGCAAGGGACGAAAAACCGCTGCAAAGCGGCTCGAAGCGGCGAA
>NZ_DF238985.1 GCF_000400995.2 Acidovorax sp. MR-S7 | reverse complement strand
GATTACGCAATGATCTTTGCCACGACGCCGGCGCCGACGGTACGGCCGCCTTCACGGATGGCGAAGCGCAGGCCTTCTTCCATGGCGATGGGGTTGATCAGCTTGACGGTGATCGACACGTTGTCGCCGGGCATCACCATTTCCTTGTCCGCGGGCAGCTCGATGGAGCCGGTCACGTCGGTGGTGCGGAAGTAGAACTGGGGACGGTAGTTGTTGAAGAAGGGGGTGTGGCGCCCGCCCTCGTCCTTGGACAGAACGTACACCTCGGCGGTGAAGTGCGTGTGCGGCTTGATGGAGCCGGGCTTGCACAGCACCTGGCCGCGCTCGACGTCTTCGCGCTTGGTGCCGCGCAGCAGCAGGCCCACGTTGTCGCCTGCCTGGCCCTGGTCGAGGAGCTTGCGGAACATTTCCACGCCGGTGACGGTGGTCTTTTGCGTGTCGCGGATGCCGACGATTTCGATTTCTTCGCCGACCTTGATGATGCCGCGCTCGACACGGCCCGTGACCACGGTGCCGCGGCCGGAGATGGAGAACACGTCTTCCACAGGCATCAGGAAGGCGCCGTCGACGGCGCGCTCAGGCGTGGGGATGTAGGTGTCCAGGGCCTCGGCCAGGCGCAGGATGGCGGGTTCGCCCTTGTCGGACTGGTCGCCTTCGAGGGCCAGCTTGGCGGAGCCGCGGATGATGGGGGTGTCGTCGCCGGGGAAGTCGTACTTGTCCAGCAGTTCGCGCACTTCCATTTCGACGAGCTCGAGCAGCTCTTCGTCATCGACCATGTCGCACTTGTTCAGGAACACGATGATGTAGGGCACGCCCACCTGGCGGGCCAGCAGGATGTGCTCGCGCGTCTGGGGCATCGGGCCATCGGCGGCCGAGCACACCAGGATGGCGCCGTCCATCTGGGCGGCACCGGTGATCATGTTCTTGACGTAGTCGGCGTGGCCGGGGCAGTCCACGTGGGCGTAGTGGCGCGAGGCGGTCTCGTACTCGACGTGCGAGGTGTTGATGGTGATGCCGCGGGCCTTTTCTTCGGGGGCGTTGTCGATCTGGTCGTAGCCCTTGGCTTCGCCGCCGAACTTCTTGGCCAGCACCGTGGCGATGGCTGCCGTCAGCGTTGTCTTGCCATGGTCCACGTGACCGATCGTGCCCACGTTCACGTGGGGCTTGGTACGTTCGAACTTACCTTTTGCCAT
>NZ_DF238984.1:59527-61188 GCF_000400995.2 Acidovorax sp. MR-S7 | reverse complement strand
AGTCTCTTATACGGAAGCTGATTCGACCAACACCGGTCAAAATAGTTCTATCTATTTTTGAGACACCACACTAGCATGTCGGTGTCCACGCCCGTCTCCACCCAGCCGAACATGCCGGCGGGCTCGGCCGCGAAGGTGCAGCCCGCCTCCAGCGCGAGCTGCACGCTGCGCGCGCGGGCCTGGGCCACGCGCTGGCGGATGCGCTCGGCGTGGCGGCGCAACTGACCCTGGTCGATGCACAGCGCCAGCGCCTTTTCCAGGATGGAGGGGGTGGTGAGGGTGGTCAGCAGCTTGGTGTCCAGCATGCGCTCGACCAGCTCGGGTGGCGCGGCCATGTAGCCCACGCGCCAGTTGGGCGCGAGGATCTTGGCGAAACCGTTCACGTAGATGGTGCGGCGCAGCCCGTCGAGCGTGGACAGGCGCGTGGCGTGGTCGGGCGCGATGTGGCCGTAGGTGTCGTCCTCGACGATGTGGAAGTTGTGCCGCTGGGCGAGCTGCAACACCTGGTGCGCGCTGGCCGGCGACAGGCTGTAGCCCGTGGGGTTGTGCAGCACGCTCACGCTCACGAACAGCTTGGGCGCGTGCAGCTCGCAGTAGCGCGCCATCACGGCGAGGTCCGGCCCCTCGGGGCCGCGCGGCACGGGCAGCACGCGCATGCCCAGGGCGTCCAGCCGCGCGAATTCCACGCTCCAGCCGGGCTCCTCCACCATCACCGGGTCGCCCGCCTTGAGCAGCGTGCGGCTCACGATGTCCAGCGCGTGCGTGGCGCCCACGGTGGTCATGATCTGCTCGGGCTGCGCGGAGATGCGGATGCCGGCCATGCGCCGCGCCAGCGCCTCGCGCAGGCCGGCATCGCCCATGGGCTCGCCGTAGCTCAGCGAGCCGCCCTGCAGCGCCGGGCTGGCGGTGATCTTGCGCACGGCGGCGGGCAGGAAGCGCGCCTCCTCCAGCCAGCCCACGGGCAGCACGCCCGAGCCGGGCTGGGGCTTGTCCGACGCCTGGTAGAACATGCCGCGCATCAGCGCCGTGGCGTTGATGCGCGAACCCGACAGGCGCACGCCGATGGTGCCCAGCGGCGACGCCGCCCTTGCTCCTGAAGGCATAGCTGCCAGCGCTTGACTCTCCTGCGCTGGAGCCGTTTTTTGCACGATGTCACGCACGTAGAAGCCGCGCTGGCGCCGCGCCTCCACCAGCCCCTGGGCCAGCAGCTTGTCGTAGGCCGCCACCACGGTGTAGGGGCTCACGCCCTGCTGGCGCGCGCACTCGCGCACCGAGGGCAGGCGCGCCCCGGCGGGCAGCAGGCGGGTGCGGATGCGCTCGGCGAAGCGCTCGGCGAGCTGTTCGGTCAGGGTCAGCATGGCTGTGTCAGTGGGTTGGCCTGTACAGTTGGTGCGTGTGTGGGGTGAACTGTACCGGTTCTGTAATGGCATTCACCCTACAGTGCGGCTTCCACCCTACCGCCGACGCTCCCATGCCACTGGTTGAATTCACCGCCCTGCTGGTGCTGGCCACCGCGATGAGCTTCACGCCCGGCCCGAACACCACGCTGTCCACGGCCCTGGCCGCCAACCGCGGCCTGCCCGCCGCGATGCGCTTCGTGGTGGCCGTGCCCGTGGGCTGGAGCGCGCTGCTGCTGGTGTGCGCGGCCGGACTGGGCGCGG
>NZ_DF238984.1:0-59384 GCF_000400995.2 Acidovorax sp. MR-S7 | reverse complement strand
CCGCCCCCCCCCGCCTGTCCGTGGGCTTCTGGGAAGGCGCGGCGCTGCAGTTCGTGAACATCAAGGCCTGGCTGCTGGCGCTGACCATAGTGGCCGGCTGGATCGTGGGGCGCGAGGACCACCTGCAGCGCCTGGCCATCGTGGTGCCGGTGATGGTGGCCTTCGCCTTCACCAGCAACCTCACCTATGCCGCCATGGGCGCGCTGCTGCGCCACTGGCTGGCGCACGGCCGGCGGCTGCTTTGGTTCAACCGCGCCATGGCCGCCGTGCTGGTGGCGACGGCGCTGTGGATGGTGGCCGCATGACGGCCCGCGCCGCTGCGGCGGAACCCTCCGCCCAGGAATCGCGTGGCCTGCTGCTCGGTCTGCTGGGGGTGGCCATCTTCGCTCTCACGCTGCCCATGACGCGGCTGGCCGTGGGCACGCCCGAGGCGCCGCTGATGTCGGGCCTGTTCATCGCCATGGGCCGCGCGGCCGTGGCAGGGCTGCTGTCGGCCGCGCTGCTGCTGGCGCAGCGCGCCCCGCTGCCCGCGCGCGCCGACTGGTGGCCGCTGGCGGTCACCGCGCTGGGCGTGGTGTTCGGCTTCCCGCTGCTCACCTCGGTGGCCATGCGCCACGTGGGCGCGGTGCACGCGGCGGTCATCATCGGCCTGCTGCCGCTGGCCACCGCCGCCGTGGGCGCGCTGCTGCACCGCCAGCGGCCCAGCACGGCGTTCTGGGCCTGCGCGCTGCTCGGCTCGGCGCTGGTCGTCGTCTTCGCGCTGCTGCGCTCGGGCCAGGACGGGCTGGCACTGCACCCGGCCGACCTGCTGCTGATGGCGGCCGTGGCCTGCGCCGCCGTGGGCTACGGCTATGGCGCGCGGCTGTCCCAGCGCATGCGCGCCGACGCGGTGATCTGCTGGGCGCTGGTGCTGTCGCTGCCCGTCACGCTGCCACTGGGCGCGCTGTCGTGGCCGCGCACGGCGCTGCCGGCGGCGGCCTGGGTGGGGTTCGCCTACGTGGCGGTGTTCTCGATGTGGCTGGGCTTCTTCGCCTGGTACCGGGGCCTGGCCCTGGGCGGCACCGTGCGCGTGAGCCAGGTGCAGCTCGCCCAGCCCTTCATGAGCATGCTGTTCGCCGTGCCCCTGCTCGGCGAATCGCTGGACGCGGTGAGCGTGGGCTTCGGCCTGGCGGTGCTGGCCACCGTGGCCCTCGGTCGGCGCATGCCCGTGGCCCGCGGAAAATAGTGGATTGTTGATGGAGATGACTGAATGACGAACTGGACCCTGGCCGCACGCGCCGAGAAGATGAACCCCTCGGTGATCCGCGAAATCCTCAAGGTGACCGAGAAGCCCGGCATCATCAGCCTGGCGGGCGGGCTACCCTCGCCCAAGACCTTCCCCGTGCGCGAGTTCGCCGAGGCCTGCGCCGCCGTGCTGGGGCAGGATGGCGCCTCGGCCCTGCAGTACGCGGCCAGCGAGGGCTACGGCCCCCTGCGCCAGGCCGTGGCCGACTTCCTGCCCTGGCAGGTCGACCCCGACCAGGTGCTGATCACCACCGGCTCGCAGCAGGGCCTGGACCTGGTCGCCAAGGTGCTCATCGATTCCGGCAGCCGCGTGCTGGTGGAGACGCCTACCTACCTGGGCGCGCTGCAGGCCTTCACGCCGATGGAGCCCCACGTGGTGAGCGTGGCGAGCGACGACGAGGGCGTGGTGGTCGAGGACTTCGCGGCCCAGGCCGGCACGGGCGCGGACAGGGCGCGCTTCATGTACGTGCTGCCCAACTTCCAGAACCCCACGGGCCGCACCATGAGCGACGCGCGCCGCGCCGCGCTGGTGGCCAAGGCGGCCGAGCTGGGCGTGCCGCTGGTCGAGGACAACCCCTACGGCGAACTCTGGTTCGACCAGCCCCCGCCCGCGCCGCTCACCGCGCGCAACCCCGAGGGTTGCATCTACCTGGGCAGCTTCTCCAAGGTGCTCGCGCCCGGCCTGCGCCTGGGCTTCATCGTCGCGCCCAAGGCGGTGCTGCCCAAGCTGCTGCAGGCCAAGCAGGCCGCCGACCTGCACACGCCCGGCTTCAACCAGCGCATGGTGGCCGAGGTGATGAAGGGCGGCTTCCTGGAGCACCACGTGCCCACCATCCGTGCGCTCTACAAGCAGCAGCGCGACGCCATGCTGGCCGCGCTGGAGCGCGAGATGGCAGGTCTCTCCGTCACCTGGAACCGCCCCGACGGCGGCATGTTCCTGTGGGTGCGCCTGCCCGAGGGCATGAGCGCCATCGACCTGCTGCCCGCAGCCGTGGAGCGCAACGTGGCCTTCGTGCCCGGCGCGGCCTTCTATGCCGACGAGGCCGATACGCGCACGCTGCGCCTGTCGTTCGTGACGGCCAGCCCGGCACAGATCGACTCGGGCATTGCCGCGCTGGCCGCCGCTATCCGCGCAAAAACCCCCTGAGCGGCTACGCCGCCTCCCCCTTCTCTCTACGCGCTGCGCGCTACGGGAAGGGGGACGCCGCCCGTGCGGCGGGGCGGCCCTTGCACGGCGGCCCTGGCTGGGGCGCGCCAGTTCCGCAGGTGGTGGGTCATGCATAGCGCTCTGGAAAATTGAAATGAAACAACGCCCCTTCATGCAGGTCGACGTCTTCTCGCCCACGCCCTACCTCGGCAACCCGCTCGCCGTGGTGCTCGATGGCGAGGGCCTCGCCGACGCCGAGATGCAGCGCTTCGCGCGCTGGACCAACCTGTCGGAGACCACCTTCCTGCTGCCGCCCACGCAGCCCGGCGCCGACTACCGCGTGCGCATCTTCACGCCCGGCGGCGAGCTGCCGTTCGCCGGCCACCCCACGCTGGGCAGCTGCCACGCCTGGCTGGCCACAGGCGGCCAGCCCCGGCAGCCCGGCCGCGTGGTGCAGGAATGCGCCAAGGGCCTGGTGCCACTGCGCGTGGACGCGCAGGGCGCCCTGGCCTTCGCCGCCCCTCCCAGCGTGCGCCGCCCCATCACCGAGGAGCAGCTGGCGCCCGTGCTGCGCGCACTGGGCCTGGAGCTCGGCGACGTGCGGGCCTGCCAGCAGCTCGACAACGGCCCCAACTTCTGGGCCCTGCTGCTGGACGACCCGGACCGCCTGCTGGCCCTGCAGCCCGACCTGGCCACGCTGCACGCCCTGGGGGTGGAAGTGGGCCTGGCCGCGCTCTACCCGCGCCCGCCCGTGGCCCTGATCGGCCGCGCCAGCCGCGAGGCGCGCGCCTTCGTGCAGGCCGATTCCTCGTCGCCAGCGCAGCCCGACCTGGAGGTGCGCGTGTTCTTCCGCACCGGCGCCACCGTGCGCGAAGACCCCATCACCGGCAGCTTCAATGCCAGCCTGGCGCAGTGGCTGCTGGGTGAAGGCCACATCCAGGCGCCCTACCGCGCCAGCCAGGGCGTGGCCCTGGGAATGGAAGGACTGGTGCAGGTGGAGCAGGAAGGCGCCACCGTGTGGGTGGGCGGCCACGTGGCCCCCTGCGTGCACGGGGAGGTCTGGCTGTGACCGATGCATCCTGCTGCCCCGGCATCGACCACCTCGTGGTGCTGGCCGCCGACCTGCGCGAAGGCGCCGACTGGTGCCGCCGCACGCTGGGCGTGGACCCGGCCAAGGGCGGCGAGCACCCGCTCATGGGCACGCACAACCGGCTGCTCAATATCTCCAGCCCCGCGCACCCGCGCAGCTACCTGGAGATCATCGCTATCAAACCAGGAGCTGCCAGCGCACGGCCCATGGGCGCGAGACGCTGGTTCGACATGGACGACCCGGCCCTGCACGCGCAGGTGGCCCGCAGCGGCCCGCAGCTCATCCACTGGGTGGCCTGCGTGCCGGACATCGCCGCCTGCCATGCAGTGCTGGCCGCGCGCGGCGTGGAGCGCGGCGAGGTCATCACCGCCAGCCGCCCCACCTCGCTGGGCCTGCTGGAATGGCGCATCACCGTGCGCGAGGACGGCCAGCGGCTCATGGACGGCTGCCTGCCCACACTGATCGAATGGGGCGATCGCCACCCCTGCCACGGCCTGCCCGACAGCGGCGTGCAGCTGCAGTCGCTGCGCCTGCAGCACCCGCAGGCCGCCGCCCTGGCGGACGCCTGCGCCAGCGCCGGGCTGCGGCACGTGCCCGTGGACTGGGCCGGCGCGCCCCGCCTGGCCGCCACGCTGCACACGCCGCTGGGGCCCGTGTGCATCGCCAGCCATCCCACCGAATGCCACCCATGACCGACGCCTCCCTGCCCCTACTTGCCGACATCGAAGACGCCGCACGCACCGTCTACCAGGAATTCCAGCCCACGCCCCAGTACCGCTGGGGCCTGCTCGGCGAACGCCTGGGCACGGAATGCTGGGTCAAGCACGAGAACCACAACCCCGTAGGCGCGTTCAAGATCCGCGGCGGCCTGACCTACTTCGGCCAGATGGCCCAGCGCGGCGCGCTGCCGCGCGAGGTCATCAGCGCCACGCGCGGCAACCACGGCCAGAGCATCGGCTGGGCCGCGCGCCGCCACGGCGTGGCCTGCACCATCGTCGTGCCGCACGGCAACTCGGTGGAGAAGAACGCCGCCATGCGCGCGCTGGGCGTGCAGCTCGTCGAGCACGGCGAAGATTTCCAGGCCGCGCGCGAGCACGCCCTGTACCTCGCCGCCGAGCGCGGCGCCCACATGGTGCCCAGCTTCCATGCCGACCTGCTGCGCGGCGTGGCCACGTACTGGTGGGAGTTCCTGCGCGCCGTGCCGCACATGCAGGTGGCCTACGTGCCCATCGGCCTGGGCTCGGGCGCCTGCTCGGCCGTGGCCGCCAAGCGCGCGCTGGGCCACCGCGTGCGCCTGGTCGGCGTGGTGAGCCGGCACGCCACCACCTATGCCGACTCCTTCGCCGCCGGCCAAGTGGTGGCCGCGCCCGTCAGCACCCGCATCGCCGACGGCATGGCCGTGCGCGTGGCCGATCCGCAGGCGCTGGCGCTGCTCATGCCTCACCTGGACCACCTGGTGCAGGTGGGCGACGGCGAGGTGGCCGCCGCCATGCGCGCCCTGTTCACCGACACCCACAACGTGGCCGAGGGCGCGGGTGCCGCCGCCTTCGCCGCAGCCCTGCAAGAGAAGGATGCGCTGCGCGGGCAGTGCGTGGGCGTGCCACTCACGGGCGGCAACGTGGATGCCGCGCTGTTCGCACAGGTTTTGGCAGACGAAACTCCTGCTCCCGTGTAAGCCGCTTGCGCCAGGGTTTTCCCGGCAATCGATTTCACTGACCAAAATTTCCCGCGCGGCGTTTGACGCGCGGTGCGCCGCACCAACACCATTGCCTCCGCCGCCGCACGTCCATGCGGCGCAGGAGGCAAACGCATGCAGCGATGGAGACAACGCCCCGCCGGTTCCAACTGGGGCGATTTCGGACCCGACGACCAACTGGGCCGCGCCAACCTGATCGGCCCCGAGCAGGTGCGCAAGGGCGCGCTGGAAGTGCGCGAAGGCGTGAGCCTGTGCCTGTCGCTGCCGCTGGACTACCCCGGCGGCAACGGCCTGAACCCGCGCCGCCACCCGCCCGTGCTGCGCCCCACGCGGCGCGGCGACGTGCCCTACGTGAACTTCCCGCTGGGCCACGTGTACGCGGGCGCCACCGACGTGGTCAGCGACGACCAGGTGCTGCTGTCGCTGCAGTACTCCACGCAGTGGGACTCGCTGGCCCACGTGGGCGCGCTGTTCGACCCCGAGGGCGACGGCCGCCTGCGCACCACGTACTACAACGGCTACCGCGGCCACGAGCACATCCTGGGCCCGCAGGACCACGGCCTGCCCGCGCGCGGCGAGGACGGCGCCCCCGCGCGCTACCAGCCCGTGTGCTGCGAGGGCCGCCCGCCGGATGAAAGCGTGGCCCGCGCGCTGGGCGTGGAGCACCTCGCCGTCAAGGGCATGCAGGGGCGCGGCGTGCTCGTGGACCTGGAGCGCGCCTACGGCATGGACTTCCGCGACATCGGCTACGACGAACTCATGCGCGCCATGGAGCTCAGCGGCGCCACCGTGGAGCCCGGCGACATGCTGCTGCTGCGCACGGGCTTCGCCGAGCTGGTGCTGTCCATGCAGCGCCAGCCCGACGCGCACCGGCTGCACCACAGCTGCGCGGCGCTCGATGGCGGCGACGAGAAGCTGCTCGCGTGGATCACCGACAGCGGCATCGCCGCCCTGATCGCCGACAACTACGCCGTGGAGCGCCACCCGCCCCGGCGCGTGCCCGAAGACGGCTCGCCCTACCCCGTTCTGCCGCTGCACGAGCACTGCCTGTTCAAGCTGGGGCTGCCGCTCGGCGAGCTCTGGTACCTCAAGGAGCTGGCCGACCGGCTGCACGCCAGCGGCCGCACGCGCTTCCTGCTCACCGCCCCGCCGCTGCGCCTGCCCGGCGCCGTGGGCTCGCCCGTCACCCCCATCGCCACGCTTTGACCCTCACCACTATCAGGAGACAACCATGCACCCCTCTTCCACCCCCGTCCGCCGCGCCTGCCGCGCGCTGTGCGCCGGCCTCGCCCTGCTGGCCACGGCGGCCGGCGCGCAGAACGCGCAGATCTCCGACGATGTCGTGCGCCTGGGCATCCTCACCGACCTGAACGGCCCGTTCGCCGACATCACCGGGCCGGGCAGCGCCGCGGCGATCCAGATGGCCATCGATGACTTCGGCGGCCAGGTGCTCGGCAAGAAGATCGAGCTGATCGTGGCCGACCACCAGAACAAGGCCGACATCGCGTCGAGCAAGGCGCGCGAGTGGTTCGACACCGGCAAGGTGGACGCGATCATGGACGTGGCCGTCTCCGCCCCTGCGCTGGCGGCACTGGAGATCGCCAAGCAGAAGCAGAAGGTCATCATCTTCAACGGCCCGGGCCTGGACCGCCTCACCAACGACCTGTGCATGCCCAGCACCGTGCACTACGTCTACGACACCTACGCCCTGGCCAACGTGACGGCCAGCGCCATCACCCAGCGCGGCGGCAAGGACTGGTTCTTCGTCACCGCCGACTACGCCTTCGGCCACAGCCTGCAGGAGCAGGCCAGCGCCGTGGTGACGGCCCAGGGCGGCAAAGTGCTGGGCGCAGCCAAGCACCCGATCGGCGCGACCGACTTCGCCTCGTTCCTGCTGAGCGCGCAGAGCAGCAAGGCCCAGGTGGTGGGGCTGGCCAACGCGGGCGGCGACACGGTCAACACCATCAAGGCCGCGCGCGAATTCGGACTGACCCAGGGCAAGAACAAGCAGACCCTGGCCGGCCTGCTCATGTACATCAACGACGTGCACGCCATCGGCCTGCGCACGGCCGCGGGCCTGATGCTCACCGAGGGCTTCTATTGGGACATGAACGACGAGACGCGCGCCTGGTCCAAGCGCTACTTCGAGAAGATGAAGAAGATGCCCAACATGAGCCAGGCGGGCGCCTACTCGTCCACCATGCACTACCTCAAGGCCGTGCAGGCCGCCAAGACCGACGACACCGCCAAGGTCATGGCCCAGATGAAGGCCACGCCCATCAACGACTTCTTCGCCAAGAACGGCCGCATCCGCGAGGACGGGCGCATGGTGCACGACATGTACCTGTTCGAGGTCAAATCCCAGGCCGAGTCCAAGTACCCGTGGGACTACTACAAGCTTGTCGCCACCGTGCCGGGCGACAAGGCCTTCCTGCCGCTGCCGCAGTCCAAGTGCCCGCTGGTGAAAAAATGAGCACGGCCCTCATCGTCGGCGCCACGGGCGTCGTCGGCCAGGCGTGCCTGCGCCACTTCGCCAGCCTGCCCGGCTGGGACGCCATCGGCGTGGCGCGCCGCGCCATCGCGCCGCCGCCCGGCGCGCAAGCCCTGCAGCTCGACCTGCAGGACAGCGCCGCCTGCGCCGCCGCGCTGGGCGGGCGCGACGACATCACCCACTTGGTCTACGCCGCCGTCTACGAGCAGCCCGGCGGCCTGGTGGGCGGCTGGCGCGACCAGGAGCAGATGCGCATCAACCTGGCGATGCTGCGCAACGTGGTCGAGCCGCTGGACCGCCCCGGCGGCCCGCTGCGCCACGTGACCATCATGCAGGGCGGCAAGGCCTACGGCGTACACATCCACCCGCAGATCGCCGTGCCCGCGCGCGAGCGCTGGCCGCGCGACGCGCACGAGAACTTCTACTGGCTGCAGGAGGACTTCCTGCGCGAGCGGCAGGCGCGCTCGGGCGGTGCGTGGCACTTCAGCATCATGCGCCCGCGCATCGTCTTCGGCGACGCCATGGGCAGCCACATGAACCCGATCCCCGCGATCGGCGTCTACGCCTGGCTGCGCCACGAGCAGGGCCAGCCGCTGGCCTACCCCGGCGGCCCGGCGCGCGTGAACCAGGCCATCGACGCCGACCTGATCGCCCAGGCCTGCGCCTGGGCCGCCGAATCTCCCAACGCTCGCAACGAGACCTTCAACCTGGACAACGGCGACGTGTTCGTCTGGCAGAACGTCTGGCCCGCCATCGCCGACGCGCTGGGCATGGCCGCGGGCGCGCCCGAGCCGCAGTCGCTCGCCGCGCTGCTGCCCACGCAGCAGCCGGCGTGGGAGCGCATCGTGGACAAATACCAGCTGGCTGCGCCGCGCGACCTCGCGTCCTTCATCGGCCAGGGCGCGGCCTATGCCGACTTCCAGATGAACCACGGCCGTGAGGGGCCGCTGGCGCCGGTCATCATGAGCTCGGTGAAGATCCGGCAGGCGGGCTTCCACGCCTGCATCGACACCGAGGACATGTTCCGCAAGTGGTTCAGGCGGCTGCAGGAGCGCCGCCTGCTGCCGGACGCGGCCCGGGCGCGCGCCGGGTAGCTACCAAAACCATAGCTCAGGTCACCCGCGTGACAAGCGCTGGCGGACCTTTTGGCCACAATCGCGGCCCATGGGAACCCTCTACCTCGTGCGCCACGGCCAGGCCTCGTTCGGCGCGGACGACTACGACCAGCTGAGCGCGCGCGGCCGCGAGCAGGCGGTGCGCCTGGGCACTTATTGGCGCGAGCGCGGCCTGCGCTTCGACGCCGTGCTCAGCGGCACGCTGCGCCGCCACGCGCAGACGTTCGAGGGCATCGCCGAAGGCCTGCAGGCCGCGCCCGAGCCGCTGTGCCTGCCCGGCCTGAACGAATACGACAGCCATGCCCTGATCCACGCCATCCACCCCGCGCCGCTGCCCCGGCCCGATACGCCCGAGCTGTACCGCCAGCACTTCCGCCTGCTGTGCGACGCGCTGGCGCAGTGGATGGCCGGCACCATCAGCCCCGCCGGCATGCCGAGCTGGGTGGAATTCTCCGGCGGCGTGCGCGACGCGCTGGAACACGTGCGCCAGCGCCATGCGGGGCAGAACGTGCTGCTGGTCTCCAGCGGCGGCCCCATCTCCACCGCCGTGGGCCTGGTGCTCTCAACCCCGCCCGAGGCCACCATCGCGCTGAACATGCGCATCCGTAACAGCGCGGTGACGGAATTCAGCATCAGCCCGAAGCGCCTGATGCTGCAGACCTTCAACACCCTGCCGCACCTGGACACGGACGAGCACCGGGGCTGGGCGACGCACGCCTAACGCAGCCAACGACCCGCTACCGCGCCTGGATCAACCCCAGCAAAGTCCGCCAAAGCACGGCATAGCTGCCCGACGCATTGCGCTGCGGCTGCAGGCAGCGGGAGATACGCCGTGCGCCGTCACGCTTCTGATACCCGGGCACGTGTTTCATCAACTCACGCGATGGACTCTCAAGCACATCAGGAGCCCGGTACTTGGCCAAACGCGCCTGCGCTGCCAGCGCGGGCTTATGGAACGCCTCGGCCACGGCCGCCCAGTCCCCCACAAAAAAAGCTTCCAACTCACGGCATGCGATGCGGATCACTGCGTCCGGCCGTCCGGCATCCACACACAGCTGCCGCAGCCTTTGCTTGATGAGCTTGCAATCCCCACTGTCCTGATCTCGCATGACGATGAACCGGGTGTGCGGGCGCAGCCAGCCGCGCAGCTTGCGGGGCAGCTGTCGCTCCAGATCCTGCTTGCCCTCGAACACCATGAAATGCACCTGGATGCCGCCGGGCGCGGCTGCCGGTAGTACCGCTTCCAGAAAATCACGCGCAGACGGTTCCTCCAGCAGGAACACCACGTGCTCGATCACGGATTGGCTCCCCCGAACAACCCTTGCTTCCACAGGTAGCCCATCTGGTCGCCCTGCTCCATGTAGGCAGCCAGCTGTGGATCATCCGATGCGCGATGAACGCTGGTGTACCCCTCGCGCTTGACGAGCCAGAACACCTCCTCCAACTGCACGGCATTGAGAAAGTCGGGCGAATGGGTGGTCACGAATACCTGGCCCCCGCGCAAGGCATAAGAGCGGAACTCTTCGGCCAGATCCCAGAGCAAGGACGGGTACAACTGGTTCTCGGGCTCCTCGACGCACAGCAATGGGTGCGGCACCGGATCGAACAAAAGCACGAGGTAGGCAAGCATCTTGATCGTGCCGTCCGACACATAACGCGCCAGGAAAGGGTCCTCGAACGCCCCGTCCTGGAACTTGAGAAGAACCCGGCCCTCTTCAGTCGTCTTGGCCTCTACCTTCGTCACACCGGGCACACGGGATTGCAACCTGTCCAAGATGGCGGCGAACACCGTGGGGTGGTGGCGGTACAGGTACTCCACCACGAGCGACAGATTCTCACCCTCGCGCGAGAGATGCTCCGCATAGCCAGCCTCGGCCTCAGGCCGCGCGCGGCTGATGTGAAAGTCCGACAGATGCCAGTTCTCGATCAAGTTGCCCAACGCAACCACCGCAGGAAAACGCTCGAACTGCGCCAACCCCTTGATCGCCAGGATATCCGGGCTCTTGAGGGTCTGCTGCTCACGCCGCAACTGCGTTTCGTCCTGCACATTCTCCATTTCATTCGTCACCGCCTCGCCCGTGCCGTTGGAAAAATCCAAGAACCGCCAAGGCTTGCCGCTGCTGCCGCGCCGGTACTGGAGAATCTCCCTTTCAACCACCGCCCGGCCATCCCGCTCATCGATCCGCAACTCATACGTGATGAGACGCGACCGCCCTTCGGCCAGCGTCGTGCGCAACTTGATCTCGATTTCGATGGGCCCCGCCGTGCCACGGCTGCGAACCTCCGCCAAGCCACGGCTGCCGCCCAGCCGGCCCAACGCCGCGGTGACATTGCTGCTCATCGCATCGCGCAAAAAGGCAAACACCGAAAACAAAGTGCTCTTGCCTGTGCCATTGGCCCCCACCAGCACGCAAAACCGGGGGATGTCGCGCAGCGTCACATCCCGAAACGCACGGAAATTCTTGAGCCGAATGAATTCGATTTGCATGACCACTCTCTTTTATCCAATGTAGCCGTCCGCCACCGTCTCCGGCGGCAGCGCATGCAACTCGCCCAACAGCCGTGCCAGCGCCTCGCCCGCCGCCTGCACCACCGCGCGGCCCTTGTCGGCCGTGGCCGCAGCCGCGTTGCCCACGGCGCCGGCCGGGTGGTAGTCCTCCATGGCCCAGCCCATCTTGGCGCTCTTGCCGTTGCCCAGGATGGCGTGCGCCTCGGCGCGGTCCTGCGAGGTGGAGCGCCAGTCGCGCGCGCGCTCCATGCGCACCGTGCGCGGCGCGAGGTGCAGCATCATCGACGTCTCGATCTCCCCGCCGTGGATGCCGAAGCGGTGCTCCGCGGCGCTGAAGAGGCCCTGCACCTTGTCGGGCAGCGGCAGGCTGAACCAGCTCGCGCTGTACACCAGCAGCCCGTGGCGCTGGCGCAGCTCGCGCGCCACGATGTCCATGGCCGCCACGTTGCCGCCGTGGCCGTTGAACAGCAGCAGCTTCTTCACCCCCGCGCGCTCCACGCAGGCGCCCAGCTCGCACCACAGCGCGATCAGCGTGGCGGGCGAGAGCGTGAGCGTGCCGGGATAAGAGAGATGCTCTGTCGACAGCCCCACGGTCATAGGCGGCAGGAACAGCACCGGCAGATCGGCCGGCAGCAGCGGCAGCGCCGCGCCGATCACGCCCTGCAGCAGCGTGGCGTCCACGTGCAGCGGCAGGTGCGGGCCGTGCTGCTCCACGGCGGCCACGGGCAGCACCGCCACCGTCCGCGCCGCGAGGCCCAAGGCCATGGCCTCGGAAAAATCGTGCGTGGACAGGTCGGACCAGAAACGGGAGGGATGGGGCATGCGCGGATGTTAAGCCCAGCAATACGGCAGTCGCGCAGGCCAGGGGCGCCACCGCCCCGCGTCCGCCGCTAGCGCAACGACGCCAGCGCACCGCGAAACGCGCGCAGCATCAGTTCCCGGTCGGATCCCACGTTGAAGATTCGCGCGCCACGGTCAAGCGCCTGCGCGCACTGGCGGGCAGAGTCCGCCGCACCGGTGTCCCACCTGGCGACATACGGCACGCCCGCCGCATCGGCCTTGCGTGCGAAATCATCGAACAGGGCATTCATCGCCGGCCCATAGCGCCCGCCTTCCAGCGCCATCTCCTGAACGAGATCGAAGCGCCCCAGCACGATGGTGTCGATGCCAGGCACCGCCAGAATCTGGTCGAGCGCGGCCAGCCCTTCGCCGCTCTCGATCAGCAGGGCCACCATGAGGTTCTCGTCGCACCAGCGCGCATAGTCCTCCCACTGCGCGGCCCCTTTGCCACGCGCAGAGCGCACGGTGGGACAGGCGCCGCGGCGCTGCCCTGCGGCAGGGGCGCCAAACTTCGCCGCCGCCACCATGGCACGCGCCTGCGCCGCCGAGCGCACGTCAGGCACGTACACGCCCAGCGCCCCTGCCTCCACGGCACGCCGCACGGCGGTGGCGCAGACCTGCGGCACGCGCACGATGGGAACGATGCCGCTCGCCTCCGCGGCGCGGATCATGTGCACGACGGCATCCATGCCGAAAGAGCCGTGCTCCTCATCGAGGATCACGTAGTCGAGGCCGGCGGCGGCGGCCAGCTCCACGCAGTCCGGACTGTTCGTCTGGATATAGATGCCGGCGATCGGCTCGCCGGCGAGCAGCTTGACCCGCAGGGGATTGGGCGCTGGGAACATGGCTGTCAACGGGCTGCCGGCGCGACGGATTGGGCGATCTTGCGGAAGCGCTCGATTTCCTCGAGCTGCAAGGCACGCATCCTGTCGGCGGCGAGAGGCACGCCTTCCGTCCCCTTGGGGCGGTAGAACTTCTCCACCGTCTCGGGGGCAACCATCACCGCGCGGATGGCCTGTGCCAGCCTGGTCCGGATGTGCTCGGGCGTCTCGGAGCGCACGAAGAAGGCATTCCAGCTGTAGAGCACATAGTCCTGCGCCCCGCTTTCCTGCACCGTGGGCACCTGGGGAAAGTCCGGGCTGCGCTGCTCCCCTGTCACCGCCAGCGCACGCACTTTCCCGTTGCGGATCAGCGTGGAGGCGCCCCCCAGGTCCACCAGGCCCAGATCGACCTGCCCGCCCATCACGTCGGTCAGCACCTGGGCCTGCCCCTTGTAGGGAATATTGGTGAATTTCGACTGCGTGGCACTGGCAAGCCACGACACGGCAAGGCTCAGCGTGGTGGAGAACGTGCCCACGTTGAGCGGCACGTCTCCTTCGCGGGCGCGCCGGAGTACGCTGGAGAGATCGGCATGGGGCGAGCCGGGCCCCGTCACCAGCACATTCATGTTGCGCCCGTAGCCCAGCAGAGGCACGAAATCCTTCACGGGATCGTAGGGAAGGTCCTTGACCAGCACCGCGTTCACGACCGAGGGCGAAATGCCGCCCTGCACCAGGGTGTACCCGTCCGCCGGTGCGGCCTTGGCGGCCGCCATGCCGATGGCCCCGTCGGCACCGGGCTTGTTCTCCACGATGATCGGCTGCCCCAGCATCGGGGCCATCTTCTCCGCGTAGTAGCGTGCCGTGGCGTCGGAGCCGCTGCCGCCCGCGAAGGGAACGATGATGCGGATGGCACGCTGCGGCCAGGCCTGTTCCTGTGCCCAGCCCGCCGAATGCAGCCCCGCCACCAAGCCTGCCGCCGCCATCCACCATTTCGCCATATGTCCTGCCATGTGCCAGTCTCCTTGTGTCGCGTATTGCACGATGGCGAATAGATCACACACCTGCCTGCCGCAGCAAGATGCAGAACGGTGGCTCGGCCCCGCGGTTCCACATCCATGGAATGCGCCCCGCCGTACTCGACGCGGGCATTGCGCGCCCTCCCGCCCTGCGGCTACGCTCGGCGCAAATTTCAGGAGACCTGCATGACCTCTTCCGCCGCACGGAGCGCACTGCGCGAGCGTTTGCGAAGCGACACGCCCCTCGTCGTCCCCGGCTGCTTCGATGCACTCAGCGCACTGCTGGTCCAGGCCAGCGGGTTCGAGGCCGTGGTGGTTTCAGGCTTCGGCGTTTCCGCCTCCCTCCTGGGCCAGCCCGATGCCGAGCTGTACACCGCCACCGAGATGGTCACGGCCTGCCGCCACGTCGCGCGGCGCGTTTCCATTCCCGTCCTGGCCGACGCCGACAACGGCTATGGCAATGCGATCAATGTCATGCGGACGGTGGCCGACCTGGAGCAGGCAGGCGTCGCATCGATCACGCTGGAAGACCAGCGCAGCCCGAAGCGCTGCCCGCTGATCTCCACTTCCAGCGACCTTGTCAGCGTGGAGGAAGCCTGCGGCAAGCTGCGTGCGGCCTTGCATGCGCGGCGCGACCCCGCGATGCTCATCGTCGCCCGCACCGACGCCCGCGACGAAGCCCAGGCCCTGCACCGCGCCCGCGCCTATGCCGCCGCGGGTGCCGACGCCATCAAGATCATCAGCCCGGTGCTGGCGCGCCACGCTTTCCTGGGCGAATTGCGCGCCGCGATGGGCGGCAAGCCCGTGTTCATCTCCAGCCTGGGCTGGGCTGCCACCCAAGACGCGCGCTCGTTCCACGGCCTGGCCAGCGTCATCACGCACCCCCTGTTGCCGCTGGCCACGGCCGCCAGCGCCATGCGCGCCAATCTGGACGCCCTGCGCGCGAACGGCCCTCTGCCGGTCGCGCCGCTGGGCGTGCCGGCCATCGAGCATCTGCTGGGCCTGGAGGCCATCCAGCGCTGCGAAGAAGCGTTCCTGCCGTCCCCATAAGCCATGCCCGCCCCTTCCGAGGTCAAGAGCGCCGCGCGCGTGCTCGAACTGCTGGAGCTGTTCGACCAGCTGCAAACGCCGCTCACCTTGCGCGAAATCGTCGAGCGCACCGGCTATCCCCAATCCAGTACGGCGGCATTGCTGGCCACGCTCATACAGCGCGGCTACGTCATGCACGACCGCAGCAGCGCCGAATATGCGCCCACGGCGCTCGTCGCCCACCTGGGGCGCTGGGTGGGCGGCGACGGCATATCCACCCATCCGCTGATCCGCCGCACCGTCGCCTGGCTGCACCGCCAGACGGGCGAGACCGCCATCGCCGCGGTGCAGTTGGGCACTTATGTGCGTTACGAAATCGTGTCGCAGGACGCGCGGCCCAAGGTGGTCATGACCGAGCCGGGTGTGCTGCGCCCGATATGTACCTCGGCGAGCGGCCTGGCCCTTCTCAGCCGGCTGGACGATGCCACGGTGCGCGCCCTCGTGCGGCGGGCCCAGCGCGAGCGCCGCGGCATCACCGTGCCCGTGCGCTGGCCGCAGGTGCGGCAGCAGCTCGAATGGGCGCGCCGCTACGGCTTTGCCGTCTCGCGCGGCGGCGTTTTTGCGGGGACGGGCATGGTGGCCATGCCACTGCCCCTGCCTGTGAACGGCCAGGGCGTCGCGCTCGGTGTGGGCGGTCCCGTGCCGCGCCTGGATGCCCAGCTGAGCCACATCGTCGAAGCCTTGCGGCAGGCGATGGACATGGTTTTCCGTCCTGCGCTGCAGGGTTCGCAGCCCATGCCGGCCAACAAGGCCTGACCTGGCGGCCCGCCCGCTACCATCGCCTTCCATGACCCACGACCTCTTCCGCCAAGACAGCTACCTGCGCGAATGCAGCGCCCGCGTCACCGCGCTCACGCCCGACGGCGGCGTGGTGCTGGACCGCACCGTGTTCTACCCCCTGGGCGGAGGCCAGGCCGGCGACGCCGGCGTGCTGGTGCGCGCGGACGGCAGCCTGCTGCCCATCGCCGACACGCGCAAGGGCAAGGATGCCGACGGCCAGCCCACGGCCGGCATCGTGCACCTGCCCGCACCCGAGCAGGCCCTGGGCCTGGCGGCGGGCGACGCGGTGACGGCGCGCATCGACTGGGAGCGGCGCCACCGGCTCATGCGCTTTCACACCACCACGCACCTGCTGTGCCACATCGTCGCGCAGCCGGTGAACGGCTGCTCGATCACGCCGGACTACGCGCGCATGGACTTCCACATGGACGGCGCGCTGGACAAGGACCAGCTCACCGCCGCCATAGCCCGCCTGGTGGCCGAGGACCACGCCGTGGCCATCGGCGAGATCACCGACGCCGAGCTGGACGCCAGCCCCCAGCTCGTCAAGAGCATGAGCGTGCAGCCCCCGCGCGGCACGGGCGTGGTGCGCACGGTGCGCGTGGGCAGCGCCGGCACGCAGATCGACCTGCAGCCCTGCGGCGGCACGCACGTGGCGCGCACGGGCGAGATCGGCGCGGTGGTGGTCGCCAAGATCGAGAAGAAGGGCGCCATGGCACGGCGCGTGGTGTTGGGCATGGCCTGACGGCCGGTGGGCCACCCCGTTTTTCATAGCGGCCTGCGCTTTCCAGTCAAGCGCTGCAGGCCTATTTCACTTCAAACCCGGCCGCCCGAACGGAGTCGGCGGCGACCACGCCAACCCAGCAGCAGCGCCAGCAGTGCCAACGCCCACGGCGACAGCGCGGGGATGCTGGCTGCGCCGCCGGCCGCCATCGCGCCCACGCCGCCGGGGTCCACGATGCGGCCGTTGGGTGTGGGCACGCCGTCATCGTCGCCAGGGCCGCCGTCGTACAGCGTGAGCATGGCCGTGGTGGCGCCAGGGCTGGCCTGGGCGCCGCTGAACGGGGCCCAGGCGCCGCCATGCAGCTTCCAGTAGCGCACGCCCTGCGGCAGCGCGCTGGGGTAGGCGACGGTCACCGTGACAGCCGTCGCGTCGCAGCCGTGCAGCACGAAGTCCAGCAGGCCGTGCGGCAGTTCCAGGCCCAGCGGCAGCGGCGTGCTGGCGCTGGCAGCGGGCAGCAGCTGCACGCGCTCGAACGCGCAGGCGCCGCCGCCGGCCACGCTCACCGACACGGAGCCCGTGCCCGTGGGGGACTCGGCCGCGAACGCCTTGGCATCGGCCAGCGGCGTGACGGAGCTGGACGGGGCCGATCCGGTGCCGCCCGCGTCGTTGATGGCCCGCACCGTGAAGGTGTAGGTGCGCCCGTTCTCCAGTCCGTGCACGGTGCATTGGGTGAGCGGCGGCGCAACGGCGCAGGTCCTGGCGGGGTCCTGCACGGCCTGCACCGCATAGCCGGTGATACCGCCGCCATTGGCAGCGGGCTCCGACCAGTGCACGGATGCCTGGGCATTACCCGGCACTGCCGCCACACCCGTGGGGGCACCGGGTGCTATGGCTTGGACCGGGAAGCTCTGTTGCACCGGCGCGGCACCAGCCCAGGCCGGGTTGCCGGGCTGGGTGGCCTCAATGGTGCAGGTACCCGATGCCCGCAGCGTGACCGTGCTGCCCGATACCGTGCACACGGCGGGCGTGACGGAGGCGAACGCCACGGGCAGCAGCGAGGTGGCGCTGGCAGACAGCACAGGCGCAGTGCCGAAGGTTTGGCTGCCGGGGTTGGGGAAGGTGATGGCCTGCGCCCCCTGGGTTGTGACAGGGCTGCTAGGGTCGGAAGGCGTACCCGGGCCGGAATCGTTGCTGGCCGCGACGATGAAGGTATAGGCCACGCCATTGGTCAGGCCTGCGACGAGGCAACTGGTGTCGGCCGGCCCAGCCGTGCAGGAGCCGCCGGGCGACCCCGTGACGGCATAGCCCGTGATGGCGCTGCCGCCGCTGATGGCGGGAGCCGACCAGGATACAGTGGCTTGGCCGCCGCCCGGCACGGGCGTGGCAACCACGTTCGCGGGCGCGCCTGGAGCGGCGCCGCCGGTGAAGTGCACGTCCGCTGCCACATGCGCATTCGTTTGCATGCGCCATGCCGCAGGGCCCAGGGCGATGGTCGCATCGCCCCCGCCAGAAGACTCGACCTGGATCGGCGTTCCACCCGTGCCTGCCAGGGTCAGCGAACCAGAGACTGTGGTGTCGGCTCCCGGCGGGAAGACGAAGCTGCGCCCCGCCGCACTGGTCAGCACGAGGTGATGGAAGGCGTTGGCGCCGGTCAGCACGGCCGGCGCGGACGAGCAGCCATCCGAGAAAGCGATCGTGCCGGCTCCCGCGCCAAAGCTGCCCGCATTGCTCCAGCTACCACCCACCTCCAGAGTCCCGGTGGTCACGGCCACCGAAGCGCCCACGGCGATGGCCAAGTCACCCGCCCCTTCCACACTGCCACCGAGCAGGGCCAGCGCACCGTGCACGTCGAGCGCGCCGCAATGCAGGGCAACCGCGCCCGGCGACACGATCTCGACCGTGGCGCCGGGCGCCACCTCCACAGCGGCCTGCGCCGCGCCCACGGCCAGCAGCGCAGCAGCAGTCAGGGCCTTCATTGACCAGCCGCGCCCAGCGCGCGCTCGATGGCGGCCAGCCGCTCGCGCAGCGCCTGGTTCTCGGCGCGCAGCGCGGCGATCTCGTCGCCCTGGCGCAGCGTGCGCGCGTCCAGCGCCTGCACGCCGGCAAGCGCCACGCCGTCGGCATCCACCGTGCCGATGCTCTTGTCGTCCTGGCCCAGGCCGAATGCCGCGCGGAAGTCCTGCGAGGTGGGCCCCAGATGGCGCACCTCGCCCGGTTCGGCGCGATAGCTCCACTCCTGGATGGGCACGGAGCGCAGGCGGGCCAGCACCGCCTCGCCATCCACCGGTGCGAACAGGTGCTTGCGATTCACATCCGATGCGTTCTGCCACACCCCACCAGTGGTGAGCATGGCTCCGGTAGAGGTGGAGATCACCGCGCTCGCCTGCCCCCAGTTGCTTACCGAGGCACCCGACTGGATGGTCACACCGGTGGACAGATTAGACGAGGTGAAGATGCGAAAGCCTCCACTGACGCGCCAGCTGGCGGAGTGGTTCACGCCTGCCCGTACTTCGTCCACGCTGGAACGGTCGCTAAACACGAAACTGCCCTGCCGGGCATTGGTATGCGCGTGGTAGCCCAGCGCAACGGAGGCTGCACCACTGGCGGTATTCGTGTCCCCAGCGGCGAACGAAGCGGCACCTGCCGCGACGGAGCCGTTGCCGAATGCCACTGCATGGGCGCCCAGGGCCCGCGTATCCAGCCCGGCGGCGAACGAGTAGTCGCCCAAGTTCGCGCTGTCCCACTGCGTGCCAGTGACCTGCCCTACTCGAAAGGCCGCTTTTTCGGGAATCCAGACCAAGCGAGTGCCCGCCCCCTCCACCGGCGCCACAGGAGTGAATACGGTGTTGTCATAAGCCCCGCCCACGTACAAGGCGCCCGTGCCATGCACACTGGCCCGCGCCGTGCCGCCGCCATCGCGCACGGTAAATAGCGGGTCGGGTGACTGGGCATGGACCCAGGCAGCAGCCGCGCACAGAGCGGTGGACATGATCGTCGAGCGAGTGAGGGCAGCAGGCATGGCAAGCGTCCGTGAACGGAGGGCGTCAAAAAGAAAGAGGGTGATTTAAACCGAACTCACAATTATTCACAATCCGTCACACTCCCTCGCCTCCCCTACCATTGGCCAGTTCCCGAAGTCGATAGGCCTTGCAGGAACCAAACCATCGCCCTGCTGCTCCCACCCCTGCCATGCCCCACCGCCTGCCGCAGCGCCTGCTGCACGCTTTATTTTTCATAGCAGCCAGCGCTTTATCCACAGGCGCTGCAGCCCAATTTCATCTCAAAACCTCGGTCACCCCAGGCAGCAGCACGGTGGCCACGCCGCACGTGCAGGCCGAGCTGGTCGCGCAGGCGCCCGATGGCGTGGGGCCGGGCAAGCCGCTGTGGCTGGGCCTGTCGATCACGCACCAGCCCGACTGGCACACCTACTGGAAGAACCCTGGCGACTCCGGCCTGCCCACGCAGCTCGAATGGACGCTGCCGCCCGGCATGGATGCGGGCGAGGTGGCCTGGCCCGTGCCGCGCAAGATTCCCATCGGCAACCTGGCCAACTACGGCTACGAGGGCACGGTGCTGCTGCCCGTGCCGGTCACCGTGTCGCCCGCCTTCCAGGCCGGGCCGCTGGCCAAGGAGGTGACGGTGCAGTTGCAGGCCTCGTGGCTGGTGTGCCGCAAGGAATGCATTCCGGAGGAAGGCACGTTCACGCTGCAGCTGCCCATCCAGGGCACGACGGCGCTGCACGCGGCGGCGTTCGCAGCAGCCGAGCAGGCCCATCCCCGGCCGCTGGCCGCGCCGGCCACGGATGAGGGCAGCAGCGCGCACGTGGAGGGCAACGCCCTCGCGGTGAAGGTGGCGGGCCTGCCGCCCGCGCTGCACGGGCAGACGCTGGAGGTGTTCGCCGAGACCACGGGCGTCGTGGAAACCGCCGCCGACGTGGTGCAGCAGTGGCAGGGCGATACCTGGGTGGCGCGCCTGCCGCTGTCGCCCCAGCGCAGCGCCAGCCCCGACCCGATGCCGGTGGTGCTGGCCCACGGCGGCCAGGGCTGGCGGGTGGCGCTGCCGGTGGCCAGCGGCTGGCCGCAGGTGGCGGCTCCGGCCACCGTCTCGCCCGCGCTGGAGGCGGCGCTGCGCGCGAATGCGGCCGATGCCGCTGGTGCGCCAGCCCCCGCCCCGGTGCCCGTGGGCCTGTGGCTGGCGGCGCTGGGCGGCGCGCTGCTGGGCGGGCTGCTGCTCAACCTGATGCCCTGCGTGTTCCCGGTGCTGGCGATCAAGGTGGTGGGTTTCGCGCGCCACGCGCAGGACCGCCGCGCGCACCGCATCGGCGGGCTGGCCTATACGGTGGGCGTGGTGCTGTCGTTCCTGCTGCTGGGCGCGGGCATGCTCGCGCTGCGCGCGGCGGGCGAGGCCGTGGGCTGGGGCTTCCAGCTGCAGTCGCCCGCCGTGGTGGCGGGGCTGGCCGCGCTGTTCACGGTGATCGGGCTCAACCTGGGCGGCGTGTTCGAGTTCGGGCGCATGCTGCCGTCGTCGCTCGCCAGCCTGCAGGCGCGCCACCCGGTGGCCGACGCCTTCCTGACCGGCGTGCTGGCCGTGGCCGTGGCCTCGCCCTGCACGGCGCCGTTCATGGGCGCCTCGCTCGGGCTCACGGCCACGCTGCCGGGGGCGCAGGCGCTCTCCATCTTCGCAGCGCTGGGCCTGGGGCTGGCGCTGCCGTACCTGCTGGCGAGCTGGCTGCCCGGCTTCGCGCGCGCCCTGCCCCGCCCCGGCGCGTGGATGGAGACACTGCGCCGCGCCATGGCCTTCCCCATGTTCGCCACCGTGGTCTGGCTGGTGTGGGTGCTGGGCCAGCAAAGCGGCATCGACGGCGCGGCGGTGCTGCTGGCGCTGCTGGTGGTGCTGTCCATGGCGGTCTGGGCGCTCACGCTGCGCGGGCGCGGGCGGGCAGTGCTTGCTCCGCTTTCGATAGCTGCTTGCGCTTGGTTGGTCTGGACCTGGGGCCCAAAGATCACTGAAATCCAGGCGGAACAAGCGCAACCAGCTATCGCATCAGGAGCATGGCAGCCCTGGCAGCCGGACCTGCCCGGTCAGTTGCTGGCCCAGGGCCAGCCGGTGTTCGTGGACTACACCGCCGCGTGGTGCGTCACCTGCCAGTACAACAAGCAGACCACGCTGGCCGACACCGACGTGCTGCGCGACTTCGCCGCGAAGAACGTGGCGCTGCTGCGCGCCGACTGGACGCGGCGCGACCCGGCCATCACCGCCGCGCTGGCGCAGCTCGGCCGCAGCGGCGTGCCGGTGTACGTGCTGCACGCACCGGGCCGGGCGCCCGTGGTGTTCAGCGAAATCCTCGGCGCGCGCGAGCTGCGCGCGGCCATCGCCAACCTCTGACAGGAGAAACGCCATGCCAACGCTTTGCCGCCGCAGCCTGATCGCCACCGCCGCCCTGCTGGCCTTCGCCACCGGCGCATCGGCCCAGACCGCCGCCGTGGGCCAGCCCGCGCCCGCCTTCACGCTGCAGGACACGGCGGGCAAGACGGTGCGCCTGTCGGATTTCAAGGGCAAGTACGTGGTGCTGGAGTGGACCAACCCCGGCTGCCCCTTCGTGCGCAAGCACTACGACAGCGGCAACATGCCCGCCACGCAGAAGGCCGCGCGCGAGCAGGGCTGGGTGTGGCTCGCCATCAACTCCACCGAAAAGGCCAGCGGCGACTACTTGGCGCCGCCCCAGCTCGCCGCCTGGCTCGGCGAGCGCAAGGCCCAGCCCACGGCCGTGCTGATGGACGAGGACGGCTCGGCAGGCCACGCCTACGGCGCGCGCACCACGCCGCACATGTACATCGTCAACCCGCAGGGCGTGCTGGTGTATGCGGGCGGCATCGACAGCATCCCCTCGGCGCGCGTGGCCGACATCGAGAAGGCCACCAACTACGTGAAGGCGGCGCTGGCCGACGTGGCGGGGGGCAAGCCCATCGCGGCGGCCACCACGCAGGCCTACGGCTGCACGATCAAGTACAAGCCGTCCTAAAAACGGTACTTCATGCGCACGGTGACGCTGCGCGGGTCGCCGTAGCGGCCGGACCCGCCCACGGCGGCGTAATACGTCTTGTCGAACAGGTTGTTGACGTTGAGCTGGAAGTCCAGCCTGGGCGTGGCCTGGTAGATCCCGAAGAGATGGACCAGGGCATGACCGCTCTGCTCCACGTCCGCCCCGGTCGGGCTGCCGTTGCGGCCCGTGGCGTAGATCCGGCTCTGCCAGCTCAGGTGCCCGCCCAGCGTGACCCGGTGCAGGGCGCCCGGCAGCCGATGGGCGCTGGTCAGGCGCAGCAGGCTCGACGGCTCGGTGGTCTGCACGCGCACGCCCATGCGGTCCTTGGAGATGCGCCGCGTGAACCCGGCGGACAGCTCCCACCCGCGCAGGGGCTCGCCCGAAACCTCCAGCTCGTAGCCGCGCGTCGTGGCGCCGTCCACCGTCTTGTAGCGGTACTCGCCCTCGATGATCTCGTCCAGTTCGGCCAGGTTGTCCTGTTTCACCTTGAAGACGGCGGCGGAGACGTTCAGCCGCCCGCCATACAGCTCGCCCTTCAGGCCCGCCTCGACGTTCGTGCCGACGAGGGGCTTCAGCAGCGCGTTGTGCCGGTCCCGCAGCGTTTGCGTCTGGAAGATGTCGGTGTAGCTGGCATAGGCGGAGACGTTGCGCGAGACCTCGTAGACGATGCCCGCGTAGGGCGTCAGCTCGTTGCGGTACGAGGCGGTGGTGACCGTGCCGCGCCAGTCCTGCGCATAGTCGGCATGCGTGAGGCGGGCCCCGGCGATCAGCTTGAGCGGCTCGGCCAGGTGCCAGCGGGTGGCGGCATAGAGGGCATCTTCCTTGCGCTGCTCGCGGTTGAAGTGGCTGTAAGCCGTGCCGTACTCCGGCGCGGGGTAGCTCTGGCGGTCGTTGTAGCTCGCCAATACGCTGGAGCGCAGCAGCGTGTGGTAGCTCGCCACATAGGGCTGGCTGCTGCGCGCATAGCCCAGGATCAGCTCATGGGTGCGGCCCAGCAGGGAGAACGGGCCGCTGGCATGCACGCTCACGGCCCGCTGGCGGCCTTGCGTGTCGTAGCTGTTGAACCAGGGCGACACGCCTTCGCCCGTGGCGCGGTCCGGATAGCCGTCGAGCCCCATCACGCGCACGCTGCCGCGCGTATCCCGGTGCGCGAGGTGCAGCTTGGCCTGCCATCCGTTCCCGAACCGCTGCTCCAGCGTGGCGAAACCCACCACGCGCCGCACATCGGCGTAGGTCCACGGCGGGCTGGAACTGGTGGAGCGGGGAAACCGCGCGGGGCTGCCGTCCGAATAGAACAGCGGCACGGTGGAGCCGAACGTGGTGCCGCCGGCATGCCGGTTCTGGTAGTCGATGCCGGCGGTCAGCAGCATGCCGGGGGCCAGGTCCGCCTCCAGCACGCCGTACAGCCCGGAGATGTCCTTGCTGTGGCTTTCCAGGTAGGACTTGCGGTCGAGGTATGAGGCCACCATGCGCCCCCGGATGCGGCCGTCGGCCGCCAGCGGGCCCGAGAGGTCCAGCTCCGTGCGGTACGCATCCCAGCTGCCGGCGCTCAGCTGGACATGCCCCTGGAATTCGGCCGTGGGTTTCTTGCGCACCAGGTTGATGGCGGCCGAAGGCTGCCCCGTGCCGGACAGCAGGCCCGTCGCTCCGCGGACGATTTCCACGCGGTCGTAGATGGCGGTGTCGGAGACGAAGTCCGTGTCGTACCGGTTGTCCTCCACGAGGGGAATGCCGTCGTACTGGATCTTGCTGATGTCGAAGCCGCGGGCGCGGAAGACCACGCGGTCGGTCTCGCTGGCGCTGGTGGTGATGCCCGTCGTGCGCTCCAGCACCTGGGCCACGTTGCCAAGCCCCTGGTCGTCCATCTGCTGGCGCGTCACCACCGTCACCGACTGCGGCGTTTCGCGCATGGACAGGTTCAGGCCCGTGGCGGTACCCATGCTGCGCGTGGTGTAGCTGCCCGTGCCTTCGGTCGTGTCGCCGCGTTCGGCCTGGGCGGTCACCCGCACGGCATCCAGCGTGGCAGGCGCGGCGGAATGCACTTCGGGAACGGCCCGCAGCTGGTACACGCCAGGGCCGCGCACCACGGCCTCCAGGCCGGTGCCGGCCAGCAGCCGCGCCAGTCCTTCGCGCACGCTGAAGCGCCCCTGCAGCCCCGGGCTGCTGCGGCCCCGTACCAGGGGCTGGGGCATGTCCAGGCTGATGCCCGCCTGGGTGGCGAAGCGCGCCAGCGCATCATCCAGCGCGCCGGGGGCGATGCGGTATTCCTGCGCGGCCTGGGCCGGCTGGGGCGCGCCCTCGGCGGGCTGGGCCGGCGCGCCCGTGGCGGCGCAGGCCAGGGCCAGCAAGGCAGCGCGGGCCGCTGGGCGGATGAGGGAATGGCAGCGGGCCATGGGAATTCTCCTGAAGAGGGTTGAGCGACGTTTCTTCAGGTTTCACACGCCAGCCGCGGAAAAGGGACACGGCGGCGCGAGGAAATTTCAGGGGCCGGGCGCGGTCACCACCACCCAGTAGCGCGTGCGGTAGGCCACGGCCACGGGCAGCAGCTGCGGCAGGCTTTCGATCACCGCCGTGGTGTCGCGCAGCTGGAACACGCCGGAGATGCGCAGGCCGGCCACGGCCGGGTCGCAGCGCAGCACGCCCGGGCGGTAGCGGTCGAGCTCGGCGGTGAATTCCGCCAGGCGCATGTCGCGCACGTGGAGCACGCCGCGCGTCCAGCTGTCGGCCTGGGGCTCCACGGGCTGCGGCGGCCCCGCCCGCTCGCGCGCCATGCGCGCCTGCTGGCCTGCGCGCAGCACCAGCGCGGCGGCCCCGGGGGCGGCGGGCTGCGCCTGAACCGCGCCCTCGAACACCGCCACGCGCGTGTGGCCGTCCTGCTGCCGCACGGTGAAGCGCGTGCCCAGGGCCTGCAGCACGCCCTGGGCGGTGGCCACGCGCAGGGGGCGCGGCGGCGCCTGCGTGTCGGGGGCGGTTTGTATGTGAATCGCCCCCGAGCGCAGGCGAATCAAGCGCTGGGCGCTATCGAATTCGATGTCCACGGCGCTGGCCGTGTCCAGTTGCAGGCGGCTGCCGTCGGCCAGCGCCAACGTCCGGCCCTCGCCCGTGGCGGTGCGGTGGCCGGCCGCAGGCGCGTGGCGCCAGGCCAGCCAGCCGGCGGGCGCGGCCACCAGCAGCAGCGCCAGCGCCCGCACGGCGGCGCGGCGCCGCTCGCGCCCCAGCACGGACAGGGCCACGGCCGGCGGCAGCTGCGCGAAGGCCTGGCCCACGCGCTGGGCACGCTCCCAGGCGAGCGCGTGGCTGGGGTGCGCCTCGCGCCAGTGCGTCCAGCGCTGGCGGTCGGCCTCGGTGGCCCCGCCCGACTGCAGCAGGAAGAACCATTCGGCCGCCTGCAGCGCGACGGCTTCGTCCACCACGCCGCTCATGGCAGGTGCACGATGCAGCAGGCCATGGCCTGGACCATGTAGCGCTTGACGGTGCGCTCGCTGCGGCCCAGGCGCGCGGCGATCGCGGCGTGGCCCAGCCCTTCGAGCTGGGCCAGCAGGAAGGCGGTGCGCACGGGCGCGGGCAGGCCGTCGAGCGCGGCGTCGATCTGCTGCAGTGCCTCCAGCAGCAACGCGCGCTGTTCGGGCGAGGGGGCGAGCGACTCGGGCAGCCGGGCCAGCGTTTCCAGATAGGCCTGCTCCAGCGCGCGGCGGCGGTGCAGGTTGACCAGCAGGCGCTTGGCGACCAGCGCGAGATAGGCGCGGGGCTCGTCGAGCTGCCAGCCGCGCTGCTTCTCGGGCGTGGCGTCGGGGGCGGCCAGCAGGCGCACGAAGGTGTCCTGCGCGAGGTCGGCCGCATCCCAGCCATTGCCGATCCTGCGGCGCAGCCAGCCCAGCAGCCAGCCGTGGTGGGCGGTGTACAGGTGGGCAATCGCGCGGTCGTGAACGCTCTGGACGGCAGGCATGGGCGGAGGTGATTCGCCGGCAGGGGCGGCGAACGCAGGAACGATGGTATTGGGAATGATTCCTATTATGAGGCAGCCACCCCGGCGAGGCGCACCTACACTCCGGGACATGAGCCGCACTCCCGACACCATCAGCACCCTGCGCGACCTCCTCACGCGCTGCCGCACCCTGGCCGTGGTCGGCCTGTCGCCGCAATGGCACCGGCCCAGCTACTTCGCGGCCAAGTACATGCAGGCGCACGGCTACCGCATCGTTCCGGTGAACCCCGTGGTCGCGCGCGAGGGCGGGCAGATCCTCGGCGAGACCGCCTACGCCGGCGTGGCGGAGGCCGCCGCCGCCCTGGCCGCGCAGGGCGCGAAGATCGACATGGTGGACTGCTTCCGCAAGAGCGAGGACATCCCGCCCTTGGCCGAAGAGGCCATCGCCATCGGCGCGCAATGCCTGTGGCTGCAGCTCGGCGTGCTCAACGAGGAAGCCGTGCGGCGCGCGGAAAGCGCGGGCCTGCGCACCGTGCAGAACCGCTGCGTGAAGATCGAGCATGCGCGCCTCTTCGGCGGCCTGGGCTGGATGGGCGTGAACACCCAGGTGATCTCGGCCAAGCGCCTGCGCCAGCTCCCTTATTGATAGCTGCTTGCGCTTGAATGGCAAGCGCTAGAGGCATATTTCACTCAAAGAACACCATGCGAGACGACACCCCCTCCGGCGCCGACCGCGCCTTCGGCTTCGGCACCCGCGCCATCCATGCCGGCGCCCAGCCCGACCCCGTGACCGGCGCGCGCGCCACGCCCATCCACCAGACGACGAGCTTCGTCTTCGACGACGCCGAGCACGCGAGCAGCCTGTTCAACCTGCAGACCTTCGGCAACGTCTACAGCCGCATCAGCAACCCCACGGTGGCCGTGCTGGAGGAGCGCATCGCCAGCCTCGAAGGCGGCCGTGCGGCCCTGGCCTGTGCGAGCGGCATGGCCGCGCAGATGGCGGCGCTGCTCGCCATCCTGAAGGCCGGCGACCACATCGTGGCGGCCAGCACGCTCTACGGCGGCACGGTGGGGCAGCTCGGCGTGGGCTTTTCGCGCCTGGGGATCGAGACCACCTTCGTCGATCCCGCCGACCCCGAGAACTTCGCGCGCGCCATGCGCCCGAACACGCGCGCCGTGTACGGCGAGACCATCGGCAACCCGCTGGTCAACGTGCTCGACATCGGCTCCATCTCCGAGGTGGCCCGTGCCCACGGCGTGCCGCTGGTCATCGACAACACCGTCGCCAGCCCCTACCTCTGCAACCCGCTCGCGCTCGGCGCCGACATCGTGGTGCACAGCGCCACCAAGTACATCGGCGGCCACGGCACCACGATGGGCGGCGTGGTGGTGGAAGGCGGCAAGTTCCCGTGGGACAACGGCAAATTCCCCGAGATGGTCGAACCCAGCCGCGCCTACCACGGCGTGAAGTTCTACGAGACCTTCGGCGACTTCGGCTACACCATGAAGGCGCGCATGGAGGTCAACCGCACCTTCGGCGGCGTGCTCTCCCCCATGAATGCGTGGCAACTGCTGCAAGGCGCCGAGACACTGCACCTGCGCATGCGCGAGCACTGCCGCAACACGCTGGCGGTCGCGAAGTTCCTGCAGCAGCACCCGCAGGTGGCCTGGGTCAACTACCCCGGCCTGCCCGATTCGCCGTATCACGAACTGGCGCGCAAACAGTTCCGCGCGGTGGATGGCAGCCCCGGCGCCTCCGGCATCCTGACCTTCGGCGTGAAAGGCGGTGCCGCGGCGGGCGAGAAGTTCATCGACGCCTGCGAGTTCCTGAGCCACCTGGCCAACATCGGCGATGCGAAGACGCTGGTGATCCACCCCGCATCGACCACACACCGGCAGCTCAGCGAGGAGGAGCTGGCCCGCGCGGGCGTGGGCGCGGACATGGTGCGGCTGTCGGTGGGCATCGAGGATGTGGACGACATCCTGTGGGACATCGACCAGGCGCTGGGGCGGGCGGCATGACGGACGCCGCCGCCCACGACTTCATCGCCCGCTGGAGCGGCACTGCCGCCAGCGAACTGGCCACTGCGCAGAGCTTCGTCATCGACCTGTGCACCCTGCTAGGCGTGGACAAGCCCCACGCCACGCCCGCGCAGGACTACATGTTCGAGCGCCCCATCACCTTCACCCACGGCGACGGCAGCACCAGCAGCGGGCGCATCGACTGCTACCGGCGCGGCCGCTTCGTGCTGGAGGCCAAGAAACTCAAGGCCGCCGCCACGGCCCGCAGCTTCGACGACGGCCTGCTGCGCGCCCGCAGCCAGGGCGAGAACTACGCCCGCGCCCTGCCCGCATCGGAAGGCCGCCCGCCCTTCGTGCTGGTGGTGGACGTGGGCACCGTCATCGAGGTGTATGCCGAATTCAGCCAGAGCGGCGGCACCTACACCCCCTACCCCGACCCGCGCAGCCACCGCCTGCCGCTGGCGGATCTGGCCAAGCCCGAAGTGCGCGAGCGGCTGCGCCGCATCTGGGAGGAGCCCGAATCGCTCGACCCCGCCAGGATCAGCGCCCAGGTCACGCGCGAGGTGGCCGCGCTGCTGGCACGGCTGGCGAAATCGCTCGAATCGCCTGCCGCCAAGACGGGACGGGACGGGACGGGAAATTATACATCAAATACGGCGCAAACGCAATACCAGCAAGCGCAAGAAGCTCCTGAAATAGTAGCAAATTTCCTCACCCGCTGCCTGTTCAGCATGTTCGCGGAAGACGTGGAACTGCTGCCCAAGGGCGCCTTCCTCGGCCTGCTGCAAACCCACCGCAACAACCCCGCCACACTGCGGCAGATGCTGCGCACGCTGTGGGCCGACATGGACCGGGGCGGCTTCAGCCCAGCGCTGGCGCAAGACGTGCTGCACTTCAACGGCAAGCTGTTCAAGGGCGCGGCCGAAGACGGCTACAGCCTGCTGCTCACCCCCGAGCAGATCGACCTGCTCATCGAAGCCGCCCGCGCCAACTGGCGCGAGGTGGAGCCCGCCATCTTCGGCACCCTGCTGGAGCGCGCCCTGGACCCCGCCGAGCGCCACGCCCTGGGCGCGCACTACACGCCCCGCGCCTACGTGGAGCGGCTGGTGCTGCCCACGGTGATCGAGCCCCTGCGCGCAGCCTGGTCCGACGCCCAGGCTTCAGCGCTCGTGCTGGCACACGAAGCTGCCGCACTGGAAGACAAGGCACGCGATGCCAAACTGGCCGAGGCCCGCGCCGAAGTGCAGAAATTCCTGCACCAGCTCTGCGCCACCCGCGTGCTCGACCCGGCCTGCGGCAGCGCCAACTTCCTCTACGTGACGCTGGAGCACTTGAAGCGCCTGGAGGGCGAAGTCGTCAACCAGCTGGAAGCGCTGGGCCACACGCAGGACCAACTGGGCTTCGAGGGCGAAACGGTGACGCTGCAACAACTGCGCGGCATCGAACTGAGCGAACGCGCCGCTGCCCTGGCCGAGCTGGTGCTGTGGATCGGCTACCTGCAATGGCACATCCGCAGCCGGGGCCGCGCCAGCGTGGCCGAGCCGGTCGTCCACAACTACGGCAACATCGAATGCCGCGACGCCGTGCTGGCCTGGGACGCGCAGGAAGTGGCCTACGACGGCGCAGGCCGGCTGCAGAGCCGCTGGGACGGCAGCACGTTCAAGACACACCCGGTGACCGGCGAGCCCGTGCCCGACGAAGCCGCGCAGGTGCCGCAATGGCGCTACCTGGGAGCGCGCAAGGCCGGGTGGCCGCAGGCGGATTTCATCGTGGGGAACCCGCCGTTCATTGGCGCGGCCAGCATGCGCGCCGCCCTGGGCGACGGCTACGTGCAAGCCCTGCGCGGCGCATGGCCCGACGTGCCCGAAAGCGCCGACTTCGTCATGTTCTGGTGGCACCACGCGGCGCAGCAGGTGGCCGCCGGAGCAGTGCAGCGCATGGGCCTCATCACCACCAACAGCCTGCGCCAGACCTTCAACCGCCGCGTGGTGCAGGCCGCGCTGGATGCAGGCACGCACCTGCACATGGCCGTGCCCGACCACCCCTGGGTGGATGCGGCCAACGGTGCCGCCGTGCGGATTGCGATGACGGTGCTGGCGGCGGGCAGCGGCGAAGGCCGCTTGCAGACCGTGACGGCGGAGCAGGCGGGCGAGTTTGGCGAGATGACCGTGGCGCTGGATGAGCAGCAAGGGCTTATCCATGCGGATTTGCGCGTGGGGGCGGATGTGGCAGGAGCGAAACCACTTCAGTCCAACGAACGCCTGACTTTCCGTGGCGTGACGCTAATGGGTTCAGGCTTCTGGGTTGCACCTGATGACCCGCTGATCGGCACCGAACCTGCTGCCCTGAAGCCACTGCGCAATGGGCGTGACCTCACGGACAGCCCACGCGGGGTCTATGCCATTGATTTTTTCGGCCAAACCCAGGAGTCCGCGCGTACTCAATTCCCCGCTGCATACCAGCGCGTGCTGGAGGGTGTAAAGCCTGAACGCGACCAATCTCAACGAGCGTCCTACCGCGAAAAATGGTGGCTGTTTGCGGAGCCTCGGCCAGACATGCGCCAAGCGCTTCATGGGCTGCCCCGATTCATCGCCACGCCCATGACCGCCAAGCACCGGACCTTCCAGTTCTTGCCCGAAGGCGTGCTACCAGATCAGGGACTGATCGCCTTCGCAACCAGCGACGCATTTCATCTGGGCGTGCTTTCCAGCATCGTGCATCTTCAATGGGCTGCCGTGCAGGGTGGAACACTCGAAGACCGTCCGCGCTACAACAACTCCCGCTGCTTCGAGACCTTCCCCTTCCCCGCCGAAGACACCCCGCACCGCGCCCGCATCGCCCAACTGGCCGAACAGATCGACGCCCACCGCAAGCGCGTGCTCACCCAGGACGGCCTGACCCTCACCGGCCTCTACAACGTCCTTGCCGCCCTGCGCGAAGGCCGCACCCTCAGCGCCAAGGAGAAAGCCATCCACGCCCAGGGCCTGGCCGGCGTGCTGCGCGAGCTGCACGACGAGCTGGACGCCGCCGTGCTCGCCGCCTACGGCCTGCCCGCGCAGGCGGATACCGGCGCCATCCTCGCCCACCTTGTCCAGCTCAACGCCCAGCGCACCGCCGAGGAGGCCCCGGGCCGAGTGCGCTGGCTGCGGCCCGCGTTCCAGAATCCGCAAAATTCGCCGCAAAATCAGGAGCTGCCAGCGCTTGATGGACAAACGCCAGAGGCTGATTTTGATTGTAAAAAATCGCTATCGAAACAAGAGCAATCTCCCTGGCCCGCCACTCTGCCCGAGCAGGTGCGCGCCGTGGCCGATGCACTGGCCAGCAGCCCCGTGCCGCTGACCCTGCCCGCCATCGAAGCACGCTTCAAGGGCCGGGGGCCGTGGAAGAAGGGCCTGCCCACGCTGCTGCAAACGCTGGAAGCGCTGGGCCGCGCCCAGCCCGTGGCAATGGAAAGCGGCCCAGCCTGGCGGGGCTGAACAGGTTCCGGCCGGGACGGCCTGCGACAATCGCCCGCATGAGCTTCGCCCCCCTCCAGAACGACACCTTCCTGCGCGCCTGCCGCCGCCAGGCCACCGACTACACGCCCCTGTGGCTCATGCGCCAGGCCGGGCGCTACCTGCCCGAGTACAAGGCCACGCGCGCCAAGGCCGGCAGCTTTATGGGGCTGGCGACCAACGTGGACTACGCCACCGAGGTCACGCTGCAACCCCTGGAGCGCTTTCCACTCGACGCGGCCATCCTGTTTTCCGACATCCTCACCGTGCCCGACGCCATGGGCCTGGGCCTGTCGTTCGCCGAAGGCGAGGGGCCGCGCTTCGCCCAGGTGGTGCGGGGCGAAGCCGAAGTCGACCGGCTGGCCGTGCCCGACATGGACAAGCTGCGCTACGTGTTCGACGCCGTCACCAGCATCCGCCGCGCGCTGAACGGCCGCGTGCCGCTGATCGGCTTCTCGGGCAGCCCCTGGACGCTGGCCTGCTACATGGTCGAGGGCAAGGGCTCGGACGACTACCGCCTGGTCAAGAGCCTGATGTACGCCCGCCCGGACCTGATGCACCGCATCCTGGCGGTGAACGCCGACGCCGTGGCCGCCTACCTCAACGCGCAGATCGACGCGGGCGCGCAGGCCGTCATGGTGTTCGACTCCTGGGGCGGCGTGCTGGCCGACGGCGCGTTCCAGCAGTTCAGCCTGGCCTACACCCGCCGCGTGCTGAGCGCATTGAAGCGCACGGGCGTGGACGGCCAGGACGTGCCGCGCATCGTCTTCACCAAGGGCGGCGGCATCTGGCTGCCCGAGATGCAGGACCTCGGCTGCGAGGTGCTGGGCCTGGACTGGACCGCCAACCTGGGCAAGGCCCGCGCCATCGTGGGCGCCACCCATGCGCTGCAGGGCAACATCGACCCCAACGCGCTGTTCGCCCCGCCTGAAGCCATCGCGGCCCAGGCGCGTGCCGTGCTCGACAGCTTCGGCACGCCGCACACCGACCCGGCCACCACGGGCCCCACGCACATCTTCAACCTGGGCCACGGCATCAGCCAATTCACGCCGCCCGAGCACGTGGCCGCGCTGGTGGAGACGGTGCACAGCCATTCGCGCCGCCTGCGCGCACGCTGAAAAAGACGCTGGCGCCTCGCGCTGCCGGCTTGACTTATGCACACTGCCGCGCTAGCCGCGCGGCGCCGCAGCGCGCGGCGGCGCACCCGCCGCGCAGGCCGCAAAATCCCACGGATGGCGCGCAAGCCGTTGATTCATATAAGCGGCCTGTCCATGCCGCTTTTGTGTGCAGGATAAGAAGAGCGCGCAGTGACAAGGCTTTGCGACGGGTCCAGCCGGGATATCAACAAAGTTATCCACAGAAAAGCTGAACTTCTCTCAAATTCCTTGCAAAATCAAACACTTGCCGGATGCTGTGCATGCGAAGTCTCTTTTTCGGCATTTCTCCTAGCATATTTCCAGCCATGCGCAGCGCTTGACAGGCCAGTTGTACACATGCTTGGCCGAGCGGAGGCCGCCCCGCTGCGACACCCGGGGGTGCGCGCCGGCCATCTTGCGGTGCAGCAAAGATCATTGATTCATATGCTTTTTTTGGCGCCAACCCCTGCGAATGTGCTAGCACCCGCGCACGCATCCACGGCACGTAGCGGGGCATGGAGGGCAGCTATCAACAAAGTTATCCACAGAACGGCCATTTTCTGGGGACAAGACTGTGGAATCATGCGAACCCGCCGCTGACCGACCGATGCCCGATTCCGCTCCACCCGCCCCTCCCGCCGCTGCCGGCTGCCTGGTGCACGTGGCCGTCAACACACCCGCGCACAGCGCCGTGGGCGGGCTGCTGACCTATGCCAGCACCCAGCCCCTGCCGCCCGGCACGCTGGTGCGCGTGCCCCTGGGCACGCGCGAGGTGCTGGGCGTGGCGTGGGATGCGCCCGCTGACGCCACCGCCCTGCCGCCCGGCACGGCGCCGCGCGCGGTGGCGGGCGTGCTGGACGGCGTGCAGCCCCTGCAGGCCGCCTGGCGCCGGCTGGTGGCCTTCACCGCGCGCTACTACCAGCGCGCCCTGGGCGAGGTGGCGCTGGCCGCCCTGCCGCCGCAGCTGCGCGACCTGACGCCCGCGCAGATGGCGCGCCGCCTGCGCCGCCCCGCCGCCCCGCCCGTAGACGCGCAAGAACCTGCAAAAACCATAGCGCTTACCGCAGAGCAGGCAAGCGCCTGCGGCCAAATTGACTCACAACCCGGCCCCTTCCTGCTGTACGGCAGCACGGGCAGCGGCAAGACCGAGGTCTACCTGCACTGCGTGCAGCAGGCCCTGGCCACCGCCCCCGAGGCCCAGGCGCTGGTGATGGTGCCGGAGATCAACCTCACCCCCCAGCTGGAGGCGCGCTTCCGCGAGCGCTTCGCGCCGCTCTACGGCGAGGCCGCCGTGGTCAGCCTGCACAGCGGCATGACCAACCCCCAGCGCCTCAAGAGCTGGCTGGCCGCGCACACCGGCGCGGCGCGCATCGTGCTGGGCACGCGCATGGCCGTGTTCGCCAGCCTGCCGGGCCTGGCGCTCATCGTGGTGGACGAGGAGCACGACGCCAGCTACAAGCAGCAGGAGGGCGCGCGCTACTCCGCGCGCGACCTGGCCGTGTGGCGCGGACGCGAGCAGGGCGCAAAGGTGATCCTGGGCAGCGCCACGCCATCGCTGGAAAGCTGGCACGCGAGCAGCCCCGAGGTCGGCCGCTACCAGCGCCTGCACATGCCCAGCCGCATAGGAGCAGGCGAGCTGCCGCGCCTGCGCCTGGTGGACATGGCCCAGCAGCCGCGCGGCGCCGTGTTCGCGCCGCCGCTCGTGGCCGCCATCACCGAGCGCGTGGAGCGCGGCGAGCAGTGCCTGGTGCTGCTCAACCGCCGCGGCTTCGCGCCCGTGCTGCACTGCCACGACTGCGGCTGGAAGAGCGACTGCCCCCACTGCAGCGCCCACCAGGTGTTCCACAAGAGCGACCGCACGCTGCGCTGCCACCACTGCGGCTTCGCCCAGCGCGTGCCGCGCGCCTGCCCCGCGTGCGGCAACCCGGACATCGCCCCCGTCGGCCGCGGCACCGAGCAGCTCGAGGAGCAGTTGGCCGCGCTGCTGCGCAACGTCATCACGCCCGAGCGCCGCGCCGCGCGCGTGGCCCGCATCGACGCGGACACCACCCGCGCCAAGGGTGCGCTGGAGGAGCAGCTCGCCCAGGTGCACGCCGGCGAGGTGGACGTGCTCGTGGGCACGCAGATGATCGCCAAGGGCCACGACTTCCGCCGCATCACGCTGGTGGCCGCCGTGCAGCCCGACGGGGCCCTGTTCTCCAGCGACTTCCGCGCGCCCGAGCGCCTGTTCGCGCTGCTGCTGCAGGCGGCGGGCCGCGCCGGGCGCGACGCGCGCTACGTGGCCGCCCAGGGCCAGCCGCCCGAGATGTGGGTGCAGACCTGGCACCCCGACCACGCCGTCTACGCCGCCCTGCGCCGCCACGACTACCCGGCCTTCGCCGCCCGCCAGCTGGCCGAGCGGCAGGAGGCCGGCATGCCCCCCTTCGCCCACCAGGCCCTGGTGCGCGCCGACGCCCGCACGCAGGAGGCCGCGCAGGCCTTCCTGCAAGGCGCGGCCGACGCGGCCAGCGCCGCCGCGCTGCCGGGCATGGACGACGTGTTCCTGTTCCCGCCCGTGCCCCTGGCCGTGCAGCGCGTGGCGGGCGTCGAGCGCGCACAGATGCTGCTGGAGTCCCCCAGCCGCGCAGCCCTGCAGCGCTTCCTGGCCGCGTGGCAGCCGCTGCTGCACGCCGAGCGTGCGCGGCACAAGGGGCTGGCGCGCTGGCTGGTGGACGTGGACCCGCAGGCGATTTGAGGCCAAAACAGCCTCCAGCGCTTGTCCAGCATGCGTGAGCAGCTACTCGATCAATAGCACCACGGCCGCCGAGAAGCTGAGGAACGCCAGCGCGGTGGATACCAGGATCACCCGCGCCACGCGCCCGCCGTGCGCGCCGAAGCGCTCCACCAGCAGCGCCACGTTGCTCGCGCTGGGCAGCGCTGCCACCAGCACCATCACCGTCAGCGCGAAGGGCGGCAGCGGCGCGCCCAGCGCCATGGCCGCGCGGCCCACGCACCACACCAGCAGCGGGTGCAGCACCAGCTTGGCCAGCGCCAGCGGCACATAGAGGCGCGCCGGCACGCGCTCGTGCTGGTTCATCTGCGAGCGCGCCAGCACCGCGCCGATGGTGAACAGCGCCACGGGCGAGGCCGCGCCCGCGAGCATGGCCAGCGTCTGGTCCACGGGGCCGGGCAGGCGCCACTGCAGCGCCGAGGCCACTCCCCCCAGCACGATGGACCAGGGCATGGGATTGGTCGCCATGCCCTTGAACGCATTGCGCAGCGCCACCGCCACGCCGTGCGCGCCCGCGCCGTCCAGGCGCGAGAGGGCGATGCACAGCGAGCTGGTGATGACCATGTCGATGGTCAGCACCAGGATGACCGGCCCCGCGCTGCGCTCGCCCATCAGCGCCACGAGCAGCGGCACGCCCATGAAGCCGGTGTTGGGAAACGCGGTGACCAGCGCGCCGAAGGCCGCGTCGTTCCAGCCGATCGACCCGCGCCGCGTGAGCGCGATGGTGGCGCCCACCACGAGCAGCGCGCACAGCAGGTAGACGCCGGCCACGGCCGGGTCCAGCAGCTGCGCGATGGGCGTGCCCGCCCCGAAGCGGTAGAGCATGCACGGCAGCGCGAAATACAGCACGAAGGTGTTGAGCCCGCCGATCGCCGTCGTGGGCAGCGCGCCCGCGCGCGTGGCGATGTAGCCGCAGAGCACGAGGGCGAAGAAGGGGAAGGTGACGAGCAGGACGGACAGCACGGACGGCATTCTCGCCTGAGCTCCGGCCGGCATCCGCTACCATCGAAGCGCTACCCCAAGGAGACAACGACGATGCCGACCGCTCTCGCCTACACCATGATCGTCGTCTTCATGGCGCTGATCATGACCAAGCGCCTGTCGGCCATGGTGGCGCTGATCCTGGTGCCCATCGTGTTCGGCCTGATCGGCGGCTTCGGCATGGGGCTGGGGCCGATGATGCTCGACGGCATCAAGAAGCTCGCGCCCACGGGCGTGATGCTGATGTTCGCCATCCTCTACTTCGGCATCATGATCGACGCGGGCCTGTTCGACCCGGTCGTGAAGCTGGTGCTGCGCCTGGTGGGCGGCAGCCCGACGAAGATCGTGGTGGGCACCTTCATGCTGGCCGCGGGCGTCTCGCTCGACGGCGACGGCTCCACCACCTACATGATCACCTGCGCCGCCATGCTGCCGCTCTACCAGCGGCTGGGCATGAACCGGCTGGTGCTGGCCTGCGTGGTGATGATGGCCGGCCAGCTCATGAACATCCTGCCCTGGGGCGGGCCGACGGCGCGGGCCGTGAGCGCTTTAGGCGTGGAGATGGGCCAGGTCTTCGTGCCGATGATCGCGCCCATGGTGGTCACCGGCGCGTGGTGCACCTTCGTGGCCTTCATCCTCGGGCGGCGCGAGGCGCGGCGCCTGGGCGCCATCCGCCTGGACGGCACGCGCGGCGGCAGCCAGTCCATCGCCGAGGTGACGGGCGGCGACCCCACGCTCGCGCGGCCCCGGCTGCTGTGGGTCAACGCGCTGCTCACGCTGGCGCTGATGGTGCTGCTGGTGATGGACGTGTTCCCGCTGCAGGTGCTGTTCATGGTGGCCTCGGCCATCGCGCTGATGATCAACTATCCCCAGCTGCAGCAGCAGAAGGAGCGGCTGGAGGCCCACGCGGTGAACATCGTGCCCGTGGTGTCGCTGATCTTCGCGGCCGGCATCTTCGTGGGCATTCTCTCGGGCACCAAGATGGTGGATGCCATCGCCACCAGCGTGATCGCCATGGTGCCGGACTGGATGGGCCCCTACATGGCGGTGGTCACGGCGGTCCTGAGCATCCCGTTCACCTTCTTCATCTCCAACGACGCGTTCTATTTCGGCATCCTGCCCATCCTGGCCAAGACGGCGGCCGTCTATGGCATTGGCGCGGCCGAGATCGCACGCGCCTCGCTCGTGGGCCAGCAGGTGCACCTGCTCAGCCCGCTCGTGGCCTCGACCTACCTGCTGGTCGGGCTGGTCAAGGTGGAGTTCGGCGACCACCAGCGCTTCACGCTGCTGTGGGCGCTCTCAGCCGCCTTCGTGATGCTGGCGGCCATGCTGGTGCTGGGCGTCATTCCACTGGTAGGGAGCGCAGCATGAACCCCGACATCCGCACCATCCTCTACGCCTCGGACCTGGGCGAGGGCTGCGAGGCCGCGCTGGCCTACGCCATTGGCCTGGCCGACCGCCTGGGCGCCCGGCTGCAGGTGCTCACGGTGATCAGCGACGAGCGCGAGCGCTCGCTCGTGGACATCGACTCGCACGTGCCCCAGCAGGCGCTGGACCAGTACCACGACCGCCGCGCCGTGCGCACGCTGGCACACATCGAGGCGCAGGTCGCCGGCTTCTACGACGCGCGCGGCGGCGCTGCGCCGCGCCAGCCCGTGACCGAGTTGATCGTGCACGAGGGCGACGACGTGCCCCAGGCCATCCTCGACGCGGCCGACCGCGGCGGGGCCGACCTGGTGCTGATGGCCTCGCGCGGCAAGGGCGTGCTCGCCGGCCTGCTGTTCGGCTCGGCCACGCAGGAGGTGCTGCGCCGCACGCGCAAGCCGCTGCTGCTGGTGCCGGTGGGGGAGTGATGACGCACCGCCCGCTCTCCCGCCGCGCCGCGCTGTGCCAGCTGGGCGGCCTGGCGGCCGCGCCTGCGCTGGCGCAGCCGGCCGACGAGCTGCTCGACTACGCTCCACGCGCCCGCCCGCCCGAGGGCTATCCGGCCGCCTACGCCACCACGGTGCGCGCGGCGGAGGACGAAGGGCGCCTGTCCATCCACTCCACCACCGACGAGCGCGTGGCCGCGCCGCTGGTGGCGGACTTCCGGCGGCTGTACCCGCGCATCGCCGTCGCCTACGAAGACCTGGGCAGCACCGAGCTGTACCACCGCTTCATCGCCGAGAACCAGCTCGGCCGCGAGGCCGCCGACGTGCTCTGGAGCTCGGCCATGGACCACATGGTGGCGCTCGCCACCGCCGGCCATGCGCTGGCCTACGCCTCGCCCGAGCAGGCGCACCTGCCCGCCTGGGCACAGTGGCAGGACCGCCTGTGGGCCACCACCTACGAGCCCGTGGTGTTCGCGCACCACAAGCCCTCGCTGCCCGAAGGCGAGGTGCCGCGCAGCCACGCCGCGCTGGCCCGCTGGCTCGCCGGCGCGCAGGGCGGCGCGGTGAGCTACGACATCCAGAAATCCGGCGTGGGCTATTTCCTCGCCGCGCAGGACGCCGCCGCCAGCGAGGCCACCTTCTGGGCCACCGCCCAGGCCCTGGGTGCGGGCCGCGCCCGCCTGCTGCTGAACACCGACGCCATGGTGCGCCAGATCGCCGACGGCCGCGCGCGCTTGGGGCTGAACCTGCTGGGCGCCTACACCGTGGCCCAGGCGCGCGAGCGGCCCGCGCTCGGCGTGGTCTTTCCCGAGGACTACACGCTGGTCACCTCGCGCGTGCTGCTCATCAACAGCCGCGCCGCGCACCCGAATGCGGCCCGGCTGTGGCTGGACTACCTGCTCTCGCGGCGCGGCCAGACGGTGATGGCCACCGCCGCGCGCCTGTACGCGCTGCGCGAGGACGCCACGGGCGAGACCACCGGCGCCGCCCTGCGCCAGCTGCTGGGCAGCCGCGCGCGCCCGGTGGCGCTGGGCCCCGGCCTCGCGGCGCCGCTGGCCAACGCGGCCTACCGCGACTTCATCCTGCGCTGGCGGGCCGCGCTGGGGTACTGGAAGGGGTAGGCCGGTATCATCGGCGGCCCTCTCGCGCTTTCGCGCCCTGCTCGCCCTTCAATGTCCGGTCTCAATCTCGCGCAACTCCAGGCTGTCCACTACACCGAAGGCCCCTGCCTGGTGCTGGCCGGCGCGGGCTCGGGCAAGACGCGGGTGATCACGCACAAGATCGCGCGGCTCATCGAGACGGGCCTCGCCCCCCGGCGCATCGCCGCCATCACCTTCACCAACAAGGCCGCGGCCGAGATGCGCGAGCGCGCCGCCGGGCTCATCGGCCGGCAGGCCAAGGATGTGCTGGTCTGCACCTTCCACGCCCTGGGCGTGCGCATGGTGCGCGAGGACGGGCACGTGCTCGGACTCAAGCCCTCGTTCAGCATCCTCGACCAGGACGACGTGACCGGCATCCTCAAGGACTGCGCGGGCGGCACCACCGACCTGGCCACGGCGCGCCAGTGGCAGTGGACCATCAGCGCCTGGAAGAACCAGGGCTGGGATGCGCGCAAGGCCCTGGCGATGGCCAAGGACGACAACGAGCGCAGCATCGCCCTCGTCATGCAGCGCTACGAGGAGCGCCTCTCCGCCTACCAGAGCGTGGACTTCGACGACCTGATAGGCATGCCCATGCGCCTGCTGAGCCACCACCCCGAGGTGCGCGAGAAATGGCAGCGCATCCTGGGCCACGTGCTGGTCGATGAATACCAGGACACGAACGCCACGCAGTACGAGCTGCTGAAGTTCCTCGTGGGCGAGCGCGCGCGCTTCACGGCTGTGGGCGACGACGACCAGAGCATCTACGGCTGGCGCGGCGCCACGCTGGAGAACCTCAAAAAACTGCCGCAGGACTTCCCCCAGCTCAAGGTGATCAAGCTGGAGCAGAACTACCGCTCCACCAGCGCCATCCTGCGCGCGGCCAACAACGTCATCCAGCCCAACCCCAAGCTGTACCCCAAGACCCTGTTCAGCGAACTGGGCGAGGGCGAGCCCGTGCGCGTGGTGGACTGCGACAACGAGGAGCACGAGGCCGAGCGCGCCGTGGCCCGCATCCAGGGCCTGCGCGCTGCGAGCAACCCGCCGCCCGCGTGGAAGGACTTCGCCATCCTCTACCGCGCCAACCACCAGGCCAAGCCGTTCGAGAAGGCTTTGCGCAAGGCCAACATCCCCTACAAGGTCTCGGGCGGCACGTCGTTTTTCGACCGCGCCGAGATCAAGGACCTGTGCGCGTGGTTCCGCCTGTGGATCAACAACGACGACGACCCCGCCTTCCTGCGCGCCGTGGCCAACCCGCGCCGGGGCGTCGGCCACACCACGCTGGGCGCTCTGGGCGAATTCGCCACGCAGCACAAGCAGAGCATGTTCGGCGCGCTCTTCAACGCCATGCTGCCCGCGGTGATCCCCAAGCGCGGCATGGACGGGCTGCTGGAATTCGGCCGCGCCATCAACGACCTGGAGCACCGCGCGCGCCACACGCACGGCCACGAGGCCGCGCGCGCGTTCCTGGCCGACTGGCTCCAGGAGATCGGCTACGAGCAGCACCTCTACGACGGCGAGGACAGCGAGAAGGTGGCCGCCGCGCGCTGGAGCAACGTGCTGGAGTTCTGCGACTGGATGGCCCAGCGCGCGGGCGGGCAGATCGACGACACGGCAGGCACCACCGTCGCCGAGACCAAGAGCCTGCTCGAAGTCGCGCAGACCATCGCGCTGCTCTCCACCATCTCGGAGCGCGAACAGGAGCAGGACATGGTCGTGCTCTCCACCCTGCACGCCAGCAAGGGCCTGGAATGGCCCCACGTGGTGCTGGCCGGCGTGACCGAGGGCATGCTGCCCTTCAAGCTCGACGACGACGAGGGCCGCCAGCAGAAGGTCGCGGACGACGTGCTGCAGCGCCTGCAGGAGGAGCGCCGCCTGATGTACGTGGGCATCACCCGCGCCCAGCGCACGCTGGCCGTGGGCTGGACCAAGAAACGCAAGAAGGGCCGCGAGATGGTGGCCTGCCAGCCCAGCCGCTTCATCGCCGAGATGAAGCTCGACGCCACCACCATGCGCGAAGACCCGCGCGAGAAGCTCAAGGCGCTGCGCGCCGAATTCGCGGCGCGCAAAGCGCAGGCCGCCACCCCCTGAACACACCCATGCGTATTACTCCTCTTTTGATAGCTGCCAGCGCTTGCCTGATAAGCGCCTGTGCCCAAAATCCCTCTCAGAACCGTCCCGCCTGTCCCACCCCCGCGCAAATGGACCAGCCCGAGCTGGTCGGCCGCTGGCAGGCCGACATGCCGGGCCAGAGCGGCCCCATCGTGCTGGAGCTGGCCCCCCACCCTGAGTGGGACGGCACCGTGAAGGGCCGCATCCTGCGGCCCGGCGGAAGCAGCATCGTGGTGGGCGACGTGAACAAGGGCGCGCTCACCCTGGAAGAATCGCGCGACGGCAAGAAAGTGACCGGCAACTGGTTCGGCGACGTTGTCGAAGGCAGCTGCGCCCGCGAGATCCGCGGCGAGTGGACGGACGAAGCCGACCGCCCCTTCCGCTTCACCCTGCGCAAACTCGGCCCCGTCCATCCATGAAACGCACCCTGCTCGCCTCCCTGATCGCCCCCCTGGGCGCCACCTGCATGGGCACCGCGCTGCCGCTGGCCGTCCATGCGCAGGACACCGCCGCCGGCAACGCCGGCTGGCGCCAGTGCGCCGCCCTGACGGGCGACAGCCAGGCGCGCCTGGCCTGCTTCGACCAGTGGGCCGGCAACCAGGCCTGGCAGGCGCCTGCCGCCGCGGCCAGCGCGCAGCCCGAGGCGGCCGCGAGCGCGCCGCCCCCGCCCGTGGACGCCACGCTGCCCGCCACCCGCATCATCGATGTGGCCCAGGTGGACGGCTGCCGCGACGGGCAGTACAGCACCCTGTCGCGCTTCTGGGAACTGGAGAGCGGCACCGACTGCGGCGCGTTCCGCTTCCGCGGCTACCGGCCCATGAACGTGTCCGTGGTGGGTGCCAGCAACGTCAACCGCCTGCCCACCTCGGGCAACCCCAACAACAGCGCCGAAGACCCCGTCGCCTACCGCCGCACCGAGATGCGCGTGCAGCTCTCGGTGCGCACCAAGCTCGCCCAGGGCCTGCTCACGCGCGGCGATCCCCAGCTGCGCGACTCGCTGTGGGTGGGCTACACGCAGCAGTCGTACTGGCAGCTGTTCTCCGCCAACATCTCGCGGCCCTTCCGCAACACCGACCACGAGCCGGAGATCGTCTACGTCTACCCCACCGACGCCAAGCTGCCCTTCGGCTGGCGCTGGCGCTACAGCGGCCTAGGCCTGGTGCACCAGTCCAACGGCCAGAGCGACCCGCTCTCGCGCAGTTGGAACCGCGTCTACCTCATGACCGGCATGGAGCTGGACAACCGCTGGACCGTCACCGGCCGCATCTGGAAGCGCCTGCACGAAAGCGCCGACAGCGACAACAACCCCGGCATCAGCGGCTACGTGGGCCGCGCCGAGCTGGGCCTGGGCTGGAACGTGGACAAGGACAATCTGCTCACGCTCACCGCGCGCCATTCGCTGGACTCCGCGGGGCGCGGCTCGGTGCGCCTGGAATGGCTGCAGAGCCTGGGCACCAGCCTCGTGGGCAACCGCACCAACCTGCGCCTGCACACGCAGCTCTTCAGCGGCTACGGCGACAGCCTGATCGACTACAACCGCAAGCGCACCGTGTTCAGCGTGGGCGTGAGTCTGGTCGATTTCTGATCCGCATCACATCCGGTTACCGTTTGAACGGCCCGGTGGCTTGAAGCCCCCACCCGGGGCCGACACAATCGCACGCAACCCGAGGCCCCGGCGGCACGCCCCGCCACGGGAAAAGCGCCTGTTTCACACCGCTTTCCGCGCCATTGCCGCCCGCCTCCCCCCGGAGAATGCCCCCTCGGAGGACGACGACCATGGACATGCAATACCAGCTCAAGGCAGGCAGCTACTACCTGTACGACATGCGTGAGGCGCCCAGCGCCGTCACCGGCGAGCGCAGGTTCAAGCTGAAGACCGACACCGTGGCCATCGCCTTCGACGTGCACACCGGCGAGGTGCACCAGCACGGCAACCCGGCGCGCATCCAGTCCTGGGCCACGCACACCCGCCGGCGCCTGCGCGCGGCCGGGGCGCAGCAGGCAGCCAACGACATCGTCGTCGTCTCCGGTCCGCTGCCCGTGGACGAGCTCAACAAGTGCCTGTGGATCACCGGCTACTGCCGCCGCATGCTCCAGCGCCTGGCCAGCCTGCCGCACGGCAAGTTCCCGCGTGCTGCGGAACAATGGAGAAAAGCGGCTTGAGCGCTTATCCACCAAGCGCGAGCAGCTCCTGATTGAATAGAAAACCTCCCCGAAAACTCACAGAAACATCCCGCCCGACGCTTCGATGCGCTGGGCATTCACCCAGCGGCTCGCGGGCAGCAGCAGCGAGGCCACCACGCCGCCGATGTCTTCCGGCACGCCCACGCGGCCCAGGGCCGTCTGCGAGGCGATGAAGGCATTCACCTGGGCGTTGTCGCGCACCGTGCCGCCGCCGAAATCGGTGGCGATCGCCCCCGGCGCCACGACGTTCACCGCAATGCCGCGCGGCCCCAGCTCCTTGGCCAGGTAGCGCGTGAGCACTTCCACCCCGCCCTTCATCGCCGCGTAGGCGGCATAGCCCGGCAGCGCGAAACGCGCCAGGCCGGACGACAGGTTGACGATGCGCCCGCCATCGCGCAGCAGCGGCAGCAGCGCCTGGGTGAGGAAGAACGGCCCCTTGAGGTGGATCGCCACCAGCTCGTCGAACTGCGCCTCGGTCGTATCGGCGAAGGCCGCGTGGATGCCGATGCCCGCGTTGTTCACGAGGAAGTCGAAGCGCTCGCACGACCACACGCGCGCCAGCGCCTCGCGCAGCTGCGCCACGAAGGCCGGGAACGTGCCGCTGCGCGCCACGTCGAGCGGCAGCGCCACGGCACGGCGCCCCAGGGCCTCGATCTCCGCAACCACGGCCTGCGCCTCGTCGGCGCGGCTGCGGTAGGTCAGGACCACGTCGATGCCCTGGCGCGCGATCTGGAGCGCCGCGTTGCGGCCCAGGCCCCGGCTGCCGCCGGTGACGAGCGCGATGGGAGTAGCGGGGGTGGAAGAAGTCATGGCAGGTGTCCTTGGTAGAGGGAATGCCTGCACTGTATTGGGCGATGAGGTTTTGATAAACAATCCAAAATTGGTTTGTTTGTTCAGATCTTCCGATCAATCATGAACCCCGTCGAATGCATGCAGGTCTTCGCCCGCGTGGCCGAGCTGGCCAGCTTCACGCAGGCCGCCCAGGCGCTGGGCCTGCCCAAGGCCAGCGCCTCGCTGGCCGTGCAGCAGCTCGAGGCGCAGCTCGGCACGCGGCTGCTGCACCGCACCACCCGGCGCGTGCAGCTCACGCAGGACGGCCAGATCTGCTACGAGCGCTGCAAGGGGCTGCTGGCGGACCTGGACGAGTTCCAGGCCATGTTCCAGCACCCCGGGGGCGCCCCGCTGCGCGGTCGGGTGCGCATCGACATGACCACGGGGCTGGCGCGCAACGTAGTGATCCCGCGCCTGCCCGAGCTGCTGCGCCGCCATCCCGCGCTGGAGGTGGAGCTCAGCAGCACCGACCGCCGTGTGGACCTGGTGCGCGAGGGCTTCGACTGCGTGCTGCGCGCCGGCCCGGTGGGCGACGCGAACCTCGTCGCGCGGCCCCTGGGCGTGCTGCACCAGGGCAACTACGCCAGCCCCGCCTATGTGGAGGCAATGGGCACGCCGCGCACGCTGGAAGACCTGCCGCGCCACCGGCTCGTGCACTACGCGGGCACGCTGGGCGCGCGCCCGGCGGGCTTCGAGGTACAGGACGGCAGCGGCGCCGTGGCGCGCCACGCCATGGCCGGCGCGGTGACCGTCAACAACGCCGAGGCCTACCTGTCGGCCGGTCTGGCGGGCCTGGGGCTGATCCAGGTGCCGCGCCTGAGCGTGGAAGACCTGCTCGCACGCGGCCTGCTGGTGGAGGTGCTGCCCGCGCATGCGGCCCCGCACATGCCGCTCACGCTGGTCTATGCCCACCAGCGCAACCTGTCGCGGCGCGTGCGCCTGGTGATGGACTGGCTGGCCGACGTGGTCCGGGCCCGGCTGGGCGGCGACGCTTAGGCTTCGCCGTCTTCCGCCTGCTGCGGCTCCGCGTGCTTGACCACCGTGACAGGCACCGGGCTCTGGTGCACCAGCGCCTGCGACACCGAGCCCAGCAGCGCCCCGCGCAAGCCCCCGAGGCCGCGCGCGCCGATGAAGAGCGCGTCGCAGCCGCAGCGCTCCACCATGTCCACCAGCGTGGCGGCCACGGGGCCCAGGCCGATCTCGGTCTCGTAGGGCACGCGCGCGGCTTCCACCAGGGCCACGGCGCCGGCCATCAGGTGCTGGCCGGCCTCCACGCTGGCCTGGGCCACGGCATCGGCACCCTGCGTGGCCAGCTCGATCAGCGAGGCCTCTTCCTGCACGTGGCCCAGCACCAGCGTGGCCTGCAGGCCACCCCGGCGCACCAGTTCCAGGCCGTGGCGCACGGCGTCCAGCGCGAGTTCGGAGCCATCGACGGCGATCAGGATTCGGAGCATCGGTCACCTCTTTTCTTCAGAAACGTCAATGCCCCCAGTGTAGACAGCGGACGCGGCCGTCCGCGCATGTGCGGACCCTTGGCCGGGGCTTTGCGCCAACAGTCCACTATTGAAAATTCTTTCTGCAATAGTGATTAGTGGTATGCAATTACTTTTAATCGAGATAAGATTGTTGCAAACAACCCAGTAGACAACCGCATGACTTCCATCGCTCCCACCGCGCTGCGGCTGCGCCGCCGGCTGGCCCTGTCCCTCGCCGCGGCCTGCTGCGTGCTCGGCACCCACGCAGCCGCCGCGGAAAGCCAGTGCAAGCAGACCGCCGAGGGCTATCCCGCACGCCCCGTCACGCTCGTCGTGGGCTTCCCGCCGGGCGGCCAGACGGACCAGGTGGCACGCTTCGTGGCCGAGGCGCTGGGTTCCCGGCTGGGGCAGCCCGTGGTGGTGGACAACCGCGGCGGCGCGGGCGGCACCATCGGCGCGGCCTCGGTCGCCAAGGCACCGGCGGACGGCTACACGCTGATGCTCGGCACCCTGGGCACGCAGGCGATCAACGCCTCGCTCTACCCCAAGCTGCCCTACGACCACCTCAAGGACTTCAAGGCCGTGGCCTACGTGAGCACGGCGCCCAACGTGTTCCTGGTGCGCGCCGACTCGCCCGTCACGTCCATGAAGGACCTGGTGGCCGCGGTGAAGGCCAAGGCACGGCCGATCAACATCGCGCTGCCCGGCAACGGCACCAGCCTGCACCTGTCGTCGGCGCTGTTCGAGAACATGGCGGGCATCCAGATGCAGAGCATCATGTACCGCGGCAACGCGCCGGCGCTGGCCGACGTGCTCGGCGGGCAGGTCGAATTTCTGGTGGATTCGGTGACCACCGCGCTGCCGCACGTGCAGCGCGGCACGCTGCGCGCCCTGGGCGTGACGACCGTGCAGCGCAGCCCGCTGCTGCCCGACGTGCCATCGGTCTCCGAAACGCTGCCGGGCTACGAGGTCAACCCCTGGTGGGGCGTGGTGGCGCCCGGCGCCACGCCGGCCCCGGTGGTGCAGCGGCTCAACTGCGAAATCAACGAGGCGCTCAAGGACCCGAAGCTGGTGAAGCGCTTCCAGGACCTGGGCGCGATGACGCAGCCCATGTCGTCCGACGCCTTCGGCCAGCTCATCGCACGCGAGACCGCCAAGTGGGAGAAGGTGATCAAGGCGGCCAACATCCGGCTGGAGTGAGGCCCGCATGGATGCCTCCCTGCTGTACCTGGGCGCGCAGGCGCTGCAAACACTCGACCTGACACCGCGCGCGGTGTGCGACGCACTGGCCGAGGCGTTCGCGCGCCACGCGGCCAGCGGCTTCATCGCCCCGCCCAAGCAGACGCTGGCGCTGGGGCCGGGCCATTTCTTCCAGTCGCTGTCCGTCGCGGCAGCGGGCCAGCCGCACGCGGCCACGAAGTGGGTGGGCATTGCCAGCGCCAACGCCGGCCGGGGCCTGGCCAACGTGAACGGGCTGATCCTGCTGAGCGACACGGAGACCGGCGAGCCCCTGGCCGTGATGGACGCGAACCTTCTCACGGTGATGCGCACGGCCGGCATGTCGGCGCTCGCGGCGCGCCACCTGGCACGGCCGGACAGCCGCAGCATCGGCTTCATCGGCTGCGGCCAGCAGGCCCGGGGGCACCTGCGCGCGCTGCGGGACGTGCTGCCGCATCTCGCCTGCGCCGTGGCCTATTCAGGCCGGCTGGAGACGGCCCAGGCCTTCGCCGCCGACGCGAATACCCTGGGCCTGACCGCCCGCGCGGTGAGCGCGCCGGACGAGGTGCTGGCCTGCGACGTGGTCGTGACCTCGGTCGCCGGCGGCCCGTCGCTGCAGCCCTTCCTCGATGCGCGCCAGGTTCAGCCGGGGTGCTTCGCCACGGCAGTGGACCTGGGCCGCTCGTGGCTGCCGCAGACGCTGGAGGCCTTCGACCTCAAAGTCACCGACGACCACGCCCAGGCCGACGACCCGCAGAACCGCCGCAAGCTCGCCTACCAGGGCCGCTTCGATGCCGACCTGGCCCGGCTGGTCGCCGCGCCCGGCAGCGGGCGCACCAGCGATGCGCAGCGCATCCTGTTCCTGTTCCCCGGGTTCGCCGTCGCCGACCTGGCCATCGCCAGCCTGGCCTACCGCACGGCCCTGGCCGCGGGCGCGGGGGTGCGGCTGCCCCGCTGAGGGCATCCCGGGACGCTGGGACAATGGCGGCCATGCTGCAATTCCAACTTCTCGCCACCGACCCCCACAGCCACGCCCGGCGCGGCACCCTCACGCTGAACCACGGCGTGGTCCAGACCCCCATCTTCATGCCCGTGGGCACCTACGGCACCGTCAAGGGCGTGATGCCGCGCAGCCTCCAGGAAATGGGCGCGCAGATCATCCTGGGCAACACCTTCCACCTGTGGATGCGCCCGGGGCTGGACATCATGCAGAGCTTCGGCGGGCTGCACGGCTTCGAGAAGTGGGACAAGCCCATCCTCACCGACTCGGGCGGTTTCCAGGTCTGGAGCCTGGGCGCCATGCGCAAGATCACCGAGGAGGGCGTGCACTTCGCCTCGCCCGTGAACGGCGACAAGCTGTTCATGTCGCCCGAGGTCAGCATGCAGATCCAGACGGTCCTCAACTCCGACATCGTCATGCAGCTCGACGAGTGCACGCCCTACGAGACCAACGGCCACAAGACGACCGAGGCCGAGGCGCGCAAGAGCATGGAGATGAGCCTGCGCTGGGCAAAGCGGTCGAAGGACGAATTCGAGCGCCTGGGCAACCCCAACGCCCTCTTCGGCATCGTGCAGGGCGGCATGTTCAAGCACCTGCGCGAGGAATCGCTGCAGGCGCTGGTGGAGATGGACTTCCCCGGCTACGCCGTGGGTGGCGTGAGCGTGGGAGAGCCCAAGGACGAGATGCTGGACATCATGGCCCACACGCCCCATCGGCTGCCCGCGCACAAGCCGCGCTACCTGATGGGCGTGGGCACGCCCGAGGACCTGGTGCAGGGCGTGGCCGACGGCGTGGACATGTTCGACTGCGTGATGCCCACGCGCAACGCGCGCAACGGCACCCTCTTCACGCGCTACGGCGACCTGAAGATCCGCAACGCGCGGCACAAGAGCGACCACCAGCCGCTCGACCCCAGCTGCACCTGCCACGCCTGCGCCGGCGCCGAGGGCGTCTCGTGGAACGACGGCGGGCGCGGCGGCTTCTCACGCGCCTACCTGCACCACCTGGACCGCTGCGGCGAGATGCTGGGTCCCATGCTCACCACCGTCCACAACCTGCACTACTACCTGAACCTGATGCGCGAGGTGCGCGAGGCGCTGGACGCTGGCACCTTCGCTGCCTTCCGCGCCCGGTTCAAGGTCGACCGGGCGCGCGGGGTCTGACGAACCCCGAGGAGCCTGGTCCCCAATGCTCCTGTTTGTATAGCTGCCAGCGCTTGATACACAAGCGCTGGAGCCCTGAATCACCTAAAAATATCAACCGCGCAGATCCGGCGGCAGCGTGCCCCCGTTGGCGGCGATGCTGCGCATGACCTGCTTGTGCAGGCCGATGTTCCAGCCGGCCGAGCCGGGCTCGTCGCTGGTTTGGTAGAACAGCTCGCCCGCCAGCTCCTTGCGCGCGGCCAGGCTGCTGTCCAGGCCCAGGAGCTTGAGCAGATCGACGATGGAGGTGCGCCAGTTCAGGCCGCTGGCGCCGGGCATGGCGTCCAGGATGGGAGCCACGTCGCCCAGCGGGATCGGCGCTGGCGCTGGCGCGGCGGCGGGTGCGCTGGCGGCGGTGGCGGACGCTGCAGCCGGCGGCGCGGGCACGACCTCGGCGGCGTTGGCCGATGGAAAGATCTTGGAAAAGATGTTGGAGAAAAAGCCCATGGTTGCTCCCGAAGGTGAGGTTGAGATGGCTGGATCACACGGCGCGGGGCCAAGCCCGGCGCGCCGCCAGCCGTTGTATCACGCCATGGGGGGCGCTGGCGGCCGAGCGTGCGTCCCGGTGCCACAGGCATGGCAAAAGCGGGCGAACGCGCTCTTGCGCGTGCGGCAGGCGCCGCAGCGGTCGAACAGGCCGATGCCGCAGTGCGGGCAGAAGTCGATCTGCTCATTCTTCAGATCCACCGGGCGCTCGCAGCCCGGGCACACGCCCTTGGCCAGGCGCGCCAGGGCCACGTCGTAGCTCAGCTCCTTGCGGCGCTCCTGGTCGGGCAGCGACTCGGCCTGCTTCTGGCGCTCCAGGTAGCGGTTCAGCGCCAGGATGGCGTAGCGCCCTACGAGCGCGGTGACCACGATGCCGACCACGTAGCGCACGTAGCCGCCATAGCTCGGCAAGTAGGGCACCAGCTCGACGAAGAACGCGAACAGCGCGAAGAAGATGAAACCCCAGACGAAGGGCCAGTACGTGCTCTTGCGCTTCTTCGCGAACAGCCAGCCCGCGGCGACGAGCAGCGGCAGCGTGAGCGCCAGGCGGTAGAGGAACACGCGCAGTTCCACCCGGCGCTGCTCGGCCGCCATCTTCTCGTAGCCCGCCTGCTCCACCTCATGAAGACGTTGCTGCGCGCCGCCCAGGGCCTGGCGCGCGTCGAGCTGGGCCTGCTGCTGCGCCTGCACGGCCTGCTGCGCGCGGTGCTCCTGGCCCTTGAGCGCGTCGAGCGCCTGGGTGCGCGCGATCACCTCGGGGTCGTGGTCGGAGCGCTGCGTGGCGCTGCGCGCGGCCAGCCAGTTGCCGAAGGTCTCGCGCGCGGCCTGCGTCTCCCCGCGCGCCTTGGCGTGCTGCAGCCGCGCCTGCTCCAGCGCGGCCTGCGCTTCTTCCTCGGCCTGCCGCGCGGCCTTGGCCTGCGCGCGCAGCGGCTGCGCGGCGGACTGGTCGACGAAGTCGTCCAAGCGCAGCGGCGTCTCCACCTTGGGCAGGTCGCCGACGATGGTGCCGCCCAGACCGATCAGGAAGCTCGCGAACACCAGCGCCACCAGCCACAGGCCGCGGCGGAACCATTTCTCGGACAGGCGCAGTGCCTTGCTCATGCTGCTCTCCGTTTGTAAGGAAATACTACTTTTTTAATAGCTGCTTGCGCTTGCTGGACAAGCGCTGGCGGCCATTTTGACTCAAAACCCGCCCAGCACCTGCGGCGCGCCGGCCAGCTGGGCGCGTTGCAGCCAGGCCAGCGCCGAATCCACCGTGACGGTCTCGATGCGGTCGGCGAAGCGCTTGTCGTTGGGATGGTCGTCGAACGCGATGTTGGCCGCCGTCATGCGCCCGCCCAGGCGCGCGAGCGGCCCGATGGCGAGCGCCGTGGGCTCATAGCCCTTGAACCGCAGCCACGCCTGGGCCTGCGTGCGGGTGTGCACGCTGGCGGGCTCCATCGCAGCGGCCAGCGTCTCCAGCGCCCACTGGTTGGACTGCTGGTAGCGCGTGCCCCAGGCATAGCTCACCATGCTGTAGGGCCGCTGGTGCAGCGCGGTGGTACGCGCACGGTCCTGCAGCAGCGGCAGCAGGCGCTGCTGCACCTCGGGCGCAGGCACGGCCCACACGGCTTCGTAGCGCCACAGGTCGTCGAGGAAGAACTCGCCCAGCCCCTGGCGGTAGACCGCGGCCACGGCCGTACCGCATTCGTTGAGCTTGTGCGCCACGCGCCAGGGGCCCTCGGGTGTCCTGTAGGCCCAGCCCAGGTGCGAATAGCGCAGGCCGTACTTCGACAAATCCTGCCCCGCGCGCGCCAGCAGCACCACGCTGGCGCCGCTCGCATCCAGCGCGCGCGCCGTGCGCTCGGCCAGTTGCATGCCGCGTTCGATGGTCTGCACCGTGGGCTTGTGCTGCTCGCACGACCGGCCCGCGTGTGCCTGAAAAGCCATGGCCGCCAATACGACTGACAGGAGGATGGAGCTGCGCATGGTTCAGAGCCTCTCGCTGTGCAGCAGCGCGCGGCCCAGTGCATTGGGTACGAAGGCCAGCACCTCGCCAGCGGCCGACAGAACCACCCCCGTGCCGATCACGCTGCAGGCCACCACCGTGCCCACGCCATGCGCGGCGCGGCCGGCCAACCGCACGCTGGCCTGCGCGCCGTCCGACACGCGCTCCAGCAGGTACACCGTGCCCGTGGCCGAAGCCTCCACGGCCTTCACCGTGAGCACCGCGCCGCCCACCGACAGCGCCACCGGCAGGGCCGCCACGGCCCCCGCCGTGGCCGACACGGCACCCGAGGCCCCCGAAGCCACCACGGCGGACGCCACGGGCATCAGCGACAGCGCGGCCGATGCCTCGCTCTGCGCACGGGCCGCGCCTACGAGCATGCCCAGCGACAGCAGGGCGCACAGACAAGTCTTGCGGATCATGGCGGTCTCCTTATTCCTGGCCAGCTTTGGCGCGGCCGGCCTCGGCCAGATCGGCTTCATGGCGGTCGCGCAGCATCTTGGCCAGCGTGAAGGCAGTGGTGATGAGGTAGAGCCAGCTCACGCCCAGGAACGCCTTGTACGTGGCGCTAACCGCCATGCCCCACAAGCCCCAGCCCGTCAGGCCCATGGCCACGGCGAAGCCGCCCCAGACGACGAGCTTCCAGAGGGGTGTATCACCCGCGCTGCGCCGCGCCTGCTGGCTGTCGCGCACGAACTTGGCGAGCACGAACGCGGCCGAGAGGCAGAACACGTAGCCCATGAACATGAAGGCCACCTCCAGCCGCTCGCCCGGCAGCCAGGCCAGCCCCGTGGCGCACAGGAAGACGGCGATGCCGAACGAGACCCAGACCTGGAACTGCCAGGCGCGGGTGTCGCGCTGGAGGGGCGTAGAGGAGGCTTGCATGGTGCGTAAGGCCCGGGGGCCGCTGTTGAACATGGCCCGCATGGTGGGGCCGCGCGCTCGCAAAGTCTCGAATGGATCACCCGGGTATCCATCTTCTGGATCCTGGGTATCCGATTGCGATACCAGCCGGAGAGCATCCAGGCCATCCCAAGGCTTTCACCTCTCAGCCAGAAAAGAACAACAAAAATACAAACAAACCCTAATTCGGCCCTATTGACGGCAAATTCCAGAAAGAATCCAATCCATTTCGTACTTTTTTTGTTCTTTTTCATGAAAACCATCCTGCTTGGCGGCGGCATGGTGGGACAGTGCTACGCACAAGTCCTCCAGGCCCAGGGCCACCACATCGTGGCGTTCTGCGACCACGCGCCCTCCGATACCCTGCGCGCGCTGGCCGCGGAGCTTGGCGCATCCATCCATGCGGCGCCCGGCCCCTGGCTGGCGGAGGCCGGGCTCGTCGTGAGCGCGGTCTTCGGCACGGCGGCACTCGACCTGGCGCGCGCCGCCTTGCCACACCTGCAGACAGGCACTCTGTACCTGGACATGACCACCGCCGATCCGCAGGCCATGCGCGACGCCGAGGCGCTGGCGCACGAACGCGGCGTGCGCTTCGTGGACGTGGCGATCACCGGCGCGGTCAACCTGAGCGGCGCACGCACACCGCTGCTGTGCGCCGGCGCCGCTGCCGAAGAGGCCGCGCGTCTGTTGACGGCGTGCGGCGCACCCGTGCAGGTGGTGGGCGAGCGCCCCGGCGACGCGGCCGAGCTGAAGCTGCTGCGCAGCATCTTCACCAAGGGCCTGGAAGCGCTGTCGGTGGAATGCCTGGTGACGGCCGAGCGCAAGGGCCTGCGCGAGACGCTGTTCCGCGTGCTCGCGGACATCGACCAGGGCTCCCTGCGCGAGACGATGGAATCCATGGTCCGCACGCACATCGTCCACGCCGGCCGGCGCCGCAACGAAGTCGTGGAAGCCCAGCGGCAGATGGCCCAGGCCGGCGTGCCCGCCATCGTGCTCGCGGGCGTACAGCAGCGCTTCGAGCACACGCTGGCGCAGCAGCAGGCCACCCCCTACGCGGGCCAGACGACGGCCGATGCGCTCGCCTGGCTCGGCGGCCCCGCGCGGCCCTGACCCGTCCTTTCCTTCCCTTTCCCCTACCGGAGACATCACCCATGCGCATTTCACGCCGCCTCATCCTGGGCGCCAGCCTGCTTGCGGCCTGCACGGCCACCCTGGCGCAGGACTATCCCAACAAGCCGATCCGCTTCATCGTGCCCTTCCCGCCCGGGGGCGGCACCGACAGCCTGACGCGGATGGTCGCCAACAAGCTGACCGAGACCCTGAAATGGACGTTCGTGGTCGAGAACAAGCCCGGCGCTGGCGGCAACGTGGCGCTGGACACCACGGCCAAGGCCCCGCCCGACGGCTACACGCTGGTGATGGCGCAGACCGACAACGTGGTACTGAACCCGTTGCTCTACTCCAAGCTCACCTACGACCCGGTCAAGGACCTGGTGCCCGTCGGCCTCGTCGCCAGCGGCCCCGCCGTGCTCGTGGTGCGCGCCGACTCGCCCTACAAGACGCTGGCCGACGTGGTGGCCGCCGCCAAGGCCGAGCCCGGCAAGCTCACCTTCGCGTCGCCCGGCCTGGGCACGGTGTCGCACCTCATCAGCGAGCTGTGGCAGAAAAGCTCGGGCATGAAGCTCACGCACGTGCCCTACCGCGGCCTGTCGCAGGCGCTGCCCGACGTGCTGAGCGGCCAGGTGGACATGTACATGGGCTCCATTCCCACGCTGCAGGGTCACATCAAGGGCGGCAAGGTGCGTGCGCTGGCCGTCACCACCGCCAAGCGCTCGCCCGTGCTGCCCCAGGTGCCGACCTATACCGAATCGGGCATCCCCGGCGTGGAGCTGGCCAGCGTCTGGGGCGTGATGGCGCCCGCCGGCACGCCTGATGCGGTGATCCAGCGCATCAACACCGAGCTCAACAAGGCGCTGCAGCAGCCCGACATGCGCGAAAAAATCCTCGCCAGCGGTGCTGGCGTGCTCGGCGGCACGCCGCAGGAGATGGGCGCGCTCTACGCCAGCGACCGGCAGCGCCTGGCGCCCGTGGTGCGCGACTCCGGCACCAAGCTCGACTGATTCCACCACCGCAGAGACCGCCATGCCGAAAGTACGTACGTTTCTCACCAGCGTCTTGTTCGCGGCCCTGTCCGCAGGCGCCGCCGCGCAGGACTTCAAGAGCCCCATCAAGATCGTGGTTCCCTTCGCCCCCGGCGGAGCGACCGACGCCCTGGCCCGGCTGCTGGCCCCGCGCCTGGGAAAGGAGCTGTCGCAATCCGTGATCATCGACAACCGGCCCGGCGCCAGCGGGCAGATCGGCACTGCCGCCGTCAAGGCCGCCGCGCCGGATGGCTCGACCTTCCTGCTGGCGCTCGACCACTCGGTGGTGATCGTCCCGCTCATCACGCCGAGCGCCGGCTACGACGCCGTGAAGGACTTCGTCCCCGTGGGGCAGGTGGCCCGCTTCCAGTGGATCTTCGCTGTGCCGCTGAGCAGCGCGGCCAAGACGCTGCCCGAGTTCGTCGAGACGGTGCGCAAGGAGCCGCGGCTGGGCAACTATGGCGTGCCGCTCATCGGCGGCGTTCCGGACATCATCGGCGCGGCCATCAGCCGCAAGGCCGACGTGGCGATGGAGCCCATCGCCTTCGGGGGATCCGGGCAGATGATGCCGCAGCTGATCGGCGGGCAACTGGCTTCGGGCGTGACCGGCGAACCCGAGGGCGTCACCATGCACCGGGGAGGCAAGGTGCGCATCCTGGCCATCTCGGGCGGCAAGCGCTCGGCCCTGCTGCCTGACGTTCCCACTTTCGAGGAGCTGGGCTTCACCGGCGTGAACGTCAACAGCTTCAATGCCTTCTTCGCGCCAAAGGGGTTGCCGCGCCCGCTGGCCGAGAAGTTCAACGGGGCGTTGCGAACCGTCCTGAAAGACCCGGAGGTGCAGGAGCGGATCAAGGACATGTCCCTGGAGCTCGCGCCCACGGATTTGGACCAGGCGGCAGCCGAACTTTCCAAGTCCTATACCTTCTGGCATACCGCTCGGAAGAAGTGATGACCGTCGCGCCGCACTCCACCGGGACAGAGGGGCCGCGTTTCGAGGTGCCCCCTGGGGCGTGTGATTGCCACATGCACCTGTTCGACCCGGCGCTGCCCTTCGCCCCCGGCCCGGTCTTGCGTCATGCCGAAGCCAGTGTGGCGCAGTACCGGCGGCTCCAGCACCGCCTGCGAACGGAGCGCTGCGTACTCGTGCAGCCTTCGAGCTATGGAAGAGACCACCGCGTGCTTCTCGCCGGCTTGCAGCACCTGGGCAACCGTGCGCGAGGCATTGCCGTCATCGACCCATCGGCATCTGCGCAGGAGCTCGAGGAGCTGCAGGCCCATGGCGTCGTGGGCGTGCGGTTCAACCTGGTGCAGGCGGGTGCGACGCACGAAGGAATGCTCGAACAGGTTGCCCGCCTGATTCAGCCCTTCGGCTGGCACGTGCAATTGCATGCCCACCCTGCCGATCTGGCGGCCCTGGCGGATCGTCTCCTCGCGCTGCCCGTCCCGGTGGTTCTCGACCACTTTGCGCGCATTCATTGCGAGCAGGCGATGTCCCGGCAGGTTGCCGGCACCGTCTCGCGGCTGCTTGCCAGCGGCAAGGCATCGCTGAAGCTGTCCGCGCCTTACATCGCCAACCCGGGTTCGCAAGCCCACGATGAGCTGGAGGGCTTCGTTCGCGGGTTGGTGAGCGAATTCCCGGAGCAACTGGTCTGGGGCACGGACTGGCCCCACGTCACCGAGCCAGCCAAGCCCGACGATGCCGCGCTCATGAACCTGCTTGCCCGCTGGCTGCCTGCCGGCGAACTGCACCGCGTGCTGGTGGAAAACCCCGCGCGGCTGTACCGCTTTCCCTTCAGCGACTGAGTCGCTTCCTCTCATCCCACCCAGGAGTTCCGCACCATGATCGGCCTTCAAATTCTCCGGCGCCAGCGTGCCGTCAGCCTCGACCTCGCGCGCCAGTTCCTCGATGTCCCCGTCGCCAACGTCAGCGACTGCATGTCCCGCATGACCGCCGGCGGCGCGCGCCTGCGGCCCATGCACGGTGGCGGTCGCATGGCGGGCCCCGCCCTCACCGTGAAGACCCGCCCCGGCGACAACCTCATGGTGCACAAGGCACTGCAGCTCGCCGTGCCCGGCGATGTGATCGTAGTGGACGCGGGCGGCGACCTCACCAACGCCATCATTGGCGAGATCATGGTGGGCGACGCGGTGCTGCGCCGGCTCGGCGGCATCGTCATCAACGGCGCGATCCGCGACGCGGGGGCGCTGCGCGCGGGCGACTTCCCGGTGTTCGCGGCGGGCGTGACGCACCGCGGCCCCTACAAGGACGGACCGGGCGAGATCAACGTGCCCATCGCCATCGACGGCATGGTGATCGAGCCGGGCGACCTCGTCATCGGCGATGAAGACGGCCTGCTATGCGTGCCCTGCGCGCAGGCCGCGAACCTGCTGGCCGCTGCCCAGGCCAAACAGGAGGTCGAGGCGCGCATGGTGGCCGGCATCGCCGACGGCAGCTACGACCGCAGCTGGGTCGATGCTACGCTCAAGCGCCTGAACTGCCAGATGCCGGAATGACCTCGGCGGGCCGCACCCGCTGCATCTCGAAACGCAGGAACGACGCGCGCAGGTGGAAGGCCATCGCCTGCTCAGCCATGCGCCGGTCGCGCCGGCGGATGGCCGCCACCACCTGCCGGTGCTGGCTCACGCTGTCGAGCATGTCTTGCTGGCTGTAGAAATAGAACGAGCCAATCATGATCGGCATGTCGAGGAAGTTCTGCAGCAGGCCCGTGAGGCGGCCCGAATGCGCCGCCTCCACCAGCAGGTGGTGGAAGCGGTTGTTCACTGCCTGCACGCGCGCCGCGCGCTCTTCGGCCTCGGCCAGGGCACAGGCTTGCATCTCGTCGTTGAGCACGTCCATCTCGTCGATCTGCCCGGGCGTGGCGCGCTCGGCCGCGAGCCCGGCCGCGTGCGGCTCCAGCAGGATGCGCAGCTCGAACGCCTCGGCGATGTCCCACTGCGTCCAGCCCGCCACCGTCGCACCGCGCGCGGCGGCGACGAGCAGGCCGTCTTCCACCAGGCGCTGCAGGGCCGCGCGCACGGGCGTGCGGCTGACCTGCATTTCCTGCGCGACGGATTCCTCGCGCAGCCGCTCGCCGGGCGCGTAGCGGCCGGACATGATGCGCCGGCGCAGCTCGGCATAGAGGGAGTCGGAAATCTTGGCCATGGTGACAGGCCGCGATTGTCTCCCAGAGCTACACCGCCAGCGGCAGCTCGGTGGTCGACAGCACGCTGCGCAGCACCATGAACGAGCGCACCTGGCGCACGCCGGGCAGGTAGAGCAGTTGCTCGGCATGCAGGCGGTTGAAGCTTTCGCCGTTCTGCGTGCGGATGAGCATGAAGTAGTCGAACTCGCCCGTCACCACGTGGCACTCCATGCAGCCCGAGATCCTGGCCGCCGCCTTTTCGAAGGCCGCGAACGATTCGGGCGTGGAGCGGTCCAGCACCACGCCGATCATTACCAGCATGCCCGCACCCACCGCCTGCGGGTTCAGGCGTGCGACCACGCCGTCTATGAAGCCCAGGCGCTTGAGCCGCTCCACGCGCCGCAGGCATGCCGGCGGGCTCAGGTGCACCTTGGCCGCGAGCGCCACGTTGGACAGTGATGCATCGCGCTGCAACTGCCGCAGGATGGCCCGGTCGGTGCGGTCGATGTCGGCCGGCTCGGCAATGGCATTCTTTGCACGAACTTTTGTTGCACTCATGGCTTTATCTACAAAATTTCAATAACAAGAAAAAACATATTGCCAGTTATTGGTCTGATATTCACGAATTTTTCACAACCCTGTTAAGGAAGGTCTGCGCAATGCGCTTTGAGGTGTGCTGATGGAGCCTGATCGAGCCGCTTCGCCGCTTCGAGCCGCTT
>NZ_DF238983.1 GCF_000400995.2 Acidovorax sp. MR-S7 | reverse complement strand
CGCAAAGCCGCGCCAGCTCTTGCTCGACGCCATCGGAGTGCCGGTCATCAACACAGATTTGTGACAGAGCCTTTCCTTTTGGTCGGACGGAAGGGGGTCAGCCCCCAAGGTAGGCCTTGCGCACGTCGGCATTGGCCAGCAGGCTGGCCCCCGTGTCTTCCAGCACCACGCGCCCGTTCTCCAGCACGTAGCCGCGGTCGGCGATCTGCAGCGCGCGGTTGGCGTTCTGCTCCACGAGAAACACGGTCACGCCCTCGGCGCGGATGGCCTGGATGATCTCGAAGATCTGGGCAATGATCAGCGGCGCCAGGCCCAGCGTGGGCTCGTCGAGCAGCAGCAGGCGGGGCTTGCTCATCAGCGCGCGGCCGATGGCCAGCATCTGCTGCTCGCCGCCCGACATGGTGCCGGCGCGCTGGCTGGCGCGGTCGCGCAGGCGGGGGAACAGCTTGAACACGTGCTCCATGCCCGCGTCGATGGCGGCGTTATCCTGGAAGAAGCCGCCCATCTGCAGGTTCTCGACCACGGTCAGGTTCGAGAAGATGCGGCGCCCCTCCGGGGAGACGGCGATGCCCTTGCGCATGATCAGGTGCGTGGACTGCTGGGTGATGTCCTCGCCCTCGAAGTGCACGCTGCCGCCGCTGGCGCGCGGCGTGCCGCAGATGGTCATGAGCAGCGAGGTCTTGCCCGCGCCGTTGGAGCCGATGAGCGAGACGATTTCGCCCTGGTTCACATGCAGGCTCACGTGGTCCACCGCTTGAATAGCGCCGTAGTGGGTGCACAGATCCTGCACCTGCAGCATGGGTGTGGTGTGCATCAGGCCTGTCATTACGCTTCCCCCAGGTAGGCCTTGATGACCCGTTCGTCGTTGCGGATGGCTTCGGGCACGCCCATGGCGATGGGCTTGCCGTATTCCATGACCAGGATGCGCTCGGACACGCCCATCACCAGCCCCATGTCGTGCTCGATGAGCAGCACGGCCACGCCGTAGTCGCGGCGCAGCTGGTCGATGAGCTGCTGCAGGTCCTTCTTCTCCTGCGGGTTCAGGCCGGCCGCGGGCTCGTCGAGCATGAGCAGGCGCGGCTGCGTGATCATGCAGCGCGCGATTTCCAGGCGCCGCTGGTGGCCGTAGGCCAGGTTGCCGGCCTCGCGGTTGGCGAACGGGCGCAGGCCCATCACGTCGAGCCAGCGCATGGCGTTGTCGATCTTGTCGGCTTCGCTCCTGCGGTAGCGCGCGGTGTTGAACAGGCCTGCGAGCAGCGGTGCCTTCGCCTGGCGGTGCTGGGCCACCAGCAGGTTCTCCAGCGCCGTCATGCCCTTGAACAGGCGCACGTTCTGGAAGGTGCGCACCACGCCGTGGTTGGCGACCTGGTGGCTGCTCTGGCCCGCGATGCTCTGGCCGGCCAGCGCGATCTGGCCGCCGCTGGGCTGGTAGAAGCCGCTGATGCAGTTGAACACCGTGGTCTTGCCTGCGCCGTTGGGGCCGATGATGGCGAAGATCTCCTGCGGCTGCACGTCGAAGCCGACGTGGTCGACGGCCAGCAGGCCGCCGAAGCGCATGCACAGGTCCTTCACCTGGAGCAGGGGAGCGGCGCTCATGCGGGCACCTCCACGTGGTGGCGCTTCATGGGCAGCAGGCCCTGCGGGCGCCAGACCATCATCAGGATCATGACCAGGCCGAAGATCAGCATGCGGTATTCGGAGAATTCGCGCGCCAGCTCGGGCAGCACGGTGAGGATGATGGCGGCGCAGATCACGCCGAGCTGCGAGCCCATGCCGCCGAGCACGACGATGGCCAGGATCAGCGCCGATTCGATGAAGGTGAACGACTCGGGGTTGACGATGCCCTGGCGCGCCGCGAAGAACGCGCCGCCGAAGCCTGCGAACATGGCGCCCAGCGTGAAGGCCGAGAGCTTGATCTTCATGGGGTTGAGGCCCAGCGAACGGCAGGCGATCTCGTCCTCGCGCAGCGCCTCCCAGGCGCGGCCGATGGGCATGCGGATCAGGCGGTTGCTGATGAACAGCGTGACCACGGCGAGCAGCAGCGCCATCAGGTACAGGAAGATCACCATGTGCATGGAGTTGAATTCCAGCCCGAAGAACTGGTGGAAGGTGGTGCTGCCTTCGGCCACCGGCGAGCGCGTCATCGGCAGGCCGAGCACGCTGGGCTTGGGGATGCTGGAGATGCCGTCCGGCCCGCCCGTCCAGTCGGTCAGGTTGACCAGCAGCAGGCGGATGATTTCGCCGAAGCCCAGCGTCACGATGGCCAGGTAGTCGCCGCGCAGGCGCAGCACCGGAAAGCCGAGCACGAAGCCGAACAGCGCCGCGGCGGCACCCGCCAGCGGCAGGGCCTCCCAGAACGTCCAGCCGGCCCAGTGGAACAGCAGCGCGTAGGTGTAGGCGCCCACGGCGTAGAAGCCCACGAAGCCCAGGTCCAGGAGCCCGGCGAAGCCCACCACCACGTTCAGGCCCAGGCCGAGCATCACGTAGATCATGGCCAGCGTGGCGATGTCCACCGCATTGCGGCCCGCGAAGAAGGGCCAGGTGGCGGCGAGCATCAGCGCTGCGAAGATGAGCGCCTTGCGGTGGCTGGGCGCCACCTGCGGCAGGCGGGGCAGCGCGATGCGGGGCAGCCTGGGCGCGAGCAGCGGGCGCAGCAGCTGTACCACGAACACGGCCAGGCACCCCCAGAGCAGCGTGCGCCATTCGGGCACGATGATGGTGCGCACGCCCGCGCGCTCCAGGTGCAGCGTGAAGATGGGCAGTACCACCACGGCCGCGAGCAGCGTGGCGATGAGGGCGTTCTTGAGGGCGTGGGGAAAGCGGTTGGCCTGGCGCATCACACCTTCTCCACTTCGGGCTTGCCGAGCAGGCCGGTGGGCCGCAGCAGCAGGATCAGCACCAGCAGCCCGAAGGCCACGATGTCCTTGTATTCCGACGAGATGTAGGCGGCCGCGAAGGTCTCGGCCACGCCCAGGATCACGCCCCCGAGCATGGCGCCGGGGATGGAGCCGATGCCGCCCAGCACGGCGGCGGTGAACGCCTTGATGCCCGCCAGGAAGCCGATGAACGGGTTGAGCTTGCCCACGGCCAGCGCGATCAGCACGCCGCCCACGGCGGCCAGCATGGCGCCGAGGATGAAGGTGAACGAGACCACGCGGTTGGTGTCGATGCCCAGCAGGTTGGCCATGTGCATGTCCTGCGCGCAGGCACGCGAGGCGCGGCCCATGCGCGAATGCTTGATGTAGAGCGTGAGCGCGATCATCAGCAGCACCGTCACCAGGATGATGAGCACGCGCGAGTAGGGCACGAACACCTCGAAGCCGCCGCCTTCGCCGCCGAAGCGCATGGCGCCGGGAATCAGCGAGGGCACGGCCATGTCGCGCGCGCCCTGGCCCAGGGCCACCCAGTTCTGCAGGAAGATGGACATGCCGATGGCCGAGATCAGCGCCACCAGGCGCGGGCTGCCGCGCAGCGGCTTGTAGGCTACCTGCTCCACCACGAAGCCGTAGACGCCCGTCACGGCCACGGCCACGGCCAGCATGAGCGCGATGACGAGCCAGACGGGCAGGCCGCTCTGCACGCCGACGGCCGAGAGCGTGACCAGGCCCACGTAGGCGCCGATCATGTAGATGTCGCCGTGGGCGAAGTTGATCATTCCGATGATGCCGTAGACCATGGTGTAGCCGATGGCGATCAGGGCGTAGATGGCGCCCAGGGACAGACCGTTGAACAACTGCTGTATCAGTTGGGGCAAGAGATCAGACATGGTGTGCCGTCTCCTCCAGAGAAAGGGTTTCCAGATAGCGCAAGGGGGCGCAGCCTTCAGCTCGCGCCCCCATGGCCGAAACGGTGGTCTTACTTGGCCGCGGCGGTCTTGCTGCCGTCCTTGTGCCACTGGAACACCTGGAAGTCGTAGGACTTCAGGTCACCCTTGGCGTCCCAGGCCAGCGTGCCCAGCGGCGTGTCGAAGGAAGCGGTGTGCAGGTGCTTGGCCACCTTGTCCGCGTTGTCGCCCACGGCCTTGATGCTCTCGGCGATCACCTTCACGGCGGTGTACGAGGCCATCTGGAACGAGCCGGACGGGTCGCGCTTCTTGTCCTTGAACGCCTTGACCACGGCGGCGTTCTTGGGGTTGGAGGCGAAGTCGGCCGGCAGCGTCACCAGCATGCCTTCGACGGAGGCGCCGCCGATGGCGTTGATCTCGGGGTTGCCCACGCCCTCGGGGCCCATCATGCGCACCTTCAGGCCCTGCTCGCTGGCCTGGCGCAGCAGCAGGCCCATCTCGGGGTGGTAGCCGCCGTAGTAGACGAAGTCCACGCCGGCGCTCTTGAGCTTGGTAATGACGGCGGAGTAGTCGCTGTCGCCGGCATTGATGCCCTCGAACAGCGCCACGTTCACGTTGGATGCCTTGAGCGTGTCGCGCACGGCAGCGGCGATGCCCTGGCCGTAGGACTGCTTGTCGTGCAGCACGGCGACCTTCTTGGGCTTGACCTTCTCCGCGATGAACTTGGCGGCGAACGGACCCTGCTGGTCGTCGCGGCCGATGGTGCGGAAGATGTAGGTGTAGTTCTTGCCTTCGGTCAGCGCGGGCGAGGTGGCCGAGGGCGTGATCACGACCACGCCTTCGTTGTTGTAGATGGGCGCGGCGGCGATGGAGGCGCCGGAGCACACGGGGCCCACCACGTAGCCGATCTTGGCATTGACCACGCGGTTGGCGGCCACGGGGCCCTGCTTGGGCTCGCAGGCGTCGTCGATCGCCACGATCTCGATCTTCTTGCCGCCGATGCCGCCGGCGCCGTTGATCTCCTCGACGGCGGTCTCCACGCCTTCCTTGACCATGTCGCCGTATTGCGTCAGCGGACCGGTGGTGGGGATCACCATGGCGATCTTGACCTGCGCGTGCGCGGCGGACAGCAGCGTGGCGCCAGCCAGGCTCAGCGCGGCGACGAGGGTGGGCATGCGGAACGGAATGTTCATGAAAAGTCTCTTCAGCGTTGGTTGAGGGGTTCTGAAAAACAATGCAGGCCGCGAAGGGCCTGCTGTTGAACCGCCGGGATGAACGAAGTGCGTAATGTTACCAACAGAGCCGGCGCGGGCGGCGGGCGGGAGAGGTGTGCGCTTGAGGGGGCGCAAGATTTGAAGAGAAAACGGCTGCAGCGCTTTCCAGTAAAGCGCTGGCAGCTATTGTTTTGAGAGCGGTGTGCGGATCAGGGAAAGTTCGCCGCCTTGGGCGCCGGAGCGGCCGCAGGCTCGGGGGCGGCGGGGTGCAGCCTGGATTCGGGCACGGGCGTGCCCGCGCGCCAGCGGCGCACCACGCGCTGGAAGATCAGCGCGTTGGGGATCTGCAGCAGGGTGCCGGGCTCGGGCGAGGTGGCGTCTTCCAGCGTGATGTAGAGCAGGTTGATGTCCATCACGCGGCCCAGGGCGCCGGGCTTCTCGGCGGTGTCCAGCAGCTCGATGTGGTCGCCCACGCGGAACGGCCCCACGGTGAAGATCAGGAAGGCGCAGAACAGGTTGGAGAGCACGCTCCACGCGGCGAAGAAGGCCACGGCGCCCACGGTGGCGAAGCCGGTGAACGCGGTCCACAGCACGGCGGCGGACACGCCCAGGCGCTCGAGCACCAGCAGCCCGGCGCTGCCGATGATGAGCCAGCGCACCATGCCGCGCACGGGCGTGAGCAGCTCGTGCGGGAACTGGTAGTGGTCGCTGGCGCGCATCACGATGCGCAGGATCAGCCGCTGCAGCAGCAGCGCCGCGGCCAGGATGAGCAGGATCTGCAAGCCCGGCACGATGATGTCGAGCCAGTCGTGCATCCAGGGCGGCAGGTGGATTTTCAGGCGTGTCAGCATGGCGGGTCAGGGCGCGGAAGGCGCGGGGCGGCGGCGGTTCACAGGTTGCGCTGCTCGATGGTGTCCATCTGCATCTCGAAGCTGAAGAAGCGGTTGCGGCCCTGGGCCTTGGCCGCGTAGAGCGCCTGGTCGGCGCGCATGACCATGGTCTCCGCGCTGGTGCTGTCGTCGGGCACGCAGGTGGTGATGCCGCCGGAGATGGTCAGCACGCCGCCTTCGGGCGACCCGGGGTGCGGGATGGCGCGCGACTGCAGCACCTTGCCCAGCGCGCGCGCGAAGGTCATGGCGCCCGAGCGCGGCGTGCCCGGCAGGATCAGGGCGAACTCCTCGCCGCCGTAGCGCGAGGCCACGTCGCGCGGGCGCACGCAGACTTCGCGCAGCACGCGGCTGACTTCCTTGAGGCAGGTATCTCCCTGCACATGGCCCAGGGAGTCGTTGTAGCGCTTGAAATGGTCCAGGTCGCACAGCATCAGCGTCAGGGGCGTGCCGTCGCGCCGGGCCGCGAGGATCTCGCTGTGCAGGATGCGGTCGAAGCCGCGGCGGTTGACCAGCCCGGTGAGCGCGTCCACCTCCACCATCTCGTTGAGCCGCTGGTTGGCCAGGTGCAGCTCCTCGGTCAGCTCGACGAGGCGGCGGCGCATGTCGCGCAGCCGGCGCATGGCGCGCAGCTTGGCGGCCAGCACGATGGGCTTGACGGGCTTGACCAGGTAGTCGTCGCCGCCCGCCTCGATGCCGCGCCACACGTCCAGGTCGCCGTCCAGTCCGGACAGGAAGATGATGGGCGTCCACCCGCCGGGCTCGGCTTCGCGCATGCGCTGCGCCACCCAGTAGCCGTCGTTGCCGCCGGGCAGGCGGATGTCCAGCAGCACCAGGTCGGGCCGGCGCAGCTTGAAGAGCTGCAGCGCCGCGTCGGCGGAGGTCGCCTCCAGCACTTCGCTGGCGCCCACCTGGCGCAGTTCGTCGGCCAGCAGGGCGCGAATGGAGGCCTGGTCTTCCACGACCAGCACGCAGAACGGCTCGTGCAGGCGCGCGGGGAAGGCGTCGGGGGTGCCGGTCGCCGGGCTCATGTCGGGTCAGTGTTCCCGGCGCAGGGCAGGGAACAGGATTACGTCGCGGATGCTGGGGCTGTCGGTCAGCAGCATCATCAGCCGGTCGATGCCGATGCCGCAGCCGCCGGTGGGGGGCAGGCCGTATTCCAGCGCGCGCACGAAGTCGTGGTCGAAGTACATGGCCTCGTCGTCGCCGCTGTCCTTGGCCGCCACCTGGGCGTTGAAGCGCGCTGCCTGGTCCTCGGCGTCGTTCAGCTCGGAGAAGCCGTTGCCGAACTCGCGGCCGGTGATGTAGAGCTCGAAGCGCTCGGTCACCTCGGGGCGCACGTCGTTGGCGCGCGCCAGGGGGCTGATCTCGGTCGGATGTTCCATGATGAAGGTGGGCTGCCAGAGCTTGTCCTCCACCTCTTCCTCGAAGTACAGCACCTGCAGGCTGGCCAGCGTGCGCGTGGACAGGCGGTCCTTCTCCTCGGTCATGCCCAGCTTCTTCAAGGCGCTGATGAGCCACGCCGCGTCGTCCACGTGGGCACCGGCCTCGGTGTACTGGAAGATCGCCTCGCGGATGGTCAGGCGCTGGAAGGGCTGGGCCAGGTCCACCGCGCGGCCGCCGTAGCTCAGCTCCAGCGTGCCGGCCGCCTTCATGGCCGCATCACGCACGAGCTGTTCGGTGAAATCCATCAGGTCGCGGTAGTTCCAGTAGGCCGCGTAGAACTCCATCATCGTGAACTCGGGGTTGTGGCGCACCGAGATGCCTTCGTTGCGGAAGTTGCGGTTGATCTCGAACACGCGCTCGAAGCCGCCCACCACCAGGCGCTTCAAGTACAGCTCGGGCGCGATGCGCAGGTACATCTCCTGCTCCAGCGCGTTGTGGTGGGTGACGAAGGGCTTGGCGTTGGCGCCGCCGGGGATGGGGTGGAGCATGGGCGTTTCCACCTCCAGGAAGCCGTGCTCCACCATGAACGCGCGGATGCCGCTCACGGCCTTGCTGCGCGCCACGAAGCGGCGGCGCGCGGCCTCGTCGGTCATCAGGTCGACGTAGCGCTGGCGGTACTTCACCTCCTGGTCGGCCACCCCGTGGAACTTGTCGGGCATGGGGCGCAGGCTCTTGGTGAGCAGGCGCAGGCGCGTGACCTTGACCGACAGCTCGCCCGTCTTGGTCTTCATCAGCGTGCCCTCGGCGCCGACGATGTCGCCCAGGTCCCACTTCTTGAAGTCGGCATACACCTCCTCGCCCAGCGCGTCGCGCGTCACGTAGAGCTGGATGCGCCCGCCCGTGCTGCCCAGCGAGCCGTCCTGCAGCGTGGCGAAGCTGGCCTTGCCCATCACGCGCTTGAGCATCATGCGGCCGGCCACGCTGACCGCCACGGCCTGCGCCTCCAGCGGCTCGGCGTCCAGCGCGCCGTACTGCTGCTGCAGGGCGGCCGCGTGGTGCGCGGGCTTGAAGTCGTTGGGGAAGGCCACGCCCTGGCCCTGGGCCTGGCGCTCGCGCAGGGTCTGGAGCTTCTCGCGGCGTTCGGCGATGAGCTGGTTCTCGTCCTGGTGGGGGGCTGCTGCGGCGCTGGTCTGTTCGGAAGACATAAGGAATGTGCGGGGTGGAGAGCGTGGACAATCAGCGGCGGGCTGGTCACGCTTTTGTGAATAACCGGCAATTTTACCCAGCGGTCCCCTTTTTCCATCGCATCATGAAGATCACCATCGCAGGCGCAGGCTACGTCGGGCTGGTTTCCGCCGCCTGCTTCGCCGAGCTGGGCAACCACGTCGTCTGCGTGGACCGCGACGAGGGCCGCGTCGCGCGGCTGCGGCAGGCCGACCTGCCGCTGTACGAACCGGGCCTGCGCGAGCTGGTCGCCAAGAACCTGGAGGCCGGCCGCCTGGCCTTCACCACCGACCTGCCGCGCGGCGTGCGCCATGGCGAGCTGCTGTTCATCGCCGTGGGCACGCCCGCGCAGGCCGACGGTGCGGCCGACGTGGGCCAGGTGCTGGAGGTGGCGCGGGCCGTGGGCGGGCACCTCACGCGCTTCCAGGTGATAGCGGACAAATCCACCGTGCCCGTGGGCACGGCCGGGCGCGTGCGCGAAACCATCGCGCGCGAACTGGCGCGGCGCGTGCGCGCGGGGCAGTTGCGCAAGGCGCCGGAGTTCGCCGTCGTCTCCAACCCCGAATTTCTCAAGGAAGGCGCGGCCGTGGACGATTTCATGCGCCCCGACCGCGTGGTGCTCGGCGTGCCCCAAAACGCTGCCGGCCGCCGCGCCGAGGCGCTGCTGCGCCGCGCCTATGCTCCCTTCAACCGCAACCGCAACCGCGAGCGCATCGTGGCCATGGACGTGCAGAGCGCCGAACTGACCAAATACGCCGCCAACGCGCTGCTCGCCACCAAGATCAGCTTCATGAACGACATGGCCGCGCTGGCCGAGTCGCTGGGCGCCGACATCGAGCAGGTGCGCCGGGGCATCGGCTCGGACCGGCGCATCGGCTACGACTTCATCTACGCGGGCCTGGGCTACGGCGGCTCGTGCTTCCCCAAGGACGTGGACGCCCTGTGCCACGCCGCGCGCGCCGCGGGCCAGCGCATGCGCGTGGTGGAGGCCGTGCGCGCCGTCAACGCCGCGCAGCCCGACCGCTTCATGGACAAGGTGCTGCGCCACTTCGGCGGATCGCTGCAGGGGCGCGTGATCGCCCTGTGGGGCCTGACGTTCAAGCCCGGCACCGACGACGTGCGCGAAGCGCCCAGCCGCCGCATCGTGCGCCGGCTGGCGGCGGCGGGCGCGCAGGTGCGGGCGCACGACCCGCTGGTGCAGTCCCTGGCGCAGCTCCTGCCCGGCGAGCGCCCGGGCCGGCTGGCGCGGCAGGTGGCGTTCTGCGCCGATCCCCTGGAGGCCGCGCGCGGTGCCGACGCGCTGCTCATCGCCACCGAATGGAAGGTCTACCGCAGCCCCGACCTGGCGGCCTTGCGCCGCGCGCTGCGCGCGCCCGTGGTGTTCGACGGGCGCAACCTGTTCGACCCCGCTGAGATGCGGCGCGCGGGCTTCTCGTACCAGGGCGTGGGGCGGGGCGGATGAGCCTGCCGGGCGCTCCGAGCGTGCGTGGGGCCGTGGGCTGGACGCTCGCGCAGCACGGCGCGTTCTTCGCCTCGGCCTGGCTCGTGTCGTGGTGGGCCGGGGCGGGGCGCTTCGGCGAATGGAGCCAGGCGCTGGCCTTGGCCACCGTGCTCGCTGCGCTCATCACGCTGCGCATGGAATACGCCGGCCAGCTCGACGCGCGCGCGCCGCGCGCCGCATCGCTGTTCGCGGCGGCGCGGCGGCTGGCGCTCGGGTTGGGCCTGGGCGTGGCGGCGCTGGGCATTGGTGCGGCGCTGGCCGGCGCCGTGCCGTGGTGGGCGGGCGCGGGCGCGCTGGCGGTGGCGCCGCTCGCGCTCGTGCAGGTGCGCGCCGCCGCGCATGCGCGCGAGGGCCGCGTGGCCGCGGCGGCGGCGGTGCGCGCGCTGCCCGCGATCTGCATGGTGCCGCTGCAGGCCGCCGCCTGCGTGCTGCAGGCGCCGGATGCCATCGCCTGGAGCCTGCCCGTGGCCGCATGGGCCAGCCTGTGCGTGATGCGTGTTCCACGGCATGGGGCGCCCCGCCTGCGCCGCCTGCTGCGCGCGCGCTGGCCCTTTTTGCGCACGGAGTGGCTGGGGCTGGCGCTCAACACCGCCGCCAACCACGGGCAGGTGCTGGCCGTGGGCCTGGTCGCGGGCGATGCCGCCGCCGGGGTGATCGCGCTCGGCATGCGCGTGGCGATGCTGCCGACCAGCCTGGTCGGGCTGGCCTGGGCCGATGGGTTGCGCGCGCAGGTCGTCGCCAGCGGCTCGCGCGACCAGGCGCAGGCGGTAGTCACGGCGGCGTTGCGGCGCATGGCGGGCGTTTCCCTCCCCATGCACCTCGCGGGCGCGATGGCTGCGTGGTGGCTGCTGCCGTGGCTGTTCCCCGCGCAGGGGCGCGAACTGGCGGCGGTCGTGCTGCTCCTGCTGCCCCTGGGCGCCGTGCGCATGGTGGCCAGCCCCGTGGCCTTCCTGCCCGCCTGGCGCGGCTGGCTGGGGTGGAGTTTGCTGGGGCAGTGCCTGCTGTTCACGGCCGCTTTCGGCGCGGCGCTGGCGGGCGCGCGCTGGGGCGCCGAAGGCGTGGCGATGGCCTATGCGGCAGCGGCGGTATGTGTCTACATGGGTTACATCGTGTGCGCCCTGCGCGCCGTTCGGGCCGATACTTAGCAGGTGATGGTTTTTCAAAATTGATAGCTGCTTGCGCTTTATAGGCAAGCGCTAGAGGCCGATTTGGTATGTATTCCTGGAAGCACGCGACATGGGCAGGCAAGGCAAGGTAGGCGCGGCGCGCGAAGCGGGGCTGGCGCGCGACCACTACACGGGCGACGCGAACTTCACGCCCGAGCACCTGCATTCCCTCTCGTTCCAGATCCTGCAGCTGCGCTCGCTGCGGCCGCGCCGCGTGCTGGAGGTGGGCATCGGCAACGGCTTCGTTTCCACCTTCCTGCGGCAGTCGGGCATCGAGGTAGTGACGGCGGACATCAACCCCGCGCTCGGGGCCGACATCTGCGCGCCGCTGGCCGAACTGCCCGAGCGTCTGCGCGGCGAGCGGTTCGACGTGGTGTCGTGCTGCGAGGTGCTGGAGCACATGCCGTTCGAGCAGTTCGGCGCCAACCTCGACGTGCTGCGCGGCCTCGCGCCCAATGCCTTCATCTCGCTGCCGGGCCACTTCCCCTGGCTGGGCTTCGCGGGGCGTTTCGGCATCCACAACCGTTTCGTGAACGTATGCCTGGGCTTGCGCATCCCGTGCCGCAGGCGGCTGACCGATGGGCACTACTGGGAGATCGGCTCGCACTGGGCCACGCGCCGCTCGGCCCTCGTCGCGCAGATGCGCGAGCGCTTCGCGCGCGTGGACAGCGGTGTGTTCCCCATGCACCGCTACCACTACTTCTTCCGCTGCGAGGGCGGGGCATGAGCCTGCTGTCCGTGATCGCCCCGTGCCGCAACGAGCGCGCGCACATCCTCGCGTTCTGCGAGAGCGTGGCGCGGCAGGAACTGCCGCCCGGCTGGCGCATGGAGGTGCTGGTGGCCGACGGCGAGAGCGACGACGGCACGCGCGAACTGCTCGACGGCTGGTGTGCGAAGGATGTGCGCTTCCAGCGCGTGGACAACCCCGGCCGCATCGTCTCCACCGGCCTGAATCGCTGCATCGCGCAGGCGCGCGGCGAGGTCATCGCGCGGCTGGACATCCACAGCGAGTACGCCCCCGACTACCTCGCGCAGTGCATCGCGGCCTTGCAGGCGAGCGGCGCCGACAACGTGGGCGGCCCCTGGCGCGCCGAGGGCCGCACGCCCATGCAGCGCGCCGTGGCCGCGGCGTTCCAGTCGCGCTGGGTGGCGGGCGGCGCGCGCTCGCGCGACCTGGGGTACGAGGGCGAGGTGGACACCGTCTACCTCGGCTGCTGGCCGCGTGCCACGTTCGAGCGTTTCGGATGCTTCGACGAACAGTTGGTGCGCAACCAGGACGACGAACACAACCTGCGCATCCGCCGCGCGGGCGGGCGCATCTGGCAGAGCCCGAGCATCCGCAGCACCTACTTCCCGCGCGCGCGGCTCGCGCAGGTGCTGCGCCAGTACGCGCAGTACGGCTACTGGAAGCCCTTCGTCATCGCCAAGCATGGCCAAGCCGCCGCGCTGCGGCACCTGGTGCCGGCCGCGTTCGTGCTGGCGCTGGCCGCCGCCGCGGGCCTGGCCCTGGTGTGGAGCGCCGCTCCGCTGGTCGCGCTGCTGCTGGCCTACGGGCTGCTGCTGGCACTGGCGATCGCGGGCATGCGCGGCGTGGGGCCGGGCGTCGCCGCGCGTGCGGTGGCGGTCATCGCGGCCTACCACCTGGGCTACGGCTGGGGCTCGCTGCGCGGCTGGTGGGACTGGTGGCGCCACCGCGCGCCGCAGCCGCGCTGGGGGGCGCTCACGCGATGACGCAGGACGAATCCCGGCGCGTGCAGGAGCGCTACGCCCGGCGCGACGCGGCCGCGGACGCCCGGCGCTATGCGCTCACTGACCCCTACGCCCTGGCCGCCTGGCAGGAGCGCCAGCGCGCCATCGTGCGGCTGCTGGCCGGGCGCGACCTGGCGGCGCTGTCGGTGCTCGAAGTGGGCTGCGGCAGCGGCGGCAACCTGCAGGACCTGGTCCGCCTGGGTGTCGATCCTGCGCGGGTGCAAGGCATCGAACTGCAGGGTGGCCGCGCTGCACAGGCCCGTGCCGTGCTTCCCATCGCCTGCCGTATCCACACCGCCGACGCGCTGCATGCCGACGTGCCCGGTGCCAGCCAGGACCTGGTGCTGTGCTTCACCGTGTTCTCCTCGCTGCTGCAGGACGAGGCGCCGCAGGCCCTGGCCGCGCGCGCCTGGCACTGGCTGCGCCCGGGCGGCGCGGTGCTGTGGCACGATTTCACCGTGAACAACCCGCGCAACCCCGACGTGCGCGGCGTGCCCCTGGCGCGCGTGCGCGCGCTGTTCCCGCAGGGCCGCGTGCAGGCGCGCCGGGTGACGCTGGCGCCGCCGCTGGGGCGTGCCCTGTGCCGCGTGCATCCCGCCTTGTATGGATGGGCCAACGCCGTTCCCTGGCTGCGCACCCACGTCCTCTGCCTGGTCCACAAACCGAATGACTGACTTCCTGCCCTTCGCCCTGCCCGACATCGGCCCCGAGGAAGAGGCTGAGGTGCTGGACACGCTGCGCTCCGGCTGGCTCACCACGGGGCCGAAGGCACGGCGCTTCGAGGCGGCCTTCGCCGAGTTTCTGGGCGACGCGGCGCTGGAGGCCATCGCCGTCAACTCCGCCACCGCCGGCCTGCACCTGGCGCTGGAGGCGCTGGGCATCGGCCCCGGCGACGAGGTCATCACCACCACCCACACCTTCACGGCCACGGCCGAGGTGATCCGCTACCTGGGCGCGCAGCCCGTGCTGGTGGACGTGGAGCGGTCCACGCTGTGCATCGACCCCGCGCAGGTGGCCCAGCGCATCACGCCACGCACGCGCGCCATCATCGCCGTGCACTTCGGCGGGCGCAGCGCGGACATGGCGGCGCTGCTGGCGCTGGCGCGCCCGCACGGCATCCACGTGGTGGAGGACGCGGCCCACGCGCTGCCCGCCACGCACGGCGGGCAGCTCGTCGGCACGCTGGGCAGCAGCGCCACCGTCTTCAGCTTCTACGCCAACAAGACCATGACCACGGGCGAGGGCGGCATGCTGGTCACGCGCGATGCGCAGCTCGCCCGCCGCGCGCGCGTGATGCGGCTGCACGGCATCGACCGCGATGCGTTCGCGCGCTTCAACACCCCCGTGCCCGCCTGGTGCTACGACGTGGTGGCGCCCGGCTTCAAGTACAACCTGACCGACATCGCCGCCGCCATCGGCCTGGCGCAACTGCCCAAGGTACACCGCTTCCAGCAGCGCCGCGCCGCCATCGCCCGGCACTACGGCGAGGCGCTGGCCGGCCTGCCCCTCACGTTGCCGCCAGGCCCCGCGCCGGGGGACGTGCATGCCTGGCACCTGTTCCCCATCGAGGTGCACGGCATGCCGCGCGACGCCTTCGTGCAGGCCATGTTCGACCAGGGCATCGGCATGAGCGTGCACTACATCCCGCTGCACCAGCAGACGTATTGGCGCGACTTCTGCGGACTGCGGCCCGAAGACTTTCCCGTGAGCCAGTCGATTTACGAACGCACGGCCTCGCTGCCCATCTACAGCCGCATGGACGACGCGGCCGTGCAGCGCGTGGCGGCGGCCGTGCGCCGCATATTGGAGGGCGCATGAAGCGCTGCATGGACGTGCTGCTCTCCCTGCTGGGCCTGGCGCTGCTGTGGCCGCTGGGGCTGGCGGTGGCGCTGGCGATCCGGCTCGACTCGCCCGGCCCCGCGCTCTTCCGGCAGGAGCGCGTGGGGCTGCACGGTCGGCCTTTCCGCATCCACAAGTTCCGCACCATGCGCGTGGGCGGCGCGGGTCCGCAGGTCACCGCCGGGGGCGACGCGCGCATCACCCGCGTGGGCCGCGTGCTGCGCCGCTATAAGCTCGACGAGCTGCCGCAGCTCATCGACGTGCTGCAGGGCCGCATGAGCCTGGTCGGCCCCCGGCCCGAGGTGCCGCGCTACATGGCGCTCTACCCGCCCGAGGCGCGCCGCGCCATCCTGTCAGTGCGCCCGGGCATCACCGACCCGGCGAGCATCGCCTTCCGCAACGAAGAAGCCCTGCTGGCTGCCGCGCCCGATGCCGAGCGTGCCTACATCGACACCATCATGCCCCTCAAGCAGCGCTATTACCTGGACTACGTGGCGCACCACAGCCTGGGCGCGGACCTGCGCATCCTGCTCTCCACGGCGGCCGTGCTGCTGAAAGGCGCTCCATGACCGCCCGCTGGAGCCGTGCCATGGCGCCCTTCGCGCTGGCCGACCTGGCGCTGGTGGCGCTGGCCTGGTGGGCCGCGTTCTGGCTGCGCTTCAACTTCGAGATGCAGGGCGAATACCTGGACATGGCCCTGGCCACCATGCCCTGGGCCGTGGGCTGCATGGCGCTGGGGCTGGCCGTGGCGCGGGTGCACCGGCAGGCCTGGCGCTACGTGGGGCTGGCCGACCTGCGCCAGCTCGCCTGGGGCGCGCTGCTGGGCACGCTGGCGGCCACGGCCGGCATCATGGTGCTGCGCTACCCCGGCTTCGCGCGCTCGGTGTTCCCTCTCTTCGGGGTGCTGGCGCTGGTGCTGCTGACCGGCGCGCGCGCGCTGTGGCGCACGCTGGCAGAGCGGCGCGCGGGCCCGCTCGCGCCGGGGCAGACGCCGCTGCTTATCGTGGGCACGCTGGAGGAGGCCGACCAAGCGCTGCGCGCCATCAAGGGCACGGCGCTGTGGCACGTGGCGGGCATCGTTTCGCCGAACGAGGAAGACGCGGGCCGCAGCCTGCACAACGTCAGCGTGGTGGGCGCCACCCCGGCGCTGGGCGCGGTGGCGCAGGCGCTGCAGGTGCGCTCGGTGCTGCTGGCCAGCCCGCCGGGCGCGGCGCTGCGGCGCGAGGTGCTATTGCGCTGGTCGGGCTCGGGGCTGAACCTGCTGTCGATGCCCGTGGCCGACCACTGGCTGAGCGCCACGGCACCCGATTTGCGCAAGGTGGAGCTGGAAGACCTGCTGGGCCGCCCCCCCGTGGTGCTGGACGCGGGCAACCTCGCCGAATGGCTGTCGGGCCAGACGGTGCTGGTGACCGGCGCGGGCGGCTCCATCGGCGCCGAGCTGTGCCGCCAGGTGGCGCGCTTCGGCGTGGCGCGCCTGGTGTGCGTGGACGTGTCCGAGGCCGCCATCTACCCGCTGGAGCAGGAGCTGCGCGCCGCCCACCCGCAGATGCAGGGCTTCTACTACACCGCCAACGTGCGCGAGCACGGCCGCGTGCTGGCCATCGCCCAGCGCCACCGCCCGGCCGTGGTCTTTCATGCCGCCGCCTACAAGCACGTGCCGCTGATGGAGGAGCTCAACGAGATCGAGGCGCTGCGCACCAATGCGCTGGGCACGCTGCACATGGCGCGCGTCGCCGGCGAGTGCGGCGCCGCCAAGTTCGTGCTCGTCTCCACCGACAAGGCGGTGAACCCCACCAACGTGATGGGCGCCAGCAAGCGCCTGGCCGAGCGCGTGGTGCAGCGCATCGCCAGCGAATACACAGGCACCGACTACGTGGCCGTGCGCTTCGGCAACGTGCTGGGCTCCAGCGGCTCGGTGGTGCCGCTCTTTACCGCGCAGATCGCGCGCGGCGGGCCGGTCACCGTCACGCACCCGGACATCGTGCGCTACTTCATGACCATCCCCGAGGCCGCGCAGCTCGTCGTGCAGGCCGGGTGGATGGGCCGCTCGGGACAGATCTACGTGCTGGACATGGGCGACCCGGTGAAGATCGTGGAATTGGCGCGCCTGCTGATCCGCCTGTCGGGCAAGACCGAGGCGGAGGTGCCCATCGTCTTCACCGGCCTGCGCCCCGGCGAGAAGCTCTACGAGGAATGGCTGGCCGACGGCGAAACCACCCAGCCCACCCGCCACCCGCGCCTGCGCGTGGCGCGGCAGGGCGAGCCGGACGCGCTGGACCTGGACGCTCTCCTGCGCTGGGTGGAGGGCCTGGGCCCCGCGCCTGCCTCCGCCGTGCTGCGCGAGGGATTGCGCGAGCGGGTGCCGGAATACCATCCACTCCTGTATTGATAGCTTCTTGCGCTTGATAGATAAGCGCTGGAGGCCTATTTCATAGTGAAATACCGGTGCGCTCCAGCACGTCGCCCACCAGCTCCAGGCGCAGGAGCGGATTGTCCAGCGCCATCAGCCGCTGCTTCAGATCGAGCGGCACCGGCAGCAGTTCGCACCAGCGGTTGGCCACCCAGCCGCAGTCCTGCAGCTGCAGGGCGGCGGGCGCCGGGGTCTGCGCGGCGTCGGGTTCGCGGCTGCGCAGCGTGGCCAGCACCTGGGCCAGCGCGTGGGCCGTGCGCCGCAGGTCCTCGGGCACCGGCACGTGGGCATCGCCCGGCAGCTGCTCCACGTCCGCCACCCACAGCCCGTGCGGCAGGTGGCTGCGGTGGGTGATGCGAAAGCGTTCCGTGCCGTGGCAGCGCAGCACGATCAGCCCCGGCTGCGGGGCGTCCAACTGCTCGATCACGGCCAGCGTGCCCACGTCGTGGAGCTGCTCCGGCGGCGCGCCGGCGCGCCGCACCTCGTGCCCCTGGGCCAGCGCCACCACGCCGAACGGCGCGCCCGCGGCCTGGCACTTGCGCACCATGTCGAGGTAGCGCACCTCGAACACGCGCAGTGCCAGCACCCCGCCGGGAAACAGCACGGTGCCCAGCGGGAACAGCGGCAGCGATGTCAGGGTGAGCGGTCGGGGCATGGGGCAGGGGTGGATGCGGCATGGCTATCATCCCACGCAATACGTCGGCCAAGCCCCCCTCCATGCTGTTCCAGATCGTTTCCTTCCTCCTCGACGTCGTCGGCGGCCTGCTCACGGGCGCCTGCCTGCTGCGGCTGTACATGCAATTGCAGCGCGTCTCCTTCGCCAACCCCGTGGGGCGGCTGGTCTTCGCGCTCTCCGACTGGCTGGTGCTGCCGCTGCGCAAGCTGCTGCCCGCCGCCGGGCGCTGGGACCTGCCCAGCCTGGCGGGCGCGCTGCTGGTGCAGCTGGCGCAGTACCTGCTGCTGTGGCTGCTGCTGGGCGGCTTCTCGGCCGGTGCCATGGGCCTGGCCTGGCTGCCATGGATGGCCCTGTTCGGCATGGCGCGCGTGGCCGTCTCGGGAATGATGGGCCTGCTGATCGTCTACGCCGTGCTCTCGTGGGTGCAGACGCGCTCACCCATCAGCGACGTGATCGCGCGGCTGTGCGAGCCGGTGCTGCGCCCCATCCGCCGCGTGCTGCCGCTGCTGGGCGGCATCGACCTGTCGCCGCTGGTGGCGCTGGTGGCGCTGCAGGTGGCGATGATCGTGCTGGGGCACCTGCAGGCCGGGGTGATGCGCTGAGCGGCGTTTCACCATGAAAATGGCCTCCAGTGCTTGACTGGCAAGCGCTGGCAGCTATTTTTTTGATAGTCCGAGTCAATCTTTCCACACAGCCAGCGCGTCCAGCGCTTCCGCGCCGTCCGGGCCTGCGCGCAGCGGGTTGATCTCCAGCGTGTCCAGCTGCGGGCCCAGGGCCAGCGCGGCCTGCGCGATGGCCACGACGGCACGCGCCACCGCCCGCCGGTCCACGGCGGGCGCGCCGCGGTAGCCGTCCAGCAGGGCACGGCCCTTGAGCCGGCCGAGCATGTCCAGCACGTCGTCCTCCGTGGCGGGCAGCAGGCGCAGTTGCGTGTCCTTCAATATCTCGACCCAGACACCGCCCAGCCCCAGGGCCAGCACGGGGCCCCACAGCGGGTCGGAGCGCACGCCCACCAGCAGCTCCACGCCAGGGGCGCGCATGGGCGAGACCACCACGCCGTCGATGCGCGCACCGGGGGCCTGGCGGGCCACGGCGGCCAGCATCGCGTCGCAGGCGGCGGCCGCGGCCTCGGGCGTGGCGATGTTCAGCGCCACGCCGCCCACCTCCGTCTTGTGGGCGATGTCCGGCGACGCGATCTTGATGGCCACGGGGCAGCCGCATGCGGCCGCTGCCGTTGCGGCCTCCTGCGCGTTGCGCGCCAGCGCCTGGGGGATGACCGGCACGCCGCAGCGGCCCAGTGCCTGGAGCAGGGCGCGTTCGCCCTCGGTGCGCTCGGCCGGCGCGGCCGGCTGCGGTGCGGCGGCGGGGCGGGCCTGCGTCTCGCGCATGGCGCGCGACCACGCGACGGCGCGTCCGATGGCCGGCACGGCCAGCTCCAGCCCGCAGGGAAAGTAGTGGAGGCCCAGCGCCTCGACCGTGCCGCGCGCGTGGTCCGTGAGCGACTGCGCGGTGTGACTCAGAATGAGCGCGGGGATGCCGCCGGCGCCTGCGGCCTGCTGGATGGCCTCCAGGCCGGGGCGGCTGTAGCTGCGCTCCTGCTGCTGGGAGATCGGCACGTCGAAGGCCACGCCGAGCAGGTCGAAGCGCGGTTCCTCCAGCAGGATGCGGGTGGTTTCGCCCATGAGTTTGGGGTCGAGGATGATGGCGCCCGTGGTGTCCAGCGGGTTGTGCGGCGTGCCGAAGTCCGGCAGCGCCGCCTGCAGCCGCTGCACGGTGGCGGGGCTGGGCTCGGGCAGGTGGAGGCCCACGGATTCCGCGCGGTCGCCGAGGATCTCGCAGATGCCGCCCGAGATCGACGAGAAGCCCACGCCGTCGCCCCGCAGCACGCCCGTGCGGGCGATGAGTTCGGCGGTCACGACCATCTCCTCGATCGAGTCCACGCGAAGGATGTTCAGCGACTGGCAGACGGCGTCGAACACGCGGTCGTCGCCCACCAGCGCGCCGGTGTGGGCCTGCGCGGATTTCGCCGTTGCGGCGCTGCGGCCGATCTTGAGCACCACCACGGGCTTGCCGGCGGCGCGCGCCCGCTCGGCACCCGCGCGGAAGCTCGCCACGTCCCGCACGGCTTCGATGAAGACCGCGATCGAGCGCGTGTCGGGGTCGTCGGCCATGTGCCCGATCACGCGGCCGACGTCGATCACCGCCTCGTTGCCGGTGGTGACGATGTGCGACAGCCCGATGCCCTGCTTGTGGGCGTACTGGTGGGTGAGCGTGCCCACGGCGCCGCTCTGGGAGATGACGGCCAGGCTGCCCGGCAGGATGGGCAGCGGCGGGGTGATGGTGAACACCGGCGTGCGGCGCACGTAGTTCACGAAGCCCACGCAGTTGGGCCCGATGAGGTGGATGCCGGCCTCCAGCGCCTTGGCGCGCAGCCGCTCCTGCAGCGCCTGGCCGGCGGCGCCGGTCTCGGCATAGCCGGACGCGAGCACGACGGCGTTGCGGATGCCCGCCTCCCGCGCTTCGTCCAGCACGTCTTCCACGGCGGCCTGCGGCACCATCAGCAGGGCCAGGTCCACGGCCTCGCCCAGTGCGCGCAGCGAGGTGGCGGCGGGGCGGCCGTAGACGGCATCGCCCTTGCGGTTCACGGGCAGGATGCGGCCCGTGAAGCCGAAGTCGACCAGGTTCTTGTGCGCGGTGTTGGACCAGGCCGAGCGCTCGGAGGCGCCCACCAGGGCGATGGAGCGGGGGGAGAACAGCGAATGCAGCGCGCCGGGAGCGGTGGTAGGGGTCATGGAACGGTCTTGAAGAGGGGCAGCAGGCTGCCGTCGGTTTGCGGGGCGAAGTGCAGGGCCACGCGCGCGCCGATGGGCGGCACGGCCTGCGCGTCGAAATCCAGGGGAGCCAGCAGGCGCACGCCGTCGTCCAGCGCCACGGTCAGCACGGTGTAGGGCGTGCGCTCGCGGTAGGCAGGCGTGGTGGTGTGGTGCACGGTGACGGCCGAATGCACGGCGCCGGCACCGGCCGAGCGCTGCCAGCGCACGTTCACCGACTGGCAGCACGGGCACATGGGCGAGGGCGGGTGGCGCAGCGCGCCGCAGTCGCCGCAGGCCTGCAGCAGCAGGTGCCCGGCGGCCAGCGCCTCGTGGTAGGGGAGGGCTTCGAGGGAGGTCATGCCGTGTCCTTGCAGAGGATGGCGACGCTGCCGTCGCCCAGGTCGCCATAGCCGCTCACCAGGCCGTGGCGCGCGCCGGGCACCTGGTTGGCGGCCTCGCCGCGCAGCTGGCGCACCATCTCGACGATGTGGTTCATGCCGACCATGTGCGCCTGGGACATGGCGCCGCCATGCGGGTTGACCGGCAGGCGGCCGCCCACCTTGAGCGCCCCGCCGCGCACGAACGGGCCACCTTCGCCCTTGGCGCAAAAGCCCAGGTCTTCCAGCTGGCAGAGCACAATGTAGGTGAAGCAGTCGTAGAGGCAGGCCACGTCGATGTCGCCGCGCCCGATGCCCGCCATGGCGAAGGCGCGGTCCGCGGCCTTGGCGGCGCCCAGGCGCGTGAGATCGGGACGCTGGGTGATGGACAGGGGCGAATCGGGATGGCCTTCGGCCGCGCCCATCAGCCACACGGGCGGGCGGCGCAGGTCGCGCGCCGCATCGGGGGCGCTGACCAGCACGGCGGCGGCGCCGGCGTTGTCGATGCAGCAGTCGAGCAGGCGCAGCGGGTCCGCGACCATGCGCGAGTTCTGGTGGTCGTCGATGGTCATCGGCCGGCGCATCAGCGCGTTGGGCTGGGTGCTGGCGTGGTGGCGCATGGCCACCGCGATCTCCGCGAAGTCGGTGGACCGCGTGCCGTACTCGTGCATGTGGCGGCGGGCCATGGCTGCATAGAGCTGCGGCGCGGCGAACGCGCCCAGCGGCATCTCGAACTCGGCCACGCCGCGGAAGACCTGCAGCTGCGCGATGCGGGCGGTGGCGTCGCCGCCGCGGCCGTCGCGCCCCGTGGGCAGCAGCACGTGGCGGCAGATGCCGGCCTGGATCACGGCGGCGGCCAGCTGCAGCGCGGCCACCGGGCTGGCGCCGCCCATGGGCACCATGGCGGAAAAGCGCAGGTCGCGGATACCGAAGGCCTGCACGAAGTCCTCGGCCAGTGCCGAGCCGTTGGACATGGCGATGACGCCGTCGATCTCGGCCGGTGCCACCCCGGCATCGCGCGCCGCCGCCAGGCCCGCCTGCAGCTGCAGCGACAGCGTGGAGAACTCGCTCACGCCGCGCTGGTAGCCCAGCTCGGCCGCGCCCGTGAACGCGGCGCAGTGGTTCAGGCTGCGCGTCATTCGAGCGAGATACCGCTTTGCTGGACCACGCGGCGCCAGTTCACCAGGTCGGAGAGGATGCGCTCCTGGAAATTCTCGGGTGCGCCCGAGGCTGGCGCCAGCCCCATGTCGAGGATGCGCTGGCGTGTCTCGGGCTGGCGCACCACCTTCTCGATGGCGGTGCGGATCTTGTCGGCCAGCGCGGGCGGCATGCCTGCGGGCGCGAAGGCGCCGTACCAGCCCACCACCTCCAGGCCGGGGTAGCCCAGCTCGGTGAACGTGGGCACGTCGGGCAGCAGGGGCGAGCGTTTGGTGCCCACCACGGCATGCGCGCGCATCTTGCCGGCCTTGATGTAGGGCAGCGAGGTGGCCAGGTCGACGAACGACAGCCCCAGCTGGCGGCCCAGCATGTCCTGCAGCAGCGGCGCCGCGCCCTTGTAGGCGATGGCCTCGCCCTGGATGCCGTTGCGCTTGTTGAACAGCTCGGCGTAGATGTGCGAGGTGGTGCCCGTGCCATAGGTGCCGTAGGAATACTTGCCCGGCGCGGCCGAGGCCAGCTCCACGTAGCGCTTGACGCTCGTGATCTCCGGGTCCGTCGTCACCAGCAGCGACGGCGCATCCGCGACGCGGGTCAGCGGGGTGAAGTCCTTGAGCACGTCGTAGGGCAGCTTCACGCCCAGCGACGGGGCCTGCACCAGGTAGGTGATGGTCAGTAGCAGCGTGTAGCCGTCCGGCGCGGACTTGGCCACCTGGTTGTTGCCGATGATGCCGGAGGCGCCGGCCTTGTTCTCGACGATGACCTGCTGCTTCCATTCATGGGTCAGCCCGTCGGCCAGGATGCGGGCCAGGATGTCGCCCGCGCCGCCGGCGGGAAAGGGCATCACCAGCTTGACCACCTTGTTGGGAAAAGCCGCCACCTCGGGCGGAACGGGGGCCTTCTGGCCGTAGGCGGGTGCACTGGCGAGCAGCGCCGCGGCGGCGGCCCAGCCGAGCCAATGGCGGCGCGGGGTGCGATGGGTCATGAGGGTGTCTCCTTTTTTCGGTCGGTGGAAGGGGTCAGGCGAAATGCCAGCGCGGCGTGCCGTCGTGCTGCAGGGCCACGGTGCCCCGCAGGCCCACGGGCGATGCCTGGGGGCTGGTCAGCAGGCCGATCGCCTGCGTGTCCGATGCGGGCACGCAGGCGAGCACGCGCGTGGATTGCGGTGTGCGGGCGATCACCACGCCGTGCCGGGGGCTGCCGTCGCGCTCGAACAGCGTCGTGTGCGTCTCCAGCTGCGCCGGGCCGCTGTAGCGCAGGTCCAGCGCCGGCGCCGGGCCGCGCGCCGCGTCGGCCGCCGCCTGCACGCTGTAGTGCTCGTCGAGCGGGTGGGGCGCGGGCCGGGAGGACACCACCAGCGCATGGTGGCTGGTCGCGTAGCCGCCCTGGCCATACAGCAGCCCCATGGGGGCGCCGGGCTGCCGCAGCCGGCGCATCACCGCCGCGGTGGCATGCGTCATGTAGTTGCTCAGCGGCGCACCGAAAAAGCTCAGCCCGCCCGTGCAGCTCAGGGGCGCATGCGCCGGCAGGCCCAGCGCGCGGCGCGCGAGCTTGGGCACGACGGGAAAGCAGCTGTAGAGCTCGATGCAGCAGTCCTGCAGCGGGTCGGCAAGCCATTGCCGGGCGGCGCCGAGCACGGCGGTCTGGGCGGGCACGCTGCGGTAGTCCGCCCGGTCCAGGTAGTCCTCCGGCTCGCTGGCCGCCGCGCCGCCCCACAGGTGCAGCCATTGGCGCTCGGGCACCTGCAGCTGCTGCGCCAGCGCCGCGTCCATGAGCACCACGGCCGCGCCCTGGTTGACCTGCGGGTTGGCGATGACGCGCACCGTGTACGGCCATGCGATGAGCCGGTTGGCGGGCGTGATGGCGGTGATGTCTTCGGGCGCGAGGGCCTGGCGCGACCAGGCCGAGGCGTTGGCCTGGGCCGCCTGCGAAAAGCCGGACCAGATGCGGCCGCTGTCTTCCAAGGCCTCGGCGGGCGTCTGCCCCCAGGCGGCCAGCGTGGCGTTCTCGTAGAACGGGTAGACGCTGGCGGGGCTGGCCACGCCCAGCTGCACGGCGAGCGGACGCAGCCAGTCGGTGCCGCGCTTGAGGTGTGCCTGCGGGTTGCGGGGCGACCACGGCAGCGCCTGTCCCGCCTTGCGGGCTGCCTGGACGAAATATTCCGACTCCGCACCCACGACCACCGCCACGCGGGACTCGCCGCGCTGGATGCGCAGCGCGGCCTCGTGGATGAAGCGGACAGGCGATTCGCCGCCCACCTCGCCGTACGCCTGCCGCGCCGGCGCGATGCCCAGGCGCGACGCGAGCTGGCCGGGTGCGTCCGGGTAGGGCCAGGAGTATTCGGAGACCACGTCGATCGAATCGACCAGCGCGAGGGCGCCGGGCGCGCCCGCGTCCTCGAAGGCGCGCCGCACGGCGGCCTCCATCAGCGCCAGGGGTTCCCGGGCCTGCGACAGGTCAGCGGTCTTGAGGGTGATTTCGCCCTGGCCGACGAGGACGGGGCGGTGGTTGAGCGGCGATGGCATGGCCGGCAGTATCTGGAGATCGCGCCGACGCCGCATCGTCCGTTACGACGAATTGCGCGTCGCCAGGCAGTGCAGGCAGGGTTAACGCGGAGGGCGGTGCGGGGCGGAATCGTCGCATCGGACGATGTGCGGCGCCCGTGCGCCTGTCCACAATGCGCCAGCCTCAATTCACATCCAGGAGACAACGCAGATGCCACGCAACGCCCTTTCATCCTTGCGCACCATGACCGCCGCCCTGGCGCTGGCGGGCCTGGCCCACCATGCCGCGGCGCAGGGCATTTCCGACGCAGAGGTGCGCATCGGCGTGCTGACGGACCTGTCGGGCGTGTATTCGGACGCGAGCGGGCGCGGCTCGGTGCTGGCCGCGCAGATGGCCATCGACGACTTTGTCGCACAGCACAAGCCCGCTTTCAAGATCAAGCTGCTTTCGGCGGACATGCAGCTCAAGCCGGACATCGGCGCCTCCATCGCGCGCACCTGGTTCGACCGCGAGGGCGTGGACATGGTGACCGACATTCCCTCGTCGGCCGTGACGCTGGCCGTGATGAACCTGGCCGTGGAGAAGAACAAGGTGGTGATCCCGGTCGGCCCCGCGTCGCTGCGCATCACCAACGACGACTGCAACGCCACGACGATGCACTGGGCCTACGACGAGTATTCGCAGGGCCAGGGTACGGCGCGCGCGATCACCGAGTCGGGCAAGAAGAGCTGGTTCTTCATCGAGGCCGACTACGCCGGCGGCAAGGCGCTGCGCGCGGGCTTCGAGGAAGCCATCAAGGCCGCCGGCGGCACGGTGGTGGGCAGTGCCAGGCACGCGCTGGGCGCGGGCGACTTCTCGTCGCAGATCGTGCAGGCGCAAGCCTCCAAGGCCGACGTGATCGGCATGGCCAACGCGGCGGGTGATTCGGCCAACCTGCTCAAGCAGTCGGCCGAGTTCGGCGTGACGCCCAGGCAGGTGATCGCCGCGTCGCTTACCCACATCACCGACGTGCACGCGCTGGGCCTGAAGGCCGCCAAGGGCCTGTTCCTGACCGACGGCTTCTACTGGGACCGCAACGACGCCAGCCGCACGTGGTCGCAGCGCTTCTTCGAGCAGCGCAAGAAGATGCCGACGATGGTGCAGGCGGGCACGTATTCCGCCGTGCTGCATTACCTCAAGGGCGTGCAGGCCGCGGGCACCGACGAGGCCAAGGCCACCGTGGCGGCGATGAAGAAGCTGCCCGTGAACGACGTGTTCGCCGAGAACGGCCGCGTGCGCGAGGACGGGCGCATGGTGCACGACATGTACCTGTTCGAGGTCAAGGCGCCCGAGGAGTCGAAGAAGCCCTGGGACTACTACAAGCTCAAGGCCGTGATTCCCGCGGAAAAGGCCTTTCGTCCCATCGAGCAGAGCACCTGCAAGCTGGTGAAGAAACAGGGGTAGAAACCGGGTAGATTCGCCCGTGCCATGACACCGGCCCACATCCCTCGCCTCACCACCAAACTCACGCCCCCGGCCGCTGCGCCCCATCAGTTGACCCGCCACCCGGCGGGGCTGGATGCTCCCACCGCCGCGCGCGTGGTGCTGGTGCGCGCACCGGCGGGCTTCGGCAAGAGCACGGCGATGATGCAGTGCCACCGCGCGCTGGAGGCACGCGGCCAGACCGTCGCCTGGCTCACGCTGGACGCGCTGGACAACGACCTCTCGCGCTTCCTGCACTACCTGGGCGAGATGATGGTGCAGGCCGGCATCGCCAGCGCGCCGCCGCGCAGCCCCGTGGAGGCGGTGGACGCCATTGCCGCGCATCCAAGCGCCTTCACCTTCTTCATGGACGAGTTGGACACGCTGCGCGACGCGGGTGTGCTCGGCCTGCTGCGCGAGCTGATCGAGCGCCTGCCGCGCGGCGGCCAGCTCGTGGTGGGCTGCCGCGGCTGGCCCGACCTGGGTCTGGGCCGCCTGCGCGCGCGCGGGCAGCTTGTCGAGGTGGGCCCGGCGCAGCTGCGATTCAGCCTAGAGGAGACGCGCGCATTCCTGCGCAACCGCGATGCGCAACTGCCCGAGCATGCGCTGGTCACCCTGCACAACCGCTGTGAAGGCTGGGCCACGGGCCTGTGGCTGGCGTCGCTGGCCTTGCAGCGCCGCCGCGACACGGTGGCGCTGGCCGAGAGCTTCTCCGGCTCCGACCAGGCGCTGGCCGAATACCTGGCCGAGGACGTGCTGGCCCACGAGCCGCCCGAGGTGCGCGAATTCCTGCTGCGCACCAGCGTGCTCAAGCAGCTCACCGCCCCGGTCTGCGCCGCGCTGTGCCCGCAGACCGACTGCGCGGCCATGCTGGAGCACCTGGCGACGCACGGCGTGTTCCTCACGCGCATCGGCGACGCGCCGCCCACCTGGCGCTACCACAGCCTGTTCGCCTCGTTCCTGCACGCGCGGCTGGCGCAGCAGCCGGGGGCGCAGGTGCGCGAGCTGCACGCGGCCGCTTCGCATGCCTACGAGGCCGAGGGCCGCCCCGTGCCCGCCATCGACCACGCCATCCTCGCGCAGGACCATGCGCGCGCCATCGCGCTGCTGGCCGCGCATGCCGAAGCCTTCGTGGAGCAGGGGCGGCTGCGCCTGCTCGACCGCTGGTTCCAGGCCGTCAGCCCGGCCGCGCTGCAGGGCCACGAGCGGCTCACGCACCTGGCGCTGTGGGCCGCCTGCTTCACGCGCGGCCCCATCGAGACGCTGGCGCAGATGGGCTGCGGCGACGCGCGCCCCGCCGAGGGCGAAGCAGCGCACTACCTCGCGCTGCGCGCCATGCTGCTGGCGCTGCAGGACCGCTATGCCGACGCCTACGCCGTCGGCCAGCAGGCGCTGGCGGCGCTGCCCTCGGAGCTGCCGTTCGCCGACAGCGCGCTGCTCAACCTGATGGCCAACATCTCCTCGGTGCTGGGTCATACCGACGAATCGCGCCGGCTGCTGGGCGTGGCGCGCTCGCGCTTCGGCGGCAGCACGTTCAACCGCATGTACGCCGAGTCGCTGGAGGGCATGTTCGACCTGTTCGAAGGCCGCATGCGCCAGGCCACGGCGCGCTTTCGCATCGCCGTGGAATCCACGCACCAGGCCACGTTCAACCAGAGCCACGGCAACGCCTGGGCGGGCGTGCTCTACGCCTACGCGATGTACGAGGCCAACCGGCTGGAGAAGGCCGACCACCTGCTCAACATCTACCTGCCGATGGCGCGCGACGTGGGCTTGCCCGACCACATGATCCTGGGCCACGCGCTGCGCACGCGCCTGGCCTTCGCCGCGGGCGACGTGGACAGTGCCCTGCACACGCTGACCGAACTGGAGCACCTGGGCCACCTGCGCCACCTGCCGCGCGTGGTGGCCGCCGCGCACCTGGAGCGCGCGCGCATCTTCATGCAGCAGGGCAACAGCCGCGCCGCGCAGGACGAGCTGCGCCGCGCCAGCGCCATCCCGCCGTGCGACGGCGGCGCGCAGGACGGCTACCGGCTGCTGGCGCAAGACCTGGAATACCCCGCGCTCGCGCAGCTGCGCTGGGACGCCTGCTTCGGCGACGCGCTGGCCGCCGCAGGCGATGCCGCCGCTGAGGCCACTGCCGCCGAGCGCGCGGGCCGCTACCGCCGCGCGCTCAAGCTGCGGCTGATCCATGCGCTGGCCGAACACCGCGCGGGGCGGCCCGCCACGGCGCTGCTGGAGCCGCTGCTGCAGACCGCGTGCCGCGAAGGCTTCGTGCGCCTGGTGCTGGACGAGGCACCGTGGATCACGCCGTTGCTGGCCGCCTACCTCGCGGCCATGCAGGGCGGGGAGGGCGACCCGATCTATGCCGAGTACCTGCGCCAGCTGCAGGCATCCGCGCACATCGCGCTGGATGCAGACTCCGCGCAGGACATGCCCGCGCCGCCCGCCGAGCCGCTCACGCGCAAGGAACTGCACGTGCTGCAGCTGCTGGCCGAGGGGTATTCCAACAGCGCCATTGCCGAGAAGATGGTGGTGGCGGACACGACGGTGCGCACCCACCTGAGGCACATCAATGCCAAGCTGGGGGCGGGCAGCCGCACGCAGGCGGTGGCACTGGCCAGGCGGCTGCGGCTGATTCCTTGACTATTAAAAAGTGAGCTGGCTGCGCTTGACAGCATTGGGTTCAAGATAGAAAACTAACTGAAATCCTTTGTAGGAAAGCGCAGGCAGCTATCAAATTTTCACATCGCCCGCGCGATCACTTCCTTCATGATCTCGCTCGTCCCCCCGTAGATGCGCTGAATCCGCGCATCCAGGTACATGCGCCCGATCAGGTACTCGTTCATGTAGCCATACCCGCCGAAGAGCTGCACGCACTCGTCCACCACGCGCCCCAGCGCCTCCGAAGCCCATAGCTTCGCCATCGACGCGGTTGTCGCATCCAGTTCGCCTGCCAACTGCCGTTCCACGCAGCGGTCGATGAAGGCGCGCCCCACCTGGATCTGCGTAGCGATGCCCGCGAGCTGGAAGCGCGTGTTCTGGAACTCCGCGACCGGCTTGCCGAACGCCTGCCGCTCGCGCACGTATTGCAGCGTGCTTTCGTACGCACCTTCCATCATCGCCAGCGCATTCACGCCGATCAGCAGCCGCTCGTACGACAGGTCGAACATGAGCTGCGCGAAGCCCCGGCCCTCCGTGCCGCCCAGCAGGTTGGCGGCGGGCACGCGCACGTCGTCGAAGAACAGCTCGGACGTGTCCTGCGCCTTCATGCCGATCTTGTCCAGCAGGCGGCCCACGCGGTAGCCGGGCAGGCCGTCGGTTTCCACCGCGATGATGGAGATGCCCTTGGCGCCCGCGCCGGGATCGGTGCGCGCCACCACCAGCACCAGAGCGGCCAGGAAGCCGTTGCTGATGAAGGTCTTGGTGCCGTTCAGCACGTAGTCGCCGCCGTCCCGCACCGCGCGCAGGCGCACGCCCTGTAGGTCGGAGCCCGCGCCGGGCTCGGTCATGGCGATGGCGCCCACCATCTCGCCGCGCGCCATGCGCGGCAGCCACTTCGCCTTCTGCTGCGGCGTTCCGTGGCCCTGCAGATAGTGGGCCACGATGCTGTGCACGGCCACGTTCATGCCGGTGAGCGAGCGGCGGTACAGCTCCTCGCCGATCACCGCCTCGTGGCGGAAGTCGCCGCCCGCGCCGCCGTATTCTTCGGGGATGTCGGTGCACAGCAGGCCCAGTTCGCCCGCCCGGCGCCACAGCGCCTGGCCCACGTGGCCCTGCTCGCGCGCCTGCGCGTCGCCGGGCTGCATCTCGTCCTCGATGAAGCGTGCCACGGTCTGGCGGAACAAGGCGAGGTCGCCGTCTTCCCAACTGCGTTTGAAATCGATCACGAAACCGTCTCCTGGGTGGGGTGTTGTGTCCAGCGCGCGAGCAGCGCGTCGGCATCCGCCGGCTGCGGCGCGGGCGGCACGCGCAGCGCGTGGCGGCCGAAGCGCGGCGCGGGCGCGGGCTGCACCATGCCGTTGGCCTCCACATAGGTGCCGCGCGCCGCATTGTGCGGATGCGCGGGTGCCTCGTCCCAGTCCAGCACGGGGGCCACGCAGGCGTCGCTGCCTTCGAGCAGCGCGCACCATTGCTCCTGCGTGCGGGTGAAGAACAGGTCGGCCAGCTTCACCTTCAGCGAGGGCCACCAGCGCGCGTCCGTCTGGTGGTCGAAGTCGGGGTTGTCCGCCAGGCCGCAGCGGCTGCGCAGTTCGGCGTAGAACTGCGGCTCGATGGCGCCCACGGCCAGGTACTTGCCGTCGGCGCAGGCATACACGTCGTAGAAGTGCGCGCCGCCGTCCAGCAGGTTCTCTCCGCGCTCGCTGCTCCACTGGCCCGCGGCCTTGAAGCCGTAGAACATGGCCGAGAGCAGGGCGGCGCCGTCGGTCATGGCCGCATCCACCACCTGGCCCTGGCCGGTGCGGCGCGCCTCCCACAGCGCGCTCAGGATGCCCACGGCCAGCAGCATCGCGCCGCCGCCGAAGTCGCCCACGTAGTTGAGCGGCACCGTGGGCCGCTGGCCCGCCTGCCCGATGGCGTGCAGCGCGCCGCTGATGGCGATGTAGTTGATGTCGTGTCCCGCCGCATGCGCCAGCGGCCCGCTCTGGCCCCAGCCGGTCATGCGGCCATAGACCAGCGCGGGGTTGCGCGCCAGGCACACGTCGGGCCCCAGGCCCAGGCGCTCCATCACGCCGGGGCGAAAGCCTTCGATGAGCACGTCGGCGCGCTCGATGAAGGCCAGCGCACGATCGCGCGCGTGCGGCTCGCGCAGGTTCAGCGCCAGCACCTGCCGCCCGCGTGCCAGCACGTCGTGGGGCGAGGCCTCTTTGCCCTCGCGGCCGATGCGCAGCACCTCCGCGCCCAGGTCGGCCAGCACCATTGCGCAGAAGGGGCCGGGGCCGATGCCCTCCATCTCGACGACCTTCAATCCGTGCAGCGGCCCTGGCATGGTGTGTTTCCGTAGTTGTCCATGCGGGCCAGTATCTGGATGGCCGGAGGCGGCGGCAATCGTCCGATCCGACGACGTGCCCAAAAATCGTCGCTCCCGACGATTGGCGCTCCCTCGCGGGCGCTGCATCATCCCCGCACATCTACCGGAGACAAGACCCGTGAACAACGCAGCCCCCACCTACGCCATGGACGCGCCCCTGCTGCTTAAGAACCTGCTGCTCGGCGCGGCGCGCCACCACCGGCGCGGCGAGATCGTCTCGGTCATCGACGGCCGCACCGTGCGCCACACCTATGCCGACTGCGAGCTGCGCGCGCGCCAACTGGGCCAGGCGCTGCTGGCGCTGGGCGTGCAGCAGGGCGACCGCGTGGCGACGCTGGCGTGGAACGACCACCGGCACTATGAGCTGTACTTCGGCGTCACCGGCGTGGGCGCGGTCTGCCACACGGTGAACCCGCGCCTGTTCCTGGAGCAGATCGTCTACATCGTCAACGACGCGCAGGACGTGGCGCTGTGCTACGCGCAGGATTTCGCCGAGCTGGTCGAGAAGATCAAGCCCCAGTGCCCCGGCGTGCGCCACTGGATCCCCATCGACGCCCCCGCATCGCAGCCCGGCAGCTACGAGGCGCTGCTGGCAGCGCAGGACGGCAGCATGGCCTGGCCCGACTTCGACGAGCGCGCCAACGCCTTCCTGTGCTACACGTCCGGCACCACGGGCCAGCCCAAGGGCGTGATGTACACGCACCGCGGCACGGTGCTGCACGCCTACGCGGTGGCGCTGCCCGATTCGCAGAACGTCTCGGCCTGCAGCGTGCTGATGCCGGCGGTGCCCATGTTCCATGCGAATGCGTGGGAGTCGCCTTTTTCCGCCACGCTCACCGGCGCCAAGCTGGTGCTGCCGGGGCCGAAGCTCGATGGCGCGTCGCTGCACCAGCTCATCGAGGCCGAGGGCGTCACCCTGTCCATCGGCGTGCCCACGATCTGGTTCAACGTGCTGTCGTACCTGCAGCAGAACGGCCTGCGTTTCCGCACGCTCCAGCGCCTGCTGCTGGGCGGCTCGTCCACGCCGCTGTCGATGGTCGAGGCCTATGCCGCCATGGGCGTGCAGGTCACGCAGGGCTGGGGCATGACCGAGACGGCCGCCATGACCACCACTACCCAGCCGCTGCCGCACCACCAGGGCGTGCCGCTGGCCGAGCTGCAGCGCACCATCTACCAGACGGCGGGCCGCGTGGTGGCGGGCGGCGACCTGCGCACCGTCGATGGGCAAGGCCGCGAGATCCCCTGGGGCAGCGGCCAGCCGGGCGATCTGCAGGTGAAGGCGCCCTGGGTCATCCGGCGCTACTACGGCGCCGGCGCGGATGCGGTGACAGAGGACGGCTGGCTGCCCACGGGCGACGTGGCGCTCATCGACGCCGACGGCTTCATGCGCCTTACCGACCGCAGCAAGGACGTGATCAAGTCCGGTGGCGAATGGATTTCCTCCGTCGATCTGGAGAACCTGGCCATGGCCGTGCCCGGCGTGGAGCTGGCGGCCTGCATCGCCGCCCAGCACGACCAGTGGGGCGAGCGGCCCGTGCTGGTCGTGCAGCCGCGCGAGGGCGCCGCGCTGACGCAGCAACAGGTGCTGGCCGGCCTCGAAGGCCAGATCGCCAAGTGGTGGATGCCCGATGCCGTGGTGTTCGTAGACAAGATTCCTCTGACTGCCACCGGCAAGCTCTCCAAGCTGGAGCTGCGCAAGCGCTTCGGCACCCATCTGCTCACCAGCAAGTAGGCCCATCCATGCAAGACGTTTTCATCTACGACCACGTGCGTACGCCGCGCGGCAAGGGCCGCCCCGGCGGCGCGCTGCACCCCATCACGCCGGTGCAGCTGGCGTCGCAGACGCTGCGCGCGCTGCGCGAGCGCAACGGCTTCGATCCGCGCGCCATCGACGACGTGGGCCTGGGCGTTGTCATGCCCATCGGCGAGCAGGGCGCGGACATCGCGCGCGTGGCGCTGCTGGAGGCGGGCTACGGCGACACCGTCTCGGGCTACCAGCTCAACCGCTTCTGCACCTCGGCGCTCGACACGGTGAAGATGGGCTTCGGCCTCATCGCCTCGGGCCAGGCGGATGCGGCCATCGGCGGCGGCGTGGAGTCCATGTCGCGCGTGGCCATCGGCAGCGACGGCGGCGCGGTCTATACCGACCCGGACGTCGGCAAGCGCTACCCCTACATCCCCAACGGCGTGGCCGCCGACCTGATGGCCGCGCTGGGCGGCATCACCCGCGACGAGGTGGACGCCTACGCCGTCGAAAGCCAGCGCCGCGCCGCGCAGGCGGTGGACGCGGGCTGGTTCGATGCCTCGCTCGTGCCCGTGCGCGACCGGCTGGGCAACGTGGTGCTGGCGCGCGACGAAGCCCACCGCCCCGGCACCACGCTGGCCGACCTCGCCAGGCTGCAGCCCGTGTTCGACAAGCCCGGCGCGCTGGGCTACGACGCGATCGTGCTGCGCCGCTACCCGCAACTGGACCGCATCGCGCACATCCACACCGGCGGCAACTCCAGCGGCATCGTCGATGGCGCCTGCGCCGTGCTGCTGGGCAGCCGCGGCTTCGGCGAACGCGGCGGCCTGCGTGCCCGCGCGCGCATCCGCGCCGCCGCCACCTGCGCCGACGAGCCGCTCCTCAGCCTGGGCGGTCCGATGCCGGTGACCGACAAGGCGCTGGCGCGCGCGGGCATGTCCATCCGGGACATCGACCTGTTCGAGGTCAACGAGGCCTTCGCCGTCGTGCCCATGTGCTACGCGCGCCACTTCGGCATCGACCCGCAGCGCATCAACCCCAACGGCGGCGCCATCGCCCTGGGCCACCCGCTGGGCGCCACGGGCGCCATGCTGCTCGGTACGTTGCTCGACGAACTGGAGCGCCGCGACCTGAACACCGGGCTGGTCACGCTGTGCGCGGCTGCCGGCCAATCCACCGCCCTCATCATCGAAAGAGTTTGAAATGACGGATCAATTTCCTCTGACGCTGCAAGAGGGCGGCATCGCTCTCATCCGCCTGGACGCTCAACCCGGCGAGGCCGGCGCGGTCTGCCCGCCGCAGCTCGAAGCGCTGGTGGCCGCATTGCAGACCGCTGCCGAACGCGCCGACGTGCAGGGCGTGCTGTTGCACGCCAGCGGCCCGTCATGGCTGCCCGAAGCGGGCGCGCAGGCGTGGCTCGATCTGTGCCGCGCGGGCGATGCCCATGCCATCGCCGCAGTGCTGCAGCGCCGCTCCGGCCTGCTGCGCGCGGTGGAGCGCCTGCCCAACCCCATCGCCATCGTCATTGAGGGCGCATGCATGGACTTGTGCCTCGAGTTCGCGTTGGCCTGCCATGCGCGCTGGGCCGTGCCTGGCGCACGGCTGGGCCTGCCGCTGGTCAAGCGCGGCCTTCCCCCGAGCGCGGGCGCCACGCAGCGCCTGCCGCGCCTCGCGGGCATTCCCGCCGTGCTCAATGGCCTGCTGGCGGGCGATACCTGGGAGGCGGACGCTGCCCGGCAAATGGGCCTTTTGAGCGGCGTGCAGCCTTTGGCGCAGGCGCTGCAGGATGCGCGCGCATGGCTGCTGGCCCACCCGCAGGCCCAGGCACCGTGGGATGCCAAGGGCTACCGCCTGCCGGGCGGTGCGGGCGCGATGGCTGCACATGCAGGGCGCAGCTTCACCGACAACATCGCTCGCCTGCGCAAGCCCAGCGATACCCAGCCCGCGCCGCTGGCCCTGCTCTCGGCCGTCTACGAAGGCACGCAACTGCCCATCGACGCGGCGCTGAAGGTAGAGGCGCAGTGCGCCGCCCAGGCGCTGGCCGAGCCGGCCACGGCCAACCAGATCCGCTCCCTGTGGCTGCACCAGGCCCAGGCGCGGCAACTGGTGCGCCGCCCGGCGGATGTGCCCGAGCAGCCCGTGCGCAAGCTGGGCGTGCTGGGCTCGGGCCTGATGGGCGCGGGCATCGCCCAGGTGGCTGCGGCGGCGGGCATCGACGTGGTCATGGTGGACACCAGCGCCGAGCGCGCCCAGGCCGCGCACGGCAAGATCGCCGCGGCCCTGGCGCGCGGCCACGGCGACCGCGCCGCGGCCATCGCCCAGCGCATCGAGCCCACGGCCGATCTGCAGCGCCTGCACGGCTGCGAATTCGTCATCGAGGCGGTGTTCGAGGACCGCGCCGTCAAGGCCGACCTGATGGCCCGCGCCGCGCCTGTGCTGGCCGACCGGCCCGTGCATTTCGTCTGGGCCAGCAACACCTCCACGCTGCCCATCGGCGGCCTGGCATCCGCATGGGCCGCACCGGAGCAGGTCATCGGCATGCACTTCTTCTCGCCGGTGCCGCGCATGCCGCTGCTGGAGATCATCCTGGGCGCGCGCACCAACCCGGCCACCGTCGCCCGCACGCTGGACCTGGCCGCGCGGCTGGGCAAGACGCCCATACTGGTTAACGACAGCTCGGGCTTCTATACCAGCCGCATCTTTTGCGCCTACATCGACGAAGGCATGGCGATGCTGGCCGAGGGCGTGAACCCCGCGCTCATCGAAAACGCCGCGCGGCAGGCGGGCTTCGCCACGGCGCCGCTGGCGGTGACCGACGAGGTGTCGCTGGACCTGCAGGCCCTGGTCATCGGCCAGGCGCGCAAGGACGGGCTGGAGGAAAAATTCCTGCGCACCCTCGCCCAGCCCGCGGTGGAGCGCATGAACCAGCTCCAGCGCCTGGGCCGCAAGAGCGGCGGCGGTTTCTACGACTATCCCAAATCCGGCAAGCACCTGTGGCCGGGGCTGGCGCAGCAGTTCCCGCAAAGCGGCGAGCAGCCCGATCTGGACACCGTCATGGGTCGCATGCTGTGCATCGAGGCGATGGAGTCCGCGCGCTGCCTGGAAGAGGGCGTGCTGACCTCGGCAGCCGACGGCGACCTGGGCGCGCTGCTGGGCCTCGGCTTTCCGGCGTGGACGGGGGGCACCTTCTCCTATATCGACACCGTGGGCTGTGCGGCCTTCGTGCAGCGCTGCGACGTGCTGGCCGACCGCTTCGGCGAGCGCTTCCGCCCCTCGGCCTGGCTGCGGGACCGTGCGGCGCAGGGGCTGCGCTTTCACCCGTGAGGCCGCCAGCGCTGGAGTAGGCATGTTTTTGGCCTCCCGCGCTTGCCAGTCAAGCGCTGGCAGCTCTCATTAGAGGAGCGGGATGCAAAAAAAAGACCGCCGGGCAGGGCGGTCTTTTTGATGGGGGCAGCGTTGGCGCTCAGGCCACTGCGTCCGCCGGCAGCCGCTGCAGCATGGCCAGGCTGCGGGCCACGGTGTCGCGCAGCTCGCGCCGGTCGCAGATGAAGTCCACGGCGCCCTTGGTCTGCAGGAATTCGGCGCGCTGGAAGCCCTCGGGCAGGGTGACGCGCACCGTGGATTCGATCACGCGCGGGCCGGCGAAGCCGATCAGGGCCTTGGGCTCGGCGATGACGATGTCGCCCACGAAGGCGAAGCCTGCGGAGACGCCGCCCATGGTCGGGTCGGTGAGCACGCTGATGTAGGGCAGGCCCTTCTTGGCCAGGCGCGTGAGCGCGGCATTGGTCTTGGCCATCTGCATCAGGGACAGCAGGCCTTCCTGCATGCGCGCGCCGCCCGTGGCGGTGAAGCACAGGAAGGGCACCTTCTGCTCGATGGCGGTTTCCACGCCGCGCACGAAGCGCTCGCCGACCACGCTGCCCATGGAGCCGCCCATGAAGTCGAACTCGAAGCAGGCGGCGACCACGTTGATGCTCTTGACCGAGCCGCCCATGACGACGAGCGCGTCGGTCTCGCCGGTGTTCTCCAGCGCCTCCTTCAGGCGTTCGGGGTACTTGCGGCTGTCCTTGAACTTGAGGGCGTCGACGGGCAGGACTTCCTGGCCGATTTCGTAGCGGCCTTCGCCGTCCAGGAACAGGTTGAGCCGCGCGCGCGCACCGATGCGGTGGTGGTGGCTGCACTGGGGGCAGACGTTCTGGTTGTGCTCCAGGTCGGTCTTGTAGAGCACGGCCTCGCAGCTCGGGCACTTGACCCACAGGCCCTCGGGCATCTGGCGGCGCTCGGCGGGGTCGGTTTGCTGGATCTTGGAGGGCAGGAGTTTTTCGAGCCAGGACATGGTGTGTTCCTCTTGAAATTCAGGCGTCCATTGCCTTGCGGATGCCGCGCAGGAAATCGACGGTGATGGGCACGACTTTCTCGTGCGGCTGGTCCTCGATGAGCTGGATGATGCGGCTGCCGATGACGACCGCGTCGGCCACGCGGCCGATGGCCTGGGCGGTGGCGGCGTCGCGGATGCCGAAGCCCACGCCGACGGGGATCTTCACGTGCTCGCGGATGCGCGGCAGCATGGCCTCGACGGCGGTGGTGTCCAGCGCACCCGAGCCGGTCACGCCCTTGAGCGAGACGTAGTAGACGTAGCCGCTGGCCACGCGCGCCACCTGCTGCATGCGCTCGGGCGTGCTGGTGGGAGCGAGCAGGAAGATCAGGTCGATGCCTTGAGCGCGCAGTTCGGCAGCGAACTGCTCGCATTCCTCGGGCGGATAGTCCACGACCAGCAGGCCGTCCACGCCGGCGGCAGCCGCGTCGCGCGCGAACGCGCCCTGGCCGTGGCGCTGCTCGTAGCGCTCCACCGGGTTGGCGTAGCCCATGAGCACCACGGGCGTGGTGCTGTTGCGCTGGCGGAAGCTGCGCACCATGTCGAGCACCTGCGCCATGCCGATGCCCAGAGCCAGCGCCTTCTCGCCGGCCTTCTGGACGACGGGGCCGTCGGCCATGGGGTCGGAGAAGGGCACGCCCAGCTCGATCACGTCGGCGCCGGCCTCCACCATGCCGTGCATGAGTGCGGGCGTGATGTCGGCGAACGGGAAGCCGGCCGTCACGTAGGGGATGAGGGCCTTGCGGCCCTTGGACTGCAGCTCGGCGAAGGTGTCTGCAATGCGGCTCATGCGGCGGGCCCTCCCTTGACCGTATGGCCGCGCATGCTGGGGCGGTCGTAGAAGTCGGTGCCGGACAGGTCGGCCACGGTGCCGATGTCCTTGTCGCCGCGCCCGGAGAGGTTCACGAGGATGGATTGCGAAGGTTGCATGGTCTTGGCGAGCTTCATCGCGTGGGCCACGGCGTGGCTGGATTCCAGCGCGGGGATGATGCCCTCGGTGCGGCACAGGTAGTGGAAGGCCTCCAGCGCCTCCTGGTCGGTGATGCCCACGTATTCGGCGCGACCGATTTCCTGCAGCCAGGCGTGCTCGGGGCCGACGCCGGGGTAGTCCAGCCCGGCGCTGATGCTGTGCGTCTCGGTGATCTGGCCGTTGTCGTCTTGCAGGATGAAGGTGCGGTTGCCGTGCAGCACGCCGCTGGAGCCGCGCTGCAGGCTGGCGGAGTGCTTGCCGCTGTCGAGCCCCTCGCCCGCGGCTTCCACGCCGATCAGGCGCGTCTTCTCGAACGGGATGTAGGGGTGGAAGATGCCCATGGCGTTGCTGCCGCCGCCCACGCAGGCGACCACGGCGTCGGGCTGCTCGGCGGCGATCTGCTGTGCGCGGAGCATCTCGGGCATCTGCGTGAGGCACTCCTGGCCGATCACGCTCTGGAAGTCGCGCACCATCATCGGGTAGGGGTGCGGGCCGGCCACGGTGCCGATGATGTAGAACGTGTTGTCCACGTTCGTCACCCAGTCGCGCATGGCCTCGTTGAGCGCGTCCTTGAGCGTCTTGCTGCCGGATTCGACGGGCACCACGGTGGCGCCCAGCAGCTTCATGCGGTAGACGTTGGGGCTCTGGCGCTTGACGTCCTCGCTGCCCATGTAGACCACGCACTCCAGGCCGTAGCGCGCGCAGATCGTGGCCGTGGCCACGCCGTGCTGGCCGGCGCCGGTCTCGGCGATGATGCGCGGCTTGCCCATGCGCTTGGCGAGCATGGCCTGACCGATCACGTTGTTGATCTTGTGCGCGCCGGTGTGGTTGAGGTCCTCGCGCTTGAGGTAGATCTGCGCGCCGCCCATTTCGCGCGAGGTGCGCGCGGCGTGGTAGACGGGCGAGGGCCGGCCCACGAAGTGCGCCAGCTCGTAGTGGAATTCGGCGAGGAATTCCGGATCGTGCTGGTAGCGCGCGTAGGCTTCGCGCAGCTCGGTCAGCGCGTGGGTCAGGGTTTCGCTGGCGAAGCTGCCGCCATAGGGGCCGAAATGGCCCGACGCATCGGGTTGTTGGTATGCAGGCATTTAGGAAAGGGAAGCTGGTGCCGCATCCGCCGCGCGCACGGCGGCGATGAAGCGTTGGATCTTGCCGGCGTCCTTGACGCCCTTGAGGGGAGCGCCATCTGGACCGTCGGCCTCTACGCCGGAGCTGACGTCAACCGCCAGCACCCGGCAACGCGGGCGAACCTGCAAGATGCCATCGGTCACGTTTGCAGGCGTGAGTCCACCAGACAAAACGAGGTGAGAGTCGACGCTTGGTGGAAGGAGTGACCAATTGAATGCCTTGCCGCCGCCGCCATAGCCCTCGACGTGGGCGTCGAGCAGGATGGCGCGGGCGTGAGAGTGATCGTGGGCGTATTTTACGAGGTCGAAGCGCGCCGCCCCTTCGCCCAGCGGAATGCGCGCGGCGCGCAGGAAGGGAATGCGCCCCTGGTCGCTGGCGGCCCAGCAGTCCTCGGGCGACTCATCACCATGAAATTGCGCTGTAGCGCCCGCCACGCAAGCGCAATCAGCTATCACTTCGGTAGCGGGTGCGTTCACGAACAGCAGCACGGGCGTGACGAAGGGCGGCAGGCGCCGGGCCAGCGCGGCAGCGCGCGCGGGGGTGACGGCGCGCGGGCTTTTCGGATAGAGCACGAAGCCGATGGCGTCGGCGCCCGCATCGACGGCGGCGTCCACGTCCTGCTCGCGGGTCAGGCCACAGATCTTGATGCGGGTGCGGGAGGCGTGGGCTGGGGGAGGGGGGCTGCTCATGGCAGCCAATCATACGCAGCGGTGCGCGTAGGCAGGCCCCACTCGGGCCCGTACACCGGCCCCAGGAAATACAGGCCGTCGGGCGAGAAGGTGGGGGCGGCCGCGTCGCGCGAGCGTGCCTGGAGCACCGTGCGCATCCAGTCGGGCGGCTGCAGGCCCTGGCCGATGGCGACGATGCAGCCCATGATGTTGCGGATCATGTGGTGCAGGAAGGCATTGCCCTCGAACTCGAAGCGCCAGTAGCACGGCGTGCAGCCGTGCAGGTCGTGGCCGCTGGCCGGGCCGCGGCGCGTGATGTCGATGCGGTGCAGCGTCTTCACCGGCGTCTTGGCCTGGCAGGCCGAGGCGCGGAAGGACGTGAAGTCGTGCTCGCCCAGCAGGTTCTGCACGGCGGCGCGCATGGCCTGCTCGTCGAGCGCATGGAACACCCAGCCCACGCGTCCCGCGTCCACGCTGGGCCGCACGGGCGATTGCAGCAGCACGTAGGCATAGCGGCGCGCGACGGCGCTGGCGCGCGCGTGGAACGCATCGGGCACGGGCTGGGCCCACTGCACGGCGATGTCGGGCGGCAGGAAGGTGTTGGTGCCGCGCACCCAGGAGAAGGGCGCGCGCTGCAAGGCGGTGTCGAAATGCACCACCTGCATCAGGCCGTGCACCCCCGCGTCCGTGCGGCCCGCGCACAGGGTCGATACGCCATGCGTGGCGAAGCGGCCCAGGGCCGCTTCGAGGTGGTCTTGCACGGTGTTGCCGCCCGGCTGGCTTTGCCAGCCGCTGTAGGCCTGGCCGTTGTAGCTGACGCCCAGGGCCACCCTCATCGTGCGCACTCCGGCCGGGCCCACGGCGCGCGGGCGCGGCGGCTGCCGCGCGCGGGCAGGCAGCGGCGCATCAGCCCAGTTCGGCCAGCAGGCGCTGGGCGCGGGCCTTGAGGTCGCCGGACGATTCGGCGATCACTTCCTCGATCAGGGAGCGGGCGCCTTCGCTGTCTCCGATGGTGTTGAACTCTTCCGCCAGCGCCAGCTTGGTGGCCAGCGGATCGTCCGGCAGTGCATCGGCTGCTGCCGCGGGCGTGGGCTGGGGCACGGGCTGGGCGGCGGACGCTGCCTTGGCGCTGGGGGCGCCCAGGTCCAGCGACAGGTCGCCCAGATCGAATTCGAGCGGCTCTGGCGCCGGGGCCTTGGCATCGCGGCTGGTCAGCGGGGCGACGGCCGAGTCCATCAGCGACAGGTCGGAGGGCTGGAAGTCGAGCGGGGAGGGCTCCGTACCCGATGCACCAGCGTCCGGGAGTTCCGGCTGGGCGGCGGTGGCAGGCGGCTCCCACGGGGTATCGGGCAGTTCGAGGTCGCCCAGGTCCAGTTCAGGCGCGGGCGCCTCGGCTGGAGGAACGTCGGCCGTCGGGGGCGTCGCATGCAGTGTGGCATCGGCCATCGCGGCGGCGAAGGCGCCCGCAGGGGCCGGATCGGGTGCGGGGGGCGCTTCGTGCAGATCGAGGTCCAGGTCCAAATCCAGGTCCGGCAATATGGAGTTCGGGGCTTCATCGGCCAGCGGCTGGGGGGCAGACGCTGCGAATGTGCTCGCGAACGCCGTGGCTGCAGCGGCACCGGCACCGGCAGCGGCCTGCGCCGCGGTGGCGGCCGCCGGGCGGCCGCCGGGCTGGTACAGCGCGTTGTCCGGGTCCAGGGTGCGGCCCAGGTCGGAGACGCGGGCCCAGTCCGGACCCTGGCCGTTGGAGAGGGTGAACACCTCGCTGGCCGCGGCTTCCAGGGCCTTGCGGTCCTGGCGCTTGGCGTAGATCTCCGCGAGCTTGGCGGGGATCGAAACACGCTCGGGATGGTGGCGCGCGGCTTCCTTGAGGATTTCCTCGGCCTGCAGGTCGCGGCCATAGGCCAGGTAGACATCGGCTTCGGCCACGGGATCCACGTCGCCGCCCGCATCCAGCTGGCTGGGCGAGTAGGTCATGGAGGAAGAACCGGTGGTGAGTTCGCTGTTGGCCGTGTCCACGCGCTGGCCGCCGCTGGCGCCGAAGAAGGAGTCGGGCTGCAGGCGGCTTTCCAGGAAGGAGCTGTCCACCGCGCCCTGGTTGCGCCGGCGCTGGGCGATGCGGTAGCCGCCGTAGCCCAGCAGGGCCAGCAGGAGGGCGAGCGCGCCGCCCGCCAGCAGCGGGTCTTCGGTCAGGGAGTCGAGGAAGCTGGGTTCCTCGTACTGCACGGGCTGCGGAGCGGGTTTGGGGGCCTGCGCGGGGGCTGGCGCAGGTGCCTCGGCCGCGGGTTCGGGGGCCGCAGCAGCGGGCTCCGAGGCGGGCGCTGCAGGTGCCGCCGGTGCGCTTTCGGCCCCAGGCGCCGTCTCGGCGCTGGCCCCAGGCGCGGAAGCGGGAAGGCCCGCCGGGGCAGGCACGGACACGCCCGGGCCGGCCTGCGCTGCAGGCGCCGTCGCCGGTGCCGCGCCTGGCTCGGCCGTCTTGGCGGTGCCGCTGCTGATCTGGTTCAGTTCGGAAATATTCTTGGACAGCTCCGCCATGCGGGCGGCGTTCTGGTCCGTCTGCTTGTCGCGGGCGAGCTTGTCGTCGGCCTTCTGGGCCTGGACGCTGCCCTTGGACAGGGTGAGCTTGTCCGGGCTGGCGACCGTGGGCTTGCGGTCTTCGACCTGTGTTTGCACCGAGCCGCTGGCCGTGCGCTGCGCGGCGGCCACTTCGGCCGTGGGAGCGGCGGACGCCAGGCGGCGGCGGAATTCGTTGAAATCGCGGCTTTGCGTGGCGATGATCTGCCGGGCCTCGGCGGCGGGGGTGGCCTGCGCATCGGCTTCGCTGGGCATCTGCAGCACGGCGCCCGCGCGCAGGCGGTTCACGTTGCCCCGCACGAAGGCATCGGGATTGGCGCGCATCATCGCCACCAGCATCTGGTCCAGCGACACGCTGGCCGGCTTGTGGGCACTGGCGATGCGCCCGGCGGTGTCGCCGGTCCGCACCGTGACTTCGTCCGCTCTCTGGGGGCGCTCGGCGGCCGCCCTGGGCGTGGGGGTCGGTGCCGGGGCGGGTGCGGGCGGGCGGGCGATGGGCGCTGCCGCCGGCGGACGCGGTGCCACGGGGGCGGGCGCCGCCTCTGCGCGCGGCGCGGTGACCTGGGGCGGCGTGGTCACGGCGGCCTGCGGCCGGCGCAGGGCCGGCGGGTCGAACAGCATCGTGTAGCTGCGCACGATGTGGCCGGAACTCCACGAGGCGTCGATGACCAGGTCGACGAAAGGATCGTTGATGGGCCGGGTGCTGCTCAGCCGCAGCACCATGGAGCCGTCGGGACGGCGGTGGAGCTGGACCTGGACGTTGTGCGCGGCGGGCGAATACTCAAGGCCTTGCGCGCGGAACACCTCGGGCGAGGCGGGCGCGACGCGCAGGGAGTCCGCTTCGGAGGGGGTGATCTGGGGAAGTTCGATTTCGGCGCGCAGGGGTTCGCCCAGCGCCGACTGCACATTCACGCGTCCCAGGGCCAGTGCGCTGGCATCGGTGGCATAGAGCCCGGCCGACAGGGCGGCCGCTGCGGCCAGGACAGAGAGTTTCCAACGATGCATGGGTGCGACGGTGTGAATGAGGGATGCAGCCGTGGGAAGAGGCTTTTTTCTGTTCATGGTCGAGGCCCCTCCCGAGCGTGAAAATATGTAAAAAGCACCATAGCATCAATGTTTTGCACTGACAAGCTGACACGGCGCTCCAGCTTTTCCGCCCCGGTTTGGAGCAAGGAATGGCCCATCGCATGTTGGTAACGGACAACGACCCGTAACAGGGCGTATCCATCATGGAACTGCAGCCGGCGGCACCGCGCGGGCGCCGCCGGGCAGGGGGATCAGGCGTCCAGGAGGATGCGTAGCATGCGGCGCAGCGGCTCGGCCGCACCCCACAGGAGCTGGTCGCCGATGGTGAAGGCGCCGACATACTCGGGGCCCATGGCCAGCTTGCGGATGCGGCCCACAGGGATGGTCATGGTGCCGGTGACGGCCACGGGCGTCAGGTCGCGGAGCGTGGCCTCGCGCGTGTTGGGCACGACCTTGGCCCATTCGTTGTCGGCGGCGATCATGGCCTCGATGTCGGCTACGGGCACGTCCTTCTTCAGCTTGAAGGTCAGCGCCTGGCTGTGGCAGCGCATGGCACCCACGCGCACGCAGAAGCCATCGACCGGCACGGCGGGCGAGCCGAAGCCTTCGCCCTGGCCCATGATCTTGTTGGTCTCGGCCATGCCCTTCCACTCTTCCTTGGACATGCCGTTGCCCAGGTCCTTGTCGATCCAGGGAATCAGCGATCCGCCCAGGGGCACGCCGAAGTTGGCGGTTTCGTCGGCCGAAAGGGCGCGCTGCTTGGCGATGACCTTGCGGTCGATCTCCAGGATGACGCTCTTGGGGTCGTCGAGCAGGGCCTTCACCTCGGCGTTCAGCGTGCCGTACTGCGTGAGCAGCTCGCGCATGTGCTGTGCACCGCCGCCGCTGGCGGCCTGGTAGGTCTGCGTGCTCATCCACTCGACGAGGCCCGCCTTGTAGAGCGCACCCACGCCCATCAGCATGCAGCTCACCGTGCAGTTGCCGCCGATCCAGTTGTTGCCGCCCTTGGCCAGGGCGTTCTGGATGACGGGCATATTCACCGGGTCGAGGACGATGACCGCGTCGTCCTTCATGCGCAGCGTGGAGGCGGCGTCGATCCAGTGGCCCTTCCAGCCTGCGGCGCGCAGCTTGGGGAAGACCTCGGTGGTGTAGTCGCCGCCCTGGGCGGTGATGATGATCTCGCAGCGCGCCAGCTGCGCGATGTCGAACGCGTCCTGCAGCGTGGTCTCGTTCTTGGCCATCGCGGGCGCCTTGCCGCCTGCGTTCGATGTGGAGAAGAACAGGGGCTCGATCAGGTCGAAGTCCTTCTCCTGCACCATGCGGTCCATCAGCACAGAGCCGACCATGCCGCGCCAGCCGACCAAACCTACCAACTTGCTCATTTTCAACGCCCTTTCACAAAGTAAAAACAGTGCCCGACCGGACTTCTGTTCACCCCCGGCTCGTCTGGGCCAGGGAGGGCGCACGACGATACCGGAGCTGGTTCAGCCCTTAATGGTCGTGGTTTTGGTGGTGATTGCACGCTCGGCGACGCCTGCCAGGGCGGCAGTGGCGGTGTTCTGTGCGAACGGGCGGGCGGCAAACATAGCCGGGCATTGTAGCGGATGCCCGGGCGCGCCCGCCGGGCCCGGCCGCTCAGAATCGCCCGATGGCGTAAGGAGCCGGGTCGATCGCCGGCTTCGCACCCGCGATGAGCTGGCTGACGAGCTTGCCGCTGGGCGGGCCGCCCGTGAGGCCGAAGTGGCCATGCCCGAAGGCGAGGTACAGGCCGGGATGGCCGGGCGCCTCGCCCAGCACCGGCAGGCTGTCGGGCGTGGACGGGCGGTGGCCCATCCAGTAGCGCGGCTCGCCGGCCTGCAGGCCGGGGAAGATGCGCCGCGCATGCGCGGCGAGCGCTGCGGCGCGGCGCTCGTCCGGCGCGGCCTCGAGCCCGGCGAATTCCACGGTTCCCGTCACCCGCAGGCCCTCGGCCATGGGGGTCATGCCGAAGCCACGGTTCTTCACCGACAGCGGCATGGGCAGTTCGATGCTGGGCGCGGGCAGCAGGGCGTGGTAGCCGCGCTCGGATTCCAGCGGAACCCGCAGGCCCAGCGGCTCCAGCAGCCTGCCGCTCCAGGCCCCGCCCGCCACCACGATGCGTGGAAAGCGGCGGTTGGCCATGTTGGTCATCAGCGTGAACCCTTCGGGCCCGCACGGCAGGATCTTGAGTACGCGCTCGTGCACGGTCTGGCCTGCGCCCGCGAGGAATTGCGCATGCAGCGCCTGCACCAGCCCCAGCGGGCTGACGGTGAAGGCATTGCCGGGAATGCGCATGCCGCGCCGTATCTCGGGCGAGATGCCGGGATAGATGCGCTGCAGGTCGGCGGCCGTGAGCGGCTCGACGGCGATGGCATGGCGCTGGGCGATCTGCATCTCGATGCGCGACTCCATGCCGTCGCCTTCCCAGATGCGCACCTGCCCGACGGGCCGCACGAGGCGCTGGAAATCCGCGTCACCCAGCAGTTCGCGCCAGGCGTGGAGAGACGTGGAATGCAGTGCGCGCATCGCGTCGGAGATACGCAGCACGCGCTCGATCGAGCTGGCCCCGATCCAGCGCAGCAGCCAGGGCGCGAGGCGGGGCGCATACCCGCTGCGGATGACCAGGGGTCCGTCGGAGCGCAGCAGCCAGCCGGGCACCTTCCTGAGCATGCCGGGTTGGGCGATGGGCACGGCGGTGTCGGCGCTGATCAGCCCCGAGTTGCCGAACGACGTGCCCCCGCCCGCGGGCAGCGCGTCGATCACCGTCACCGCGAAGCCGGCGCGCTGCAGATAGAGGGCCGTGGACAGGCCCAGGATGCCGGAGCCGATGACCCCGACCGAGGTGGCGTCGGTGGCGCTCATTCGGGCTTGATCCCCAGCATGTCGACCGATGCCTGCCATTTGCCGGCGCGCGCGCGGATGAAGTCCCGGTAGTGCTCGGGACTGCCTGTGACCACCGTCGCGCCCTGGGTCTCCAGCCGCTGGGCGATGGCCGGGTCGGACAGCGCGCGCTGGACCGCGGCGCTGATCTTGCGCACCACGGCGGCAGGCGTGCCCGCAGGTGCCGAGATGCCGTTCCAGGTCTCCACCTCGAAGCCCGGATAGCCCTGCTCCGCGATCGTGGGAATGCTGGGCAGCTGGCGCAGGCGCTGCGCGGAGGCCACGCCGAGCACGCGCACCTTCTGCCCCTGGTAGAGCGACATGCCCGACGCGGCGCCCGCGAACATCATCTGCACCTGGCCGCTGACGACGTCCGAGATGGCGGGGGTGGAGCCTTTGTAGGGCACATGGGTGATGTCCACGCCCGCCGCGTGCTTGAAGAGCTCCATCGCCATGTGGCTGACGCCGCCGCGGCCCCAGGACGCGTAGTTGAGCTTGCCGGGGTGGGCCTTCGCGTCCTCCACCATCTGCTGCAGCGTGGTGGGGGTGTAGTTCAGGTGGGTCATCAGCACCATGGCCTGGGTCGCCATCATCGCCACCGGCGCGAAGTCGCGCTCGGCGTTGTAGGGCAGGTTGGCGTAGAGCAGCTGGTTGAGCGAGTCGATGTCGGTATTGGTGTTGATCAGTGTGTAGCCGTCGGGCTTGGCGCGGGCCGCGAGGTCGGCGCCGATGGTGCCGTTCGCGCCGGGCTTGTTCTCCACGACCACCGGCTGCTTCCACTCCTCGCTGAGCTTGGCCGCGACGATGCGCGTCGCCCCGTCGGACAGCGCGCCGGGCGGCCATGGAACAATGATGCGCACCGGGCGGTTGGGAAAGTCCTCCTGCGCATGGGCCGCGGGCAGGGTCGCCAGCATGGCGATGGCAAGCAACGTCCGAACGAACTTCATCTCGAATCCTTTTGCGAATGGCGGTGTGGAAATTCACTGTAGGCCGCGGCCGCCGCCCCTGGCAAAGGATTTGTGCTTCAGTCCAATCAACCGCAAGTTAAGTCGCCATGCGCACCGAAGCCCGCAGACCCACGTTCCGCCAGCTCGAAGCCTTCCACGCGGTGATGACCGGCGGCAGCATGAAGGCGGCCGCGGAAACGCTCTTCATCAGCCAGGCCGCGGTGAGCAAGCTGATCGCCTCGCTGGAGGAAGACCTGGGCCTGAGCCTGTTCGAATCCAAGCGCGGCGGCCTGCGGCCGAGCGAGGCCGGGCAGGTGATGCACCAGCAGACGCGGCAGCTGTTCGGCGCGGTGTGGAAGCTGGCCGACCTGGCCGACAAGCTGCGCGACAGGGAGGCCGGGCGCCTGCGCATCGCGGCCATGTCCACCCTGTCGGTGAGCGGGCTGCCGCGGCTGCTGGCGGGCGTGCTGCAGGGGCGTGAGGCGCTGCAGGTGGAGGTGGACACCTTCAGCTCCAACGAGATCATCGGCCTGGTCCGCGACCGGCGCTACGACATCGGCCTGGCCATGCCGCCCGTGGATCTCGACGGCGTGGAGCTGATCCAGGCCTACCGGCTGCGGTGCAAATGCATCTCGGCCACGCCGGGAGACTTCGGCGGCGCGGCGCGGGTGGACCCGTCCATGCTGGCCGGCCGCGAGTTCGTCTCGCTCGCCGAGGGCAGCTTCACGCGGCTGCGCATCGACGAGCTGTTCACCGCGCAGAACATCCCCCGGCGCATGGCGGTGTCGGCCCGCTCGCCGGCCACCGTGGCGACGTTCGTGCTCCACGGCCGCGGCGTGTCCATCGTCGATCCGTTCACAGCGGCTGACCATGGGGCGCGCGGCGGCGGGGTGCACGAGTTCGACCCGCCGATCCCTAGCACCGTCCTGTGGCTCAAGGCCGTGGGCGCGCCGCTGCCGGCGGTGTTTCCGGACATCCGGTCGGCTTTCGACGAAGCTGTGCGACCGCTGCTGCTGGAGGGCTGGGTCGCATGAGCCCGCCGGGCGTATAGTTACAAATCTTTCCGGACGGTTCCGCTTCCTCCATGTCTTCCCTCGACGATTCCCTTGCAGGCTGGCAGGACGATCCGCGCCACCTGCGCGACCTGCTGGACCACAACAGCGACTGGATCTGGGAAGTGGACGCCCAGGGCCGCTACACCTATTGCTCGGCCATGGTGACGGTGCTGCTCGGGCGGCCGCCCTCCGAAGTGCTGGGGCGCACGCCGTTCGATTTCATGCCGCAGGCCGAGGCGCAGCGCGTGGGCCGCGAGTTCGCGGCGATCGTGGCGGCGCGCAGGCCGTTCTCGGGGCTGGTGAACCGCAACGTGCGGCCCGACGGCAGCATCGTGGTGCTCGAAACCAGCGGCGTGCCGCTCTTCGACGCGCAGGGCGACCTGGCCGGCTACCGCGGCGTGGACCGCGACATCTCGATGCTCGGCGAGCGCGTTCTGCAGCTGGAGGCGGTGTACGACCTGGCGCCCGTGGCCCTGTGCACGCTGACGCGCGAGGGGCGTGTGGCCATGGCCGACCAGGCCATGGCGTTGCTGCTGGGACGCGAGGTGGAGGCGCTGCCCGGCCTGTGCCTGGCGGAGCGGGTGCCCGTGGCGGCCGATGCCCTGCGCGAGGACTTCGCCGCCGCCGACGCGGGCGCACCCATGCCCGGCCGTGAATGGGCCTGGGACGGGCGCTGGTTCTACGTGACGCGGCACCCGTTGCGCGATGCGCGCGCCGCAGTGGTGGGCCTGTCGGTCGCGTGGATGGACATCACCGCGCGCAAGATGGCCGAGGAACAGCTCACCGCGGCCAACGACCGCCTGGCCTACTATGCGCGGCAGGACTATCTCACCGGGCTGCACAACCGCCGCTCGCTGGACGAGCGGCTGGAGCGCGAGATCGCCCGCGCCCGGCGCGACGGCCAGGTGCTGTCGCTGTGCATGGCGGACGTGGACTATTTCAAGAGCTACAACGACACCCAGGGCCACCTGGGCGGCGACGAGTGCCTGCGCGCCGTGGCGCGGGTGCTGGAGCAATGCGCGCTGCGGCCGGGCGACATGGTGAGCCGCTATGGCGGCGAGGAGTTCGTCGTCGTGCTGCCCGGCACCGACGCGCGCGGCGCGGCCGCAGTGGCCGAGCGCATGCGCGCAGGTCGAGACGCTGCGGCTGCCCCACCCGGCGAGCCCGCAGGGCCTGGTCACGGTGAGCCTGGGCGTGGTGTGCTGGCAGCCGGTGCCCGGCGACGCGCCCGTGGAGGCGGCCGTGCTGCTGCAGGCGGAGGACCGGGCGCTCTACGCCGCCAAGTCCGCGGGGCGCAACCGCACGGCCAGCGCGGCGCTGCCGCAGGCCGCACCGGCCGCCTGACCGCTCAGCCCAGCGCCTTCAGCACGGCGTCGCCCATCTCCACCGTACCGACCTTGGTCGTGCCCGCGCTGTAGATGTCGGGCGTGCGCAGGCCCTGTGCCAGCACGCTCGTGACGGCGGCCTCGATGCGGCGGGCGGCTTCCTCCTGGCCCAGCGAGAAGCGCAGCATCATCGCCGCGCTGAGGATGGTGGCGAGCGGGTTGGCCACGCCCTTGCCGGCGATGTCGGGTGCGCTGCCGTGGCTGGGCTCGTACAGGCCCTGCTTCTTGTCGTTCAGCGAAGCCGAAGGCAGCATGCCGATGGAGCCGGTGAGCATGGAGGCCTCGTCGCTGAGGATGTCGCCGAACATGTTGCCGGTCACGATCACGTCGAAGGCCTTGGGCGCCTTCACGAGCTGCATGGCGGCGTTGTCCACGTACATGTGCTGCAGCTCCACGTCGGGGTAGTCCTTGTGCACCTCGGTGACCACGTCCTTCCAGAACTGGAAGGTCTCCAGCACATTGGCCTTGTCGACGCTGGTCACCTTCTTATTGCGCTTGCGCGCGGCCTCGAACGCGACGCGGGCGATGCGCTCGATCTCGGGCCTGCTGTAGCGCATTGTGTCGAAGGCTTCCTCAGCTCCGGGGAAGTGGCCGTCGGCGGCGGTGCGGCGTCCACGCGGCTGGCCGAAGTAGATGTCGCCCGTCAGCTCGCGGATGATGAGGATGTCCAGGCCCGCGATCAGCTCGGGCTTGAGGCTCGATGCGCCCACGAGCTGCTCGTAGCAGATGGCGGGGCGGAAGTTGGCGAACAGGCCCAGGTTCTTGCGCAGGCCCAGGATGGCCTGCTCGGGGCGCAGGGGGCGGTCGAGCGTGTCGTACTTCCAGTCGCCCACGGCGCCGAACAGCACGGCGTCGGCCTCCTGGGCGAGCTTGAGCGTGGCCTCGGGCAGCGGGTGTCCCGAGGCTTCGTAGGCCGCGCCGCCGACGGGAGCGCTTTCCATCTCCAGCTTCAGGTCGAGCGCCTCGAGCACCTTGACGGCTTCGGCGACGATTTCGGGGCCAATGCCGTCACCCGGCAGAACTGCGATTTTCATGGTCGGTTTACTTCGGTTTCGATAGCTGCCAGCGCTTGTCAGACAAGCGCTGGGACGTGTTTTGGCTTGAGGATGCTCAGGACGCCATCGTGTGGGCCAGCCAGGGCTTGGTGGCCAGGCGCTCGGCCTCGAAGGCGCGGATCTTGTCGGCGTGGCGCAGGGTCAGGCCGATGTCGTCGAAGCCGTTGAGTAGGCAGTACTTGCGGAACGGGATCACGTCGAACGGGATCTCCTCGCCTTGCGGGCGCACGACCACCTGGCGCTCCAGGTCGATGGTCAGCTCGTAGCCGGGGAAGGCCGCCACTTCGCTGAAGAGCTGGTCCACCGTGGCTTCGGGCAGCACGATGGGCAGCAGGCCGTTCTTGAAGCAGTTGTTGAAGAAGATGTCTGCGAAGCTCGGCGCGATGACGGCGCGGAAGCCGTACTGGTCCAGCGCCCAGGGCGCGTGCTCGCGGCTCGAGCCGCAGCCGAAGTTGCGGCGCGCGATGAGGACGCTGGCACCCTTGTAGCGCGGCTGGTTCAGCACGAAGTCGGGGTTGGGCTTGCGTGCGCTCTCGGGCACGCCGGGCTCGCCCTTGTCGAGGTAGCGCCACTCGTCGAACAGGTTGGGGCCGAAGCCCGTCTTCTTGATCGACTTGAGGAACTGCTTGGGGATGATGGCGTCGGTGTCGACGTTCTCGCGGTCCATGGGGGCGACGAGGCCCTTGTGCACGGTGAATTTCTGCATGGCGGTGGGTCCTTTACTTGGCGGCGCGTTCGATGGCCGAGCCGGCGCGCTGCACGTCCTGGCCCATGCCCTTGACGGTGTTGCAGCCGGCCAGCACGAAGGCCAGGGCGAGGAGGGTGGCGAGAGGCTGTTTCACGGCAGCGCCCCTCAGGCGAATTGGCGGATGTCCACGAAATGGCCGTGGATGGCGGCGGCCGCGGCCATCGCGGGGCTCACCAGGTGCGTGCGCCCGCCCGCGCCCTGGCGGCCTTCGAAGTTGCGGTTGCTGGTCGAAGCGCAGCGCTCGCCGGGCTCCAGGCGGTCGGCGTTCATGGCCAGGCACATGGAGCAGCCGGGCTCGCGCCACTCGAAGCCCGCGGCGCGGAAGATCTCGTGCAGCCCCTCGCGCTCGGCCTGTTCCTTCACCAGCCCTGAGCCGGGCACGACCATGGCGAGCTTGACGTTCTTTGCCACCTTCTGGCCCAGCTTCTTGACCACGGCGGCGGCTTCGCGCATGTCCTCGATGCGGCTGTTGGTGCAGCTGCCGATGAACACCTTGTCCACGAAGATGTCATTGATCGGCTTGCCGGGTTCCAGCGCCATGTAGGTCAGCGCACGCTCGATGGCGCCGCGCTTGGCTTGGTCCTTTTCCTTGTCGGGGTCGGGCACCGTGGCGTCCACGCCCAGCACCATCTCGGGGCTGGTGCCCCAGGTGACCTGCGGCACGATGTCCGCGCCGTTCAGCTCGACTACGGCGTCGAACTTCGCATCGGCATCGGAATGCAGCGTCTTCCAGTAGGCCACGGCCTGGTCCCACTCCACGCCCGTGGGGGCCAGCGGGCGGCCCTTCACGTACTCGATGGTCTTGTCGTCCACGGCCACCAGGCCCGCGCGCGCGCCGGCCTCGATGGCCATGTTGCACACCGTCATGCGGCCTTCCATCGACAGCGCACGGATCGCGTCGCCCGCGAACTCGATGGTGTAGCCCGTGCCGCCGGCGGTGCCGATGCGGCCGATGATGGCCAGCACGATGTCCTTGGCCGTCACGCCGGGCGCGACCTTGCCGTTCACCTTCACCAGCATGTTCTTGGCCTTCTTGGCCAGCAGGGTCTGCGTGGCCATCACGTGCTCCACCTCGCTGGTGCCGATGCCGTGGGCCAGGGCGCCGAACGCACCGTGCGTGCTGGTGTGGCTGTCGCCGCAGACCACGGTCATGCCGGGCAGGGTGGCGCCGTTCTCGGGGCCGATCACGTGCACGATGCCCTGGCGCTTGGACAGGAACGGGAAGAACGCGGCCGCGCCCCATTCCTGGATGTTCTTGTCCAGGGTGGTGATCTGCTCCTTGCTGATCGGGTCGTCGATGCCGTCGTAGCCGCGCTCCCAGCCCGTGGTGGGCGTGTTGTGGTCGGCCGTGGCGACGATGGAGCTCACGCGCCAGAGCTTGCGGCCGGCCTCGCGCAGGCCCTCGAACGCCTGCGGGCTGGTCACCTCGTGCACCAGGTGGCGGTCGATGTAGAGGACGGACGTGCCGTCCTCCTCGGTGTGGACGACGTGCTCGTCGAAGATCTTGTCGTACAGGGTGCGTCCCATGGCAGTCTCGCTTCGTCTTTCAGGTGGGGAGGGAAATTGTAGGAGGGGTCAAATGTTCGACCAGCAGGCGCGCGGTGACGGGCAGCGCGTCGAAGTCGCGCGCCACCAGCCGCAGCGCGCGCAGGGCCCAGGGTTCGTCCAGCGGCACGGCGGCCAGCCGGCCCACGCCCTGCATCAGCGCGAACGCCCGGTCGGGCAGCAGGCCCACGCCCAGGCCGTTGTCGATCATGCGGCACATGGCGTCCAGGCCCGTGACCTGGATGCGCTGGCGCAGCGGGCGCCCCGCCTGCGCGGCGGCCTGGCGCATCGCCAGGCTGATGCTGCTGCCCGCGTGCAGGCCGACGATGTCCCAGTCGAGCACTTCGTCGAACTGGACGGCTTCCCGCGCCTGCAGGGCGTGGCCTTGCGGCACGACCAGCACCAGCCGGTCGGTGCGGTAGGGGCGGCTCTGCAGCTCGCCCTCCGCCGTGGCCGGCACGTTGCACAGCCCCAAGTCCGCCGCGCCCTCGCGCACGGCGTGCAGCACGTCGGGGCTCAGGTGCTCCTGCAGGTCGATCTTGATCTGGCTGTGCGCGCGCGCGAACGCGCCCAGGTCCTCGGGCAGGAACTGCACGATGGCCGAGATGTTGGCGTGCATGCGCACGTGGCCGCGCACGCCCTCGGCGTATTCGCTCAGTTCGCCCTGCATGCGCTCCAGGCCGAACAGCACCGTGCGCGCATGGTGCAGCAGGCTCTCTCCGGCGGGCGTGAGCGTCACGCCGCGGCTGTGGCGGTAGAGCAGGGCGGTATCGACGGCGGCCTCCAGATCGGACAGACGCTTGCTCACCGCCGACGCGGCGATGAACTCGCGCTCGGCCGCGCGGCCGATGCTGCCCAGTTCGCAGACGGCCACGAACAGTTGCAGCGAGGTCAAGTCGATACGGCGCGCGAAGCTGCGCTCGGAGCTTTTCATCGGGGGAACGTGTCTTCTCGTTTGGAGAGGTATTCGCGTATTTTCCCCTAAGGCGCGTGGGTTTGTCATCGCCATATGCGATGTCTTGCATGCCGCCATGCGGCGGTGCTACTCCTGAAAAAGGAGCTGCTTGCGCTTGCGTATCAAGCGCTGGAGGTCGATTTGGCTTGCAATTCAGAGCGTCAGCGTGTCGCCGTGCTCCGGCACCTGGGCCGGCCAGCGCAGCGTGTGGGCGATGCGCTCGCGCAGCGCATCGGCCGCCGCCAGCTCGCCGTGCACCACGCACACCCGCCCCGGCGCGCGCGGGCTGGCGCGCAGCCAGTCGATGAGCTGGCCGCCGTCGGCATGGGCGGAGGCGGTGGCCAGCTGCACCACCTCGGCGCGGATGGCCACCTCCTGCCCGAAGATGCGGATGCTCTTTTCTCCCGCGGCGATGCGCGCGCCGCGCGTGCCGCCCGCCTGATGGCCGGTCAGCACGATCATGTTGCGGTGGTCGCCCGCGTGCAGCGCCAGGTGGTGCAGCACGCGCCCGCCCGTGGCCATGCCGCTGGCCGAGAGGATCACGCGCGGGCCGTGCAGCCGCGCCAGCGCCTTCGACTCGTCCACGCTGTGCACCAGCGTCGTGCCGCGCGCCATGGCGTGCAGGGCGGCGCGGTCCAGGCGGTGCTCGTCCATGTGGCCCTCGAAGAGCTGGGTGGCGCTCACGGCCATGGGGCTGTCCAGGTAGACGGGCAGCGACGGCGGCAGTGTGCCCTCGGCCTTGAGCCGTGCGATGGCGTGCAGCACCGTCTGCGCGCGCCCCACGGCGAACACCGGCACCACGGCCACGCCGCCGCGCGCGGCCAGGCGCGCGAGCGCGGGGCCCAGCTCATCCGTCACCGCGCCTTCGGGGTGGGTGCGGTTGCCATAGGTGGATTCGACCAGCACCACGTCGGCCGCGGGCGGCGGTTCGGGCGCGCGCATCAGCAGGTCGTCGGGCCGCCCCAGGTCGCCCGAGAACAGGATGCGCCGCCCGCCCACCTTCAGCAGGATGCTGGCCGCGCCCAGGATGTGCCCCGCGCGCGTGAACGTGGCGCGCCAGCCCGGCAGCGGCTCGAACGCCGTGTGCACAGGCCGCGGGCGCAGCAGCGCCAGGCTGTGCTGCGCGTCCAGCCGCGTGTAGAGCGGCAGCGCGGGCTCGTGCTGGCTGAGGTGGTGGCGGTTGAGGTAGTTGGCGTCCTCCTCCTGCAGGTGGCCGCTGTCGGGCAGCAGGATCGCGCACAGGTCGCGCGTGCCTGCCGTGCAGAACACCGGCCCTGCGAAGCCATCGCGCGCCAGCAGCGGCAGGTAGCCCGAGTGGTCCAGGTGCGCATGCGTGAGCAGCACGGCATGGACGGCGGCGGGCGCCACGGGCAGCGGCTGCCAGTTGCGCAGGCGCAGCGGCTTGTAGCCCTGGAACAGCCCGCAGTCGACAAGCAGCGCGCGGCCGCCGTGGCGCACGAGGTACTTGGAGCCAGTGACGGTGCCGGCTCCGCCGAGGAAGGTGAGGGTGACGCTCATGGATGGCCTGCGTGGTGGTTTGCCGCCAGCGTAGCAGCGCGCCCGCCGAAGCCACGCATTGGCGGTGCGCGGCGCTCGGCTATAGGCCCAGCGTGTCGGCCAGGGCGTTCATGCGCGCGGAGACCTCGGCGTCCATAGCCATCGGCCGGCCCCACTCGCGCTGCGTCTCGCCGGGCCACTTGTTCGTCGCGTCCAATCCCATCTTGCTGCCCAGGCCGGCGACGGGCGAGGCGAAATCGAGGTAGTCGATGGGCGTGTTCTCCACCAGCATCGTGTCGCGCGCGGGGTCCATGCGCGTGGTCAGGGCCCAGATGACTTCGGGCCATGCGCGCGCGTCCACGTCCTCGTCCACCACCACGATGAACTTGGTGTAGAGGAACTGGCGCAGGTGGCTCCACACGCCCATCATCACGCGCCGCGCGTGGCCCGCGTAGGCCTTGCGGATGCGCACCACGGCCATGCGATAGCTGCACGCCTCGGGCGGCAGGTAGAAGTCGAGGATCTCGGGGAAGGCGCGCTGCAGCAGCGGCACGAACAGCTCGTTCAGCGCCAGGCCGAGCATGGCGGGTTCGTCGGGTGGCTTGCCGGTGTAGGTGCTGTGGTACAGCGCATCCTCGCGCAGCGTGACGCGATCGACGGTGAACACGGGGAATTCGGCGCACTCGTTGTAGTAGCCGGTGTGGTCGCCGTAGGGGCCTTCGAGCGCGTGCTGCCAGCCGCTGGCGTGGCGGGCGTCGGGGCGGATGTGGCCTTCGAGCACGATCTCGGCGCTGGCGGGCACTTGCAGCGGCACGCCGAGCGCGGGCGCGACCTCGGTGCGCGCGCCGCGCAGCAGGCCGGCGAACTGGTATTCCGACAGCGTGTCGGGCACGGGCGTGACGGCGCCGAGGATGGTGGCCGGGTCGGCCCCGATGGCCACGGCCACCGGGTAGGGCTGGCCGGGGTGCAGGCGGCAGTGGTCGGCGAAGTCCAGCGCGCCGCCGCGGTGCGACAGCCAGCGCATGATGAGCTGGTTCTTCGACAGCAACTGCTGGCGGTAGATGCCGAGGTTCTGGCGCTTCTTCAGCGGCCCGCGCGTGATGGTGAGGCCCCAGGTGACGAGCGGCGCCACGTCGCCGGGCCAGCAGTGCTGGATGGGCAGGCGCGCCAGATCGACCTCGTTGCCCTCCCACACCACCTGCTGGCACGGTGGGCGGCGCACGTGCGCGGGGGCCATGCTCCACAGCGTCTTGAGCAGGTCGCGCTTGCCCCACAGGTCTTTCATGCCGCGCGGCGGCTCGGGTTCTTTCAGCGCGGCGAGCACTTCGCCGAAGGCGCGGATCTCGGGCAGCCCGGCCACGCCGAGCGCGCGCGCCACGCGCGCGGGCGTGCCGAACAGGTTGGCGAGCACCGGCATGGCATGGCCCGTGGGCTGCTCGAACAGCAGCGCCGGGCCGCCTGCGCGCAGCACGCGGTCGGCCAGCGCGGTCATTTCCAGATGCGGGGAGACGGGCGCGGCGATGCGGCGCAACTCGCCGGCTGCCTCCAGTTGCGCCATGAAGTCACGCAGGTCGCGGTAGTGCATGTTTTGAATGAAATTGGCCTCTAGCGCTTTACTGGTAAGCGCTGGCAGCTATCGAATCAGGAGTTTGACGGCAGGCCCTGCCAGCGCGGGGCGAGCGCGTTCTCGATGCCCAGCAGGTCGAGCGCGCGCGCCACGCTGTGGTCCACGATCTCGCCCACGGTGGTGGGGCGCTGGTAGAACGCGGGCATGGGCGGGCAGACGATGCCGCCCATCTCGGTCAACGTGGCCATGTTGCGCAGGTGCACCAGGTGCAGTGGCGATTCGCGCACCATCAGCACCAGGCGGCGGCGCTCCTTGAGCGCCACGTCGGCGGCGCGTGTGAGCAGGTTGTCGGCCAGGCCGTGGGCCACGGCCGCCAGGGTGCGCATGGAGCAGGGCGCGATGACCATGCCCTGCGCGGCGAACGAGCCGCTGGCGATGCTGGCGCCCACGTTGTCCAGCGCGTGCACCACGTCGGCCAGGGCCTCCACGCTGGCGCGGTCCATGTCCAGCTCGTGGCGCAGGTTGCGCCAGCCGGCGTCGGAGACGACCAGGTGCGATTCGACGTTGCCGATCTCGCGCAGCGCCTGCAGCAGGCGCGCGCCGTAGACGGCGCCGCTGGCGCCGGAAATGCCGACGATGACGCGGCGGGGAGAAATGCTCATGCGGCCTCTTTGCGCAGCGGGTGGTCGATCAGGTCGGCCTCGACCCGGCCCAGCACCTCGGCGGCCTGCGCGGGGTCGAAGTCCTGGTGGTTGCGCTTCTTCACGCCGTACTCGTGCAACTGGTAGTGCCGCGCCGGGGCGATGCCGTGGCGCGCCAGGCTGCTTTTCACGCACACCAGCGGGCAGCCGTCGAGCGCGACGATGGGGCGGCCCGACTGGGCCAGCTTGACCAGCTTGGGCACGTCGCCGCCCACGCCGGCGATGCACGACATCTCGGCCACGCCGCGCCGGTCGAGCTGCACGGCGACGTGGTTGGCGAGCTGCGCGGCGCTGGAGCAGCCGGAGCAGGAATAGACCAGCGGGTGGTCGGGGGCGGGGGCAGGGTCGTTCATGGCCGGCCTCCAAAAATCGGCGGCAGCGGTGGCAACTGGCGCGCCAGGGGCGGCGCGCGGCGCGCGAGCACGGCGCGCGGCGTCCAGTGCGCGGGGTCGAGCACGGGCAGCTCGATGGCGTCAAGCGCGTTCTTCACCACCAGGCCCAGCTCGGTGTCGCCCTCCATCACCAGGCGGCGGTTGAAGAACAGCGTGTCCGGGTCCTGGCGGCGCTGCGCCAGCAGCATGAAGTCCTGCGCGTTGGCGCTGATGGCCAGGTCCGGGGTGGCCTGCGGCGTGCTGGGCGCGAAGCGCTGGCCGTTCCACGAGAAGTCGAAGGCCAGGCGCGCGTCGCGCACGCGGATAGACAGGCGCTTGTCCTTGAGCAGCGCCTTCACGTCGCCCGGCAGGTGGCGCGCCAGCGCCAGGTTGATGGCGGTGACCAGCAGCACCGAGCCGGGGTAGGCGGGCAGGCGCGCGAGCACGGCACCCACGGGGCGCGGCAGGGTGAAGGGGGCGGGCGGGGTGGTGGTCATGGGGCCTCCGGGTCAAGCATGCGCGGGTTCGACGATCAGATCCAGCCCTGGCTTGCCGTGCCAGTAGCCGTTGCAGGGCGCGGCGGGCATGAGCGCGCGCATGCGCTCCAGCGCCGTGGGGTCGGGCTGCGCGGCATGGCGCGCGGCGTCGAACGCGGCGATGACCTCGGCCATGTGCTGCGACTGCGGCGACAGGCGCAGCAGGTCCACGCCCAGGGCGCGCAGCGCGGGCACGTCCTGCAGCAGGTTGTGCACGCGCGCGGACTGGGTCTGGATGCCGTTGAGCACCAGGAAGCCCTCGCCCTCGCGCGTTTGCAGCAGTTGCCCGTCGGGGTGCTCGATGCAGGCGAAGCCGCAGTCGTCCTTGGGCCGGTTGTAGTGGCGCGCGGTGAAGCAGCGTGCCGAGAACGCCAGCGGCATGCGGCCGTAGGCGAAGACTTCGGTTTCCAGCCCGGCGGGCCGGTGCTGCTGCAGCACGGCCAGGTCGCTCTGGCGCATTTCCAGCGGCATGACCCAGCGGCGCGCGCCCAGGCCGGCCATCCAGGCCAGGGCGTCGGGGTTGAACAGGTTGAGCTGCGGGCCGGCCACGAACGGGCGCTGGCCCGCGAGGTTGTGCACGGCGCCCATGTCGTTGGCTTCGACAAGGAACTCCTCGTCCCGCACGATCTTGTGCATGGCGGCCACGTCGGCGGTGGATTCGAGCAGCACCATGGTGGAGAGCACGGGCTGCTTGCCCGCGTCCCTGAGCATGCGCGCGATGTCGATCCAGTCGCTCTGGCGCAGCTCGCGGCGGCGCGAACACACGGCCTCGCCGAGGTAGACCACGTCCACGGGCGTCTCGGCCATGGCCTGGTAGAAGGAAAAAACGGTGTCGCGCGGCCAGTAGTACAGCAGCGGACCGAGGGCGAGTTTCATCGTGGGGCTCTCAATGCAATCATTTCCAGGGGCGGTGGTAGGCGCCCAGCGTGTGCTGCTGGCCCTCGGCCACCTGGTCGAGGCTGGCCATCCAGGCCGTCTTGGGCGCGTACAGGTGGCCCTGCGCCATGCAGTGGTCGATGGCCTCGCGCCACACCTGCGTGACCTGCGCCACGTAGGCCGGGCTGCGCTGGCGGCCCTCGATCTTGAAGGCGCGCACGCCCATCTTCACGAGCTGGGGCAGCAGCTCCAGCGTGTTGAGGCTGGTGGGCTCCTCCAGCGCGTAGTAGTTGCTCTCGCCGCCCACGTCGAAGCGGCCCTTGCACAGCGTGGGGTAGCCGGCGTTCTCGCCGTTGCCGTAGCGGTCGATGAGCACGCCGTTCAGGCGTGACTCCAGCCCCTGGGGCGTTTCCTGCCAGCGCACGAACTTGGCCGGCGAGCACACGCCATGCGTGTTGGGCGATTCGCCCGTGGCGTACGAGGACAGCGCGCAGCGCCCCTCGACCATCACGCACAGGCTGCCGAAGCCGAACACCTCGATCTCCACCGGCGTGCGCTGCACCACCTGCTTGACCTGCTCCAGCGAGAGCACGCGCGGCAGCACCGCGCGCTGGATGCCGAACTGCTGGTGGTATAGGTTGATGGCGTCGTGGTTGGTGGCCGAGCCCTGCACCGACAGGTGCAGGCGCAGCTGCGGATGGCGCTCGGCGGCGTAGCGCATCAGGCCCGGGTCGGCCAGGATCACGGCGTCGATGCCCCAGGCGGCCGCCTTGTCCAGCGCCGCGCGCCAGGGCGCGGGGTTGCTGGCCTGCGGGTAGGTGTTGAGCGCCAGCAGCACCTTGCGGCCGCGCGCGTGGGCGTAGGCGATGCCGCTCCGGATGGCGGCCTCGTCGAAGTTCAGGCCCGCGAAGTTGCGCGCGTTGGTAGCGTCGCGCAGGCCGAGGTAGACGCAGTCGGCGCCCGCGTCCACGGCCGCCTTGAGGGCGGGCAGGCTTCCGGCGGGGCACACGAGTTCGGGGGATGTGGCGGGCGTGGGGCTGGCGGTATCGGTCACGAAGGCTCTCTGGGTGCTGGCACTGCGCCGCGTGGGCAGCGCGCAGCTGCGTACCTTAGAGGGCCCGGTTTTTCGTGGGCTGATCTTTGTCAACCGAGGGTGGGTATTCCCGAAGAAATTGATCGGGATTTGAGCCAAAAAAAGGCCCGCTTTGCGGGCCGTCGATGGGGGTCAGCTGAAGAAGCTCTTGAGCCGGTCCGTCCAGCTTTCGGTGGAAGGCGAGTGCTTGGCGCCGCCCTTCTTGAGCGATTCGTCCAGCTCCTTGAGCAGCTTGCGCTGGTACTCGGTGAGCTTGACGGGCGTCTCCACCACGATGTGGCAGTACAGGTCGCCGGGGTAGCTGGCGCGCACGCCCTTGATGCCCTTGCCGCGCAGGCGGAACTGCTTGCCGGCCTGCGTGCCTTCGGGAATGTCGATCGCGGCCTTGCCCGCGAGCGTGGGCACCTCGATCTCACCGCCGAGCGCGGCGGTGATGAAGCTCACGGGCACCTCGCAGTGCAGGTCGTCGCCGTCGCGCTCGAAGATGTCGTGCTTCTTCACGCGGATCTCGATGTACAGGTCGCCCGGCGGGCCGCCGTTGGTGCCGGGCTCGCCGTTGCCGGTGGAGCGGATGCGCATGCCGTCGTCGATGCCGGCGGGGATTTTCACCTCCAGCGTCTTCTGCTTCTTGATCTTGCCCTGGCCGTGGCAGGCGGTGCAGGGCTCGGGAATGATCTTGCCCGTGCCGCGGCAGTGCGGGCAGGTCTGCTGCACGCTGAAGAAGCCCTGGCGCATCTGCACCACGCCCTGGCCGTTGCAGGTGCCGCAGGTCTTGGCGCTGGTGCCGGGTTTGGCGCCGCTGCCGTGGCAGGTGTCGCAGCCTTCCCAGCTCGGGATGCGGATCTGGGCTTCCTTGCCCTTGGCGGCCTCTTCCAGCGTGACCTCCATGGCATACGACAGGTCGTTGCCGCGGTAGACCTGGCGGCCGCCGCGCCCGCCGCGCTGCTGGCCGAACATGTCGCCGAAGATGTCGCCGAAGGCCTCGGCGAAGCCGCCGAAGCCCTCGGGGCCGCCGCCCATGCCGCCGCGCATATTGGGATCCACGCCCGCGTGGCCGTACTGGTCGTAGGCCGCGCGCTTTTGCGGATCGGACAGGATCTCGTAGGCCTCCTTGGCCTCCTTGAATTTCTCTTCGGCAGGCTTGGCGACATCACCCTGGTTGCGGTCAGGGTGGTGCTTCATCGCGAGCTTGCGATAGGCTTTCTTGAGCTCGTCCTCCGAGGCGTTCTTGGGAACGCCGAGGATCTCGTAAAAATCTCTCTTCGACATGGCAGGTGTCCGGGCCGTTGCAGCAGGAACGAACGCCGCGCAAGGCCCTGCGGGGCCCGGCGCGGCGGCGATGGGTCAGCTCTGGGGCTGTGGTCAGCCCTTCTTGACTTCCTTGACCTCGGCGTCCACGACGTTGTCGTCCTGCGCGGCGGAGCCGGCAGATGCGCCCTGGGCGGCTTGTGTGCCGGCGTCGGCGGCGCCCTGGGCGGCGGCTGCCTGGTCGGCGTACATCTTCTCGCCGAGCTTCTGGCTAGCGGTCATCAGCGCGGTGGTCTTCTCGTCGATGGCGGCCTTGTCTTCACCCTTGAGGGCTTCTTCCAGCGCCTTCACCGCGTCCTCGATGGCGGACTTTTCCGCCGCGTCGAGCTTGTCGCCATGGTCGGCCAGGCTCTTGGTCACCGTGTGAACGGCGGCCTCGCCCTGGTTGCGGGCCTGGACCAGCTCCAGCTTCTTCTTGTCGTCGGCGGCGTTCAGCTCGGCGTCCTTCACCATCTTCTGGATCTCGTCCTCGGACAGGCCCGAGTTGGCCTTGATGGTGATCTTGTTCTCCTTGCCCGTGCCCTTGTCCTTGGCGCCCACGTGCAGGATGCCGTTGGCGTCGATGTCGAAGGTCACCTCGATCTGCGGCGTGCCGCGCGAGGCGGGCGCGATGCCCTCCAGGTTGAACTCGCCCAGCAGCTTGTTGGCGCTGGCGATCTCGCGCTCGCCCTGGAACACCTTGATCGTCACGGCGGGCTGGTTGTCCTCGGCCGTCGAGAAGGTCTGCGCGAACTTCGTCGGGATCGTGGTGTTCTTGGTGATCATCTTGGTCATCACGCCGCCCAGGGTTTCGATGCCCAGGGACAGGGGGGTGACGTCCAGCAGCAGCACGTCCTTGCGGTCGCCCGAGAGCACCTGGCCCTGGATGGCTGCGCCCACGGCCACGGCCTCGTCAGGGTTCACGTCCTTGCGCGGCTCCTTGCCGAAGAACTCCTTGACCTTTTCCTGCACCTTGGGCATGCGCGTCTGGCCGCCCACGAGGATCACGTCGTTGATGTCCGACACGCTGATGCCCGCGTCCTTGATGGCCGTGCGGCAGGGCGCGATGGTGCGCTCGATCAGATCCTCGACCAGGCTTTCGAGCTTGGCGCGGGTCAGCTTGATGTTCAGGTGCTTCGGACCCGAGGCATCGGCCGTGATGTAGGGCAGGTTGATGTCGGTCTGCGAGGAGTTCGACAGCTCGATCTTGGCCTTCTCGGCCGCTTCCTTCAGGCGCTGCAGGGCCAGCACGTCCTTGGACAGGTCCACGCCCTGTTCCTTCTTGAACTCGCTGATGATGTAGTCGATGATGCGCTGGTCGAAGTCCTCGCCGCCCAGGAAGGTGTCGCCGTTGGTCGAGAGCACCTCGAACTGCTTCTCGCCATCGACGTCGGCGATCTCGATGATGGACACGTCGAACGTGCCGCCGCCCAGGTCGTACACGGCGATCTTGCGGTCGGCCTTGTCCTGCTTGTCCAGGCCGAAGGCCAGCGCGGCGGCGGTGGGCTCGTTGATGATGCGCTTGACATCCAGGCCCGCGATGCGGCCGGCGTCCTTGGTGGCCTGGCGCTGGGCATCGTTGAAGTACGCGGGCACGGTGATCACGGCCTCGGTCACGGGCTCGCCCAGGTAGTCCTCGGCGGTCTTCTTCATCTTGCGCAGCACTTCGGCGCTGATCTGGGGGGCGGCCAGCTTCTGGTCGCGCACCTGCACCCAGGCGTCGCCGTTGTCGGCCTTGACGATCTGGAAGGGCATCAGGTCGATGTCCTTCTGCACTTCCTTCTCTTCGAACTTGCGGCCGATCAGGCGCTTGGCGGCGTAGATCGTGTTCTTGGGGTTGGTGACGGCCTGGCGCTTGGCCGAGGCGCCGACGAGGATCTCGCCGTCGTCCTGGTACGCGACGATGGACGGCGTGGTGCGCGCGCCTTCGCTGTTCTCGATCACGCGCGTGTTGTTGCCTTCCATGATGGCCACGCAGCTATTGGTGGTGCCCAGGTCGATGCCGATGATCTTTCCCATGTTTTTCTCCGTTGGATTCGTGAATGTGTGGATAGCAGTAACTTGTGGATAACTCGCCTGTCTTCAAGCGGGACGCCGCAATTTATTTAGCGCGGCGCGGCCACCGTGACCAGGGCCGGGCGCAGCACGCGGTCGGCGATCAGGTAGCCTTTCTGCAGCACGCCCACGACGGTGTTGGCTTCCTGGTCGGCAGGCACCATGCTGATGGCCTGGTGCTGGTGGGGATCGAACCTGGCGCCCGCGGCGGGATTGATGGCCAGCACCTTGTTGCGCTCCAGGGCCGACAGCAGCTGGCGCAGCGTGGCGTCGGAGCCTTCGCGCAGCTGCTCGGCCGTGGCGTTCTCGATGGCGAGGGCTGCGTCCAGGCTGTCGCACACGGGCAGCAGGCTCTCGGCGAAGCTCTCGATGCCGAACTTGCGGGCCTTGGCCACTTCCTCGTCGGCGCGGCGGCGGGTGTTCTCGGCCTCGGCCTTGGCACGCAGGTACTGGTCGGCCAGCTCGCTGCTCTTGGCCTTGAGTTCCGCCAGCTCGCCCTGCAGGCGGGCCAGCTCGTCGGCGGCATGGGCCGCCATCGCGGCTTCGACTTCTTCGGGAGCGGGTTTCTGGGTATCGGACATGTCGGCGTCTTGTTGAAATTGAAGGGGTACGCGCGGCTACTTGGGTGCAGGTTCCGGGATTTCAAGCCAAAACGCCGCTTTTGCCGCCATCGGCCTGCAAGCAAGGGCGCCCGGCAGGGATGGGCGCGGGCCGCAGTGTACAAGCATCCCGGGCACGGCTATAATCTCGCGTTTTGCCTTGCCACACCGCTACCAATCGACGCGGCGGGTGGCTTCTTCCAAAAGGAGTGTGCATGCGTCACTACGAAATCATTCTGTTGATCCATCCGGATCAGAGCGAGCAGGTTCCGGCCATGCTGGAGCGCTACAAGGGCATGATCACCGCCGGCGGCGGCAAGATCCACCGTGTGGAAGACTGGGGCCGCCGCCAACTGGCGTACCTGATCAACAAGCTGGCCAAGGCCCACTACCTGTGCCTGAACATCGAGGCCGACCAGGCCGTGATGGGCGAGCTGGAGCACGCCTTCAAGTTCAACGACGCCGTTCTGCGCCACCTGACGGTGCAGAAGAAGAAGGCCGAGACCGGCCCTTCGTCCATGATGAAGACCGTCGAGCGCGAAGAAGCCCGCAAGGCCAGCCAGGCCGAGGCCGCTGCCGCCGGCGAGCGCTGATCCACCGCCTGTTTGCCAGGAGGTGTGAACAACCAGCTCGCCCTGACGGCCTGCATCGCCGAGGCGCAGCCCCTGCGCTACACCCCCGCCGGATTGCCGGCGCTGGACATGCGGCTCGACCATGAGTCGCAGCAGCAGGAGGCAGGGGCGGCCCGCAAGGTGCAGGTCAGCGTGAAGGCCGTGGCCTTCGGCGCCATGGCGGAACGGCTGGCGCGGCAGGCACTGGGAAGCCTCTGGACATTCCGGGGGTTCCTCGCGGCGGCACGCGGCGGCAAGGGCGTGGTGTTCCACATCCAGGACATCCATCAACACGATTAATTTTCAAGAGGCTCGAAAATGGCCACGTTCAAGAAATTCAACAAGGACAAGCGTCCGAAGCGCAACACCCAGTCGCTGCTGTTCAAGCGCAAGCGCTTCTGCCGCTTCACGGTCGCCGGCGTCGAAGAGATCGACTACAAGGACGTCGACACCCTGCGCGACTTCATCGCCGAGAACGGCAAGATCATCCCAGCGCGCCTGACCGGCACGCGCGCCATCTACCAGCGCCAGCTCAATACCGCCATCAAGCGTGCCCGCTTCCTGGCCCTGGTGCCCTACAGCGACCAGCACAAGATCTAAGGAGCACGATTCCCATGCAAGTCATCCTGCTCGACAAGGTCGTCAACCTCGGCAGCCTCGGCGAAATCGTCAAGGTCAAGGACGGTTACGCCCGCAACTTCCTGATCCCCTCGGGCCGTGCCCGCCGTGCCACCGAGGCCGCCAAGGCCGAGTTCGAAGCCCGCCGCGCCGAACTGGAAAAGGCTGCCGCCGAGAAGCTGGCCGCCGCCCAGGCGCAAGGCGAGAAGCTCGGCGGCACCACCGTCAAGCTGACCCAGAAGGCCGGCGTGGACGGCCGCCTGTTCGGCTCCGTGACCAACCACGACATCGCCGAAGAGCTGAACAAGCAAGGCTACGAAGTGGTGAAGTCGCAAGTGCGCCTGCCCAACGGCCCGATCAAGGTCGTGGGCGACACCACCGTCACCGTGGCCCTGCACACCGACGTGGCTGTCGAAGTGACCGTGTCGGTCTACGGCGAAACCGCCTGACCTTCGGGCTCACGCCCGCAGCAAAAGCCGCCCCCCGGGCGGCTTTTGCTTTTCTTGTGCACCTCCCGCCCACCGTTTATCCACAGGGTTGTGCAATGACGGCGATGCCCGCGCCCGCTAGCATCCCCGCTTGCCCTCCAGAAAGCCTTGAGTTCCATGTCCGCCGTTCCGTCTCCCTCCCTCGACGGCTTCGCCCCCGCGCCGCTGGACCGCGAAGTGGCCCAGCTGCGCGTGCCGCCCCATTCCATCGAGGCCGAATCCAGCGTGCTCGGCGGCCTGCTGCTGGACAACATGGCGTGGGACCGCGTGGGCGACCTGCTCGTGGACGGCGACTTCTATCGCCACGAGCACCAGCAGATCTACGCGGCCATCGGTGCGCTCATCAACGCCAGCAAGCCCGCCGACGTCATCACCGTCTACGAGCACCTGCAGGGCCTGGGCAAGGCCGAGGAAACGGGCGGGCTGGCCTACCTCAACAGCCTGGCGCAGTACGTGCCCAGCGCCAGCAACATCCGCCGCTACGCGGAAATCGTGCGCGAGCGCGCCATCCTGAGGAAGCTGGTGACGGCCAGCGACGAGATCGCCACCAACGCCTTCAACCCGCAGGGCAAGCCCGTGGAGCGCGTGCTGGACGAGGCCGAGCAGAAGATCTTCGCCATCGGCGAAGAGGGCTCGCGCATGAAGCAGGGCTTCCAGTCGCTGGATTCGCTGGTGATCGACCTGCTCGACCGCGTGCAGGAGATGGCCGACAACCCCATGGACGTGACCGGCGTGCCCACGGGCTTCGCCGACCTCGACCGCATGACCAGCGGCCTGCAGGCGGGCGACCTCGTGGTGCTGGCCGCGCGCCCGTCGATGGGCAAGACCTCGTTCGCGGTGAACATCGCCGAGCACGTGGCGCTCAACGAGGGCCTGCCCGTCGCCATCTTCTCGATGGAAATGGGCGCGGCGCAGCTTGCCGTGCGTATCGTGGGCTCCATCGGCCGCGTGAACCAGGGCAACCTGCGCACCGGCAAGCTCAGCGACGAGGAGTGGCCGCGCCTGACCGAGGCCATCGAGCGCCTGCGCACCGTGAGCCTGCACATCGACGAAACGCCCGGCCTCACGCCGTCGGAACTGCGCGCCAACGCCCGGCGCCTGGCGCGCCAGTGCGGCAAGCTGGGCCTGATCGTGGTCGACTACCTGCAGCTCATGAGCGGCTCGGGCTCCAGCAGTTCCGACAACCGCGCGACCGAACTCGGCGAAATCTCGCGCGGCCTCAAGATGCTCGCCAAGGAATTGCAGTGCCCGGTGATCGCGCTGTCGCAGCTCAACCGCTCGGTGGAGCAGCGCACCGACAAGCGGCCCATGATGAGCGACCTGCGCGAATCCGGCGCCATCGAGCAGGACGCGGACATCATCATGTTCATCTACCGCGACGACTACTACAACAAGGACTCCAAGGAGCCCAACATCGCCGAGGTCATCATCGGCAAGCAGCGTAACGGCCCCACGGGAACGGTGAAACTGTTCTTCCAGAAGAACCAGACGCGCTTCGAGAACCTGGCGATGGGCTACGGCGACGACTTTTAGCCAAATCGGCCGCTGGCGCTTGTCCAGCAAGCGCAAGCAGCTATTGATTCGGTAGCGGAATCACTGCGATACCGCCCAGGCCAGCAGCCCGGCCGTTGCCACGGCCAGCATGCAGACTGCGGCCAGCAGCCGCTGGCTGCGCACGCGCAGCGCATCGACGGCGCGCACCACCTGGGCGTTCTGCTCGGCCAGCGACTGGATCAGCACGGCAGAGGCGCGCTGCTCGTCTTCCAGCGCCAGGATGCGCGCGCGCAACGCCTCCGATGGGTCAGCCTGCGCGGCCTGCGGTGTGGGGGAGGGCGCTGGCTGCTGCTTCTGCGTGTCGCTGAACAGCCGGCGTGCGCCCTGGGCGATCTGCGGTGCGGCGTTGAGCACCTCGCCCCAGGGCACGATCTTCAATGCGGTGATCCAGTTGATGGCCATGGGGGAAGGATAGTGCAAGCACACGATGGTTCCCTGGGTTGAATGGCGTCGCATTGGTATCCTCGTGCCATGCCACACCTCATCGGCGCGCCCCGGCGCAGGCTCTTCGTCATCGGCAGCTTCGTCGAGGCCCACTGCTGGTTCGTGCCCCGCCGCCCCGGCAGCGACGAAAGCCAGCAGGCCAGCGCCTACGTGCGCGAGTGCGCGGGCAAGGGCCTGGCCGTGGCGTTGGGCGCGCACCGGCTGGGTGCGGCGGTCGATCTGCTCCTGGCCGTGGGCCACGACGCGGCGGGCGACGCACTGCTGCAACTGCTGGCGCAGGAGAGGCTGGGTGCGGCTTACGTCCACCGTCTCGGCCCGCACTCCGGCCAGGGTTGCGGGCTGATCGATGCGCAGGGCGATCCCGCCATCGCTGTCTATCCTGGCGCCAACGCCCTGCTGGGCGAGCGCGAACTGCTGCATGCGCGCCCCTGCGTGGAACACGCCGCCGTCGCCTACGCCCAGCTTGAAGTACCCCCTCCGCTGGCCGCCCAGGCCCTGCGCCAGGCGCGCGCCGCAGGTGCCGTCACCGTGCTCAACCCCTCGCCCTGGCCCGGCGGCATGGCCTGCGTCGGGCTGCTGGATGCCGCCAGCATCCTCGTCGTCAACCGCGTCGAGGCGCAATGCCTGCTGCGCAGCTTCGGCCTGGCCGGCGCGCCGGATGCCGCCCCGCCGTCCTCTCTCTGGCGCCAGTGGCCGGGCGGGCAGTGGCTCGTCATCACCCTGGGCGCGCAAGGCTGCGTGGCCCACGCGCGCGGCGGCGCCTTGCTGCGCCTGCCCGGCTACCCCGTGAGGGCCGAGCAGCCCGTGGGTGCGGGCGATGCCTTCAGCGCCGGGCTGTGCGCCGCCCTGGCCCACGGCCAGCCCATGGCCCAGGCGCTCGCCATGGCCAACGCCTGCGGCGCGCTGGCCGCCAGCCGGGGCGGCATTCTCTCCACGCTGCCATGCATGGCCGAAGTGCAGACGCTGCTGGACGGAAAAACCGCCACTGGATAGATCCCAACAGAAATCCAAAAAAAAAAGCAGTCCAATGCATGTTTTGGTGTTTAATTGGATTCTTTATTTTCTTGGAGAGGGTCATCCATGCAGCACATCTGCCGGGGCGCGCGGCGCTCCTCAATCCGGTTTTCCACCCGCCAGGTGCGGGCCGTGCCGTGGCGGCTGCTGGGAGGGATGGGCCTGTGGCTGGGGTTGGTGGGCGCGGTGCAGGCGCAGGCCAATTGGGTGCCAGACCCGTCATTCACGGCCACGGTTGGCAACAACGTGCTCGCCATCGCACCGTGGGTCGATGGTGAACGGGTGGTGATCGGTGGCGCATTCACCACCGTGTCGGGTGTGCCGCACTCGCGTCTCGCACGGCTGAATTTGAATGCCAACGGCGCGCTGGATGCCTCCTGCGCTCCCGCCCCAGGCCCCAACGGTGTCGTGTATGCCCTGGCGGTGCGGGGCTGGGATAGCAAGATGCTGATCGGTGGCGGTTTCTCCCAGGTGGACGGCGTGGCGCGCAGCGGTATTGCCCGGCTCCATGACGATTGCACGCTCGACGGCACGTTCGATCCGGGTACAGGCACCAACAGCGTTGTGTGGGCCGTGAGGATGCAGGGGCTCAACCAGGTGCTGATCGGCGGCGACTTCACTGAAGTGGACGGCGTGGCGCGTAACCACATCGCACGGCTCAATGCAGACGGCTCGCTCGACGGCACGTTCAACCCGGATGTCGATGGCGTGGTGAACAGCCTGGCCGTGCAGGCTGACGGCAAGATACTGATCGGCGGCAGCTTCAACCTTGTGGGGGGCGTGGTGCGGCGCAACATCGCGCGGCTGAACGCCGACGGCACGCTCGACGCCACGTTCGCCCCGGCATCGGCAAGTGCTGTCAGCAGCATTGCCCTGCTGCCTGGAGGAGAGGTGCTGCGGGCGGGCTTTCCGTTCGGCGGCGTGGATGCCGTTGTGCGGCTGAATGCTGCCGACGGTGCGTCCGACCCTGCGTTCGTGCCGGGAACTGGCCCCAACGGTGCCGTGCGGGCCATGGCCTTGCAGGCCGACGGCAAGATACTGATCGGCGGCGACTTCACCGAGGTGGATGGCGTGGCGCGCAACCGCATCGCCCGGCTCAATGCAGACGGCTCGCTTGATGGCACGTTCGACCCAGGCACGGGGGCCGATGACTTGGTATACGCGCTGGCCCTCCATAGCGACGGTACGGTGTTGTTGGGCGGACGGTTCACCCAAGTCAATGGACAGCCAGGCACCGCCCGCCTCGCGCGGCTTGTGCCCAGCCCTGCGATCGGCCCCGGCGGGCCGCAGGCGATCCCCGTGGATGCGCCCTGGGCGCTGGCGCTGCTGTCGGCCCTGCTGGGCGTGGCGGGCTGGCGCAGGGCGCGGCGCGATCACTATTGAATCAATAGCTTCTGGCGCTTGCTGGGCAAGCGTTGGCGGTTGTTTTGACCATTGAAACTTTTTGGAGAGAGGAACGCCCATGAATCGCACGCTGCGGTTGTCCATGAGGTTGTGCGGCGCCATGCTGCTTTGGCAAGGGCTGGCGGGCGCGGCGCTGGCTCAGGCCAACTGGATGCCTGATCCGGGGTTTAGTGTGTCGACATATGCGGTGGACAACATCATTTCGTTGCCCAGTGGCAAGGTGCTGATTAATGGGCCCTTCTCAGGAGTGAACGGCACACCCACTGAAGGCGTTGCCCTTCTGAATACCGACGGCACGGTGGATGCCTCTTTCCAAGCTCCGGGGCTTCTTAACGGACGCTCTGTGTACTCTCTTGCCATGCAGCCTGATGGCAAGGTGCTGATCGGGGGGGATTTTGATCAGTTGTACGGTGCGTCGCCGCGCAACCGCATTGCCCGGCTCAACGTCGATGGCACGCTGGATGCCACCTTCGATCCAGGGACAGGCGCCAATGACGAGGTTCTGCGCTTGGCCTTGCAGTCCGATGGCAAGGTGCTGATCGGGGGGCGGTTCACCGAGGTGGGGGGCGTTGCGCGCAACCGCATTGCCCGGCTCAACGCCAATGGCACGCTGGATGCCACCTTCGATCCAGGAACAGGCACCAATGGCACGCCTTGGCACTTGGCCCTGCAGCCCGATGGCAAGGTGCTGATCGGCGGGGCGTTTACCGAGGTGAATGGCGTTGCGCGCAACCGCATTGCCCGGCTCAACGCCAATGGCACGCTGGATGCCACCTTCGATCCAGGAACAGGCACCAATGGCACGCCTTGGCACTTGGCCCTGCAGCCCGATGGCAAGGTGCTGATCGGCGGGTCGTTTACCGAGGTGAATGGCGTTGCGCGCAACCGCATTGCCCGGCTCAACGCCAATGGCACGCTGGATGCCGCCTTCAATCCAGGAACAGGCACCAATGGCGCGCCTCTGCATTTGGCCCTGCAGCCCGATGGCAAGGTGCTGATCGGCGGGGAATTCACTGAGGTGGATGGCGTTGCGCGCAACCGTATTGCCCGGCTCAACGCCAATGGCACGCTGGATACCACCTTCAATCCCGGTGCTGGGGCGGACTACATCGTCAACAGCGTCTCGGTTCAGCCTGATGGCAAGGTGCTGATTGGCGGGTGGTTTACCCAGGTGGGAGGCGAGGCGCATCCTCGCATCGCCCGGCTGATGCCCGCCTTCACCATTGGCGGCACCATCACCGGCCTGACCGGCGCGGGCCTGGTGCTGCGCAACAACGGCAGCGGCGACCTGGCCGTGCCAGCCCCGGCGCCTGCCGGTCCGGCCCCCTTCGTGTTCGCCATGCCCGTGGCGCCAGGCGGGGCCTATGACGTCACCGTCCTCGCCCAGCCTGCGGGGCAGCTCTGCGCGGTTACGGCCAACGGCCAGGGCAATGCTGCTGCCGATGTGGCGAACGTGCAGATCGATTGCGTGGTGGCTCCGGTGGCTCCCGGCGGGCCGCAGGCCATTCCCGTGGATGCGCCCTGGGCGCTGGGCCTGCTGGCGGCGGCGCTGGGTGTGCTGGGCGGGCACCGCAAACTGCGGGTGAATCAAAAAAGATAGCTGCTTGCGCTTGCCAGTCAAGCGCTAGGGGGCAATTTGATGCCTATCCTGCCAGGTGAACCCGGTAGGCGTAGGCATCGCCCCGGAAGGTGCCCTCGACGTACTCGATCAGCCGCCCTTCGGCGTCCAGGCTCTTGCGCTTGATGAGCAGGCAGGGCATGGGGGTGTCGAACCCGAAGGCTTCCATCTCCTGCGGGCTGCTCATGGCGGCCTCGATGCTTTGCTCGGCGCCGGCCATGGAGATGCCGCAGCGTTCGCGCAGCCAGGCGTAGATGGAGCCTTCGCCGCTCCAGTCTTCGAGCTGAGGGGCCAGGGTGAGGTCGTACCACGCCAGTTCGCGCGACATGGGCGTACCGTTGCCCAGGCGCAGGCGGCGCACGTGCAGCAGCGGCGCGTGCGAGGGGCGGGCGAAGATGCTGGCGATGGTGCGCTCGTGCACCACCTGCAGTCCCAGCAGGCGGGCGGATGGCTCCATGCCCAATTCCCGCATCTCTTCGGTGAAGCCCTTGAGGCGCGCCATGACGGGGCTGACGCGCGGCGTGCCCTTGACCACGGTGCCGCCGCGCCCCTGGCCGCTGGCGATCACGTCGGCATCGCGCAGCGCGTCGTAGGCGCGCTTGACGGTGGTGCGGCTGATCTTGAGCGTGTCGGCCAGGTCGCGCTCGGAGGGCAGGTGGCTGCCTTCGCTGAGGGCACCGCTGTCGATCAGCGCCCGCAGCTGGCGCTGCAGCTGCACGTAGTACGGCGCGGGCTGCTCCTCGGAGAGATGTATGCCCGCCTGGAGTACCGACGTGACCGGCTTGTCCGTCATCATGGGCAGGCGCTTACAGCACCTCGCTGGCAAAGTCCGCCAGGCGCGAGCGTTCGCCGCGCGCCAGCAGGATGTGGCCGCTGTGGGGCCAGCCCTTGAAGCGGTCCACCGCGTAGGTCAGGCCCGAGGAGCCCTCGGTGAGGTAGGGCGTGTCGATCTGCGCGAGGTTGCCCATGCAGATGATCTTGGTGCCGGGGCCGGCGCGGGTGATGAGCGTCTTCATCTGCTTGGGCGTGAGGTTCTGCGCCTCGTCGATGATGACGTACTTGTTGAGGAAGGTGCGCCCGCGCATGAAGTTCATGCTCTTGATCTTGATGCGGCTGCGGATCAGTTCGTTGGTGGCGGCGCGGCCCCATTCGCCCGCGTTGCCGCCGTCGCCCTTGGCGAGGAATTCGAGGTTGTCGTCCAGCGCGCCCATCCAGGGGCCCATCTTTTCTTCCTCGGTGCCGGGCAGGAAGCCGATGTCCTCGCCCACGCTGACGGTGGCGCGGGTCATGATGATCTCGGTGTAGCGGCGCTCGTCCAGCACCTGCGTGAGGCCGGCGGCCAGCGTGAGCAGGGTCTTGCCGGTGCCGGCGGTGCCGGTGAGGGTGACGAAGTCCACCTCCGGGTCCATGAGCAGGTTCATGGCGAAGTTCTGCTCGCGGTTGCGCGTGTTCACGCCCCAGACGGCGTTCTTGGACGAGCCGTAGTCCTTGAGCGTCTCCAGCACCGCCGTGCGGTCGCGGATCTCGGTCACGCGCGCATGGAGGCTGGGCTCGCCCGGCGCCTCGAAATAGACGAACTGGTTGATCATGAGCTGCGACACGACCGGGCCGCTGATGCGGTAGTACGTGTGGGCGCCGTTCTGCCAGCTCTCGACGTTCTTGCCGGCCTTGGTCCAGAAGTCCGCCGGCAGGGCCAGGCTGCCGGAGTACAGCAGGTCGCCGTCCTCCAGGGCCTTGTCGTTCTGGTAGTCCTCGGCGGGCAGGCCCAGCGCGCGGGCCTTGACGCGCATGTTGATGTCCTTGGACACCAGCACCACCTCGCGCGGCGCGTGCTGCCTGCGCAGCGCCTCGACCACGCCCAGGATCTGGTTGTCCGCCTTGCCCTGCGGCAGGCTCGTGGGCAAGTCGTACTGCAGCGGGGCGGTCTGGAAATACAGGCACCCGGTGGCGGCGCGCTGGCCGGTGGCGTCGAGCTTGAGGCCATTGGCGATGTCCTGCGCGCCTTGCGCGGCGGCCAGCGCGTCGAGCGTGCGGCTGGCCTGGCGGCCGTTGCGGGCCACCTCGGTCATGCCTTTCTTGTGGCCGTCGAGCTCCTCCAGCACGATCATCGGCAGGAAGATGTCGTGCTCCTCGAAGCGGAACAGGCTCGTCGGGTCGTGCAGCAGCACGTTGGTGTCGAGCACGAACATCTTCTTGGGGCCGGTGGCGGCGCGCTTGCGCGGCGCAGCGGCTTCGGGCTGGCGGCGGGGCTGGGGGGCGACGCTGTCGGCGCGCGGGGCGGGCGCAAGGTCCGGGACCGCGGTTTCCACGCGGGGCGCGCGGGCGGCGGGCTGGTCCTTCGGGGCGCTGGTGCTCCTGCGGGCGGCGGCGGGGGCGGCTTTGGATTTAGGCGCAGTCTTCTTGGGCGCGGCGGCCGCCGTCACGGCCGGGGCGGGAGCGGCCTCGGCATCCGGCTCCTCCTGGGAGGCGGTCATGCGGTAGGCGTCCGGTGCGAGCAGGGCGGCACGCTTGGTCGGTGCGGGAGGCAGGGGCATGGTGCGGGAGGTCTCGCTGGAAGATGTCAAAAAGCAAAAAGCCGCCTGGGGACCAAGGCGGCTTGCGAGCGGGGAGGGTGCGGTGCGTTTTTCAGCAGCATTGACCCATTATGCATGCTCCCCGTGACGGCGCCCGTGCAGTGGCGCGCGGGCCGGGCGGGCTTTAGGCAGCCTTCTTGACAGGGGCCTTGATGGCCTTGACGGCCTTGAGCACTTCGTCCACGTGGCCGGGAACCTTCAGGCCGCGCCACTCCTGCACCAGCATGCCGTCGGGGCCGACGAGGAAGGTGCTGCGCTCGATGCCCTTGACCTTCTTGCCGTACATGATCTTGTTCTTGACCACGCCGAACATGTGGCACATCTTCTCTTCGGTGTCGGCGATCAGCTCGAAGGGCAGCTCCAGCTTTTCCTTGAAATCGTCGTGCGACTTCATGTTGTCGCGCGAGACGCCGAACACGGTGGCGCCGGCCTTCACAAAGTCCTTGAACTTGTCGCGGAACTGCATGGCCTCGGTGGTGCAGCCCGGCGTGTTGTCCTTGGGGTAGAAGTACAGGATCAGGATCTGGCCCTGATGCGAAGTATTGGTGACCTTGATTCCGCCGGTCGCGTTGGCTTCAAATTCAGGAAGGGGTTTGTTGACAACGATCGCCATGGCGCTTCTATCTCTCTGCAATTAGCCGATGAAAAGCCGGGGGAAAATGGGTCTGGCTTGTAGGCAAGTGCCCCCCGACCGCAACACGCGATTCTACCCCGAACGCCTCTTATTCGCGAGTGGGCGCCCAGGTGCCCGAGTTACGGATGGTGTCTTGCCGGCGGCTCCAGCAGCAGCGCCGCGACCACGTTGCGCCCTTCGCCCGCCAGGATGTTGTAGGTGCGGCAGGCTGCCTGGGTGTCCATGGTCTCCAGGCCGATGCGCCGCGCCATCAGCGGCTGCAGCCAGGCGGCGGGCGGAAAGCGGTTGCGTGCGCCGCTGCCGAAGATCACGACCTCGGCGTCGAGTTCGGCCAGCTGGGCGAAGTGCGCGGGCGTAAGGTCCTCGAAGCGGTCGCAATGCCAGTCGATGCGCTGGCCGTGCGAGCCCACGACCACGCTGGCGGTGACCTTGTCGGCGTCGATGCCGATCCAGCCCGGCCCATAGGCGGTGATGGTCTGTACGTCGGAGCGGTCGGGCTGGAATTTCATGCGGGGGCCGTCGGGGGAACTGTGGTCAAATTATAGGTTTTCCCCCTATTGATGCCCTGGGCCCGTCCATGAAGCCGATCCACAAGTCCGCGAAGCTGAGCAACGTTCTCTACGATGTCCGAGGCCCGATCGTGGACGCGGCCAAGCAGATGGAGGACGAAGGCCAGAAGATCATCAAGCTGAACATCGGCAACATGGCCCCGTTCGGCTTCGATGCGCCCGAGGAAGTGCAGCAGGACATGATCCGCAACCTGCCCAACTCGGCGGGCTACTCGGACAGCAAGGGCATCTTCGCCGCGCGCAAGGCGGTGATGCATTACACCCAGCAGCTCGGCATCGCGGGCGTGACGCTGGACGACATCTACCTGGGCAACGGCGCCAGCGAGCTCATCGTGATGGCGACCAACGCGCTGCTCGACGACGGCGACGAGTTGCTCGTGCCCTCGCCCGACTACCCGCTGTGGACGGCGGCCACCAGCCTCTCGGGCGGCAAGCCGGTGCACTACGAGTGCCGCGAGGACGACGGCTGGATGCCCGACCTGGCCGACATGCGCGCAAAAATAGGCCCGCGCACGCGCGGCATCGTCGTCATCAACCCGAACAACCCCACCGGCGCGCTGTACTCCACCGAGCTGCTCAAGGGCATCGTGCAGATCGCGCGCGAGCACAACCTCGTGCTGCTGGTGGACGAGGTGTACGACAAGGTGCTATACGACGGCGTGCAGTTCACCTCGATGGCGAGCCTGTCCACCGACGTGCTCACGCTCACCTTCAATTCGCTCTCCAAGGCCTACCGTTCCTGCGGCTACCGCGCGGGGTGGATGGTGATCTCCGGCCCCAAGGCCGACGCGCGCGACTACATCGAAGGCCTGAACATGCTGGCCAACCTCAAGCTCGGCTCCAACGTGCCGGGCCAGTGGGCGATCCAGACGGCGCTGGGCGGCTACCAGAGCATCAACGACCTGGTGCGGCCCGGCGGGCGCCTGCGCCGCCAGCGCGACCTGGCCTACGAGCTCATCACGCAGATCCCCGGCGTCACCTGCGTCAGGCCGCAGGCGGCGCTCTACATGTTCCCGCGGCTCGACCCGGAGATGTACCCCATCGCCGACGACCGCCAGTTCTTCATGGAAGTGCTGCGCGCCACGCGCGTGATGCTGGTGCAGGGCTCGGGCTTCAACTACCCCGACCACCAGCACTTCCGCATCGTCTTCCTGCCGCACGAGGACGACCTGCGCGAGGCCATCGGCCGCCTGGCCGGGTTCCTGGCCGCCTACCGGCAGCGCCACGCGAAGGCCGCGTGAAACTCATCTTTTGATAGCTGCTGGCGCTTTCCTGCTAAGCGCTGCAGCCCATTTTGACTGGTAATCCTGATATGAAACCCATCCAAGTTGGCCTGCTCGGCATCGGCACCGTGGGCAGCGGCGTGTTCAACGTGCTGCAGCGCAACCAGGAGGAGATCCGCCGCCGCGCGGGCCGTGGCATCGAGATCGCCTGCGTGGCCGACCTGGACACCGCCCGCGCGCGCTCCATCGTAGGCGACAAGGCCCGCGTGGTGGGCGATGCGCGCGAGGTGATCGCCAACCCCGAGATCGACATCGTGGTGGAGCTGATCGGCGGCTACGGCATCGCCAAGCAGCTCGTGCTGGAGGCGATTGCCGCGGGCAAGCACGTGGTCACCGCCAACAAGGCGCTGCTGGCCGTGCATGGCACCGAGATCTTCAAGGCCGCCGCGGAGAAGGGCGTGGTCGTCGCCTACGAGGCGGCCGTGGCCGGCGGCATTCCCATCATCAAGGCGCTGCGCGAGGGCCTGACGGCCAACCAGATCCAGTGGGTGGCCGGCATCATCAACGGCACGACGAACTTCATCCTCTCCGAGATGCGCGACAAGGGCCTGGACTTCGACGTGGTGCTGAAAGAGGCGCAGCGCCTGGGCTACGCAGAGGCCGACCCGACCTTCGACATCGAGGGCGTGGATGCCGCGCACAAGGCCACCATCATGAGCGCCATCGCCTTCGGCATCCCGGTGCAGTTCGACAAGGCCTACGTGGAAGGCATCACCAAGCTCGCCGGGGCCGACATCCGCTACGCCGAGCAGCTGGGCTACCGCATCAAGCTGCTGGGCATCACCAAGCGCACGCCCAAGGGCATCGAGCTGCGCGTGCACCCGAGCCTGGTGCCCGCCAAGCGGCTGATCGCCAACGTCGAGGGCGCGATGAACGCCGTCGTGGTGCACGGCGACGCCGTGGGTACCACGCTGTACTACGGCAAGGGCGCGGGCAGCGAGCCCACGGCCAGCGCGGTGATCGCCGACCTCGTGGACATCACCCGCCTGATCGAGGCTGATCCCGCGCACCGCGTGCCCGCGCTGGCCTTCCAGAGCCACACGCTGGCGGCCGCCAGCGGCGAGCTGCCCGTGCTGCCCATGGCCGACGTGGTCACCAGCTACTACCTGCGCATCCGCGTGGCCGACGAGGCCGGCGTGCTCGCCAAGATCACCGGCATCCTGGCCGGCTCGGGCATCAGCATCGACGCGGTGCTGCAGCGCGAGGCCGACGAGGTGGGCGGCGAGGGCTCCACGCAGACCGACCTCATCATCCTCACGCACGACACGCGCGAGGGCGACATGGACGCGGCGCTGGCGCAGATCCAGGGCCTGCCCACGGTACTGGCGCCGATCACGCGCATCCGCAAGGAGGAGCTGAACTGATGCTGTACCTCTCTACGCGCGGCCATCCGGACCGCAAGCGCTTCTGCGACATCCTGCTCGAAGGCCTGGCGCCCGACGGCGGCCTGTACCTGCCCGAGCGCTATCCGCAGATCAGCGACGCGCAGCTCACGGAGCTGCGTGAGGTCTACCACAAGCAGGGCTATGCGGAGCTGGCCTTCCGCCTGCTCTCGCTCTACATCGACGACATCCCCGCCGCCGACCTGAAGCGCCTGTGCGAGAAAACGTACACCGCCGAGGTCTTCGGCACCGGCGAGATCGTGCCGCTGCGCCACCTTGAAGACGGCCTGTGGATCGAGGCCCTGTCCAATGGCCCCACGCTGGCCTTCAAGGACATGGCAATGCAGCTGCTGGGCAACCTGTTCGAGTACGAACTGGCGCGGCGCGGCGAGCAGCTCAACATCCTGGGCGCCACCAGCGGCGACACCGGCAGCGCGGCCGAATACGCGATGCGCGGCAAGCGAGGCATCCGCGTCTTCATGACCAGCCCGCACGGGCGCATGAGCCCGTTCCAGCAGGCGCAGATGTTCTCGCTGCAGGACGAGAACATCCACAACCTCGCCATCGAGGGCGTGTTCGACGACTGCCAGGACATCGTCAAGGCCGTGAGCAACGACCATGCGTTCAAGGCCAGGTACAAGATCGGCACCGTCAACTCGATCAACTGGGCGCGGCTGCTCGCGCAGGTGGTCTACTACTTCGCGGGCTACATCCAGGCCACGGAAAGCAACGCGCAAAAGGTCAGCTTCGCCGTGCCCAGCGGCAACTTCGGCAACGTCTGCGCGGGCCACGTGGCGCGGCAGATGGGCCTGCCGATCGACCGCCTGATCGTTGCCACCAACGAGAACGACGTGCTCGACGAGTTCTTCCGCACCGGCGTCTACCAGGTGCGCGGCAGCGCGCAGACCTACGAGACCTCCAGCCCGTCAATGGACATCAGCAAGGCCAGCAACTTCGAGCGCTTCGTGTTCGACTTGCTGGGGCGTGATGCGAATGCGGGCGCCGCCACGCGCGCGCTGTTCGAGGACGGCGTGGGCCGCCAGGGCCGCTTCGACCTGAGCGGCCACGCCGCCTTCAAGGACGCCGCCGCGCGCTACGGCTTCGTGAGCGGCAAGAGCACGCACGCCGACCGCCTCGCCACCATCAAGGACACTTGGGAGCGCTTCGGCCAGATCATCGACACCCATACCGCCGATGGCGTGAAGGTGGCGCGTGCGTTGCGGGGCGATCCGGCCGTGCCCATGGTCGTGCTGGAGACGGCGCTGCCCATCAAGTTCGCCGCCACCATCGAGGAAGCCCTGGGCCGCGCGCCCGACCGCCCCGCGAAGTTCGAGGGCATCGAAGCCCTGCCGAAGCGCGTGACCGTGATGCCGGCCGACGCTCAGCAGGTGAAGTCCTACATCGCCGCCCACTGCGATTGAGGGTCAAATCGGCCTCCAGCGCTTGCCTGTCAAGCGCTGGCAGCTATCAATTTGGAAGGATGGCGCCATGAAGGTCGTCGGCTTCGCCGGCTATTCGGGCAGCGGCAAGACCACGCTGCTGGAGCAGGTCATCGCCGGCCTGCGCGCGCGCGGCCAGCGCGTGTCGGTCGTCAAGCACGCGCACCATGGCTTCGACATCGACCACGAAGGCAAGGACAGCTGGCGCCACCGCAAGGCGGGCGCGAGCGAGGTGCTCATCGCTTCCGACCAGCGCCTGGCGCTGATGCGCGAATACGACCAGCCGCGCGAACCCCGCGTGCCCGAACTGCTGGCCGCGCTGGACCCGGCGGTGGACTGGGTGCTGGTGGAAGGCTTCAAGCACGCGGATTTGCCCAAGATCGAGCTTCTGCGCGGCCAGTGGCACGACAGCCGCGAGCGGCCCCCGCTCTATCCGCACGACCCCTGCATCGTCGCCGTCGCCACCGACGGCACGCCGCTGCCCGCACCCACGCCGCTGCCGGTGCTGGATGTGCGCGACCCGGCCGCCATCGTGGGCTGGCTGTTGGCGCAGGACGAGCGCTTTGACTATTCCTTCCCCAGCCTGGAAACCGAGCGATGAGCACGCGCCCCCCCCTCAAGCCCCTGGACGACGCGCTGGCCGAGCTGCTGGCGCAGGCCGCGCCGCTGGTGGGCACGGACACCGTCGATACCTTCGATGCCGACGGCCGCGTGCTCGCGCAGACCGCCGTCTCGCCGCTGCAGGTGCCGCCACTGGACAACAGCGCCATGGACGGCTACGCCGTGCGCCGCGCCGACGTGGCGGCGCCGGGCGTGGCGCTGCCGATCACCCTTCCAGTCAGCCAGCGCATTCCCGCCGGCGCTGCCGGCACCCCGCTGGCCGCCGGCACGGCCGCGCGCATCTTCACCGGCGCGCCCGTGCCCGCAGGGGCCGACGCCATCGTCATGCAGGAAGACTGCGAGGCGCTGGACGGCGGCACCCGCGTGCGCGTGAACGCGGTGCCAGCGCCCGGCCAATGGGTGCGCCGTGCGGGCGAAGACATCGCCCTGGGCGCGCAGGTGCTCGCCGCCGGCACGCGCCTCACGCCCGCCGCCCTGGGCCTGGCCGCCAGCATCGGCCTGGGAACCCTGCAGGTGGCGCGCAGGCCGCGCGTGGCCCTGTTCTCGACCGGAGACGAACTCGTCATGCCCGGCGAAGTGCAGCCCGAACGCATGCAGCCCGGCGCCATCTACAACAGCAACCGCTTCTTCCTGCGCACCCTGCTGCAGCGCCTGGGCTGCGAGGTGGCGGACCTCGGCATCGTGCCCGACCGGCGCGAGGCCACCATCGCCGCGCTGCGCGAGGCCGCGCAGGCGTGCGACCTCATCGTCACCAGCGGCGGCGTCTCCGTGGGCGAGGAAGACCACATCAGGCCCGCCGTGGAAAGCCTGGGCACGTTGGGCCTGTGGCAGATCGGCATGAAGCCCGGCAAGCCCTTCGCCTATGGCCGGGTAGGCGGTGCGCACTTCATGGGCCTGCCCGGCAACCCCGTCTCCAGCTTCATGACCTTCGCGCTGCTCGTACGGCCCTTCGTGCTGCGGCTGCAGGGCGTGGCCGATGCGGCTCCCAGGTCCATGGCCGCCACCGCTGGATTCGACTGGCCCCGGGCCGACAAGCGCCGCGAATTCCTGCGCGTGCGCCGAGCGCCGGACGGCACGCTGGAGCTGTTCCCCAACCAGAGCTCGGGCGTGCTCACCTCGGCTGCCTGGGCCGACGGTGTGGTGGACAACCCCGCAGGTTGCACCATCGCGCGCGGAGACACCGTGCGCTACATCCCCATGGCGGAGCTGCTGTCATGAGCACAAGCAAGACCCTCACCGTGCGCTATTTCGCCTCCATCCGCGAAGCGGTGGGCACCGGCCAGGAAACGCTGCAGACCCAGGCCGGCACGCTGGGTGCGCTGCGCGACGAACTCATCGCCCGCGGCGGCCCCTGGGCCGCCAGCCTGGCGCGTGGGCGCGCGGTGCGCATGGCGCTGGACCAGGTCATGGCGGGCGACGACGCGCCGCTGGCCCCGGGGGCCGAGGCGGCGTTCTTCCCACCCGTCACAGGCGGCTGAGCGCCACCTCCTGCACGGCCGCGAGTGCCGCGATGCGCTGGGCATGCGCGGCGCTTGCCGCCTCCATCGGCGCGCGCAGGCCGGCCCGCATTGCGCCTTGGCTTGCGAGCAAGGCCTTGATGGGAGCGGGGTTGGGCTCGGCGAAGCAGGCCTCCACCACCGGCGCCAGGGCTTGCCACAGCGCCCGGGCGCGCGGCAGGTCGCCGGCGGCCACGCAGCGCATCAATTCGGCGAAGCGCCCGGGCTGCCAGTGCGCGCTGGCGGCAATGGCGCCGCTGCCGCCCAGGGCCAGGGTGGGCAGGATCTGCGCATCCTCCCCCGCCAGCACCTGCAGTTGCCCGTCGGCGATGAGCGCCTGCGTCTTGGCCGCGCTGCCGCCGCAGTCCTTGATGGCGCGGATGCGCGGGTGCTGCGCCAGCGCGCGCAGGGTTTCCAGCTCCAGCGTCACGCCGGTGCGGTAGGGAATGTCGTAGACGATCAGCGGATGCACGCTCGCGTCGGCGATCGCGCGGAACCAGTGCAGCAGGCCCGCCTGCGAGGGGCGGATGTAGTGGGGCGCGGGCACCAGCAGGCCGGCCATGGGCCGGGCGTTACAGCCGCGTACGCGCTCCAGCACGTGGCCCAGGTGGTAGCCCGACAGGCCCATGGCCACGGGCAGGCCCTGTGCCGCGCCGAGCACGGTGTCCAGCACCGCGTCCTGCTCGGCGGCATCGAGCGCGGCGGCCTCGCCCGTGGAGCCGCACGCGACCACGCCGGCGATGCCGCTGGCGCGCAGCCGCTGCACCAGCGCGCGCAGCGCGGCGTGGTCCACCGATCCATCCGCGTGGAAGGGGGTGACGAGGGGAATCCACAGGCCGGTGAACCCGGCGGGGGTGAGGAGGGAAGACATCGGTTTCGTCCTTTCAAGGCATGGCGACCGGGCAGACCACCGGACGGATGCGCGCAGGGGCCTGGAGGCTTGAAAGGGAAACGGGGAAAGATCGTGCCTGTCGGTTCCGTCGCTCATCCGGACGGAACCGCAGCTCCGGTCAGACGAGCTGGGGTTTTGGCGCTTTGCCCACGCACGGCGCGGCCGCCACGGAGGCGGTGCGGTGGGCGAGGGCGGGGCGCGAAGGCATCAGCGCAGTATAGCGGCGGGCTGTGGCAGCTCGGGGCAGGGCCACTGCAGCAACTCGGCCAGGCGGCAGGTGATCCAGGCGGCTTCATCGGCGTTCACGCCGGAATCCGGACCGGCGGCCAGGCCGGCGTGGATGCGCCGCAGGATCTCGGCTTCAGATGGCGCCTGCACGTGGTAGAGCTGCTGCGCGTGCTCCACCAGGTGGCAGGCCAGGTCTTCGCAGAGTTCGTAGCGCGTGCGCACCACCGCCGTGCTCTCGCGCAGTCGCTGGCGCACATCGCTGTAGATGGCGATGAATGAGGGCGGGACGGTGATCTGGTTGTCGTCGTGCATCGGCGCATTGTCCCGCCGATGCGGCGTCACGGGTGCGGCTTGTCCTTGGGTGCGTCGTCGCGCGTGAACAGCCAGAGGAAGAAGCCGGCCATGCACAGCATGATGCCGATGCCGACGGCGCTGAACAGGCCCACCTCGGTGGTGAAGAGTTGCTTGAGCAGTTGCATGGGGCGGTTCCTTCTGGATGTAATGGCCCCATTGCAAACCATGCGCGCTGTAGTGTCTTTGCCCCAGGTCAATCGGGCACGAAGCGGTCCTCGAAGCGCTGCCGGTCGGCATCCTGCTCGAAGGTGACGAGCTGGCCCATCTTGCCGTCGGCCGTGCGGCAGGCCGAGAACAGGCTGTGGCGGCCCGCCAGCCCGTAGCTGGGCAGGTCGATCAGCGCGTAGGGATGGGGCACGAACACCTGGAATTCGAAGACCACGCGGTGCACGTTGCGGGGCGAGGGGTAGAGCGTGTAGCCGTCGGAGGTGAAGGATTGCGTGGCCATGGGGGGTGCGGCGTTAAAGTGGCGGGCACTGTAGCAAACCCGTGCCGCCTCCCGCATGTCCAGCGTTTCCATCCAGACCGACGACTTCGACGTTTCCGCCGAACTGGCCGCCCTGCGCGCGCAGGACGGTCGCGTGGGCGCCGTGTGCTGCTTCGTGGGCACGGTGCGCGATCGCAGCGACGGCGATGCGGTCGCGTCGATGGAACTGGAGCACTACCCCGGCATGACCGAGAAGTCCATCGAGGCGATGGTGGCCGAGGCGCGGCGCCGGTTCGACCTGTTTGGCGTGCGCGTCATCCACCGCGTGGGGCTGCTCGCGCCGCTCGACCAGATCGTGCTGGTGGCCGTCACGGCGGCGCACAGGGGCGAGAGCTTCCAGGCGTGCGAGTTCCTCATGGACTACCTCAAGACCCAGGCACCGTTCTGGAAGAAGGAAGACACGCCCCAGGGCGTGCGCTGGGTGGACGCGCGCGTGAGCGACGACGCGGCCCTGGCGCGCTGGGGCATCGCGGCGGCGCCGATGGCGGGTTGAAAAAGGCGCGCCGAACCTCAATTAGCGAACCATTGGAGGTTTACACATGCGTTTCGACAAATTCACGACCAAGTTCCAGGAAGCGCTGTCCGATGCCCAGTCCATCGCGCTGGGGCACGACAACGCCTATATCGAGCCCGCCCATATGCTGGTCGCCATGCTGCGCCAGGACGAAGGCCCGCGCGCGCTGCTGCAGCGCGCCGGCGCCAATGTGCCCGGCCTGCTGAAGGCGGCCGAGGCCGCCGTGGAGCGCCTGCCCCAGGTGCAGGGCCAGGATCAGGTGCAGGCCAGCCCTGAACTGGGCCGCGTGCTTCAGGCGACCGAGAAGGAGGCCATCAAGCGCGGTGACCAGTTCATTGCCAGCGAGCTGTTCCTGCTCGCGCTGACCGACAGCAAGGGCGAGGCCGCCCAGATCGCCAAGGACAACGGCCTTTCGCGCAAGAGCCTGGAGGCCGCCATCGACGCCGTGCGCGGTGGCCAGAAGGTGGACAGCGCCGAGGCCGAGGGCCAGCGCGAGGCGCTGAAGAAGTACACGCTCGACCTGACCGAGCGCGCCCGCGCGGGCAAGCTCGACCCAGTGATCGGCCGCGACGACGAGATCCGCCGCGCCATCCAGGTGCTGCAGCGCCGCAGCAAGAACAACCCCGTGCTGATCGGCGAGCCCGGCGTGGGCAAGACCGCCATCGTCGAGGGCCTGGCCCAGCGCATCGTCGAGGGCGAAGTGCCCGAGTCGCTCAAGAACAAGCGCGTGCTGTCGCTGGACATGGCGGGCCTGCTGGCCGGCGCCAAGTACCGCGGCGACTTCGAGGAGCGGCTGAAGTCCGTGCTCAAGGAAGTCGCGCACGAGGAAGGGCGCATCATCCTGTTCATCGACGAGATTCACACCATGGTCGGCGCCGGCAAGGCCGATGGCGCCATGGACGCGGGCAACATGCTGAAGCCCGCGCTGGCGCGCGGCGAGCTGCACTGCATCGGCGCGACCACGCTCGACGAATACCGCAAGTACATCGAGAAGGACGCAGCGCTGGAGCGGCGCTTCCAGAAGGTGCTGGTCGACGAGCCCAGCGTGGAAGACACCATCGCCATCCTGCGCGGCCTGCAGGTGCGCTACGAGGCGCACCACGGGGTGGACATCACCGACCCGGCCATCGTCGCCGCGGCCGAGCTGAGCCACCGCTACATCACCGACCGCTTCCTGCCCGACAAGGCCATCGACCTGATCGACGAGGCCGCGGCCAAGATCAAGATCGAGATCGACTCCAAGCCGGAGGCGATGGACAAGCTCGAGCGCCGCATGATCCAGCTCAAGATCGAGCGCGAGGCGATGAAGAAGGAGACCGACGAGGCCTCCCAGAAGCGCCTGCAGCTCATCGAGGAAGAGCTGGGCAACATCGAGCGCGAATACGCCGACCTCGAAGACGTCTGGAAGGCCGAGAAGGCCAGCGCCCAGGGCAGCGAGCAGATCCGCAAGGAGATCGACACGATCCACACGCAGATCGACGACCTGAAGCGCAAGGGCGACTTCAACAAGGTGGCCGAGCTGCAGTACGGCAAGCTGCCCGAGCTGGAAAAGCAGCTTAAGGAAGCGCAGGACAGCGAGGCCGGCGGCACTGGCGCCAAGCACAAGCTGCTGCGCACGCAAGTGGGCGCCGAGGAAATCGCCGAGGTGGTGAGCCGCGCCACGGGCATCCCCGTGGCCAAGATGATGCAGGGCGAGAAGGACAAGCTGCTGCACATGGAAGACAAGCTGCACGAGCGCGTGGTGGGGCAGGACGAGGCGATCTCCGCCGTCGCCAACGCCATCCGCCGCTCGCGCTCGGGCCTGTCCGACCCCAACCGGCCCACGGGCTCGTTCCTGTTCCTCGGCCCCACGGGCGTGGGCAAGACCGAGCTGTGCAAGGCGCTGGCGGGCTTCCTGTTCGACAGCGAAGACCATCTGGTTCGCATCGACATGAGCGAGTTCATGGAGAAGCACTCCGTGGCCCGCCTGATCGGCGCGCCGCCCGGCTACGTGGGCTACGAGGAGGGCGGCTACCTCACCGAGGCCGTGCGCCGCAAGCCCTACAGCGTGCTGCTGCTCGACGAGGTGGAGAAGGCCCACCCCGACGTGTTCAACGTGCTGCTGCAGGTGCTGGACGACGGCCGCCTGACCGACGGCCAGGGCCGCACCGTGGACTTCAAGAACACGGTCATTGTGATGACCAGCAACATCGGCTCGCACCTGATCCAGGCCATGGTGGGGCAGGACTCCGAGGACATCAAGGAAGCGGTGTGGGGCGAGCTGAAGACGCACTTCCGCCCCGAGTTCCTCAACCGCATCGACGAGACGGTGGTGTTCCACGGCCTCGACGCGAAGCACATCGAAGCGATTGCACGCATTCAGTTGCGGCTGCTGGAATCGCGGCTGGCGAAAATGGACCTTGCTCTGCAGGTGTCGCCCGCTGCGCTGGGCGAGCTGGCCAAGGTCGGCTTCGACCCTGTGTTCGGAGCGCGCCCGCTCAAGCGGGCCATCCAGCAACGCATCGAGAACCCGCTGTCCAAGCTGCTGCTCGAAGGGCGCTACCCGCCCAAGAGCGCGATCCCCGTGGACGTCGATCCGGTGAAGGACCCAGGGGTATTCCACTTCGGAGAGGCCCGCCCCGCAGGGTGAGGTCTACCATAGAAGCTCCAGGCGTTTCTCGCGCCCGGGGCTTCATCTGCCAGAAAGGGGCATGGTTTGAACGACATAGTGGCCGGCGCGATCCGGTGGACATTGCGCCTCGTGGTACTCGCCATGGGCGTGCTCTTTTTCCTGAGCCTGCTGGCCGCGGCTGCCGTGCTGGCGCTCGTCTGGGGGGTGCGCGCACTGTGGGCGCGCCTCACGGGCCGGCCGGTCATGCCCTGGGCCATGCGCATGAGCCCGCGCGATGGCTGGAGCACCGTCTACCGCAGCACCGCGCGCTGGACGGCCCCCAGCCCCTCGGCGCGTGCGGCGCAAGGCGGTGCCGACGTGACCGACGTGGTGCCGCGCGAAGTCCGCTGACGGCTTTTTCTCGCTGTGCCCACCTGGGTGCGACACAGGATTTCGCAATGGTGAGGACACTGCAAAGGTAGCCACGACCGCCTTTGCCGTGATGGCATTCATGCAACCTTTGATACATTGAGTTGCAGATACATGCCCACCCTCCCCACTGTCATGCCCGCCCGCCCCGCTGCCCAGGAAAGCCTGCACATTGCTCTGGAAATCCTCAAGCGCATACCGCGCCACGGAAAAACCACCGCGCGGGAACTGCACGCCCAGTTGGCCGCCATGGGCCTGGAGCGCTCGCTGCGCCGCATCCAGAGCCTGCTCAAGTTCCTGTGCCAGCACTACGACATCGAGTGCGATGACAGCAGCAAGCCCCACGGCTTCTGCTGGAAGCCGCAAGCCGGCCTGGCGGCGCACTCGCTGAACCCATCGGAGTCGCTACTGCTCGCCATGGCCGGGCAGCAGATGAAATACCTGCTGCCTGTGCGCATGCGCCGCTCCCTCGTCGGCCTGTTCGATGCCGCCGAGGACCGTTTGCGGCGGTGGCCCGAGGAGACGCGGCAGGCGCGTTCATGGCTGGGCAAGACGCGCACCATCTCTACATCGCAGCCCCTGCTGCCTCCGGATATCGACGAGGCCGTCTTCCAGGCAGTCGGTGATGCCCTGTACGCCGACCACTGGCTGGACATCGACTACTCCAACGTCGCAGGCAAGCGTAGCCGCAAGCGCGTGATGCCATTGGGGCTGGTGCAGCAAGGTGTGCGCATGTTTCTCGTCGCACGCTTCGAGGGCCATGCCGATGCGCGCACCCTGACCTTGCACCGTTTTCATTCCGCCACCGATACCGGCCTGCCGTTCACGCGCCCCGCTGATTTCGACCTGGAGCGTTTTGACACCGAAGGCCAATTCGGCTTTGTCCGGGGGAACCGTATCGACCTCGTTTTCCGCATACGCCGGATTGCGGGGCAGCACCTGCTGGAAACGCCGCTGTCCTTGTCGCAGAAGCATGAACCCTGCGAGGGAGGGGATTGGCTGCGCATTCGCGCCCAGGTGGTGCGAACGCTGCAACTGGAGCAGTGGCTGCGCGGGTTTGGCCGCATGGTGGTCGTGGAAGAGCCGCCGGAAATGGTGGATGCGGTGTCGGATTCAGCCAATTGATTTAATGAAGGAACGGGTATGTTGATTATCTGGAAAGACTTCGGCCATCAGGTTAATAAGAATGATAAGACTATTGCCGAGTTTCTGAAATCAGTATTGATTGAGGTGGTTTCAGAGAACTACAGGCATCTCATGGCCGAGAGTGTCCAAAGAAGCGAGGAATATAGGGGGAATAAGAAGTGTGATGGCAGAAAAGAAATGGTATTCAATCCGCCCCTGCGGGGCAGGGAGAGAATCGTTTCAGGAATATTTGCTACGGCAGTGTCGCGGGTCGCCCAGCGTTCCTATCCAGAAGCCAGAGTAGATAGACCCATCAGCAGGGAAATGGATCCAGAGGACGGAGGAAATGACGAGGGGCAATCTGCCGGGCGCGTCGATTATCTGGCCTTCTACCAAGATCGAACGATCGGGTTCGAGTTGAAATCTGCAGTAGCCAACTTTAATAGAGTGGTCAATGGCACAGGGGGGCTGACTGGTTTGGCCATAAAGCGATGGGCGAATGTACAGGCGCAGGCGATGAGCGCTGTAAGATTTCTTGAAAAGAATCCCGATGATTATCCCGGCGCCGTAGGGCTGGCGGTCATGACGCTGGCGGCTCGCAGTGTCAGGAAAAATCGAGGCCAACCCGAATCGGGTTTTTGCCAAACCTTTGCCAATGAAATTGAGAAAAATCTGATGGCGCCGGGGGGGGAGGATGATTTTTTTGTTGCTGTCTGTGAAATGCCAGAGAAATTCCGGCTGTTCAAAAACCTTTCTGGTAAGGAAAATGGAGGTGACGTTTATACGCCGGCAATTGCGTTCGTCGCCAGGAAGTTCAGCCAGTGACGGAATTGAAGTCGCTTTCCATCATTCACGGAAAATTAGTCGGACTGCTGAGTGCCGCCGCCCTGCAGCGGCAGGCCACGCCCTGTGACCGTTACGCCGCAGCTGATCTCATCGTGGCGTTGCTTGAAACCCCTGAAGCAGTGCGCTGGCAGCGCGGCGGCATTCTCGAAATACCGGATTTTCTGAAGCGCCCAGGCTACGATGGCCCGGTGACGGAGGAGTTCCTCCAGCCGCAAGCCAGCCAGCACCGTTATTGCGGCACCTGCGGTGCATCTTTCGAGATGCAGCGCGAATCCATCGTGCAAAAGCCGGGACTGAAGGCCGAACTGACCATGCATGCGGATGGCTCCTTCGCCCGTTGGGCATGCCAAGTCTTTCCACCAGAGGTACAACTCCTAGACGAAAGCCATGGGCGTAGCGAGCAAGCCTTTCAATTGCTGGATTTGGTGCGCGGAAGCCTGGGCCATGAACGGGTGTTGCTGCTGGCGGCCACCTTGGCAAGAGATTTGCTGTGGAACGCCGATGCGTCGTATCAAGGAAGTCTGGAACGGCTGCAAGAGCACGTCAGGCAGCAGTGGTAGCCAGCAGGCGCAGGGTCTGCTCATCCTCATGGCCCTCATAGAAAGCGTGTAGAGCGCTTCCAAATATGGGTTCGGATGGAGCCACGGCGCGGAACAGGGTCAGGCATGACTGGAGTTTCATGCCGTCGGTCCAGCCCAATATGTCGATGATGCTGCGGTCCCTGTGTTCCAGAATGGCTCGTACGCATTCGATGAGCCTGGGGCCGAGCAGGGGATGCGCCAGATAGGCAGCGGCTTCGGCGCGATTGGCGATACCGTAGTAATGCGCTTTCTGGCTGCGCCCCAGGCTGAGCAGTTGCGGCAGCACATACCACATCCAATGCGTTTGTTTTCTTCCTGCGTGCAATTCCGCCAATGCCTGCGCGTAGTGGAATTGCTGCGCATGGACAAAGCGCTCCAGCGAATAGGTATTCATGGCAGATCGTTACGACGGATCATAAAAAGCCGATGCTTGTCCTGCCGCCATTCTTGAGTGCGCATTCGCTTGCCAACGCTTCCACCAGCATGGCGGCCGAGGTGATGCGGTGCAGCCGATGCTGGCCCAGCACGGCGGCGAAGTCGCCTGGCGTGAGGTGGGTAAGACGCTCCAGGCGGAGCGCCAGTTCCGGTGCAGGAGGTCCTATTTCCAGATAGGTCGCGTAGCGGCAGAGCAGTGCCCAGGCTTGTGTGGGACGCAGAAAGCCAAACCGCGCCTTGATGTCGAAACGGCGCAAGGCGGCTTGGTCCAGTCCATGCATCAGATTGGTCGAGGCGATGAATACGCCGGGGAATGTTTCCATCTGGGTGAGCATTTCGTTGACGGCGGTGACTTCCCAACTGTGCTGCGCATTGCGGCGGTCTTGGAGGAAGCTGTCCACTTCGTCGACGAGCAGTACTGCGCCTTCATGCTCGGCCCCCCGAAAGGCGCGCGCCAGATTTTTCTCGGTTTCCCCGACCCACATGGAGATGATGTCGGATGCGCGCCTGGCGTGCAGTGGCGCGCCCAGATGTTCGGCCAGCCAGCGTGCATAGGCGGTTTTCCCTGTGCCTGGCGGGCCATACAGGCAAATCCGCCCTGAGCGGGTGGTGGCCAGGCCCTCGGCGATCTTGGCCAGGTCGATGTCGGTGTGGATGAAGGCGGGATCGTAGGTTTCCGGTAGTTGAATGAAGCCGGTCGTCTTGATGCCCCGGTGGCCTTGCGCGCATAAGGTGTTATGGAGGAGATGCTCGAGAGCGGGGGCGAGGCGTGCTTCGCCCAGTTCTTCTCGGATGGAGCGCACGACTGCACTGGCCCGTGTGACCACGGCGGGAGCCAGACATTCCACCGTGGCGATGCGTGACAAGTGGCGGGGAGGCAGCAAGTCGCCGCAACGGGCGTGCAGAATGCGTTCGCGCTGCGGCTTGGGGGGAATAGGCAACTCGACGATCATGTCGAAACGCCGGATGAAGGCCGGATCGAGCGTCTCGATGGAGTTGGAGAGCCACAGCGTCGGTACCGGATTGGCATCGAGCATGCGGTTCATCCAGCCTTTGCGGGCTTGAGCGATGCTCTGGCGTTCCCAGTAGCTATCGCCGCCCCTGAACACGTCTTCCACCTCGTCGAACAGGAGCAGGGCCCGCCGCCGGGCAAAGAAGCTCTGTGCCGCGCGAAAGGCACGCAACCGCCGGTCGCCGTCCGCCGGATCACCTCTGTCATCCTCGCTGGCGATCTCGAACAGCTCGCATCCCAGCCATTGCGCCAGGGCCTTAGCCAACTCGGTTTTACCCGTGCCAGGCTTGCCATGCACGAAGATATTGACGCCTGTGCGTCCCTGGAGCACGGTCTTGCGTAGGTAGGGCTTGAGGATCGACAGCGAGTCGGCGATGTGCTGGAAATCATCCAGCCCCAGTTGTGCGGGGGGGCTGGGGGCTACCGTGCCGCGCAGGAGATGCACGGGGTCGGCTTCGGAGGAGAGCATGTTGTCCGCAAAGCTGTTGGACAGCAGGTCGAGCTTGCCGCGCAGCGAGCTCGTGCCGCGCCGGTCGAGGCTCATCAGGCCGGAACGCGTAAGAATGCCGTTGAGGTCGAGTGCCTGTCTTACCTCTGGTTCGGGGATGTCGAGCAACACGGTCAATGCACGGCAAACCTTGGCCAATGACAAGTTATGCCCCAGGAAGTCCGCCACTTCCTCCAGCAGATGTTCCGTGTGCAGTAACACCGTGAATTCGAGAATGCGGCATTCGCTGGCCCTCAGGCCGACGAGCTTACCCAGGCGCTCCACATTAACCGCAAGGCATTGCGGCACGGCGGCGTCGTGCGACCGGCGCTCGGCAGCCATGTGCTGCCGGCGCAACGCGGTCCATGTTGTTTTCGTGTCGTGTTCGCCAGGAGCGGCAGGAATTTCCATGCCCAGAAGCGTGGCCAACGTGTCGTCGGAAGCATAGACGTCCTTGAGGTATGTCTTGAGCCCCCCCAGCGGCACCAGCAAACGGAGCAGCCATAGGCGCAGCCAGGGAGCCGGTTCCGGTGGATGAGAGGGCGATAGGGCGTGGCTGCGGATGCTGCGCATGAATGATTGCTTCCGTCAGCGCCGAACCATGCGCACCACATGCAGTAGCTCAGCGAATTGGCACCCTGCTTCGATGCCACGCAGACGGGCGAGGGCGCTTGCGCCTTCGACACCGATGGGGTGATGGTGGCTCTTATGCCCCATCTGAGAGGCGTGCGCGCGCAGGGCCGCGACCTTGCGGGGCCAGTGCGGTGTGATGTCCACGTACATCCCGCCCTGGAAGGCGTGGAAAGAAGCACCTGCACCCCAGTGGCTCAATGGATATTCATACCCCGCCACCAGATCAGGCCGGTGGCCTTGTAAGCGGGGGCGGGTCGCGGCGATGCCTGCGTTCCAGCAATGCATGTGGTCCTGGTGAGACGAGGGCAGGGGCAGCAGGACTTCGTCAGGAGCGAAGCTGTCGATCAGGCCATCGAGTAGGGTGACCAGACGGCTTGTGGGCAGTTTCTGCGCTAGTTCTCCATCGCAGCCTCGGCTTAGGAGGCGCAGGTGCTGCACGCCCAGTATTTCCATGGCGCGGGCGCATTCGTCCATGCGCAAGTCGGCAATGGCTTCGGCATGGGGGCGCGATTCCGCTGACGGTCCCGCAGTGGCCAGAACGACCATCACCTCGGAGCCGTGTGCCGCGCTGCTGGCGAGGTAGCCGCCAGCGCCCAGTTCGGCATCGTCGGCATGGGGGCTCAGCAGCAGGATTCTTTTAGGGCGTTGCGTGGGCATGCCCTACATGGTGCAGGTGGACGCGAAGCGCTGTGTCGCGTGCGCGATTGTCCGGCTCACGAACGGCTGTTCTTCTCCGGGTGCTGCAGAAAGATGAGCTGCTTGCGCTTGCTGGATAAGCGCCGGAGGCCAAAAAAAGCCTCAATCGCTGGGCGGCGCATACTGCGCGATCACCTGCTGTTCCGTGAGCATCGGCGTCTGTTCCGCGAAGGTGTAGTACGCGGGCTTGTTGTCGATGTATATCTGGCTGGCCAGCGTGAAGTCCTGCGTGTCGAACGCTCCGGCAGGGACGAAATACTCGCCCGTCGCCAGCAGCTTGTAGTACAGGTGCGTGCCGCACCGCTTGCAGAAGGCGCGCTGCGCCCAGTCCGAGGACGCGTAGACGGCGATCTGGTCCTCGCCCGTGAACGCCACGTCCGGCCCGCAATGCACGGCCAGCATCGGCCCGCCGCCCCAGCGGCGGCAGAAGCCGCAATGGCAGGCGCCGATCTCTTTCGTGTCGGGCGACGTGAAGCTGACTGCGCCGCAGAGGCAATGACCGTTCATCTCGATGGGCCTTTCAGGTCTGGGGAAGGGGTAGGGCATCTTACGAAGGACCGTGCGGCAAAACAATGTCACGTGCCTTTGCGCCAACGGCGTCCCTGCGCGCCCTATCATGGAAGCCATGAGCCCTGACGACATCCGCCACCTGTTCGAGATCCAGCACCATGCCAGCCGCGCGCACCCCGACGTGCCGCTGATGGTGCGCCGCGAGCGGCTGCTGCGCCTGTCCAAGATGCTCGACGAGCATGGCCCCGTGCTGGCGGCAGCAGTGCAGGCGGACTTCGGCATGCGCTCGCAGCGCCTGACCGAGGTGGCGGATCTGTTCCTGCTGCGCACGGAACTCGCGCACACGCTGCGGCACCTGGCGCGCTGGTGCCGGCCGCGCAAGGTGCGCACGCCGCTGTTCCTGCAGCCCGCGCGCGGCTGGATCGAGCGGCAGCCGCTAGGCGTGGTGGGCATCATCTCGCCGTGGAACTACCCGGTGCAGCTCGCGCTGGCGCCGGCCATCGGCGCGCTGGCGGCGGGCAACCGCGTGGTGCTCAAGCCCAGCGAGCTCACGCCGCACACCTCGGCGCAGCTCGCGGCGCTGGTGGCGCAGTTCTTCGCGCCCGACGAGTTCTGCGTGGTGCAGGGCGACGCGGCCACGGCGGCGCTGGTCGCCTCGCTGCCGTTCGACCACCTCGTGTTCACCGGCTCCACGGCCGTGGGCCGCAAGGTGGCGCAGGCGGCGGCGGCCAACCTCACGCCGACCACGCTGGAGCTGGGCGGCAAGTCGCCCTGCATCATCGATGCGGACTGCGACATGCAGGATGCCGCGCTCAAAATCGCCCACGGCAAGCTGCTCAACGCGGGGCAAACGTGCATCGCGCCCGATTACGTGCTGCTGCCGCGCGGCAGCGAGGCAGCGTTCGCCGACGCCTTCCGTGCGGCCGTGGCGCGGCTGTTTCCGTACTTCGAGGGCAATCCGGACTACGCGTCGATCATCACCACACGCCACTTCGCGCGGCTGCGCACCATGCTGCAGCAGGCGCAGACCCAGGGGGCCGAGGTGCAGGTGATGCAGCCCGTGCCGGGCTCGCCGCCACCACCGCCCCAGGGCATCGGCGATGGCGTGGGCCGGCAGATGGCGCCGGTGCTGGTGTTTGGCGCCACGCCGCAGATGCAGCTCATGCAGGAGGAAATCTTCGGCCCGGTGCTGCCCGTGCTGGGCTACGAGCGGCTGGACGACGCCATCGCCCACATCAACGCCCGCCCGCGCCCGCTGGCGCTGTACTGGTTCGGCCGCAGCGAGCAGGTGCGCGACGACGTGCTGCGCCGCACGGTGAGCGGCGGCGTGTCGGTGAACGACACGCTGATGCACATCGCGCACGGCGCGCTGCCCTTCGGCGGCGTGGGCGACAGCGGCTGGGGGGCCTACCACGGCGAACAGGGCTTCCTGCGCTTTTGCCACCAGAAGTCGGTGCTGGCGCAGTCGCGCTGGTCCCTGGGGCACCTGCTGTACCCGCCCTACGGAGCGCGCTTCGACCAAGTCATGGCGATGCTGCGCAGGCTGATGTAGCGCCTGCCACAACTGGCGCCGTTTGCGTGCAATGGCACGGTGGGGAACGTGGAAACAGCAGGGGGTAGGAAGCGAAAATCCGTTTGCGCGACAATAGCGGGTTTTTCGTTTCCCACCCGTTTCCGTTTCCCCATGTCCAGTATCCAGGTTCGTCCCGCCACCCTTCGCGATGCCAAAGCCATCGCCCAGGTCCATACCGCCGCTGCGATGGAGGCCTATCGCGGTCTGGTGCCAGACGAGCAATTGAAATCCATGTCCTCGGTGGAGAAGCGCCAAGCCTATTGGCGCGAGGCCATCGAATATTGCGAACCCCAGGTCCAGGTGGCCGTGGATGGCGACAAGATCGTCGGCTTCGTCGGCTTCGACCGCTCGCGCGATGAAAAATCCCGCCCCACCACCGGCGAAATCTGGGCCATCTACGCCGCCCCCACGCACTGGAACCAGGGCGTGGGCCTGGCCCTGTGGGACGCCGCCCGCGACGGCCTGCAGGAAGAGGGCTGCACCACGGTCACCGCCTGGGTGCCGCTGCGCAACGAGCGCGCGCTGCGCTTCCATGAGCTGGCCGGCTTCAAGCGCGAGATGACGACCGCCAAGACGGCCGTCGTCGGTGGCATGAAGATCGAGGAGGTGCGCCTCAAGCGTCCGATCAACCAGCAGGTCGCCCTCGCCGCATGATCCACTGGAGCGAGCACGGCGATGAGCGCAGCGCGCCGTGGCGCTCCGAAAGCGGCGCCGGCGCGCCGCGCCGCGTGGTGCTGGCCGACGACACGCTGGCCGCCGACGCCGCTTATCGCCTGGTGTGCGAAGGCACGGGCCTGCTGTGGCGCGGCGACTTCCAGAACGCGCGCCACCTGCTGGATGCGCTCAAGCGCCGCATCGACCGTCCGCGCAAGGACCGCAAGGGCGGCAAGGGCGGCAAGCACGCCGCAGCCCCGGAGTTCCCGCACGCCTTCCACCTGCACCGTCAGGCGCAGGCGCAGCGCGCGCGCCTGCTGGGCCTGCTGCTGATCGGGCTGGAGCCCGACTGGGGCATCGCCCTGCGCCGCGCGCCCGACTGGCGCGTGGCCTGTGCCGAGGCCTGGGGCGCCGCGCCCGGCGCGCCCTGCGTCGTCTCGCTGCGCGAGCTGCTAGGGGCTGTGGGCGCGCACGAATGGCGCAAGAAGGGTGTGCACGTGCCTGCGCTGGACGCGCGCATCCATCCGCACTACGGCGTGTTCTCGCCCGTGCGCGGCGAATACGTGGACCTGGTCGCCCAGGCGCCGCTGCCGCCGGGCGCGGAGGCGCTGGCCTTCGAGATCGGCACCGGCACCGGCGTGCTGGCCGCCGTGCTGGCGCGGCGCGGCGTGGACCGCGTGGTGGCGACCGAGCTGGACCCGCGCGCCCTGGCCTGCGCGCAGGACAACTTGGCCCGCCTGGGCCTGGCCGGCCGCGTGGAGCTGCTGCAAGCCGACCTGTTCCCAGAGGGGCGTGCCCCGCTCATCGTCTGCAACCCGCCCTGGCTGCCGGCCAAGGCCGCTGCACCCATCGAGCGCGCGGTGTACGACGAGGGCGGCCGCATGCTGCGCGGCTTCCTCGCGGGCCTGGCAGCGCATCTGGCTCCGCAGGGCGAGGGCTGGCTCATCCTGTCCGACCTGGCCGAGCACCTGCGCCTGCGCAGCCGGGGCGACCTGCTCGGCTGGATCGCTGCCGCCGGGTTGGAGGTGCTCGGCCGCCACGACATCCGCCCGCGCCATGGCAAGGCCACGGCCGGCGGCGACGTGCTGGCCGGCGCGCGCACGGCCGAGGTCACCTCGCTTTGGCGCCTGGGTGTGCACGCCACAGATTCGTAACTCCTCTTTTGATAGCTGGTTGCGCTTGCTGCATAAGCGCTAGAGGCTGATTTCATTCAAGAATGAGCGCATCCGCACCGCCGCTGCTGCTCGCCCCCATGGAGGGGCTGCTCGACTTCGTGCTGCGCGACGTGCTCACCCGCGTGGGCGGGGTGGACCGGTGCGTGTCGGAGTTCATCCGCATCACCGGCAGCCTGCTGCCGGACAAGGTGTTCCTGCGCTACATCCCCGAGCTGCACAACGGCGGCCGCACGCTGTCGGGCGTGCCGGTGCGGGCGCAGCTGCTGGGCTCCGACCCGGTGAGCATGGCCGAGAACGCCGCCCGCCTGGCAGAGCTGGGCCCCGAGGGCATCGACCTGAACTTCGGCTGTCCCGCCAAGACGGTGAACCGCCACGGCGGCGGCGCCGCGCTGCTGCGCGAGCCCGAACGCATCGCCGCCGTGGTGGCCGCCGTGCGCCGCGCGGTGCCGGCCCGCCTGCCCGTGTCGGCCAAGATGCGGCTGGGCTACGACGACGCCCGCCTGGCGCTCGACTGCGCGCAGGCCATGCAGGACGGCGGCGCCTGCGAGCTGGTGGTGCACGCACGCACCAAGGCCGACGGCTACCGCCCGCCTGCCTATTGGGAGCAGATCCCCGCCATCCGCGCGGCGGTGCGCATCCCCGTGGTCGCCAACGGCGAGATCTGGACCGTGGCCGACGCGCTGCGCTGCCGCGCCGTATCGGGCTGCGGCGCGCTCATGCTGGGCCGCGGCATCGTGGCCGACCCCGGGCTGGCGCTGGCCATCCGCGCCGTGGATGCGGGCCGGCCCGATGCGCCGCCGCTGCCCTGGGAGGCGCTGCCGCCGCACATCGCCCGTTTCTGGCACTTGGTGTGCGAAGACCTGGATCCGCGCCAGCGCGCCGGCCGGCTCAAGCAGTGGCTGAACCTGCTGCGCCGGCGCTACCCCCAAGCCGAGGCGGCCTTTCAGCAGGTGCGCGTGCTGACCGACCAGCGCACCATCACCGAATGGGTGGAAAGCTTAGAGCGTGTTCAAGGTCATTTCATGGCGCCCGCAAGGCAGCAAACAGCCGCAATCTAGGCGCGCACCGCAGACCATGCTGGCGGCCTGGACAAGGTGCGCAACGACGAGTGCGGCTGTTTGCTGTCTTGCCCGAAGGGTTGTCCCGCCAAGAGGGCATCTGCCGCGTTGCCTGGCCGGCCGCGCAAATGCTCGCCGGGCCACCAGCCCGGCTGTGCTTTGCGCCTTGCACCTGCCCTCTTGGCGGGACAACGGGCGTCATGAAAAGACCTTGAACACGCTCTTACAAGAGGTGATCGGGGGCCAGCGGCCCCAGCAGCCTGAGCAGCAGGCGCAGGCCCAGGCTGGCGTCCGGGTCCGTGTAGGCGTCGGCCAGGCCGCTGCCCTCGGGTGCGCGCCATACCAGCGCGCCGCTGTCCGTGCGCTGCAGGTGCCAGGAGGCTTCGCGCATGGCGGCCTCGATCTGCTGGGCAGCCTCGGCAGCCAGCGCGCGGCTGCGGATGAGCAGGGCGATCTCGGTGTTCTGCAGCTGCGAGCGCAGGTCCAGGTTCATGGAGCCCACTGCCACCAGCCGGCCGTCCATCACCATCACCTTGGAATGCAGCATGGAGCGCGATGCGCCCACGGAACCGCCGCCCCCCGAGCTGCCGAAGGCCGAGCGCAGCCCCGCCTGTTCGCTGCGCAGCTCGTAGAGCTCGACGCCCATGGCCAGCAGATCCTCGCGGTGGCGTGCATAGCCCACGTGGGCGATGGGTGCGTCGTTGGAGGCCAGCGAATTGGTCAGCACCCGCACCCGCACCCCGCGCGCGCGCGCGTCGGCAAAGGCCTTCTTCATGTCTTCGCCCGGCACGAAGTAGGGCGAGATGATGAGCAGGTCCTTGCGCGTGCGGTCCATGAGGTTGAGCAGGCCGTCCACCACGGTGTCCGCAGGGGCTGCGCCTTCGGTGGGAACGGGCGCGTCCTCGCCGTCCAGCGCGATCTTGGCGGGCTTGTCCACCAGCATCACGGCGGGTGCCCAGGCGAACTCGGCACTGCGCAGGTCCATGGGCTCTTCGTTCCAGGCCAGATCGGCGTGGGCCGATGGCGACGGCGCGCCTTTCGCCGGCGCGCCGTCGCTTTCGGAAGGCAGCGCCTGCGAGCGGATGCGTGCCAGCTCTTCCTCGGTGATGAGCGATTGCACGGGATAGGCGCGTGGGTTGTTCCAGTAGCTGTCGAAGCTGCGCGCCATCTCGCCGACGATGGGGCCCACGGCCAGCACGTCGAGGTCGACGAAGTTCTCCGCCTGCCCCTGGCCGAAATAGGCATCGCCCAGGTTGCGCCCGCCGGTGACGCCCATCACGCTGTCGGCCAGGAACAGCTTGTTGTGCATGCGCTGCTGCACGCGCGAGAAATCGGTGACGGAGCCCCACAGCCGCCCCAGCGCCGAGGCGCGCGTGCCCGCCACGGGATTGAACATGCGCATCTCGATGCCCGGCTCGAATGCCATGCGCATCACCAGCGCATTGCGGCCAGTGCTGTGGAAATCGTCCAGCAGGATGCGCACGCGCACCCCCCGGCGCGCGGCCTCCACCACGCCGCGCAGCAGGCGGGCGGAGCTGGCGTCTGCGTGGATGGCGTAGTACTGCAAATCCAGCGTCTTCTGCGCCGCTTGCACCAGCGCCAGCCGGCTGCCATAGGCCTCCTGCGGGCCGCTGAGCAGCAGGAAACCCGACGGAGACTTGCCGCCGGCCGCCTGCCGGCGTTCGGCCACCAGCGCGGAGAGGGCCGTGGGTGCGGAAGACGCATCGAACGCGGTGGATGGTGGCCTGTCCACGTCCTTCGGCAGGCCTGCGCAGCCGCCGCAAGCGAGCACCAAGCACACCATGGCGCACCAGCGCAGCAGCATCGAGCCGCGTGGCTGGAGGGCGGCGGAGGGCAGGGCGTGTATGAGGTTGAAAACCATGTACCGAAGATATAACGCCACGCGCGTGGCGTTCGCTGTCGGACAACCGGACATGCGCAGGCGGGCCGCCGCCGCCCTAGAAGTCGGCGCGGCCCAGGATGCGTGCCACCAGCCGCAGATCGGGGCCGATGCGCTCGGCGGAGTGGAATGCCATGCGCACCCCTTCGGCCAGGGACTCCAGCGGCCCCCACCCGGCAATGCCCTGGCCGCCGCTGCCCAGCAGCAGCGGGGCGGCATACAGCAGCACCTCGTCCACCAGCCCTTCGCGGATGAACGAGCCATTGAGCTTGTTGCCCGCTTCCACGTGCAACTCGTTCACGCCGCGTTGCGCCAAGTCGCGCAGCATGGCGGGCAGGTTCACCTTGCCATGGGCATTGGGCAGGGGCACCAGCACCGCGCCCCTGGCGCGCAGGGCGTCCGCCTGGGCCGCGCTTTCCGCTGCGGCGGTGTAGATGAAGACCTGCCGCTGGGGCACGTCGAACAGGCGCGCATCGGCGGGCGTTTGCAGGCGGCTGTCCACGATGGCGAGATGGGGCTGGCGCGGCGTGGCCACCTCGCGCACGTCCAGGCGCGGGTCGTCCTCCAGCACCGTTCCGATGCCGGTCAGCACGGCGCATGCCCGCGCCCGCCAGGCATGGCCGTCCGCCCGGGCCTCGGGCGAGGTGATCCACTGGCTGGCGCCATTGGCCAGCGCCGTCACACCATCGAGCGAGGCTGCCGACTTCATGCGCACCCACGGCGTGCCGCGCACCATGCGGCTGAAGAAGCCGATGTTCAGCTCGCGCGCCTCGGCAGCGCCCGGACCTACTTCGACATCCACCCCGGCCGCACGCAGCCGTGCAAACCCCTGACCGGCCACCAGGGGATTCGGGTCGGCAAGGGAGGCCACCACGCGCGCGATGCCCGCCTGCGCCAGCGCATCGCAGCACGGTCCCGTGCGGCCCTGGTGCGCGCAGGGCTCCAGCGTCACATAGGCCGTCCCGCCGCGCACGTCGTTGCCCTGCGCCAGGGCGTCGCGCAGCGCCATCACCTCGGCATGGGGGCCACCGGCCTGCTGGGTGAAGCCCTGGCCCAGCACGGCGCCGCTGCCGTCGGTGATGACGCAGCCTACGCGGGGATTGGGGTTGGAAAGAAAAAGCGCCTGGGCGGCGAGCCCAAGCGCCTGGTGGATGAAGGGCGATGCGGTTGTCATGGCGCCCAGGATGGTAGCGCGGGAGTTACTTGCGCCAGCAGTCGGTGGTGGACATGCCTGAAGCGAGGTTGTCGTTGCCCTGTGTGCCGGTGTTGGTAAGGGTGTAGTCGCCACACCTGTCGCCGGTCTGGGCACCTTTGCGGGTAGCGATCAAAGTAAAGGCCGTCGTCGTGGCAGTCCCTTTGAATCCAATGTCATAGCGCTTGCTGGTGTCCCCTGACCAGGTCAGCGCGTCAGGCAGCGTGGTGGGATACACCCCCTGGGCCGTTGCGGCCCGTTCGAGCCATTGCTGCGCCTGCAGTAGCCCTGTGCGCGCGTCGGCCCGGTGGCCTCGGCGAATATATTCGGCGTAACTGGGATAGGCGATAGCCGAAAGAATGCCGACGATCGCTACAACGATCATCAGTTCGATCAGAGTAAAGCCGTGGTGCTGGTGTTTCATCATTAGTCCATCTAAGAGCATAGCTGGCTACGCTTTGCAGGCACTGGTTCTAAAGCAACTTTCCGTGAAAACCAGCGGCGGGAAGCGCAGGCAGCTATCAATAACGGAATTACTTCAGTTGGCGCCAATTCGGGCGCAAAGACATTTCCGGCATGCGTCGCATCTTTTCCTCGACGAGGTCCGACCCCGTTCCGCCCGGTTTCGGTTGCCTGCCTCGCATATGGATGCGATTGCCTTTCACGATCATTGTCAGGGCACCTGGCGGCATGGTGTAGCGCGCCAGGCCATTAGGCCCGTCGATGATCGGCACACGCGGCGCCTGGCCGTCCATGATGTTGATGAACGTCACATACTGGCTTTCTCTGTCAACAGCACCGCCTTCGCAGCTTTCCACGTTCGGATCCAGGCGCGAACCCTTGGCCGGGATTTGCGTGGGCACCATCAACAGATTGCTGCCGTCATAGAACTGCATAGGCTTGAGCAGGCGCTCGCGGGTCAGGGGCAGATCCAGGAACCAGCCCTTCTTTTCGGCCCAGTTCATAGTGGACGCATCCACCTTCCAGAACTGCCGGCCATCGCGTGTCTGCGCGGCTGTTTCGGGAATCGTGCTTTGCACCAGTTCGCTTTGCGCTACGGCCTGAGGCAGGTCGTCATTGCTCTTCACCAACTCGCCGCAGACGCCACTGGTGGTGGTGCATACCTTCACCCGACCAGTCGGTTTCTCGTTGGGCGCAGTGCCGGTCATCTCCCGCTCGTAGCGCGTGTTGTCCAGCACGGAGTACAGCGTCTGCTGCTGCAATTCCGCTTGGTCCAGCTTGGTCACGTTGCGGCCCGTGCCAAAAGCCACCATCATGCCGCCTACAGATACTGTTTTGTCCTTGCCGCCCTCTGTGATGATTTTGGTGCGGTCGTTGGCCCGCACCGAAGGCGCTGCAGTGATGGACTGCCGTGTGGAACTGTTCGTGTTGGCCGAATGCCCCGTGCCGCGGTTGGCGACAAACAGGGGTGTACCGGCGGCCTTGCCTTCCCAGGTGGCTACGCTCCAGTCGGCGGGGTTGGCGGTGTTGATGAGGAACTTCCACAGGTTGCCCTTGAGGTCGCCTGCATACACCACGTCAGGGATGCCGTCGCCGCTGATATCCACCAGGCGCGGGGCCGACAGGCCGTTGTCCGTGCCGTTGCCCGATCCCGCCGCCACGGCGGGGATGCGCCGCAGTTCCTTGCTGCCATCGAGATACTGGATTAGCAGCACAGGCCGCCCGTTGGCGCTGTTGTAGCCGTTGCCCATCACCACGGCCCAGCGGCCGTCGTTCAGGCGCGTGATCTGCGTGGTGCGCTGGGGATTGGCATCGTCCATCACCGGCTTGGCGAAGATGTGACCCAGGTCGTCTACGTCGTCATTGCTGACGGCGGTGGTGCTGGCTGGGAGCGTCTTGTCCATCATGACCAGACTGCTCGCGTTGGTTTCTTCGAAATCACCGTTGCCGGTGGTATCGGTCTTGCCGGGATTGGTCACGTCCAGCACGAAGTAGCCCCGGCCGCCCGCACCCAGCGTGCCCACAAGCAAGGTTTTCCAGCTTCCATCCACCACGTCGCCTGTCATGGGCGAGCCATCGACGAAATACTGGTGGTTGTCGTTGAAGGCTGGGTTGGTGAGCTTGGGCAGATCGTGTATCACGCCACGGGGCACGTAGGCGATGCGCTCCGTGCCGTCCTTGGCGGTAAAGCCGTGCAGCATTCCGTCGTTGCCGCCCACGTAGAGCATGGGCTCGCGCTTGGCCCATGTGCGGGTGAAGCTGGTGTATCCGTCGATGGCGTAGTTGCTCACGGGGGCACCGACATACCACACCTCGGAGTTGACGATGCTGCCCTGGCGGCTCCAGCGCTTGCGGAAAGGTTTGGCAGTTGTGCAGCCGGCGGTGGGGCATTCCAGGTCACGCACGCCGCGCAGGTAATCCACACGGTGGCTGCCGTCGGCGCCAGGAGAACCCGAGGGGCCGCCATCCGTGCCGGTAGCGAGCAGCAGGGTTTTCTGGGCAGCACTGAAGTTGGTGTTGTTGTCGGTCCACTTGAAGGGTCGGCCGCCTACTTCTGCGGTGCTCCCGGAAGGGATGTTGTCGTTCCAGGTCAGCACTAGGCGGTTGGACACGTTGAAGGCGGAGTCGTCCAGCTTGTCGGCGGTGGTATTGCCATCCCATGCCTGTACGGTGGCGCCGTCTTCGCTCTTGAAGGTTTCGGCCGAAACGGCGCCGCGCCAGCCCTCTTTGGGGACATAGCTGGCCGTGAACACTCCCACGTTGTTCTGCGATGCGTTGCTGCCGCTGGTGGCCGTAGAGCCTCTGTCGGGTTCTGTCTCGGAATTGATGGTGCGTACGATCTGCCTGAAAGCCTCCTTCAGGTCTTCTCCTTTTTCCACGGCATAGAACTGCCCCCGGCTATTGAGCGCCGCGTGCCACATGTCATGGCCTTTATCCTTGCCCTGGGCTCGCCATACATAGTTGCCATTGGCATAGTCGGCCAGATTGCCGTCGTCCCCATAGGGGAGTGTGGACGATGGCGCGGTGATCGCACCTTTGTCGCTGCCACCCGAATCGTAGTTTTGCTTGGGCAGAGCCGCGCTGCTGAACCCGATGGTAAAAGTGACCATGTGCGCCCAGTCGGCTGGGTCGTACTTCGGGTTCCAGAATTTTTCCAGCGTGGCCGTTGTGCCAGTTACCCTGTTCTTGATGGTTTCGGTGGTGGGCGCATTGTCGTACTCGGGCAGAGTCGCGACTTTGCTCTTGAGATTGGCTGCTGGCTGTAGTGGGTCGGCCCAACTTTTGAAAGCCCAGTCGGCAATGGTGGTGTAGTTTTCACTATCGCGATAGAGGCGGGTTTGCGCAGATGTGACGTCATAGCTCTTGCCGTTGACCAGCGCTTTGGTATTGCCGTCGTAGTTGCGAGGGTCGGTTTTTCGCTCCGAGCCGTTCCAACCGCCGTCGGTCAGCAGGATGTGGTAGTTGCGCCGGCATCCCAGGGGCTTGTTATCGTTTTTTGCATCTGCCAGAGTTTCGCCGGGTGTATCGGCCCAGGGACCATTCGCGTGCAGGGGAGCTCGCATGTATTGGTCGGCACGCTGCACCATGTCATGCGTGGGCGTACTGTTGAGGCATGCTTTGTAGTTGGCGGCATAGCTGAGGAAGTTGGTGCGGTGGCTTCCCTCCAAGACACGCATCATGTTGCTATAGGTGTTGTTGTTTGCCGCGTCAGTGCCCAGTTCCCCGAAAGAAAGGCCGCTGACCTTGGTGCAATTCCCCATGGATTGCCAAGCCATGCGGATTTTTCTGTCCTTCAACAGAGTGGTGTCGCTGAACACTTCCGTTAGGGCACTGCTCAAGACCTGGGTACGCGTCTTGGTGTTGCTGATCATGTCCTTGGTGTTCATGCTGGTCGAGTCGTCCAGCGTCAGAATCACGTTCGGCATGACATAAGGTTCCACCGTGCCCGGCGGCGCTTGGGCAAAGTCCAGTGCAGCCAGTGCGCCGTGCGGCGCGAGCGCCGTGCCTATCAGCGAGGCGAGGAGGGTTTTCCTGAGACGGATGCGGGAGGGGGCACGGGAGGGCATGACGTTCTCCGGGTTGGGTTCGTATCAAATCAGCTTGTTGCGCTTATGTATCAAGCGCAAGAAGCTATATTTCTAATAGCATTCAGTCTTTGAGCCTGTGGCGCACGTAGGTCTGCTGCAACACGACTCGCGTGCTGTCCTTACGGCCTTGGGCCATGGCAGTAATGCGATAGACCACGTTGGGATTGACGTTGACTGCGAGATAGTTGGCGTTGCCGCCTGCAATGAGATTGGCGTTGGCTGCGTCGGGGGTGTAGGGCAGCACTTCGATCCAGTACCAGCCGCCTTGGCCGGCCGTGGTGTTGCGCAGAATGGGGTTGGCAGGTGCGTCGTCAGCGCCCACTTGGGCGCCTGTATAGGTGCCATAGCGTGTGCCTACGGCTCGCATGGCGTCCAGCCCGGTGTTAGCGTCGGTTTCGTTCCAGAAGTCCTGATTGCCGGTGCGCTTGAGGCACAGGCCATTCTTGCAGCGAGGGCCAGTGCTGATGGCTTCCAGTTCGGCGAGCAGGCTGGCGATGTCCTTGGCTTCCACTGGGATCTTGGCAATGTCGCTGCCCTGGCGGCAAACTGGGGCTGTGCCGGTGCATACGGTGCCGTTGGCGAGTTCACCGCGTATATCCAGCTCGGCGTCTTGCATCAGGGCCTGGGCGGCTTCGGTGGCACGTTGGTAATCGGCGTCGTTGCCCACCACCATTTCATTGAACAGAGAGGTGCGCGAGGCCCACAGCGCCAGCAGCATGGAGAGCATCACAAAGACGAGCACGACGAACAGGGCGATGCCGCGTTGCTGGTGCGGGGATTGCGGAGAAGGGGGCCTGCGTGATGGCATGGTCGTTGTTCCCGTCGATGGTTAGAGCACGGCCCCGGTCTGGCCTTGGCCCCGCAACTGGAAGATGCTGCGGAAGGCGAGGTGTATGCGCCGGGCTCGGACACCGGTGAGCGTGCTGTAGGTGACCGGGCCTGCACAGCCCATGTAGGTGCTGCCTTCGGGCAGGTCGACGGTTTCGTTGCCGAACAGTTCCAGGCAGATTTCGACGGCCTGCACTTTGGGCCAACTGGCAGGGTCAGCAGGCGCAGAGGCGACGGAGTTGACCTGGGGAATGCCAGGCGTGGTGGTGATGTCCTGCATCAGGTAGCGCACCTGAAATGCGGCGACATTGCGCACGATGGGCTGGTCGTTGCCAACGGTGCCATTACCGCATCGAAGCTGGCCGTCTTTCAGGTAGAAGTTGCTGTATGTAGCTACGTCCCCATCGGCCCCCGCACTACCCAGGCAGTTGAATGCCTGCGGTTCTTCGGGAGGTGTTTTGGTGCTGGTGGAGATTTGCTCGTTGTATTTGGCAAAGCCGACGATGGGGCCATCGTTCTTGAGGCCGATGGTGCTGGTGGATGGTTCCCAGTCTCCCGATGCACCAGTGGCGCGGGCTTCGAGCGCCACTGGCAGCAGGTGGTCGAAGGCATCACTGGCGGCGGCGGCCTGAGCGGCGGCGGGGAAAAGGTCCAGGCGCAGGGAGCCCGCTTGGCGCATTTGCTGGCCAATGACACGCATCGCATAGGCGCCTTGCTGCTGTATTTCGCTGGCGTCGCTGACGGTGCCGCTGATGCCGCGCGAAACCATGAGCGCGCCCATGGCGACGGCCACGGTGAGCAGCCCGATCATGACGCCGACCAACAATTCGATGAGCGTGACGCCACGCTGGCGGCGGGGAAAAGGGCGGGTGAGGTGTGCCATGCCGGTGTATCGCGGGTGATGTGGGGCGCGCCGGGGTCAAGCGCCTGCGCAGAAGTGCCAGGTTTGACCGCCCCAGAAGTCGGGGGCGCAGCGAGCGCTGATCGGGATGTATTGCAGGTGGCAGGTGAAGCCTGCTGCGCCGCAGCCGTTGTCGAGGGCGGCCTTGCCGGTGCCGCTGGTGAAGGTGCCGTCGGACTTTTGCGCCTGGGTGGCGTCGATGTTCTCTTTGTATTTCTTCTTGTCGTCGTCGTTGGCAATGCCGCGCTCGTTTTCGCGCCATCGGAGCATGACGCCGAGCTGGCGCTGGTTGCCAGTGGCGCCATCTTCACCTTCGGTGAGGAAGACTGCGCCATCGCCTGCGGGCAGGGTGTCGCGTACCAGCTTGCGCCAGGCCCACAGGTCGTAGGCGGCGAGCTGGGCGGGGGTGCACTTGGCGGCGTCGCACTTGGTGCCAGGCTCTGTCAGAGCGGAGGCCCAGGTATCGCCAACGTAGCTAGCGGCGCCGCTAGTCGGATTGACGGCGTTGAGAGCATTGGGGTGCACCTTGAGACGTTCGCTCAGGTCTTCGATCAGGCGGATGGCCTGCGCCCGGCGAACGGTGGTTTGCGTGTCACTCAAGGTGCGCATCTGCACGCCTACGACACCCAGGATGCCGAGGGCGGCGACGACGATGGCGACCAGCGACTCGATCAGCGTGATGCCGCGCTGGCGTGGACTGCGGTTCAACTGCTGCACGGAATCTCCTCGGAAGGAATGACGCGGATACGCCCGCCGGAACTCATGCACAGCCCGCGCGCGGCGGGATGGCTGGTGGACTGGTCCAGCGGAACGAGGTTGAAGCCCACGTAGGTGCCTGCCACCAGCCCCCACCGGTTGAGCACGATGTTTTGACCACCGCTGTGGCGGGTGACATGCACTTTGGCGGGCGCATCGAAACGCTGCAGCACGGCGGAGCCATTGCATGTGCTGCTACCGGTGATGCTGGTGCACGACAGAACCTGCCAGCCGCAGTCCCAGCTGTTGGCGTTGCCGGCGGTGGTGCAGCCGTTGGTGTTGTTGGGCAGCTTGCGGACGATGACGTTGCCGCCCCGCTTGATGGCTTCAGAGCGTGCGTAATACAGCGTGGACTGCAGCCCCTCCACGGCCTGCCTTACGCGCCAGCGCTCGATGAGGGGAGTAAAGCTGGGGGCCGCCAAGGCCATGAGAACCGCCAGGATGGCGACCGTCACCATCAGCTCGATGGCGGTAAAGCCACGCACGCCGAACTTGCCGCGCGCGGCTGTCAGGAGGCGCGGCCCTGGAAGCTGGTGAGCACTTGATGGTTGCATGCCTCACAGGCTAGGCGGGGCATGCATATTTGTGTGGGCCGCGAGGATGAGCGGCGCCAGGACGTGGACGGGTGGTGGCGGAGACTGTGAGATTCGAACTCACGGACGGTTGCCCGTCGGCAGTTTTCAAGACTGCTGGTTTAAACCACTCACCCAAGTCTCCAGGGAGGGGCGTATTCTAGTGCCGTCCCTGCAATACTTTTCTACCCCCAGAAGTCAGCGCTTCAGGGCCTCCGCCAACTGGGCCTTGTTCATCTTGGAGCGCCCGGCAATCCCCTTGCGGCGCGCGTCTTCGTAAAGCTGTTCGCGCGTGCGGCCTTGCGCGCCCTGGTGGGACCGCTGGCCTCCGCGCACGGGGGCGGGCGTGTCGCGCAGGGTCTTGGGATTGGCCTTTGCAGCCTCGCCGTGCTGGGCACGCTCCTTGTTTACGGTGCGCGCGGCGATTTCCTCTGCGGTGTCTTTCTTGGTGCCGCGTTGCTGCAGGCTGCTCTTGATGTGCTCGTATTGGCGCTCGCGCTTGGCGCTCCAGGCGTTGCGGGGCATGTCGGGACCTCCTGGGTGTGGATGGACATGCGTTCAGCCTAGGCGCTGTGCTCGGCACCGTCGTCGGCCTGCACGCTCTCATGCCGTAGGACGCAGGGGGAGATTTTTTAGTGAAAAGAGCCGCAGGCGCTTGATAGGAAAGCGCAAGCAGCTATCAATACAGGAGCTGAGGGCGTTACATGCCCAGGGACTTGAGCAGCGCTTCGGTATCCGCATCGGCTGCGGATGCAGGCGGCGCGGCGGGCGCCGGGGCGGCCTGGGCCATCAGCGCGTCGGGGTCGGGCACTTCCTGGGGCTCGAAGTCGTAGAGCTTGATGAACTCGGTGTGGTCGATCGCCATCTCCAGGTAGAAGATGTTGTGGTTGCCGGTGTAGAAGGTCACGCGGCGTGCCTCGGGTTGGTCGAGGTTGGCGTCCACGCTCAGCACGACTTCCTGGTTCAGCACCAGCATCTTGGGCTGGTTCTGCGTGATGTGGGTCTGCAGCTCGCGGCGCACCTTGCCGGTGAAGTCGCCGACCACCTGGTTCATGAGTTCACCCATCACGTTGGCCACTTCGTCGGAGGTGAACGACGTGGCCAGGTCCTGCTGCGCCATGCCCATGCTCAGAAGGTAGCTCTGGTAGATCTCCATCGCGGCCTGGGCCGAGAAGTTGATGATGACCAGGCCCGAGAAGCCCCCGTCGAAGAGAACGAAGCAGCCGATGTCCGGCTTCAGGCAGGTCTTGGTGATGCGCTGCACCATGCCGGAGTAGTGCACTGTGCCCTGCGTCGCGACCGACAGCACGCGGGTCACGGAATTGCACAGGCTGATCAGCACGTCTTCGGTGCCGTACACGACGGCGTTGTGGGGGGATGTCATGGCGTAGGCAGTGGGAGGGTATGTCACGGTTTGTAGCAGATTCCGCGCAGCGGTGGCGTGCGGCAGAAACGGTGGAGGGTCAAAAAATTTGAACCTTCGCGTCAATTCCATTGAAACTTCGCGCATGGATGCGGCTCTAGACTGCTCAGGTCGCGTCGCATGTTGCGGCGCAGCAAACATCCATGTCTCATACCGCACGCCCCATGACCGCTTCAACGTCCCGCTACGGCGCCACCGCCATGGCCTTGCACTGGGTGCTGGGCGCCGCCATCGTGGCGGCGCTGTGCGTGGGCTGGTACATGACGGGGCTGCCGTTCTCCCCGCAGCGGCTCAAGCTCTACAACTGGCACAAGTGGGCGGGCGTGGCGATCCTGGCGCTGTCGGCCGTGCGCCTGCTGTGGCGCCTGACGCACCGCCCGCCGGCGCTGCCCGCCGCGGTGCAGGCAGCCATGCCGCGCTGGCAGCAGGTGGCGCACCACGGCACGCACCATGCGCTGTACGCGCTGTTCCTGATCGTGCCGCTGGTGGGCTGGGCCTATAGCTCGGCGGCGGGCTTTCCTATCGTCTTCCTGGGGCTGGTGCAGCTGCCCGATTTCGTGCCGGTGAACAAGGAGCTGGCCGAGGCCATCAAGCCCTGGCATGCCGTTTTCGCCTATGCCCTGGCGGTGCTGGTGCTGCTCCACGTGGCGGCGGCGCTCAAGCACCAGTTCATCGACCGCGACGGCCTGATCGGGCGCATGTGGCCCGGGCGCGGGTGAGCCTTTTCCTTTTCTTTTCGATGGAGCGTTCCATGAAGTTTTCGACCCCCCTGACTTGCCTGGCGCTGGGCTGTGCCGCCGTACTGGCGGGCGCGCCCGCCTGGGCGCAGCAGAAACTCGTGCCCGGGCAGAGCGAAATCGCCTTCGTGAGCAAGCAGATGGGCGTGCCGGTGGAGGGCAAGTTCACGAAGTTCGATGCGCAACTGGCTTTCGACCCCGCCAAGCCGGCGTCGAGCTCGGTGGCGTTCACGGTGGATACCGGCAGCGCCACGCTGGGCGTCAAGGAAACCGATGCCGAACTGCCCAAGCCCACCTGGTTCAACGTGCCCAAGTTCCCGCAGGCGACCTTCCGATCCACCGCCATCAAGGCCGTGGGGGCCGGCAAGTACGAAGTGGCCGGCAAGCTCAGCATCAAGGGCGCGGCGCAGGACGTGGTGGTGCCGGTCACCCTCACGCAGAGCGGCGCGCTGACCACGGCCACCGGCGCCTTCGCCATCAAGCGCCTGGCCTTCAAGATCGGCGAGAACGAGTGGGCGGACACGTCCATGGTCGCCGACGAGGTGCAGGTCAAGTTCAAGCTCGCGCTCACGGGCGTGGGCAAGCTGTGACGTTTTCCTTCCCCCACCCTTTTCATTAGGAGATTCCGACATGCGCACTTCCTTCATCGCACTGGCCGCTGTGGCCGCCACCATGGCCATGGGCGCCGCGCGGGCTGAAACCGCTACCTATGCCGTGGACCCGACCCACACCTTCGCCACGTTCGAGATCAGCCACTTCGGCGCCAGCGTGAACCGTGGCCGCTTCGACAAGAAGGAAGGCACCGTCCAGCTCGACAAGGCCGCCAAGACCGGCAAGGTGGACATCACCTTCCAGATCAACTCCATCAACACCGGCACGCCGCCCTTCGACAAGCACCTGCAGAGCGCCGACATCTTCGACGCTGCCAAGCACCCCACGGCCCGCTTCGTGGGCGACAAGTTCACGTTCGACGGCGACAAGCTGGCCTCCGTGGCCGGCAGCCTGACGCTCAAGGGCCAGACCCACCCCGTCACCTTCAAGGCCAACCAGTTCGCCTGCTACGACAGCCCCATGCTCAAGCGCGAAGTCTGCGGCGGCGACTTCGAGACCACCATCGACCGCACCCTGTTCGGCCTGGACTACGGCGTGCAGTACGGCTTCCCGAAGAACGTGCGCATCGTGGCGCAGATCGAGGCCGTCAAGCAGTAAACGCGCGCCTCGCGCATACTCAGTGCCTGCCAAGGGCTGGCGCCATCAAGGCGCCAGCCCTTTTCCTTTGCTTCTTTCGCGCAGTCCCGTGCCGGTCGCTTCTTCTCCTCCCTCTCACCCATGGGCCGGCATCGTCCTGCTGATCCTGGCCATGTGGACCCTGTCCTGCCTGGACGCCACCGGCAAGTGGCTGATGGCGGCGGGGCTGCCGCTGCTGGTGCTGTCCTGGGTGCGCTACGCGGTCCACCTGCTGCTGGTGCTGGCGCTGGTGCTGCCCCTGCGCGGGCCGGGTGTGCTGCGCAGCAAACGCCCGCGCGAGCAGGTGCTGCGCGGCGTGGCCATGCTGATGGCCACGCTGATGTTCTTCAGCGCGCTGCGCTACCTGCCGCAGGCAGAGGCCACGGCCATCAACTTCCTCGCGCCGATGATCGTGCTGGCGCTGGCGCCCTGGCTGCTGCGCGAGCCGCCGCGCCTGTCGCGCTGGGTGGCATGCGGCGTGGCCTTTGCCGGAGTGCTGGTCATCGTGCGGCCGGGCGGCGGGCTGCATCCGCTGGGCGTGGCACTGGGCCTGCTCACGGCCTGCTGCATGGCGGCGCAGTACATCGCCACGCGCCGCGTGGCGGCGGACGATCCGTTCACTTCCATCGTCTGGAGCGGCGCAGTCGGCACCGTGTGCCTGACGCTGGCGCTGCCCTGGTATCTGCCGCAGGCGCTGCCCGTGCTCAAGGCGCTGGGACCGGCGCAATGGGTGCTGCTGGTCTCTACGGGCGTCTCGGGCGCGCTGGGCCACCTGCTGCAGATCGGCGCCTACCGCAATGCGGGCGCGTCCATGCTGGCGCCGTTCGTGTATCTGCAGATCATCAGCGCGTCCGCCGTGGGCTGGCTGGTGTGGGGGCACTTCCCGGACGCGCTGACGTGGCTGGGCATCGCCATCATCTGCGCCAGCGGCGTGGGCATCGGCTGCCTGGAGTGGCGGCGCGGCCGCGCGCTGGCGTCAGCCGGCCGATAGCTGCTGCGCCAGTGCCACCAGGCTGGCGGCATGCAGGTCGTTGCCGGCACGGGGCGTCACGTCCTTGACGTGCCCCGCGCCGAACTCCAGCGGCCGCTCGATGTACGCCGTGCGCAGCCCGCAGGCGCGGGCGGCCTCCAGGTCGTCGTGGTGCGCGGCCACCAGCATCACCTGCTCGGGCCGCAGGTCGAACACCTGCGCTACACCCAGGTAGGTGGCCGGATCGGGCTTGTAGGCGCGGAAGACCTCGGCGCTCAGCACGCAGTCCCAGGGCAGGCTGGCGCGCTTGGCCATGTTCGTGAGTAGGCCGATGTTGCCGTTGGACAGCGGCGTGATGGTGAAGCGGCGCTTGAGCAGCGTCAGCCCCTCCACGCTGTCGGGCCATGCATCCAGCCGATGCCACACGCGGTTGAGGTGCCGGCGCGCGGCCTCGTCCAGATGCGCGAGGCCGAAGCGCGGCAGGATCCCGTCGAGGATCAGCCGGTGCAGTTCGTCGATGCGCGTCCAGCCCAGCTCGCCGCTGCGCACGCGCTGCATGGCGGGCTGGTAGCCCGCGCGCCAGGCGAGGGCGAAGGCGTCGGCATCCACTTCGGGATGCAGCGCCTGCATCTCGCGCACGATGCTGCCATGCCAGTCCACGACGGTGCCGAAGACGTCGAAGGCCAGCACCTGGACGGTGGCGGCGATGCCGTGCGTGGGGGAGGTGGTCATGTCTCTTGTTCTTCAAGGGAAGGGCCGCCAGCGTAGCGGATTCCCGTGCGCCTGCGCGGGTGGGCGGTGCGTGCTAAGGTCGCGCGCTTCCAAGGGTTAACCCTTAATTCTCTCCCGCCGTTCCAATGTCCGTTTCCTCTCCCGTCCTGTCTCCCGCCGATGCCTCCGCGACCAACGAGCGCACGCTCGTGCGCGCCGTGCTCGCCATGGGCCTGGGCGGCTTTTCCATCGGCACGGGCGAGTTTGTCATCATGGGCCTGCTGCCCGAGGTGGCGCGCGACATGGGCGTGAGCATTCCGCAGGCCGGCCACCTCATCAGCGCCTATGCACTGGGCGTGGTGGTGGGCGCGCCGGTGCTGGCGGTGCTTGCCGCGCACTGGGGGCGGCGGGCGCTGCTGATGGCGCTGATGGCCGTCTATGCGCTGGGCAACTTCGCCTCGGCGCTGGCGCCGGGCTTCGGTTCGCTGACCGCGCTGCGGCTGGTGAGCGGGCTGCCGCACGGCACGTATTTCGGCGTGGCGGCGCTGGTGGCGGCGGCGCTGGCGCGGCCCCACCAGCGCGCGCGGGCCGTGGGCTGGGTGATGCTGGGGCTGACCAGCGCCACGCTGGTGGGTGTGCCCATCGCGGCCACGCTGGGCGAGCATTTCGGCTGGCGCGCGGCATTCGCCTTCGTGGGCGCCATCGCCGTGGCGGCCGTGGTGATGGTGCACCGCTGGGTGCCGGCCATGCCCGCGACGCGTGGCGCGAGCCCGCTGCGCGAGCTGGGGGCGCTGGCGCGCAAACAGGTGTGGTTCACGCTGGGCGTCGGCGCCATCGGCTTCGGCGGCATGTTCTCGGTGTTCAGCTACATCAAGCCCACGCTGATCGAGGTGGCGGGCATGCCGCAGGCGGTGGTGCCGCTGGCGCTCTCGCTGTTCGGGCTGGGCATGGTGGCGGGCAACCTCGTGGGTTCGCGCATGGCGGACAAGGCGCTCATGCCTACGGTCGGCAAGCTGCTCGCGTGGTCGATCGTGGTGATGGTGCTGTTCGTGCCCGCCGCACACCACCCGCTGGCGGCCGCGATGGCCACCTTCGCGCTGGGCACGCTGGTGGCCATCGGCCCGGCCTTGCAGATCCGGCTGATGGACGTGGCGGGCGATGCGCAGACGCTGGCCGCCGCGCTCAACCACTCGGCCTTCAACGCGGCCAATGCGCTGGGCGCGTGGCTCGGCGGACTGGCGATCGCCGCCGGACTGGGCTGGACTTCCACCGCGTGGGTGGGCGCGCTGCTGGGCCTGGGCGGGCTGGGCATGTTCGCCTGGGCGCTGGCGAGCGAGCGCCGCGCGCGGGGCTGATGCTTCTTTTTCGATAGCTGCCAGCGCTTGATGAGCAAGCGCTGGAGGCCGATTTCATTAATATTCCGTCAGGTCTTCCACGCGCCCGCGTGCGAGGCCGAGGCCTCCTCGATCAGCGCCGGGCCGACGCACTCGATGGCATGGGGCGAGGCGCGGAACACGTCGCGGCACGACAGCTCCGCGTCGCGCTGGTCCTGTCGCTCGCCGCGGAACACGCGCAGCCGCTCGGCGTCGATGCCGAAGACCACGCGGCCGATGTTGGCCCAGAAGATCGCGCCCGCGCACATCACGCAGGGCTCGGCCGACGAGTACAGCGTGGCCTGCGCCAATTCCTCGCGCGGGTGCTTCGGGCTGGCGATGCGGATGGCCGAGACCTCGGCATGCGCGGTGCAGTCGCCCGTCTCCCAGTTGGCGTTGCTGGCCTCGGCCAGCACCTCGCCTTGCGGGCCGACGATGACGGCGCCGAAGGGCCGGGGGCTGCCGCGTTCGCGCGAGCGGGTGGCGAGCCCGATGGCGTGGCGCAGGTAGCGGCCGTCACGTTCGGACAGGGACGCTTCCTGCGGCAGTGCATCGCGCCCTGTCATGCGGCCACCTTGCGGTCTGCCGGCAGGAAGGCAGGATTGAAGATGCGCTCGGGCGCGGGCTTGCGCGGCAGCGCGAAGACGGTGGCGACCTCGTCCACCTGCCGGGCGAGCACCGCTGCCTGCACGCCACCCAGGCCGTGGGCCTGCACCTCGGGGGTGAGCAGGTACTGGCGCGTGATGGCCCAGCGGGCGCGCTCGGTCTCGGCGTGGAGGATGACCTCGCGGGCCTTCACCGCGTCCAGCGCCGCATCGGGCCGAGCCAGCGTCTCGCGCAGCGCGCGGTGCGTGGCGCGCACGAAGGCGCGCGCGGCTTCGGGGCGCTCCTGCAGCAGCTTGCCGGCGAGCAGCGCGTTGCCGTAGAGCTGCAGGCCGGTCTGCCCGAAGCCGAGCACCGACAGGTCCTTCTCGGGCATGCGCGCGAACAGCGACACGGCGGAGTCGTGAAAGTAGGTGGCCGCGTCCACGTCGCCGCGCACCATGACGTTGTCGCGCGCGCTGAAATCGGTGGTCACCCATGCGAACAGGTCGGGCGAGGTGCCGAGCGCGCGTGCCGCCATGGGCCAGCAGCGGCGCGTGGCCTCCACCGCGGCAGCGGCGACCTTCTTGCCCTTGAGCGACTGGAAGTCGCCGGTGATGCCGCGGTCCTTGCGGCCGATGATGACGAAGGGCGCGCGGTTGTAGTACTGGTAGATGGCCTGCACCGGCGTGTCGGGGTTGGCCGCATGGAATTCGACGAGCGAGCTGATGTCGCCCAGGCCCAGGTCGTAGGCCCCGCTGGCCACGCGCGTGATCGAGGCGACGGAGCCCGCGCCCACGTCGATGCTGACGGCCAGCCCTTCATCCTTGTAGTAGCCCTTGGAGAGCGCCAGGAAGAACGGCGCCGTCTGGCTGGTCACGCGGAAGTCCAGCGTGAACTTGATCGGCGTGAGGCCCTGCGCCCGCGCGGCGGGCAGGGCGACGGAACTGGCGAGGGTGGCGGCGAGGAAGTGGCGGCGTTGCATGGCGGTGGCTCCGAAAAGAGGGCGGTGGGGAACTGAGCAATTTCCGGGCGACGGCGGGTCCCGCCGTGCTGAACGCTTCTACTCGCCGGCCTGCGTTGCATGAAGCGTGCCCATCGCTGCGCACCACTTCGGTGATTTGTGCTGGCCCGCCGTTTGCATGCACCGGGCGCGAGAGTAGAAGCGTTCAGCCGGGCCGCAGGCCGCCCGCGCGGGTCATTGCTCTTGTTTCCCGCAATCCACTGAACGAGGACACACATGACCCAGACCACCACCACGCCCTACAACCCTGAAGTCGCCCCCGACGTACGCAGCGAGCTGGCCAAGGAGGCCGGCATGGGCGGCATGGGCACCGAATCGGCGCGCGAGGTGCGCGTGATCGACCTGTCCCATTTCGAGGCGCGCAAGCACGAGATCGCCGAGCAGATCTGGAGTGCGTCGGTCGACATCGGCTTCTTCCAGGTCAGCCACCACGGCATTCCGCTGGAAGACATCCGTGCCGCGTTCGAGCGCGCCGCCGCATTCTTCGCGCTGCCGGCAGAGACCAAGGCGCAGTGGCCGCTGGCGCGCAACGCGGGCTGGGAGCACAAGGCGCAGATCCGCCCCTCCACGCGCACGCCCGACCAGAAGGAGTCGTACCAGCTCACGCGCCCGCGCATGGAAGGCCTGTGGCCCGGCGAGGCCGAGCTGCCCGGTTTCAAGGAGGCCACGCTGGCCTTCGAGCGCCAGTGCTGGGAAGTCGCGATGCAGTTGCTCTCGTGCTTCGCCTACAAGCTCGGCTTTGCGGACGACTTCTTCACCCAGGCGCACGACCCCGAGAGCCCCGGCTACCAGAGCACGCTGCGCATGCTGCACTACTTCGCCGTCGATCCCGCGCTCAAGGACGAGCTGGGCCTGTGGCGCGCGGGCGCGCACACCGATTTCGACTGCCTGACGCTGCTGTTCCAGCGCCCCGGCGAAGGCGGCCTGCAGGTGCTGCCCGGCAAGGAGATGGCCGACCGCGCGTGGACGAGCGTGCAGCCGGTGGAGGGCGTCATCACCTGCAACATCGGCGACATGCTCATGCGCTGGAGCGACGACCTGCTTCCGAGCAATTTCCACCGCGTGCGCAACCCGCTGCCGCATGAATACCAAGGGGCGCGCTACAGCCTGGCATTCTTCGCGCAGGCCAACGAGGACGCGGTCATCGAAGGGCCGCGCAGGAAGTACCCGCCCGTCACGGGCGCGGAGTACCTGCGCCAGCGCATCAGTGCGAACTTTTCCAACCGGTATTGAAGCAAGTCCTGGAGCGGTGCCGTATGCGCAAGCAGCTACGGTTTTTGATTGACGCCGGGCGGTGGCGTCTTGGGCTGATAGTCGCACCAGGGCGCCACAACGCATTCCCAGCAGCGCGGCTTGCGCGCCTGGCACACGTAGCGGCCCAGCAGGATCAGCCAGTGGTGCGAGTCCACCGCATAGGCGGGTGGCACGCGCTTGAGCAGTTGCATCTCCACCGCCAGCGGGTTCTTGCCCGGCGCCAGGCCCGTGCGGTTGCCCACCCGGAAGATGTGCGTGTCCACGGCCATGGTGGGCTGGCCGAAGGCCACGTTCAGCACCACGTTGGCCGTCTTGCGGCCCACGCCCGGCAGCGCCTCCAGTTCCTCGCGCGTGCGCGGCACCTGGCCGCCGTGTCGCTCCACGAGGATGCGGCAGGTCTCCAGGAGGTTGCGGGCCTTGGTGCGGTACAGGCCGATGGTCTTGATGTAGCCCTCCAGCCGTTCCAGCCCCAGGTCCAGCACGGCCTGGGGCGTGCCCGCTACCGGGAACAGTTTGCGCGTGGCCTTGTTCACGCCCACGTCGGTGGCCTGGGCCGACAGCAGCACGGCGGCGAGCAACTCGAAGGGATTGGTGTATTCCAGCTCGGTGTTGGGCTGCGGGTTGGCGGCCTTGAGCGCGGCGAAGAAGGGTTCGATGTCCGTGGTTTTCATGGGGTGTCGGGCATTGTCGTCGAGCCGGGCGCTGGCAGCAGGGCGCGGACATGGTCCACGAAGGCGCGCACGCCCTCGGGCAGCGTGCGGCCCGCCAGCGTTTGCAGCTCGATCGCGCGCCCGCTCAGGGCGCGCTCGCGGATCAGCGCCGCGTGCAGCTCGCCGCGGCGCACGCGCTCGCGCACCGTGACTTCTCCGCCGAGTGCGATCCCGCCGCCGTGCAGCACGAAGTGCGTGAGCGCTTCGAACTGGCTGGTGACCAGGGCGGGTTCGAAGACCAGGCGGCGCTGGCTGCAGGCGATGTCGAAGAGCTGGCGGGCGGTGTTGTCGCCCTCGGGTACGGCGATGGGGTAGGGGTGCATCTGCGCGAGGGTCACGCCGGCGTGGCGCGCCAGCGGGTGGCTGGGCAGCATGGTGACGATCACGGGGGCCACCTGGCGATGCTGCACCTCGATGTCGCGCTGTGCGGCGCGGCTGTAGGTCAGGCCGATGTCGGCGTCGCCGTCGAGCACGGCCTGGGTCACTGCCGTGGGCGCGGCGGTGCGCAGATGGAACTGCATGCCGGGATGGCGGGCGCGGAACAGGGCGATCGCGCGCGGCAGGAATTCGATGGCGAAGCCGGCGGAGCTGTACAGCCGCACCAGCCCGCGCCGCAGCCCCTGCAGCGCCTGGATGTCGGAGACCACGCGGTCGGCCTCCAGCGCGCCGCGCCGCGCGTGGGCCGCCAGCAGCTCGCCCGCGGGGCTGGGCACCATGCCGCGCGGGCGGCGCTCGAACAGCGGCACGCCCAGCAGGTCTTCCAGGCCCGCCACCTGGCGGCTCACGGCCGAGGGAGAGACGCTGAGCCGCGCGGCGGCCTCGCTGACCGAGCCGGTGCGCACCACCTCGAGGAAGTAGCGCAGTGCGGTGTCCTGCAGGCGATGGGCAAGCATGGCGGGGTCTTTCATGCTTTGCGAAAAACGCAAAGTGTCATCAATAAAACGGCGATTGTCGAAAGGCGGGAGGCTGCGTATCCTGCCCTGGCATCGGCTTGCCCACATGAGGAGTTTCATGGATTCATCCCCCCCCCTGGCCCGCGCGGACGAGATCGTCGAATGGACGGCGACCGCACTGTCGCAGGCCATCCACGCACGTGCGCTGTCGTGCGTGGAGGTGCTCGATGCCTACTGCGCGCAGATCGACCGGCTCAACCCCGTGGTCAACGCCCTCGTGGCGTTCGCGGACCGCGATGCGCTGCGCGCCCAGGCGCGCGACCTGGACGAGCGCTTGGCGCGGGGCGAGAGTTTGGGGCCTCTGCACGGCTTTCCGCAGGCGCCCAAGGACATCATGCCCGTGGCGGGCATGGTGACGACCAAGGGCTCGCCCATCTTCGCGGGCCAGGTGCCGCAGGCCGACGCTGTCGTCTTCGAGCGCATGCGCGCCGGCGGCAGCCTGTTCGTGGCGCGCACCAATTCGCCGGAGTTCGGCCTGGGCGGCCACACCTACAACCCGGTCTACGGCACCACGCGCAACGCGTTCGATCCGGCGCGCTCGGCCGGCGGCAGCAGCGGCGGGGCCGGGGTGGCCGTGGCGCTGCGCATGCTGCCTGTGGCCGACGGGTCGGACATGATGGGCTCGCTGCGCACGCCGGCGGCGTTCAACAACGTCTATGGCCTGCGCACGTCCGTCGGCTGCGTGCCGCACGGGCCCACGGAAGAGGTGTTCTTCCAGCAGTTCAGCGTGGCGGGCCCCATGGCGCGCAACATCCCCGATCTGGCGCTGCTGCTGTCGGTGCAGGCCGGGTTCGACGCGCGCCTGCCGCTCACACGCCGCAGCGAAGGGCGGCAGGACTGGTCTGCCGCATTGGAGCGCGGCTGGCGCGGCGCGCGCATCGGCTGGCTGGGCGATTCGAACGGCCACCTGCCTACCGAACCTGGCCTGCTGGACACTTGCCGCGCCGCGCTGCGGCATTTCGCCGACATCGGCTGCGCGGTGGAGGAGGTGGAGCCCGCTTTCGACTTCGAGCGGCTGTGGAACGCCTGGATCGACCTGCGCAGCTTCGCCGTGGCGGGTGCCAACGGGCCGCTCTGCGACGACCCGGCCAAGCGCGCGCTGCTCAAGGCCGAGGCCGTGTGGGAGATCAAGCGCGGCCGTGCGCTCTCCGCCATGCAGGTGTACGACGCGGCCCGCGTGCGCTCGGCCTGGTACGAGACGCTGCGCCGCCTGTTCGACACCTACGACTTCCTGGTGCTGCCCGCCGCCCAGGTGTTCCCGTTCGACGCCACGCTCGACTGGCCCCACGCCGTGGGCGGCCGCGCCATGGACACCTACCACCGCTGGATGCAATGCGTGGTGCCCGCCACCATGGCCGGCCTGCCCGCGCTCGCAGCCCCCGCCGGCTTCGGGCCGCAAGGCCTGCCCGCGGGCCTGCAGATCATCGGCCCCGCGCAGGCCGACTTGGCGGTGCTGCAGATCGGCCACGCCTACGACCAGGCCAGCGGCTATGCGCACCAGCGCAGCCCGCTGCTCGGCTGAACCGACCCACGAACCATCCAAAAGGAGACATCTGCCATGGCCTTGCTTTCCCGTTCCCGCTTTCTCGCCTGCCTCGCCGCCGGCGCTGCCGTCCTGGCCGCGCCAGCGGCCTTCGCGCAGCACTACCCGGACCGGCCGGTCAAGCTGATCGTGCCTTTCGCGCCCGGCGGCGCCACCGACATCCTGGGGCGGCTGCTGGCCACGGGCCTTTCGGACAAGCTCGGCCAGCCCGTGATCGTCGAGAACCGCCCGGGCGCGGGCACGGTGGTTGCGGGCGGCATCGTGGCCAAGGCGCCGCCCGACGGCTACACGCTGTTCCTCGGCGCCAGCACTACGCTCACGCACAACCCGGCCATCCGCACGTCGCTGCCCTACGACCCGCTGCGCAGCTTCACGCCGCTGGGCCTGGTGGCCGACATGGGCCTGGTGCTCGTGGCGCACAACGACACGCCGGGCCGCACGCTGCAGGAGCTGGTGGCGCTGACGAAGGCCGCGCCCGACAAGTTCTCCTACGGCTCGTACGGCACGGGCTCGTCGGTGCACTTCGGCGGCGAGATGCTCAAGACTGCCACGGGGCTCAAGGCCATGCACGTGCCGTTCAACGGCAGCTCGCCGAGCCTGACCGCGCTCATGGGTGGCCAGGTGCAACTGGCGGTGGACACGGTGGTGGCCACCACTCCGCTCATCAAGGCCGGCAAGATCCGCCCCATCGCTACACTGGGCGGCCAGCGCCTGCCGCTGCTGCCCCAGGTGCCTACGGTGGCGGAGAGCGGCTATCCCGGTTTCCACATGGACACGTGGTTCGCTTTCCTCGCGCCCGCCGGGCTGCCCGCGCCGATCCGGCAGAAGGTGGAGAAGGCCCTGGCCGACGTGATGGCCGATGCCGCGCTGCGCCAGAAGCTGGTGGACATCGGCCTCTCGCCCGCCTGGGGCCCGGGCAGCGCGCTGCAGGAGCGCATCGAGCGCGAACTGCCGCTGATGCGCGCGGTGGCGGCGCGCTCGGACATCCGGGTCGACTGACCCCGGCGCGCGGCGCATTGGCGACAATGGCGGCTTTGCCACCCTTCGCCACCGTCCCATGCAATTCGCCGACCGTCTGAACAACGTAGAAACTTCCGCCATCCGCGAGCTGTTCAAGCTGCTGGGCAAGCCCGGCATCATCAGCTTCGCGGGCGGCTTTCCCGACAGCGCCATGTTCGACGTGGACGGCATCCGCGAGGCCAGCCAGCGGGCCCTGGCCGAGGAGCCCGGCTCCGCCCTGCAATATGGCGCCACCGAGGGCTACCAGCCGCTGCGCGAGCAGCTCTCGGCCTTCATGGCCGCCAAGGGGGCCAAAGACGTGGCGCCCGAGCAGCTCATCGTCACCACGGGCAGCCAGCAGGCGCTGGACCTGCTGGGCAAGACCCTGATCAGCCCCGGCGACAAGGTGATCGTCGAGGGGCCCACGTTCCTGGCCACCATCCAGTGCTTCCGCCTCTACGGCGCGGAGCTCATCAGCGCGCCCATCGACGGCAACGGCGTGAAGACGGACGAGCTGGAAAAGCTCATCGCTGAACACCAGCCCAAGTTCGTCTACCTGATCCCCACCTTCGGCAACCCCAGCGGCGCCATGCTGAGCCTGGAGCGACGCAGGAGGGTGCTGGAGCTGGCCGTGAAGTACCAGACGCTGATCGTCGAGGACGATCCCTATGGCGACCTGTACTTCGGCGACGCCCCCCCGCCCAGCCTGCTCGCGCTCACGCCCGAGGTGCCGGGCAGCCGCGATCTGGTGGCGCACTGCGGCAGCTTGAGCAAGGTGCTCTCGCCCGGCCTGCGCGTGGGCTGGCTCATCGCGCCGTCCGAATTGCTGGCCAAGGCCACGATGTGCAAGCAGTTCAGCGACGCGCACACCAGCACCTTCGCCCAGGCCACGGCCGCGCAGTACCTCAAGGCCGGCCGCATGCCCGGCACGCTGGCCCATGTGCGCGCCGTGTACGCCGAGCGCGCCCAGGCCATGGGCGACGCGCTGCGGAGCGAACTCGGCGCGGCCGTCGAGTTCGTCCAGCCGCAGGGGGGGCTTTTCGTGTGGGCGCGCCTCACGGGTGCGACCGGCGCGGTGGCCGATGGCAACGTGCTCGCCAAGCGTGCCATCGACAAGGGCGTGGCTTTCGTGCCGGGCACGCCGTTCTTCTGCGCCAACCCCGACCACGCCACGCTGCGCCTGTCCTTCGCCACGGCCGGCGTGGACAAGATCCGCGAAGGCGTGGCGCGCCTGGGCCAGGCCGTTTGAAGTCGCCTGCCTGAAGATGAAGACGCTGGCGCCTTCTGTGCTGCTGTGGCTGGGGCTGCTGTGCGGCATGGTGGCCCGAGCCGAGGAGCCGGCCGTGCCTGCCCCCGGATTCGACTGCCAGCGGGCCGAGAAGGTGGTGGAGCATTGGGTCTGTGCCAACGCCGGGCTGATGCAGGCCGACCAGCGCTTGACGGAGGCCTACAGAACCGCGCAGGCCAAGCCCGACGGCGACGCCGCACTGGCCGCCCTGCGGGCCGGCCAATTGCGCTGGCTGCGCGTGCGCAACCGCTGCGAAAGCCAAGGCTGCGTGGCCGAAGCCTATGCACGGCGCACCGCCGAGCTGCAGGCATCCAACCGCCGTGTGCTGGCGCTGGACGGCAAGGCATTCGTGCCGGTGTTCTCGCGCACGCTGGCGCAGGTCAACGATACGCGGGCCGTGCATGGCATTCCGCTGCGGCGCGCGCAGCCCACGGCTATCCAGGTGGAGCTGTTCATCGACCCGCAAGATGCCCGGCCCTGGCGAGAGGGCGGCCCGGGTGCGCGCATCGCGTGCTGGCCGCCAGACCGGCGTGAGGGCTATGCGTCACGCTTCCACTACGAGGCCCGCTCATGGGGCGATGCATTCCGTCCTGTCGAGCGCGGCGGACGCCATGGCTTCATCCTGCTGCGATTCGTGCTGGGCAAGGACTTGCCGCTGAACGAAGACATCCTTTGCACTGTGGCGCTGACCGAGTGGCTGCTGGATCAGCCCAGCCAGCTTCATCTGGTCGAATCCACATACTGACCGCCATGCACGACGACACGCAAAACCCAGCCCAGCGCATCGAAGCGCTGGAGATCAAGGCCAGCTTCACCGAAGATCTGCTGGACCAACTCAACCTCACCATCTACCGGCAGCAACAGCAGATCGACCAGCTCGCGCGCGAGGTGGCGCAATTGCGCCAGCAGGTGCCCGAAGGCGGCGGCGCGACCGTGCGCAATCTGCGCGACGAGCTGCCTCCCCACTACTGATCCATGAACGACGACGACCTGCCTGCGCTGCCGCGCACGCCCCCTGGCCTGTACCGCCACTACAAGGGCATGCTCTACGAGGTGATCGACACCGTGCGCCACAGCGAGACGCTGGAGCCCATGACGCTGTACCGCGCGCTCTACGGCGAGCGCGGCCTGTGGGTGCGGCCCGCCGCGATGTTCGAGGAACAGGTGCTGGTGAACGGGGCGCTGCGCCCGCGTTTCGAGAAATGCCCGGGTGAATCCCCAGTGAAGGATTCAAGCTAAATCGGCCTTCAGCGCTTACTGGTCAAGCGCAAGCAGCTCATTATTTGATAGCGAAAGGTTTCCCATGCAATACCGCCGCCTCGGCAAGAGCAACCTGCAAGTCTCCAACCTGTGCCTGGGCACGATGATGTTCGGCGACCAGACCGGCGAGGCGGAGGCCGCCTCCATCGTCGCGCATGCGCGCGAGCACGGCGTGAACTACATCGACACGGCCGACGTGTACACCAAGGGCGCGTCCGAAACGATGCTGGGCACGCTGCTCGCGGGCCAGCGCCACGACTGGGTGCTGGCGACCAAGCTGGGCAACAAGATGTCCGACCGCGTGAACGAGAGCCGCTATTCGCGCGCCTGGATGCTGCGCGAGGTGGAGGCGAGCCTGGCGCGCCTGCGCACCGACCACGTGGACATCCTCTACCTGCACCGCGACTACGAGGGCATGGATCTGGAGGAACCGCTCTTCGCCATCGACGCGCTGCTGCGCGCGGGCAAGATCCGCTACTGGGGCCTGTCCAACTTCCGCGGCTGGCGCATCGCCGAGATGGTGCATGGCGCGCGCCGCCTAGGCATGCCCGGCCCGGTGGTCTGCCAGCCGTACTACAACCTGCTCAACCGCATGCCCGAGGTCGAGATCCTGCCCGCCTGCATGCATTACGGCCTGGGCGTGACGCCCTACAGCCCCGTGGCGCGCGGCGTGCTCACCGGCAAGTACCTGCCGGGGCAGGCGCCCGCCGAGGGCTCGCGCGCCGCGCGTGGCGACAGGCGCATCACGGAGACCGAGTTCCGCGAGGAATCGCTCGCCATCGCCCAGCGCCTCAAGGGCCATGCCGAGGCGCGCGGCGTGACGCTCGCGCAGTTCGCCACCGCGTGGGTGCTGGCGCACCGTGCCGTCAGCGCCGTGATCGCCGGCCCGCGCACGCTGGCGCAGTGGCAGGACTACCTGCCCGCGCTGGATTACACCGTCACGGCGGAGGACGAGGCGCTCATCGACAGCCTGGTCGCGCCCGGCCACCCCTCCACGCCCGGCTATACCGACCCCGCCTACCCGCTGGCGGGGCGCCGCTGATGTACCACGCCATCTTCGCCCTGCACGTGCTGGCCGCCACCGTGTGGACGGGCGGCCACCTCGTGCTCGCGCTCACCGTGCTGCCGCGCGCGCTGCGCCTGCGCGCGCCGCAGGTGCTGCTCGATTTCGAACGCAGCTACGAGCGGCTGGGCATGTCGGCACTGGCCGTCCAGGTCGCCACGGGCCTGTGGATGGCGCTGCAGCTCGTGCCGGACTGGACGCAGTGGTTCGCCCCCAACGCGCCGCTGGCGCGGGCCGTGGCGCTCAAGCTCATGCTGCTGGCGGCCACGGCGCTCGTCGCGCTGCATGCGCAGCTGCGCGTGATCCCCCGGCTGAGTGCGGCGACGCTGCCGCTCATGGCGTGGCATGTGGCTGCGGTCACGCTGCTGTCGGTGGGGTTCGTGCTGGCGGGCGTGGTGTTCCGCTACGGCGGGCTGGCGGCGTGACGGCGGGATAATCACGCGCTCCGTTCCCACCGTACGTGCTTTCCATGCCAGCCGTCCTTGACGCCAACGCCATCACCCATGGCATCCAACTCGCCGTCGCGCCCGTGTTCCTGCTCACGGCCGTCACCGGCATGATCGCGGCGGTGGCCGGGCGCCTCGCGCGCATCATCGACCGTGCGCGCATCGTGGAGGATCAGGCGCGGGCCAGCACCGACCCCGAATTGCTCGCGCGCTCCTATGCCGAGCTGGCCACGCTGCGCACGCGTGGGCGCATGACCAACGTGTGCATCGGGCTGCTCACGCTCTGCGCCTTTCTGATCGGGCTGACCATCATCCTGCTGTTCCTCGGCGAGATCATGGGACTGCAGGCCGTGCGCCTGGCCGTGGTGGGATTCCTGGCCGGGGTGCTGTCGTTCCTGCTGGCGCTGGTGCTCTTCCTGTCCGAGACCGTGATGGCCACGCGGCTGCTGGACTTTCACCTGCTGCAGCAGCCGCCGCGCTGATCACCGCCCCCCGCTGCAGCCGCGGCCGCCGGAGCCGCCGCAGCTTTGCGCGGCGGCTTCGAATTGCGGGAACAGCACGTTGTTCTCCAGGTGGATGTGGTTGATCAGGTCGTCGCTGAGCTGGGCCAGCCCAGCGTACAGCGCGCGCCAGGTGTTGCACGCTTCGGGCGGCGGCGTGATGTCGTTGGTCAGCCGCGCCACTTCGGCCAGCGCCTCGCCGTGGTCGGTGTGCTCGCTGCGCATCATGCCGATGGGCTGCACCACGAAGGCGTTGCCGCCCGTGCGCAGCATGGGGAACAGCACGGCTTCTTCCTTGTGCATGTGCGACAGCAGCTCGCCGTGCATGGCCTCCAGCGTGTCGGCCAGGCCGTGCGGGGTGTTCGGGTTGCCGCGGTGCACGGCCTCCACGCGGCGGGCCATGCGGATCAGCTCGGGCAGCTGGGCGCGGTGCACCTCGTGGTAGCGCGCCAGGATGTGGTCGATCAGCTCGGCGGGCGTGCCGGCGTCGGGCAGCGCGGTAGGGCGCTGCAGGGCGGAAAGCTCTTCCACCAGTGCCGGCAGGTCCAGTCCCTTCTCGCCGGCGGCCTGGCGAAGGCTCACCTGGCCGCCGCAGCAGAAATCGAGCTTGAGGCGGCGGAACACGGCGGTGGCGCCGGGCAGTTGCACGGCGATCTGGCCGATGGCTTGGCCGGGATCGATGGCGGGTGCGGCGGAGACGACGGCGTTCATGTGGGGTGTCCTTTTAAAGGTTCATTTGGTGTGAATATTTTAATTCGATAAAATCCATTGCGTGTGAATCTTTGCGTTGCGCGGGGCAATACCATGCGACTGACCCAGTGGACCGACTACACCTTGCGCGTGCTCATGTACTGCGCCGCCTGCCAGGAGCGGGAGCAACCCGTGACCATCAGCGAGGTGGCCGAGGCGCATGCCATCTCGCGCAGCCATTTGACGAAGATCGTGCAGCAGCTCGCGGCTGAGGGGCTGCTGGACACCACCCGCGGGCGGGGCGGTGGCATGCGGCTCATGAAGTCCGCGTCCGAGATCAACCTGGGCACGGTGGTGCGCATGACCGAAACCGATTTCGACATGGTCGAATGCTTCAACGCGGACATGAACCAGTGCCGCATGAGCGGGCGCTGCCGCCTGCAGAGCGTGCTGGGGCAGGCCACGCAGGCCTATCTGGCCGTGCTCGACGGCCTGACGGTGGCGGACCTCGTGGACCCGTCCTTCGCGGGCGGCCGGGCCGCCAAGGCCGCCGCGCAGCCCTTGTCGTGGGTGCCGGGCCTGCCCGTGACGGGCTGAAGAAAATACATATGAAAAAGGGCTCCAGCGCTTGTCCAGCAAGCGCGAGCAGCTCTCTATTCGATAGTAAACGCCAGAAGCCCTAGGCCGCCACCACGCGGTTCTTGCCGGCGCGCTTGGCCAGGTACATGGCCTGGTCGGCGCGGCGCAGGGCGTCCGTGCTGCGCTCCTCGTCGTCGACCTGCGCCACGCCCGCGCTGAAGGTGATGAGCACGCGCTCCTGGTCTTGCAGGAAGTAGCGCGTCGTGAGCTCGCGCTGCAGGCGCTTCATGGCTTCCACGGCCTGGGCAACGCCGGTGTCGGGCAGCAGCAGCACGAACTCCTCCCCGCCGTAGCGCGCCAGCTGGTCCTGCGGGCGCATGACCTGGCGGGTGACGTCGGCCAGGTGCTTGAGGGCCGCGTCGCCCCCCGTGTGGCCCAGCCGGTCGTTGATGGCCTTGAAGTCGTCCAGGTCCAGCAGGGCAACGCACAGCGGCGAGCCGTTGCGCCGGGCGCGCGCCACCTCGCGGTCGATGGCTTCGTCCAGACCTTTGCGGTTGAGCGAGCCCGTCAGCGGGTCGTGCCGCGCCTGGGCGCTGGCGTGCTCGAGCTCCTCGCGCAGCTGGTCGATCTCGGCACGCTTGGCGTCGGTGCGTTCGCGCAGGTCGTGCAGTTCGCTGCGCACCATGCGGCTGTTGAGGGCCATGGCCCGCGTGGCGGCCATCACCTCCTCGAGCAGCGGCGTGAGCTCGTGCAGCTGGGTGGCCTGGCCGATGCGCTCGGCGCAGTTTTCCAGCTGCTCGTGGTAGGCGGTGCTGGACTCGTCCATCTGCGCCAGCCGGTCGATGAAGGTGGCCAGCAGCTCCTTCATCTGGCCCTGGGCCTGCACCGTGCGCTCGCGCGCCTCGGTCTGCCGGAAGATCACGTCCTTCAGGCGCCGCTGCACGTCGTCGAGCCGCCGCAGCGTGAGCGGCGGGGTGGCGGCGGCCTGCAGCGCCTCGGCCTGGCCCTGCAGCCAGCGGTCGTCTTCGCTCAGGGCAGCGATGTTCTCGAACACCATGTGCAGCAGCCGCAGCAGGCCGGCACGGATGGCCGCCTGGTCCTCGGCGGCGAAGGACAGGCGGTAGCCGAAGTTGTTCAGCAGCAGCTCCGCGGTGGACACGGGCGGCGCCGGCTGGCGCAGGAACTGCGTGAGCTGCGCGGCCATCTCGTGCACGCGGGCGTCGTCTTCGCCCAGGGCGGGCAGGGTGTTGTCCACGAGGCGCGCCAGGTGCTCCGCGAACTGGGCCGGCAGGTGGGTGCTTGCGGTCTCGGGTGCCGCGGCTGCGGCCACCGGTGCGAGTCCCAGGTTGGCGTAGCCCACCAGCACGTTCTGCAGCGCGGCCCAGTCCTGGGCCGCCACGGCGGATTCGAAATGGTCCAGCAGGCGCTTTTGCGCCGGGGTCTGCCCCGGCAGCACGCGCATGATCTGGCGCAGCGGCACTTCGGGAAAGAGTGCGGCGCCGGGATGGCCGGACACCTCGCTGTACAGCGTGTGGTAGTTGTCGGGCGTGGGGGCCAGCCGGCGCGTGGCCAACAGCTTGAGGGTTTCACGCGCGATTTCGGAAGGGGATTTGACGGCCATCTGCGGCGGCTGGCGAGGAGATGCGGCCAAGTGTGACAGAGCGTTGCGGCCTTGGATAGCGCGCGCCGCGCGGCATGGGCGCCGCGTTGCAACGCCACAGCGCGTCAGTTCACCAGCACCAGCTTGCCCTTGACAGCACGGGACGCCATGTGCGCATAGGCGCCGTGCAATTGCGACATGGGCATGGTGCGGTCGATCACGGGCTTGATCTTGCCCTGGGCATACCAGCGCACCAGCTCGCCCATCATCGCGGCGTTGGCCTGCGGCTCGCGCTTGGCGAATTCGCCCCAGAACACGCCGACGATGGAGGCGCCCTTGAGCAGGGGCAGGTTCAGCGGCAGCGCGGGGATGGGCCCCGAGGCGAAGCCGATCACCAGGTAGCGCCCGCGCCAGGCGATGGAGCGGAAGGCGGGTTCTGCCAGGTCGCCGCCCACGGGGTCGTAGACCACGTCGGGGCCTTTGCCGTCCGAAAGGGCCTTGACGGCCTCGCGCAGGTTCTCGCTGGCATAGTTGATGACGGCGTCCGCGCCGACCTGCAGGCACAGGTCGCACTTCTCGTCGGTCGAGGCGGCGGCGATCACGCGTGCGCCGGCCGCCTTGGCGATCTGGATGGCAGCCGTGCCCACGCCGCCGGCCGCGCCCAGCACCAGTACCGTCTCGCCCGCCTGCAGCCGGGCGCGGTCGATCAGCGCGTGGTACGACGTGGCGTAGGTCATGATGAAGGCCGCTGCATCCACGTGCGAGAAGTCTTCGGGCAGCGGGATGCACAGCTTGGCAGGGGCGATGGCGTGGGTGGCGAAGCCGCCCGTGCCTGTCAGACAGGCCACGCCCTGGCCGGGGCGCAGGTGGCTCACGCCCTCGCCGACGGCCTGCACCACGCCCGCGTATTCCGAGCCGGGCACGAAGGGCAGCGGTGGCTTGATCTGGTACTTGTTCTGCACGATCAGCAGGTCGGGGAAATTGAGGCTGGCGGCGTGGATCCCGATCAGCACCTCGCCGGCCTTGGGCGTGGGCGTCGGCATCTCGGTCCAGGTCAGGGCCTCGGCTCCGGTGGGGTGGGTGCAAAGCCAGGCGTGCATGGAAGGGTCTCCTGTCGTGTCATGGAAATGGCTGGGGCGCATGATAGGGCGCGCGCCGCGGGGCGCTTTGTCCCTTGAGCGACGGCCCGCTTGTGCGGGCGGCGCACCTACAATGCGCCCCATCGCAGCACCGTGACCATGAAGATCCTCATTTCCAACGATGATGGCTACCAGGCGCCCGGTATCGTGGCGCTGCATGATGCCCTCAAGACCGTCGCCGACGTGGAGGTGGTCGCTCCCGAACACAACAACAGTGCCAAGTCCAACGCGCTGACCCTGCATTCCCCGCTGTACGTGCACCAGGCGCCCAACGGCTTCCGCTACGTGAACGGCACCCCGGCCGACTGCGTGCACATCGCGCTCACAGGCTTGCTGGGCTACCGGCCCGACCTCGTGGTCTCGGGCATCAACAACGGCGCCAACATGGGCGACGACACCATCTATTCCGGCACGGTGGGCGCCGCCATGGAGGGCTATCTCTTCGGCATTCCCGCCATCGCGTTCTCGCAGGTGGACAAGGGCTGGGGCGAGATCGAGTCCGCCGCGCGCAAGGCGCGCGAGATCGTCGAGCAGATGCAGGCGCACAAGCTGGTGGGCGAAGCGCCATGGCTGCTCAACGTGAACATCCCCAACATGCCCTGCGAGGCGCTGCGCCCGCTGCGGCTGTGCCGCCTGGGGCGGCGCCATGCCGCGCAGCGGGTGATCGAGCAGCAGAGCCCGCGCGGCGAGGTGATGTACTGGATCGGCGGCGCGGGCGAGGCCAAGGATGCCGCCGAGGGCACCGATTTCCATGCCACGGCGATGGGCCACGTGTCCATGACCCCCCTGAAGGTGGACCTCACCGACCACGACAGCCTGGGCTATTGGGCACAAACGGCCGCGCGGCTGGTGCCCCAGGCGGACGGGGTGCCGTGATGCAGCGCAGGCCCGGATTCCCGGCGCGCCTCGATGGCCGGCAAGGGCCGTCGGCGCCTGCGGCGGCGTCTGCGACGCGTGCCGGGCGAGGCGCCGCTGCGCCGGCTCCCGTGCCGCAGGGCCTGGGCCTCGATTCGGCCGCGGTGCGTGCGCGCATGGTGCAGCGGCTGGCGGCGTCGGGCATCACGGCGGCACCGGTGCTGCAGGCCATGGGCACCGTGGAGCGCCATCGTTTCGTCGATACCGCGCTGGTGAACCAGGCCTACGAAGACACGAGCCTGCCGATCGGCCTGGGGCAGACCATCTCCAAGCCCAGCGTGGTGGCGCGCATGACCGAACTGCTGCTGGGCGCCGAGTGCGCGCGGGCGGCGGGGCTGGGGCGCGTGCTGGAAATCGGCACCGGCTGCGGCTACCAGGCCGCCGTGCTGGCCCGCCTGGCGCGCGAGGTGTATACCATCGAGCGGCTGCGTGCGTTGCACGAAAAGGCACGGGACTACCTGCGGCCGTTGCGCCTGGCGAATGTGCACCTGATCCTGGGCGACGGCATGCTGGGGTACGCCGCCGGGGCACCCTATGCGGGCATCATCTCCGCCGCCGGCGGCGAGAGCCTGCCGCAGCAGTGGTGCGACCAACTGGCCATGGGCGGCCGCCTGGTGGCGCCCCTGGCAGGGGGGGGCGGGCGGCAGGTGTTGCTCGTTGTTGACAAAACCCCGCAGGGTTTGAAGCAAAGCGTGCTCGAGGCCGTGCATTTCGTCCCTCTAAAATCAGGGATTGCCTGAAGGAATTGCTTATGTTCGTATCGCGTGGTCTTGTGGCTTGGGGTTGTGCAGTGCTGGTCGGCGGCTTGCTGGCGGGCTGCGGCACTCCGGTGAACAGGGCGCCGGTCGAGGACCGCGGCACCTATGCCGCGGGCAGCTCGGGCAGCCAGCCTGTGGCGGCGACCCCGGCCCCTGAGGTCAAACTCCTGCCGGGTGCGGAAAACGCCGGCAAGCCCGGCTACTACACCGTCAAGCCGGGGGATACACTGATTCGCATCGGCCTGGAGAGTGGGCAGAGCTGGAAAGACATCGCCCGCTGGAACAACCTGGAAAACGCCAACCTGATCGAGGTGGGACAGGTGCTGAGGGTGGTGCCGCCCGTCGCTGCGACGACCGCTACGGCCGTCGCTTCCGACACGGGCGTGGTCACCCGCCCGGTGGCGTCGGTTACCGTGGCCCCGGCATCGGCGGCCAGCACGCCCAAGCCTGCCGCCTCCGCGCCGGTTGCTGTTCCCGCACCTGTCGCGGCACCCGCCACGCCGGCTCCGGCCGTGGCGGCTTCTGGTGCGGACGACATCGGCTTCATCTGGCCCTCGTCGGGTAGCCTGATCGCCGGCTTCGACGAGGCGCGCAACAAGGGGTTCGACATTGGCGGCAAGGCGGGGGACCCCGTGCTGGCCGCTGCCGACGGCCGTGTCGTGTATGCTGGCGCGGGGCTGCGAGGCTATGGCAACCTGGTCATCCTCAAGCACAACAACACCTACCTCACGGCCTACGCCCACAACCAGACCCTGCTGGTCAAGGAAGACCAGAACGTGCGCCGGGGCCAGAAGATCGCGGAGATGGGCAGCACCGATGCCGACCGCGTGAAGCTGCACTTCGAGATCCGCCGCCAGGGCAAGCCGGTGGACCCCGCGCGCTACCTGCCTTCCCGCTAAGGCGCGCCTGTGGCCGAAGGCGGGCAGACCTGGCCCGAGGACGAAGAGGAACGCGATTTACCTGGTGCGGCAGAGACGGAGCTGCGCGCGCTGGTCGTGCCTGCGGAGCAGCACGGCGTTCGCCTGGACAAGGCGCTGGCCGACCTCGTTCCCGAGTTCTCGCGCAGTTATCTGCAGCAATTGCTTGCACAGGGGCTGGTGCGGCTCAACGGCCAGGTTGCGGCCAAGCCTGCGCTCAAGGCGAAGGCGGGGGATGGCATTGCCGTGGAGATGCGCCCCACGCATCAAAGCCAGGCGTTCAAGCCCGAGACGCTGCCGCTGGACGTGGTGCACGAAGACGAACACCTGCTCGTTGTCAACAAGCCGGCGGGGCTGGTGGTGCACCCGGCGCCAGGCAATTGGAGCGGCACGCTGCTCAACGGCCTGCTCGGCCGGGACCCGCAGGCAATGCATGTCCCGCGCGCGGGCATCGTGCACCGCCTGGACAAGGACACCAGCGGCCTCATGGTGGTAGCGCGCAGCCGCGCGGCCATGGATGCCCTGGTGCGCATGATCGCGGCGCGCGAGGTCAGCCGCCAGTACCTCGCGCTCGGCTGGGGGGGATGGTCGGGGCAGGCGCACCGCAGCGTGCAGGCGCCGATAGGCCGCGACCCGCGCAACCGCTTGCGCATGGCGGTGGTGGACCTGCGTGCCCACCCGGGCAAGGAGGCGCGCACCGATATCGACCTGCTGGATGGCTCGCAGGAGGTGTGCCTGGTCCGATGCACGCTGCACACCGGCCGCACGCACCAGATCCGGGTGCACATGGCCTCGATCCGTCATCCGCTGGTGGCGGATGCCTTGTATGGCGGCAACGAGGGGGGCGGACTGCACCGCCAGGCGCTGCATGCCTTCCGCCTGGCGTTCACGCATCCGGTGACGGGCCAGGCGATGGAGTTCCGCGCACCCTTGCCCGGCGACATGCAGCAGGCGCTCGGTTCCTGGGGGCTGCGCTACAATCCGTAGTGACGGCTGTTCTGCCGTGGGCGCCTGGCGGCACTTCATGCCGGCGCTGATGACAAGGTGCGATGCCGTTCGCTGCATTCCGCGCCGCAAGATGCTCTCCAATCCCTGGCATGTGCCCGTCTCTGCGCGCGGCACCTTACCCGGAACTGCTGGACCATGAATACGGTGGATGCCAAACGGGTTCTAGAAACCGCGTTGATCTGTGCCCCGCAGCCCGTCTCGATCCGCGAACTGCGAACCCTGTTCGATGACGCGCTGGGATCGGATACGGTCAAGACGCTGCTGCTCGAGCTTCAGCAGGACTGGGCATTGCGCGGGGTGGAACTGGTGCAGGTGGCCACGGGCTGGCGTTTCCAGAGCCGGCCCGAGATGCGGGAGTACCTGGACCGGCTGCATCCGGAAAAGCCGCCGCGCTATACCCGCGCAGCGCTGGAGACCCTTGCCATCATCGCCTACCGCCAGCCCGTGACGCGCGGGGACATCGAAGACATACGGGGTGTCACGGTCAACAGCCTGATCATCAAGCAGCTGGAGGACCGCGGCTGGGTCGAAGTGATCGGACACCGCGAGACGGTGGGCCGCCCGGCGCTGTTTGCCACGACGCGGCAGTTCCTGGACGACCTGGGGCTGCAATCGCTGGACCAGTTGCCCACGCTGGAAGACCCTGGTGTGCAGGCCAGCATGTTCGAGGCTTTGGGCGCACCGCCCGAGGAGGGGGCGCAACAGCAGGAGCCGCCGTTGGAGACAGCGGAAGAAGACGGCTCCACGAATGACGAGGGCGCGCCGCCTGATGAGGCAGACGCGCATGATGACGACGGCACCCAGGTGGGTGCCGCAGGAAATGAACCATGAACGATTCCAACGACGTTCCGGCCGCCGGGCCGGGGAGCGATGCGCCGAAGGCGCGCAGGCCGCGCACGCGCAAGCCCGCCAAGACACAGGACGCGGCACCGCAGGCTGTGGACACTGCCGCTGAGGGTGCTCCCATGGGAGAGCCTGCGCTCCAGGAGGGCCATGCCCTGGAAGCCGAGGCCAAGCCAGCCCAGCGTACGGGAGACGCTTCGCGCGACGATGGCTACCGTTTCGACGACGTGGTGTCCGGCCGGCTGGATGAAGACGACGCCGACGCCAAGCTGGCGCCGCCCAAGCGCGTGCTGCAGCCGCAGGTCGAAACACCCAAGCTGCACAAGGTGCTGGCGCAGGCCGGCATGGGCTCGCGCCTGGAGATGGAGCAGCTCATCCTGGAGGGGCGCATCTCCGTGAACAACGAGCCGGCCCATATCGGGCAGCGCGTGCAGTATGGCGACCAGATCAAGGTCAACGGCAAGCCCATCCGCTTCCGTATCGCGCCGCCTCCGGTGCGGGTGCTGGCCTACCACAAGCCGGTGGGCGAGGTCGTCACGCACGACGATCCGCAGAACCGTCCCACGGTGTTCCGCAAGCTTCCGCGGCTGACGCAGGGCAAATGGCAGTCCGTGGGGCGTCTGGACCTGAACACCGAAGGACTGTTGCTGTTCACCAGCTCCGGCGAACTGGCCAACAAGCTGATGCATCCGCGTTTCGGCCTGGAGCGCGAATATGCCGTGCGGGTGCTGGGCGCCCTGAGCAGCGAAGAGAAACAGCGGCTGCTCGACGGCGTGGCGCTGGAGGATGGCGTGGCCTCCTTCGGCTCCATCGAGGAGGGCGGCGGCGAAGGCGTCAACTGCTGGTACCGGGTCACGATTTCCGAGGGGCGCAACCGCGAGGTGCGGCGCATGTTCGAATCGGTGGGGCATGCCGTGAGCCGCCTGATCCGCATCCGCTACGGCGCCATGATGCTGCCGCGCGGCCTCAAGCGCGGGGCCTGGCTGGAATTGGATGAGCGCGACATCCGCGCCTTGATGCAGGCCGTGGGCATCGCGCCCGCCGGCCCTGGCAAGGGCGGGGCGTCAGGCCGTGGGCCCGGGCCGAAGAATGACCGCCGGGGCGGCGGCGCCCGCAACCGCATGGATACGGGCCCTGCGGCCGGGGGCGGCCGCGGCAAGCCCGCCGCCCAGCGCGGGGGGCGTTCGTCGGGGACGTCGCAGCCGGATCCCATGAGGACCTCGGTCGGCTATATCGGCGCAGACAGCTTTTCCCGGCAGCGCACGCAACAACGCCAGCGCGATGGCGGACCACGCCGCGGCGGCCGGTAGGGGATTGGCGAAAAGCTAAAATCCCATGTTTTGCCTGCCGGGCCTGCCTGCCGGGCGAAAAAACACCGCAATACCTACAGAGGAAAATCAACATGGCTATCGAACGCACCCTTTCCATCATCAAGCCCGACGCCGTCGCCAAGAACGTGATCGGCCAGATCTACGCCCGTTTCGAGGCCGCCGGCCTGAAGATCGCCGCCGCCCGCATGGCCCATCTCTCGCGCGCCGAAGCCGAGCAGTTCTACGCCGTGCACAAGGAGCGTCCCTTCTTCAAGGACCTGGTGGACTTCATGATCTCCGGCCCGGTGATGATCCAGGTGCTGGAAGGCGAGAACGCCATCCTGAAGAACCGCGAACTCATGGGCGCTACCGACCCCAAGAAGGCCGCTCCCGGCACCATCCGCGCCGACTTCGCGGACAGCATCGATGCCAACGCCGTGCACGGCTCCGACGCCGCCGAGACTGCACAGGTCGAAGTGGCCTTCTTCTTCCCCGCCCTGAACGTCTACGCACGCTGATGCAGTGGTTCCAGGCGCAAGGCCGGCGGCCCGGCACCTGGAACGCACGGATGGGGGTGAATGACCGATAGCGCCATGACCACGAACCTTCTGGACTTCGACCTGGATGGGATGGCCGCTTTTTGCGAGCGGCTGGGGGAAAAGCGCTTTCGGGCCACCCAGTTGTTCCGCTGGGTCCATCAGCGCGGAGCGAGCAGCTTCGACCAGATGAGCGACCTGGCCAAGTCCTTGCGCGAGAAACTCAAGGGTTGCGCCCACGTGACGGGCCTGCCCGTGATCAGCGAGCACGTGTCCGCCGACGGCACCATCAAGTGGCTGTTCGACGTGGGGGGCGGCAACGCGGTGGAGACCGTCTTCATCCCCGAGGACGACCGGGGTACCCTGTGCATTTCTTCGCAGGCAGGGTGCGCCGTGGGATGCCGCTTCTGCTCGACGGGGCACCAGGGCTTCAGCCGCAATCTCACCACCGGCGAAATCATCGCCCAGCTCTGGTATGCCGAGCACGCGTTGCGCCAGCGCCAGCGCCAGGGCCATGGCGAGCGCGTGATCTCCAATGTCGTGATGATGGGCATGGGCGAGCCGCTGCAGAACTACTCGGCCCTGGTGCCTGCGTTGCGCATCATGCTCGACGACCATGGCTATGGCCTTTCGCGGCGCCGCGTGACGGTGTCCACCTCCGGCGTGGTGCCCATGATGGACCGCCTGGCGCAGGATTGCCCCGTGGCGCTGGCTGTCTCCCTGCATGCGTCCAACGACGCCCTGCGTGATTCGCTGGTGCCGCTGAACCGCAAATATCCCTTGGAGGAACTGCTGGCGGCGTGCCGGCGCTACCTCGACCATGCGCCGCGCGACTTCATCACGTTCGAATACTGCATGCTGGACGGAGTCAACGACCAGCCCGAGCATGCGGCCCAGTTGATCGCCCTCGTGGACCCGAAGACGGCGCCCGGGGTTTCCTGCAAGTTCAACCTGATTCCCTTCAACCCGTTTCCCGCGTCGGGCCTGCGCCGCTCTTCCGCGGCGCGCGTGTCGGCTTTCGCCAAGATACTGAGCGACGCGGGTATCGTGACCACGGTGCGCAAGACGCGCGGCGACGACATCGATGCGGCGTGCGGCCAGCTGGCCGGGGACGTGAAGGACCGGACGAAGGTGTCGGAGCGCATGGCCAAGCTCCGGACCATCGAGCTCAAGCCCATCACCTGACGGTGTGCTTTTCATCGAGGGGAGACTATTCATGACGGCGTGGGGAATGAGACGGGGCGGCCGATGCCTGTGGGCCGCGAGTGCGTTCATGGCCGGCATGCTGCTGCTGGGCTGCGCCCACCAGGCCGGAGGCCTCGATGCAGGCGCATCGTCGGCGAGCAGCACGGGCGCTTCGGACGAGACCGACGCGCGCAGGCGTGCGCGGATCCGGCTGGAGCTGGCGGCCAACTACCTGCAGATGGGTCAGACCAGCGTGGCTCTGGAAGAAATCCGCCAGGCCCTGACTGCCGATCCTTCGTATGGCGATGCCTACCATCTGCGCGGCCTGGCGTACCTGGGAATGGGCGACCTCTCCCAGGCCGAGGACAATCTGAAGCGCGCCCACGCCATGAAGCCGGCCGATCCGGACATCCTGCACAACTATGGCTGGCTGCAGTGCCAGAGACAGCAGTACGAACAGGCCAACCAGTGGTTCGAGCGCGCCCTGGCCACGCCGGGCTACGCGGCCCGCGGCAAGACCTACCTGTCGCAGGGGCTGTGCTACCAGCGCTCCGGACGGGCCGCCGAGGCGGAGCAGGCGCTGCTCCATGCCTACGAGATCGATCCGGGTAACCCCGTGGCGGGCTACCACCTCGCTTCGGTCATCTTCGCGCGCGGCGACGCCAAGCGCGCGCAGTTCTACATCCGCCGCGTCAACAACGGCGAGTTTTCCAATGCCGGGTCCTTGTGGCTCGGCATCAAAGTGGAGCGGGCATTGCGGGAGTTCGTAGCGATGCGCCAGCTGGGTGACCAGCTGCGCAAGCGCTTCCCGCAGTCCAAAGAGGCTCTTGCATTCGAGAGAGGGGCATTCGATGAATGAGCCGGTCGGGGCGCAGGCAGAGGCCGCTGCACACCTGTCTGCGGGCCAATTGCTGACACAGATGCGCGAGGCGGCAGGCGTCCATATCGCTGCCTTGGCGGTCACGCTGAAGGTGCCGGTGAGCAAGCTGGAAGCCTTGGAGGCGGACCGCCATGACGTGTTTTCCGACGCGGTCTTCATGCGGGCCCTTGCATCCAGCGTGTGCCGCACGCTGAAGGTCGATGCGGCGCCCGTGCTGGCGCTGTTGCCGCAGAGCGAGCCCACGCGGCTGAAGGCGGACAAGGGAATCAACGCATCCTTCAAGGACGAAGGCGTGCGGCTCGGGCGCGGCGGCATGGAAGCGCCCAAGCCGCGCTTGATGAGCATTGCCGTGGTGCTGCTGCTGGCGGCGGCCGTGGCCATCGCGCTCCTGCCGCGGGGCGCAGACGATGCCCCGGCGGCGAGCGCTGCGCCGCAGCAGGCGCAGGCAGAGCCTGCCGTCGCCGAGGCGCAGCCCCTGGCATTGGCCGCCTCTGCTGCGGTTCAATCCATGGAGCCTCCGGCTGCGCCGCAGGTCGGCGCTCCCGCCGCAGAGCCGCAGGTGGCAGCATCGGAGCCGGCGGCAGCTCCCGCCGCGGCTGCCAGCGCGGCTGCGCCGCAGACCGACGGGGCGCTGGTTATCCGTGCCCGCGAGTCCTCGTGGATACAGATCCGCAGCGCTTCCGGGGCCGTGCTGGCCCAGAAGACGCTGGAGGCAGGAGAGAGCATTGCCGCGACGGGGATGCCCCCCTGGTCGGTGGTGATCGGCAGGGCGGATGCCACGGACGTGATCGTGCGTGGCAAGCCCATGGATCTCAGTACCGTCGCGCGTGAGAACGTGGCGCGTTTCGAGGTGAAGTAAATGACTGGCTCCAGTACGGCCATGCCCATCGCCATGGCGGCTCCGCTGCCGCGCCGCTCCCGGCAGGCGAAGATCGCCTGGGGCGAGCGTGTCGTTACCGTGGGCGGCGACGCGCCGGTGCGCGTGCAGTCCATGACCAACACGGACACGGTGGATGCCATCGGCACGGCCATCCAGATCAAGGAGCTGGCGCAGGCCGGCTCCGAGCTGGTGCGCATCACGGTGAACACGCCCGAGGCGGCCGCGGCCGTGCCCTACATCCGCGAGCAGCTCGACCGCATGGGCGAGACGGTGCCCCTGGTGGGCGACTTCCACTACAACGGCCACCGCCTGCTGACGGAGTTCCCCGACTGCGCGCAGGCGCTGTCCAAGTACCGCATCAACCCCGGCAACGTCGGCAAGGGCGACAAGCGCGACAAGCAGTTCGGCCAGATGATCGATGCCGCCATGCGTTGGGACAAGGCCGTGCGCATCGGCGTCAATTGGGGCAGCCTGGACCAGGAGCTGCTCGCCGGGCTGATGGACGCCAACAGCAAGCGCGCCCAGCCCTGGGATGCGCGCCAAGTCATGTACGAGGCGCTCATCACCTCCGCCATCGAATCCGCGCGGCGCGCGGAGCAGATGGGGCTCAAGGGCGACCAGATCATCCTGTCGTGCAAGGTGAGCGGCGTGCAGGACCTCATCGCGGTCTACCGCGAGCTCGCGCGCCGTTGCGACTACGCGCTGCACCTGGGGCTGACGGAGGCGGGCATGGGCACCAAGGGGGTCGTGGCCTCCACGACGGCCCTGTCCATCCTGCTGCAGGAGGGTATCGGCGACACCATCCGCGTATCGCTCACGCCCCAGCCCGGGGAGGCGCGCACGCAGGAGGTGGTGGTCGCCTCGGAGATCCTGCAGGCCCTGGGCCTGCGCGTGTTCGTGCCCAGCGTGACGGCCTGCCCCGGCTGCGGGCGCACCACTAGCACCACCTTCCAGGAACTCGCCAAGCAGATCGACGACTACCTGCGCGCGCAGATGCCCGTGTGGCGCGTGCGCTATCCGGGCGTCGAGAAGATCAAGGTGGCCGTGATGGGTTGCATCGTCAACGGCCCGGGTGAGAGCAAGCATGCCGACATCGGCATCAGCCTGCCGGGCACGGGCGAGGCGCCCGCGGCCCCCGTGTTCATCGACGGCGAGAAGGCCCTGACCCTGCGCGGCGACAACATCGCCCGGGAGTTCCAGGACATCGTCGACGGCTACATCGCCCGGCGCTTCGGCGGTGCGGCGCCCGTGGTCGATGCGATTCAAAAATAATAGCTGCTCGCGCTTGCTGGATAAGCGCTAGAAGCCAATTCGACTCATATTTTCCAAGTTCCACAGGACAAGATGCAGAAGCTGGTTGCCATCAAGGGCATGAACGACATCCTCCCGCCGGACTCCGCGCGCTGGGAGTGGCTGGAGGGCACGGTGCGCTCGCTCATGGCGCGTTATGCGTACCGCAACATCCGTACCCCCATCGTGGAGCCCACGCCCCTGTTCGTGCGCGGGCTGGGCGAGGTGACCGACATCGTCGAGAAGGAGATGTATTCCTTCGAGGACCGCCTCAACGGCGAGCAGCTGACGCTGCGCCCCGAGGCCACGGCGGGTGTCGTGCGGGCCGTGGTCGAGCATTCCATGCTCTACGACGGCGGCAAGCGCCTCTACTACATGGGCCCCATGTTCCGCCACGAGCGGCCGCAGCGCGGGCGCTACCGGCAGTTCCACCAGATCGGCGCGGAGGCCCTGGGCTTTCCCGGTGCCGAGGCGGATGCGGAAATCATCCTGCTGGCGCAGGCGCTGTGGGCCGAACTCGGCTTGCAGAACGTGCGCCTGGAGCTCAACAGCCTGGGCCAGCCCGACGAGCGCAAGGCGCACCGCGCCGCGCTGATCGCGCATTTCGAGCGCCACCAGGACGCGCTGGACGAGGATGCGCGCAGGCGCCTGCACAGCAATCCCCTGCGCATCCTGGACACCAAGAACCCGGCGATGCAGGACATCGTCGAGGCGGCGCCCAAGCTGATCGACTTCCTCGGCGCCGAGTCGCTGCGGCACTTCGACACCGTCAAGGCCATCCTGGATGCCAACGGCGTGGCCTGGAGCCTCAACCCCCGGCTGGTGCGCGGCATGGACTACTACAACCTCACGGTCTTCGAGTTCGTGACGGACCAGCTGGGCTCGCAGGGCACGATCTGCGGCGGCGGGCGCTACGACTACCTGATCGAGCAGGTGGGCGGCAAACCGGCGCCGGCGGTGGGCTGGGCGCTGGGCGTGGAGCGGGTGCTGGAGCTGCTCAAGGAGCAGGAAGTGCCTTCGCCCGTGGTGGCGCCCGACGCCTATGCCATCGTTCCCGACGCTGCATCCCTGCCGGCGGTGATGGCCGCGCTGCAGCGCCTGCGCGCCCAGGGCGTGTCCGTGCAGATGCACAGCCCGGCGGCAGGCACGGAGGGCATGGGCAGCATGAAGTCGCAGTTCAAGAAAGCAGATGCCAGCGGCAGCCGGCATGCGCTGATCTTCGGTCCCGACGAGCTGGCGCGCGGCAGCGTGACCGTCAAGCCGCTACGCCAGGAGGGCGAGCAGCTGGAACGCCTGCTGGCCGATATTCCCGCCTGGGCGGGCACCCTACAATCCCTGCGCTGAACGGAACCGCAACATGGCAAATCACTTCGACCTCCAGGAACAAGAACAACTCGACCAGATCAAGCATTTCTGGAACACCTGGGGCACGCTCATCACTTGGGTGCTGATCGTCATCATGGGCGGCTTGGCCGCCTGGAACGGTTACCAGTTCTGGCAGGGACGCCAGGCGCAGCAGGCCGCGGCGCTCGCGGAAGCCGTGGAAGCGGCGGCCCAGTCCGGCGACCTGGTGCGTGTGGAGCAGGCCTTCGGCGACCTGAAGTCGGGCTATGCCGGCACGGCCCAGGCGGGGCAGGCGGGTCTGGTGGCCGCGAAGGCCCTAGCCGACGCAGGCAAGTGGGATGCCGCGAAGCCCGTGCTGGCCTGGGTGGCCGAGAAGGCCGCCGACGAGGGCTACAGGGCGCTGGGCAAGCTGCGCCTCGCCGGAGTCCTGGTCGAGGAAAAGGCCTATGACGATGCGCTGGCCCAGCTGTCGGGCAGCTTCCCGGTCGAGTTCGCCGCCATGGTGGCGGACCGCAAGGGCGATGTGCTCGCCCTTCAGGACAAGAAGCCAGAAGCCGTCGCGGAATACCGCCGCGCCTACCAGGCGCTGGATGAGCGGGCGGAGTACCGCCGCCTGGTGGAAGCCAAATTGAACGCCCTGGGCGCGCGCGTGGATGCCGCGTCCGCGGCACAGCCTGGGAGCGCTGCGTGAGACACGTTTTTCAAACCGCGCGGCCGCTGGCCATGGCCGTCGCATTGACGGCGCTGGTGGGTATCGGTGGCTGCTCGCTGTGGGGCGGCTCTTCCAAGCCCAAGCCCAAGGAACTGGGCCCCAACGTGCCCGTGCTTCCTGTGCGGCAGGCCTGGACGGCCAAAGTCGGCTCGCTGTCGGGTGTGCAGGTGGACGTGCACGTCCTGGGCAGCACCATCACCCTGGCATCCGCCGGCGGCGAGGTGGCGGCGTTGGATGCCCGCACCGGTGGCGACATCTGGCGGGCGCGCCTGAACACTCCCCTAGCATCGGGCGTGGGCAGCGATGGCCGGTGGACTGCGGTGACGACCCAAAGCAGCCAGGTCGTCGTGCTTGACGGCGGGCGGGAAATCTGGCGCAAGCCGCTGCCTGCGCAGGCCTACACCGCTCCCCTGGTGGCCGGCAACCGCGTGTTCGTGCTGGCGGCCGACCGGTCGCTTTCCGCCTTCGATGCGGCCACGGGGTACCGGCTCTGGACCCAGCAGCGCCCCGGCGAGCCCCTGATCCTGCGCCAGGGCGGCGTCCTGATGGCGGTGGGCGACACGCTGGTCGCCGGGCTGTCGGGCCGCCTGGTGGGCTTCAATCCGGACAACGGTGTCGTGCGGTGGGAAGCACCGCTGGCCAGTCCGCGGGGCACCAACGATGTCGAGCGGCTCGTGGAAATCGTGGGCCCGACCAGCCGTGTCGGCGACAGCATCTGTGCGCGGGCCTTCCAGGCCACGGTGGGCTGCGTCAACGCGGCACGCGGCGCGATGGCCTGGACGCAGCCGGCCAACGGCAGCGAGGGCATTCATGGCGACGACACCCTGCTGTTCGGCACGGAAAGCAACGGCACCGTCATCGCGTGGCGTCGGGCCGATGGCTCGCGCGCCTGGTCGTCGGAGCGGCTGCAGTACCGTGATCTGACCGCACCCTTGCTGCTGGGGCGCTCCGTCGTGATCGGCGACAGCACCGGGCTGGTCCACCTGCTGTCCCGCGAGGATGCAGCGCCCTTGAACCGCCTGACGACGGATGGCTCTGCCATCGCGGCCACGCCCGTGGTGGCGGGGGATACCCTCGTGGTCGTGACGCGCAATGGCGGCGTCTACGGCTTCCGTCCTGACTGATCGGAACGGGAATGAAGCCAGTCATCGCTCTGGTGGGGCGGCCCAATGTGGGCAAATCCACCCTGTTCAACCGCCTGACCAAGTCGCGCGATGCCATCGTGGCCGACTTCGCCGGCCTCACCCGTGATCGCCACTACGGCAACGGCAGGCTGGGCAAGCACGAATACATCGTCATCGACACCGGAGGCTTCGAGCCCGATGCCTCCAGCGGCATCTACCGCGAGATGGCCAAGCAGACGCAGCAGGCCGTGGCCGAGGCGGACGTGGTGGTCTTCGTGGTGGACGTGCGCGCGGGTGTTTCCGCGCAGGACTACGACATCGCCAACTACCTGCGCCGCCTGGGCAAGCCCTGCGTGCTGGTGGGTAACAAGGCGGAGGGCATGCAGGACAGTGCGCTGCTGGCCGAGTTCTATGAACTGGGGCTGGGAGAGGTGCATCCTGTCTCGGCTGCGCACGGGCAGGGCATCCGCAGCCTCGTGGAAATGGCGCTGGAACCGCTGGCGCTTCCGGAAGAGGACGCAGCGGGCGAGGCCGAGAAGAATGTGATCCGCCTGGCCGTGGCGGGGCGGCCCAACGTGGGCAAATCCACGTTGATCAACACCTGGCTGGGCGAAGAGCGTCTGGTCGCGTTCGACATGCCGGGCACCACGCGCGATGCGATCTCGGTGCCCTTCGAGCGGCACGGGCAGAAGTTCGAGCTGATCGACACGGCCGGCTTGCGCCGCAAGGGCAAGGTGTTCGAGGCGATCGAGAAGTTCTCCGTCGTCAAGACCCTGCAGGCGATCGAATCCGCCAACGTGGTGCTGCTGCTGCTGGATGCCACTCAGGGCGTGACGGACCAGGACGCCCACATCGCGGGCTACATCCTGGAGAGCGGCCGCGCCGTGGTGATCGCCGTCAACAAGTGGGATGCCGTGGACGATTACGGGCGCCAGCAGCTGGAGCGCTCGATCGAGTCGCGGCTGTCGTTCCTCAAGTTCGCTTCCCTGCATTTCATCTCGGCCAAGAAGCGCCAGGGCATCGGGCCGCTGTGGGCGTCCATCGTGCAGGCCTACAAGGCCGCTGTCTGCAAGATGCCCACGCCAGTGCTGACGCGGCTGCTGCTGGAGTCGGTCCAGTTCCAGAGCCCCCAGCGCTCGGGCATGTTCCGCCCCAAGCTGCGCTACGCCCACCAGGGCGGCATGAACCCGCCGGTCATCGTGATCCATGGCAACTCGCTGGAGCACGTCACCGATGCCTATAAGCGCTTCCTGGAAGGGCGTTTCCGCAAGGAATTCGATCTGGTGGGAACGCCGTTGCGCATCGAAATGAAGACGTCGAAGAACCCTTACGCGGACAAGAACGATTCCTGATCCTCAGCAGGGCGGTTTCTAGTCCCTGAACGGCGCAGGGCACTTGGGCTGTGGTAAGGTGCTGGTTTACAACAACATTCTTGAACACGGAGAATATCGTGAGCAATAAAGGCCAACTTCTTCAAGATCCGTTCCTGAACGCGCTGCGCCGCGAGCATGTCCCGGTGTCCATCTACCTGGTGAACGGCATCAAGCTCCAAGGCCAGATCGAATCTTTCGACCAGTATGTCGTGCTGCTGCGCAATACCGTGACGCAGATGGTCTACAAGCACGCCATCTCCACCATCGTGCCGGGCAGGGCCGTCAATTTCTCCACCGCCGAGCCGAGTGACGGCGACGGCCAGTAAGCCCTTGCCTTTTTGCCTGAGGCTGCGCCGGGAGCGCCTGCGCGCTTCGTATTCAAGGACATGCAGCCTTGGGTTTCCACGACACCCCTGACACACCATCCGCGCCGGTCTTGCTGGTCGGCGTGGATTTCGGTGCTCCTCACTTCGATGCCGAGCTGGAAGAGCTGGGCTTGCTGGCGCAAACTGCCGGCTTGGCGCCTGTTGCGCGCTTGACTTGCAAGCGCAAGGCGCCCGATGCCGCTCTTTTCGTCGGAAGTGGCAAGGCGGACGAGATCCGCACCCTGGCGCAGATGCATGGCGCGAAGGAGGTGCTTTTCGACCAGGCGCTGAGCCCGGCGCAGCAGCGCAACCTGGAGCGGCATCTGCAACTGCCTGTCAACGACAGGACATTGCTGATCCTCGAAATCTTCGCGCAGCGCGCCCGCAGCCACGAAGGCAAGCTGCAGGTGGAGCTTGCGCGCCTGCAGTATCTCAGCACCCGCCTCGTCCGGCGCTGGTCCCACCTGGAGCGCCAGCGCGGGGGCATCGGCACGCGGGGAGGCCCCGGTGAAACCCAGATCGAGCTGGACCGGCGCATGATCGGCGAAGCCATCAAGCGCACGAGGGAGCGGCTCGTGAAGGTGAAGCGGCAGCGCGCCACCCAGCGCAAGCAGCGTGAGCGGCGCGATACCTTCAACATCTCCCTGGTGGGTTACACCAACGCGGGCAAATCCACCTTGTTCAACGCTCTGGTGAAGGCGCGCGCCTATGCCGCCGACCAGTTGTTCGCCACCCTGGATACGACGACGCGCCAGCTCTACCTGGGAGAACTGGCCGGCTCCGTGTCTCTGTCCGACACCGTGGGCTTCATCCGCGACCTCCCGCACGGTCTGGTGGATGCCTTCCAGGCCACGTTGCAGGAGGCCGTGGACGCGGACCTGCTTTTGCATGTGGTGGATGCGGCGAATCCCGGGTATCCCGAGCAGATAGCGCAGGTGCAGCATGTGCTGGCAGAGATCGGCGCTTCGGACATTCCGCAGATCCTGGTGTTCAACAAGCTGGATGCCATGCCTGCAGATGTGCGGCCTGTCGCTGTGCAGGATGTGTATGAATTGGATGGGCGGCAAGTGCCCCGCATTTTCGTCAGTGCGCGGCAAGGCGATGGCTTGGCCGCCTTGCGGGAGCAACTGGCGTCCATGGTCCAGGCTGCATCGCAAGATGCGATGACCCCAAATGGGACTGCTGAATTACCGGCCCCTTCCGACTGATTGGGCACAATGCCAGCTGTTCCTACGTCTTCAGAATAGCAAAGACCTTGCGCATGAATCTTCACCATCGTACCTCCCGCTGGGCCCTGCTGCCTGCGCGCATCCGGGGGATGTTCAATCTCAACGATCCGCGCTGGGGGCGGGGCGACAGCAAGGGGGAGAGTGGCCAGAAGCCGGACCCCGAGCGCCCGCCCACGGAGCCTCCGCAAGGAGGAAGGAACCGGGATCCGGGGCCTGGCGGGCAGCCGCCGGACCTGGACGAACTGTGGCGAGATCTCAACCGCAAGCTCGGCAGCCTGTTCGGTGGCCGCGGTAGCGGCGGCTGGGGTGGCGCCTCGGGCGGCGGTGGTGGCGGCTTTCAGCCCGACATGAAGAATGCGGGCGTCGGGGTCGGGCTCATTGCTGCGGTGGCGGTGCTCATATGGCTGGGCACGGGCTTCTTCATCGTCCAGGAAGGCCAGCAGGCCGTCATCACGCAATTCGGCAAGTACAAGAGCACGGTGAACGCCGGCTTCAATTGGCGGCTTCCGTATCCCATCCAACGCCATGAGCTCGTGTTCGTTACCCAGATCCGCTCGGCGGATGTGGGCCGCGACAGCATTATCAAGAGCACGGGGCTGCGCGAATCCGCGATGCTGACCGAGGACGAGAACATCGTCGAGATCAAGTTCGCCGTGCAATACCGGCTGAACGATGCCCGCGCCTGGCTGTTCGAAAGCCGCAACCCGGCCGATGCCGTGGTCCAGGCCGCAGAAACGTCGGTACGGGAAGTCGTCGGCAAGATGCGGATGGATACGGCGCTGGCCGAGGAGCGCGACCAGATCGCTCCGCGCGTGCGCACCCTCATGCAGACCATCCTGGACCGCTACAAGGTCGGAGTCGAAGTGGTGGGCATCAACCTGCAGCAAGGCGGCGTGCGACCTCCGGAACAGGTGCAGGCTGCATTCGACGATGTGCTGAAAGCCGGCCAGGAGCGCGAGCGCACGAAGAACGAGGCGCAGGCCTATGCCAACGACGTCGTTCCGCGCGCCGTGGGTTCGGCCTCTCGCCTCATTGAGGAAGCAGCCGCCTACAAGGCGCGGATCGTGGCGCAGGCGCAAGGTGACACGCAGCGATTCAGCGCGGTCCTGGCGGAATACCAGAAGGCGCCCCAGGTCACGCGCGACCGTATGTACCTGGAGTCCATGCAGCAGATCTACAGCAACGTCACCAAGGTATTGGTGGAGTCGCGTCAGGGGTCGAACCTGCTCTACCTGCCTCTGGACAAGATCATGCAAAGCGTTTCGCAGACACCGGTGCCTGGAGCAGCGCTTGAATCGCCGCCGGCCACCAGCTCGAGCCTGCCGCCTGCTGCCTCGACTTTTCCAGGGGATTCGCGTGCCCGCGATACCAGCCGCACGCGTGACCGCGAGTCTCGATAGGAGAGCGATGTGAACAGAATCGGATTTATTGCATCGACCCTTCTGGTGGTTTTGGCGCTGCTGAGCTCCATGGTGTTCGTGGTGGACCAAAGGCAATTTGGCGTGGTGTACGCGCTGGGCCAGATCAAGGAAGTGATCACGGAGCCGGGGTTGAATTTCAAGCTGCCGCCGCCGTTCCAGAACGTCCGCTACATCGACAAGCGCCTGCTGACCCTCGACAGCTCCGATACGGAGTCGATGCTGACGGCGGAAAAGCAGCGCGTGGTCATCGACTGGTACGTGCGCTGGCGTATCAGCGATCCGTCCGAGTACATCCGGAACGTGGGCCTCGACGAGAGCGCAGGCGCGCTGCAGTTGAACCGCGTGGTGCGCAATGCGTTCCAGGAGGAGGTCAACCGCCGCACGGTCAAGGAATTGCTGTCGCTCAAGCGCGATGCGCTCATGTCGGATGTGAAGCGCGAAGTGCTGGAGGCCGTGCGCGGTGCCAAGCCCTGGGGCGTGGACGTCGTGGATGTGCGCATCACCCGTGTCGACTATGTGGAGGCGATCACGGAGTCGGTCTACCGGCGCATGGAAGCCGAGCGCAAGCGCGTGGCGAACGAATTGCGCTCCACGGGCGCGGCAGAAGGTGAAAAGATCCGTGCCGACGCGGACCGCCAGCGCGAGATCACCATCGCCAACGCCTACCGCGATGCCCAGAAGCTCAAGGGTGACGGCGATGCGGAAGCGGCGCGAGTCTATGCGGAAGCCTTTGGGCGCGATCCCCAGTTCGCCCAGTTCTACCGCAGTCTCGAGGCTTACAAGTCGAGCTTCAACCGCAAGAGCGACGTGATGGTCGTGGACCCGTCCTCGTCCGATTTCTTCAAGGCCTTTCGGGGCGCGGCCCCGGGTGCGGGCGCACGCCAATAGCCTGTCCGGTCGGCCGCTGGCGCCTAGCCATGGAGTGGATGGATAGCCTCTGGCCCGCCTTGGCCCTGGTGCTGGTGATCGAAGGGGCATTGCCCTTCGTATCACCGGCCGGCTGGCGGCGCATGTCCATGCAGATGCTGCAACTGCGCGATGGGCAGATCCGTTTCTGCGGCCTGCTGAGCATAGCGATCGGAGCCATTGCCCTGGCGATGCTCTAGCGTCTGGATGCTCCTAGAATGCATGGGCACCCCTGCCGGTAGAATCACGTTTTTAACAGCCTACCCCTCCCATGTCTGCCTGGGTCCTGCCGGATCACATTGCCGATGTCTTGCCCTCCGAGGCCCGGCACATCGAAGAACTTCGCCGAGGGCTGCTCGATACGGCGCGCAGCTATGGATACGAGCTGGTCATGCCGCCGCTCCTGGAGCATCTCGACTCGCTGCTGACCGGCACGGGAGAAGCCCTGGACTTGCAGACCTTCAAGCTGGTCGACCAGCTCTCCGGGCGTTCCCTGGGCCTGCGGGCCGATACCACGCAGCAGGTAGCGCGCATCGATGCGCACCTGCTGAACCGCCGTGGTGTGACGCGGCTGTGCTATTGCGGCCCCGTCATGCACACCCGGCCCGACCGCCCCCATGCCACGCGCGAACCGCTGCAATTCGGTGCGGAGATCTATGGCCATGCCGGCATCGAGGCCGACATCGAGGCGGTGCAGCTCTCCCTGGAATGCCTGCGCAGCGCGAATGTGCAGGACATCAGCGTGGACTTGGCCGATGTGCGTATCGTCAGCAGCCTGCTCGCAGGGCTGCCGGTGGGACTGCAGGCGCTCAGCCGCGTGCATGCGGCACTGGCTGCCAAAGACGCGAGCGAATTGGCGTGCCTGACCAAGGATTTCCCGGCTGCATCGCGCGACGGCCTGATGGCGCTGCTCCAGCTGTATGGCGATGCGGCGGTGTTGGATGAGGCCGAAAAGCGACTCCAGCCCAATGCAGGCATGCGGCAGGCGCTATCGGATTTGAGAACCATCGCGGCACGTATCCAGGGTGCCAGGGTCACTTTCGACCTGGCCGACCTGCGCGGGTATTCCTACTACAGCGGTGCACGTTTCGCCGTCTACGCTCAAGGGGCCAGCGATGCACTGGTGCGTGGGGGGCGCTATGACGAAGTCGGTGCCGTGTTCGGGCGCAACCGTCCCGCCGTCGGCTTCAGCCTGCTGGACGTCAAGCAGCTGGTGAGCGTGGTGTCTCCGCGTCCCTTGAGGGCCGCTATCCGTGCGCCCTGGGGGGAGACCGATGATGTCCACATCGCAATCGCCGCCCTGCGTCAGCAAGGCGAGACCGTGGTGTGCATGCTGCCGGGACATGGCAGCGAGGTGGATGAGTTCCACTGCGACCGTGAACTGGTTCACATGGGCGGCCGCTGGGTCGTCCGGGCCATTTGAGATTTCTTCAGCATTTGAATCGGGTTTGACATGAAAGCAAGCAAAGGGCGCAACGTCGTCGTGGTCGGTACCCAATGGGGTGACGAGGGCAAGGGCAAGCTGGTGGACTGGCTGACCGAGAGCGCGCAAGGTGTCGTGCGCTTCCAGGGCGGCCACAACGCGGGGCATACGCTGGTCATCAATGGCGTCAAGACGGCGCTGCACCTGATCCCCAGCGGCATCATGCGCCCCGGCGTGAAGTGCTACATCGGCAATGGCGTCGTTCTGTCGGCTGGCAAATTGTTCGAAGAAATCGAGGGGCTGGAAAAAGCGGGCGTAGAAGTCCGCTCGCGCCTGCGCATCAGCGAGGCCTGCCCCCTGATCCTGCCATTCCACGCGGCTTTGGATGTTGCGCGCGAAGCGGCACGCGAGCAAGGTGGCACCGAGAAGATCGGCACCACCGGCCGCGGTATTGGCCCGGCATACGAGGACAAGATCGCCCGCCGCGCTTTGCGCGTGCAGGACCTCAAGAACCCGGAGCGTTTCGCTGCCAAGCTGCGCGAGCTGCTGGCGCTGCACAACCATGTGCTGACCACCTTCCTGGGTTCGGCCGGTTTTCAATTCGGCGATGCCCTCAAGCCCTATATCCAGGATGGCCTGGTGCAGTTCGAGGCGGTGTTCGAAGAAGCCATGCGCCATGCCGAGATGCTCAGGCCCATGATGGCCGACGTGTCGCGTGAGCTGAATGAGGCGCATGCGGCAGGTGCCAACCTGCTCTTCGAAGGGGCCCAGGGCACGCTGCTGGATGTGGACCACGGCACCTATCCCTATGTGACCTCCAGCAACTGCGTTGCCGGCAATGCGGCGGCAGGTTCTGGCGTGGGGCCGGGCATGCTGCACTACATCCTGGGCATCACCAAGGCGTATTGCACGCGTGTCGGCGGCGGCCCTTTCCCGACGGAACTGGAATGGGAGAAGCCCGGAACGCCGGGCTATCACATGAGCACCGTGGGGGCTGAGAAGGGTGTGACGACCGGGCGGAGCCGCCGCTGCGGCTGGTTCGATGCGGCGCTCCTCAAGCGGAGCGCCCAGGTCAACGGCTTGACGGGCCTGTGTATCACCAAGCTGGATGTCCTGGATGGGCTGGAAGAGTTGTCGCTGTGCACCGGCTACGAACTGGATGGCGAGCGCATCGATTTGCTGCCCATGGGGGCGGAAGAAATCGCCCGCTGCACGCCCGTCTATGAAAAACTGCCAGGCTGGACCCAGTCCACAGTGGGGGTGACGCAGTATGACGCCTTGCCGGCGAACGCCCGCAAGTACTTGGAGCGCATCGAGGAAGTGACGGGGGTGCCCATCGCCATGATCTCCACCAGTCCGGATCGCGATCACACCATCCTGATGCGGCATCCTTACGCAGGGAATTGAACGATTTTGGCATTGAGCACTTGTGTATCAAGCGCTAGAAGCTATAAAAATAGGAGTATCCAATGCTGACAGAAGACGGCAAGCACCTCTACGTAAGCTACGACGAGTACCACAACCTTATCGAGAAACTGGCACTGAAGGTGCACCAGTCCGGCTGGGAGTTCGACACGATCCTGTGCCTGGCACGTGGGGGGCTACGACCGGGCGACATCCTGAGCCGCATCTTCGACAAACCTCTGGCCATCATGTCCACCAGCTCCTACCGGGCCGAGGCGGGCACGGTGCAGGGCCATCTGGACATTGCGCGCTTCATCACCACGCCGAAGGGAGAAATCGCGGGGCGGGTGCTGCTCGTGGATGACTTGGCGGACTCCGGACACACCCTGAATGCCGTGATCGCGATGCTCAAGACCAACTACCAGCCCATCACGGAGCTGCGCAGCGCCGTGATCTGGACCAAGGGCTTGTCCACCTTCACTCCAGACTACTCTGTCGAATTCCTGCCCACAAACCCCTGGATTCATCAGCCTTTCGAAGGCTACGATAGCCTGACGCCTGACAAATTGCTCGAAAAGTGGCGTCTTTGATTGGATGCGGAATTTCTGGGCTATACTACGCGGCTTCGCTGCCCGGCCGGTTGTGTAAACAGGTGGTTGGGCGGAGAAGAGGGGGAGATAAAAATTTCTCTGCTTCGAGTTGATCTGGTGTTTAAAACCGGTGTAGAATTTGAGGCTTCGCTGCTGAGGCGGTCTGCGACGAAGGTTGCGGGTGGTTGAGGTGGTGAGGGGTTTGGCGAAAAGATCGAAAGACCCCAAAGTTTGACAGGACTTTTCAAAACCTGCTAGAATTCA
>NZ_DF238982.1 GCF_000400995.2 Acidovorax sp. MR-S7 | reverse complement strand
ATTGTGCTTACGGACAGGCCGGCTCGCGCCGGCGGTGGATTGTCCGTTTACACAAAATTCTGCACACCCTCGCGGCACCGGGATCGCTGGCGCTTCGGCTCCTGTGGCGGTTCTGCTTTCCGGAAGATACGGATCGGCGTCGGGCGTCAGCAAACGCGCCAAGCCGCCGATCAGCAATGAGATCACGACTGCCGCCACGATGATCCAGCCTGCGCGACGCCGGTCCAGCGAAGCGGGAACCTTGCGTGGATGGATGGGCGGATCGGTATCTTCGATGGGCGGATCTTCTCGGCGGGTCATGGTTGTCTCCAGGCCGCTCTCAGACAGGCTCCTGCATGGGATTGCCTGGCAGATCCACGGGCGGCGTGTGGGCGGGCGGATCGATGGGGATGGGTTTGGGGGGCGACATGTCGCCCGGATCCACAGGCGTTGGCGGAACGGGGGGCGGTGGCGGGGTGGGCATGGTGGAACCTCCTGGGCTGTTTGTACGCCCATCGCCCCGCATGTCTCGTCGGACGATGCCGCGCGCGGCAATGGCCCCACGCCGCCTTTCTGTCACGCAATGTAGGGATGCTTTCGCATACAGTGACCGGCATGGATGATTTCTCTCGTTCCCTTTCTTTGTCGGGTGCCTCCAATTTCCGTGATCTGGGCGGCTATGCAGGGCAGGATGGCCGCGTGGTGCGCTGGCGCCGGATCTTCCGATCCGACCACCTGGCGCGGCTGACGCCGCAGGACGCGCATGTGCTGCAAGGCCTGGGCCTGGCGCGCGCCGTGGACTTTCGCGGGCAGGCGGAAAGCTCGGCCCTGGCCTACGCGCTGCCCGCCGTACGCTACCACGCGCTGCCCATCGAGCCCACCGTCGTGCAGCGCGCCAAGGAGATGGCGGCGGCAGGGCAGCGGATGACGGCGCCGATCGCCGTGGGACTGATGCAGGACACCTACCGCGCCTTCGTCTCCGACAACACGCGGCAGTTCGCCGCGCTGTTCGCCCACCTGCTCGATGAAGACACGCCGCTGGTCTTTCACTGCACGGCAGGCAAGGACCGCACGGGCTTCGCGGCCGCGCTGATCCTGCTGGCGCTGGGCGTGTCGCGCGAAGTGGTGATGCAGGACTACCTGCTCACCAACGGTCTCTACCGCAGGCCTGTGGAGCTGGCGAATACGGCGCCCAGCGAAGTGCTGGATGTGATCTGGCGCGTGCAGGAGGACTTCCTGCAGGCCGCGCTGCATGCGGTGGAGCGCGACCATGGCGGCGTCGAGCGCTATCTGGAGCAGCGCCTGGGCCTGCACGCGGCCGCGCGCGAGCGCCTGCATGCGCTATACCTGCAAGCACCTGCGGGTTGAGCGGCGTCCATGAAAAAAGCAGCCCGGAGGCTGCTTTTTTCGAGAGGCCGCACAGCGATCAGAGCGTCGCGTCCTTGAGCTTCTTGAGTGCGCGGGTCTTGATCTTGACCGATGCGGGCTTGGCCGGGAACCAGCGCTCCTCGCCCGTGAACGGGTCCTTGCCGAAACGCTTCTTCTTGGCGGGCACTTGCAGCAGGCCGATCTTCAGCAGGCCGGGCAGCGTGAATTCGCCCGAGCCCTTCTTGTGCACGGAGCCCAGGATGGCCGTCTCCAGCGCGGCCAGCACGGCCTTGGCAGCCTTGGGCTCGACGCCGGATTGCGCGGCCAGGTGCGCGACCAGCGAGGTCTTCGTGAAGGCTTCCTTCACGGGCTTGAGCGCTGCGGGCGCAGCAGCAGCCTTCTTCGCCGGCGCGGCGGCCTTCTTGGCGGGTGCCGCAGCCTTCTTGGCGGCGGGCTTTTTCACCGGAGCGGTGGTCTTCTTTGCAGTTGCCATGATGTTGGTTGTTTCTTTTGAAATAGGAATACACGCCAGATGTGCTGGCGGTGGAATTCTAGAGCGTGTTGCCCGTGCAGGGCCTGCATGCGTGCGCAGATGCGTGGCAAATACCACGCGCGGGCCGCGCGTGCAGGGCCTTTGCGCGCCATTGGTGCGGCAGCGCATTGGCAGTAAGCTGTCGGCCACCGATCAACCCACATACATATCCAGGAGCGGCCATGAGCGACACATCCCCCTTCGGCTTCGGGCGTTTCGTCCCGGGTTTCGACTTTATGCAAAACCTCGCGAAAGGCGCTTCCGCGGGCATGCCCGCAATGCCCTCGCTGTCGGGCTGGGTGGCTCCGACGGTGAGCGTGGAGGAGCTCGACAAGCGCATCGCCGAACTCAAGGCCGTGCAGTTCTGGCTGGAGCAGAACGCGCGCGCGCTCACGGCCACCGTGCAGGCGCTGGAGGTGCAGCGCATGACGCTGTCCACCCTGCAGGGCATGAACGTGGCCATGGGAGACATCGCGGACGCCTTCGGCAAGGGGGCGCAGGCTTTCGCCGCGCCGGCTCCGGCCGCGGAGCCTGCGCCACCCCAGGCCGCGCCGGCTGCCGCAGCGGGCGAGGCCGCTGCAGCAGCGCCTGAGTCCGCCGAGCCGCAGCGCGAGACGCCTGCGGCGCCGCCCATGGTGGACCCGGTGCAGTGGTGGAGCGCGCTGACCAGCCAGTTCCAGCAGATCGCGGCCAAGGCGATGCAGGAGGCCCCGCCGCCGCAGGCGGCCTTCGAGGCCACGCGCGACATGGCCAGCGGCGCGTTCAAGACCGCAACCGACATGGCCACTAAGCTCGCAACGCAAGGCATGCCGGGCGCGCCCAAGGCCGCCGCGGCCAAGCAGCCGGCGGCCAAGCGCAAGGCGCCCGCCAAGAAGGCCGCACCGCGCGCCGCATCGCCCCGCGCCAAGCGCTCCGGATGAGATGAAGCCCTTTCCCCACGCGCATGCCGCGCATCCGCAATGGCGGGTGGCGGCAGCGCGCGTGCTGGAGCAGCTCCACGCCCAGATGGCAGGGCCTGATCACGCGGCTGCGCCCGCGCTGGGGCTGCTCTACATCACCGACCACTACGCCCCGGAAGCCGAGGCGCTGCTCGTCCACCTGGCCGCCGCGCTGCCTTCCGTCACCGACTGGAGCGGCACGGTGGGCGTGGGCGTGGCGGGCAACGGCGTGGAGCATTTCGACGAGCCCTCGCTGTCGGTGATGCTCTGCGACATTCCCCGCGCGCAATACCGCGTGTTCTCCGGCGTGGCGCCATTGCCGCGCGATGCGGCGTTCACCGCGCACACGGCGCTGGTCCATGCCGACGGCCATGCGCCCGAGCTGGCGGAACTGGTGGAGGAGCTGGCGGAGCGCACGCACAGCGGCTACCTGTTCGGCGGCCTCGCAGCCAGCCGCACGCGCAGCGTGCAGTTCGCGCGCAGCGGCGCGGCGGGGCCGGGCGTGTTCGGCGGCGGCCTGTCGGGCGTGGCGTTCGCACGTGACGTGGGTGTGGTCTCGCGCGTCACGCAGGGCTGCCAGCCCATCGGCGCGCAGGCCGCCATCACCGCCGCGCAGGACAACGTGGTGCTGGCGCTGGACGGACAGCCCGCGCTCGACGTGCTGCTGGATACCCTGGGCGTGACGCTGGAGGGCGACCCTCAGCCCGCGCTGCAAGCCGTGCGCGCCACGCTGGCCGGCCTGGTGGAGCCCGATGCACCGCATGCGCAGCGCACCGGCCATTTCGGCGCCGACGTGCGCGTGCGCCACATCGTGGGGCTGGATGCCACGCGCCGTGGCGTGGCCCTGGACGAGCGCGTGCAGGCAGGCATGCGGCTCGCGTTCTGCCAGCGCCATGCTGCCGCTGCGCGCGCCGACCTTGTGCGCATCTGCGCCGAGATCCGCGAGGAGCTGGCCCCTCAGCTGGAAGCCGTGCCCGCGCACGGCGCGGCGGCCGAGCCGGTGGGCGGGCGCCGCATTGCCGGCGCCGTCTACGTGAGCTGCTCGGGCCGGGGCGGACCGCATTTCGGCGGCCCGGGCGCCGAAATGCAGATCGTGCGCCACGCGCTGGGCGACGTGCCGCTCACCGGCTTCTTCGCGGGCGGCGAGATCGCCGCGCACCGCCTGTACGGCTACACGGGGGTGCTCACCGTGTTCACCGGCGCTCCCGCTTAGCTTCGAGCCTTTTGGGTCTCTAGCGCTTGCTGGTAAAGCGCTGCCAGCTATCAAAAAAGCAGCATTGCCTGGCAGTCAGGTGGTCAGCGCCGCTGGCCGCGGGGCGGCTGCGGGCCGGGGCATGCCGCAGAAGGCGAAGTCCAGCTCCGGCGCCAGCCCGCTCACGATGCGCGCGAGCGACTTGCCCGAGCCGCAGGCATGCGTCCAGCCCAGCGTGCCATGGCCGGTGTTGAGGAACAGGTTGCCGTACTTCGTCCTGCCGATCAGCGGCACGTTGCTTGGCGTGGCCGGGCGCAGGCCGCTCCAGCACTGGGCCTGGCTCGCATCGCCCGCGCCGGGAAAGAGCTGTTCGACGCGGCGCACGATGGCCTCGCAGCGCACGGTGTTCAGCGCGCGTTCGTAGCCGTTCAGCTCGGCCGTGCCCGCGATGCGCAGGCGGTCGCCCTGCGCGCTGGTGTAGCGCGAGAAGACCAGCTTGTATTCGTCGTCCGTCAGGCTCACCTCATAGGCCGCGGCCGCATCGCGCACGGGCAGCGTCACCGAATAGCCCTTGGCCGGGTAGATGGGCAGGCGCAGGCCCAGCGGCTGCGCCAGCAGCGGGCTGAACGAGCCCAGCGCGAGCACGTAGGCGTCGCCCTGCACGCGCTCGTAGCGGCCGTTCTCGTCGGTGATCTCCACGTGGTCGATGGCGCCACCCGCCTGGTGCAGCGCGGTGATGTGGCAGCCCAGGCGGAACTGCACGCCCGCCGACCGCGCCACGCGGGCCAGTTCGCGCGTGAAGAGGTTGGCATCGCCCGACTCGTCCTCGGCCGTGTAGGTGGCGCCGGCCAGCAGCGGGCGGATGTGCGCGAGCGCGGGCTCGAGGCGCACCGCCTCGTCGGCGCTCACCACGCGGCGGTGGCAGCCCAGCGCGCGCATCTGCTCGGCCGGGGCCAGGGCCGCGTCGAACTCCTTGGCGCTGGTGTAGAAGTGCAGGATGCCCTGCGTGCGCTGGTCGTACTGCAGGCCCGTGTCCTCGCGCAGCTGCTGCAGCGTGCTGCGGCTGTAGCTGCCCAGGCTGACGATCTGCTCGATGTTGTGGCGTGTGCGCGCGGGCGTGCATTCGCGCAGGAACTGCAGGCCCCAGAGCCATTGGCGCATGTCGGCGCGCAGGCGAAAAAGCAGCGGCGCATCCTCCTTGCCCAGCCACTGCAGCACCTTGAGCGGCGCGCCGGGATTGGCCCAGGGCTCGGCATGGCTCACCGAGATCTGGCCGCCGTTGGCGAAACTGGTCTCTGCACCGGGAGCGGCCTGGCGGTCGATGACGGTCACCTCGTGGCCGAGTTGCTGGAGGAAATAGGCGGAAGTGGTGCCGACGACGCCGGCGCCGAGAACGATCACGCGCATGGTTTTACAAGCCTTTTTCAAGGTTTGCGCAGACCGGGCGCGCGCGAGCAGCTACTCTTTTGGGAGCGAGCGGGCGCCAGTGTCTGGCTGCCGCTCCCCCTGTCCTCGGTACCTGAGAGATTCACGCCGCGCGGTCCTCGCGCGGTGCTTGCTCCTTCGGTGCGCCCTGCATGGCAGGGCGGCTCTCCAGACGGCTGTGTTGGTGTGCAGTACGGAACCTGAGCGTGTATGGGAGTTTGCGCCTTCGGTGGAACGGCGCGCTGCCATTCGCTCTCCTGCGGCGCGCATCGTACCAGCGAAAGCGCGCCGCGGGAAAGGGGCCGTCAGCGGCGGTAGGGGTTGTCCGGCCGGCGGTCGTAGCGGTTGGGCACGCCGTCGCCGTCGCGGTCCCAGCCGCCGCGCGCGTAGTGCCACTGGTTGCCGCGCTGCTCCCAGTGCGGCTGGCGGTAGTGGTAGCCCTGGCGCACGCGCACCCATTGGCCGGGCACCCACACATGGCGGTTGCCGTGCCATTCCCAGTGGCCTTGCGACCACACCATGCCGCGGCGCGGCGGGGGCACGCGCTCGTAGCGCGGCGGAGGCGGAGACAGCGGGTAGGTGGACTGCACCTGGTAATGGGGCATGCCGGACTGGATCACGACGGTCGCGTTCGTGGCGGCATGGGCGGCGCCCGCGGCCGCGAGCGTCAGTGCGGCCAGGCTGGCGGCGGTGAAGAGGGTGCGGGCCATGGTGTTCTCCTGGTGGGTGGCGATATGGCGGGAGCCGTGTCGTCTGGTGCCCATGGTGGGGTGCGCTGGTCAACGCTTGGAGGGCATTGGTGGCCGTTTGGCAAAGTGTTGTGAACAGGTGTGTCGGCGGCGGGAATTCAAGCCGAAAACGGCTCCAGCGCTTACCCGTAAAGCGCCAGTAGCTATCGATTCAGGAGTGGGTGCCGGGCGCCGCGCGGCGCATGGCGCCGAAGGCCTCGAACTCCCAGCTGCGCATGGCCAGCAGCAGCGTGTAGCCCTCGCGCTGGGCCTCGGGCAGGCGCTGGTCGGCCAGGTGCTGCTGCGCGAAGTCCTGCGCCACGCGCTGCATGCGTTCGATGAAGGCGGGGGCGAGCGCGCGGCTGATGGAGCCGTGCACCAGCAGCACGCCCTCGCCAGCGCCGTCGAAGCCGCCATTGAAATAGTCCAGCAGCGCGTGGTCGCGGAAGTAGTGCATCACCGGCCCGTGCGGGCGCCAGCGGAAGGTCTTGGCCAGCTTGAGCCGGTAGCGGTTGAGCGGCTTGAGCTCGATGATGCCGATGCGGTCGAGCTGCACCAGGTAGCGGATGCCCTCGGCCTCGCTCAGCCGGTAGGCGGCCACGACCTGCTCCAGCGTCCACTGGCTCAGCACGCAGATCGCCATCAGCAGCAGCTTCTTGTCGGCCACCACGGCCTTTTCCTGCTCCAGCGTCAGCTCGGTGACGAGCGGCTGGCTGTCAGCCACGCGGCGCGCCAGGTCGGCGAAGTCCAGGCGCAGCGCACGGCAGATCGCATCGATGCGCGACAGCGGCATGTCGCCCCTGGCCAGCATGCGCTTGACGCTCGACTCGGCCATGCCGATGGCCTGCGCCAGGTCGGCGTAGGTCATCTGGGCGGCCTTCAGTTCTTTTTTGAGCGCGGTGACGAGGTCGGCGGTGGTGCTCATGGCGCGAGAGTATCCGTTGGCGATACCGCCAGTGTGCCTGCGCCACACGTCGCGCGGCACTGCCGCCCGCGCGCGGGTTTGTGCGCACAATGCGCGGCACCTCTCCACCCTTCAGCCCGCGTATGAGTGAGCCACACCCCAACCAATTCGCCCTGCTGCGCCAGCGCCGCTTCGCACCGTTTTTCTGGACGCAGTTCGCCGGCGCGGCGAACGACAACCTGTTCAAGTTCGCGTTCACCGTGATGGTGACCTACCAGCTCAGCGTGTCGTGGATGCCCCCGGCGATGGCGGGCCTCGTGATCGGGGCGCTGTTCATCCTGCCGTTCCTGCTGTTCTCGGCCACGGCCGGGCAGCTCACCGACAAGTACGAGAAGACGCGCATCATCCGCTTCGTGAAGAACCTGGAGGTCGCCATCATGCTGGTGGCCGCCGCCGGGTTCGTGGCGGGCAGCGCGGCCGTGTTGCTGGGCTGCGTGTTCCTCATGGGGCTGCACTCCACGCTGTTCGGGCCGGTGAAGTTCGCCTACCTGCCGCAGGCGCTTTCCGAGCGCGAGCTGACGGGCGGCAACGGCATGGTGGAGATGGGCACCTTCGTCGCCATCCTGCTCGGCAATGTAGCGGGCGGGCTGCTGGTGGCGCTGCCGGGCATCGGCCACCCCTCGGTCGCCGTGGCCTGCGTGCTGCTGGCGCTGGCCGGGCGCGTGGTGGCGCAGTTCATCCCGAGCGCGCCCGCCACCGATCCGGGTCTCACCGTCAACTGGAACCCGGTGAGCGAGACGTGGCGCAACCTGAAGCTGGCGCACGGCAACCCTGTCGTGTTCCGCTCGCTGCTCGGCATATCGTGGATGTGGTTCTTCGGCGCGGTGTTCCTCAGCCAGTTCCCCAGCTTCGCCAAGGAAGTGCTGCACGGCAACGAGCAGGTGGCATCGCTGCTGCTGGTGGTGTTCTCGGTCGGTATCGGCATCGGCTCGCTGCTGTGCGAGGTGCTCTCGCGCCGGCACGTGGAGATCGGCCTGGTGCCGCTGGGCGCCATCGGCATGAGCGTGTTCGCCATCGACCTGTACTTCGCCTCAAGCGCGCTGCCGCCCGCCGACGGCCTGACCCTCGCGGCCTTCATCGCCCAGCCCGCGCATTGGCGCGTGATGGCCGACCTGCTGCTGCTCTCGCTGTTCGCGGGCCTCTACAGCGTGCCCATGTACGCGCTGATCCAGATGCGCAGCCAGCCCACGCACCGCGCGCGCATCATCGCGGCCAACAACATCCTCAACGCGCTGTTCATGATCGCCAGCTCCGTGCTCGCGGGCGCGCTGCTCTCGGCCGGCTTCACGGTGCCACAGATCTTTTTGTTCACCGGCATCGCCAACGCAGTGGTGGCGTTCTACATCTTCCTGCTGGTGCCCGAATACCTGCTGCGCTTCGTGGCCTGGGTGCTCTCGCGCTGCATCTACCGCTTCAAGGTGCGCGGCGACGAGCACATCCCCACTACGGGCGCCGCCATCCTCGCGTGCAACCACGTGAGCTTCGTCGACGCCGTGCTGCTCATGGCCGCCAGCCCCCGGCCCATCTACTTCGTGATGGACCACCGCATCTTCCGCATCCCCGTGCTGGGCGGGCTGTTCCGCCTGGCCAAGGCCATCCCCATCGCGCCGCAGAAGGACGACCCCGCCACCTACGAGGCCGCCTTCGAGCGCGCCGCGCAGGTGCTGCGGGGTGGCGACCTGCTAGCCATCTTCCCGGAAGGAGGCATCACGCGCGACGGGCAGTTGCAGCCCTTCAAGGGCGGCATCATGAAGATCATCGAGCGCGCCCGCGCCGACGGCGTGGAGGCGCCCGTGGTGCCCATGGCGCTGACCAACCTCTGGGGCTCGTACTTCAGCCGCATCGAGCAGGGCGGGGCGATGGTGCGGCCCTTCCGGCGCGGCATCTGGAACCGCGTGGGGCTGAACGTGGGCTCGCCCGTGGCGGCGCACGCCGTGCAGCCCCCGTTGCTGCGCGAACGCGTGCAGGCGCTGCTGGCCGCTTGAGGCCGTCCACCGCAGCCGTAGGACGGCCCTCTGTCCCACACCCGCGCGCCGTGGGGCGGGTTACGGTGCAGCTTTGCCAACGCACTGCAAAGGAGACTGACCATGGCATACACCATCACCCAGGCCCGCCCCCTTCTCACCGCTGCAGAACTGGAGCTGTTCGACCAAAGCCGCACAGAGCCCATCAAGGCCCTGACACTGTCCCGCTTGCGCGGCAAGGTCACCCGTGCACGCACGCTGCGTGACAAGTACCGCGACCTGTATCGGCGCCAGACGGTGGCCGTGCGTTCGGCCCCGAATAGCAAAGGCCGCTCTCCTGTGGGCTCCGACAACGAGCGCACGCAGCGCAAGGCCGACATCCTGCAGGAAGTGCTGGGGCGTTTCGAAGCCCGCGTCGCCCAACTGGAGGCGCGCGATGCCCGTGAATCAGCATCGAAACAAGGTAACGGTGCATCGGTGGCCAGGGGTAAGAGCAGAAGCGCCGGCACATCCAATACCGTGGCCGCCAAGCCTAAGGCTGCGGCCAAAAGCAGAAGCAAGGCTGCCTCCAGCCGGGCGCCAGCCCGTGGCTAGGTCGCTAGGCTGCCGACGTAGGGATGGTTGTGCCCTCATTGGCTCCAGGCACGCCTGACGGCGCGGTGATGATGGAGGTCAGCGCCGGCTCCACGGGCCGCAGGCGGTCGAGTGCGGGGCGGGGCCTGCGCAGCTCGTCCACGCCTGAGAACGCCTGCTCCAGCGCCGCCGCTGTCCCCAACACATGGCGGTCGGCGCGGAAGCGGCCCACCACCTGCAGTCCGAACGGCATGCCCGCAGCGTCGGTGCCGCAGGGCAGGCTGATGGCCGGCAGCGTGGTCAGCGTGACCACGTAGGTTAGCGCCAACCAGCGGTAGTAGTTGGCCTGGGGCTTGCCGTCGATGGTGTCGGCGTACAGCGTCGTCCAGGGGAAGGGCGACACGGGCGTGGTGGGGGCCAGGATGAGGTCGTAGCCGGCCATGGCCGCGTCGAAGCGCGCGAGGATGCGCGTCTGTTCCGCCTGCGCCCAGGCGCTATCGAGCAGGCTCATGGCCGCGCCCAGCTCGAAATTGGCGCGCGTGTTCGGCCCCAGGCTTGCGGGGTCGCGCTCGTAGGCATCGCGCGTGGCGGCGACGAAGGCCTCGGCGCGCAGCACGTCGAAGCAGCGGTGCGCGTCGCCCAGGTCGAAGCGCACCTCGTCGCAGCGGGCGAACAGGTGCCGCATCGCCGCGATCTTGCGGCGGAAGGCAGCGCGGATCATCGGATCGACGTCGCACACGCCGAAGTCCTCCGTCCAAGCGATGCGCAGGCGGCCGAGATCCACCGGCGGCGGCTCCAGCCAGCCGTCCGGATCGACCGGATAGCTGAGCGGGTCGCCCACGCTCGCGCCCACCGAGGCGGCCAGTTGCAGGCAGGTATCGGCCACGGTGCGCCCCATGGGGCCGACGACCGAGATGGGCGTCCACCCGAGCAGCTTGCGCGAACTGGGCACCAGGCCCGGCGAGGGGCGGAAGCCCACCACGCCGCACAGCGCCGCGGGAATGCGCAGCGAGCCGCCCGTGTCCGAGCCGGTACAGACGGGCAGCAGGTCGCACGCCAGCGCCGCGGCCGAGCCACCCGACGAGCCGCCGGCGTTGAGCCGGGGGTCGAACGGATTGCCCGTGGCACCCCAGACGGCGTTGCGCGTATTGGCGCCCGCGCCCAGCTCCGGCACGTTGGTCTTGCCCGCCACGATGGCGCCGGCCGCGCGCAGCCGCGCCACGAGCACGTTGTCCTGCGTGGGCACGTGGTTGCGGTAGAGCGGCGAGCCCAGGGTGGTCAGCAGGCCCTCGGTCGCCTCCAGATCCTTCACGCCCATGGGCAGCCCGTGCAGCAGCCCCAGCGGGCCGCCGTCCAGCACGGCGCGTTCGGCGGCCCGGGCCTCGCGGCGCGCGCGCTCGAAGCAGGTCGCCGTGACGGCATTGACGAAGGGGTTCACCGCCTCGATGCGGGCGATGCAGGCGTCGAGCAGCTCCACCGGCGAGATCTGCCGGGTCTGGATCAGTTGCCGCAGTTCGACGGCGGAGCGCTCGGGCAGGCTGGGGTCGTGCGCCATGGTCACTGCGCCTTGATGTTGGCGCGCTGCGCGATCGCGCGCATGCGCGGCAGTTCGTCGTCGATGCGCGCGGCCACGGCGTTGGCGGGCTCCCATGCGGCCTGCAGGCCGCTGGCGACGAGCTTGTCCCGTGTCTCGCCATCGGCCGCGACCTCGGCCAGCGCTTTCTGCAGCGTGGCCTTGACCTCGGCCGGCAGCCCGTGCGGGCCCACGATGGCCAGCCACGAATCGGCCGAGAAGCCGGGGAAGCCGCTCTCCGCCACCGTGGGCACATTCGGCAGCTGCGTCGCGCGCGACTCGCCCGTGACGGCGATAGCCTTGATCTTCCCGGCCTTCAACTGGGGCAGCGCCGCCGCCACGGTGTCGATGGTGAAGGGAATCTGCCCGCCGATCAGGTCGCTCATGGCCGGCGCGCTGCCCCGGTAGGGCACGTGCAGCAGCTTGATGCCGGTGGCGGCCCACACCAGCTCCGCGGCGAAGTGCCCCGTGGTGCCGCTGCCGAACGACCCGTAGACATACTTGCCTGGCGTGGCCTGCACGGCGGAGATCAGCTGGCGCAGATTGTTCACGGGCACCTCGCCGTTGGCCAGCAGGACCAGCGGCACACGCGCCACCATGCCGATGGGGTCGAAGCTCTTGACCGGGTCGTAGGGCAGCCTGGCGTTGAGCGCGGGATTGGCGGTGAACGTCGATCCCGAGCTGATCAGCAGCGTGTACCCGTCGGCCGGCGCGTTGGCGACGAAGCTGGCGCCGACGATGGTGCCCGCCCCGGCCTTGTTCTCGATCACGACGGGCTGGCCCAGGCGGTCGCCCAGCTTCTTGCCGACCAGCCGGCCCACGATGTCCACCGCGCCGCCGGGCGGAAACGGGACGATGAGCTGGACCGGCTTGGCGGGATAGGCTTGCGCGTGGGCCGTGTGCAACGAACCCGTGGCGGCGATGGCCGCCATGACGAGGATGGCGCCTGCGTTTCTGCGCGTCATGTGCTGGGTCATTTGGTGCAACCTTTCAGATCAATGCCTGGGACAGGAACCGCGACAGGCCGGCTTCATCCGTTGCGAAAAAGAAAGCTGTATGCGTTCAGGGCCGGCACGCCGCCCAGATGCGCATACAGCACCTTCGATCCTGCGGGGAATTCGCCCTTGCGGACCTTGTCGATCATTCCGTGCATGGACTTGCCCTCGTACACGGGATCGGTGAGCACGCCCTCCTGGCGCGCGCACAGGCGAATGGCCTCCAGCGTGCCCTCGTTGGGCAGGCCGTACTCGGGGCCGCCGTAGCGGGTGTCGAGGACCACGTCGGCCTCGGTGATGTCGCGGCCCAGCTCCACCAGCTGCGCGGTGTTCTGCGCGATGCGCAGGATCTGCGCGCGTGTCTGCTCCGGCTTGGCCGAGGCGTCGATGCCGATCACGCGGTCGGCACGCCCATCGGCCGCGAAGCCCACCACCATGCCGGCCTGCGTGCTGCCCGTGACCGAGCAGACCACGATGTAGTCGAACTGGAAGCCCAGCGCCTTTTCCTGCTGGCGCACTTCGTCGGCAAAGGCCACGAAACCCAGGCCGCCATACGGGTGCTCGGAGCAGCCCGCCGGGATCGGGAAGGGCTTGCCTCCGGCCTTGCGTACGTCGTCCATGGCCTGCTCCCAGCTCGGGCGGATGCCGATGTCGAAGCCCGCGGCGTCCAGGCGCACGTCGGCGCCCATGATGCGGCTCATCTCGATGTTGCCCACGCGGTCGTACACCGCGTCGGAATAGTTGACCCAGTTCTCCTGCACCAGCACGCACTTCATGCCCAGGTGCGCGGCCACGGCGGCCACCTGGCGCGTCTGGTTCGACTGGATGCCGCCGATGGACACCAGCGTGTCGTAGCCGCCCGCGATCGCCTCGGGGATCAGGTACTCCATCTTGCGTGTCTTGTTGCCGCCGAAGGCCAGGCCCGAGTTGCAGTCCTCGCGCTTGGCGTACAGCTCCACCTTGCCGCCCAGGTGGGCCGACAGGCGCGCAAGGGGCTGGATCGGCGTGGGGCCGAAGGTGAGCGGGTGGCGGGGGAATTTCTGCAGGTTCATGAACGACTCCGATGGGTGGTGGATGCCATGCCATCGTAGGAAAATGGACCATTAGGGACAGTCTGCATAAATCATCTCCTGACGTGCTTGGCGAGCCACATGCGCTGAGAAAATCAGAGCAATGAA
>NZ_DF238981.1 GCF_000400995.2 Acidovorax sp. MR-S7 | reverse complement strand
AGCGAAATTTTTTCGACTTCCAAACTTTGCTGCGATCAGCGAAGCCTTGAATTCTAGCAGGTTTTGAAAAGTCCCGTCAAACTTCGGGGTCTTTCAATCTTCTCGCCAAACCCCTCACCACCTAAACAACCCGCAACTTTTGTCGCAGACCGCCTCAGCAGCGAAGCCTCAAATTCTACACCGGTTTTTAACACCAGATCAACTCAAAGCCGGGAAATTTTTATCTCTCCCCCTTCTCCACCCAACCACCTGTTCACACAGCTGACCGGGCAGCGAAGCCTTGAAGTATACATCGGGTTTTCCCTTGTTTGGAGAACTTCTCCAGGCGCCCTCCATAATTTCGAGCCATGGCACTGATTACCTTGATGGACGCCCAACTGGCTTTTGGGCATGTCGCCCTGCTGGACCACGCGGGCTTTGCGCTGGAGCCCGGCGAGCGGGTGGGATTGATCGGGCGCAATGGCGCCGGCAAGTCGTCCCTGTTGAAGATTCTGGGTGGCCTGGCCAAGCCCGACGATGGAACGCTGAGCGTGCAGCAGGGGTTGCGCACTGCTTTCGTGGCACAGGATCCGCTGCTGGCCCCGGAGGCCACGGTATTCCAAGCGGCAGCGCAGGGGCTGGCGCATGCCATGGCGCTGCGTGAGCAGTACCTGTCCGCCGCGGCGGGTGTGGACCTGGATGCACTCCAGTCGCAGATAGAAGCCTACGACGCCTGGAACTGGGAGCAGCGCGTGGAGGAGACGCTGCAGCGCCTGCACCTGGACGCGCAGGCCGTGATCGGCACGCTGTCGGGCGGCACCAAGAAGCGGGTAGCGCTCGCGCAGGCCCTGGTGGCGCGGCCGGACGTGCTGCTGCTCGACGAGCCCACCAACCACCTGGACCTGGATTCCATCGAGTGGCTGGAAGAACTGCTGCTGGATTTCAAGGGCGGCATCGTCACCATCACGCACGACCGCGCGTTCCTGGACCGCATCGCCACGCGCATCGTGGAGCTGGACAGGGGCCAGTTGGGGTCTCCTCGTTTTCAGTGCAATAAGTGACGGTACGAAAAGCTAGCACTGGCGCGGAGGTGGTGTTGGTAG
>NZ_DF238980.1 GCF_000400995.2 Acidovorax sp. MR-S7 | reverse complement strand
GCAAAGCCGCGCCAGCTCTTGCTCGACGCCATCGGAGTGCCGGTCATCAACACAGATTTGTGACAGAGCCTTCTTTTTTGCGGTTTGCGCTTTTTTACAAGGCCAACCCACGGATTTCTGATGCAATCGCTGGATGCGTCAGAGTGATGGGGGTCGTGTGTTCCAGTTTGTAAAAAAGATAGGGCGTCGTCCATGGGCGCGGCGGGTAGCCTGGTGCGTGGGCGCGCTGTTGGTCTTCTGGGCCTTGGCATGGGTGGCGGTGCCTCCCATCGTGCGGTCGCAGATCGAGCGCCACGCATCCGAAGCCCTGGGCCGCGAGGTCATCGTCGCGGGAGTCGACTTCTCGCCCTGGACGCTGGAGATGACCCTCCACGGCCTGTCCATCGCGTCGCAGGGAGCGGGCAAGCCCCAGGCCCAGGTGGAGCGTATCTATATAGATGCGGAGCTGCAATCGCTGTGGCGCCTGGCGCCGGTGATCGATGCCATCGAGGTGGATGGGCCGGTGTTGCGCGTCGCGCAGACGTCGGCGGGGCACTATGACGTGGACGACATCCTGGCCCGCTTCTCGCAGCCGCCGGAGCCTGAAGATCCGCAAGCGAAGCCCGCGCGCTTCGCGCTCTACAACATGGTGCTGCGCGGAGGCTCCGTGGATTTCGACGACCGCATGGTGGACAAGGTCCACACGCTGCGGCAGGTGCGCCTGGACGTGCCGTTCCTGAGCAATCTGTCCGCGGACCGCGAGGTCAAGGTAACCCCCCGGCTGGCGTTCGAGCTCAATGGCAGTGCATTCGATTCGGCCGCGCAGGCCACGCCCTTCGCCGACGACCGCGAGGCCGAGGCCCGCGTGCGCATCCAGGATTTCGACCTGGCGCCTTTCGCGGGCTACATCCCGCACTCCGTGCCGCTGCGCCTGCGCGCGGGCGTGCTGGATGCCGATCTGCGGGTGCATTTCGAGCAGGCCGCCGCGCCGCGCGTGAAGATCGCGGGCTCCCTGGCGCTGCGCGGCGCCGAGACCACCGATGCGCAGGGCGGGCGGCTGCTGGGCTTCGACGCGCTGCGCGTCGTGCTCAAGGATGTGCAGCCCCTGCAGCACCAGGTGGATATCGAATCCGTCGATTGGGAAGGCGTGCGGGCGCTGCTGCGCCGGGACGCCTCCGGCGCCGTGGTGCTCCCCGGCATGGAGGCATCGGCGCCCGCCGAAGCGCCGGCCGTATCGGCCGAGGCGCCCTGGCAGTTCCGGCTGGGGCGGCTGAGCTTGCGCGACGGCGTATTCGACTGGGAGGACGAGAGCCTGCCGGGCGGGCGTGCCACTTGGAAGGCCGATCAGCTGCGCATGGACGCCACGGCCATCGCTTGGCCCCTGCACCAGCCCCTGCAGTTCCAGGCCAGTGCGCAACTGTCGGGCGGCGGCGTGCCGCAAGGCGGTGCGCAACTGGCGCTGCAGGGCCAAACCACCGGCACGCGCGCGCAGGCGGCCGTGTCCATCCGCAGCCTGCCCGTCGCCATGGCGGGCCCGTACCTCGCCGGCGTGCTGAAGCCCTCGGTGGCGGGCACGCTGGACGCGGACATCGGCCTGGCCCGGGACGGCGAGGTGCTGGCCGCCAAGGTGGCCCGCCTGTCGCTGGACAAGGCCAGCCTGTCCTGCCCCTCCGGCACGCGCTGCGAGACGCTGCGCCACGGGGGCGTGGCGGTCGCGGCCAAATCCGCCCTGGTGGAGCTGGGGCGCCTGGAAGTGGCAGACGCCTGGGTCCTGCCATCGCAGCGCCGGCTCTCGCTGGCGCGGGTGGCGCTGCAGCAGCCGCGCCTGCTGGTGTCGCGCTCCGGGCAGGGCGGCTGGATGTTCGAGGAGTGGCTGGCCGTGCAGCAGCAGGCCCCGCAGGCGGCGAGCGCCGGTGCCGGCGCACCGTGGTCGGTGCAGGTGGAGTCGGCCGAGATCGCGGGCGCCGACGTGGCCTTCCGTGACGCGGCCGCGCCCCGGCCCGTGGCCTTGAACCTCTCTGCCCTGCAGTTGCGCGCGAGCGGCTTCGCCTGGCGGGACGGAAAGATGGCGCCGTTCCCCGTGCACCTGCAAACCCGCGCTGGCGCGGGCCGCGCCGAGGCGGGGCAGCTCACGCTGGACGCCACGCTGTCCATGGCGCCCGGCCTGGCGCTGCAGGGCAAGGTGCGGGCGCGCAACCTGCCGCTGCATGCCTTCGAGCCCTATGTGAGCCAGGACCTGAACGTGGACATCCGCCGCGCGGACGGCAGCTTCACTGGCGACGTGCGCTATGCCGATGCCAAGGCCGGCCCCTCGGTGGTGGTGAAGGGCGACCTGTCCCTGGATGACGTGCGCGTGCTTGCTGCGGACGGGGAGGGCAGCCAGGCCCCGCGCGTGGCCGAGCAGGGGGAGGAGCTGCTGCGCTGGAAGTCGCTGGGCCTGCGCGGCGTGGCCTTGGGCATGGAGCCAGGCAAGCCTTTGACGCTGGACGTGCAGGAGACGGCGCTCAGCGACTTCTTCGCGCGCATCATCGTCCAGGAGAGCGGGCGCATCAATCTGCAGGACATCCGCAAGGAGGCTGCCGCGGCCGAGCCGCAAGAGGCCCGGGAGCAGGCCACCGACCCCCTGGCCCCCGTGATCCGCTTCGGCCCCGTGGCGCTGGCCAACGGCGCGGTGCACTTCACCGACCACTTCATCAAACCCAACTATTCCGCCAACATCAGCGACCTGGGCGGCCGGCTGAGCGCGTTTTCTTCCGTCGCCACCACGCCGGGCGGCGGGCCGCAAATGGCCGACCTGGAACTGCGTGGCCGCGTGCAGGGCACGGCGTCGCTGGAGGTGACGGGCAAGCTCAACCCGCTGGCCAAGCCCCTGGCGCTCGACATCCAGGGCCGCATGCGCGACCTGGAGCTGCCGCCGCTGTCGCCCTACAGCATCAAATACGCCGGCCATGGCATCGAGCGGGGCAAGCTCAGCATGGACGTCGCCTACAAGGTCCAGCCCGACGGGCAGCTCACGGCCAGCAACAAGCTGGTGCTCAACCAGCTGGCGTTCAGCGACCCCGTGGAGGGGGCTCCCGCCAGCCTGCCGGTGCGCCTGGCGACGGCCCTGCTCGCCGACCGCAACGGCGTGATCGACGTGGACCTGCCCGTCAGCGGCTCGCTCAACGACCCGCAATTTCGCCTGGGAGCGGTGATCCTCAAGGTGATCGGCAATCTCATCATGAAGGCCGTGACGGCGCCGTTCTCGCTGCTGGCAGGCGTCTTCGGCGGCGGAGACGAGCAGGGCGCGGTGGCTTTCGCCGCCGGCAGCTCGGCGCTGGACGACGGCGCGCGCCAGCAGCTCGACAAGATGGCCCAGGCGCTGGTGGAGCGGCCGGCCCTGCGGGTGACGGTGGTGGGCTGGGCCCAGCCGCAGGCCGAGCAGGAAGCCTGGAAGCGCCTGCGCCTGCGGGACCTGGCCATGGAGCAAAAGCGCCGCGCCGCCGTGCGCGACGGCGGCAACGCCGCCGAGGTCACCCCGGTCAGCGATGCGGAATACCCCGCGCTGCTCAAGGAGGTCTACCGGCGCGCCGACATCAAGAAGCCCCGCAACCTGGTGGGTATTGCCAAGGACCTGCCGCAGCACGAAATGGAGGCGCTGCTGCTGCAAAGCATCGCCGTGCCCGGCAACTCCATGCAGGAGCTGGCGCTGGCGCGCGGCGTGGCCGTGCGCGACTACCTCGCCAGCCGCCAGGTGCCTCTGGAGCGGCTGTTCGTGGGGGCCAGCAAGCTCACCAACGATGGCGCGCAGGGCAGCGGCCCGAAGGCCGAACTGACGCTCGCGGCGCGCTGAAACACGATCTTGCAGCACACGGCGGCCCCTGCCGATAGAGTGGCGCCTTGTACTGCGCTGCACACGCCCGATGTGGGGTGGTGCGCAGGCATTGGCGCCTTCATGACGTGGCACAGAGTCGGCTTCCGGTAAAACCGGGCGAAAATAGCAGTTTCGCCTTCCACCATCTGCGCGCAGCGTGGCGGAAGGCTCCGGCACGGGCGGCGCAGGCTGCCCGTTTCTCACCACAAGAACCCATGTTCCCTTTTTCTTCTCGCAGCAAAATGTCCGACGCACCTGAAGCGACCCCGGCCCCGGCCAAGACCTCCGAGCCGCATCCTCTCGACGCGTTGACGGGCGGCGCCTTCTCCGCGCCCACGTCGGGCGAGCGGTCGGCGCGCATCCGCGAGTGGCTCGCCACCCAGCCCGCCGCCGACAAGCTGCAGGAGGTGTTCAAGGAGCTGAGCGCGCGCGACAAGGGCGCGGCGCGCGCCGTGCGCGAGCGGCTCGACGAAATCCGCCGCGCTGGCGCGCAGGAAGCCATCGCCGCCGAATGGGCCGCCAAGGCCGAGGCCCTGCTGGCGTTGCCCAAGCTCAATATCGCCGACGCCCTGGCGTGGCAGCGCGACGCCGCCAAGGCCGGCGCGCCGCTGTCGCGCGAGCCCCTGTCCGTGTTCAAGACGCAGCTGGCCGACCGCGTGAAAACCATCGAAGACCTGCAGCACCGCGTGCAGGTGCAGCGCGAGGTGGCCGTGCTGCTCGCGCAGCGCATCGAAGTGCTCTCCACCAAGCCCTGGCGCGACGCGCAGGCGGCGTTGGACGTGCTGGGCGCCGACGTGGGTCGCTGGCGCGAGCAGGCGCAAGAGCTCACGGGCGACGCCGCATGGCCCAGCGTGGAGGCGCGCTTCCCCACGCAACTGGAGGCATCGCAGAGCCAGCTCCAGGTGGTGTGGGAAGCCTTCCAGTCCGCCCTAGCCCAGACCGCAGCCGCTGCCGAGGACGCGCAGGCCCCCCTGCCGCCCGTGCCCGTGTGGGCCGACGAGCTGCGCGCCGCGCGCGGCCTGCCCACCGAGGCCGCCGCCGCGGCGGCCAAGGCAGCCCCCGCCAAGCCCAAGGTGGACCCGCAGCAGCGCGACAAGGCCATGCAGGCCGTGCGCGAGGCCCTGGCCACGCTGGAGAAGGAAACGGCTGAAGGCCACGGCAAGGCCAGCGTGGGCGCCGCCGCCGCGCTGCGCGGCGTGCTCAAGGTGCACGGCCGCTTCATCGACAGCGAGCTGGAGCAGCGCGTGCATGCGGCGCTGGTGGCCGCGGGCGAGCTCGAAGGTTGGCAGCGCTGGAGTGCCGACCAGGTGCGCGAAGACCTCGTGGCGCGTGCCGAGGCGCTCCTGCAGCGTCCCGAAGGCCAGGTTTTGGGCGGGCGCAAGATGCAGGAGACGCTGCGCCAGCTGCGCGAGCAGTGGAAGCAGGCCGACCAGGGCGCTCCCGCCAACCACGGGCTGTGGAAGAAGTTCGACGACGCCTGCAACGCCGCCCACAAGGTGGTCGAGGCCTGGCTCGACAAGGTGCGCACCGAGGCCGCCGAGCACCGCGCGCAGCGCCAGGCGCTGATCGACGAGCTCAACGCCTGGGCCCAGGCGCAGCGCGAGGGCGTGGCCGCCGACTGGAAGGCCGCGGGCCGTGCGCTGCACCAGTTCGCCGAGCGCTGGCGCGCCGGCGGCCATGTGAGCGAAAAGGTCTTCGCCGAGCTGCAGCCGGTGTGGAAGCAGGCCCTGGCCGCTGCCAGCGCTCCGCTGGACGCCGCGCAGAAGGCCAGCCTGGAGCGCCGCCACGCCATGATCGAGGAAGCCACGGTGCTGGGCGCCGCGCCCGCGCTGCGCATCGATGCCATCAAGGCCCTGCAGCAGCGCTGGCAGGCCGAGGCGCAGGCCGTGCCGCTGGATCGCAAGCAGGAGCAGCGCCTGTGGGACGCCTTCCGCAAGCCCATCGACGAGGCCTTCAACCGCAAGAGCGCGCAGCGCGAACGCACCGCCACCGAGCTGAGTGCGCGCGACCGCGCCGTGCTCGACGCCTCCAAGGCGCTCGAAGCCGCGAACGCGGGCGGCGACGCCCAGCAGATCCGCTCTGCCATGGCCGCGCTGGAGGCTGCGTTGCGCAGCCAGGCAGAGGCGCAATCCGAGGAAAAAACGGCTCCAGCGCAGGAGGGGCAAGCGCAAGCAGCTCCTGAAAGCGCAGCAGGCGAAACGGCCGAGGCGCCCAAGGCCGCGCCGCGCCCCGTGGTCGCCGTGCGCGGCGACGACCGCCCCGGCATGAAGAAGGACGCCCCCGCAGCGCCCGGCCGCGGCCCCGCCCGCCCTGGCGACCGCAGGGACGGCCGCGGCCCGCGTGAGGGTGGCGCGCGCGAGGGTGCAGGGCGCATGGGGGGTGATCGCGGCGGCCGTTTCGGCGACCGCGAGCCGCGCGGCCCGCGCCTGGGCGATGCGGCCTTCCGTGCCCAGCGCGAGGCCATGGACCACGCCCAGGCCGCGCTGCGCAAGCTGGCCGCGCAGGCGCATGGCGAAGCCCTCACGCAGCTGCTGGCGGCCTGGGAGAAGCGCGACGCCGCGCAACTTCCCAGCGCCCAGGAACTGGGCGGCCCCGTGACTGCCGCCGTGCGCGGCGCATGGGCGCAGTCGCTCTCCGCAGCGCCTGCGGGCGATGCCGCCGAGGCGCTGCTGCGCCTGGAAATGGCGGCCGAAGTGCCCACCCCCGCCGAGCAGCTGCCCGCGCGCCGGGCGCTGCAGCTGCAGCTGCTGACCAAGCGCAACGATCCCGCTCCTGCCCAGACCTGGGGGCAGGACACGGCGCGCGTGCTGGCCGCCCCCAGCGACACGGCCAGCGCGCGGCGCTTGCAGAGCGCCCTCAAGGCGCTGCTGCGCAAGTAAGAGCGGAGCGCGTAGCGCGCTCCTGAAAAAAGAGCTGCCTGCGCTTGCTGGCTGGGCGTTTCAGGTTCAAAAATACCTGAAACCCTTGTGCAGCAAGCGCAGGCAGCTCTCTTTTGTGATGTGCCCAGGCATGAAAAAAGCCGCTGTGGCGACACAGCGGCTTTTTGTATTTGGTGCCCAGGAGAGGACTCGAACCTCCACGATGTTACTCGCTAGTACCTGAAACTAGTGCGTCTACCAATTCCGCCACCTGGGCATTTCAGGGAAGCCACGATTATAGGACAGGTTTTTTGGCCTTCCAGTCAAAAACCGAAAAATTTCTGCGGCGGCCGTGCGTGGCCTGCGGCGGGGCAATAAAAAAGGCTCTGTCACAAATCTGTGTTGATGACCGGCACTCCGATGGCGTCGAGCAAGAGCTGGCGCGGC
>NZ_DF238979.1 GCF_000400995.2 Acidovorax sp. MR-S7 | reverse complement strand
GCGTGATCATGGCAGGGGGATGGCTCAGGTCTTGTCGATCAACGAGGGATCAGTGGGGTTTTGAGAGGTTCCCTTCAGCTTCAGCGTTTCCAGCAGCAGATGCGCCACCGACCCAGCGCCGGTGGTGCCCACTCCGGCATTGCGCACCTGGTCGCGCGGCAGCGCGAGCATGTCCTTCAGCGAGTCGGCCGGGAAGGAGGGGTGGGCCACAAGCAGTTGGGGCGACGAGCCGACGAGGGTGATGGGCGCGAAGTCCTTGATCGGGTCGAACGGAATCTTGGGCTGCACCGCGGGATTGGTCGCAAATGCGGCATCGGTGAGCAGGAGGGTATAGCCGTCCGCAGGGCCCTTGGCCACCGCGTCGGAACCGATCAAGCCGTTCGCGCCGGCTTTGTTGTCGACCACGACCGACCATCCCAACGTCTCGGTCAGGCGCTGTGCGATGGTCCGGGCAACCATGTCGGCACCCCCACCCGCCGCGTACGGCACGATCAGCCGGATGGGACGGTTGGGAAAACCGTTTGCGAATGCGGAACCACTCGTGGCGCCAGCGGCGTGCGCGGCGGCCAGGGCGACGAAGTGGCGGCGGGAAATGGAGGGCATGTTCACAGCTCCTGCGATCTAGGGTTGAGAAAAGGAAAGCGGAGACCCGCAGGCGCCGATGTACTCACGCTCCACGGTGGGCCCGAGCTGCAGCGCCAGATCGATGACACGGGCGGCACGCTGGAAGGCGCAAGCCTCTTCCGGGGAGATCACGGCGCCCTCCTGCCGGCCAATGATCACTACCTCGTCCCCCACCTGCGCATCAGGCAGGCTGCTGAGGTCGATGCGCGTGTATTCGAGCGCGGGCTTGCCGAGGACAGGCGCCCGCTGGCCGCGCACCAGCACGCTTGCAGCATGGACGCGATGCATGCCATCCGAGTAACCGATGGGCAGCACGCCGACCCGCATGCCCTGGCGCATCGGGAAGGCTGCCTGTTGCAGGTGCTCGGTGCGCTCGACGGTCCGCACGGCGAGAAGGCGGGTGCGCAACTGGGCGAAGGCCTGCGCCGGCCCTCCCGACAGGGAGGAGAACAATGCGGCGCCGGGGTCCACCGCGCTGAGCGCCATGGACGCGCCGGGCATCCGCAGCACCTTCGAACTCGCGAGCGCGAACCACGGCACGTCGATGCCATCGGCCCGCAGTTCCTGGTGCAACCCGACGAAGCGGTCGTATTGCCATTGCATGCACTCGCGCACGCCTTCCCCGTCGCCGTGCTGCACGTTCGGGTGCGCATGCACCGCAAACAATTCCATCCGTGGATGCGCATGCACCCGCCGGATGAATTCACGCGCCTGCGACAGAGGCACGCCGATGCGCTCGGGCCCGATGTCGACCTTCACGGCAACGCGCACCCGGGCCTTCAGGTGCTGTGCGAAACCGGCGAAGGAGGCCTCGTCGTGCAACGAAGGCATCAGCGAATATTCCTCGTGGACCGCGACGCTGTCTGCGTCCGCCAGAGTACCTGCGTACACCAGGATCGGCGCTTTGATGCCCGCTTCGCGCAGGGCGACCGCGTCGTGCAGGCTGGACATCGAGAGCGCGTCGGCGCCGTTCTCCAGCACCGTCAGTGCCACGGGCAAGACCCCGTAGCCGTATCCGCCGGCCTTCAAGGTCGCGATGAAAGGGCGGCCCCGGCCGATGACGGTGCGGATTTCGCGGGTACAGGCCGCAACCGCGCGCAGATCTATTTGGAAAACGTTGGGCCGATGGAGCATGGCCCGCACTGTCGCCCTGCGGCTGCGTGCTGACAAACGATGATTTTGGGCTGTATGCATGACTTAAAATCATGCGTATGCCGCGCAGTTCCAGCCGTGAGCTTCTTCCACCGCTATTGGCCGTGCGCGCCTTCGAGGCGGCAGCGCGGCGCCTCAGCTTCTCACTGGCTGCACAGGACTTGCATGTGACGCAGAGCGCCGTCAGCCGCCAGGTCCGGCTGCTGGAGGACTTCCTCGGCTACCGGCTCTTCGTGCGCCTTACGCGCAGCGTGGCGCTCACCCCGCAGGGAGAGGATTTCTTCCGGGCGGCACAGCAAAGCCTCGATATTCTCGAAACGGCAACCCGCCGCGGACGGGAATCCGGAGGCCGCTGCACGCTCAAGATCAGCATCACGCAATCGCTGGCTTTTGAGTACGTGCTGCCGCGGCTGCCTGCGTTCTCGGCGGCGTGGCCGGATATCGAGGTGCGGGTGCTGACATCGACCGCGCCCGCGGATTTCCAAAGCGATGAATTCGACGCTGCGATCCGGCTCGGCCCGTTCCCGGGCAAGCGCTATCTGCGCAACCAGCCGCGCATCCCGCATGAGCTGGTGCGCAGCTGGAACGGCGTCGCGGCGTTCCAGCTCTGGGACGAGGTCCTCACGCCGGTGGTCAGCCGCCGCTTGATCGCGCCAGGTGCGTTGCACTCGCCCGCCGACCTCTGCCAATTCACCTTGCTTTCCGTGGCCCCCCGTCCCACTGCATGGAGCGACTGGTTCCGTTCGCGCGGCGAGACGCTGCCTGCCAAGGTGGCGACGAGCGACTTCGGGCACTTCTTCATGACCTTGGAGGCGGCGCGCGCCGGGCGCGGGGTGGCATTGGTGCCCACGCTTTTCCTGCGCAGCCTCGATCCACTGTCCGATCTGTTCTGCCCTTTCGCGTCGAACGTGCCCAGTGCGGGCGAGTACTACTTCCTCTGCCGCGAAGAGACTGCCGCACGCGGGCCGGTCGAGGCGCTCATCGCCTGGCTGCAGGCCGATGCGCGCGAGTTTGCCGATGCGGCCGTGCAGTTCCCGCCGCGATAGGGTGGCCTTCGGCGCTTACTTCATGGTGAAGCGCGCGGTAGCGGCCTTGCCATGGACCGTGACGACCGCCACGGCCTTGGTGCCGGGCCCCACCTTGAAGCTTCCGGTGGCCTGCAGCCTGTCGCCAGCCGGCTGGAGATCGACCTCCTGCTTGTCGGTGCCGGTCAGCAGCGTGACTTTCGCGCGGGCCTGCGAGACATCGGCAGGGTTGCCGTGATCGCGCACATAGAGCTGGATCGTGTCGGGCCGGGCGACGAGTTCGTAGTCCACGTCCTTGACCTCGACCACGACGCCGCCGTGCATCGGCTGGTGTCCGTGGGCATGGTCGTGCTTGCCGCCCGCGGCGAAAGCCGCGCTGGCGAGAGTCAGGGTGATGGCAGCGACAGCAGCATGCGTCTTCATGGTGTTTCCTTTCGGATGGATGGAAAAAACGGGCATTGGGGAAATCACAGCGCCTCGGCGTCCTTGTCGTTCTCCAGCCGCTCGGCATCCTTGCGGCCGAACAGCCAGAACATGGCAGGTGTGAGGAAGGTGTCGAGCAGCGTTGAGCTGATCAGGCCGGAGAAGATCACCACGGCCACCGGGTGCAGCACCTCGGTGCCGGGCTGCTCGGCCTCGAACAGCAGCGGCGCCAGCGCGAAGGCAGTAACCAGCGCCGTCATCAGCACCGGGGAGAGGCGCTCCAGGGAACCGCGCAGGATCATCTTCCGGTCGAAGCGCTCGCCCTCGAAGCGCATCAGGTTGATGTAGTGGCTGACCTTGAGGATGCCGTTGCGCACCGAGATGCCCGCCAGCGTGATGAAGCCCACGAGCGCGGCCACCGACAGCGGCTGGCCCGACAGCGCGAGGCCGATCACCGCGCCGACCAGGGCCAGCGGGATGTTCACCATGATCAGGGCCGAGAGCGTGGTGGATTGGTAGCGGCTGTACAGCACCACGAACATCAGCGCCAGCGACACGATGGACAGCAGGCCGACGAGCCGCGCGGCTTCCTCCTGCGCCTGGAACTGTCCGCCCAGCGTGATGAAGGTTCCCTCGGGCAGCGGGGTTCCGACGACGGCCCGGCGGATGTCCGCAACGACCTCCGACAGCGCGCGGCCCGAAGCGTTGGCCGACAGCACGATGCGGCGCTTGCCATCGTCGCGGCTGATCTGGTTGGGGCCGTCGCCGTCCTCGATCGTCGCGACCTTCGAGAGCGGGATGTGGCCCGTCGGTGTTTCGATCAGGATCTGGCGCAAGCCCTCGATCGACCGCGCCGCCTCGGGCAGCTTCACCACCAGCGCGAAGCGCCGGCCTCCTTCGACGACCTGCGCGATCTTCTCGCCCTCGACCAGGCTCTGCAGCGTGGCCAGCACCTGCGGCGCGGGCACGCCGTACCGTGCGGCCGCGGCGTAGTCGATGTGCACCTTGATCTGCGGCGCCAGCACCTGCTTTTCGACCTGCAGGTCGGCGATGCCGGGAATCGCCGCCAGCCGCTGCCGCAGCGCCTCGGCCTGCCCGCGCAGCGCGTCCAGGTCCTCCCCGAAGATCTTGATCGCGATCTGCGAGCGCACGCCCGAGAGCATGTGGTCGATCCGGTGCGAGATCGGCTGCCCGATCTCGATGGCGGCCGGCAGGTTGGCCAGGCGTGCGCGGATATCGGCCCGCACCTCGTCCATGCTGCGCGTGAGTTCGGCGGTGGGCTTCAGGCCGACGTCGAGTTCGCTCACGTGCACGCCCTCGGCATGTTCGTCCAGCTCGGCGCGGCCGCTGCGCCGCCCCACGTGCGTGACCTCGGGCACCTGGCGCACCAGCACCTCGGCCTGGCGCGCCACCGCGGAGCTCTCCGGCAGGGTGACGCCCGGATTCAACCGCAGGCCGATCAGCAGCGTGCCTTCGTTGAACGGCGGCAGGAAGGTCGTCGGGAAGAAGGGCACCGCCGCCGTGGCCGCCACGACCGCGATGGCCGCGGCGGCGAGCGCGGCCCGGGGCCGCTCCAGCACGGCCTCCAGACCGCCCCGGTAGCGCGCCTTCAGCCAGGCGAGCACCCGGGTGTCGCCATGGTCCAGGTGCTTCATGCGGGGCAGCAGAAAGAAGCTCAGCACCGGCGTGACCGTCACCGACACCACCAGCGAGGCCAGCGTCGAGACGATGAAGGCGATGCCCAGCGGCACGAACAGCTTGCCCTCCAGCCCGGGCAGCGCGAACAGCGGGATGAAGACCAGCACGATGATCACCGTGGCATAGAGGATGGCCGAGCGCACCTCCATCGTCGCGCGGCCCACCACTTCGAGCGGATGCAGCCGCTTGCCAGGGTGCCTGGCGCGGTCTTCCTTCAGGCGGCGCAGCACGTTCTCCACGCCGACGACCGCATCGTCCACCAGCCCGCCGATGGCAATCGCCAGGCCGCCCAGCGTCATGGTGTTGATCGACAGGTCGAACCAGCGGAAGACCAGCGCGGTGATGAAGATCGACACGGGGATGGCCGTCAGCGCGATGATGGTGGGCCGCAGCGTGCCGAGGAAGAAGAACAGGATCGCCGCGACGAACACCGAGGCGCCGATCAGCTTGCCCTGCAGCGTGGTGATCGATGCTTCGATGAAGCTGGCCTGGCGGAAGGTGACGCGCGGCGCCTCCATGCCTGCGGGCAGCGAGCCCTGCAGCCCGGCCAGCGCGTCCTCGATGGCCGTGGTCAGGGCGATGGTGTCGGCCGTGGGCTGCTTCTGAACGCCCAGGATCACGGCCGGCTTGCCCTCGAAGCCCGCGTCGCCGCGCTTGATGGCGGCGGCGAAAGTCACTTCGGCGATCTGGCGCAGCACGATGGGCTGCCCCTGGCGGGCGGTGAGCGCGAGGTTTTTCAGGTCCTCCAGGCGCGACGTGCGGCCGATGTGGCGGATCAGGTATTCGCGCCCGTTCAGCTCCAGGAATCCCCCCGAAGTGTTGGCCGAAAAGCCCTTGAGCGCCGCGGCGAGCTGCTCGTGCGAGATGCCCAGGTCGGCCATGCGTGCCGTGTCCGGCTGCACCTGGAACTGCCGCACCTCGCCACCGATGGGAATCACCTGCGCTACGCCCGGCACCGACAGGAGCCGGGGGCGCAGCACCCAGTCGGCGTACTCGCGCACGGCCATGGGGCTGATCTTCTGCGGGTCGACCGGAATGGCGATCTGCATGATCTCGCCCATGATGGAACTGATGGGCCCCATGCGCGGCACGACGCCTTCGGCCAGGCCTTCCTCCATCGAGGCCAGCCGCTCGGAGACGAGCTGGCGGGCACGGAAGATGTCGGTGCTCCAGCCGAAGGTGACGTAGAGGAAGGACAGGCCGGCCGACGAGGTCGAGCGCACCGACTCGACGCCGGGCAGCCCGTTCATGGTCGTCTCCAGCGGGAAGGTGATGAGCTGCTCCACCTCCTCGGCGGCCATGCCGCCGGCCTCGGTCATGATGGTGACCGTGGGCTTGTTGAGGTCGGGGAACACGTCCACCGGCGTGCGGGACAGTGTGAAGGCACCGTAGGCCATCAGCACGACGCTGGCGATGATCACCAGCAGCCGGTTGGCCAGGCTGTTGTCGAGAAGCCACTTGAACATGCGGGCTCCTTCAGCGCACCTGGTTGATCAGCGTGGCCCCTTGCGTGGCCACCCGGTCGCCGGCCGCGAGGCCCGACGTGACCGCCGCGTTTACGCCGTCCAGCGGCTCGGCCGTCACGGGGCGCGGCTCGAAGCGCTCCGGCGCGGTCTTCACCCAGACGATGGTCTGGTTCGCCGGGTTCTTCATCAGCGCGGCCACGGGCACCGCGATGCCCTGGACCGTGGCCTTGCTCTGCACGAAGACGCGCACCGGCTGGCCCACGGCCAGCGCCGACAGCGCGGGTCCTTCGGCGCGGAAGGCGAGCGGTAGCGCCTGCTCGCGCAGGCTGCGCGCGGCGCCGATGAAGGCCAGCGGCACGCGCTCCTGGCCGATGGCCAGCGTGGCGCTGCCGATATCCGCGCCGACCGACGGGTCGAAAGCGAGCGCCTCGATGCGCAGCCGCGCCGGGTCGATGACCTCGAAGAGGAGCTCGCGGGCGTCGACCACCTGGCCGGCCACTGCGTTGGCCGAGGCGATCACGCCGGAGACGGGCGCCACCAGGGCCTCGCGGGTGGAGAGTCCGGCGCCGACGGCGGCGATGCGCTCGGCCAGGCTGCGGGCCTCGCTCTCGGCCGCCTCGATGTCCTTGCGCGGCACGGTGTCTGCCAGTTCCTGCAGGCGTGCGGCGCGCTTGTCGGCCAGGCCCTTGGCGGCACGCAGCTCGGCCAGTTGCGCGGCCTGGTTCGAGCGCTCGATGGGGGCGGCCGACGGGACGACATAGGCCAGCACCTCGCCCTTGCGCACTGCCTGGCCGGGGTTCGGCAGCCCGCGCGGACCCGGTTCGATGCGGCCGGCGCTTGTAGGCTGGACCTTGCCCCCCGCGTTGGGGTCCATGGCCACCTTGCCGTTCAGTTCGAGCGCGCGTGGCAGCGCGCCTTCCTCGGCGCGCAGGGTGCGCACGCCGAGCTGCCGCTGCGCGGGCTTGGGCAGGAACACGCTGCCATCGGGCAGGCGTTGCGGGCCGTTGGCGCTCGGCGCTGCGGGGGTGTCGCCATGGTCGTGGCCTTCGCCGGCGAAGGCGCAGGGGAGCATGCCCAGCGACAGCGCGGCGGCCAGGGTGAGAACTATGCGTCGCGCGGTCATGCGGCACCCCCTGCGCGGTGTTGGCGGGAGGCCGCCGTGCGGCCGATGGCGACCAGCACCGCGAGCGCTGCAGCCGCGCCGGCGGCCCAGGCCGCATAGCGGGCCCAGGGCCTGGAGGGTGCGGTGGCGTCGGCGTGGGCGTGCTCGTGGAGGTCGAGTTCGCCGGCCAGCAGATCGACGTCGCTGCCCGCAGTGACTGTCGCCGTGATCGACAGCACGCCCGGCTCGGGCTCGGCAGCGAGCACGAGTTCATAGGCATCGTCATGCGGTTCGGCCTGGAGTTTTTCGCCGGCGATGTCGAGTTCGATCCGCGCGCCGGTCACCGGCGCGTTGTCGTCGGCGCGGTCGAGCCACAGCGTGATGCGCTTGCCGTTCAGCACGCCGACGAGTTCGAAGAGTTCCGACACGGCGGCAAAGCGCGGCAGCGCGGGGCCGGTGGCGGCGGGGGCCGCGTCGCCGTGGTCGTGGCCTTCGCCGGCGCGCGCCAGCGGAGACAGGAGGAGGGCGGCGATGCCGAGCACCGCCAGCAGGGATGAGGGTTTCATGGTCGAGGTTTCGAAAAGAGATTTGCTACTTGTTTGATAGCTGCTCGCGCTTTATGAATAAGCGCTGGAGGCCAATTTCATTCATATCCAGCCGCTCATTGCGGCAACAGGCCCAGCGCTTGGCGCCACGTGGAAATGGCCGCGGCCAGCTCGATGCGGCTGCGCGCGGCCTGGCGCTCGGCATCGAAGGCTTCGTTCTCGATGCGCAGGCGCGTGGGCAGGTCGGTTTCGCCCAGGCGGAAGGACTTGTCGAAGAAGCCGCGTGTCTCGCGCGCCAGCGCGGCGCGGCGTTCGGCGGCCGCGAGCTGGGCGCGTGCGGCATGGACGCGGGCGACGGCGGCCTCGCCCTCGGATTGCAGCCGCGCCCGGTCGAGCGCGAGCTGCGCCTGGGCTTCCATGGCGTCGGCCCGCGCCGCCGCCACGCGGCTGTCGTGGCGCGGCCCTGTGCCCAGGGGGATGCGGATGCCCAGCGTGACGGTGCGGCCGTAGCGCTCGTCGAACGACCCGCGCTCGCGTGTGGTAGACAGGGTCAGCTCCGGGTTGGCGCGCGATTGCGTGGCCGCCAGCGCTGCGGCGCGCTCGGCCACGGCGGCACGGTCCTGCAACTCGGTCAGCGCCGGGTGCGGCGGTGCGTCTGCCGATGCAGGTTCCGGCTCGTCGGGGGCAGGGGCCGCAAGCGCTGTGAAGGCCGCGCCTCCGGTCAGCGCCTTCAGCTGTTGGAGTGCCGCCGTCGTTGCGGCCTCGGCCTGCGCCACGGCGGCCTCGGCCGCGGCGACGGCGCCGTCGGCCTGGTGCCGGTCGGCCCGCGCCAGGTCGCCGGCCTGGGCGCGCCGCGCGACGTCGGCAGCGATGCGGCGCGCGTTGTCCCATTGCCCGCGAGCCATCTCTGCATCGATGCGTGCGCGCTGCCAGTTCCACCAGGCCTCGCGCACCGTGGCGGCTAGGCGCAGGCGCGCGGCCTCCACGCGGCTTTCCAGGGCGGCGGCCTCGCTGTCCGCCAAGGCGCCGCTACTGCGCCGCTCGCCGGGCAGCCACAGGGGAATGGCAATGGCGGCTTCGAGTTCACGCGCGCCATCATTGCGCGTGAACCGGTCGGACTTGGCCGCGACTGCGAGTGCGGGCGGCTCGGGTGTCCATGCGCCCGCGCCACGCTGCTGCGCCTGCACGGCATCCCGGCGCGCAGCCAGGGCCTGTGCCTCGGGCTGGCGTGCCCAGGCCGTCTCATAGACATCTTTCAGGCTGGCAGGTGCTGGGGTTGCCTGGGCATAAGCGCCGGCGCCCATGCCGGCCAGGGTGAGGGCAAGCAGGGCTTGCCGAAGAGGGTTCGGTATTCGTGTTGTCGGATACATCCGATGCTCCAGTGTTGAGGACGGGACACGGGAGACCGGCAAGCAGCGGCCGGGCGGGCAGCGAAGGGGCTGCACGCTCGGGCGCGAACGGGATGGAGGAGAAGGAGGGTCCCGCCTCGCCGGTCAGGCGAGGGGAGCCCATTTGGGGCGTTCGGGGCGGACGGACGCCAAGGCCGCCCACGGGTCGTCGATGGGCTGGACAGACGGGCCGGGAATCCGTTCCAGGCGCAGCGGCGCCAGCCCGATCAGCAGGCCCGCGCATTGCCCATGGCAGTGCCCGCAGTCATGGTGCCCATGGGGCGCCGCATCGCTGCCGGCGTCCTGGGCCTGCGGCGCATCCGCCAGCACGGAGGCATGGCTGTGCGCGCTGGGGTCGTGGTGCCCGAGGTGGTCCGAGGCCGCCGCGCCCGGTGTGTGGACGCAATAGCCCGCCGCCACCGCCCAGGTGGCCTGGGCGGGCATGAGCACGAGCAACAGGATGGCGAGCCAGCGGCGCATCGAAAAAAGTGTAGCAGCAGCGAGGGAGGCGCTATTTCAAACCTTGAAGCCACTCCAAGGTCAAGCTGCAAGGGTTTTCTTGGTGAAAACCCCTATTTGCATACGATTGCAAGGCGACAAAAGTACGCTGCATTCGTATGCAACCCGTCCCAACCCAGAGAACCTCATGATCAGATACCTCAAACGCGGCAAGGCCATGCAGATCCGTGCCGAAGACGATGCCAAGGTGCGCGCCACCGTGGAAGGCATCATCCAGGACATTGAACGCCGAGGCGACGAAGCCGTGCGCGAATACAGCCGCAAGTTCGACCAGTGGGACCCGGCGGACTTCCGCCTGTCCCAGGCGGAGATCGAAGCGGCGCGCAAGAGCCTGTCCGCGCGCGAGATCGAGGACATCGCCTTCGCCCAGAAGCAGGTGCGCAACTTCGCGCAGATCCAGCGCGACTCGATGCGCGACGTGGAGGTGGAGACGTACCCCGGCGTCGTCCTCGGCCACAAGCACATCCCGGTGAATGCGGTGGGCTGCTACATCCCGGGCGGCAAGTACCCCCTGCTCGCGTCGGCGCACATGAGCGTGCTGACGGCCAAGGTGGCAGGTGTCAAGCGTGTGGTGTCCACCGCGCCGCCGTTCCAGGGCAAGCCGCATCCTGCCATCGTCACGGCCATGGCCATGGCGGGGGCGGACGAGATCCTCGTGCTCGGCGGCGTGCAGGCCGTGGTGGCAATGGCGGTAGGCACGCAGAGCATCGCGCCGGTGGACATGCTGGTCGGTCCCGGCAACATGTTCGTGGCCGAGGCCAAGCGGCAGCTGTTCGGCCGCGTGGGCATCGACCTGTTCGCGGGGCCGACGGAGACGCTGGTGATCGCCGACGATTCGGTGGATGCCGAGATGTGCGCCGTGGACCTGCTGGGCCAGGCCGAACACGGGCCGACGTCGCCCGCCGTGCTGCTGACGACGAGCGAAAAGCTCGCCCGGGAGACCCTGGCCGAGGTGGAGCGCCAGCTCCAGATCCTGCCCACGGCCGCGATCGCGGCGCAGAGCTGGGCGGAGTACGGCGAGGTGATCGTCTGCGACAGCGACGAGGAAATGCTGGCGAAGGCGGACGAGCTGGCCTCCGAGCACGTGCAGGTGATGACGCGCGACCCGGACTACTTCCTGCAGCGCATGACCAACTACGGGGCGCTGTTCCTCGGGCCGCGCACCAACGTCAGCTTCGGCGACAAGGTCATCGGCACCAACCACACGCTGCCCACGAACAAGGCGGCCCGCTACACGGGCGGCCTGTGGGTGGGCAAGTTCCTCAAGACCTGTACCTACCAGAAGGTGCTGACGGACGAGGCCAGCGCGCTCATGGGCGAATACTGCTCGCGCCTGTGCCACATGGAGAACTTCGCGGGGCACGGCGAGCAGGCCAACCTGCGCGTGCGCCGCTATGGCACGCGCGCCGAGGTGCCCTGGTACCAGCCCGTGCCGGCCGAGGCATGAGCATGCTGCCGCGCACCCCCAGCTTCAGGCTGGACGGCAAACGCGCCCTGGTCACGGGCGCGGGCCGCGGCATCGGCCTCGCGGCCGCGGCGGCCCTGGCGCAGGCGGGCGCCGCCGTCACCCTGGCTGCGCGCTCGGAACACGAACTGGCCGATGCCTGCGAGCGCCTGCGCGCAGAGGGCGGCCAATGCGACTACCTGGTGCTGGACGTGACCGATGCGCGGGCCGTGGACGAGCGGCTGGCGGGACAGGGCGCGTACCACGTGCTGGTCAACAACGCCGGCATGAACCGGCCCAAGCCGCTGGCGCAGCTGGAGAACGAGGACATCGACGCAGTGCTCGACCTCAACGTGAAGGCCGCGTTCTACGTCACCCGCGCGGTGACGCGGCGCATGGCCGCAGAGGGCATCCGCGGCAGCGTGATCAACGTGTCGTCGCAGATGGGGCACGTCGGCAGCCCGCGCCGCACCCTGTACTGCGCGAGCAAGCATGCCGTCGAGGGCATGGGCAAGGCGCTGGCGTGGGAGTTGGGCCCTGCGGGCATCCGTGTGAACACGGTGTGCCCGACCTTCATCGAGACCGACATGACGGCGCGCATGTTCCAAGAGCCGGGCTTTCGCCAGTGGGTCACGGAGCGCATCGCGCTGGGTCGCCTCGGGCAGATGGAAGAGGTGATGGGCGCTTTCGTTTTTCTCGCCAGCGATGCCTCCAGCCTGGTGACCGGTAGCGCGCTGATGCTCGACGGCGGCTGGACCGCGGCATGAAGGCCAACGTCACGGCGCAGGACGTCGCCCGGCTCGCGCAGGTGTCGCAGTCGGCGGTGAGCCGCACGTTCACGCCCGGCGCCAGCGTGTCGGAAGAAACGCGCGGCAAGGTCATGCTGGCGGCCCAGACCCTGGGCTACCGGCCCAACGCGCTGGCGCGCAGCCTCATCACGCGGCGCAGCCGGATCATCGCGCTGGTGATGAGCTACCTGGAAAACCAGTTCTATCCGCTGGTGATCGAGAAGCTGTCGCAGAAGCTGCAGAAGCAGGGCTACCACGTGCTGATGTTCATCAGCGACCTCGACGAAACGGATGGCGTGCTCACCGAGATCCTGCAATACCAGGTGGACGGCATCGTCATGGCCTCGACGACGCTGTCCACCGCGCTGGCGAAGACCTGCGCCGACGCGGGCGTGCCCGTGGTGCTGTTCAACCGCGTGCCCGACATGAGCGCGCTGGCGCGGCACAGCACCAGCTCCGTGACCTCGGACAACTACAAGGGCGGGCGCATGGTTGCGGAGCTGCTGCTGGAGCGGGGCTACCGGCGCCCGGCTTTTCTGGCGGGCCTGGAGAACTCCTCGACGAATCAGGAGCGCGAGCGCGGTTTCAGCGATGCGTTGAAGGAGGCGGGCCATGCGCCGTACCGCCGGGCGGTCGGCCACTACAGCTTCAGCGGCGCCCAGGAAGCCACGCGCGAGCTGTTCGGCAGCGGCCAGCCGCCCGACGCGGTGTTCGTTGCCAACGACCACATGGCCATCGCCGCGATGGACGTGCTGCGCCTGGAGCTGGGCCTGCGCGTACCGCAGGACGTCGGGGTCATCGGCTTCGACGACGTGCCCCAGGCAGCGTGGAGCTCCTACCGCCTGACCACCGTGGTGCAAAGCGTCGAGGACATGGTGAGCGCCACCGTGGATCTGCTGCATGAGCAGATGCAGGGCGATGTGAATTCCCGCAACGTCGTGGTTCCCTGCCGCATCGTCGAGCGCGATTCGGTGCGGACCCACGCGGTCTGATCAATCAAAGGAGAAAATTTCGTGTCCATCCATCAACGGCGCCGCCGTTCCCTGAGCGCCGCGCTGGCCGCGGCTTGCGCCACGCTCGCATTCCTGCCTGGCCTGGCCTCGGCGGACAACTGGCCCAGCAAGCCCGTCAAGTACATCGTGCCGTTTTCCACCGGTGGGGTTTCGGACGGCGTGGCCCGCCTGATCGCCCAGAAACTGGGCGAACGCCTGGGCCAGCCGGTGGTGATCGAGAACCGCCCGGGCGTCTCGGGCATCGTCGGCACACAGGCCGCCGCGCGCTCCCCGGCCGATGGCTACACCCTCATGGGCGGCACCATCACCACGCACGCGGTCAACCCTTTCTTCAACGACAACCTGGGCTACGACCCGGTCAAGGATTTCGCGCCCGTCAACCTGGTGGGCATGGTGAGCAACGTACTGGTCGTGCCTGCCGGCAGCCGCTTCAATTCGGTCGCGGAGATCACGGCGGAGCTCAAGGCCAAACCGGAAAGCCTGACCTATGGAACGGCGGGTGCCGGCACGTCGCAGCACCTCTCGGGGCAGCTCTACCAAAGCCTCACGGGCACCCGGCTGCGCCAGATTTCCTACAAGGGGGGCTCGCAGGCCATGGTCGATCTCGTGGGTGGGCAGATCGACATGGTGTTCGAAACCGTGGCCGCGGCGCGGCCCATGATCGACGGCAAGCGTGTCAAGGTGCTGGGCGTCACCTCGAAGAAAGCAGTGCCCAGCCTGCCGGGCGTGCCTTCCCTGGACGAGGCCGGCGTCACCGGGTTCGAGATGCAGTCCTGGCAAGGCGTGTTCGCCCCGGCAGGTACGCCCAAGCCCATCGTCGAGCGCCTCGGCAAGGAAATCGCCGCCATCGTGGCCAGCCCCGACACGCAGGAGCGGTTGCGCAACCTGGGCGTGGAGCCCGATGGGCGCACCGCCGAGCCGTTCGCCGCTTTCCAGCGTGCCGAAATCGCCAAATGGGAAAAGGTCATTCGCGACGCGCGAATCCAGGCCGAATAAACCGCAATCCTGAGGAGACACTCCATGTTCGATTCGTTCAAACTCGCGCGCCGCCCCCTGCTGCGGGCGTTCAAGGCTGCCGTGCTCGGCGCATCCCTGGGCGCCGTGGCCGCGGCGGCGCAGACCGCCGGCCCGCAGGGCTATCCGCATACCGGCCGCGTCGTGATCGTGGTCCCGTTCGCCCCTGGAGGCGCCACAGACATCATCGGGCGGCTCATCGCGGATGAGCTCGGCAAGCGCTGGGGAACGGCGGTGGTGGTCGACAACAAGGCCGGGGCGGGCGGCGGCATCGGCACGGAATATGTCGCGCGCGCCAAGCCCGACGGTTATACCCTGCTGCTGGGCACGCAGACGGCCCTGGCGGTGAATCCCCACCTGCTCAAGAAGATCAGCTACGACGTCGAGAAGGATTTCGCTCCGATCACGGAGCTGGCCGACACGCCGCTGGTGCTGCTGGCCAGCAAGAAATCCGGCGCGCGCAACGTGCCGGAACTGGTGGCCGCCATCAAGGCCAAGCCGGACGCCGTGTCCTACGGCACCAGCGGCAACGGCACCTCGCAGCACCTGACCACGCTGATGATGCTCGAGCGCATCGGCGGCAAGGCCGTGCACGTACCCTACAAAGGCAGCAGTCAGTCGCTGGTGGACCTGGCGGGCAACCAGATCGACATGCAGTTCGACAACATGGCCACGGCGCTGGCGTTCGCGAAGAACGGCCAGGCGACGGCGCTTGCCGTGACCAGCCGCCAGCGCTCGCCCCTCCAGCCCGATCTGCCGACCCTGGACGAAGCCGGCGTGCCCGGCTTCGAGGCCGTCACCTGGCTGGGCCTGCTGGCGCCCGCCGGCACGCCGGCGCCCGTCGTTTCCTTCCTCAACCAGGAGGTGGTCGCCGTGCTCAAGAGCGCAGGAGTGAAGGAGCGCATGGCCGCGCAAGGCTTCTCGCCCAGGCCGATGACGGCGGATGCCTTCCGCCAGTTCATCCGCGAGGAGACTGTCAAGTTCTCGAACCTGATCAAGGCCAACAACCTGACCATCGATTGAGGTGCCCGCATGCTGACGCCCGACCTTCTCCAGGCGCTGCGCGCGGTGGACACGCCGACGATCTGCAACGCGCTGGAAATCGCCATGGGAAGCCGTGTGGCGCACGGTTTCACCTACGGCACCCTCGTCGCCGCACCGCAGCCGCTGCCTGCCGTGGTAGGCATTGCCCGCACGGCCCGCATCCGTGCGAGCAGCCCGCCCCAGATCGACCCCGCCACGGTGCGGGCCACGCGCCTCGCGTACTACCGGCACGTGGCGGGCCACCCGCAAGGGCCCGTGATCGTCGTCATGCAGGACATGGACGACCGGCCCGGCACGGGTTCGTTCTGGGGCGAGGTCAATTCCGCCGTGCACGAGGGGCTGGGCGTCGCCGGCGTCCTGACCAACGGCTCCGTGCGCGACATCGGGGACCTCTCGCCCACCTTCCCGATCCTCGCCGGCAGCGTGGGGCCATCGCATGCGCATGTGCACGTCGTCGATTTCGGGCTGCCCGTGGAGGTGTTCGGCCTCACAGTGAACGATGGCGACGTGGTCCATGCCGACCGGCATGGCGCAGTGGTCATCGCGCCCCGGTACCTGGCGCAGATGCCGGCGTGCATCGAACTGGTCAAGCGCAAGGAAGCTCCCTTGCTGGAGGCCGCACGCAGCGGCCGGTTCGACCTGGGCATGCTCGAAGCGGCGATGCGCCACGCCGATGAAATCCACTGACCTTCTCCCCTCACCTCTTCACACCCGTCAAGCCCATGGAAATCCGCCACCCCCTGGATACCCGACTGTCCGCACTGCTGCGAAGCGACCGCCGTTTGAGAGGCCTCTTCAGCGGCCTGCCCAGCCCTGCCATCGTCGAGATGTGCGCCTACGCGGGATTCGAGTTCGTCATCATCGATAACGAGCACGGCTGCGCGGATCTGGAGACCACCGAGAACATGCTGCGGGCGGCACGGGCCAGCGGCATCATTCCCGTGGTGCGCTGCCTGCCGCAGGACATTTCGCGCGTGCTCGACATGGGCGCGGGCGCGGTGCAGATCCCCATGGTCAGCTCTGCCGCGCAGGCGCGCGACCTCGTCGAGCAGGTGCGCTATCCGGCGGTGGGGCGCCGCGGAAGCGCCTTCAGCTCGCGTGCAGCAGGCTATGGCGCTTTCGGAGGCATCGAACACACCAGGCGCAGCAACGAGGGCATCTCCCTCATCGCCATGATCGAGACGCCCGAGGGTGTCGAGAACGCCCAGGCCATCGCTTCCGTGGAGGGTGTCGATGCGGTGTTCGTCGGCCCGAACGACCTTGCGCATGCGATGGGCCACAACAACGACTGGGCTTCGCCGCCGGTGGAAGCGGCGATCGAGAAGGCGCTGCGGGCAGTTGCCGCGGCCGGCAAGTGCGCGGGAACCATTGCACTGACGCCCGAAGCCGAGGACAAGTATGCCGGCTGGGGCGCGCGCTACTTCGCCAACGTGGCCACCAGCATCATCACCCAGGCACTGCGCAAGGCCGCCAGCCGGGGGCAGGAGGACATCTCCATCCAGTACTGACGGCGTCTCAGGCGTGCCGGCGCTTCACAGGCCCAGGAACTTGAATGGCGCCGCCGGTTGGAAGGCGCGCGTGGCGTCTCCCGCGTAGGCGTGGCTCTGGTTCGGCCCCAGGTCAAGCTTGAGCACCTTGCCGCTGCCGCTGCTGAAGTCCACGGCCTTGAGATCGACCCAGAACGTGTTGGGCGTGAGGGCGGATTCGAAGAAATACAGCTTGCGCTGGTGGTCGAAGACCGTGCGCCAGCGGGTGGACGAGATGTTGGGCTCGTCGGGCGTAGTGAGGCCGTAGGGCACCGAAACGTTGCGGATCACGCTGAAGACGCTGGCCAGTGCCTTGTTCGGGTCCGGGTCCTTGGGAATGGCGTTGACGTAGAAAGCCGCCCGCGCGAAGCGGTCGGCCGCGCGGTTGGTGCCGGGCAGCATGGAGGTGCCGCCGATCTGCTGCCAGTAGGTGTTGAGCGCCAGCTGCTGCTCGAACACCGGCGAGTTGGTCATCACCTGGTAGGTACGGCTGTGGTGGATCACCTGGCGTCCGCCGATGTATTCGACGATGGCGCTGTCGCCGCTGGCGTCCGACATCGACAGGTGCAGGGTGGTCAGGCGGTTCTCGCCCGGCACGTTGTCGGTGACCAGGGTGAACGGCTCCTTCTCCAGCGCCGCCACGGCCTCCTGGACGGTGGCGAAGTTGTCCAGCACGTACTGCGCCCAGGCGGCGATGGTCAGGCCGGGCTTGCTCTGCGCATCGAAGCGCGGGTACTGGGACTCGGCCAGCCACAGCAGGTTGGCGTGCAGCCCGGCTTCGTTCACGCCATCGGTGGTGGACACGTCGTAGCCCGAAGTGACGATGCTGCCGTAGCGCGAAGTCCAGCGCAGCGAGTTCGGACCGGCCTCGCCGCTGCGGGCCATGCCGCGCGGCAGCACCCAGAGGTTGCTGGTGATGTCGCTCTTCCAGTCCATCGACCGGGCGGTGACCACCTGGCCGTTGGCGCCATGGAACACCAGCCGCGTACAGGCCCAGGCGCTGTGCAGCACGGACACGCTGGTCAGGCCCGCCAGCAGTGAGCGGGTCAAGAGGCAAAGAACTTTGTTCGGCTTCATGCGCATACTCCCTGAACGCCATTATGGATACCACCGTGCAGGTGGCGCGTGCGTCGCGCTGGAGACTGCGCACTGGGGCTCCCACTAATGATGCGCATGCCGCGAGTCCCTAGGCTTGCGTGGCATCAGATAGGAGCCTATCGCATGCGACCCCACCACGCTTTCTGGCCCAGCCGCCTTCCGCAGGCGATCACCGTGCCGGCCACATCCCTCTGGGACAACCTGGCCGTGAATGCACGGCGCTACCCGGACAAGCCGGCCCTCGTTTTCCTCGGGCAGGAGACCAGCTACCGCGCGCTGCACGACGGCGCGGAGCGCCTGGCGGCGCGGCTGCAGGCACTGGGAGTGCGCAAGGGCGACAGGGTGGTGCTGTTCATGCAGAACTGCCCGCAATGGGTGCTGGCGCATTTCGCGATCCTGCGCGCCAATGCCGTCGTCGTGCCGGTCAATCCCATGAACCGCGCGCAGGAGCTGCAGCACTACCTCCTGGACTCGGAGGCGCGCGTGGCCATCGCCACGGCCGACATCGCGGGCGAGCTGGCCACGGCCAGCGCCGCGCTGCCCGAAGGCCAGGGGCTGCAGCACCTCGTGGTCACGCAGTATGCGGATGCCTTCGATGCCCCGTCGCTATCACCGCAGGACATGCCCGACACATGGCGGGAATGGCTGTGCACGCACAGGCCCTTGCCCCTGCTGCACGGGGGACAGGTGCATGCATGGCACGAGGCGCTGGACAGTGCCGGCGCGCCTGCGGCGCTGGAGGTCGGGCCCGGCGACCTCGCGGTGCTGCCCTATACCAGCGGCACCACGGGACTGCCCAAGGGATGCATGCATCCGCACCGCAGCATCATGCACAACGCCGTCGCCGGCAGCCTCTGGGGCGGCGCCACGGCCGAAAGCGTGGTGCTGGGCGTGCTGCCCCTGTTCCACATCACGGGGATGGTCAGCGTCATGCATTGCGCCATGTACTGCGGCGCCACGCTGGTGCTCATGCCGCGCTGGGACCGCGACCTGGCCGGCCGGCTCATCTCACGCTACCGCGTGACGAGCTGGACCAACATTCCCACCATGATCATCGACCTGCTGGCCAGCCCGCATTTCGCGCAGTACGACCTGTCGAGCCTGCAGTACATCGGTGGCGGCGGTGCGGCCATGCCACAGGCGGTGGCGCAGCGGCTGCTGGAGCTCTACGGATTGCGCTACGTCGAAGGCTATGGCCTGACGGAAACCGCGGCGCCCTCGCACAGCAACCCGCCTGACCGCCCCAAGCAGCAATGCCTGGGCATCCCTTTCATGGGCACCGACGCGCGCGTGGTAGACCCGCAGACGCTGCAGGAAGTACCGGTGGGCGAGCAGGGGGAAATCGTCATCCACGGCCCCGAGGTCTTCTCGGGCTACTGGAAGCACCCCGAGGCCACGGCGGCGGCCTTCATGGAGCTGGAGGGCCGGCGGTTCTTTCGCAGCGGCGACCTGGGGCGCATGGACGAGGAGGGCTACTTCTTCCTCACCGACCGCCTCAAGCGCATGATCAACGCCAGCGGCTTCAAGGTCTGGCCGGCGGAGGTCGAGGCGCTGATGTTCCGCCACCCCGCAATCCAGGAGGCCTGCGTGATCGCGGCCCAGGACGACTACCGCGGCGAGACGGTCAAGGCCGTCGTGGTGCTGCGCGCCAGCCACCAGGGCCAGGTCAGCGAGGAGGAGATCGTCGCCTGGTGCCGCGAGCACATGGCCGTGTACAAGGTGCCGCGCCTCGTGCGCTTCGTGGATGCGCTGCCCAAGTCCGGCAGCGGCAAGGTCATGTGGCGCCTGCTGCAGGAGGCGCAGAACGCAGGGCAGTTGTAGCCCGCACGGACGTCCTGCGCCAGCGGTTAAGCTCCAGCGGCATGGCGCATGTCACTTTTTCCCCTCCCTACGTTCCTCCGGGCCAGGTCGCGCCGCAGTTGCGCGACCGCGGCTATGCCGTCCTGCAGCCGAACGACACGGCCCTGTGGGCCAGGTGCACCCTGGCCGAGTTGCAGGCGCTGGCACAGGACTGGGACGATTTGCCGCCCGACGATTTCCTGAAGGATGGCGGCCGCTACCGCCGCCGGCGCCACTCCTGCTTCGTCGTGGACGGGGATGCAGTGCAGCAGGTGCCGCACCGCGCGCATTGGCAGCCGGTGGAGTACAACGCGCTGCACGGCGGCATGCAGCGGTGGTTCGCGCCGATGAAGGAGCAGGCCGTGGCGCTCCCCGCATGGCAGCGGCTGATGCATGCCGTGGCGGGGCTGTCGCAGGCGGCCCTGGCCTCGCGGCCCGAGCGCTGGTACATCGAGGCGCACCAGTTCCGCATCGACACCGAGGGCGGCATCGGGCGCCCCACGCCGGAGGGCGCGCACCGCGACGGCGTGGACCTGGTGGCGGTGTTCCTCGTCGCGCGGCACGGCGTCAAGGGGGGCGAGACGCGCATCTTCGAGGCCGCGGGCCCCAACGGCCAGCGCTTCACCCTGAACGAGCCATGGTCCTTGATGCTGCTCGACGATGCGCGCATGATCCATGAAACCACGCCCATCCAGCCGCTGGCGGAAGGCGGCGGCTGGCGCGACACGCTGGTGCTCACCTGCCGGCGCGCAGGCTTCCAGGGCGACGGCGAGCCGTGATTGATTGATGCGCGTCAAGCCGCCGCGCGCGTGATGGCGCCACACTGGACCCGACCACTTCTCTCAACTCGCAAAGGAGATTCCATGTTCAAGCACATCCTGGTTCCCGTGGACGGTTCGGAAACCTCCATGAAGGCCGTGGCCAAGGCCGCGGCGCTGGCCAAGACCTTCGGCAGCGCGGTCACCGCGCTGTACGTGATCGACCCCTATCCGTTCACCGGCGTGGGCGCCGATTTCGCCTATGGCCAGGCGCAGTACCTGAGCGCGGCGACCGCCGAGGCCAACACCGCCCTGGATGCCGCCAAGACCGCCGTCACGCAGGCCGGCGTGGCCACGGTGAACACCATGGTGGGCGAGGGCCATGCGGTGCACGACGGCATCGTGCGCGCCGTCGAGAGCGTGGGTGCCGACCTCATCGTCATGGGCTCCCATGGCCGCCGCGGCCTGGAGAAGCTGGTGCTGGGCAGCGTCACGCAGCGCGTGCTGGGCGTGGCCCACGTGCCGGTGCTGGTGGTGCGCGACTGAGTGCACACCGCGCCCTACAAAAAAACGGCTCCCGCGGGAGCCGTTTTTTTCATGGGAAGCGCCGGCAGGATCACTCGATCTTGGCGCCCGAGGCCTCCACGATGCCTTTCCACTGCGTGTACTCGGTCTTGAGCAGCGTGCCGAACTCGGCGGGCGTCATGGCCTGTGCCTCGGCGCCCTGGGCCTGGATGGCGGCCTGTACGTCGGCCTGGGCCAGCAGCTTGTTGACCTCGGTGTTGAGCGTCTGCACCACCGATGCGGGGGTGCCGGCGGGGGCCATCAGGCCGTACCAGGTGCTCACGTCGAAGCCCTTGAAGCCGGACTCGGCCACGGTGGGCACGTCGGGCGCCGAGGAGCTGCGCTTGGCCGAGGTCACGGCCAGCGGGCGCAGCTTGCCCGACTTGATCTGGCCCATGGCCGAGGGCAGGGAGGAGACCAGCAGGTCCACGTTGCCCGCCAGCGCGTCCATGAGCGCGGGGTTGGAGCCCTTGTAGGGCACGTGGCTCAGCTTGATGCCCGCAGCCTGCTCGAACAGGTGGCCCGCGAGGTGGATGGAGGTGCCGTTGCCGGGCGAGCCGTAGGTGATGGTGCCGGGCTTGTCCTTGGCGGCGGCGACCACGTCGGCCAGGGTCTTGAAGCGCGAGGTGGCGCTGGTGGCGATCACCACGGGCGTCCAGGCCACGTGGGCGACGGCCGTCAGGTCCTTGGTCGGATCCCAGGGCAGGCTCTTGTACAGCCAGGGGCCGATCACCAGGTTGTCCTTCTGGCCCATGACGATGTCGTAGCCCGTGGGCGCGGCCTTCACGGCCTCGGTGATGCCGATGGTGCCGCCCGCGCCGGGCTTGTTGTCGGCCACCACGGTCCACTTGTTGGCCTCGGTGAGCTTGGCCGACACCAGGCGCGACAGGATGTCGGTGCCGCCGCCGGGCGGGAAGGGCACGATCAGGCGGATGGGCTTGGACGGATAGGCGCCTGCCGCGGCAGGGGCAGCGGTCTGGGCCTGTGCCGCGCCCAGTGCGCAGGCGAGCACGCCCAGGGAAAGAAGGTGTCTGCGGTGCATGGGATGAGTCTCCTTGGAATCGGGGGAATTGAAGCCGGTGCGCATGATGGCGCAAACGCCCGCGCGGCAGCCGTGCCGATGCGGGCGCGCGCCATCGCCATTGGCGATGGCGGGTGTCAGATGCGTTCGAAGATGGCCGCGATGCCCTGGCCGCCGCCGATGCACATGGTCACCAGCGCGTAGCGGCCCTGGATGCGCTGCAGCTCGTGCAGTGCCTTCACGGTGATGACGGCGCCCGTGGCGCCGATCGGGTGGCCCAGCGAGATGCCCGAGCCGTTGGGGTTGACCTTGGCCGGGTCCAGGCCCAGGTCGCGCGTGACGGCGCAGGCCTGGGCGGCGAAGGCCTCGTTGGCTTCGATCACGTCCAGGTCATTGACCGTCAGGCCGGCCTTCTTGAGCGCGAGCTGCGTGGCGGGCACGGGGCCGATGCCCATGTACTTCGGGTCCACGCCCGCGTGCGCATAGGCCACCAGGCGCGCCAGCGGCTTGGCGCCGCGCGCCTGGGCGGCCTTGGCGTCCATCAGCACCACGGCGGCGGCCGCGTCGTTGATGCCCGAGGCGTTGCCTGCCGTCACCGTGCCGTTTTCCTTCACGAACACGGGCTTGAGCTTGGCCATGTCTTCCAGGGTGGCGCCGGAGCGGAAGTGCTCGTCGGTGGCGTAGGCCACCTCGCCCTTCTTGCTCTTGAGCATCACGGGCACGATCTGGTCCTTGAAGTAGCCCGCCTGCGTGGCGCGCTCGGCGCGGTTGTGGCTCTCGACGGCCAGCTTGTCCTGGTCCTCGCGCGTGATGCCCCACTTGGCCGCAATGTTCTCGGCCGTCACGCCCATGTGGATGGTATGGAAGGGGTCGTGCAGCGCGCCGATCATCATGTCGATCATCTTGAAGTCGCCCATGCGCGCGCCCCAACGGCTGGTGAGGCTGGCGTAGGGAGCGCGGCTCATGCATTCGGCGCCCGCGCCGATGGCCACGTCGGCGTCGCCCAGCAGGATGGACTGGCTGGCGCTCACGATGGCCTGCAGGCCCGAGCCGCACAGGCGGTTCACGTTGAACGCGGGCGTGCCCTCGGCGCAGCCGCCGTTGATGGCCGCTACGCGGGAGAGGTACATGTCCTTGGGCTCGGTGTTGACCACGTGGCCGAACACGACGTGGCCCACGTCCTTGCCCTCCACGCTGGCGCGCGCGAGCGACTCGCGCACGACGGTGGCGCCCAGCTCGGTGGGCGGCACGTCTTTCAGGCTGCCGCCAAAGGTGCCGATGGCGGTGCGCACGGCGGAAACGACGACGACTTCACGGGACATGGTGTTCTCCTAGGGTGTGATGGTTGTGAATGAAATCAGGCTCTAGCGCTTGCTGGCTAAGCGCAAGCAGCTATCGAATGGGTAGTTTCAGGCCTCGCGCACGTCGGCCACGGGATTCGCGCCGAAGTCCGCGCGCTGCAGCCATGCGAGCACGCGGGCGGCCGCGCCTGCGGGCGAGGCGAGCATGCCGCCGGCCTTGAGGTTGGCGAAATTCTGCACGTCGGGGAAGTCCGACGCATCGGCGCCGCGCAGTTGCACCTGCATGTCGGTGTCGATCACGCCGGGCGCCAGCGAGCAGACGCGCGCGCCGTGAGGCTTTGCCGCTTCGTCCAGCGCCAGGCAGCGCGTGAAGTGGTCCATGCCCGCCTTGGCGGCGCAGTAGGCGGCCTGCGAGGCCATGGCCTTGCGGCCCAGGCCCGAGGAGATGTTGAGCACCTTGCGCGGCATGGCCCAGCCTTCGGTTGCACAGAGGAAGGCCGCGGTGAGCTGCATGGGCGCTTCCAGCCCCACGCGCAATGCGTTGGCCAGGTCGGCGGCATCGCTGTCCGACAGGGGGGCGATGCGCGGGATCACGCCCGCGTTGTTGATCAGCGTGGCGCTGGCGAAGCGGCCGGCCTGCTGGCCGGCCAGCCAGTCGCGCAGGCGCCGGGCGGCACCGGCGCCGTCGGCCAGGTCCTGTGCCCATTGTTCCAGCTGGGCGCCCTCCGGGGCGTGGAGCTGGCCGCTGGGCTGGCGCGACAGGGTGATGAGCGTGTGGCCGGGCTGCAGCAGCTGCCGGGCCATCTCCAGGCCCATGCCGCGCGATGCGCCGGTGAGGATGGTGAGGTGCTGGGTCATGCTGCGATGGTAATGCAGCCTGCAGGCTGCTCTGCTCATGGATTGATAGCTGGTTGCGCTTGTCCATCAAGCGCTGGAGGCAAAAAACACTAGAAATCCGGCGGCTGGCTGAAATGGCAGTCGTGGCCCAGGGCAGGGTGGGCGAAGCGCAGCGCGCTGGCATGCAGCAGCAGCCGGGGCGCGGAGGGCAGTGCGCCTGCGGGTGCGTAGAGCGCGTCGCCCACGATGGGGTGGCCGATGGCGGCCAGGTGCACGCGCAGCTGGTGCGTGCGCCCGGTGAGCGGCTGCAGCTCGAGCCGCGTGGTGTCCGCCGCCGCGTCGTGGTGCAGCACGCGCCAGCGCGTCTGGCTGGGCTTGCCGTGCGCTAGGTCCACCTTCTGCATGGGGCGGCGCGGCCAGTCGCGCGCGAGCGGCAGGTCGATGAGCCCCCAGCCGTCCGGCGTATCGCTCGCGCGCAGCTGTCCGTGCACGACGGCGTGGTAGCGCTTGTCCACCGCGCGCGCGGCGAAGGCGTCGCCCAGGCGCCGCTGCGCCGCGGCGGTGCGCGCCATGAGCACCAGGCCCGAGGTGGCCTGGTCCAGCCGGTGCACGACCAGCGCGCCGGGCCATGCGCCTTCGGCGCGTGCGGACAGGCAGTCCTGCTTGTCGTCGCCGCGTCCGGGCACGCACAGCAGGCCTGCGGGCTTGTGCAGCACCAGCAGGTCGTCGTCCGCGTGCAGGCACTCAATGCCCATGGACGAGGCGGTCCACCGTGGCACACAGCTCCTGCACGTCGTTGGGCTTGTGGATCAGCGCGCGGGCGCCTTCGGCCAGGGCGGCCTGCTCGATCTCGGCCGTGACGTAGCCCGAGGCCAGTGCCACGGGCAGGTCGGCGCGGATGGCCAGCGCCGCGCGCACCAGGTCGATGCCGGAGTAGCCGGGCATGTTGTAGTCGGTCACCAGCAGGTCGTAGCGTGCGGGGTCGCTCTGCAGCGCCTGGGTGGCCTCGTGCGGGTCGGTGAAGCCGCTCACGGCATAGCCGCGCCGGCGCAGCAGCCGCTGCACGAGGAAGACCAGCGCCTCGTCGTCGTCCACGTACATCACGTGCCGCTGGCGGTCGCCTGCTCCCGGCGGGGTGTGCGGGCTTGCCGGCGGCACCGGCGTGGCCGCCTGCGCGGGTGCGGCTGCCACGGCCCCCTGCGCCACGGGGAAGTACAGCGTGAAGCGGCTGCCGTGGCCGGGGCTGCTGTGCACGTCGATGCCGCCGCCGTGCGTGCGCATCACGCCGTGCACCACGGCCAGGCCCAGGCCGGTGCCCTGGCCCACGGGCTTGGTGGTGAAGAAAGGCTCGAAGATGCGCGAGAGCGTGGCCGCGTCCATGCCGGGGCCGTCGTCGCGCACGGTCACGGCCACGTAGCCGCCTTCGGCCAGGCCCAGCCGCTCACGCAGGCGCGGGTCGGGCTGCAGCGGGGCGGCTTCCAGGTGGATGTGGCCGCGCCGCGGGCCGATGGCGTGGATGGCGTTGGTGCACAGGTTCAGCAGCGCCTGCTCCACCTGCGTGGCGTCGGCCAGCACCGGCGGGAGGTCGGGCGGCAGGTGCATGGACAGCTCGATCTCGGGCGGCATGGTGACGCGCAGCAGCCGGTTGGTGTCGCGCGCCACGTCGGCCAGCGATACGGCGGCGCGCCGGGGCGGCTCGTTGCGGCTGAAGGTGAGGATCTGGCGCACCAGGTCTCGCGCGCGGTGCCCGGCCTTCTCGATCTCCAGCAGGCTTTCCATGCCTGCGGAGTCGGCCGCGCAGCCGGCCTTGGCCAGCTCCACGTTGCCCAGGATGGCATGCAGGATGTTGTTGAAGTCGTGCGCGATGCCGCCGGCCATGGTGCCCACGGCCTGCATCTTGTGCGACTCGCGCAGCTGCGCCTCGAGCTCGGTGCGGCGCGCCTCGGCGCGCTTGCGGCCGGTGAGGTCGCGCGCGAACACGGTGGTGGTCTCACCCTCGGCGTGGCGTTCGAAGGAGACGCTGACCTCCACCGCCAGCTCCTTGCCGCCGGCGGTGAGGGCGGTCATCTCGCCCAGCCCCGCCTGCGTGGTGAGCTGCGCGAAGGCCAGCACCTGCCCGGCGGTGGGCAGGAAGCGCACCAAAGGGCTGCCCAGCGCGTCGCGCGTGGAGCACTGGAACAGCATGGCGGCCATGGGGTTGAAGACGGTGATGCGCTGGTGCTGGTCCACGCAGATGATGGCGTCCAGCGCGGAGTTGATCACGGCCTCCAGCCGCAGCTCGCTGGCGTGCAGCTGGGCGTTGCGCTCCTGCAGCGCCTGCGCGCTGCGCTGCAGAGCCTGGCGCTCGGCCAGCAGGGGGCCCTGGTCGATCACGGCGCACAGGAACTGCACCAGCGGGGGCTGGGCGTCCTGCTGCGGCTCCTCGATGCGGGCGATGTGCAGGTCGCCGGTGATGCGGCCTTCGCGGCCGATGTGGAACACGACCTCGGTGGCCTCGGCCGTGCCTTCGCGGCGCGCTGCGTCGAACGCGGCGCGCACGCGCGGCGCGTCGCCGGCGCTGACGAAGGGCATGAGCGAGGTCAGGGGGCGGTCGGCCTCGCTGGGCTGGAACGAGCGGTGCGCCATGGAGTTGGCCTGCACCACGATGTCGTGCTCGTCCAGCACCATCAGCGACAGCGGCACGCAGGAGAACAGCGTTTCGAAGCGCTCGGAGGCGCTCTCGGCCGCGGCCTGGCTGTAGCGCAGCACCTTGTTCTGCGCTTCCAGCTCGGCCTGCGAGGCGCGCAGCTCGGCGATCAGCGCGGCCACCGCGCCGCTGGCGCGCTCGATGCCGCGGCGCTCGTCCTGGCTGGACGGCGCGGCGGCGGGTGCCGGCGCACCCTGTTCGGCGCGCAGGAGGAAGGACAGGTCGGGGCGGCTCATGGCGGCTGGTAGTGGTGCCCGGCGCGGGCCTGCCAGTGTACGCGCTGGGTGGGTGCGGCTTCAGCCACAATCGGCGCTCCAGTCCCACCGCCGCCGCGCCGACGATGATCACCTTCCACAACCCGCTGCACCAGGGCCACGCGCCGCAGCATGAATTCTTCCGGGGCGAGCGCGTGCCGTGCTTCGAGAAGCCCGCCCGCGTGGACTACGTGGAGGCCAGCCTGCGCGCACGCGGCCACGCACTGCAGGCGCCCGGCGAGGACAGCGCCGCCGTGCTGGCCCAGGTGCACGCGCCGCGCTACCTGGACTTCCTGCGCACGGCCTGGCGGCAGTGGCTGGCGCTGGACGCCGCCAACGCCCAGGTGCAGCCCTTTCCCTCGGTCTGGCCCGTGCGCACTCTGCGCGACGACGTGGAGCCCGCCAATTTCATCGCCCGCCTGGGGCTCTATTCCATGGACAACGGCACGCCCCTGGCCGCGGGCACCTGGGCCGCGGCCAAGGCCGGCGCCGATGCGGCCGCCAGCGCCGCGGCCTGCGTGGCCGCCGGCGCGCGCGCCGCGTTCTGCTGCACCCGCCCGCCGGGCCACCATGCGGGGCCGGACTTCATGGGAGGCTACTGCTTCCTGAACAACGCCGCCGTGGCGGCCCAGTGGCTGCGCCAGCACGGCGCCGCGCGCGTGGCCGTGCTGGACGTGGACTACCACCACGGCAACGGCACGCAGAGCATCTTCTACGAGCGCGCGGACGTGCTGTTCGCCAGCATCCACGGCGATCCGCGCACCGAATACCCGTTCTACCTGGGACATGCCGACGAGACAGGCGCCGGGCCGGGCGCGGGCTGCAACCTGAACCTGCCGCTGCCCGCCGGCACCGGTTTCGCCGCGTGGATGGCCGCGCTGGAGCAGGCCTGCGCGCGCATCGCGGCGCACGGCGCCGATGCGCTGGTGGTGTCGCTGGGGCTGGACACGTTCGAGGGCGACCCCATCTCGCGCTTTCGCCTGGCGGCGGACGACTTTCCGCGCATCGGCGAGCGCTTGGCCCGCCTGGGGCTGCCCACGGTGTTCGTGCTCGAAGGAGGCTACGCGGCGGCGGAGTTGGGGACCAATGCAGTGAATGTGCTCGAAGGTTTCGAGCAGGCTTGAAGAAGGGAAACAGAACATGAGTGAGACCGTCGACTGCGTCGTGATCGGCGCCGGCGTCGTGGGCCTGGCCGTGGCGCGCGCGCTGGCGCTGCAGGGGCGCGAGGTGCTGGTGATGGAGGCGGCTAACGCCATTGGCACCGAAACCAGTTCGCGCAACAGCGAGGTGATCCACGCGGGCATCTACTACGCCGCAGGTTCGCTGAAGGCCCGGCTGTGCGTGCAGGGCAAGGAGCTGCTGTACGACTACTGCGGGCAGCGCGGCCTGCCGCACAGCCGCTGCGGCAAGCTCATCGTGGCGACCTCGCCCCAGCAGGAAGCGCAGCTGCACGGCATACGCCAGCGCGCCGAGGCCAATGGCGTGCACGACCTGCAGTGGCTCGCGCGGGACGAGGCGCGCGCGCTGGAGCCCGCGCTGGAATGCGTGGCGGCCCTGCTGTCGCCCAGCACCGGCATCGTGGACAGCCATGCGCTCATGCTCTCCCTGCAGGGCGATCTGGAGAACGCGGGCGGCCTCGTGGCACTGAATTCGCCCCTGGAAGAGGCACAGCAAGCGCAGGATGCTATTGAACTGGTAGCGAAGGACGGTACTTGCCTGCGCGCGGCGCTGGTGGTCAACGCCGCAGGTCTGCATGCGCCGGACCTGGCGCGGCGCATCAAGGGGCTGGACCCGGCCCACGTGCCGCGTGCGGCCTATGCCAAGGGCAGCTACTTCACGCTGGCGGGCAAGGCGCCCTTCAGCCGGCTCATCTACCCCGTGCCCGAGGCCGCGGGCCTGGGCGTGCACCTCACGCTGGACCTGGGCGGGCAGGCCAAGTTCGGCCCCGACGTGCAGTGGGTGGACGGTCCCGACGACCTGGTCGTGGACCCGCGCCGGGCCGACGGCTTCTATGCGCAAGTGCGCCGGTACTGGCCGGGCCTGCAGGACGGGGCGCTGGCCCCGGGCTACGCGGGCATCCGCCCGAAGATCAGCGGGCCGCACGAAAGCGCCGCCGACTTCCTGATCCAGGGCCCGGCGGAGCACGGCGTGCCCGGCCTGGTGAACCTGTTCGGCATCGAGTCTCCCGGCTTGACCAGCGCGCTGGCCATTGGCGCGCACGTGGCCGGCATGGTGGGTAAGCCCTGAGGGTTGCGGAGAATCAGCGGCGCCAAGCCTTGCATTGGCTAAGATGGGGCGTACGCCTACACCGGCCCCGCGTGCGGCGTATTACCGTAATGTCCTGCTATGAAAGGCTTGTCTATGACCTCCGCATCCGAAACCATTTCCAACGCACAGGGCGAGCTCGAACGCCTCGTCGGCGACCTGCGCAGCCTGCTGGCCAGCAAGGACCTGGACGGCATTCCGGAGATCAAGCAATTGCGCCAGCGTCTGGACGACGGCATGCATTCCGTGCGCGATTCCGCCGTGCGCGCAGCGCAGGACGCGGCCGCCCAGGCCAAGGAGGCCGCTGCCGCCGCCGACCGCTATGCGCACGACGAACCCTGGCGCGTGGCCAGCGCGGCGCTGGCCGTAGGCGCGCTGGTGGGCTTCCTGCTCGCACGCCGCTGATTCGGGGAACCTGCGCATGAACTGGCTCTCCCTGCTGGGTCTGGACGGCTGGCTGGCGCGCTGGCGCGCCGCCGTGATCGAAGGGGCCATTGCGGCCGAAGACCGTATGGAGCTGGCACGGCTCGAATGGGCGGACCAGAAACGCAGGGTGGCGCAGATGGTGGCGCTGGCCATCGTCCTGGGCGCGCTGGCCGTCGTGGCGCTGCTGCTGCTGGCGCTGGCGGTGCTGGTGCAGTTCTGGGATACGCCGCACCGCACGCTGGTGGCCTGGCTGCTGGCGGGCGGTAGCGTGGTGGCCTGCGGTGTCGTGGTGGCCTGTTTGATGTCCACCGTGCGCCAGGCAGGCAACGCCTTCGCGCTCACGCGCAGGGAACTCGCCAACGACTGGCAGGTGATCAAGGAGCAGCTGTAGCCATGGACACGAACCGCCCGGCGGCAGCGCCCGCCAGCCCGGAACAGCAGAAGGTGCTGAACCGCATCCTCGTGCAGCGCGAACGACTGAAGGCGCGTCGCACCGCCTACCGTCAGAGCCGTGCGGTCATGGCCTCCGAAGGCGCGGGCCGCGTGGAACCCGGCGCGCCGGTGGCCATGCGCGTGCTCGCGTTCGCGCGTCTGCATCCCCTGGTCACGGCCGCCGCCGTGGGTGTGGCCGTGATGGCCGGGCCCGCGCGGCTGATCCGCTGGGCGGGCATGGTGATGCCGCTGGTGGTGCGCCTGCGCCGCGGCTGATCAGCGGCGCATGTCCCGCAGGGCCCGCGCGGCCCTGGAAACAAGCGCGGGGCCCTCGTAGATGAGGCCCGTGTAGATCTGCACCACATCCGCGCCCGCGCGGATCTTGCCCACGGCGTCCTCTGCGCTCAGGATGCCCCCCACGCCGATGATCGGGAACGACGGGCCCAGCGCCGCGCGCAGCTGGCGGATCACCGCGTTGCTGGCCTCCAGGACGGGCGCTCCGCTCAGGCCGCCGGTCTCGCCGGCATGGGGCAGGCCCTGCACCGCGTCGCGGGCGATGGTGGTGTTGGTGGCGATCACGCCGTCCATGCCGTGGCGCTGCAGCGTGGCGGCGATCACCGCGATCTGGTCCGCATCGAGGTCGGGCGCGATCTTCACGAAGATGGGCACGCGGCGGCCCTGCGCGGTGGCGAGCTGTTCGCGGCGTTCCGCGATGGCCGAGAGCAGCGTGTCCAGCGCCTCGTCGCTTTGCAGCGCGCGCAGGTTCTGGGTGTTGGGCGAGCTGATGTTCACCGTCACGTAGTCGGCATGCGGGTACACGCCCTCCAGGCAGGCGAGGTAGTCATCCGTGGCGCGCTCGATCGGCGTGGCGGCATTCTTGCCGATGTTCAGGCCCAGCAGCAGTGGCTTGCCTTGCGCCAGGTTGCCCTGCGCCAGGTTGCCCTGCGCACGCACCTGCGAGCGCTGCACGTTGGCGATGAACGCATCCAGCCCGTCGTTGTTGAAGCCCAGGCGGTTGATGAGCGCGTTCTTCTGCGGAATGCGGAACATGCGCGGCCTGGGGTTGCCGGGCTGGCCCTTGGGCGTGACGGTGCCCACCTCGACGAAGCCGAAGCCCATAGCGGCCAGCGCGTCGATGCAGCGCGCGTTCTTGTCCAGCCCGGCGGCCAGGCCCACGCGGTTGGGAAAGGTGAGGCCCGCCAGCTGCACCGGGTCGCCCACCGTCTCGTTGCACCATGCCCATTGCAGCGGCGTGCGCTGGCCGCGCGCCAGCATGTCCATGGTCAGTTCGTGGGCGGCTTCGGCATCCATGCCGAAGAGGAAAGGGCGGGCGAGGGCGTAGGGCAGGAGGGACATGCGGATAATCCAGGGTTCACTTCTTTGGATTTTCCCCCATGACGACACCCGCTCCCCTCTCCCAAGACGAACTCAAGACCCTGGTGGGCCAGGCCGCGCTGCAGTACGTGGTGCAGGGCGAGGTGGTGGGCGTGGGCACGGGCTCGACAGTCAACAAGTTCATCGACGCACTGGCCAGCATGAAGGACCAGGTGCGCGGCGCGGTGTCCAGCTCGGTGGCGAGCACGGAGCGGCTGCGGGCGCTGGGCATTCCCGTGCTGGACGCGAACGAGGTGCGCTCGCTCTCGGTCTACATCGACGGCGCCGACGAGATCGACGGCCGCGGCTACATGGTCAAGGGCGGCGGCGCGGCGCTCACGCGCGAGAAGATCGTCGCGGCGCTGGCGCAGCGCTTCGTGTGCATCGCAGACGAGTCCAAGCTGGTCGAGGTGCTGGGCGGCTTTCCGCTGCCGGTGGAGGTGATTCCCATGGCCACCGCGCAGATCGCGCGCCGCTTCGAGTCGCTGGGCGGAGAGGCCACGCTGCGCCTGAAGGACGGCCAGCCTCTGGTGACCGACAACGGCCAGCACATCCTGGACGTGCGCGGCCTCACCGTGAGCGACCCGCTGGCCTTCGAGAGCGAGGTGAACCAGTGGCCCGGCGTGGTGACGGTGGGCGTGTTCGCGCACCAGAAGGCCAGCGTGTGCCTGCTGGGCACCGCGCAGGGCGTGAAGACGCTGTCGTTCTGAATCAGAAGACGATGCCGGCCGGGTTGGACGGCGCCGGGCCGCTTGGGGCCGCTGGCGCCGGCACCGGCGCGCGGCGCGGGGCGGACGCAGGTGTCTGCGCTGGCGCGGCGGCTGGCGGCACGGCGGCCACCAATGGCGTGGCGGCGGGGCGGCGGTAGCTGGGTGGCAGTTGCGACTTGGCGGGGTAGCCGGCCGCGTCGAGGTACTGCGTCCACTCCAGGTCGGAGAAGCCCTTGAGCTGCTGGCCGCCGATGGTGCCGAACGGCAGGCTGGCACTGCCGCTCAGGCGCTGCAGCGCTTCGATGTCCTCGTTGGTGTTGACCGTCTTCTCGGTGAAGGGCACGCCGCGCTGGACCAGCAGGGTGCGCGCGCTGGCGCAGGGCGCGCAGTCGCTGCCGGTGTAGAGCGTGACGGGAAAGCGCGAGGCCACCTGGCGCAGCGCATAGGGCAGCGCGTCGCCCGCGCCGGCGGCGCGTGGGCCGCCGCCGAGCGGGGTGGCGGATGCGCTGGCATCGGGCGCGCGGTCGGAGAACGTCACCTTGCCGTCGGGCCCCACGATCCGGTACACCTGCTGGGCGTGTGCGGCGCCGAGGGCCAGAGCGGCGCAGCCCACGGCGGCGGCAAAGCGGAAGGGGGTCATGCGGGCGCTCCTGTTCTCGCGGGTGATTTCAAAAATCATAGCTGCTTGCGCTTTTCTGTCAAAGGATTGGCACTGAAAAGCGGCGGAACCCCTTGGCTGGAAAGCGCAAGCAGCTCACTTTTTCTTCATGCCATGCCCTGGTGGCGCAGCAGTGCGTCCAGGCTGGGCTCGCGGCCGCGGAAGGCCTTGAAGGATTCCATCGCCGGGCGGCTGCCGCCGGCTTCCAGGATGGCCTGGCGGTAGCGGCGGCCCGTTTCCAGGCTGGGCTGGCCGTCGGCCCCGGCAGTTTCCTCGAAGGCGGCGTAGGCATCGGCGCTCAGCACCTCGGCCCACTTGTAGCTGTAGTAGCCGGCCGCGTAGCCGCCCGCGAAGATGTGGCTGAAGGTGTGCGCCGTGCGGCTGAAGGCGGGCGGCTGGAGCACCGCGACTTCGCTGCGCACCTGGTCGAGCAGGGGCTGCAGGTCCTTGGAAGGATCGTGCTCGGTGTGCAGCAGCATGTCGAACAGCGAGAACTCGATCTGCCGCAGCGTGCCCATGCCGGCCTGGAAGTTCTTGGCCGCGATCATCTTGTCGTAGAGCGCGCGCGGCAGCGGCGCGCCGGTGTCCACGTGGGCGGTCATGTGCTTGAGCACGTCCCACTCCCAGCAGAAGTTCTCCATGAACTGGCTGGGCAGCTCCACCGCATCCCACTCCACGCCGCTGATGCCGGAGACGTCGCGCTCGTTCACCTGCGTGAGCATGTGGTGCAGGCCGTGGCCGAATTCGTGGAACAGGGTGATGACGTCGTCGTGCGTGAGCAGCGGCGGCTTGCCCTCCACGCCGCTCGCGAAGTTGCAGACCAGGTGCGCCACGGGCGTCTGCAGCGCCCCGGTGTCGGGGCGAAGCCAGCGCGCGCGCGCGTCGTCCATCCAGGCGCCGCCGCGCTTGCCCTGGCGGGCGGGCTGGTCGAGGTAGAACTGGCCCACCAGTTGCCCGCCGCGCTCGATGCGGTAGAACTCCACGGCGGGGTGCCACACGGGCGCTTCGTCGCGGCGGATGGCCACTTCGAACAGCGTCTCGACGATCTTGAACAGGCCCGCGAGCACCTTGGGCGCGGTGAAGTACTGCTTGACCTCCTGCTCGCTGAAGGCGTAGCGCGCTTCCTTGAGCTTTTCGGAGACATAGGGCCAATCCCAGGGCTGCGGGTCGGCCAGGCCCAGGTGTTCGGCGGCGAAGGCGCGCAGGTCGGCCACGTCCTTCTCGGCATAGGGGCGGGCGCGGGCGGCCAGGTCGCGCAGGAAGCCGACCACCTGCGCGGGCGACTGGGCCATCTTGGGCACGACGGAGACCTCGCCGAAATTGGCGTAGCCCAGCAGGGCGGCTTCTTCCTTGCGCAGGGCCAGGATCTCGGCCATGACGGCGGTGTTGTCGAAGCGCTTTCCTTCCCCCTCGGCCTGGTCGGAGGCGCGCGTGACGTAGGCGCGGTAGAGGCGCTCGCGCAGGGCGCTGCTGCGGGCGAACTGCATCACGGGCAGGTAGCAGGGCATCTTGAGCGTGAGCTTGTGGCCGTCCCTGCCCTCGGCTTGCGCTGAGGCGCGCGCGGCCTGCACCACATCGGTGGGCACGCCTTCCAGCTCATCGGCGCTGGCGTAGTAGGCGAAGGCGTCGGTGGCGTCGAGCGTGTTCTCGCTGAACTTCTGCTGCAGCTCGGCCAGGCGTTCCTGGATGGCGGCGAAGCGCTCCTTGGCCGCGCCCTGCAGCTCGGCGCCCGAGAGCACGAAGTTGCGCATGGCGTTGGTGTGGGCCTGGCGCTGCTCGGCGCCCAGCGTGGCGGGGTCGATGGCCTTGTACTTGGCGTAGAGGCGCTCGTCGGCGCCCAGGCGCGTCCAGAACTCGGTGACGCGGGGCAGGGCCTCGTTGTAGGCGGCGCGCAGCTCGGGTGTGTCGGCCACGCTGTTGAGGTGGCTCACGGCGCTGAAGGAGCGGCCCAGTTCTTCCGTGGCCACGTCGAGCACGCGGGCGATCGCGTTCCACTCGGCTGGGAAGCCGGGCGCGGTGACGGTTTCCAGCGCGGTGTCGGCACGGCGCAGCAGTGCGTCCATGGCCGGGGCCACGTCGGCGGGGGTGATGCGGTCGAACGGGATCGGGCCCGAGAAGTCGAGGAGGGGATTGCTCATGCGGGTATAGATAGCGTCGGGGCCCAAGGGTTCAAGCAAGGCGTTCGGCGGCTTCGAGGGTGTTGACCAGCAGCATGGTGATGGTCATGGGGCCGACGCCGCCGGGCACGGGGGTGATGTAGCCGGCGACTTCCTTCACGCCGTCGAAATCGACGTCGCCGCAGAGCTTGCCCTCGTCGTTGCGGTTCATGCCCACGTCGATGACCACGGCGCCGGGCTTGACCATGCCGGCCGTCAGCACGTTGCGCTTGCCCACGGCGGCGACCACCACGTCGGCCTGCCGCGTCATCGCGGCCAGGTCGGCCGTGCCGCTGTGGCACACGGTGACCGTGGCGTTGGCGGCCAGCAGCATCATCGCCATCGGCTTGCCCACGATGTTGCTGCGGCCGATGACCACGGCGTGCTTGCCGCGCAGGTCCTTCATGCCGATGGATTCGAGCATCTTCATGCAGCCGTAGGGCGTGCAGGCCTTGAAGCCGACTTCGCCCACCATCAGCGCGCCGGCGCTGGCGACGTGGAAGCCGTCCACGTCCTTCAGGGGCGAGATGGCTTCGATGACCTTGTGGTCGTCGATGTGCGCGGGCAGCGGCAGCTGCACCAGGATGCCGTGGATGGCCGGGTCGTCGTTCAGCGCCTCGACGCGCGCGAGCAGCTCGGCCTCGGTCATCGTGGCCTCGTACTTTTCCAGCACCGAGTGGAAGCCTACGTCCTCGCAGGCCTTGACCTTATTGCGCACATAGACCTGGCTGGCCGGGTTGTCGCCCACCAGCACCACGGCCAGGCCGGGCGTGATGCCGCGGTTTTTCAGCGCGGCGGTGCGCGTTGCGACGTCGGCGCGCAGTTGGCGCGAAAGGGCGTTGCCGTCGATCAGTTGGGCTGTCATGGTGGTGGAAGCGTCCGAATTACAAATGAAAAAGCTGCCTGGCGCTTGTGGAGCATGCGCAGGCAGCTATGGAAAGGAGAGCGTTTCAGGCCTTGGCCGCGCTTTGTCCCAGGGCGATCTTGAGCAGGTCCGCCACGGTGTTGGCGTTGAGCTTTTCCATGATGTTGGCGCGGTGTGCCTCCACCGTCTTGATGCTGATGCCCAGATCGTCGGCGATCTGCTTGTTCAGGCGGCCGGCGACGATGCGCTCGAGCACCTGTGCCTCTCGGCCGGTGAGCTTGGACAGCAGCGCGTCGCGGCTGGCGGCCTGCTGGTGGTCGGCGAAGGATTCGCGCGCGTGGTCCAGCATGCGCTCGACGAGGCCGAGCAGCTCTTCCTCGTTGAAGGGCTTCTGGATGAAGTCCAGCGCGCCCTTCTTCATGGTGTTGACGGCCATGGGCACGTCGCCGTGGCCGGTGATGAAGACGATGGGCAGGGGCGACTTGCGCTCCACCAGGCGGTCCTGCAGTTCGAGACCGGTCATGCCGCCCATGCGGATGTCCACGATCAGGCAGGCGACTTCGCGGGGGTCGTAGCGTGCGAGGAAGGATTCGGCCGAATCAAAGCAGCGTACCCGGTAGTCCTTGCCTTCCAGCAGCCACTGGAGGGAGTCGCGGACGGCTTCGTCGTCATCGACGACGTAGACGGTGCCTTTTTTCGGAAGCAAGCTCATGCAGTAGTCCTTGGCGTGGAGGTAGATGTTGCTACGGTATTCATAGTGGCATCCGCAGCATCGGCCAGCGGAAGCCAGAAGGTGAAGCGGCAGCCGGTCACTTCCGTTCCATTGTAGAGGTTCTCCGCATGCATCCTGCCCTGGTGCGACTCGACGATGCTGCGGCACAGGTTCAGGCCCATGCCCATGCCTTCGCTCTTGGTGGAGAAGAAGGCCTCGAACAGGTGGGCCAGCACTTCGGGTGCGAGGCCCTTGCCGGTGTCCTGCACGGTGAATTCGATCACGTCGCGGCCGTCCACCTGGCGTGGCACCACGCGCAGCTCCACGCTGCGGTGCGCGGGCGGACGGTGCGCATGGGCGATGGATTCGGCGCCGTTCTTCATGAGGTTGACCAGCACCTGCTCGATGAGGATGGTGTCGGCCATCACCTTGGGCAGCCGCGCGGCGACGTAGTGGGTCAGGCGCACGTTGTGGCGGCGCAGCTCGATGTCGGCCAGCTCAACGGCCTCGGCCACCATGCCGGCCACGTCGGCGAGCTGGCGATTGGGCTCGCTGCGCTTCACGAAGGCGCGGATGCGCTGGATGATCTGCCCCGCGCGCTGGGCCTGGTGGGCGGTCTTGGAGAGGGCCGAAAGCAGGGCATCCTGCGTGATCTGGCCGCTTTCGATGCGCGAGACCATGCCGCTGCAGTAGTTGCTGATGGCGGTGAGCGGCTGGTTGAGCTCGTGCGCCACGCTGGAGGCCATCTCGCCCATGGTGATGAGGCGGCTGACGGACTGCGCGCGCTCGGCCTGGCGCGCGGCCTGCTCCTCGGCCAGGCGGCGCGGCGTGATGTCGGTGGCGATCACCATCTGCGCGAGGCGCCCGTCCACCCAGTTGAGGTAGCGCGAGCGCACTTCCAGCCATTTGCCCAGGTCGGGCAGGTAGATCTCGGCGTTCTCCGAGCGAGCGCTGGTCAGCGTGTCGGTGGGCAGGCCCATGAGCCCGTCCTCGTCCTCCACGCCGCTGTCGCGTGGTGCGGGCAGCACGCCGGCCTGGGCCACAAGCTGCAGGTGGCCGTTGGTCTGGGAGCCGAACCACTGGCGGTACAGGCGGTTGGCGAACAGCAGCTCCTCGCTGCCCAGCGGCGCCACGGAGACCGAGGCGTCCAGCGCCTCCAGCACGATGGTGAAGCGCTCGTGCGAGGCGGTGAGCTGCTCGCGCACGCGGTTGGGCTCGGTGATGTCGGTCATCGACGTCATCCAGCCCGCCTGCTGGCCACGCGCATCGACCAGCGGCGAGACGTAGAGGCGCGCGTCGAACAGTGTGCCGTTGCGGCGCTTCACGCGCATCTGGAAGCCGCCGATCATGGCCCTGCCCGAAAGCTCGTCGCGCAGCCGGGCGTGCAGGGTTTCGTATTCGCCCTCGGGCCAGTAGCTGAAGGGGGGCGTCTGGCCGACCAGTTCGGCCTCGGTCCAGCCCGTCATCTGGCAGAAGGCCGCGTTCACGTAGGTGATGCGGCCCTCCATGTCGAGCGCGCGCATGCCGGTAAGCATGGAGTTCTCCATCGCCCGGCGGAAGTTGGTCTCGGCCACCAGGGCCTGCTGGGCCTGCATGCGCCGGCGCGTGTGGCGCCAGGTGGCGATCAGCAGCCAGGCGGTCATCACGCTGAGCGTGCCCACGAGCCAGAACAGTCCGCTGCCCACCACGCCCAGCGAGGTGCGGTAGGCCTGCGCGCGCAGCACCAGGCCGTTGCCGACGGGGGACACGGGCACCTCGTAGCCGTTGGCCTTGGCCGTCCAGGGCAGGCGGGCGCCGGGGCGCGGGGCCAGCGGCGTGCCGGCCAGCACGTGGTCGTTGCCGTCGAGCAGGGTGACGGCGTAGCGCGCCAGCACCTCGGTGGGCGTGCCGTAGCGCAGCAGGCTGTCGATGGAGTATTCGCTGAGCACCACGCCGCCGAACTTGCCCTGGTACGACAGCGGCACCTGCAGCTGCAGCAGCGGGGCGGCCTCGCCGCTGCTGCCTGTGGGCTGTGCGTAGACCGGCTGCTGCAGATCGCGCGCCAGCCCGAAGGTGTCGGCCGTTTCTCCGGCCTTGAGCACCTCGCCGGCCACGCGCAACTGGCCACTGGTAACCGTGGGCGCCGCGTGGCTGGCACGGATGCGGCCGCGCTCGTCGATCCAGGTGATGGCCTGCAACTCGGGGTACTGGCTGATCAGGCCCTCGGCGCGCGCCACGAAATCGGCGCGCTCCAGGTCCTGGTTCGACAGGTCGCGCGCGATGCGCATGATTTGCTCCTGCCGTTCCAGCAGGCGTAGCCGCACGCGCTGCTGGGCGTATTCTACGTCGCGCTTGAGGGCCTCTTTCTCGCGCTCCACCTCTTCTGCGCGTAAATACCAGAACGCAGCGATGATGGCTGCAAGGAACATGAGAACGGCCGCCAGGGGTGCCAGGGCGGCAAAGCGGTCCTGCCGGTGAGGAGAGAGGCTGCGCCACCAAGTACGCCACCAGCGGGCCGGGGTGGGCACGGCGGATTCGGGCTGCTCGGCAGATGGCGGGTGGGAGTCCATGGAGTGGAGTTTAAGGGAGGGCGTTGACGCTATTTCATCTGGAGAAATATTGTGCGATTGCAACAAATTTTCTCAATATGAAAATCAAAAGCACTATTTGAAATCTTGGAAAATTGTGAGAAACTTGCGGGCATAACCCCGTTTACGCCATCGATACACAAGGAGACATTGGCATGTCCGATCCGACCCAAGGCTCGACCACGAAAGACACCGATCAACTGGAAACCCGAGAGTGGATGGAAGCACTATCGGCCGTGATCGACAAGGAAGGGCCCGAGCGCGCGCACTTCCTGCTGGAGCAACTGCTCGAACATGCACGCCAGAACAGCATCGACATGCCGTTCTCGGCCAACACGGGCTACGTGAACACCATCGAGCCGGACCAGGAAGTGCGCTGCCCCGGCAACATCGCCATCGAGAAGCGCCTGCGCGCCTACATGCGCTGGAACGCCATGGCCATGGTGGTGCGCGCCAACCGCCTGAACCCCGCCGACGGCGGCGACCTGGGCGGCCACATCGGCTCCTTCGCCTCGGTGGCCAGCATGTTCGGTGCCGGTTTCAACCATTTCTGGCATGCCGAGAGCGAGAACCACGGCGGTGACCTGCTCTACATCCAGGGCCACAGCGCCCCCGGCATCTATGCCCGCGCCTTCCTCGAAGGGCGCCTGACCGAGGAGCAGCTCGACAACTTCCGCCAGGAAGTGGACGGCAAGGGCCTGTCCAGCTACCCGCACCCCAAGTTGATGCCCGAGTTCTGGCAGTTCCCCACTGTCTCCATGGGCCTGGGCCCGCTGATGGCCATCTACCAGGCACGCTTCCTCAAGTACCTGCATGCGCGCGGCATCGCCAACACCGAGAACCGCAAGGTCTGGGTGTTCTGCGGCGACGGCGAGATGGACGAACCCGAGTCCCTGGGCGCCATCGGCCTGGCGGCGCGCGAGAACCTGGACAACCTGGTCTTCGTCATCAACTGCAACCTGCAGCGCCTGGACGGCCCGGTGCGCGGCAACGGCAAGATCGTGCAGGAGCTCGAGGGCGAGTTCCGCGGCAGCGGCTGGAACGTCATCAAGCTGCTGTGGGGCAACGGCTGGGACGCATTGCTGGCGCGCGACAAGAGCGGCAAGCTCAAGCAACTGATGATGGAGACGCTCGACGGCGACTACCAGGCCATGAAGGCCAACGACGGCGCCTTCGTGCGCAAGAACTTCTTCGGCAAGTACCCCGAGACGCTCAAGCTCGTCGAGCACATGACCGACGAAGAGGTGTTCGAGCTGCGCCGCGGCGGCCACGAGCCCGCCAAGGTCTACGCCGCCTTCCACGCCGCCAACGAGCACAAGGGCCAGCCCACGGTGCTGCTGGTCAAGACCGTCAAGGGCTACGGCATGGGCAAGGCCGGCGAAGGCAAGAACACGGTGCACCAGACCAAGAAGCTCAGCGACGAGGACATCAAGTACATCCGCGACCGCTTCAACATCCCGATTCCCGACAGCGAGCTGCCCAGCCTGCCGTACTACAAGCCGGCCGACGACACGCCGGAGATGAAGTACCTGCACGAGCGCCGCAAGGCCCTGGGCGGCTACCTGCCCAGCCGCCGCGCGAAGGCCGAAGAGAGCTTCACCGTGCCCTCGCTCGAGACCTTCAAGGCCATCCTCGAACCCACGGCCGAGGGCCGCGAGATCTCGACCACCCAGGCCTACGTGCGCTTCATCACGCAGCTGCTGCGTGACCAGGCCATCGGCCCGCGCGTGGTGCCCATCCTCGTCGACGAGGCGCGCACCTTCGGCATGGAAGGCCTGTTCCGCCAGATCGGCATCTACAACCCCAAGGGCCAGCTCTACACCCCGGTCGACCGCGACCAGGTGATGTACTACAAGGAAGACAAGGCCGGCCAGATCCTGCAGGAAGGCATCAACGAAGCCGGCGGCATGGCCAGCTGGATCGCCGCCGCGACGAGCTACAGCACGAACAACCGGATCATGATCCCGTTCTACGTGTACTACTCGATGTTCGGCTTCCAGCGCATCGGCGACCTGGCCTGGGCAGCCGGCGACATGCAGGCGCGCGGCTTCCTGCTGGGCGGCACGTCGGGGCGCACCACGCTCAACGGCGAAGGCCTGCAGCACGAGGACGGCCACAGCCACATCCTGGCGGGCACCATCCCCAACTGCGTGAGCTACGACCCGACCTTCGCGCACGAAGTCGCGGTGATCATGCACGACGGCCTCAAGCGCATGGTCGAGCGCCAGGAAAACGTCTTCTACTACATCACCCTGCTCAACGAGAACTACGCCATGCCCGGCCTGCAGCCCGGCACGGAGGAGCAGATCATCAAGGGCATGTACCTGTGCAAGCAGGCGCCCGCCCTGGCCGCCGACGCACCCACGGTGCAATTGCTGGGCAGCGGCACCATCCTGCGCGAGTCGTTCGCTGCGCAAGAGCTGCTGGAGAAAGACTGGGGCGTGGCCGCCGGCATCTGGAGCTGCCCGAGCTTCAACGAGCTGGCCCGCGACGGCCAGGCCGTGGAGCGCTGGAACCTGCTGCACCCGGCCGATGCGCCGCGCACCTCCTTCGTGGCCGAGCAGCTGGGCAAGACCACGGGCCCGGTGATCGCCTCCACCGACTACATGAAGAACTACGCGGAGCAGATCCGTCCGTTCATCCCGGCCGGCCGCACCTACAAGGTGCTGGGCACCGACGGGTTCGGCCGCAGCGATTTCCGCAGCAAGCTGCGCGAGCACTTCGAGATCAACCGCCACTACATCGTCGTGGCCGCGCTCAAGGCCCTGGCCGAGGAAGGCAAGGTGCCCGCCGCCAAGGTGGCCGAGGCGATCCAGAAGTACGGCATCAATACCGAGAAGACCAACCCGCTCTACGCTTGAACCGGAGACAACAATGGCATTGGTAGATATCAAGGTTCCGGACATCGGCGACTTCGACGAGGTCGGCGTGATCGAACTGCTGGTCAAGGCGGGCGATACCGTGAAGGCCGAACAGTCCCTCATCACCGTGGAGTCCGACAAGGCCTCGATGGAGATCCCCTCCAGCCACGCAGGCGTCATCAAGGAGTTGAAAGTCGCGCTGGGAGCGAAGGTCAGCGAAGGCACGGTGATCGCCGTGCTGGAAACGGCCGACGCCGGCGCCCAGGAGCCCGAACAGGCTCCAGCGCCCGCTGCACAAGCGCCGGCAGCTCCTAAAGCAGAAGCGCCCGCCGCCGCGCCTGCCGCTGCGGCCGGCCCGCTCGAGGTGCGCGTGCCCGACATCGGCGACTTCAAGGACGTGGCCGTCATCGAGCTGCTCGTCAAAGTGGGCGACACGGTGAAGGAGGAACAGTCGCTGTTCACCGTCGAATCCGACAAGGCATCGATGGAAATCCCGTCGCCCGCCGCAGGCGTGGTGAAGGAGCTGAAGATCAAGATCGGCGACAAGATCAACATCGGCGATCTCGTGGCCGTGCTGGAAGGCGCGGCGGGCAGTGCGCCTGCCGCCGCACCCGCACCTGCGGCCGCTGCGCCGGCGCCCGCATCTTCATCGCCCGCACCCGCCGCTGCCGCCGCCGCACCTGCGGCCGCCACGGCTGCCGTGCCCGCGCACCAGCCCGGCACGCCCGCGCCGGGCCTGCCGCACGCATCGCCCTCGGTGCGCAAGTTCGCCCGCGAGCTCGGCGTGCCGCTGGAAGAAGTCAAGGGCTCCGGCCCCAAGGGGCGCATTACGCAGGAAGACGTGGCCGCGTTCACCAAGCAGGTGATGGCGGGCGCCGTGCAGACCAAGGCCCAGGCGGCCAAGGCTCCTGCAGGCGGCGGCTCCGGCGTCGGCCTCGACCTGCTGCCCTGGCCCAAGGTGGACTTCGCCAAGTTCGGCCCCATCGAGCGCAAGGAGCTGTCGCGTATCAAGAAGATCAGCGGCGCGAACCTGACGCGCAACGCCATCATGATCCCGGCCGTCACCAACCACGACGATGCCGACATCACCGACCTCGAAGCCTTCCGCGTCTCCACCAACAAGGAGAACGAGAAGAGCGGCGTGAAGGTCACCATGCTCGCCTTCCTCATCAAGGCCAGCGTCGCCGCGTTGAAGAAATTCCCCGAGTTCAACAGCTCGCTCGACGGCGACGCGCTGGTCTACAAGCAGTACTACCACATCGGCTTCGCGGCCGACACGCCCAACGGCCTCGTCGTGCCCGTCATCAAGGACGCCGACAAGAAGGGCGTGCTGCAGATCAGCCAGGAAATGGGCGAACTCGCCAAGAAGGCGCGCGACGGCAAGCTTGGCCCGGCTGACATGAGCGGCGCCACCTTCACGATCTCCAGCCTGGGCGGCATCGGCGGGCGCTACTTCACGCCCATCATCAACGCGCCCGAAGTCGCCATCCTCGGCGTCTGCAGGAGCCAGACCGAACCCAAGTGGGACGGCAAGGCCTTCCAGCCGCGCCTGATGCTGCCGCTCTCGCTCACCTGGGACCACCGCGTGATCGACGGCGCCGCCGCCGCGCGCTTCAACGCCTATCTGGGCCAGATCCTCGGCGACTTCCGCCGTGTGCTGCTGTGAAAGGACGACTGACATGGCAGTGATCGACATCAAGGTGCCCGACATCGGCGACTTCGACGAAGTCGGCGTGATCGAAGTGCTGGTAAAGGCCGGCGACACCATCAGGGCCGAGCAGAGCCTGATCACCGTGGAGTCCGACAAGGCCTCCATGGAGATTCCTTCCAGCCACGCGGGCGTGGTGAAGGAACTCAAAGTGAAGCTCGGCGACAAGGTCAGCGAAGGCACGGTGGTGCTGACGCTGGAAGCCGCAGGCGCCGCGCCGGCACCTGCGCCCGCATCCGCGCCTTCGGAGCCCAAACCGGCTCCAGCGCCCGCAGCGCAAGCGCCGGCAGCTCCTGCACCTGTAGCAAGCAGCTTCGGCGGCACGGCCGATCTGGAATGCGACGTGCTCGTCCTGGGCGGCGGCCCCGGCGGCTACTCCGCCGCCTTCCGCGCGGCCGACCTGGGCCTGAAGGTCGTCATCGTCGAGCGCTACGCCACCCTGGGCGGCGTGTGCCTCAACGTCGGCTGCATCCCGTCCAAGGCGCTGCTGCACGTGGCGGCCGTCATCGACGAAGTGGCCCACCTCGACAAGGCGGGCATCAGCTTCGGCGCGCCCCAGGTCAACGTGGACACCCTGCGCGGCCACAAGGAAAAGGTCATCGGCAAGCTGACCGGCGGCCTGGCCGCGATGGCCAAGATGCGCAAGGTGACCACCGTGCGCGGCGTGGGCAGCTTCGTCGGCGCCAACCACCTCGAAGTGGAGGAAACCACGGGTGCAGTCGGCCAGGAAAAGACCGGGAGCAAGAAGGTCATCGCCTTCCAGCGCGCCATCATCGCGGCGGGTTCGCAGGCCGTACGCCTGCCGTTCATGCCCGACGACCCGCGCGTGGTCGATTCCACCGGCGCCCTGGCGCTGGCGGGCGTGCCCAAGCGCATGCTGATCCTCGGCGGCGGCATCATCGGCCTGGAAATGGGCACCGTCTATTCCACGCTGGGCGCGCGCCTGGACGTGGTGGAAATGATGGACGGCCTGATGCAGGGCGCCGACCGCGACTTGGTGAAGGTCTGGCAGAAGATGAACGCCCACCGCTTCGACAACATCATGTTGAAGACCAAGACCGTGGGCGCCGAGGCCACGCCCGAGGGCATCAAGGTCAGCTTCGCCCCGGCGGAAGAGGGCGGCACCGCCCCCGAGCCGCAGGTGTACGACCTCGTGCTGCAGGCCGTGGGCCGCACGCCCAACGGCAAGAAGATCGGCGCGGAAAAGGCGGGAGTGGCCGTCACCGACCGCGGCTTCATCGACGTCGACATCCAGATGCGCACCAACGTGCCGCACATCTTCGCCATCGGCGACATCGTGGGCCAGCCCATGCTGGCGCACAAGGCGGTGCACGAGGCGCACGTGGCGGCGGAAGTCATCGCCGGGGAACTCAAGGGCGACAAGGCGCTGGCATCCGCCGCGTTCAACGCCCGCGTGATCCCGAGCGTCGCCTACACCGACCCCGAAGTCGCCTGGGTGGGTCTGACCGAAGACCAGGCCAAGGCCCAGGGCATCAAGGTCAAGAAGGGCCTGTTCCCCTGGACGGCTTCCGGCCGCGCCATCGCCAACGGCCGCGACGAGGGCTACACCAAGCTGCTGTTCGACGATTCCCCCGAGGCCCATGGCCACGGCAAGATCCTCGGCGGCGGCATCGTGGGTACGCATGCGGGCGACATGATCGGCGAAGTGGCCCTGGCCATCGAGATGGGCGTGGACGCGGTGGACATCGGCAAGACCATCCACCCGCACCCCACACTCGGCGAGAGCATCGGCATGGCCGCCGAGATCGCGCACGGCTCCTGCACGGACGTGCCGCCGCAACGCAAGTAACTGCTGCAGACGCCGCAGTGGGCCGCGCATGCTCCGCAAGGGCTGCGCGGCTTTTTTGTCCGGGACGCCGCCATGAACCAGGAAACGACGAGATCATGCTTCAAGGCAAAGCTGCTTCGCCCGGCCAAGTTGGCCAAGGGGGATGCATGGGCGTTCGTGGTCCTGCCCAGGTCCGCGAGCGAGAAGCTGCCCAGGCGTGGGAGAACGACCGTGGAAGGCACACTCGGCGGCCACCCTTTCCAGGCCACCCTAGAACCGGACGGCCAGCGCAGCCACTGGCTGAAGGTGAGCCCATCGCTGCTGGCGGCTTGCGGTGCGGCGGCGGGCGACATGGTCGAGCTGGAGATATCCGCCGTGGCCAGGGAGCCGGAGCCGGAACTGCCGCCCGATTTCCGGCAGGCTCTGGCCGGCTCGCCGCAGGCCAGCGTGGTGTGGGACGCGACCACAACGCTGGCCCGGATCGACTGGATCCACTGGATCGAGTCCGCGAAGCAGGCCAAGACGCGCAAGAGCCGCATTGCGGATGCGTGCGACATGCTGGCCTCGGGAAAGAAGCGGGTCTGCTGCTTCGACCCCTCGGGCTTCTACAGCAAGAGCCTGAGCGCTCCGCAGGCGGTGGATTAGGTGCCGCATGGTGGCTATAGAATTAATAGCTGCCAGCGCTTGAAGGATAAGCGCTGGAAGCCATTTCTTTCAATAAACCCGGTGCCCGTTGCACGGGCGCAAGCAAGGAGACCCCCATGTTCAAGAAGATCGGCCTGGCCCTGGCCGCATGCACGCTCTCGGGCGCCGCGCTGGCGGCATGGCCCGAGCGGCCCATCACCCTCGTCGTGCCGTTCCCGCCCGGGCAGGCCACGGACATCTTCGCCCGCGCGCTGGCCGAGCGGCTCGGCACGCGGCTGGGCCAGGCCGTCGTGGTGGACAACAAGGCGGGCGCGGGCAGCAACATCGGCTCCGAGCAGGTGGTGCGCGCCAAGCCCGACGGCTACACGCTGCTGGTGGCCGGCAGCGCCATGGCGGTGAACCAGACGCTCTACCGCAAGGTGAACTTCGACCCGCGCAAGGACCTGCAGGGCATCACGCTCATCGCCAAGGTGCCACTGGTGTTCCTGGCGCACCCGGGCAGCGGCATGAAGTCCATGCAGGACCTGGTGAACAAGGCGCGCGCCGAGCCCGGCAAGCTGAGCTACGCCAGCGCCGGCATCGGCGGCACGCAGCACCTGAGCGCCGAGATGGTCAAGGCCCGCGCGAAGATCGAGATCGAGCACATCCCCTACAAGGGCAGCGGCCCGGCGCAGGCCGACTTCCTGGGCGGGCAGGTGCCGCTGATGGTGGACTCCGTCACGGCGGGCTTGGCCAACATCCAGTCCGGCAAGGCCGTGGCGCTGGGCGTGACCTCGCGCACGCGCTCGTCCAAGCTGCCCGACGTGCCTACCATCGACGAATCGGGCCTGCCCGAGTTCAAGGGTTTCGAGGCGGTGGGCTGGCTGGGCCTGATGGCGCCCAAGGGCACGCCGCAAGTGATCGTGGACACGCTGAACCGCGAGACGGTGGACATCCTGCGCAGCGCGGAGATGCAGAAGTTCATCCGTGACCGCGGCTCCGAGCCCACGCCCACCACGCCGCAGGAGATGGACCAGTTCGTCGCCAGCGAGATCATGGAATGGGGCAAGGCGGTGAAACAGTCCGGCGCAACGGTGGACTGATTTGCTATCTATTAGATAGCTGCCTGCGCTTCGTGAATAAGCGCTGCGGGGCGATTTGGCTTGAAACCGTCAAGCCGCGACGGTCCGCACCGCGTAGCCCTTGCCGCTGGCGATCACCTCCAGCAGCCGGTCGATGTTGGGGTGGTTGCCGGGGTGCTGGCGTGCGTCCTCGGTGTGCTCTGCGAACAGCTCTAGGCCTTCGCACGCCGCATCGGGGGTGATGCCGCCGTGCTTGGCTGCCAGGGCGGCGTAGACGGTGAGCGAGCCGGTCTTGCCCGGCTGGTTGGGGATGGTGGCCACCACCTGGCCCGCGTCGTCCAGCAGTTCGAGCGCGGACAGGTGGGCGATGGAGGGCAGCTGGCGCAGGTTGTCGGCGAATGCCATGGGAGGGTTCCTTGGGTGAAGAGGCGAAAGCCCCATACCCTACCTCAAAAAAGATAGCTGCCCGCGCTGGCAGAATAAGCGCCCCACCATGCAAGCCCTGCTCGACGCCATCGCCGCCATGCCTCTGCCCGAGGACGCCTGCCGCATCTTCCACGGCCGCGGCGGGCTGCACGCGGGCTGCGAGCAGTGGACGCTGGATGCCTATCCGCCGGTTTTCGTGCTGACGAGCTTCGCCCCCGTGGACGAGGGGCAACTGGCCGCCGTCGGCGATGCGCTGCACGCGCGCTGGGCGCAGCTGGCGCCGGGCGAGCCTCTCTCCTGGGTGTTCCAGCACCGCGGCGAGGCCCTGCGCATCGAGGGCCGCAGCCCTAACTTGCCGATGACGCGGCTGATGGCCGGCAGCGTGCCCGATCCGCACAGGGTGACGGAGCAGGGCGCGCGCTTTCGCGTGCACGTGCTGCGCGGGCAGAACCACGGCCTGTTCCTCGACATGGCCGAGGGGCGGCGCTGGGTGCGCGGCCACATGGCCGCCCGGCCCGGCGCCAGGGTGCTCAACCTGTTCGCCTACACCTGCGCCTTCTCGGTCGCGGCGCTGCAGGGCGGGGCTGCGCAGGTGGTGAACGTGGACATGGCCCGGGGCGCGCTGGGCACGGGCCAGCAGAACCACCAGCTCAACGGGCTGGGCGCGCGCGCCAGCTTCCTGGCGCACGACGTGTTCAGCTCGTGGGGCAAGATCACGCGCGGCGGGCCGTACGACCTGGTGATCGCCGACCCGCCCAGCTACCAGAAGGGCAGCTTCGTCGCCACCAAGGACTATGCGCGGCTGGTGCGCCGCCTGCCCGCGCTGCTGGCGCCGGGCGGCCACGCGCTGCTGTGCCTGAATGCGCCCGAGCTGGGCGTGGACTTCCTGCGGGAGCAGGTGCGCGAACTGGCGCCGGGCCTGATATTCGTGGAGCGGGTGGGCAACCCGCCGGCTTTCGCCGACGTGGACCCGGGCCGCGCGCTCAAGGTGCTGGTCTTCCGGCAGGACAGTGCGCCATGCGGCTGAACCTCTATTCCCTGCAGCTTTTCGTGGCCGTGGTCGAGGAGGGCACCATCGCCGCCGCGGCCGAGCGCGAGCACATCGCCACCTCGGCGCTGAGCAAGCGCATCTCCGAGCTGGAGCGCCTGATCGGCACGCCGCTGCTGATCCGCCAGTCGCGCGGCGTGGTGCCCAGCGAGGCGGGGCGCACGCTGGCGCGCGGCGCCCGCACGCTGCTGCATGGCGCGGAGGACCTGGCCGCCGAGGTGCGCGACTTCGCCAGCGGCGTGACCGGCCTTGTGCGCGTGGCGGCCAACCTGTCGTCCATCACCCAGTTCCTGGCACACGACATCGCGCGCTTCCTGGCGCTGCATCCGCGCGTGAAGGTGGAGCTGGAGGAGCGCATCAGCAGCACGGTCACGCGCATGGTGCTGGACAACGCGGCCGACATCGGCGTGTTCGCCGAGTCGGACGACGCGCGGCAGCTCCAGGTGCACCCCTACCGGCAGGACCGCATGGCGCTGGTGGTGCCGCGCGGCCACCCGCTGGCCGGGCGCGGAGCGGTGGACTTCGCCGCCACGCTGCAGTACGAACACGTGGCCATGCACCGCGGCTCTGCCGCCAACAACATGCTGGCGCGCGCCGCCGCGCAGGGCGAGCAGGGCTTCAGCCCGCGCTTCCACGTCACCTCCTACGACGCCATGATCGCCATGGTGAGCGCCGGCCTGGGCGTGTGCGTGGCGCCGGTGGCCGCCGTGCGCCGCTACGTGCAGGAGGGCATCGCGCTGGTGGACCTGAACGACACCTGGGCGCGCCGCCAACTGCTGCTGGGCGTGCGCCCGGACGACCAGCTCGGCGCCGCGGCGCGGCTGCTGCTGGAGCACCTGCGCGGCCCGCAGGCGTGATGCATCGCTGAACGAGATGCCGCCGTGCGGATTTGCGACGCCATGGCTGGCGTCCCGGCTGCACCATGGGCTGCGACAAGACCGAAGGAGACATCCCCCTATGACGTGCATCACCCGACGGCAGGCGCTGGCGGCCGCCCTGGCCGCAGGCCTGGCGCCGCACCTGCAGGCGCAGACCGCGGCCGCGTGGCCCGCGCGGGCCATCCGGCTCATCGTTCCGTTTCCGCCTGGCGGCGGCACGGACTTCCTCTCGCGCGTGGTGGCCACCAAGCTGGCCGAGTCCACGGGCTGGACCGTGGTGCCGGACAACAAGGCCGGTGCAGGCGGCACCATCGGCATCGGCGAGGCGGCCAAGGCCGAGCACAGCGGGCATACCCTGGTCATGGGGCAGCTCGACAACCTCGTGATCGCGCCGCTGTTCTACAAGAGCCTGCCCTACGACGCGCAGCGCGACCTGTCGCCCGTGGCGCTGGTGGGCGACTCGCCGCTGGTCTACGTGGTGCCCACGGCCTCGCCTTACAAAAGCCTGGCTGACCTGATCGCGGCGGCGCGCAAGGCGCCCGACACCGTCACCTACGCATCGCCCGGCGCGGGCACCATCACCCACCTGTCGGTGGAGTTGCTCGCGCACCAGGCGGGCATCCGGCTGCGCCACGTGCCCTACAAGGGCTCGGGCCCCGCGCTCGCGGACACGCTGGGCGGCCAGGTGCAGATGCTGGCCGCGTCCATCCCTTCCGTGCTCACGCAGCTCAAGGCGGGCAAGCTGCGCGCCCTGGCCGTCACCTCGGCCGGGCGCAATCCCGTGCTGCCCGACGTGCCCACCGTGGCCGAGCAGGGCCTGCCGCAGTTCGACGTGACGACCTGGTACGGCCTGTTCGCCCCCAACGGCGTGCCTGGCGGCGTGGTGCAGCGGGTGAACGCCGAGGTCAACCGCCTGTTGCAGACCGACGAGGTGCGCGGCGCCATCAGTGCCCAGGGCGGCGAGCCGCGCCCGCTCACGCCCGAGCAGCTGGGCGAGCGCCTGGCGCAGGACGCGAAGAAGTGGCGCGCGGCGATCGCGGCCACCGGACTCACGCTGGAGCTGGGCTGACGTAGCCCAGCTCGTGCAGCACCTCCCGGCTGTGCGCCCCCAGGTCGGGTGCCGGCCGGCGCACCGCGCACGGCTGCCGGGCGAACTTGACGGGAAAGCCGGTCATGCGCACGCTGCCGTGGCCCGGATGCTCCACGTCCAGCACCATCTGCTGGTGGGCCACCTGCGGGTCGGCGAACACCTCGGCCAGGTCCTGCACCAGGCCGCAGGGCACGCCGGCGGCGTTGAGCACTTCCACCCAGTGCGCCTTGCCGCGCTGCACCGTCACCTGGCTGATCAGCGCGTTGATCTGCGGGCGGTGGCGCACGCGCAGCGCATTGGTGGTGAAGCGCGGGTCCTCCAGCAGCGCCTGCAGGCCCAGCGCGTGCATGAGCTTGCGGTACACCGCATCGTTGGACGGTGCCACGGCGATCTCGCCGTCCGCCGCGGCGAACAGGCCGTAGGGCGCGACCAGCGAATGGTCGTTGCCCGTCACGGGCGGCAGCCGGCCGCTGGCCAGGAAGTTGGCGCTGGAGAACGCGCCGTAGCTCACCAGCCCGTCCAGCAGCGCGGCGCCCACGCGCTCGCCCTGGCCGGTGCGCGCGCGGCGCACCAGCGCGGCCACCGTGCCCAGCGCCGCGTAGTTGCCGGCCACGAGATCGCTGATCGGGACCGCCGTGCGCATGGGGCCGGACTGCGCATCGCCGTTGAGGCTCATGAAGCCGCTCATGGCCTGCGCGATGAAGTCGAACGCGGGCCGCTGGGCGTAGGGCCCGTCGGCGCCGAAGCCGGTGATGCTGGTGTGGATGACACCGGGCGAGAGCGCCTGCAGCTGCTCCCAGCCCAGGCCCATGGCCTCCATCACGCCGGGGCGGAAGTTGTCCACCACCACGTCCGCGTGGTGGATCAGGTGGCGCAGCGCGTCCAGCCCCTCGGGGCTGCGCAGGTCCAGCACCACGGAGCGCTTGTTGCGGTTGAACGCCGCGAAATACCAGCTCATACCGTCGACGACCTCGCCCTGGGCGCGCACGGGGTCGCCGTCGGGTGTCTCCACCTTGATCACGTCCGCGCCGAGATCGGCCAGCAGCATGGTGCAGAACGGCCCGGAGATGATGCGGGTCAGGTCGATGATGCGGATGCCTTCGAGTTGCATGGCGCCGACTATCCCGCAAACGCCACCCCCGGCGCGTCGCGTTTGCGCGCGTGCGCGTCGCGAAGCGCGATGGCGGCGCGAAGAATGGAGAGCAGGGGCCAGCGCACCGCGTCCTATGCTGCGGGCATGACGGCGCGCACCTATCCTCCCCGGGCCTCCATCACCGAAGTCGGCCTGCGCGACGGGCTGCAGATGGAGAGCGAATTCATCCCCACCGCCACCAAGCTGCGGCTGCTGGAGGCGCTGATGGACGCGGGCGTGCGCCATTTCGAGGCCACGTCCTTCGTCTCGCCGCGCGCCGTGCCGCAGCTGCGCGACGCGGCCGAGCTGCTGGCCGCCGTGCGCCGGCGCCCCGGCGTGGTGCTGGCCGTGCTCGCGCCCAACCGGCGCGGCGTGGAGCGCGCGCTGGACGCGGGTGCGGACGAAGCCGTGGTGTTCGTCTCGGCCTCCGAGAGCCACAACCAGAAGAACCTGAACCGCAGCGTGGAGCGCTCGCTGCAGGACATCCGCGAGATCGCCGCCGCCACGCTGGGGGCGCCGATCCGGCTCAAGGGGGCGATCGCCTGCGCCTTCGGCTGCCCGTTCGAGGGCGACGTGCCCGTGCAGCAGGTGCTGGCCATCGCCCGCACCTTCGCCGACCTGGGCTTCACCGGCCTGACGCTGGGCGACACCACCGGCATGGCCACGCCGCCGCTCGTGGCGCGAACGGTGCAGGCGCTGCGCGAGCATCTGCCGCACCTGCCCATCGCGCTGCACTTCCACAACACGCGCGGGCTCGGCCTGGCCAACGTGATGGAGGGGCTGGCGCACGGCGTGGAGCACTACGAATCGTCGCTGGGCGGTATCGGCGGCTGCCCGTTCGCGCCGGGCGCCACCGGCAACATCTGCACCGAGGACACGGTGCACCTGATGCACGAGCTGGGCATAGACACCGGCATCGACCTGGAGCGCCTGGTCGCGGTGGCGCACGACCTGCAGCGCGTGCTGGGACGCGACCTGCCGGGGCAGGTCATGCGCGCCGGCCCGCGCCTGCGCCTGCATGCGCTGGACGAGCAGCACGCGGCACAGGGTTAGGGTTTCAGGCGAAAAAGCCCTTTAGCGCTTGCCCAGAAAGCGCAAGGCGCTATTCATTGGATAGCATCAGCACCGCTTCCCACTCGTGCGGCTCCACCGGCGTGATGGACAGCCGGTTGCCCCGCTGCAGCACGCGCATGTCCGCCAGCGCGGGGGTGGCACGCAGCTCCGGCAGGCCGATCAGGCGCGTCTTGCGCTGGGCCTGCACGTCCAGCACCAGCCAGCGCGGCTGGCCGGGGTAGGACTTGGGGTCGTGGTAGGGCGAGCCGGGGTCGAACTGCGTCGGGTCCGGCCGCGTGCCGGAGGCCACGCGCGCGATGCCGGCGATGCCGGGCTCGGGGCAGCTCGAATGGTAGAAAAGCACGCCGTCGCCCACCTGCATCGCGTCGCGCATGAAGTTGCGCGCCTGGTAGTTGCGCACGCCGGTCCAGGGCACGGTGGCGCCGGGCGCGGCCAGGGCATCGTCGATGGAGCATTCGTCGGGCTCGGACTTCATGAGCCAGTAGCGCGGTGCATGGGGAGCAGGAGCGGTCATGGCCGCATTCTGGCAAAACGCTGCGCAGGCGTCAGGCCGCCTGGGGCGGCGGCAGCGGCAGCTGTGCCTGCTGCACCACGCGCACGCAGTCGCGCAGGTGCTGCTCGCCCAGGTAGCGCAGCGTGGCGTAGCCCAGCGCGGCGGCCGCGGCCTGGCCTGCCAGGGGCACGAATTTGGCGGCCTGCCGGGCCGACAGGCGCAGGCCCACGGCCTGCGTGGCGCGCAGCACCAGCTCGCGCGTGACGAACTTGCCGATGAGCACCGAGCCCACCATGGCCACCGCCTTCTGCACCTGCTCGCGCTTTTCGGGTGCGAGCAGATCGAGCTGCGCCGGGGTGAGGCCGAATTCGGCATTCACCAGCGGGATCAGCCGCGAGAGCAGGGCGGCATCCACCGCCCAGTCCAGCCCCGGCACGGGCACCACGCCCGCGGCGGCGGCCACCAGCGCGCGCCGGTGCAGCAGCCGGCGGCTGCGCTGCACCGCGGCCAGCAGCGCCGGGTCGTCGCCGGCCAGGGCGTGGGCGCTGGGAGTGCGGCGCAGGGCCATGGCGTGACGGATCAGCGGGTCAGGACTTGCGGCGCACCAGGTCGTACAGCACCAGGAGCACGATGGCGCCGATCACCGAGGCGATCCAGCCCGCGGCTTCCCCCTGCGCGTACCAGTTCATGGCGATGCCGATGTAGGTGGCGATGAACGAGCCGGCAATGCCCAGCAGGGTGGTCATGAACCAGCCGAGCTTGTCGTCGCCGGGCTTGAGGGCGCGGGCCAGCAGGCCCACGATGAAGCCGACCAGTACGGTGCCGAGAAAAGTCATCATGATGGAAAACGCCTTCGTAGTTGTGAGGATTGGAGAGTCGCCACACTCTAAGGCCGCGCGCAGGCATGCGCGTGTCGGACAAGGGGGCGCGGCCCTTGCCAACTGTCAACGATCTTCAATGGAGGGGGCGGGAGCGGACGCTCAGGGCTGGCGCGTCGCGGCGGCCAGGGTCTCGTCGGCTTCGTCCAGCGCAACGCGGCGCGCGCCGTTGAAGCGGCGCTGCCAGTAGGAAGTGCGCATGTCCTCCACGCGCACCTGCGCGCCCGAGCGGGGGGCGTGGATGAACTTGCCGTCGCCCAGGTAGATGCCTACGTGGCTGAAGGCGCGGCGCATGGTGTTGAAGAACACCAGGTCGCCGGGCTGCAGGTCCTTCTTCTCGATGGTCTCGGTGGCGGCGGCCTGCTCGTTGGCCCGGCGTGGCAGCACCAGGCCCTTGGCCTGCTCGTAGATGGTGCGTACGAGGCCGCTGCAGTCGAAGCCCGTCTCGGCGCTGTTGCCGCCCCGGCGGTAGGGCACACCGATGAAGCCCATGGCGGTGGTGACCAGCTCGGAGGTGCGGTCCGCCACGTCGTGGCGCACTTCCTGCAGGTGGGCGATCAGGTTGCGTTCCGTGCGTGCACCGTCCATCTCATCGGCGGGAGCGGCGTAAGCATTTGCGCAAAGGAGTAACAGGAGGCACAACCAACGGGACATGGGGCGCGAGGGTAACACGGGTCGGGGCTTTTTCTCACCCCCAAAATGTTGCAAGCCTTTGATTTTGGCCGATTTCATGGGGCCGCCGAGGCCGATAGGCAGCCTCTTGCGGCCCGGGGCGGCCGGGTGCCGCCCGGCGTCAGCCCTTCTTCTGCAGCATCTTGATGACGCTGGAGAAGTCTTCGCCCCCGTGGCCCGCGATGCTGTGCGCGGCGTAGATCGCGCGCGCCATGCCGCCCAGCGGGGTGCTGGCCTTCACGGTCATCGCGTTCTCCTGCGCCAGGCCCAGGTCCTTGAGCATCAGGTCGGTGCCGAAGCCGCCGGTGTAGCCGCGCGTGGCGGCGCTGGCCTCCTGCACGCCGGGGTAGGGGTTGTAGACCTCCAGTGCCCAGTTGCCGCCGGAGCTGCGGCGCATGATTTCCGAGAGCACCTTGGGGTCGAGCCCGTTGGCCACGCCCAGGGCGATGGCCTCGCTGGTACCGATCATCAGGATGCCCAGCAGCATGTTGTTGCAGATCTTGGCGGTCTGGCCCGCGCCCACGCCGCCGGCATGGAAGATGTTCTTGCCCATCTTTTCCAGCAGGGGGCGGGCGCGCTCCAGGGCCGCATCGCTGCCGCCGACCATGAAGGTCAGCGTGCCGGCGATGGCGCCGCCGGTGCCGCCGGAGACCGGCGCGTCGATGAAGGCTATGCCCGCCGCCTCGGCCGCCTTGGCGACCTTCTGGCTGGTGGCCGCGGCGATCGTGGAGCTGTCGATCACCAGCGTGCCCTTGGCGATGCTGGCCAGCAGGTTGCCGTTGCCGAGGAACAGGCCCTCCACGTGCTGGCTCGCGGGCAGCATGGTGACCACGACCTCGGCGCCCTGCACGGCGTCCTGGGCGCTGGCCGCCGCCTGGGCGCCTTCGGCCTTGACCTTGGCCAGGGCGTCCTGACTCAGGTCGAAGGCCTTGACGCTGTGGCCGGCCTTGACGAGGTTGATGGCCATGGGGCCGCCCATGTTGCCGAGGCCGATGAATGCGATTTGCATGGTGTGTCTCCTGGTGGTGTGAAAACTATGGTTTTGATAGCTGCCTGCGCTTGATGGATAAGCGCTGGAGCCCGAAAAGGCTTGAAATCATTTCTTGCGCCTGCGGGGTGATGCCTTAGCCCGCGGGTTGTAGGCGAGGGCGGCGTCCACCCAGTGCTCCCACTGCGCGCGCGTGGCGTAGCCGGCGGGTTCGACCCAGAAGTAACCCGGCATGCCGCCGCGCGAATCCAGCTCGCGCACCGCGGGCTGCTCGGCGGTGGCGGCATGATCCTGCGGCGGCAGGCGCACCAGCAGGTCTTCGCCCTTGACGGCCAGGCAGAGCTTGCCGTCCACCATGAAGGCGTGGCAGCCGAACAGGGTGCGCTCTTCCACCGTGGCCTGCGCGCCCAGGCGCTCGGCCAGCGCGTCCTGCACCGCGCCGATGAGGCGCAGGGTTTCGGGAGCGATGGGACGAGCGGGCATGGGGTTTCAGCGGATCACGTCTGGCGCATCGCCGTCGAGCATGCGCCGGCCGATGATGACGCGCATGATCTCGTTCGTGCCTTCGAGGATCTGGTGCACGCGCGCGTCGCGCAGCAGCCGCTCCAGCGGGTATTCGCGGATGTAGCCGTAGCCGCCGTGCAGCTGCAGCGCTTCGTTGACGATGTTGAAACCCGCATCGGTGGCGAAGCGCTTGGCCATCGCGCAGTAGGTGGAGGCGTCGCGCGCGCCCGCGTCCAGCCTGCTCGCGGCCAGGCGCACCATCTGGCGCGCGGCGACGAGTTCGGTCGCCATGTCGGCCAGCTTGAACTGCAGCGCCTGGAAGCTCGCGATGGGCTTGCCGAACTGCTTGCGTTCCTGCATGTAGCGCTGCGCGTGGCCCAGCGCGCCTTGAGCCGCGCCCACGGAGCAGGTGGCGATGTTGATGCGCCCGCCGTCCAGGCCTTTCATCGCGATCTTGAAGCCCTCGCCCTCGTGGCCCAGCAGGTGGTTGGCGGGAATGCGCACGTTGTCGAAGCTGATCTGGCGCGTGGGCTGGCTGTTCCAGCCCATTTTTTCTTCCTTCTTGCCGTAGTGGATGCCGGGCAGATTCGCAGGCACGGCGAAGGCGCTGATGCCGGCCGCGCCCGATTGCCCGTCGCCCGTGCGGGCCATGAGCACCAGCACGTCGGTCGCGCCCGCGCCGCTGATGAAGGCCTTGCCGCCGTTGATGACGTATTCGTTGCCTTGCAACTCTGCACGGGTTTTGATGCTGGCCGCATCGGAGCCGCTGCCGGGCTCGGTCAGGCAGTAGCTGGCTAATCTTTGCCCGCTGGTCAGTGCCTCGCCCCATTCGGCGCGCACCTCGTCGGTACCCCAGGTGCCCAGCATCCAGGTCGCCATGTTGTGGATGGTGATGAAGGCTGTGGTGCTGGGATCGACGGCGGCCAGTTCCTCGAACACCAGCGTGGCGTCGAGGCGGGGGAGTTGCAGGCCGCCGATGCACTCGGGCGCATAGAGGCCGCAAAAGCCCAGCTCGCCCGCCTTGGCGATGGTTTCGCGCGGAAAGATGGCCTCGGCATCCCACTGCGCCGCATGCGGTGCCAGCTCTGTCTGCGCGAACTGGTGGGCCGTATCGGCAAAGGCGCGCTGGTCTTCGGTGAGTTCAAAGTCCATGCGAATCGTCTCCTTATGGTTTTTCGCCGTGGTGCAGCCAGTGCATCAGCGCATCGCGCCGGGCTTCGGTCTGCGCCGTCAGGCATTCGTGGTACAGCCGTGGCCACTCGGGGCGCGACTCGGCCGCGCGCTGCGCCTGCTTGCAGTGCGTGACGCGCTCGCGCTGCCAGGCGGCGTGATCCTGGCGCAGGGCGGGGCGCTCGTGGGCCGAGAGGGCGCGCATCACGTCGCCGTAGAGGATCTGGATGGCCGTGTCGGCCCGCTGGTAGCTTTGCACGGCGCAGGCGTTGGTCTCCTCCACCGTGCCGCCCGCGCGGCAGGCGCTGCCCGCCTGCGCCCAGGCGGTAGCACCGCCAAGGCACAGAACGAGGGCGAGGGCCGCGCGCGTGCCGGTCACTTCAGGCTGATGGTGGTGTTCACGCCGTGGCTGGTGGTGCTGTCGTCGAACCAGCGCGCGGTGACCGTCTTGGTCTGCGTGTAGAACATCACCACCTGCTTGCCATACGGCCCCAGGTCGCCCAGCTTGGAGGCGCGGCTGCCGGTGAACGAGAACAGCGGCACGGGCACGGGGATCGGCACGTTGATGCCCACCTGGCCCACGTCGATGTCCTCCTGGAACCTGCGCGCCGCCGCGCCCGACTGCGTGAAGATGGCGGTGCCGTTGCCGTTGGGGTTGGCGTTGATGAAGTCGATGGCTTCGTCGATGTCGCCCGCGGCCACCAGGCACAGCACGGGGCCGAAGATTTCCTGCTCGTAGATGCTCATGCCGGCCTTCACGCCGGAGAACACCGTGGGACCGACGAAGTTGCCCTTCTCGTAGCCCGCCACCTGCGGCTTGCGGCCGTCCAGCTCCAGCGTGGCGCCGTCGGCGATGCCGCGCTCGATCAGCCCTTCCACGCGCGAGAGCGCGGCGCAGCTCACCAGCGGGCCCACGTCGGTGCCGGCCTCGGTGCCGCCGCTCACCTTGAGCGTCTTGGCCTTCTCGACCAGCTCGGGAATCCACTTCTGTGCCTCGCCCACCAGCACCGCCACCGACAGTGCCATGCAGCGCTGGCCCGCCGCGCCGAAGGCCGCGCCCGCCAGGGCGTTGAGGGTCTGCTCCTTGTTCGCGTCGGGCATCACGATGGCGTGGTTCTTCGCGCCCATCATGCACTGCACGCGCTTGCCGGCGAGGCTGGCGCGGTTGTACACATGGGTGCCGACCTTGGTGGAGCCCACGAAGCTGATCGCCTTGATGTCCGGGTGGTCGCAGATGGCGTTCACCGCGTCCTCGCCGCCATGGATCACGTTGAGCACGCCGGGGGGAATGCCGGCTTCGAGCGCCAGCTCGGCGAGGCGCATCGTCACCATGGGGTCTTGCTCGGAAGGCTTGAGCACGAAGGTGTTGCCCGTGGCGATGGCCATCGGGAACATCCACAGCGGGATCATGGCCGGGAAGTTGAACGGCGTGATGCCCGCGCACACGCCCAGCGGCTGCAGCACGGTATAGGTGTCCACGCCGTTGGCGACGTTGTTCGCCAGCTCGCCGAGCTGCAGGTTGCCGATGGCGCTGGCGTGCTCCACCACCTCCAGGCCGCGGAACACGTCGCCCTCGGCGTCGGGCAGGGTCTTGCCCTGTTCGGCTGTCAGCAGCGCGGCCAGCTCCTTCATGTTCTCGCGGATGAGCTGCTGCAGCTTCAGGAAGATGCGGGCGCGCGCGCCGATGGGCGTCTTCTTCCAGGTCTTGAAGGCCTCCTTGGCCGAGGCGACGGCGGCGTCGATCTCGTCGGGCGTGGCGAACGGCACGCGTGCCAGCACCTCCTGCGTGGCGGGGTTGACCACGTTGCGCCATTGCGTGGTCTTCGATTCGACCAGCTTGCCGCCGATCAGCAGCTTGACGGTGGGGGCCTGCACGGCGGTGGTGGAAGCGTCCATGGGTCTGTCTCCTGGAGAAGTGGAATGAATATAGCCATCGTATGTGTGCGAAATTCTTCATGCAATAGACAATCACGCACTCCAGCTTTGCAAAATTGCACATTCGCCATGGATTGGGACAACCTGCGCTACTTCCTTGAACTGGCCCGCACCGGCACCCTGGCCGCCGCCGCCCGCCGCACGGGCGTGGAGCACACGACCGTGGCGCGCCGCATCCAGGCGCTGGAAAAGCAGATGGGCGCGCCCCTGTTCGCGCGCGAGGCGGCAGGCCACCGGCTCACCGAGGCCGGTCGCCACCTGCTGCCCGCCGTGGAGGCCATGGAGACCGCCGTGCTCGGCGTGGAGCGCGCCGCACCCGCCAACGCGGCCAGCAGCGGCCCCTCGGGCCTGGTGCGCGTGGGCGCCACCGAGGGCTTCGGCACGCTGATCCTGGCGCCGCACCTGGCGCGCCTCACGCAGCAGCATCCGCAGCTGTCCATCGACCTGCTGGCCGTGCCGCGCATGCTGCACCTGTCGCGGCGCGAGGCGGATATCGTCATCTCGCTGGAGCGGCCCAAGCGCGGCTCCGTCATCGTCACCCGGCTGGCCGACTACCGGCTGTGCCTGTACGGCCAGCGCGAATACCTGGCCCGCCGCCCCCTGGTGGCGCGGCCCGAGGACCTGCGCCACCATGCCTTCATCAGCTACGTGGACGACCTGCTGTTCACCAAGGAGCTGCAGTTTCTCGACCAGCTGCACCAGCCCGAGCGCTTCGCGCTGCGCAGCACCAGCATCACCGCGCAGTACGAGGCCGTGCGCGCCGGCGCGGGCCTGGCCGTGCTGCCCGCCTTCCTGGCCGACCGCGACCCCATCCTGGCGCGCGTGCTGCCGCAGCAGGCGCGCTTCACCCGCACCTTCTGGATGAGCATGCCCGCCGAGGCCAAGCACCTCGCGCGCACGCAGGCGGTGTGGGGGGTTCTGAAGGAGGTGGGGCAGCGGGAGGCGCAGCGGTTGATGCCGGCGTGAGGCTTTTTATGATGGCGCGCCCAACTGCAAAGGAGACATGCATGGCTGCTGCGAAGCAATCCACCCTCAAGCGGGCGAAGAACCCGATGCCCCCGTTCGTGCGGGAGGCGCTGGACGGCGAGGGGCTGATGCCGGCCTACGAGGCCCGCCCGCCCTACCAGCGCAACGACTACCTGGGCTGGATCTCGCGCGCCAAGCTGGAAGCCACCCGGCACAAGCGCCTGCGGCAGATGCTGGACGAGCTGCGCGGCGGAACGGCCTACATGAACATGGCCTGGTCGCCTGGCAAGCGGCCGCAGGGCTGAACGGCCCGGCGGCCCGCGCTCATATCCGTCCCATCAACAGCAGGACCAGCAGGATGACCACCACCAGCCCCAGGCCGCCCGACGGTCCATAGCCCCAGTTGCGGCTGTAGCCCCAGGTGGGCAGGGCGCCGACCAGGATAAGGATCAGGATGATCAGCAGGAGAAGCGAGATCGACATGGCGGTTCCCTCCAAGAGGCGGTGTTGACGATGTCTTGCATTCTTCGCAGGCCACCCGTACGCGCAGGACGGCAGGCGGCGCATGGCCGCGTCAGGGTTTTCCGACGCGGCCTGTGGGCGCGGCCGGCGCATACGGTGGGACGGGTGCGCATGCGGATAAAGCGCTTTTGTTTTCATAGCTGCCTGCGCTTGTTGGACGGGCACTGCAGGGCATTTTCGCCATGAACTGCGCGGGGTACGGCGCGGTGGCACACTCGGGCGCTACCCGCTTGCCCGCCCATGTCCATGCCGCCGCCTTCCTCCCCGTCTTCCGCCCCGCCACGCCGCGCGCTGCTCTGGCTGGTGGCGCTGGGCTTCTTCATGCAGACGCTGGACGCGACCATCGTCAACACCGCGCTGCCCGCCATGGCGCGCGACCTGCAGGAAAGCCCGCTGCAGATGCATTCGGTCATCGTGGCGTATTCGCTGGCCATGGCGGTGCTGATCCCGGCCTCGGGCTGGCTGGCGGACCGCTTCGGCACGCGGCGGGTGTTCATGTCGGCCATCGCGCTGTTCGTGCTCGGGTCGGTGCTGTGCGCGCTCTCGCCCACGCTGCCGCTGCTGGTGGGCGCGCGCGTGGTGCAGGGCCTGGGCGGGGCGCTGCTGCTGCCGGTGGGGCGGCTGGCGGTGCTGCGGGCGTTCCCGCGCGACGAGTTCATCCGGGCCATGAGCTTCGTGGCCATCCCGGGGCTGGTGGGGCCGCTGATCGGGCCCACGCTGGGCGGGTGGATGGTGGAGTACGCGTCCTGGCACTGGATCTTTTGGGTGAACGTGCCCGTGGGCGTGGTGGGGTTCGTGGCCGCGCGCCGTTTCATGGCCGGGGGCGACGCGCTGGCCGTGCGCGCGTTCGACGCGGTGGGCTACGGCCTGCTGGCCTTCGGCATGGCGGCGGTGTCGCTGGCCGTGGAGGGCATGGCCGGGGGCGGCGTGCGCGGCGCGTCGGCGCTGGTCATGCTGGTGTTCGGACTGGCCAGCCTGGCGGCCTACTGGCTGCATGCTTTGCGCAGCGGCAACCCGCTGTTCGCGCCGGGGCTGTTCACCGTGCGCACGCTGCGCGTGGGGCTGCTGGGCAACCTGTTCTCGCGGCTGGGCAGCTCGTGCATGCCGTTCATGATCCCGCTGGTGCTGCAGGTGAGCCTGGGCTTCGCGCCCCTGCAGGCCGGGCTGATGATGCTGCCCACGGTGCTGGGCAGCATGGCGGTCAAGCCGCTGGTCACGCGCCTGGTGCGGCGCCACGGCTACCGCGAGGTGCTCGTGGCCAACACCTGCATGCTGGCGCTGCTGATCGCCAGCTTCGCCTTCCTCACGCCGGGGCAGCCGCTGCCGGTGCTGGTGCTGCAGCTCGCGCTGTTCGGCAGCGTGAACTCGATGCAGTTCTCGGCCATGAACACGGTCACGCTCAAGGACCTGGACACGGTGCATGCCAGCAGCGGCAACAGCCTGCTGTCGATGGTGCAGATGCTCGCCATGGGCATGGGCGTGGCGGTGGCGGGCGCGGTGCTGGCGAGTTTCGAGGGCTACTTCAGCCAGGGCGAGACACTCTGGGCTTTCCGCGCCACCTTCGCCTGCATGGGCGTGCTCACGCTGGCGGCCACGGCGCTGTTCCTGCAGCTGCCGCCGCACGAGCCGCCGCGCCCGCGCCCGCTGGGGCCGGAGGAGCAGAGCTGATCTGCTATGGTTAGCGTAGCTGCCAGCGCTTGATGGACGGGCGCCGCAGCCTTTTTTCGCATAACAGATGTTCATCGCCATACCGCTCGAGAACAAGCCCACCTGGCGCTCGCCGCCGTGGATGACGGTGCTGCTCATCGCCGTGCAGTGCTTCATCTACTGGGGCTGGCAGGAAGGAGAGCAGGCGGCCGTGCAGCGCGCCGCGGCGCGCTACGCCGCCACGCCGCTGCCCCGGCTGGAGCTGCCGCCGTTCGTCGAGCACCTGCAGGCCAGGGCCCGGGGCGACCGGCGCGACGGGGCATTCGCCGAAGCCGCGCAGGGCCTGTACCGCAAGGGCGCCCATGCCGAGCTGTACCGCCTCATGTGGGACGAAGGCGCGTTCCGCAAGCGCCTGCTGGCCGGGGAGGTCATCCGCCCGGGCGACGAGGCCTATCCGCGCTGGAAGGCTGCGCGCGAGGCCTTCGCGCCGCAGGAGCCCGCGCCGTTCACCCAGCGCTGGGCCATGAGCTACGAAAGCGGCGCGGGGTGGCAGCCCGTGCAGGCGCTCACGTCCACCTTCCTGCACGGCAGCACGGGGCACCTGGTCGGCAACATGGTGTTCCTGTTCCTCTTCGGCTTCACGCTGGAGATGGCGCTGGGGGCCTGGGCCTACCTGGGCTTCTACCTGCTGGGGGGCGTGGGGGCGTCGTTCTTCGCGCTGGCGTTCTACGCCGGCTTGGGCGGCTACGGTCTGGGGGCCTCGGGCGCGGTGTCGGCGCTGATGGGCATGTACGCGGTGATGTACCGCATGCGGCGCATCCGCTTCTTCTACATGGTGCTCTTCTACTTCAACTACGCGCGCTGGCCCGCGCTGGTCATGCTGCCGGTGTGGATGGCGTTCGAGCTGGTGCAGCACTTCGTGGGCGGGCGCGGCGTGGCCTACATGGCGCACTTCGGCGGGCTGCTGACGGGCGCGCTGGCCATGGCGCTCTACATGAAGCTGCGCCGCGTGGACGTGCCGGCGCAAGGCGCGGCGCCGGCGCAGCAGGCCGCATCCGTCCGGCCCCTGCAGGAGGCCATCGCCCGCGCTTGCCGCTACAGCGACGCGCTGGACTTCGAGCGCGCGGCGCCCGCATGGCGCGGCGCGGCCCGCCTGGCGCCGACGGACGCGCAGGTGCTGCGCGCCTGGTTCGACAGCGCCCGCTACGCTCCCGGCAGCGACGACTTCCACGCCGCCGCGCGCCTCATCTTCAAGCTGCCGGCGCGCACCGAGGACGAGCGCCGCCTGCAGCACGCGAGCTTCGTCACCTACCGCGAGCGAGCCCGCCCCGGCGTGCGCATGAGCGCCGACACCATGCACGGCCTGGTGCGCTGCTTCGTGCGCCTGGGCGAACTGGCGGACGCCGAGCGCCTGTGCCGCGCACTGGAGCCGCACCGCGGCCACCCGCAGTGGCCCGACACGCTGGCGCTGCTGGCAAACGGGCTGGCGCAGGCGGGGCGCATGGAGTCGGCCCGGGCCTGGCTGCCGGCCCTACAGCGCGACGCGCCGCAGGAGGCGGTGACCCGGTGGCTGGCAGGCCGCGCAGCGCAATGAACAAAGGGGAAACGCATGCACGGGCCCGATCCACGGACCAGGCACCTCATGCAGCGCCTAGCGTTCAGGCCGCCGTGGCCGTATTGCCGAGCTGCTCGCGCAGCACCCATGCGGCTTCCTGCGTGCAGGGGTGATCGGGGTAGCGGCCCTTCATGCGCATGAACACGCGCACGGCGCGCTCGGAGTCGTTCAACCCCTGCTGCAGGGCGCGCACGATCAGCTCCAGCGCCTCGGGGACGCGCCCGTCATCGGGGAACTGCTTCTCGAACCCCTGCAGCAAGGCCAGCACGTGGCGCGCCTGCTGGGCCTTCCAGGCGTGCCGGGCCAGGGCCAGCGTGGCGTCGGGCGCGGCGAGCTGGAAGCCCTTCGCGCGCTTGTAGCAGGACGTCCAGACCTCCAGCGCCTCGCCCGTGAGCTGCTGGCGCAGCAGCACGAGGATGAACTGCTGCGCATGGGTGGCGAGCGCGTCCGGCCGCTCGGCCACCTTGAGCACGCGGTGGTAGCGGCGGTGGTCGGCCAGGTCGTCGGCGCCGGTGCGCAGCCATTCGCGGGCGATGGTGAGGGCCTCGTGCATGTCGCCGGCCCGCACCCACTGCAGCACCTGCGCGTCGCGCCGTCTGGCCTCGGCCGCGGCAGGGTCCTGCACCGGCGCGGCGGCGCCTTCGGGCGCGCGCACGGGGCTGATGTCGAGCGCGCGGTGGTGCTGGTACATCACGTAGCCGATCATTGCGGCCATGACCCAGGTGAAGTAGATGACGGCGAAGCCGATGGCCGGCACCACCACCGCACGCGGCACGATGGCCGCCAGCAGCCCGGCGGCCATCGGCATGCCCTGCATCAGCAGGAACAGGAAGAAGCACAGCAGCAGGTAGGACTTGCCGATGCCCGTGATCGTGCCCAGCAGCTTGAACGGGTTGATGGCCGCGCGCAGGCTGCAGGTGTTGATGAGCACCATCACCGTGGCGGGCAACAGCAGGGAAGACACCACGTTGCCCAGCACGCCCAGGCGCAGGCTGACGTGCGCCAGCCAGCCGATCGCCAGGCCGTGGACGACCATCACGGCAAAGAGCTTCCACGGCAGCCACTTCCATTCGTCCTGCACCAGGTCGCTGCGGTAGTCGTCGCTGTGGGTCACGCCCACCGAGGCCAGCGCCGCCACCTTGAAGGCATAGCGGCTTACCGCCAGCAGCAGGCCCAGCAGGACGAAGGGCGCGAACAGCCCGCCCAGCAGCAGCGCCAGGCAGGCCAGGGCCAGCAGGGCGGCGTAGAGCAGCGGCTCGAGCTGCAGCGGGAAGAGGAAGAAGCTATTGAGCCGCTGCCAGAAGGGCGGGATGTCCCAGCGGGCGGAGTCTTCGTCGTCGTCGTTGAGCGGGGCCGGACGGGGGGAGGGCATGGGTCGGGGTAACGGTTTGTGACATGCGACTATGCCTCATCCAGGTCGCTGCCCATGAACCCGCCGCTCTGGTGCGCCCACAGGCGCGCGTAGACGCCGCCCTGCGCCAGCAGCTCGGCGTGCGTGCCTTGCTCCGCGATGCGCCCGTCGTCGAGCACGATCAGCCGGTCCATCGCGGCGATGGTGGACAGGCGGTGGGCGATGGCGATCACGGTCTTGCCGTGCATCAGGCTGTCCAGGCTGTGCTGGATGGCGGCCTCCACCTCGCTGTCCAGGGCGCTGGTGGCCTCGTCCAGCAGCAGGATGGGCGCGTCCTTCAGCATCACCCGCGCGATGGCCACACGCTGGCGCTGGCCGCCCGAGAGCTTCACGCCGCGCTCGCCCACCTGGGCGTCGTAGCCGCTTCGGCCCTTGAGGTCGGTGAGCTGGGCGATGAAGTCCGCCGCCTCGGCCTTGTGCGCGGCGGCGCGCATCTGCTCCTCGGTGGCGTCGGGGCGGCCGTAGAGGATGTTGTCGCGCATGGAGCGGTGCAGCAGCGACGTATCCTGCGTGACCATGCCGATGTTGCCGCGCAGGCTGTCCTGCGTCACGCCGCGGATGTCCTGCCCGTCGATGGCGATGCGCCCGCCCTGCACGTCGTGGAAGCGCAGCAGCAGGTTCACCAGCGTGGACTTGCCCGCGCCCGAGCGGCCGATGAGTCCGATGCGCTCGCCGGGGCGGATGGTGAGGTTCAGGTGGTCGATGACCTGCCGCCCGCCGTCCTTGTAGGCGAAGCTCACGTCCTCGAAGGCGATCTCGCCGCGCGGCACCTGCAGCGGCCGGGCATCGGGCGCATCCACGATGGTGCGCGGCCGGGTCAGCGTGACGATGCCGTCCTGGATCGTGCCCACGTTCTCGAACAGGCCCGTCATCTGCCACATCACCCAGTGCGAGTAGCCCATCAGGCGCAGCGCCATGGCCGTGACCGCCGCCACCACGCCGGGGCTGGCCTGGCCCTGCGACCACAGGTACAGCGCCGTGCCCGTGCTGCCCAGCAGCAGCAGCGTGATCATCAGGTGGTTGGCGATCTCGAACTGGCTCACCAGCCGCATCTGCGCATAGCCGGTGCTCTTGAAGGCCTCCATGGCGCTGCGCGCGTATTCGGCCTCGCGGCGCGTGTGGGCGAAGAGCTTGACGGTGGCGATGTTGGTGTAGGCGTCGGTTACGCGGCCGGTCATCATCGAGCGCGCGTCGGCCTGCTCCTTGCCGATCTTGCCCAGGCGCGGCACGAAGTAGAAGCATGCCGCCACGTAGGCGGTCAGCCACAGGGCGAAGGGCAGCATCAGCCGCCACTCGAAGCTGGCCGCCAGCACCAGGATGCCGATCATGTAGACGCTCACGCCCACCAGCACGTCCACCACCAGGAACACCACTTCGCGCACCGACAGGGCGGTCTGCATGATCTTGGTGGTGATGCGGCCGGCGAACTCGTCGGCGTAGAACGACATGCTCTGGCCCAGCATCAGCCGGTGGAACACCCAGCGCAGCCGCATCGGGAAGTTGATGGCCAGCACCTGGTGCATGACCGAGGTGTGCAGCGCCAGCAGGCCGCCGCTGGCCAGCAGCACCGCCGCGATGCCCAGCGCGGTGGCGCGCTGCTCCTGCCAGAACTGCCCGGGCGAGACGGTGCCCAGCCAGTCCACCACGTGGCCCATGATGGCGAACAGCAGCGCCTCGTAGAGCGCCAGCAGCGCGGACGTCGCCGTGAGCAGCGCGATCCAGCCGCGCATGCCCTGCGTGCACGCCCACAGGAAGGCGAAGAAGCCCTTGGGCGGCGGCATGGGTTCGGCCGCGGGATAGGGCGGCACCTGCGCCTCGAAGAAACCGAAGAAACGAGATAGCACGGACAAAACTCCTTGTGCCGCCGATGGTAAGTACCTGGGCGCGCAGGGGTCGCCGTGGGGGCATCGGGGCGCGGGCGGCGGGCAAGTGTTGCGGCGGCGCCGCACCTTGCAGGCCGGCGCGCGGTTTTCATGGCGGCAGGCGCCCGGCACGCGCGCTGCCGGCCAATCGGGCGCGCAAATGCCGCTATGCTCTGCCCACACCCGACCGGGCATGGTGCCCGGCTCCTCTCTTCTTCCCCCACATGACACCGCCCGCCGATTCGCGCCGTTCGCCGTGGCATTGGCTGCCCAGCCTGGCGATGGTGCTGGCGGGCTGCGTGGCGTGCTATGCGCTGTGGCAACAGCAGCGCACGTCGATGACGGCCATCGCGCAGGCGCGCTTCGAGCAGCAGGCGCGCTCGTTCGCGGAGGCCCTGCAGCGGCGCATGGAATCGCACGTGGACCTGCTGCACGGCATACGCGGCCTGCTCACCGTCAACCCGCAGCTGCGCCGCAGCGAGTTCGAGCGCGTGGCCAGCCAGCTGGAGCTGTCGCGCTACCACCCGAGCGTGAAGAACGTGAACTTCACGCGCTACGTGCCCGGCCCCGAGCGAGAGGCGTTCGAGGTCCGGGCGCGCGCCGACGCGCACCTGGACGGCAGCATGCCCAGCGGCTTTGCCATCCACCCGCCCCGGCAGCGGCCAGAATACTTCGTGGTGGACTTCCTCTGGCCCCGGGAAGGCAACCCGGGCGTGGAAGGGCTGGACATCCATTCGCAGCCGGCCAACCTGGAGGCCATGTACCGGGCCCGCGACACCAGGGCGCTGGTGGCGTCGGCCCCGTTCGACCTGCACCAGGAGACGGAGCACCGCGCGGGCATCATCATCCGCGTGCCGGTGTTCGCGGCCGGCCCCGGCGCGGCGCCGCGCTTTCTCGGCGCGGTGGGAGTGAGCCTGCGGGTGTACGACGTGGTCCAGTCGCTGCGCGGCGAGGGCTACCTGCAGGGCCTGTCGCTGACGATGGCGGACGTCGGCCCGGCCGACGCGGCCCAGCCCGGCCCCGCCTATCCCCTGCTGACCGCCCAGGAGACCCCCTGGTACACGGACATGCGCCGCGAGTCCGACGTGCAGGTGGGCGGGCGCCGCTGGCACCTGGAGTTCCAGCCCACCGCCAGCTTCCTGTCGCCCTACGAAATGCAGCTGCCGGGCGTGCTCGCCTCCGGCGGGCTGCTGGTCACCGCGCTGCTGACGGCCCTGGTGGCCCTGCTGGTGCTGCGGCGCGCCCAGGCGCTAGACCACGTGAAGGTGGCCGACACGGCCCTGCGCGACAGCGAGGAGCGCTTCCGCGCCGTGTTCAACCAGGCCGCCGTGGGCATGGCCCAGGCGGACTCGCGCGGCGGACGGCTGGTGCGCGTGAACCAGAAGTTCTGCGACATCCTCGGCTACGAGGCGCAGGAGCTGCAGCAGATGCGCCTGCAGGACTTCAGCCACCCCGAGGACCTGCAGGAGGGCCAGGCCCTCCTGGAGCGCATGCTGGCGGGGGAGATCTCCGAGTTCCACATGGAGAAGCGCTACCGCCACAAGGACGGGCACTTCGTCTGGGCGGACCTCACCGCGTCGCCGCTGCGCATCGACGGCGGGCGGGCCGGCTTCTACATCGCCGTGGTGCAGGACATCAGCGAGCGCAAGCAGATGGAGGATGCGCTGCGCGGCAGCGAGCACCACCTGCGCAACATCCTGAACCACATGCCCGCCGGGGTGAACCTGGTGCAGAACGGCGCCATCGTCTTCCGCAACGACCGCCACGTGCAGATCTGCGGCTACGGCGCCGAGGAGGCGCCCGACGTGGACACCTGGTGGCGCCTGGTCGTGCCCGACCCGCAGCAGCGCCAGCGCGCCCAGAGCGAATGGCGCACCGCCTGCGCGCAGGCGCAGGACGGCGAGGACGGCGCCATCCGTCCGGTGGAATGCGTGATCACCGCCAAGTCCGGCCAGACCCGCACCATCGAGCTGTCGGGCATGCGGCTGGGCGACAGCCACATCGTCACCATGGTGGACCTGAGCCAGCGCAAGGCCGCCGAGGAGGAGATCCGCTACCTGGCCTACTACGACCCGCTCACCGGCCTGCCCAACCGGCGCCTGCTGCTCGACCGCCTGCAGCAGGCCCTGGCCCTGAGCGCGCGGCACCAGCGCTGCGGCGCGGTGCTGATGCTGGACCTCGACCATTTCAAGACCATCAACGAGACCCAGGGCCACGAGATGGGCGACCGCCTTCTGCGCGAGGTGGCCGACCGCCTGCGCTGCTGCGCGGAGAAGGACGACACCCTGGCACGCCTGGGCGGCGACGAATTCGTGGTGGTGCTCACCGACCTCGACGGCAACCCGCAGGAGGCCGCGGCGCGCGCCGAGGAAGTGGGCACGAGGATCCTGGCCGCGCTGCGCGGCCCCTTCCAGCTCGACGGGGAGCAGCACCACACCACGCTGAGCGTGGGCATCACGCTGTTCCAGGGCCTGCGCGAGTCGGTGGACGAGCTGCTCAAGCGCAGCGACCTGGCCATGTACGAGGCCAAGGCCGCCGGCCGCAACACGCTGCGCTTCTACGACCCGCAGATGCAGGCCGCGGTCGCGGCGCGCGTGGCGCTGGAAGCGGACATGCGCGCGGGCCTGGAGGGCGGCCAGTTCGAGCTGTTCTACCAGCCCAAGATGGTCCACGGCCGCATCATCGGGTCCGAAGGCCTGCTGCGCTGGCGCCATCCGGACAAGGGCTTCATCCCTCCGTCGCAGTTCATTCCGCTGGCCGAAGACTGCGGCCTCATCCTGCCGCTGGGCGAATGGGTGCTGGGCACGGCCTGCGAGCGCCTGGCGCGGTGGAGCGCCCACCCGGTGCTGGGCCAGCTCACGCTGGCCGTGAACGTGAGCCCGCGCCAGTTCCACGAGCCGTCCTTCGTGCCCCAGGTGCTGGCCGCGCTGGCCGGCTCGGGCGCCGAGGCGCGCCGCCTGAAGCTGGAGCTGACCGAGGGCCTGCTGCTGCAGGACGTGGAGGACACCATCGCCAAGATGGTGCAGCTGCGCGGCTACGGCGTGGGCTTCTCGCTGGACGACTTCGGCACCGGCTACTCGTCGCTGGCCTACCTCAAGCGCCTGCCATTGCAGGAGCTCAAGATCGATCAGAGCTTCGTGCGCGACGTGCTCACCGACCCCAACGACGCCGCCATCGCCCGCACCATCGTCGCGCTGGGCACCAGCCTGGGCCTGCAGGTCACCGCCGAGGGCGTGGAGACCGAGGCGCAGCGCGTCTTCCTGGAGCGCAACGGCTGCCATGCCTGGCAGGGCTACTTGCTCAGCCCCCCGCTCGCGGTCGCCGACTACGAGGCCCTGGTGCTGGAGCACGCGTCCCGTGCTTGAGATCTCCAAGACCCTGGGCCTGTTCCTCGCCACGGCGCTGGCCGAGATCGTCGGCTGCTACCTGCCATGGCTCTGGCTGCGCCAGGGCGCCAGCGCCTGGCTGCTGCTGCCTGCCGCCGCCAGCCTGGCCCTGTTCGCCTGGCTGCTCACGCTGCACCCGGCGGCCGCAGGGCGCGTGTATGCGGCCTACGGCGGCGTCTACGTGGCCGTGGCGCTGGCATGGCTGTGGGCTGTGGACGGCATCCGTCCCGGCCCGTGGGACTGGCTGGGCGTGGCCGTCACCTTGTGCGGCATGGCGATCATCGCCTTCGCTCCCCGCTGAAAAACTTCTGTTTTGATAGCTGCTTGCGCTTGATGGATAAGCGCTGGAGGCCGATTCGGCGTAGAACCCTGTAGCGGCCGGGTGCAGGGAGGCGCCACGGTATGATTCCAGCCTTCCCGCCACCGCCGTCATCGCCGCCGCAGCAGCCCCGTGCGCCTCAATTCCATCAAACTCGCCGGCTTCAAGTCGTTCGCCGAGCCCACCAACTTCATGCTCCCGGGCCAGCTCGTGGGCGTGGTGGGCCCCAACGGCTGCGGCAAGTCCAACATCATGGACGCGGTGCGCTGGGTGCTGGGCGAATCCAAGGCCAGCGAGCTGCGCGGCGAGAGCATGCAGGACGTTATCTTCAACGGCACCACGCACCGCAAGCCCGCCAGCCGCTCCAGCGTGGAGCTGACCTTCGACAACAGCGACCACCGCGCGGGCGGGCAGTGGAACCAGTTCACCGAGATCGCCGTCAAGCGCGTGCTCACGCGCGACGGCGCCAGCAGCTACTACATCAACAACCAGCCCGTGCGCCGGCGCGACGTGCAGGACGTGTTCCTGGGCACGGGCCTGGGCCCGCGCGCCTACGCCATCATCGGCCAGGGCACCATCAGCCGCATCATCGAGTCGCGCCCCGAGGAACTGCGCCTGTTCCTGGAGGAGGCCGCCGGCGTCTCCAAGTACAAGGAGCGCCGCCGCGAGACCGAGAACCGCCTGGCCGACACGCGCGAGAACCTCACGCGCGTCGAGGACATCCTGCGCGAGCTGAACGCCAACCTCGAAAAGCTGGAAAAGCAGGCCGAGGTGGCCGCCAAATACAACGCGCTGCAGCACGACGCCACGCTCAAGCAGCACCAGCTCTGGTACCTGAAGCGCGCCGATGCCGAGGCCGAGCAGACCCGCGTGCGCAACGAGGGCCTGCAGGCCGTGAACGACCTCGAATCGCGCATGGCCGACCTGCGCCGCGTGGAGGCCGACCTGGAGACCATCCGCCAGGCGCACTACGAGGCCGGCGACCAGGTGAACCAGGCCCAGGGCAAGCTCTACGAGGCCACGGCCGAAGTCGGCAAGCTGGAGGCCGAGATCCGCTACGTGGTCGAGGGCCGCCAGCGCGTGGAGCAGCGCCTGGTGCAGCTCGCCGAGCAGATCGCCCAGTGGTCCGCCCGCAAGGAAGAGGCCGAGGCCGAGGTGGAGAACATCGAAGGCTCGGGCATTCATGCGGAGGAGCAGGCCGAGCTGCTGGCCGCGCAGGTCGAGGAGCAGGCCATGCAGTTGCCCGACCTCGAAGAGGCCCTGCGCCAGAGCCAGCAGCGCAGCGAGGAGCAGCGCGCCGCCGTGGTGCAGGTGCAGCAGCAGATCCAGGTGCTGGCCGCCGAACAGCGCAGCCTTCATGAACAAAGCCGCCAGCTCGAAGCGCGCCACGAGCGCCTGCGCACCGACCGCAACGCCCTGGCCGCGCCCGACGAGGCGCGCCTGGAGAACCTGCGCCAGCAGCTCCAGGAGGCGCAGGAGGGCTCCGAGATGGCCGAGGCCCGCCTGGCCGAGCTGCAGGACAGCGTGCCGCAATTGGACGAAGAACGCCGCGCGCGCCAGCAGGCCGTGAACCAGGAGGCCGCGCGCCAGGCCGACCTGTCCGCGCGGCTGGAGGCGTTGAAGGCGCTGCAGGAAAAAGTGAAGGTGGACGGCAAGCTCCAGCCCTGGCTCGCCAAGCACGGCCTGGACGGGCTGCAGGGCCTGTGGAGCCGCATCCACATCGAGCCCGGCTGGGAGAACGCGCTGGAGGCCGCGCTGCGCGAGCGCCTGGCCGCGCTGCCCGTGGGCCAGCTCGACCGTGTGCGCGGCTTTCTCGGCGCGGGCGGGCAGGACGCGCCGCCCGCCAGGCTGGCCTTCTACAGCAGCCCGTCCGCCCCCGCTTTGGAAGGTGCGGCCGGCCAGCCGCGCCTGGCCGACCTGCTGCGCGTGCACGACGCGGGCCTGCGCGCCGTGGTCTCAGGCTGGCTGCAGGGCTGCTACACCGCGCAGTCGCTCGACGACGCGCTCGCCCGCCGCGCGCAACTGCAGCCGGGCGAGGTGGTCTACGTCGCCAGCGGCCACGCGGTGGATGCGCACAGCGTGAGCTTCTATGCGCAGGATTCCGAACAGTCCGGCCTGCTCGCACGCGCGCAGGAAATCGAACACCTTGAAAAGGAGCTGCGCGCCCAGGCCCTGATCGCCGAGGAGGCGCGCACGGCCCTGGTGCGCGCCGAGGCCGCGTATGCCGATGCGTCGCAGCGCCTCGTCGCCGCGCGCCGCGAGGCCACCGAGGCCCAGGGCCGCGCGCACGAGCTGCAGGTCGAAACCCTGCGCCTGTCGCAACTGGCCGAGCAGGCCCGCGCGCGCAGCGCACAGATCGGCGCCGACCTGGCCGAGGTGGAGGCGCAACTGTCCGACCTGCAGGAGCGCCGCGTCTCCGCCGAGGCGCGCTTCGAGGAGCTGGACATGCAGCTCGCCGACAGCCAGGAGCGCCACGCGCAGCTCGGCGACCGCGTGATCGAGGCCGAGCGGCGCTTGGCCGAATGCCGCGAACAGCAGCGCACGCTGGAGCGCCAGGCGCAGGAGGCGCAGTTCTCCCAGCGCAGCCTGCAGGCGCGCCGCGCCGAGCTGGCGCGCACCATCGACACTGCGGGCACCCAGGCCCGGTCGCTAGCCGACGAGCGCCAGCGCGCCCAGGATGAGCTGGGCCGCCTGACCGATGCCGCCGCGCAAGGCGGGCTGCAGCAGGCGCTGGACTTGAAGATGGAGCGCGAAGGCCAGCTTGCCGCCCAGCGCAGCCAGTACGACGACCTGACCGCCCGCCTGCGCGCGAGCGACGAGCTGCGCATGCAGCACGAGCGCGCGCTGGACCCGCTGCGCCAGCGCATCACCGAATTCCAGCTGAAGGAACAGGCCGCGCGCCTGGGCCTGGAGCAGTACGGCACCTTGCTGCAGGACGCGCAGGCCGACCTGGAGGCCGTGGCCCGCTCCATCGAGGAAGGCAACGTGCGCGTCGGCGGCCTGCAGGGCGAGATCGACCGCCTGCACCGCGAGATCGCCGCCCTGGGCGCCGTGAACCTCGCCGCGCTGGACGAGCTGACCCTGGCGCGCGAGCGCAAGACCTTCCTGGACGCGCAGACCGAAGACCTGACGCTGGCCATGACCACGCTGGAAGACGCGATCAAGAAGATCGACGGCGAGACGCGCACGCTGCTGTCGGGCACGTTCGACACCGTCAACCACCACTTCGGCCGCATGTTCCCCGAGCTGTTCGGCGGCGGCCAGGCCAAGCTCATCATGACGGGCGACGAGATCCTCGACTCCGGCGTGCAGGTCATGGCCCAGCCGCCGGGCAAGAAGAACCAGACCATCCACCTGCTCTCGGGCGGCGAGAAGGCGCTCACGGCCATCGCGCTGGTGTTCGCCATCTTCCAGCTCAACCCCGCGCCGTTCTGCCTGCTCGACGAGGTGGACGCGCCGCTGGACGACGCCAACACCGAGCGCTACGCCAAGCTGGTCGCCAGCATGTCCAAGGGCACGCAGTTCCTGTTCATCAGCCACAACAAGATCGCCATGGAAATGGCCGAGCAGCTCATCGGCGTGACCATGCAGGAGCAGGGCGTCTCGCGCATCGTGGCGGTCGACATGGAATCCGCCTTGTCAATGGCAGAGGCTTGAACCATCCCATCATGAGCAACTTCCAACTCGGACTCATCATCGCCGGCGGCCTCGTGCTGATCGTCGTCGTCGCCTACAACGCCTGGACAACCCACCGCAACGCGCCCAAGCGGCCGCAGCCGAACCCGCCCGAGGCCGCGCAGGACGGCGCGCCGCGCCAGGAGCCCGCGTTCGACGGCCCGGCGCTCGCGGTGGGCGAGGGCGGGGGTATGGAGCCCAGCCTGGACGGCCACGCGATCCACGTGCAGGACGCCCTCGACCTGCCCGTGCCGCCGCCCGAGCGCCGCGGCGGGCTGGACGCGCTGATCGACGCCATCGCCCCCGTCGCCGCCGAGCAGCCGGTCTCGGGCGACGCCGCCCTGGCGGCCATGCCGCCGACGCGCCGCGCGGGCAGCAAGCCCTTCGCCATCGAGGGCCTGAACGAGGCCACCCGCCAGTGGGAAACGCCGCAGCCCGGCCAGCGCTACCAGCAGTTCCAGGCCGGTGTGCAGCTGGCCAACCGCGTGGGCGCGCTCAACGAGATCGAGTTCTCCGAATTCGTGATGAAGACCCAGGGCTTCGCCGATGCCATCAACGCCGCGCCCGACTTCCCCGACATGCTGCACGAGGTGGCCCGCGCGCGCGAGCTGGACCAGTTCGCCAGCGATCACGATGCCCAGCTCACCTTCGTGCTGCGCGCGCGCCAGGCCGCATGGAGCCCCGGCTACGTGCAGCAGCATGCCGCGCGGCTGGGCTTCCTGCCCGGCGCCATGCCGGGCCGCCTGGTGCTGCCCGCGAGCGGCCCCGGCCTGCCGCCCATGCTCACGCTGGCCTACGATCCGCAGGCCGCCATGTCCGACGAGCCCGAGCAGTCAGCCGTGCGCGACGTGATCCTGAGCCTGGACGTGGCCCAGGTGCACCGCGCCGAGCAGCCCTTCGCGCGCCTGCGCGAGGCCGCCGCCGCCCTGTGCCAGGCCATGGACGGCGTGCTGTGCGACCAGAACGGCACGCCGCTGCCCGCCATGACCATGGAGCCCATCGCCGCCGACCTGGAGCAGCTCTACGACACGCTCGACCAGCGCGAGCTGTCGGCCGGCTCGGTGCTGGCGCGGCGGCTGTTCAGCTAGGAGCCGGCATGATCGACCTGCGCGCCCACGATGTGCGCTCCTTCCTCCCGGCCCAGGACTTCGCGCTGTCCAAGGCGTTCTATACGGCCCTGGGCTGCACCCTGGAGTGGTCGGACGACGGCCTGGCGCTGTTCCAGCTGGGCGGGACGCGGTTCTACCTGCAGCGCTACTACGTGAAGGACTGGGCGGACAACTGCATGCTGCACATTTCCGTGCAGGACGCGGCCCAGTGCTTCGCGGACGTCTCGCAGCTCATCGGCACGGGCCGCTTCCCCGGCGCCCGCGTAGCCGCGCCGAAGCAGGAGCCCTACGGCGCGTGCGTGACCTACGTCTGGGACCCGTCGGGCGTGCTGCTGCACCTGGCCCAGTGGGACCGGGCCTGACCTTTCCTGGCATGTCTGAACAATCCGACCTTTTTCCGGCTCCAGCGCCCAAGGGGCCAGCGCTGGTAGCCAGCAAAATCGAAGCGCTGCGCGACCAGCTCAACCAGTGGGCGCACGCGTACTACGTGCTCGACGCGCCCAGCGTGCCCGACGCCGAGTACGACCGCCTGTTCCAGCAGCTGCAGGCGCTCGAAGGCGCCTACCCAGATCTGGTCACGCCCGACTCGCCCACGCAGCGCGTGATCGGCGCGGTGATGGATGGCCTCACGCCCGTGCGCCACCAGGTGCCCATGCTCTCCATCCGCACCGAGACCGACACCGAGGCCACCGGCGCCGAGGCGTTCGATGCACGCGTGCGGCGCGAGCTGAAGCTGGCGCCCGATGCCCCGCCCGTCGAATACGTGGCCGAGCCCAAGTTCGACGGCCTGGCGATGAGCCTGCGCTACGAGCGCGGCCGCCTGGTGCAGGCCGCCACGCGCGGCGACGGCGAGGTGGGCGAGGAGGTGACGCACAACATCCGCACCATCCGCCAGATCCCGCTCACGCTGCCGAAGGACGCGCCGCCCGTGCTGGAGGTGCGCGGCGAGGTCTATATGCGCCGCGCGGATTTCGAGCGGCTCAACGAGCGCCAGCGCGAGCAGGGCGGCAAGACCTTCGTGAACCCGCGCAACGCGGCGGCGGGCGCGGTGCGCCAGCTCGATTCGGGCATCGCCGCGCAGCGGCCGCTCTCGTTCTTCGCCTATGGCGTGGGCGAGGTGGAGGGCGCGGAGTTCGCCACGCACTTCGAACTGCTGGAAAAACTCCGTTCATGGGGTTTTCCGGTCGCAGCGCAGGTGCAGATTGCGCGAGGCGCTACGGAACTCATAGCATTCCACCAGCGCATCGGCGCCGAGCGCGACCAGCTGCCCTACGACATCGACGGCGTGGTCTACAAGGTCAACAGCCTGGCGCTGCAACGGCAGCTCGGCTTCGTGACGCGCGAGCCGCGCTGGGCCGTGGCGCACAAATACCCCGCGCAGGAGATGATGACGCGCGTCGAGGGCATCGACGTGCAGGTGGGCCGCACCGGCAAGCTCACGCCCGTGGCGCGCCTGGCGCCCGTGTTCGTGGGCGGCGTCACCGTCACCAACGCCACGCTGCACAACCTGTTCGAGCTGCGCCGCAAGCGCGTGCGCGTGGGCGACCAGGTCATCGTGCGCCGCGCGGGCGACGTGATTCCCGAGGTGGTGGGCGTGGTGCCCGCACCGCGCGCCGGCTACGTGCCCAACTTCCGCATGCCCGCGCAGTGCCCGATCTGCGGGAGCAGCGTGGTGCGCGAGCCGGGCGAGGTCAACCACCGCTGCTCCGGCGGCCTGTTCTGCCCCGCGCAGCGCAAGCAGGCGGTGCTGCACTTCGCCCAGCGCCGCGCGATGGACATCGAGGGCCTGGGCGAGAAGCTGGTGGACCAGCTCGTCGAGGGCCATGTGATCCGCGTGCTGCCCGACCTGTTCCGGCTGGGCCTGTCGAGCCTCAGCGAGCTGGACCGCATGGCCGAGAAGTCCGCGCAGAATGTGCTCGACGCGCTGCAGAAATCCAAGCGCACCACGCTGCCGCGCTTCCTGTTCGGCCTGGGCATCCGCCACGTGGGCGAGGCCACGGCCAAGGATCTGGCGCGGCATTTCGGCGCACTCGACGCCATCATGGATGCCAGCGTCGATCAGCTCCTGCAGGTGAACGACGTGGGCCCCGTGGTGGCCGAGGCCATCCACACCTTCTTCGCCCAGCCGCACAACCGCGAGGTGGTGGAGCAGCTGCGCGCCTGCGGCGTCACCTGGGAAGAGGGCGAGCCGCAAGAGGGTGCCACGCTGCCCCTCGCGGGCAAGACCATCGTGCTCACCGGCACGCTGCCCACGCTGGGCCGCGACGAGGCCAAGGACCTGCTCGAAGCTGCCGGAGCGAAGGTGGCCGGCTCGGTCAGCAAGAAGACCCACTACGTGGTGGCCGGCGCCGAGGCAGGCAGCAAGCTGGAGAAGGCCCAGGCGCTGGGCATTCCCGTGCTGGACGAAGATGGTTTGCGCGCGTTGCTGGCGGCGGGGGCGTAAGGCATGCGGTTCGAGGGTCGCATCGCCCGCTGGAACGATGAACGCGGTTTTGGGTTCATCGAACCGGCGGCAGGGGGCGATCAGGTGTTCGTTCACATCCGCGCGTTCGCCCCGGTTGACCGGGGCGCGGACGCGCGCCCCCGCATGGGCGAGCGCATAAGCTTCGAGATCGGATCCGATGACCAGGGGCGCAAACAGGCACGGCGTGTCAGCCGCTTGGATGCCATCCCTGTCCGAGTATCCGAGCGTCTGCCCGGTGTTCCGGAGCGGCGCGGGGATGCGGGGGGAGATCGACGTGGCTATTCTGCCCCCGCGGGCGGTTCAGGGCGCTGGTTGGGCCTGCTGGTGGGCTGGGTTGTGGTGGGGCTGATCGGCTGGCAGGCCTACCAGTGGTGGGCCGCGCAGGGCCAGCGGACGGCCAAGCCGATGGTGGCTGCACCCTCCGGCGTGAGCGGAGGTAGCAGCAGTGCCCATGCCGTCACCTTCCGCTGCGATGGCCGCCGGTACTGCTCACAAATGACGTCGTGCGAGGAAGCCACCTATTTCCTGCGCAATTGCCCGGGCGTTCAAATGGATGGCAACGGTGATGGAGTCCCATGCGAGCAGCAGTGGTGCACCCGTCCGCTTGCTCCATAGGCTGCCGATGTTGCAAGGAGCTTGACCCATGGTACTCACACGCCGCTCACCTCGGCTGGGCCTGGCGCTGGGCAGCGGCTCCGCGCGTGGCTGGGCGCACATCGGCGTGCTGCAGGTGCTGCAGGAAGAGGGGCTCAAGCCCGACGTGGTCTGCGGCGCGTCCATCGGCGCGCTGGTGGGCGCGGCCTTCGCGGGCGGCGAGCTGGAGCGTTTCGCCGACTGGGTGCAGGGCCTGGGCATGCGCGACGTGTTCGGCTTCATGGACTTCAACCTCGCGGGCGGCATGCTCAAGGGCGAAAAACTCATCGCCTTCTGGCGCCGCCACTTCGCGGATTTCGACATCGAGGACTCGCCGCTGGCCTTCGGCGCCGTGGCGACGGACCTGCATTCGGGCGCCGAGGTGTGGCTGCGCGAAGGCTCCATTGCCGACGCGGTGCGCGCCTCCATCGCGCTGCCCGGCCTGTTTACGCCCGTGGCGCGGGCGGACGGGCGGCTGCTGGTTGACGGCGGCATTGTCAACCCCGTGCCGGCCTCGCTCGCACGCGCGATGGGAGCGGACATCGTCATCGCGGTGGACCTGAACACCGACATTCTGCACCGCCACATGCAGCCCCTGGCCGTGGTGCAGGACCCGCCGCCGGAGCAGCCCGGCGCGGTGCCCGAGCCCGAACCGGCTGCCAGCACCGACTGGATGAGCCGTCTGCGGTTCTGGGCACCTGCCGGGGCGCCCGCAGCAGGCCCGGCCGTGGCGCCCCTGCCGCGCAAGCCCTCCGTACTGGACGTGGTGATGACCAGCGTCACCATCATGCAGATGCGCATCACCCGCAGCCGCATGGCGGGCGACCCGCCCGAGGTGGTGGTGGCGCCCAGCCTCGCGCACCTGGGCCTGCTGGACTTCCACCGCGCGCCCGAGGCGATCGCTGAGGGCCGCCGCGCCGCACAGGCTGCGTTGCCGCAGTTGCGGCGATTCATGGGGTGATAAGTGGTTGATTTGCAATAATTGGCCGTATAAAAATCAATTTTTGAATTTTTACGGCCAATGGACTACCTGCCCCTTTCCGACAACGCCGCGCGCCAGGTGATCGATGCGGCCACCGTGTTCGACGAGCACGCACGCGTCGCGCGGGATGCGCGCACCTGTGCGGGCGGCATGTACTGGAAACGCCAAGGGGAGTACGAATACCTGGTCAAGACGCAACCGGACAACCGCCAGACCCGCATCGGCGCGCGCAGCGCCGAGACTGAAGCCACCTACGCCGCTTTCACGGAGCGCAAGGCGCAGTGCCAGGCCCGGCTGCAATCGCTGCGCATGGCACTCAGGGATGCCGAGCGCATGAACAAGGCGCTGAAGGTCGGCAGGGCTCCGGCCTTGCTCATCACGCTGCTGCATACCCTGGCCGAAAGCGGCCTGGACCGGCACTTCACGGTGGTCGGCACGCATGCCCTCTACGCCTACGAGATGGCTGCGGGCGTGCGCATCGTGCAGGGTGCGCTGGCCACGCAGGACGTGGATCTGCTCTGGGATGCGCGGCGACGTGTGCAATTCCTGGCGGACATGCAAAGGCTCGATGTGTCCATGCTCCAGGTGCTGCAGCGCGCCGACCCGAGCTTCCGCCGCAAGGAAGGCCAGAACGAGACGGCCATCAACGCCCAGGGTTTTGAGGTGGATTTCCTGCGCCGGCAGCCCGAAGGCGACGATCCGCACCCATTCCGCTTCTCCAGCGACGAGGAGGACCTCTGGCCTGTGCAGGCTCGGCGCGCCTCGTTCCTCACGAGCGCCGCGCGCTTCGAGCAGGTGGTGGTTTCCGCCACGGGGCGGATGGCGCGCATGCGCACCATTGCGCCCGCAGCCTTCGTGGCCTTCAAGCGTTGGATGGCGGCCGAGGCGCCGCACCGCGAACCCATCAAGCGCCGGCGCGATGCACGCCAGGCGGATATCGTGCAAGCCCTGCTGGACGAGGGATTGCTTCTGAATTGATAGCTGCTTGCGCTTGTCACATAAGCGCCAGAGCCCATTTTGACATGAATCCATCCGACATTCCCCGCACCGCCTGGCAGGCGCTGCGCCGTTTTCTGCGCAAGCCCGACCGCCTGTGGTCGCAGCACACCCTCGCGCTGTTCCTGGCGGCCGTGCCTGCAGCAGTGCTGCTCTACGTGCTGGCGCTGGTTCCGTTCACTCCGGCGATCAGCGACATCCGCAAGGCCAAGACCGACCAGCCCGCGCAGCTCGTCTCCAGCGACGGGCGGCTGCTGGCCGAGTACAAGTGGGTCAACCGCGAGTGGGTGCCGTTCGATGCGATCGCGCCCGCGGTGGTGGACGCGCTGATCGCCACCGAGGACCACCGCTTCTACGAGCACTTCGGGCTGGACTGGCGGCGCACGCTCTCGGCCGTGGTGCGCACGGCGGGGGGCGACCGGCAGGGCGGCTCGACCATCACGCAGCAGCTTGCGCGCAACCTGTACCCCGAGGAGATCGGCCGCGCGCCCACGCTCACGCGCAAGCTCAAGGAGGCGATCACCGGGCTCAAGATCGAGTGGAGCTACTCCAAGGACGAGATCCTGGAGACCTACCTGAACACCGTGCCCTTCCTCTACAACGCCTACGGCATCGAGATGGCGGCGCGCACGTATTTCGACAAGTCGGCCGACAAGCTCACGGTGCTGGAGAGCGCCACGCTGATCGGCATGCTCAAGGGCACGGCCTACTACAACCCCGTGCTCAACCCCGAGCGCGCACAAGCACGGCGCAACACGGTGCTCGCGCAGATGAAGAAGCGCGGCAAGCTCGCGGCCGCCGAATACGACACGCTGGCCAAGCGTCCGCTGCGCATCCGCTTCGAGCGCCAGAGCGAGGTGGCGGGCCTGGCGCCGCACCTGGCGCAGCAGCTGCGGCGCCAGCTCATCGACTGGGCGGACCGCAACGGCTACAGCCTGTATTCCGACGGGCTCGTGGTGCGCACCACCATCGACGGCCGCCTGCAGGAGATCGCCACCCAAGCCGTGCAGCGCCAGGGCCGGGCGCTGCAGGGCGTGGCCGACGGGGCCTGGGCGCCGCGCGGCGTGTGGGGCTCCAAGAGCACGCTGGTGCAGCAGCTGGTGCGCGAGTCCGCGCGCTACGAAAAGGCCGTGGCCGCGGGCGGCGAGCCCGACGCGGTGCTGCAGGACCTGCTCCAGGATGCGGCCTTCCTGCGCGAGCTGCGCGCTGCCAAGACCCGCGTGCAGGCCGGCTTCATGGCGCTCGACCCGCGCAGCGGCGCGGTGCTGGCCTGGGTGGGCAGCCGCGACTACGGCAGCGACCCGTTCGACCACGTGCAGGCCGCACGGCGCCAGCCGGGCTCCACGTTCAAGCCTTTCGTCTACGGCGCGGCCTTCGCCAAGGGCATGCTGCCCACCGACACGCTGCTGGACACGTCTGTTGAGATCCCCCTGGGCGGCAAGCGCGTCTGGCGCCCCACGGACGGTAATACTCCGCCGAGCGAGGAGCCCATGCAATTGCGCGACGGGCTGGCCTATTCCAAGAACACCATCACCGCCCAGCTCATGCAGCAGGTGGGCCCCGAGCGCGTGGCGCAGCTCGCGCGCGCCATGGGCGTGCGCGAGTCGAAGCTGGAGCCCGTGCCCGCGCTGGCGCTGGGCACGAGCGACGTCACGCTCAAGGAAATGGTGGCCGCCTACGGCACCATCGCCAGCGCAGGGAGCTACCGGGCGCCGCAGGTCATCACGCGCATCGAGGACAAGGACGGCAGGCTGCTGGAGGAGTTCAAGGCCGCGCCGCCCGAGCGTGCCCTGGGCCTCACCGCCGCGCAGGAACTGCGCGACGCGCTGCGCGGCGTGGTGGACAAGGGCACGGGCGCGGCCATCCGCAGCCGCTACGGCATCACCGCCGACGTGGCCGGCAAGACCGGCACCACGCAGGACAACACGGACGGCTGGTTCATCCTCATGCACCCGCAGCTCGTGGCCGGCGCCTGGGTGGGCTTCAACGATGCGCGCATCACCCTGCGCAGCGATTACTGGGGCCAGGGCGCGCACAGCGCGCTGCCGATGGTGGGGGACGTGTTCCGCCAAGCGCTGCGCGCCAAGCTCATCGACGCGCGCGAGCGCTTCGTCGACGAGGAGGAAAGCTCCTGGGCCGGCCGCACGGCGGGGGCCGTGAGCGCCCTGCGCAACTGGGTCTACGACCTGTTCGGCCGCCCCACCGGCGAGCAGGCCGGCCCGGCAGGCGCGCCCGAGCCCGAGCTGCCGCGCGCGCCCGCGCCCCCGGCCAGCACCGCCAGCGCGCCTCTGGAGAGCGAGCGCCCCGAGATCACCGACGCGCCCCTGGTGCCGCTGCAGGAAGTGGCGCCGCGCGCACCGGTGCCCGTGGAGCCGCCCGTGTGGATGACGGAGCCCGACGGGCCGCAGCCCGAGCCGGGCATGGTGACGACGGAGCCGGTGCACCGCGGCGTGGTCGTGCCCAGCCCGTGGGAGAGCCCGCCGCAGTAGACCCTAGACGATGTCGATGCAGTGCATGCCGAAGCGTCCCGCGCGGCGGTCGGCGAAGTAGCGCTCCAGCGTGGCCTTCACCGTGCGGAAGGCCAGCTCGTCCCAGGGAATCTCGTCTTCGGGGAACAGGCGCGCCTCGATGGTCTCGTAGCCGGGGTTGAACCGGTCGCTGAGCAGCGTGGCCAGGTAGAACAGGTGCACCTGTCCCACGCGCGGCACGTTCAGCACCGAGAACAGCGGGCCCATCTCGATCTGCGCGCCCGCTTCCTCGTCGGTCTCGCGCGCCGCGCCCTGCGCGGTGGTCTCGTCCAGTTCCATGAAGCCCGCGGGCAGCGTCCACTTGCCCCAGCGCGGCTCGATGTTGCGCTTGCACAGCAGCACGCGGTCGCCCAGCGCGGGCACCGTGCCCACCACGTTCAGCGGGTTCTCGTAGTGGATGGTGCCGCAGGCGGGGCAGACGGCGCGCTCGCGCGTGTCACCGTCGTCGGGCACGCGGTAGGCCACGGCCGAGCCGCACGCGCGGCAGTGCTGGATGGGGCGGCGGAAGGTCATGCTTTCTTTTTGAATGAAAAACGGCTCCAGCGCCCGTCCATCAAGCGCTGGCAGCTATGGTTGTGGTAGCGGTCAGGTGAGCGCGACGCGCAGGGAGCCCAGGCCGTCGATGCCGCCTTCCAGCACATCGCCGCGCACCACCGCGCCCACGCCTTCGGGCGTGCCTGTGAAGATCAGGTCGCCCGGCTGCAGCGTCCATGCGGCGCTGAGGTGTTCGATGGTCTCGGCGATGTTCCAGATGAGTTGATGAACGTTGCTGCGCTGGCGGTCGGTGCCGTTCACCTGCAGCCAGATGGCGGCCTTCTCCACGTCGCCTGCCTGGGCCACGGGCGTGATGGGGCCGATGGGCGCGCTGGCCTCGAAACCCTTGCCGATGCACCAGGGGCGGCCCTGCTTCTTCATGTCGTTCTGCAGGTCGCGGCGGGTCATGTCCAGGCCCACGGCGTAGCCCCAGATGTGCTGCAGCGCGTCCTGCGCCTTGATGCCGGCACCGCCCTTGCCGATGGCGACGACCAGCTCGATCTCGTGGTGCAGGTTGGCCGTGAGCGTGGGGTAGGGCATGCGGCCCGTCTCGTCGGCGGCCACGGGCAGCACGGCGTCGGCGGGCTTCATGAAGAAGAAGGGCGGCTCGCGGCCGGTGAATCCCATTTCCTTGGCGTGCTCGGCGTAGTTGCGGCCCACGCAATAGATGCGGTGCACGGGGAAACGGTCGGCCGTGCCGGCGACGGGCACACTGGCCTGGGGAGCGGGGGGAATCACGTAGGAAGTCATGGAAAGCCAAGCGTTTCGAAGGAGCATGCAGTGTGCCACGGTGCCTTATGCTGCGCTCCATGAAGCTCTACAACTACTTCCGTTCCTCGGCATCGTTCCGCGTGCGCATCGCGCTCGAGATCAAGGGCTTGCCCTACGAATACCTGCCGGTGCACCTGGTGAAGGGCGAGCAGCACGCGCCGGCCTACGCCCAGCGCCAGGGCGACGCGCTGGTGCCGGCGCTGGAAACCGATGACGGCCACCTGCTCGCGCAGTCGATGGCCATCATCGAATACCTGGAAGAAACCCACGCCGCGCCGCCGCTGTTGCCGCCGGACGCGCTGGCCCGCGCCCGCGTGCGTGCGCTCGCGCAGATGGTGGCCTGCGAGATCCACCCGCTCAACAACCTGCGCGTGCTCAAGTACCTCAAGCACCAGCTGCAGGTGACGGACGAGGCCAAGGACGCCTGGTACCGCCACTGGGTGCGCAGCGGCCTGGAGGCCTACGAGCGCCAGCTCGCCCTGCTGGCCGCGGAGCGCGACGGCGCGGGCCTGCCGCCCTCCGTCTACAGCTGGGGCGACGCGCCCACCTTGGCCGACTGCTGCCTGGTGCCGCAGATCTTCAACGGCCAGCGCTTCCAGGTCGACATGGGCGGCCTGCCGCGCACCATGGCCGCGTTCGAGGCCTGCATGCAGCTGCCCGCGTTCCAGTGCGCGCAGCCCTCGGCCTGCCCCGACGGCGAGGGCTGACCCCCGTGGCAGCGCAGCCCGCCGACTGGCTCAGGCCCGACTGGCCCGCGCCCGCGCACGTCCACGCCGTGTGCACCACGCGCGCCGGCGGCGTGAGCGCCGCGCCCTGGGACAGTTTCAACCTGGGGCGCTACGCGGGCGACGACCCCGCCGCCGTGCGCGCCAACTGGGCCACGCTGCAGGCGGTGCTGAGTGCGGAAGGCCCCGTGCGCCCCGTGTACCTGCGGCAGGTGCACGGCACGGTCCTGCAGCCTCTGCTGGCGGACACGCCCGACGGCATCGAGGCCGATGCCTGCACCACCGCGCAGGCCGGCGTGGCCTGCGTGGCCATGGCCGCCGACTGCCTGCCCGTGCTCTTCACCGACCGCGCCGGCACCCGCGTAGCGGCCGCGCATGCGGGCTGGCGCGGGCTGGCGGCGGGGGTGCTGGAATCGGCCTTGGAGTCTTTTCAGCCTCCAGCGCTTGCTGGCCAAGCGCAAGCAGCTATGAAAAAAGAAGCAATCGAGGCGGCGGACGTCATCGCCTGGCTGGGCCCTTGCATCGGCCCCACGGCGTTCGAGGTCGGCCCCGAAGTGCGCGAGGCCTTTTGCGTGCAGGACGGCGCGGCTGCTGCGCACTTCCAGCCCCGGGCCGGCGGCAAGTACCTGGCCGACCTGGCTGGCCTGGCGCGCCAGCGCCTTCGCGCGGCAGGTGTGGAGCGGCTCTACGGCAACGACAGTTCGCCTGCGTGGTGCACCGTGGGCAACCCGTCACGGTTCTTTTCCTACCGGCGGGACAACCCCCGCTTCGGCGCCAGCGGGCGTATGGCCGCCTGCATCTGGCTGGCCGGCTGACGGCGCGGCCTGCGCCTCCGCCGTGCGCTCGGCCTGCTCGCGCGCGCGCAGCGCGCGCTTGCGTGCCGGCGTGCCCAGGATGTAGAGCACCAGGCCCAGGGGCAGCAGCCCGTAGAGCACGAACGTGACGATGGCGCCCAGCACCGTGCCGTTGGCGGCCGTGGCTTCGGCCACGGCCATCAGCAGGGTGATGTACAGCCACGCAATGACCACCAGATACATGAACGGACAGGAAACAAAGGGTTTTGGAGGGGCCTTGGTGAATGCCATGGCTTGCGGGGCGGTTCCGGGCTCGGCAACAATGGTTGCCATGGCTCGCGGGCGAGGGCCCGCGCCATGGCACATGCATTCACAAGGAGGCAGCATGGATTCTGACGCAGGCTGGGCCGAAGGCGCCCGGCAATTCCAGCAGATTTTCGGTGACGGCTGGACCAAGATGCTGCAAGCATTGCAACCCGTGGACATGGGCGCCCTGTCCGCGGCCCTGAAGCCGCACCAGCCCGTGGGCTTCGCGCCCGGCAAGCTGGCCGAGCTGCAGCAGCAGTACATGGAAAGCGCCCGCGCCCTGTGGAGCCAGGGCTGGCAGGCAGCACCCCCGCAAGGCGGCGACAAGCGCTTCAGCGGCGACGGCTGGGCGCAAAACCCCCTGTCGGCGTTCTCCGTGGCGGCCTACCAGCTGCAGGCACGCACGCTCATGGGGCTGGTCGATGCCGTGGAGGCCGACGACAAGACCCGCGCGCGCATCCGCTTCAGCGTGGAGCAGTGGCTGGCCGCCATGGCGCCCAGCAACTTCCTGGCCTTCAACGCCGATGCGCAGAAGAAGGCGCTGGAAACCCAGGGCGAGAGCATCGCCAAGGGTGTGGCCAACCTGCTGCACGACCTGCGCCAGGGCCACATCTCCATGACCGACGAAAGCCGCTTCGAGGTGGGCCGCAACGTGGCCACGACCGAGGGCGCGGTGGTGTTCGAGAACGAGCTGTTCCAGCTCATCGAATACAAGCCGCTCACGCCCAAGGTGTACGAGCGTCCTTTCCTCATGGTGCCGCCGTGCATCAACAAGTTCTACATCCTCGACCTGCAGCCCGACAACTCGGTGATCCGCTACGCCGTGTCGCAGGGCCACCGCACCTTCGTGGTGAGCTGGCGCAACCCGGACATGTCGCTCGCCGACAAGACCTGGGACCACTACATCGAGGACGCGGTGCTCACCGCCATCGCCACCGTGCAGCAGATCACGGGCGCGCCGCAGATCAACGCCCTGGGCTTCTGCGTGGGCGGCACCATGCTGGCCAACGCCCTGGCCGTGCTGGCCGCGCGTGGCGAGGAGCCTGTGGCCAGCGCCACCTTCCTCACCACGCTCATCAACTTCTCCGACACCGGCATCCTCGACGTCTTCATCGACGAGAGCTTCGTGCGCCTGCGCGAGATGCAGATGGGGCAGGGCGGGCTCATGAAGGGGCAGGAGCTGGCATCGACCTTCAGCTTCCTGCGGCCCAACGACCTGGTGTGGAACTACGTGGTGGGCAACTACCTTAAGGGCGAGACGCCGCCCGCGTTCGACCTGCTCTACTGGAACAGCGACGCCACCAACCTGCCCGGCCCCTATTACGCCTGGTACCTGCGCAACTTCTACCTGGAGAACAACCTCATTCAGCCCGGCAAGCTCACCGTCTGCGGCGAGAAGCTGGACCTGCGCAAGGTGAAGCTGCCCGTGTACATCTACGGCTCGCGCGAGGACCACATCGTGCCCATCGGCGCGGCCTACGCCTCCACGCAGGTGCTGCCGGGCAAGAAGCGTTTCGTGATGGGCGCCTCCGGCCACATCGCGGGCGTGATCAACCCGCCGGCCAAGAAAAAGCGCAGCCACTGGCTGCGCGAGGACGGCAAGCTGCCGGCTACGCTGGACGAGTGGGTGCAAGGCGCCACCGAACTGCCCGGAAGCTGGTGGGACGACTGGGCCGCCTGGCTCAAGGGCCATGCGGGCAAGCAGGTCGCTGCGCCCAAGTGCTACGGCAAGGCGCCCAAGTTCAAGGCCATCGAGCCCGCGCCCGGCAGCTACGTCCAGCAGAAGGCCTGAGAGTTTTCCGCGGCATTGATTACGCAATAGTCCTGACAGCAGGCAGATTCAGAATGCATTGCAGGGCCTGCGCCGCCCCGTGCGCGGGTCCCGCCAAATACGGCCTTTCGGCCGGATGAAAGAAAGGAAGACATCATGGAAGACATCGTCATCGTCTCTGCCGTACGCACGCCTGTGGGCAAGTTCGGCGGCGCACTCGCCAAGACGCCCGCCACCGAGCTGGGCGCCCTCGTCATCCGCGAGGCGCTGGCGCGTGCGCGGGTGGCTCCCGACCAGGTGGGCGAAGTCATCATGGGCCAGGTGCTCGCGGCCGGCTGCGGCCAGAACCCTGCACGCCAGGCCATGATGAAGGCCGGCGTGGCCAAGGAAACCCCCGCGCTCACCATCAACGCCGTGTGCGGCTCCGGCCTGAAGGCCGTGATGCTGGCCGCGCAGGCCGTCGCCACGGGCGACAGCGAGATCGTCGTGGCCGGCGGCCAGGAAAACATGAGCCTCTCGGCCCACGTGCTCAACGGCTCGCGCGACGGCCAGCGCATGGGCGACTGGAAGCTGGTGGACACCATGATCGTGGACGGCCTCTGGGACGTCTACAACCAGTACCACATGGGCATCACCGCCGAGAACGTGGCCAAGCAGCACGGCATCACGCGCGAGATGCAGGACGCGCTGGCCCTGGCCAGCCAGCAGAAGGCCGCGGCCGCGCAGGACGCCGGCCGCTTCGCCGACGAAATCGTGCCCGTATCGCTGCCGCAGAAGAAGGGCGACCCCATCGTCTTCGCGGCCGACGAATACCTCAACCGCAAGACCAATGCCGATGCCCTGGCCGGCCTGCGCCCCGCCTTCGACAAGGCCGGCTCCGTGACTGCGGGCAACGCCTCGGGCATCAACGACGGCGCTGCCGCCGTCGTGGTCATGAGCGCCAAGAAGGCCGCGGCCCTGGGCCTCAAGCCCCTGGCGCGCATCGCGGCCTTTGGTACGAGCGGCCTCGACCCGGCCACCATGGGCATGGGCCCGGTGCCCGCATCGCGCAAGGCACTGCAGCGCGCAGGCTGGAACGTGGGCGACGTGGACCTGTTCGAACTCAACGAAGCCTTCGCCGCGCAGGCCTGCGCTGTGAACAAGGAGCTGGGCGTCGACCCCGCCAAGGTGAACGTGAACGGCGGCGCCATCGCCATCGGCCACCCCATCGGCGCATCGGGCTGCCGCGTGCTGGTCACGCTGCTGCACGAAATGCAGCGCCGCGATGCCAAGAAGGGGCTGGCCGCACTGTGCATCGGCGGCGGCATGGGCGTTTCGCTGGCGGTGGAGCGCTGAGGAGCCAGACGGTGGCCCTGCGCGAGCGGGGCCTCCAGGCCCACAGGCCGCGCCCTCGGGCGCGGCTTTTTTCATGGTCCCATGGCAAAGCATGGCGCATCCATAACCCGTCATCATCGCATGCCTGAGGGCCTCCAAAATCTCTGCGGCGCCCCGTGTTTTCCTCGACGGAAACACCGCGATTCTTGGGTAGAGTGGCACTTGGAACACATTCCGTTTTGCCAAACCAGGAGAGCACAATGAGTCAGAAGATCGCGTACGTCACAGGAGGCATGGGGGGCATCGGCACTGCCATTTGCCAGCGTCTGCACCGGGATGGTTTCAAGGTCATCGCAGGTTGCGGCCCGACGCGCGACTACGAGAAATGGCTGGGAGAGCAGAAGGCACAGGGCTACACCTTTCATGCATCGGTGGGCAACGTGGGCGACTGGGACTCCACCGTCGAGGCCTTCACCAAGGCCAAGTCCGAGCACGGCACCATTGACGTGCTGGTCAACAACGCTGGCATCACGCGCGACCGCATGTTCGTCAAGATGACGCGCGAGGACTGGGACGCGGTGATCGAGACCAACCTCAACAGCATGTTCAACGTGACCAAGCAGGTCGTGGGCGACATGGTGGAGAAGGGCTGGGGCCGCATCGTCAACATCAGCAGCGTGAACGGCGAAAAGGGTCAGGCCGGACAGACCAATTACTCGGCCGCCAAGGCGGGCATGCACGGGTTCTCGATGGCCCTGGCGCAGGAGCTGGCCACCAAGGGCGTGACCGTGAACACCGTGAGCCCGGGCTACATCGGCACCGACATGGTCAAGGCCATCCGTCCGGACGTGCTGGAAAAGATCGTGGCGACGGTGCCGGTCAAGCGCCTGGGCGAGCCCAGCGAGATCGCATCCATCATCTCGTGGCTTTCCTCGGAAGAAGGCGGCTACGCCACGGGGGCGGATTTCTCCGTCAATGGCGGCCTGCACATGGGCTAAGCATGCAGGCATGCGCCCGCTGCCAGGCGGGCGCGAAAGCCGAAAAAGGGAACGCAGCGCGTTCCCTTTTTTCATGTCGGCCATGATTTTTCATATGGTGAGTGAAGTTTTGCTAAATGAAAAATGAGTCATGCTGCATTGCCGCAAAATTTCTCAATACGAGAAAATATATTTCTCATCATAAAAATGAAAAGTTATGTCGTTGATTTTTAAGTAAAAAAATCATGTCTTCTATAAGACATAAGAGCTTGTGCGAGTCTTATAGAAGACTTAAAGTTGTCTCCAAGGGCATCGCACCGATGCCCCCCGATGAACCAACCCTTGGAGAGCAACCATGTCGAAGTCCCTGAACGCACAACTCAGCCGTGAGCAACAGATCGCAGCCCTCGAAAAGGACTGGGCCCAGAACCCTCGCTGGAAGAGCGTCAAGCGCGGCTACAGCGCTGCCGACGTGGTGCGCCTGCGCGGCAGCCTGCAGCCCGAATACACGCTGGCCCAGCGCGGCGCCGAAAAGCTGTGGGAACTGGTGAACGGTGGGGCCAAGAAGGGCTACGTGAACGCCTTCGGTGCCATCACCGCCGGCCAGGCCATGCAGCAGGCCAAGGCGGGCCTGGAAGCCGTGTACCTGTCGGGCTGGCAAGTGGCCGCCGACGGCAACACCAGCGAAACCATGTATCCCGACCAATCGCTGTATGCCTACGACTCGGTGCCCACCATGGTCCGCCGCATCAACAACACCTTCAAGCGTGCCGATGAAATCCAGTGGGGCCGCGGCGTGAACCCCGGCGACAAGGAGTTCGTCGACTACTTCCTGCCCATCGTGGCCGATGCGGAAGCCGGTTTCGGCGGCGTGCTGAACGCTTTCGAGCTGATGAAGAACATGATCGCCGCCGGTGCCGCAGGTGTGCATTTCGAAGACCAGCTGGCCGCCGTGAAGAAGTGCGGCCACATGGGCGGCAAGGTGCTCGTGCCCACGCAGGAAGCCTGCGAGAAGCTGATCGCCGCGCGCTTCGCCGCCGACGTGATGGGCGTGCCCACCATCGTGCTGGCCCGCACCGATGCCGAGGCCGCCAACCTGATCACCAGCGACCACGACGCCAACGACAAGCCCTTCCTGACCGGCGAGCGTACGCAAGAGGGCTTCTACCGCGTGAAGAACGGCCTGGAGCAGGCCATCAGCCGCGGCGTGGCGTACGCGCCCTATGCCGACCTGGTGTGGTGCGAGACCGGCGTGCCCGACATCGGCTTCGCCCGCGAATTCGCCCAGGCCGTGCTGGCCGCATGCCCTGGCAAGCTGCTGAGCTACAACTGCTCGCCCTCGTTCAACTGGAAGAAGAACCTCAACGACAAGCAGATCGCTTCCTTCCAGGAAGACCTGTCCGCACTGGGCTACAAGTACCAGTTCATCACGCTGGCCGGCATTCACAGCAACTGGTACAACACGTTCAAGTTCGCCCACGCCTACGCTCGCGGCGAAGGCATGCGCCATTACGTGGAAATGATCCAGGAACCTGAATTCGCCGCACGCGAGCAGGGCTACACCTTCGTGTCGCACCAGCAGGAAGTGGGCGCGGGCTACTTCGACGACGTGACCACGGTGATCCAAGGCGGTTCGTCTTCCGTGAAGGCCCTGACGGGTTCCACCGAAGAAGAGCAGTTCCACTGATCGAGCCACCAGGTGCCCGATAGGGCACTGGAAGGTGAAAAAGCCACCCGTCGGGTGGCTTTTCTTTTGGCTCTGTCACAAATCTGTGTTGATGACCGGCACTCCGATGGCGTCGAGCAAGAGCTGGCGCGG
>NZ_DF238978.1 GCF_000400995.2 Acidovorax sp. MR-S7 | reverse complement strand
CTAGAGCGTGTTATGAACTTATTCCGGAGCCCAGGACAGGCGCAGCCTTGGGCAACATGAGGATCACGAAGATCAGGAAGTGCAGCCCAGCGAGCACCTGGGGCAGTCTCTCGTAGTCGCGGCTGAGCCTTCTGAAGCGCGCCAGCCAGCCAAAGCTGCGCTCGACCACCCAGCGCCTGGGCAACAACACAAAGCCTTTCTTGGCCTCGGGCAGCTTGACGATTTGCAGGTCAATGCCGTGCTCACTGGCCTGCTGGTTTGGCTCCTCACCCGTGTAGCCCTGATCGGCCCAGGCCAGTTTCACCGTCTCGCCTGTCGCCTCCTGGACCGCTTCGCACAACTGCGCCACTTGCGCTCGCTCTTGCTCATTGGCTGGTGTGACATGCACTGCCAGCAGATACCCCAGCGTATCAACAGCCATATGCACCTTCGAGCCATTGCGCCGCTTGTAGCCGTCATAGCCCGCACGCGGGCCGCTCTCGCAACTCGATTGCAAGGTGCGCCCATCAAAGACTGCTGCACTGGGCTGGCCCTGTCGGCCTTGCGCCACGCGAATGATCGAGCGAAGGTCGTTGGCCATGGCCTCAAAGCATCCCGCTCGCAGCCAGCGGCGCGTTTGCTGATAGACCGCTTCCCACGGGGGGAAGTCTCCTGGCAGCATCCGCCATGGCGCTCCTGCACGGGCCATCCAGCGCAAGGCATTGAACACTTCGCGCAGTTCGTGCTGGCGCTGCGCTGCTTTCTCATCAATCAGAGCCAGATACGGCGCTGCGAAACTCCATTCTTCATTCGTCACATCCGTCGGATACTGCTTACGCCTTGCCATTGGGCGAATCTACCGCAGGCGCTATCAAGTTCATAACACGCTCTAG
>NZ_DF238977.1 GCF_000400995.2 Acidovorax sp. MR-S7 | reverse complement strand
ACCATTCAGTTCGGAGACCGCATCTCCGTCAATTGAAGTCCGACCCGTTTACACAAAAATTCGGACACGCCCCTGCTGGGATTGGCGACGGCATTCCTGCCCAATACCCGCAAGAAGAAGCTCTGACCTCGGGCATTCAGGCCCGCAGGGCGCTACACCGTGAGCAGGCGTCTCAACCAGTCCAGGAGCACTGCCGGCAGATGCTCCGTGCGGGGCAGCAGTGCGAAATGGTGCGCGCCGAAAATAAAGGGCAGGTAGTCCGCCGCATGCCGGTCCACCGTCAAACAAAAGGGGGCGACGCCTTGTAGGCGCGCTTCGGCGACGGCCTGCCGGACATCCTCGATGCCGTATCGCCCCTCGTAGTCGTCGATATCATTGGGCTTGCCGTCGGAGAGCAGCAGCAGCAGCCGGTGCGCCGCAGGGGTCTGCAGCAGGGTGGTGCATGCATGCCGCAATGCAGCGCCTGCGCGCGTGTAGTGCTCGGGCTCCAGTCCCGCGATGCGCAGGGCGACCGGAGGTCCGTACGCTTCGTGGAAGCGTTTGACGTTGCGGACGGTGACGCCCTGAGGGCCTTCGCCCGAGAAGGCTTGCACGGCGAAGGGCGCATCCATGCCGTCGAGTGCGACGCTCACGAGCAGCAGTGCCTCGCGTGCCACGTCGATCACCCGCCGGCCTGGTGCGATCCACGCATCGGTGGAGCCGCTGACGTCGATCAGCACCATCACCGCCAGGTCCCGCCGCGTGCGCCGTTCGCTGCAATAGCGGTGCTGGGACAAGGGCAGTCCGGCGGCAAAGTCCGCATGTGCTTCGACACAGGCATCGAGATCGATGTCGTCGCCATCGAGCTGCCGGCGCACGCGCGTCCGGCGGCTGCGCAGCAATTCGAATCGCCGGCGCACCTCTTGCAGCATCGCTTGCCGCTCGGCCAGCGTGTCCTGCAGCCAGCCTGCGGGCCCGTCAGATGCTTCGAACACCTGCACAGTGGCACCCGGAATGCGATAGGTCCCTGTGCGAAAGTCCCATTCGGGATACTGCAGCGTGAGCGCATCGCGCCTTTCCGCATGCCAGGTTGCCTGATGTGCCAGCCTCTCGGGAGGATCGTCGCTCAACAGTACTTCCTTGGCACGCTCCGAAGTCGAGACGAGCCGCGCTTCGGGCAGCTCGGACAGTGCATCGGCAAACTCTTCTGCCGCTGTCTTGGCGTCCTGGTCGCTGGGTCGCTGCATGCCCATGGGGTCTTCGGCCTGCTCGTGTGGCTGAGCCGTCTGTACCATCCAGGCGCCCGATCCCCCTTCGTCGTCTTCATCCTCGCGTGGTTGACGCGATTGCGGGCGGCGTGCCAAGCGTGCAGAACGTACGGGCATTTGCGGCGGTATCTGTTCGGCCGGCGCATTGTCGCCGGCGCAAGCTCTTGCCGGCGGGGCCGGATTGCGCATCTCTCCCAGCCATGCGTCCCGCCACAGCCACCGCTGTAGCCTGCCTTCCCCCTCTGCGGGAACGAACAGCGGCATCAGCTCCTGCGCGCGCGCCATCACCTGTGCCGCGCTGGCGGGCAGGGGGATCAGCCATTGCCTTGAGCCGCCTGCCTGCGGCAACGCGGGAAGCTCTGCAGGGTCGTACGCCAGCGGAGCGCCTGCGAGGGCAGCCAGGATGGCACGTGCCAATCTTTCCAAGCTGCGAAGGGCGCGTGGCAAGGTGTCTGGAGAAGGGCGCTCCTCCAGCACAGCCTGGTGCAAGCGCTCCAGCGGCGCAGCCATGCCCGGCAGGAGAGCGATCAGCGCATGATCGGCCGCATGGGCCTCCAGCAGAGAAAACAGATCGCGCAACAACGGTCGGTGCGTGCTTGCGTGCAGGGGCGCCCCGCCTCGTCGTGCGCGCATCGCTTGGACCAAGGCCAGCACGCGGTAGCGTTCCGCTGCCATGGCGGGCGACAGGGAGGCGGGCATTGTGCGAGGCAGCCATACGTGCGTTCCATCGGTGCCCGGTAAGGCCGAGGTGTGCGGCGGTGGCTCGTTGCGCACGAACCATCGGCGCAGGAATGTCGCCGGTGCGGGCTCCTGCGCCGTCCGTAGCGAAAGCCCATCGCCGAAGGCCGCGCGTATCAGCAGGTCCAGCCGATCGGCGGAGTCCGCCAAATGCAAGGAAGCAGGGCTTTTGTCGGGGCGGTGCCTGCGCCACAAGGCCTGCGCGAAAGTCGTCGCGTGTCTCGCCGCGTCGGTGATGACGTCTTCGGCCTCGGCCATGGCTCACACGAAGGTGGCATCTACGAGGTCGCGCATGGCCCCCACCAGTGCGGGCTCGTCGGAGAGCGGGGACACTACGGCGCGGTAACAGGCTCGGCGCAATTCGATGCCACCTGCGGCCAGCTGCGCCGCGGCGACCAGCAGGCGCGTACTGGGCACTTCCGCCAAGCCGCGATCCTGCAGTGCACGCAGGCGCACGGCCAGCTGTACCAATGCGCGGGCATCTCCCAGGGCCACGCCGCCCTCTTGCGCAACGATCTGCGCCTCCGCGTCTGGTGGTGGGAAATCGAAATCCAATGCCACGAAACGTTGCCGCGTGCTGGGCTTGAGGTCCTTGAGCATGCGCTGGTAGCCCGGGTTGTACGACACCACCAGGCCGAAACCGGGTGTGGCCTGCAGCAGCTCGCCTGTCTTGTCGATGGGCAGCATGCGCCGGTGGTCGGTGAGCGGATGCAGCACGACCACAGTGTCCTGCCGCGCCTCCACCACCTCGTCCAGATAGCACAGGGCACCTTCGCGCATGGCACGCGTGAGAGGCCCGTCCTGCCACACGGTGCCGTCATGGCGGATGAGGAACCGCCCCACCAAGTCGCTGGCGCTCAGGTCGTCATGGCAGGAAATGGTGATGAGCGGCCGTTGCAGGCGCCAAGCCATGTGCTCCATGAAACGCGTCTTGCCGCATCCCGTGGGCCCCTTGAGCATCACGGCCAGGCCCTGTGCGTGGCATCGTGCGAAAACCTCGACCTCGTCGCCGCTCGGCACGTAGTAGGGCGCGGCGGAGCCGGCTGCTGGCTGTGCGCCCACCGGCTCATGCAGTGGCGGCAGTTCTGTTCGCATCGAGTGGATGGTGGGGGGCATCGGCGCGCAACGGTTCCAACCGGGGCGCGTAGCGGAAGAAGTCGATGATGAACAGCGCGACCCCGATGGTGAAGATGGACGCCGTGATGATGAGCATGACGAAGTGCACCTGGATCTTGAGCTGCGCATCCAGGTAGCCCATTCCCATGATGCGTTCGAGGTACACCTGTCCGATGCCTGCCGTGGCAAACGAAAGCGTCATGCCGAACATGCCGGCCATCTGCATCCAGAAGGAGAGATAGCCCATGGACGTGCCTTCCTCGGGCCGGCGCGTGAAGGAGGGCAGGGCATAGGTGATCATCGCCAGCACGATCATCGCGTAGGCGCCATAGAAGGCGGCGTGGCCATGCATGGCCGTGATCAATGTGCCGTGCGTCCATTTGTTGACGCTCGGAAACGTGTGCGCCAGCCCCAGGAGCCCCGCTCCGAACAGCGTGTAGACCGCGCTGCCCACGGTCCAGTGCAGCGCCAGCTTGTTGGGATGGGCCATGCCCGAACGCCGGATGGCGAAATACGCATACATCGCCATGCCCACCAGTGCCACGGGTTCCAGCGCGCTGAAGATGCCGCCGATCGGCAGCCAGTACGACGGCACGCCCACCCAGTAGTAGTGGTGCGCCGTGCCCAGGATGCCGGCAATGAAGACGAGCCCGACGATCACGTACAGCCACTTTTCCATCACCTCCCGGTCGGCGCCCGACAGGCGGATGAGCAGATAGGCAAGGAAGCCGCCCTGGATCATTTCCCACACCCCCTCCACCCACAGATGGATCGTCCACCACCGGTAGAAGATGGAAACGGTGTAGTTCTCGTAGTACAGCAGTGCAGGCAGGTACAGCACGGCGGCCAGGCCCAGGCCGCCCAGCAGCACGCCTTCCGTCGTGGTGAAGCGTCCCGACTTCCGGATGGTCATGCCCACGTTGTAGAGAAACATGAGCATGACGATGACGATGACGATCTTCGACGGCAGGGGCTGCTCCAGCAGCTTGTTGCCGGTGCCCCAGCGGAACAGGTAGCCGACCACCGTGGCCAGGCCCATGAGGGTCCACAGCACGAGCTGGACATAGGCGATCCGCGTGCTGTGGAGTTCGGTGCGGGATTCATCCGGCACCATCCAGTACGTGGCGCCCATGAAGCCGCAGATCACCCACACGATGAGCACGTTCGTGTGGATCATCTTGGTGACGTCGAACGGCAGGATGTAGAGCAAGGGATCGGGCCCCAGGTATTTGGTGGCCGACAGCAGCCCGAACACCAGCTGCAGGCCGAACAGGGCCACGGCCACGGCGAAGTACCAGTAGGCGACGGCTTGTGACTTGTATCTCATGGCGGACTCCCGGGAGAACCTGGCGCTGCGATGGTGCGGACCTGCCTGCGCATACCACCGTTTGGCCTATTTCAACGACATCAAATAGGCCGTGAGCTGGTCGATCTGCTCCGGCTTCAGGTCTTTCGCATACGTCGTGGGCATGAACGAGGTGCCGTCTGCCGAATACATGGCGCCCGGCACCAGGTGTGCGCTGGGTTCCGCGATCGATTCGTGGATATAGCCGCTCACGTCATGCGCCTTCCCCTTGTACTGGCCCGATGCCAGCAGCGATTCGGTGCGGCCCTGCAGGCCTGCCAGGGACGGGCCTGCCATGTCGACGCCGGGTGCCGTGGAGTGGCACGCGGTGCACGCCGGCGTGGCAGAGCGAAACAGCCGCTCGCCGAGGGCAATGGGATCTTCCTGGCCACTGACGGGACGTGCCCCCGGGGGCGCGTCGCCTACGCCGCGGTCTGCGGCAGACGCATCCGTCTGCTGGCTGGCGCTTCGGTCGCTGCCCGGCAGGGCTGCCCCGGTAACGAGGATGGGCCGCGGGGGCCAGCCCTGGTTGTCCACATTGCTCACCCAGTCGAGGAAGGCGATGAGGCCCGCGATATCGTCATCGCTCAGATCCTGCTTGGGCATGAGGCGCCGATGGCGCTTCTCGTCGTAGAACTTCGACGGATCCTTGAGGTAGGCCTTGAGGTAGGCCTCTCCGCGCAGCTTGGTGATCTTGGTGAGATCGGGGGCGTAGTAGGCGCCTTCGCCGAACAGGGTATGGCAGTTGATGCAATTGTTCTTGTGCCATACGTCCTTGCCGAGCGTGACGGCAGGGGTGATGGCATGGGCGTTGGTGAGGCGGTCGAATTGCCGGTGGCTGTCCAGCGTCAGTCCCAGGAAGACGAGGGCCGAGACGGCTGTGGCACCGATCGCGAACAGACGGGTTTGGCGCTTGTTCATTGCGCGCCTCACACGCCGATGCCGGACCAGTAGGTGAGCGCAATGATGCCGCCGTAGCAGATCGCGCCCACCATCAGCAGCACTACCGCATACGAGACCAGTTTGAACGGTACAAACCAAGCTTTCATGTGGGGCTCCCCTCTGTCTCACTCCTGCTGGAGTGGCTAGGTGTCGTTGCGCACCAATGTTGGGAACGCCGCATGCTCAGCGGTGTAGGACAAAGGCCCGAAAACTCTGGAGGGCGGCGCCAGTGGCCTGGCGGCCGCAGCCGCCAGCGCTTCAGGAATTGGCCGTGATACCGGTTTGCCTGGCCACCGCCTGCCAACGCGCGATTTCCTCTCCGAGGAACTTCGAGAACGCTTGCGGACCGATCTGCATGGGGTCGATGAATGCTGCCGCCAGCTTGGCCTTGACATCGGGCAGTTCGACCGATTTCGCAAAGGCTGCGCCCAGCTGTTGCAATACGTCCGGCGGCGTCTTCGCCGGAGCCAGCACGCCGTACCAGGCGCTGGCGACGATACCCGGCACGCTTTCCGAGAAGGTCTGCACCTGCGGCAGCTTGGGATGGCGCGACGGGCTGGCGATGGCGAGAACCTTGAGCCGTTTCGCCTCGATGTGCGGCATGCACGCTGGAACGGAGTTGATCACCAGCGGAATCTGACCGCCGACGGCATCGCTCAGAGCCGCGCTGCCTCCCTTGTAGGGCACGTGTACAAGATCTATACCAGTCTTCAGGGAACCTCTCACAACCCCATGATTGACGGATCCGAATAGGCACGATTGGACGCCAGCCGTTTTGAATGCGCGA
>NZ_DF238976.1 GCF_000400995.2 Acidovorax sp. MR-S7 | reverse complement strand
CAAGCGCCCCGTCTTGGTCTTGCCGCGCCCGGGCTGCAGCACCGGCACGGGGGTGTCGTCGGCATGAATCTTGGCAGCCGCCAGGGTGTAGCGCCCCAGTGCGGCCACCAGGGGATCAAGCAATTGACCGGCCTGGTCAACCCAGCCGGCCAGCGTTGAGCGGTCCAGCTCAACACCGCTGCGGGCGTAAATGCCGCTTTGGCGGTAGAGAGGCAAATGGTCACAGTACTTGGACACCAGCACATGGGCCAGCAGGCCGGCACCGGCCAGTCCGCGCGCTATGGGGCGGCTGGGTGCGCTGGCCTGGAAGATGGCATGGCACGCCACGCAGGCCAGCTTGGGACGCACATGCCGGATCACCTTGAAGTGGGCAGGCACGTACTCCAGTTGTTCGGAGACATCCTGTCCTATCTTACGCAGTCGAGCGCCACAAGCGGTGCACCCGCAGGACTGGCCATTTGTGTCCTGGTGCGTGTCGCTGATCTCGGGCAGGTGCTCCCGAACATCGCGCGGCAGGTGCGCGGGCAGACTGCGGTCGATCTGCGGGTCATTGGCGGGGGCCGGTGCAGATGCGGCCTTGGCTCGAGTGACCATCGCGGTCTCGCCACCATCGATCAAAGGCATCTGCGCCGACCACTGTTCGCTGGAGGTACCGAATTCGGAGCGAACCCGGCGCAGCAGTTGCAATTTGAGTTTGTCGACCATCAACTTGAGCAGGGCCACCTCGCTGTCGCGCGCCGCGATGATGCGCAGCAATTCGTCGATGTTCTGGGGCGGTTGATGGGGCGTCGGCACGGTTTTGAGTATGCCCAACTCTGCTGTCTCACCTCATCGGGAATGACCCGCAACTGCCAAGCTTTACGCAGCCAGATCGGGACGGTGCGTGCGCGCCGGCATGCGCCAGTCGATGCCTTCAAGCAGCATCGAGAGTTGGGCTGAGGTCAGAGACACGCCGCCGGATGCAGCTTGCGGCCAGACAAAGCGGCCGCGTTCGAGCCGCTTGCACAGCAGCAGCAAACCTTGGCCATCAAACCACAGCACTTTGAGGATGTCGCCGCGCCGGCCGCGAAAGACAAAGACGTGGCCACTGAACGGGTTCTCGCTCAAAGCTCCTTGGACCATTGCCGCCAAACCGTCGAAGCCTTTGCGCATGTCGGTGTGGCCGGCCACGATCCACACCCGCGTGTTCGCTGGCAAACCGATCATGCGCGCACCACGGCCAGCACCGCCTTGAGTTGCTCGGTATCCACTGGGCCGCGCAGACGGATG
>NZ_DF238975.1 GCF_000400995.2 Acidovorax sp. MR-S7 | reverse complement strand
GGGGTCTCCTCGTTTTCAGTGCAATAAGTGACGGTACGAAAAGCTAGCACTGGCGCGGAGGTGGTGTTGGTAGATCGTTGATTTCATTGACTTTCCTGTTCACTTTCAAATCTGCGATTCGTGGCGTCAAACCGTGGTCGGTTTCATCCATTGGTGCCAGTTATCGATGCATTTGGCCGCGAAGGCAGGATTTGGTCAGCATAGCGGTCAACCGGGAAGCGAAACACACCCCGCAAGTTGATGCTCTCCAGCCTGGTGGGCGCAATCTTCCCGATCAGTTCCGGTGGAATGACCTGGCGGCGGTTCGACCAGCGATCCAGGACCGCCTGCATCTGTGAGGTATTCCACGCCATCACGATGTTGGCCATCAGGCTCAACGCATCGGCCACAGCCTGCATTTCATCGACACGTTTGGCCTGCGCCGGGCTGATCCGGCCGGTATAAATGGCGCGCTTGAGGGCGTTAACAGCCTCGCCCCGATTGAGCACCCGGCGCAACTCGTTCCTGAAAGCGTCCTTGACAAAGTAGTCAGCCAAAAACGCCGTACGCAGCAACCGCCCCAATTGCACGCCAGCCTCATAGATTGGATCGCCCTGGGCGGCAGAACCGAACCGCGCAAGAGCTGCCACCGCACTGGCATGTCCGCTCATGACCGAGGCTGCCAGGTGCACCAGACTATCCCAATGCTTTTCGATCAAAGCGACGTCGACATTGGCTTCGCACACCGCAGCGATTTCTGCGGGCACTTTGGTGCCGCGTGGCACAAAGAGGTGGCGCTGTTTGAGTTCCTTCAACCGCGGGCAAAGATCAAAACCAAGCAAACGGGCATGTGACATGGCAAAGTCGGTGTAGCCATGGGTATCCACAGCAAGCTGGCTGGTCTCCAGCTTTTCTTGGCGGATGACACCTTCAATGGCCACGCCCGCCTGGCGCTCATTGAGCACAAAGGGCTGCGCATGGAAGATGCCCCACCGGTCTTTTACATGGGAGTAGATTCCAATGGAAGGTGTGTTGCGCCGAGGATCAAGCCGGGCTTGCCACACCCGTTTGGTGGTCTCCATGCTCATCATGTCAGAAGATGCCAAATCGGACCGCCCCCAGGTGGCGGCAATCGGGTGTCGCTGCATGAATTCCAGCACAGCCTGGCAGGCCTGGCTCAGACGCCGTTCGTCCCGCGCCCAGCGCATGGCCTGGCGAATGCTGGTGGCAGACAATTGCGGAATCATGCGCGCGCATTCGACCGCAGTCAGACTGGTGCCGTGGGCCATGATGCCGGCATAGACCATCAGCAGCTCGTCGGTAGAGCGCGGCTCACGTCCGAGCATGATCCAGCTAAAGCGCACCTGGGCGTCAACGGCCAGAATCACTTCCGGCAATTGAACCTCACCGATGCGGTGATCCAAAGCCGCGCGCAGCTTGGTCACTTCTGGGTCTTCGTCCTCTGCGGGCAATGGCGACAAATGGAGTTCATCATCCACGCGCAGTACGCCACTGCGGGCTGCAGCGGCCACCGCATCGACACCGGCAGTTACTCTGGCCAGCAAAGGCTTCAAGAAAGTGGCAGCCTTGCTGGGTAACGATAGACGGGCATAGTGTTTCTTGGACTCTGCCTGCCAACGCTCGTCCGTGAAGAACAAGCGCGCACGACCCCGAAAGCTCAGGCTGTGCTCAATCCAGACCGAGCCATTGCGCACCGCGCGGCGCAGGGCAAACAGGGTGGCCACCTCCAACGCCTGAAACGCCCGTTCCCGGTCTGGGCTGGAGATCGAAACCTGCCAGATCATTCCCAGACTTGGTGCCACCACTTCAACTGGCAGCTTTCTGGATCCTTTGAGATATAAAGCTTGCAGCTTGGCAAGGTACTCGATGGCAGGATGCTCGCCGGTGGCCTGCCAGGGCAGCTTTGCAATGGCGACGAGCAACGACCGCACGGGGCGAATTCCATCAATCAATCCCTCGCGGACCAGGGAGGCCCTGCTCGGTGGTTTGCGTTTCTGGGTTTCGGTGATCAAGGCTTCAAGACGGGCACGCAACTCAGCATCTGGCACCGCACCTTGCGCGCTCAAGGCAACAAGTTCGCCGAGCAGCGTTTTGTACATTGCGGCCCAATTGACGGTAGCGGGGACATCGGCGGCAGCCTGACGCCACAGATCGGCGATCCGGCGCTGCACCATAAGGATCAACTGGTCTGTGGTGGTGAACAGGCAATACCGAAGAAAGCATGCGACCTCCACGGTGCGCGCTGGCTCTTTGATCTTGGCTCCGGCTGAGGGCGGCCTGGAGACAAGTCGGCGCGCGTAGCGGCGCAAGATGAGATCGGGGATGTCTGCCAGGTGCTTATGAACGTCCAGCGTGTAAAGCAGGTCGATGCGCTCCAGTACCTCGCTGATTTGGCGGGTTGAGTGTTTCGCCGGTGCAGCCCATAGCCAACTCTGCTGGGTTTGTCCATCTGGGCGCAGCTCTGAAACTGAGGCTCGCCAGCGATCAAGTGTTGCTGGATCAACGCTGGCGGCGATGGCGGTGCCTGTTTCAACTTCAAGCTGGGCAAGTGCCGCCGCAATCAGTGTCCGAATTGCCCGCTCGTGCACGATCACCAGCTTGTTCTTGTACAGCCATTGACGCGCCCGCACGAGTAGCTGATCGCGGTCGGCGCAGCGCGCCACTTCGTCGCGCAGTTCACGTACCAGTGAGCGGCGCTGGTGCTCGCTCATCCACTGGAATCCAAGGACCGTGCAGGCTACTTGTTGGTGATCGAATAGCGTGCGCCCGCGTTCATACATGGCTCTCAGCGAGGCGACTTCTGGTGCTGCAATGCCAAGCTCGTTGCCAAGGTGGCGCCACAAGGCTACTGGAATTACCCGAAAGGCACCGAGCAAACGCCCACTCATGCGCAGGAAACCAATATGGAGCGCCAGACCAAGCTTGTGGGAATCACCTCGGCGTGCATTGATTGCGTCGCGCTCGGCACCATCGAAGGTGAAAAATGCCTTCATCTCGAAGTCGCTGATATCGCGGGGGAGCCCACGCATCCCCAAAAACGTTGTGTGCCAACCCTGCATCGTGAACCTCAAAAGTGGGAGGCCACCATACCCGTTTACAAAGCGAACAGGAAAGTCAATGAAATCAACGGTCTACCCAGACCACCCCCGCGCCAGTGCTAGCTTT
>NZ_DF238974.1 GCF_000400995.2 Acidovorax sp. MR-S7 | reverse complement strand
CAGCGCCTACAAGACCGCCGGGAAGGCGCTGGGGGTCGTGGTGCGGCAGATTCCGCGCGGCTTGCACAAGCTGGGGCCGTACCACATCCAGAACGTCAACGCCCTCCACAGCCGCATCAAGGAGGGGCTCCGCCCCTTCCGTGGAGTGGCCACCAAAAACCTGCCGCTCTACCTGGCGTGGTTCCGATTCTTCGACCGCACCGGAGGCGCCGCAAAGCCGCGCCAGCTCTTGCTCGACGCCATCGGAGTGCCGGTCATCAACACAGATTTGTGACAGAGCC
>NZ_DF238973.1 GCF_000400995.2 Acidovorax sp. MR-S7 | reverse complement strand
GAGCAAGCGAGAAGAGACGCAGCACGTCGAGGCCAACTGGCATGTGGCGATGCGCCCGGGCAAGCGCAAAGCTCCCTAGACCCAGCGGATCCGACCGTCGCGAACGAAAAAGTGTGAACGGCACCCTTGCCGTTGCGCATGACTCGCTCCACCGTCGGGCCGTTCCACTCTGGGGTGTGTCCACTGTCTTGCACATGGACATATCCTGCATTGACCCTCCGCTCCTCACAAGAAGGGCCTTGGGGCCACGCTTACGACGGTCACGCCCTTCATACAGATGCACGATGCGGTGCGCAAGTTGTACAAGGAGGTTGTCAAGGGCAATCTGAGTTCAACCGGAGCGCAACTGGTGGAGGACGTCGCCCTGTCGCTGAAGGAAGAAGGCCGTTCTCGCCGATGAGGTCTTCAGGCTTCTTGTAGTTAGCCAGCAGGCCAGACAGCAGTTCTTCGGGTACGTCGTGTTTCTTGGTGCTCATTGTGCTTACGGACAGGCCGGCTCGCGCCGGCGGTGGATTGTCCGTTTACACAAAATTCTGCACACCCTCGGCCTTGGCATCGCTGCCCGTCTGACCGCCGCATCCGCGCCACCGGCCTACTGGCCTGCCAGCTCGTAGCCGGTGCTGCGCCCGCCGCCGGGTGACTTCTTCAGCACGCCAAGTTCCAGCAGTTGCGTGATGTCGCGCAGCGCGGTGTCCGGCGAACACTTGGCGATGGTCGCCCACTTGCTGCTGGTGAGCTTGCCCTCGAAGCCGTCGAGCAGGCGGTTCAGCAGTTTCACCTGCCGTTCGTTCAGCGGCGTGCCTGCCCAGCGTTGCCAGAAGCGCGCCTTGACCAGCACGCCGTCCAGCGTGCCTTGCGCGCTCGTGACGGCGCGCCCGAGGGTGCCGAGGAACCACGACAACCAGCCCGTCACATCGAGTGTGCCTTTCTGCGTGCGCTCCAGCACGTCGTAATAGTCCTTGCGCTCGCGCTGGATTTGCGCCGACAGGCTGTAGAAGCGTTGCGGACTGCCATCGGCGCGGGCGAGAAACAGATCACCCACGGCGCGGGCGATGCGCCCGTTGCCGTCGTCGAACGGGTGCAGCGTCACGAACCACAAATGTGCGAGGCCTGCTTTCACGAGCGCAGGCTCGCCGGATTCTTCGTTCGCCCATGCGAGGAACTTCGCCGTCTCGGCGGGCAGCGCCTCGGCGGGCGGGGCCTGGAAGTGAACCTTGCGTCGCCCCACCGGGCCGGACACCACCTGCATCGGCCCGTCGGCATCATCACGCCACTGGCCGATGGCGATTCTGTTCATGCCGGAGTAGCCGGTCGGGAACAAAGCCGCGTGCCAACCAAACAGCCGTTCGGCGGTCAACGGGACAGCGGCATGGGAAGTGGCATCGAGCACCATCTCGACCACGCCTTCGACGTGCCGATCCACCGGCGCGACCGCGCCGATGTCCACGCCCAGGCGACGGGCGATGGACGAACGCACCGATTCGACGCTGAGCACTTCACCTTCGATTTCGCTGGTCTTGACCACGTCCTCGGTCAGTGCGGCGAGGCTGGCCTGATCGCGCAGCGCCAATCCCACGTCGGCCAGACGGCCCAGCAGCAGGCCTTGGGCACGGCTGACCTCGGTCAAGGGCCACGTCAGCGCGGACAGGTCGTAGCGCCAGTTCGGCCAGTCGTCGGCCTGCCAGATGTAGCGTTTTTCTCCGTAGTTCATGCGGAGATTAAACACCCAATTCGCCGCAGGCGCAAGCCATTCACCGCGTATATTGCGGTGAATGATGTCGCCAATCTCCGCATCGGGTGACCCAAAGAACGGCGGCGGTCTTAGCCTGAAAAGCAGCGGGCATAGAAGCCGGTCGACCTGTGCAACCACCGGTTGCACGGGTCGAAAGCAGGCAATTCTCCAACCACCGGCTGGAGATTCGCCACTCGCCGACTGACCGGTGGAGATTGCGTCGGCGCTGGCGACACAATTTCGAAGCAGTCGGGTCGGCGGCGACCTGATGTTCCGTTTTATCTCCTAAATGCTATATTGAAAGAATAAACGGAACATCTGCCGATCATGCCCGCCGACACTCACACCCAGCGCGTCCTCGATCTGGCACGCCAGCAAGGGCTGCTGCGCGCCGTCGATCTGGACGCCATCGGTGCGCCACGGGTTGTCCTGACGCGCCTCACCGCCGCTGGTCTGCTGGACAGGGTTGGACGCGGCCTCTACCGCCCACCCAACCATCCAGTCTCGGAGCACGAAGGCCTCGCGGTGGTAGCAGCCAAGGTGCCGCAAGCCGTGTTCTGCCTGCTGACGGCACTGCAATTCCACGGGCTGACCACGCAACTGCCGCACCAGATCTGGATCGCCATGCCGCGCGGCAGCCACGCGCCCCGCATGGACTGGCCGCCGATCAGGATGGTGCAGATGACCGGCGAAGTCCACGCGGCGGGCATCGAGGAACACCCGTGCGACGGCGCGACGCTGCGGGTCTACAGCGCGGCCAAGACGGTCGTGGACTGCTTCAAGCACCGCAACAAGATCGGTCTGGATGTGGCGATGGAGGCGCTGAAGGATGTTTGGCGGGCGCGCAAGGCCTCGGCGGACGACCTGTGGCGCTACGCCCAGGTTTGCCGGGTCGCCAACGTGATGCGCCCCTATATGGAAGTGGTCGCCCACGAGTGATCGCGCAAATAGAAACGCCTCCACACGGGAGGCGTCGGGCCGAGGCTGCTCACCTCGGCGGGGCAAAGGAAAACGCCTCCGTGAAAAGAGGCGTTGGGCCGGAGATGCGATCTCCGGTGGGGCCATTGCGCGAATCCTACCCACACCCTGCATCTACGGCAAGGCGACGATCCACTTGATCGAGTGTGAGTAATCGCCCGGCTGCGATGATTCGGTCGCGGTTTCCAGCACCCCTTTGCATGGAGACCCCGACGATGACCCGACGCTGCGCCTGCTGCGGCAAGCCTTTCGCACCCCGCCCGCAAGTTCCCGACCAAGCCTATTGCTCCAACCCTGACTGCCAACGCACCCGCAAGCGCCAGTGGCAGCAGGCCAAGCTCCAGTCCGATCCTGACTACCGGGACAACCAGCGCGCCGCCCAGCAGGCGTGGGCACAGCGTAATCCGGACTACTGGCGCGACTACCGCGCCGACCGTCCTGACTACGCGCAGCGCAACCGTGAGCAGCAGCGGCTGCGCGACGCCAGTGTGCGGAATCAGGGGGCAGACGTCGATCTTGCAAAGATGGACGTCTGCGACCTGCCGCCGGGCCTCTACCGCATCACACGCCACCCGGCGTTTCCGAGGGAAAGCGGCGCTTCGTGGGTCGTCGAGATCACACCGGTGGCCGTGACGTGTCCGCGCAAGATGGACGTGTCAAGAGAGGACGTGATCGACGCCTCGGCGATCTCCCCGTAACTTCGCCTCCAAACGGGTTCTCGAACATCCTGCATGGCAACGATTCCAACCGTCTGCGCGACCGTTCTCGTGAACTTCACGGAGCGGCAGCGCAGCCAATGAAGGGAGCGGCAGACCCGAAACGTCAACCATCGAAGTGGCCGGGTCTATGCAATCGAACGAATCGCCTCCAAGCCCGACAGGATCGGGGCCGGTGTACCGCGCCGCGCAGTACGTGCGCATGTCCACCGAGCACCAGCAATACTCGACAGAGAACCAGGGCGACAAAATTCGCGAGTACGCCGCCCGGCGCAACATCGAGATCGTCCGCACCTACGCCGACGAGGGCAAGAGCGGGCTGCGCATCGACGGCAGGCAGGCGCTCCAGCAACTGATCGCCGACGTGCAGGTGGGCAAAGCTGACTTCCAGATCATCCTTGTCTACGACGTGAGCCGCTGGGGTCGGTTTCAGGACGCGGATGAAAGCGCCTACTACGAATACATCTGTCGCCGCGCCGGGATTCAGGTCGCCTACTGCGCCGAGCAGTTCGAGAACGACGGCTCGCCCGTCTCGACCATCGTCAAGGGCGTCAAGCGTGCGATGGCGGGCGAATACAGCCGCGAGCTGTCGGCGAAGGTGTTTGCGGGCCAGTGCCGTCTGATCGAGTTGGGATTCCGCCAAGGCGGGCCAGCGGGCTACGGCCTGCGTCGCGTGCTGATCGACCAGTCCGGTTCGGTGAAGGGCGAACTTTCGCGCGGCGAGCACAAGAGCCTGCAAACCGACCGCGTGATCTTGCAGCCCGGCCCGGATGCCGAAGTCGCCGTCGTGAACCAGATCTACCGCTGGTTCGTCGAGGACGCGCTGTTCGAATCGGAGATCGCCGAACGGCTCAATGCCGAGGGCATCCAGACCGACCTCGGGCGCGACTGGACGCGCGCCACGGTGCGGGAAGTTCTCTCCAACGAAAAGTACATCGGCAACAACGTCTACAACCGGCGCTCCTTCAAGCTCAAGAAGGTGCGGGTCGTGAACCAGCCGGAGATGTGGATCAAGAAAGAAGGCGCGTTCGAGGGCATCGTGCCGCCCGACCTGTTTTACACCGCGCAGGGCATCCTGCGCGCACGGGCATACCGCTTCAGCAACGAGGAATTGATCGAGAAGCTGCGGCGGCTGTTCCAGCAGCACGGTTACCTCTCCGGCCTGATCATCGACGAGGCCGAAGGCATGCCCTCGGCGGCGGCCTACGCGCACCGCTTCGGAAGTCTGATTCGTGCTTACCAGACGGTCGGGTTCACGCCGGATCGGGACTATCAGTATCTGGAGGTCAACCAGTTTCTGCGCCGCCTGCACCCGGAGATCGTCGGCCAGACCGAGCGGATGATCGCCGAGGTCGGCGGCGCGGTCGTGCGCGATCCGGCGAGCGACCTGCTCACCGTCAACCGCGAGTTCACGGTCTCGCTCGTGCTCTCGCGCTGCCAGTTGCAGGACAACGGACGCAGGCGGTGGAAAGTGCGCTTCGACACCAGCCTGACGCCGGACATCACGGTCGCCGTCCGGCTCGACGAAACGAACCAGGCACCGCTGGACTACTACCTGCTGCCGCGTCTGGACTTCGGCCAGTCAGGCATCCATCTGGCCGATCACAACGGCCTCGAATTCGAGAGCTACCGCTTCGACAGCCTGGACTATCTCTACAGCATGGCCGAGCGCAGCCGCTTGAGGAGAGTCGCATGACGAAGAGGCACCACGCCACCGATCTGCAAATGATCCCGGTCGATCAGATCGCCGTGCTCAACCCGCGTGACCGCAATGGCCGTGTGTTCGAGGAGATCGTCGGCAACATCAAAAGCCTTGGCCTGAAAAAGCCCGTCACGGTCACGCCGCGTGACGATCTGGAGGACGGCAAACGCTACTTGCTGATCTGCGGCGAAGGCAGGCTCAAGGCGTTCAAGTCGCTTGGCGAGAAGGAAATCCCGGCGCTGGTCGTCGCGGTCAATGACGAAGACGCCTTCATCATGAGCCTGACCGAGAACATCGTATGCGTCCGGCAAACCCATCTTGAGATAGCCTGTTCGAGCAGGCATCGTGTGCACGATGGAGATCATGCACA
>NZ_DF238972.1 GCF_000400995.2 Acidovorax sp. MR-S7 | reverse complement strand
GAGCTTTGCGCTTGCCCGGGCGCATCGCCACATGCCAGTTGGCCTCGACGTGCTGCGTCTCTTCTCGCTTGCTCACGCCCTGGTAGCCCGCGTCGGCGAACACATCGCTCTCCTGGCCATGCACCAACGCACCGGCCTGCGTCACGTCGTTGACGTTGGCCGCTGTGCCGATGACCGTGTGCACCAGGCCCGAGTCGGCGTCCACCCCGATGTGCGCCTTCATGCCGAAGTGC
>NZ_DF238971.1 GCF_000400995.2 Acidovorax sp. MR-S7 | reverse complement strand
CCGCTGTGCCGATGACCGTGTGCACCAGGCCCGAGTCGGCGTCCACCCCGATGTGCGCCTTCATGCCGAAGTGCCACTGGTTGCCCTTCTTCGTCTGATGCATCTCGGGGTCGCGCTCGCCGCTGCTGTTCTTGGTCGAGCTCGGCGCGGCAATGAGCGTGGCGTCCACCACGGTGCCGCTCTTCAAGAGCAGTCCCTTGGCCGTGAGCGTGGCGTTGACCGTGGCCAGCAACTGCAGGCTCAGCTGGTGGCGCTCCAGCAGGTGGCGAAAGCGCAGGATGGTGCTCTCGTCGGGCAGGTGGTCCTCGCCCATGTCCAGCCCGGCGAATTCGCGAAACAGCGCCGTGTCGTACAAGGCTTCTTCCATCGCCGGGTCCGACAGGTTGAACCACTGCTGCAGGAAGTGGATGCGCAACATCGTCTCGACCGCAAACGGCGGGCGACCGCCTTTGGCACCGGGGGCCGGTGCGTGCGGCGCAATCAGTGCCACCAGCTCGGCCCACGGCACCACCAGGTTCATCTCGTCGAGGAACTCGCGCTTGCGCGTGCGCTTGGTCTTGCGCTCGTATCCGCTCTCGCCCAGGCTCATTTGCTTCATGTCGGCAATGTCTCACATCACGCGGGTGGCGGCAGGGTTGTGCAGACCTTCC
>NZ_DF238970.1 GCF_000400995.2 Acidovorax sp. MR-S7 | reverse complement strand
GAGCAAGCGAGAAGAGACGCAGCACGTCGAGGCCAACTGGCATGTGGCGATGCGCCCGGGCAAGCGCAAAGCTCTGGACAAAGCCACGCCCATGGGCGCTGTGCTCGACAAGCTCGAACACGTCAAGGCCAGCATCCGCGCCAAGGTCGAACATCCGTTTCGGGTCATTAAGCGCCAGTTCGGGCATGCGAAGGTGCGCTACCGCGGCTTGGCCAAGAACACGGCGCAGCTGCACACGCTGTTCGCGCTCTCCAATCTGTGGATGGTGCGACGAACGCTTTTGCAGGGGGCCCGGGGATGAG
>NZ_DF238969.1 GCF_000400995.2 Acidovorax sp. MR-S7 | reverse complement strand
TCTTCCGCATGGCAAACCCACTCCGTCAACGCGTTGGCCCACATACTACCAACACAGATTTGTGACAGAGCCTACCCAAAAACAGGGTTGTCCTGGTTGGCAGACCAACCCACCAAGCCCGCGATGGGGCTGGTGGCGGTGTAGCTGGCGGGTGGAACACCAAGGGGCGTGGTGATCTCGGTGAACATCTGCGTCAGCCATCCGGTGCCATCGGTGTCGGCGTTGCCGCTCCCGGAGATGAGCGAATTGCCCGGCAGGATGGGCTGCGCATAGACCACCGTGCCTTGGCTCGTGCGCCACATCACGCAGGTGATGTCGTCGGGGCTCCAGCTTTGGTTCAGCACCGTGCTGCCGCCGTTGTCGAACACCACGCTGACAACGTAGCCCGAGCCATCGGCAACGCCGGGCATGGTGGAGTTGGCGACGGTGCCGTTGTACGTGGTGACGTAAGGCACGGCCCGCGCCGCGCTGGCGGCCAGGGTAAGAAGGGCGGCGTGGAGAAGGGCGGAGGCCAGTTTTTTCATGGTTTTATTGCTCTGGTTTTGGTAGCTGGTAGCGCTTGTCTGGTAAGCGCCAGGGGCCGAAAAGGTCTTAAAAACCCCCGCGCCGCCTGCGCCAGAACCCCAGCCCCGCCACCGACGCGGACAGCAGCGCCAGCGCGGCGTGGCCCAGCGTGGGCACGGGCGTGGCGGTGGGGGCGGAGGGGTTGTGAGGCGTGGGCGGCGCGGCCAGCGCGTCGAACGCGGCCAGCGGGCCGCCGCCGCGCACCAGGCGCACGAGCAGGGTGTCGGTCTTTTCCCGCGCGCCGACGGCGCCGGTGAGGACGTTGACGTACCACGCATGGACCGGCGTCGCTTCGGCCGCGTAGGTGGTGGACGACCAGTAGTAGTTGCCTGCGGTGTTGCCGGGGAAGGCCAGCTGGTCGCTGGGCGAGCGTTCGGCGAAGGCCATGTCCATCAGCGACTCCAGCTCGGCCACGTTGGGCAGGCGCCAGTCGCTGTGGCCCCGGTAGCCGCCGGGGCGGGCGTTGAGCTGGGCGACGGTTTGCAGGGCCTGCTGCCAGGTGTGGCTGGCGGGCAGGGCGGCGGCTTCGGCGCAGACGGTGTTCACGCTGGCGTCTTCGCCCAGGTGGCAGCGGTCCCACACGAGGGCGGTGGCGGCGTCGGTGGCGGTGCCGTCGGGGTGGATGGTGAAGGTGGCGGCGGGCGCGGGGGCGCCGCGCACGTAGCGCGCGGGGCCGGTGCTGGTCTGGACCGTGAAGTCGGCGCCGCCGGTGGGCAAGACGTACCAGGCGTGGCCGGCGGCGTGCGCGTAGGCGTCGGCCGTCCAGGCGGGGAGCAGGATGGTGCCGGTGAAGTAGTCGCCGTCGGGGCCGGCGCCGGCGCGGTTGGCGATGGAGAGCAGCTCGCGCCGCGTGGGCATGCGCCAGTCGCCGTAGCCGCAGGCGTTGTGGGTGGCGGCGTAGGCGGGGCCTTCGGTCCAGTCCAGGCCGTCCACGGTGGCGACCTTCCAGGTCAGGCCGGTGACGTTGTCGCGCACGCAGGGGTGGGTGCCCGCGCTGGGGTTGACGGGCTGGCCGCTGGAGGCGATGGCGGTGAAGTCGAACGCGGCCACGCCGCCGCCGGTCTTGGGCGGCAACTGGCCCGCGGCCTGGGCGGCGTCGCGGCCATAGCGCGCGTCCTGGCCGGGAAAGTCGGGGTCGCTGCACGCGGTGGTGCCGGTGTTGCTGTAGCACAGGGTCTGGCCGGTGTCGTTGAGCGCGGCCTGGGCGTGGGCTGCGCTGGCGGCGCAGGCGAGCAGGAGGGCGGTGGTGGTGCGGGTGCGCATGGCGTTGGTGTTGTTATGGTTGCTTTGGTTTTGATAGCTGCTGGCGCTTGTCTGGTAAGCGTTAGAGGCTGAAATGGCTTGCAGTCAGGCCGCACGGCGGCGGCGCTGGTACAGGCCCAGCGCGCCCAGTGCGCTGCCCAGCAGCGCCAGCCCTGCGGGGCCGAGCGCGGGCACGGAGGTGGCTTGCGCGGGCGTGGGCGGGGCGGCGTAGGGGGTGTCGTCGCAGGCGCCGGTCACGCGCCGGGGCGGGGCCCAGTAGCCGGGGTTCATGGGCACGCCGGTGGTGCCCACGGCGCGGGTGCCGTCGCTGTTGACGAGCAGGTCGTATTGCAGGCCCTGCGCGGCCCATTGCACGGGTGCGGTCAGGGTGGGCAGGGTGGTGGTGAAGCTGCCCGCGCTGCCGATGCCCGCGAGGGCGCTGAACATGCCGGTGAGGGCGCCGTTGGCGCCGGTGGCGGCGTCGCCCGTGGCGGAGAGGCCGCCGCCAGGCAGGTTCTGGCGGTATTCCACGACCTGGCCGGGCGTGTTGGTGTTGAAGCGCAGGATGTAGCAGGTGAGGTGCTGCGCGCCCCAGAGCTGGCTGGCGGCGCTGGTGCCGCCGTTGTCGAAGATGAGGGTGGCGGTGGCGTGGTTGTAGTTGGGGTCCACGCCGGCCAGGGTGGTGGCGGGGTCGGTGACCAGGCCGGAGAGTTCGATGGCGTAGGGCGCGGCGTGGGCTGTGGCGGCGCAGGCGAGCAGGTCGGCGGCGAGCAGGCGCGAAATGGGGGTGGCGGCGGGCATGTCCGGGGCTGCGAATGTGAAGCCGCCGATTCTTGGAAAACCGCCGCTGCGTGTCTGTGCCCGGCCCGACTTTTGGTTATGCCCGGCGCGACATTCGTGCGCGCGCCCTGCAAAGCGGGGGAACTAGGGGGCTTGGCGCGCGTCGCCAGGCGTGAGGCCGAAGTGGCGGCGGAAGGCGCGGCCGAAGGCGGGCAGGTCGGCAAAGCCGCAGTCCAGCGCGATGTCGAGCACGCGGCGGTGGCGGTGCGCGGGGCTGGCGAGCAGGGTGCGGGCGTGCTGCATGCGTGCTTCGGCCAGGTAGCCGGAAAAGCAGGTGTCCTGGCTGGCGAACAGGCGCTGTATCTGGCGCGGGGTGGTGTGGTGCAGGCGGGCGATGGTGTCCAGGCTGAGGCCGGGTTGGTCGAGCCGGGCGTGGATGCTGCGCTGGATGAGGGCCAGGCGCGGCACGTTGTGGGCAGGGTCGTCTGGCGGCGTCTGCCCGGCGGCGTGGTGCGCGCCGATGGCGCTGGCGATGAGTTCGTGCAGATGGCGCACGGCACCGGCCAGCGGTGCGCCCGCGAGCGTGCCCTGTTCGGATACCAGGGCGGCGTAGGCCAGTGCGAGCCCCGCGCTGTCGGCGCCGGGTGCGCCGGGGGTGAGGATGTGCAGGGGCGCTTCTTCGAGCGTGGGCAGCAGTGGTGCCAGGGCGGCGCGCGGAATTTGCAAGGTATAGGTGGTGGCGTCCCAGGGGATGACGACTTCGTGCGCACGGGTCTTGGACACGAGCAGCACGGCGCCGCTGGGCACGGCGGTTTCGGTGTTGCCCACGCCGATGACGGCGCCGCCGTGGGGGCTGTGGCTGGCGGTGAGGGTGAGTTCGTCCAGCCCGTCGCTCATCAGCGCGGGCGTGCGCTGGTAGTGCAGGGGCGTGTGCGCGAGGTGCGAGTACGCGGCGCCGCTGCCCAGGATGCTGTAGCGGCCGTCGAAGCGGAAGGTGTCGAGCGAGTCGCCGCCGGGGGTGCGCAGGTCGAAGCCCATCACGTCGCGGCCCATGACGGCCTCCAGCGCGTCGCTGAAACCGCGCGTGGGCAGGTCGCTGGAGGAGACGCGGGCGGTCTGGAGGGCGGCGGCGGCAGGGGGTGGTGCAGTACCGGGCATGGGCCGCGATTCTTGGGGAGGCGGCCTTGGTGTGTCTGTGCCCCGCACGACATTCGCTGTGCTGGACGCGACAAGTGCGCGGGCGCTGGGAATCTGGAAGGGCCAGCGCGCTTGCAGGGCAAGCGCTGGCGTGCCATGCCTTCAGCCTGCCTCGCGCGCCTCGCTCGGCGTCATGCCGAAGCGGCGGCGGAAGGCCCGGCTGAACGCGGGGATGTCGTCGAAGCCGCAGTCCAGCGCGACTTGCAGCACGCGGCGGTGGCGCTCGCGCGGGCTCGTCAGCAGGGCCAGGGCGCGCTGCATGCGCGCCTCGCGCACAAAGTCCGAGAAGCTGGTGCCCTGCCGGGCGAACAGGCGCTGCACCTGGCGCGGGGTGGTGTGGTGCTGGCGGGCGATGGCGTCCAGCGTCAGGCCGGGCTCGCCCAGCCGGGCGTGGATGCTGTGCTGGATGAGCGCGAGGCGCGGCGCGTCGCCGGCGTCGTGGCCGGGCTCTTGCAGGCTGGCGGCCCAGCGCGCGTCGATGGCGGCGGCCATCAGGTCGTGCAAGTGCGCGACGGCGCTGGCCAGCGGCGCGCCGGACAGGCTGCCCTGGCGGGCCAGCAGCCCGGCGTAGGACAGGGCCAGCGCCGCGCTTTCAGTGCCCGGCGCGCCGGGGTGCAGGATGTGCATCGGCGCCTCCTCCAGCCCCGGCAGCAGCCGCGTCAGGGCAGCGCGCGGCACCTGCAGGCCGACGGTGGTGGCGGCCCAGGGGATGATGCCGTCGTGTACGCGCGCCTTGGACAGCAGCACGATGCCGCCCGCGGGCACGGCCACGTCGCGCCCGCCTTCGCGCACGATGCAGCCGCCGGTTTCGCCATAGGTGGCGGTCAGAAAAATGTCGTCCAGCCCGTCGCTCATCAGCGCGGCGGTGCGGCGCATGTGGATGGGCGTGTGCTCGCTGTGCAGGTAGCCCGCCTGCGGGCTGAGCAGGCCGACGTGGGCGTGGTAGTGGAAGGACTCCAGCGAGCGCATGTCGCCGTCCATGGGCCGCAGGTCGATGCCCATGGTGTCGCGCCCCAGCACGTCGCGCACGGCGGGGATGTAGTCGCTGGCGGGCAGGTCCTGCGTGGTGATGCGCGCGTACTGGATGGCGGCGGGGGTGGACATGGGGCGAGTCTAAAAGACGGGGGCGCGTGATGGTATTACTATCGTTTGTGTAGCTGCCAGCGCTTATGCAACAAGCGCTGGAGGCCAAAAACCTTCACAATCCGCCGTTGCACTATCGCTGTTACGATCCTGCCCATGACCAGCCCACTCACCCCGCAGGACGACGAGGGAACGCCCGTCTCCGCCAAGATCCGCGAGCGCCTCGCCGCCGCGCGCAAGCGCTTCCATGCCAACGACAACATCGCCGAGTTCATCGAGCCCGGCGAACTGGAGCAGCTGCTCGACGAGGTGGAGTCCAGGATGCAGGGCGTGCTGGATGCCATGGTTATTGACACGGCCGGCGACCACAACACGCGCAGCACCGCGCGGCGGGTGGCGAAGATGTACCTGAACGAGGTGTTCAAGGGCCGCTACGTGCAGCCGCCCACGATCACCGAGTTCCCGAACGCCGAGCACCTGAACGAGCTGATGATCGTCGGCCCCATCACTGTGCGCAGCGCCTGCAGCCACCACTTCTGCCCGGTGATCGGCAAGATCTGGATTGGCATCCTGCCCAACGAGCACACCAACGTGATCGGGCTGTCGAAGTATGCGCGGCTGGTGGACTGGGTGATGGGCCGCCCGCAGATCCAGGAAGAAGCCGTGGTGCAGCTGGCCGACCTCATCATGGAGAAGACCCAGCCCGACGGCCTGGCCGTGGTGATGGAGGCGAGCCATTTCTGCATGTCCTGGCGCGGGGTGCGCGAGATGGACAGCAAGATGATCAACTCCGTGATGCGCGGCGTGTTCCTCAAGGACCCGGCGCTGCGACGCGAATTTCTCTCACTCATACCCGGAAGGAATGGATGATGCTCGTGCGCCTGCTTTACGTCAGCCGTGCCGTGGACACTTCGCCCGCGGCCATCGAGGCCATCCTGGCGGAAGGCCGTGAACACAACCCCGCCTGCGGCATCACCGGTGTGCTGTGCTACGGCGGCGGCATCTTCCTGCAGGCCATCGAAGGCGGGCGCTCGGCCGTGAGCCGGCTGTACGCCAGCATCCAGAAGGACGTGCGGCACAAGGACGTGGAGCTGCTGCACTTCGAGGAGATCGACGAGCGGCGCTTCTCCGGCTGGTCCATGGGCCAGGTGAACCTGGCCAAGCTCAACCATTCCATCGTGCTCAAGTATTCGGAGCGGCCCGAGCTGGACCCGTACGCCGTGTCCGGCCGCGTGTCGTTCGCGCTGCTGGAGGAGCTGATGGCCACGGCTTCGATCATCGGCAGGGCCTGATTCCCGCTGCACCTTCTGCTGCCAGGGCGCCGCTGCGGCGCCCTTTTCCTTTCGTGACCTCCCGATGTCCCTCAACGCGTTCGCCCTCATCATCCTGGCCGGCCTGATCCACGCGGGCTGGAACATCGCCGCCAAGAAGGCGGGCGGCGACGCGCGCTTCGCGTTCTTCACCTCGGCGCTGATGGCGGTGGTCTGGGCGCCGCTGGGCTGGTGGATGGGGCGCGATGCCGTGCCGCTGTGGGGCGCGCGCGAGTGGGGCATCGTGGTGTTCAGCGGCGTGCTGCACGTGCTGTATTACGTGATATTGCTGCGCGGCTACCGCAAGGCCGACCTGACGGTGGTCTACCCGCTCGCGCGCGGCACGGGGCCGCTGCTGTCATCGCTGGTGGCCGTGACGCTGCTGGGCGAGCAGTTGTCGGCGCTGGGCGCCGTGGGCATCGCGGGCGTGGTGGGCGGCGTGTTCCTGATCGCCGGGGGCCCAAGCCTGCTGCGCGCGGCGCACGATCCGCAGGCGCGCCGGCGCGTGCGCAAGGGCATGCTCTACGGCGTGCTGACCGGCGTGTTCATCGCCAGCTATACGGTGGTGGACGGCTATGCGGTCAAGTTCATGCTGCTCTCGCCCATCCTCGTGGACTACATGGGCAACTTCGTGCGCGTGGCGGTGCTGGCGCCCGTGGCCCTGCGCGACCGCGCGGAGCTGGCGCGGCTGTGGGCCATGCAGTGGCGCTTCGCGCTGCTGGTGGCCGCCGTGAGTCCCATCGCCTACGTGCTGGTGCTCTACGCCATGCAGGAGGCGCCCATGGCCCACGTGGCCCCCGCGCGCGAGGTGTCCATGCTGTTCGCTGCGCTCATCGGTGGGCACTTGCTGGGCGAGGGCGACCGCGCCGCGCGCATCGCCGGCGCGCTGCTGATCGCGGCAGGCGTGGCGGCGCTGGCATTGGGATGATGCTCGCCGGCTGCGACTTCTCAAGCAGCCCGGGGCCGCGCAAGCCCATCGTGCTGGCGCTGGGGGAGTTGCAGGGCGCGCAGGTGGTGCTGCACGGACTGCAGCGCTTCGGTACCCTGCAGGCATGGGGCGAGTGGCTGCGCCAGCCGGGCGACTGGGTAGGTGGCTTCGATTTGCCGTTCGGCCTGCCGCGCGAACTGGTGGCGGCGCTGGGCTGGCCGCTGGCGTGGGAGGACTGCATGCAGCACTACCGCACGCTCACGCGTGCGCAGATCCGCGCGGCGTTCGCCGCCTTCTGCGCCGCGCGTCCCGTGGGCGCCAAGTTCGCCCACCGCGCAACCGACGGGCCCGCGGGCTCCAGCCCCTCGATGAAATGGGTCAACCCGCCCGTGGCTTACATGCTCCATGCAGGCGTGCCCCTGCTGCTGGATGCAGGCGTGCACCTGCCGGGCCTGCACGGCGGCGACCCGCGCCGCGTGGCGCTGGAAGCCTACCCCGGCCTGCTGGCGCGCGAGCTGGTCGGCCGGCGCAGCTACAAGAGCGACGACCGCCAGCGCCAGACCCCCGAGCGGCTGGCTGCGCGCGCCGACATCCTGGATGGTCTGGAACACGGCGCCACGCGCCTGGGCCTGGCACTGGTGGCGGCGCAGCCGCTGCGCGAAACCCTGCTGCACGATGCCAGCGGCGACAGCCTGGATGCCGTGCTGTGCATGGTGCAGGCCGGCTGGGCGCTGCAGCGGCGGCAGCAGGGCGATGCGCGCTACGGCCTGCCGGCGGACCTGGATCCGCTGGAGGGCTGGATCGTCACGGCGCAGTGACTTCCACCCACCCGTCGCCCCAGCGCAGGTCGGCGCCGCCGTGGCGCGCCAGGTGCTGCAGCGCGGCGCCGTCCAGCGGCGGCATGCCCTGGGCCTGTGGCGCGGGCAGCGATTGCTCGGCCAGCCCCTGATGGGCCAGCCCCCGATGGGCCAGCCCCTCGGCCTGCACGCGCAGGGCGTTTGCCTGGCCCGGCACGGGGCCGATGCGGATGCAGGCCGGCGCTGCGGGCGCCTCCGCCAGGAGGTGAACCGCACCCAGCAGCAGGCACAGCAGGAGGTGCTGGGCGGCGGGCGTGTCGGGCAGGGTGTCGCCGCCGTCCGCCAGCTCCACCGCCAGGCCGCGCAGGGCCAGCAGCGGCTGCGCCCACTGCTGCGCCAGCTGCGCCGTGGCGCGCAGCGGTGCGCTGGCGGGCGGGGCCTGTAGGTCCCAGTGGCGCAGGCGCCGGGCGCTGTCGGTCAGGCTGGCGAGATGGGTTTCGAGCTGCTCCACGCGCTCCACCGCCTGCGCGGGCGGCAGTTCGCCGTCGGCCAGGCGCCGCTTGAGCACCGTGGTGCCCATGCGCATCACGGACAAGGGGGCGGCCAGGTCGTGGCGCACGGCGGGCATGGCGCGCGCCAGCACCGCGTGCTGCACGCCCAGCGCGATCCAGGCGGAGGAGGAAGGGAGGTCGGGCATTGTCATGGCGCTGTGCGCATTGGAACGCCGCAAGGCGCGTTGCGGAGTAGGACGCGGACTACTGCGCTCCCGTGAGAGCCACATAGGCCGAGCGGGTCTCCGGCGAGACCGAGGCCACGATCTGCGCATGGGCCGTCTGGTGGCGCGCCATCACGCGGGCGGAGGCCACGGCCTTGGACTTGCAGAACCAGTGGCAGGTGTGCTGCATCAGCAGCAGCTCGGCGGTCAGGGTGAAGGCCTTGTCGCGCGGGGCCAGGCCCGCCTCGTTGCGCGACACGCGGGCAATGCCGCGCGCGTGCAGGGCCAGGGCGTCGCGCATGTCGAACGATGCGCCGGGAAAGAGCTGCAGCGCGAACGGCAGGCCCAGCGGCAGCTGGCTCACGCGCGCCAGCGGCGCGGGCACGCGCCGGAAGTCGGCCACCAGGCGCTCGAACTGCTCGCAGAGCTGCGCCTCGCTGCCTTCCAGCATGTTCAGCACCTGGGCGCGGCGCTCGGCGTCCTGCTCGCCCATGGCGCGCAGATAGCCCTGGATGAGCGTCTCCATGAGCCGTTCGATCTGGTAGGGCTGCAGGTGGCGGCCCAGCAGCGCGATGCGCCGGTGCTGCTGCTGGGTGTTGAGCATGTAGGCGCCGGTGGCGGCCAGCGCCACCAGGAGGAAGAAGTCCATTGCGAAGCGATCCGTGGAAGCCGGCGGATGTGCCGGCACAGGCCTGGGATTGTGCGGCCAACCGGGGGGCACAATGCGCGCCATGCCTTCCACCGAAACCCTCGCCGCGTTCTTCGGCGTCTCCGTCATCCTGGGTCTCACGCCCGGGCCCGACAACCTCTTCGTGCTGCTGCAGTCCGCGCAGCGCGGCTGGCGCGCGGGCATGTGCGTGGTGCTGGGTCTGTGCCTGGGGCTCGTCGGACACACGGCGGCGGTGGCGCTGGGGCTGGCGGCGGTGTTCGCGGCTTCCAGTACGGCGTTCACGGTGCTCAAGTTCTCAGGCGCGGCCTACCTGGCCTGGTTGGCCTGGGGCGCCCTGCGCGCGCCGGCTGGCACACCGGGCGCGCCGCAGGCTGCAGCCGCAGGCCAGGGCCGCGGCAGCGCGTTGCGCATGGTGGGCCGCGGGGTGGTGATGAACCTCACCAATCCCAAGGTGCTGATCTTCTTCCTGGCCTTCCTGCCCCAGTTCGCCGACCCGGCGCGCGGCGGCATGGCGCAGCAGATCATGGTGCTGGGCGTGGTGTTCATGCTGGCCACGCTGCTGGTGTTCGGCGCGATCGCCTGCTTCTCGGGTGCGTTCGGCACGCTGCTGCTGCGCTCGGCCCGCGCCCAGCGGCTGCTGAACCGCGTGGCCGGCGTGGTATTCCTGGGGCTGGCCGTGCGGCTGGCCACGGCGCAGCGCTGATGCTTCAGGTTTGATAGCTGCTAGCGCTTGCTGGATAAGCGCTGGAGCCGTTTTTACTCATACTGACGCTGCGGGAGGCAGGGGCCACGGCCGCTGCGGCCCGCGCATCTGCTCGAACGCATGGGCGACCTGCAGCACGCCCAGGTCGTCGAAGCGCCGGCCCGCGATCTGCAGGCCGATGGGCAGGCCGCTGGCGGTATAGCCGCAGTTGACCGATGCGGCGGGCTGCTCCGACATGTTGAACGGCACGGTAAAGGCGATGTGCTCCAGCGGGCGCAGCGGGTCGTTGGTGGGCGAGGGCAGCTCGGCCGGGAACGCGGCGATGGGCGCGACGGGCGAGAGCACGTAGTCGAATGGCGCGCAGGCGCGCACGGTGGCCACGCGCGTGGCGTGGAACTGCTGGCTGGCGTCGAACACCTGCGCGCCGTCCAAGGCGGCGGCGCTCATGGCCCAGTCGCGGATGAAGGGCAGCACCTGGGCCTGCCGGTCGGGCGCGAGCGTGCGCAGGTCCATGTGCGAGCGCATGCGCCAGAAGTGGTCCATGCCGTCGAGCATCTGCCGCGTGAGGAAGGGGCGCATGGGCACGACGATGGCGCCCGCCTGCTCAAAGAGGCGCGCGGCGGATGCGACGGCGGCACGCACCTCGGGGTCGGTGGGCAGGCCGCAGCCCGCGTCGAGCAGCAGGCCCACGCGAAGCCCTTGCAGGCTGCGTTCGGCGTAGCGTTCCCACGCAATGGGCTCGGGCGGCAGGCTCATGCTGTCGCGCGCGTCAGGCTGGCTCAGCACCTGCATCATGAGCGCCGCATCGGCCGCGCTGCGCGTCATGGGGCCGGCGGCGCGGCCGGTGTAGGGTGGGTCGATGGGCACGCGGCCCAGGCTGGGCTTGAGGCCGAAGACCCCGCACCAGCCCGCGGGCAGGCGGATGGAGCCGCCGATGTCGGTGCCCAGGTGCAGCGGCCCGTAGCCCGCGGCGGCGGCGGCGCCCGCGCCCGCGCTCGACCCGCCGGGGGTCTTGCCCAGGTCCCACGGGTTGCGCGCGAGCTTGTGGAACGACGACAGGCCCGAGGAGAGCATGCCGTAGTCGGGCATGGTGGTCTTGCAGACGACGACGGCGCCGGCCTCGCGCAGCCGCGCGGCGGGCGGCGCGTCGGCCGCAGCGGGCAGCAGTTCGGCGGCGGCGGTGCCCAGCGGCGTGGGATCGCCCTGGGTGGCGATGTTGTCCTTGACGGTGGCGGGCACGCCGTCCAGCGGGCCGCAGGGCGCGCCGCGCAGCCAGCGCGCCTCGCTGGCGCGGGCCTGGGCCAGGGCGGCCTCGGGGCGCAGCAGCCAGGTGGCGGCGAGGTGCGGCTCCCAGCGCGCGATGTGGTCGAGCAGCGCCTGCGTGACTTCGACGGGAGAGAGGCTGCGCGCGCGGTAGGCAGCGAGCAGATCGCGGGCGGAGAGGTCGTGCAATGCGTTCATGCCCAGGACAGGGTGGAGAGGTCGTTGACGAACACCGGCATGTCCTTCCACAGCCCGCGCAGGTTCTTGTTGGCGACGGTGACCCACTGCGGTTGGTAGAGGAAGGCGTGCGCCGCGTCCTCGGCCAGCAGGCGCTGCGCATCGCCCAGCAGGCGCGCGCGGTCGGCGGGGCGGGTGGTGGTCTTGATCTTGTCGTAGAGCTGGTCGAACTTCTCGGAGCGGTAGCCCCAGTAGTAGTCGGGCTTGGCGAAGTTCTCCAGGTCGAAGGGTTCGACGTGGGAGATCAGCGTCAGGTCGTAGTTCTTGTTGCCGTAGGTGCCCGAGAGCCACTGCGCCCATTCCACGTTCTGCAGTTTGGCGGTGATGTCCACCTTGGCGAGTTGCGCGGCGATCACCTCGCCGCCCTGGCGCGCGTAGGGCGCGGGCGGCAGCGTCATGGTGAGCGTGAGCGGCAGCTTCACGCCGGCCTCGGCCAGGAGCTTCTTGGCTTTTTCCACGTCGTGGGGGTTGATGCCGGTGGTGTCCACGTAGCCGAAGGCGCCGGGCACGTAGTGGCTGCCGATGGGCACGCCCAGCCCGTCGGCCGCACCCTGGATGACGGCCTTGCGGTCGATGGCGGCGGCGATGGCGCGGCGCACGCGCACATCATGAAGGGGCTTGCGTGCGTTGTTGATCGCCAGGATGGTCTTGGCGCGCGAGCCGCTCACGATGACCTGGAAGCGCGGGTTGCCCTTGAACTGCGCCATGCTGCGCGGCGTGACGCGCGGGAAGGCGTCCACGTCGCCCGCGAGCAGCGCGGCCACCTGGGCCGCCGGGTCGGGGATGAAGCGGAACGTGGCGCGCCGGATCTTGACCTGCGCCGCCTGGCGCCAGCCGGGCCACGCCGTGAGCGAGATGGACGCGCCGCGGCTCCATGCCGTGAGCTTGTAGGGGCCCGTGCCCACGGGCTTGGCGGCGTTGGTGTCGGCGCTCTTGGGCTCGACGATGACGGCCGTGGCCTGGCCCAGCAGGAACAGCAGGTCGGGGTCGATGTCCTTGTTGATGACCACTACGGTGTAGTCGTCCACCACCTGGGTGCTCAGGTTGGCGAAGGTGCGCTTGTCTTTGTTGGTGCTCTTGGCGGCGCCCGCGCGGTCCAGGGAGAACTTGACGGCCGCGGCGTTGAAGGGCTCGTTGTTGTGGAAGGTGATGCCGCGGCGCAGCTTGAAGGTGTAGGTCTTGAGGTCGGGCGAGACTTCCCAGCTCTCGGCCAGCAGGGGCGAGACACTGCCGTCGGCGTTGATCTTGGTCAGCGTCTCGTAGATGTTGTAGAGCGTGACCTCGGCGATGGACGAGGCCGCGCCGGCCGTGGGGTCCAGGCCCGGGGGCTCCAGCACCAGCGCCAGGGTGACGCTGTCCTTCTTGCCCTGCTGCGCCAGCGCGTGCAGGGGCACGGCCAGCGCAGTGGCGCCCAGCGCGGTGGCGGCCAGGGCGCCGGAGGCGAGGGCTGAGCGGCGGGTGAACATGGGGGTCTCCTCGTTATATGGAATGTGTATGGCTGTGCCCTTTTTACTACAGGAGGCGCGGTACCGCCGCCACCAGCGCTCGCGTATAGGGATGCTCCGGATGGCTGAACAGCGCCTGCGGCGCGCCGCGCTCCACCACCGTGCCCTGGTGCATCACCAGCACCTCGTCGCACAGGTGCCCGACCACCGCGAGGTCGTGGCTGATGAGCAGGTAGGTGATGCCCAGCTGCTCCTGCAGGTCCTGCATCAAATTGAGTACCTGGGCCTGCACGGACACGTCCAGCGCGCTCACTGGCTCGTCGGCCACGATGAGGCGCGGGCGCGTGATGAGCGCGCGGGCGATGGCGATGCGCTGGCGCTGGCCGCCGGAGAACTCGTGCGGGTACTTGTGCGCGTCGCCCGCGCGCAGGCCCACCTGGGCCAGCGCCTCGGCCACGCGCTCGCGCCGTTCGGCGCGCGGGGCCGCGCCCAGGGCCTGCAGGGGCTCGGCGACGATGCGCTCCACCGTGTGGCGCGGGTCCAGGGAGCCGTAGGGGTCCTGGAAGACCATCTGGAAATCGCGCCGCGCGGCGCGCAGCGCGGGCGCCGGCAGCCGGTGCAGGTCGTGGCCCAGCAGTTCCACGCTGCCGCGGCTGGGCGTGTCCAGCGCCATCACCAGACGCGCCAGCGTGGACTTGCCCGAGCCCGATTCGCCCACCACGCCCAGGCTGCGTCCGGTGGCCAGGTCGAAGTCCACGCCGCGCAGCGCGTGGAGCAGGGGGCGCGGCCCGAAGAGCCGCGTGCGCGGCAGCGGGTAGCTGCGCTCCAGGCCGCGCACGCGCAGCAGTGGGGGTTTGGAGTCAAATTGGCCTCCAGCGCTTTCTGGATATGCGCAGGCAGCTATGAAATCAGTAGTGCTCATGGGGCGTTGCCGTCCAGGCGGATGCAGCGCGCCGCGTGGCCCGGTCCCAGGGCCACGGTGGGCGGCGGGGCGGCGCGGCAGGCGTCGATGGTGAGGGCGCAGCGCCCGGCGAAGGGGCAGCCGGCCGGCAGGTCGGCCAGCTCGGGCACGGTGCCGGCGATGGTGGACAGGCGCGTGCCCCGTGCGGCGCCCAGGCGCGGGCGCGCGGCGAACAGCCCCCGCGTGTAGGGATGGGCCTGCGCGGAGAACACGGTGCGCGTCGGGCCGCTCTCGACCACCGTGCCGCCGTACATGACCAGCGTGCGCTGCACGGTCTGCGCGATCACGCCCAGGTCGTGCGACACCAGGATCAGCGCCATGCCGCGCTCGGCCACCAGTGCGGTGATCAGGTCGAGGATCTGGCGCTGCAGCGTCACGTCCAGCGCCGTGGTGGGTTCGTCGGCGATCAGCAGGTCGGGCCCGCAGGCCAGCGCCATGGCGATGGTGATGCGCTGGCGCTGCCCGCCCGAGAACTGGTGCGGGTAGGCGTCGAACCGCTGGGCCGCCTGCGCGATGCCCACGCGCTCCAGCAGCGCGATGGCTTCGGCGCGTGCCTGCCGGGCCGTCAGGCCCTGGTGCAGGCGCAGCGGCTCGGCCACCTGGCGGCCGATGGGGTGCACGGGGTTGAGGGCGGTCATGGGCTCCTGGAAGACCATGGCGATGCGGTTGCCGCGCAGGCGGCAGAGCTGCGCGTCGGGCTGGCCCAGCAGTTCCTGGCCGCCCCAGCGGATGCTGCCCGATGCCTGCGCGCCCTCGGGCAACAGGCCCATGAGCGCCAGGGCCGTGAGGGACTTGCCGCAACCCGACTCGCCGATCAGTCCCAGCGTCTCGCCGCGCGCGAGCGCGATGTCCAGCCCGCGCACGGCCTCGGCCCTGCCGCGCCGCGTGGGCAGGGTGATGCGCAGGTTGTCGACGCGCAGCATCAGGCTCTCAGGAACGGAGCAGATTGACCAGCGGGCGGCCCCGCGTGTCGCGGTAGACGTCGAAGTCGGCATCGATGCTCAGGATGCGGCGCAGGCCCAGGCGCTCGGCAGCCTCGGCGATGGAGGCGTCGGCCAGGTCCAGCGGCAGGCTGGCGAAGCGCTGCGCGATGCGGCGCATCTGCGCCAGGCCGGCCTCGCCGGGCACATCGACGCACAGCGCGCCGCGCTCCACCCACAGCAGGAAGTCGAGCGCCGCATGGTTGTGGACGCGCCGTGCCAGCAGCGCGCAGACCTCGGTCAGCACCGGCCAGGTGCTGACCAGGGCCGCGTCGGGGTGCGCCTTCAGCCACGAGACGACCGGCGCGTGCCAGTCGTCGGCAGCGTTGAACAGGGCCAGCAGCGGGCCGCTGTCCACCAGCACCTGCCCGCGCGGGGGCATTGCTCTCGTGGCCCAGGGCGCGGGCGGCTCGGCGATGTGGTGCGCGTCGCTCATCGGCCGGCGCGGCGCGCGTGCTTCTGTTCCCACGCCTCGCCTGCGTGGGTGCGGCGGGCGCTGGCCAGATCGGCCGGGCCGGCATGGCGGCCGAACAGGTCGGCCCCCAGCGACCAGGCCGACGCGGGCGCGGTGGGCACACTGGCCAGGTAGGCCGCCAGCGCGTCGCGCATCACTTCGCTGATGCCGCGGCCCGCGGCGGCGCAGTGCTGGCGCAGCGACTGTTCCAGATCGGGCGGGAGTTTGACGGTGGTGGTCATGGCATGGCCTCCTTGGTAATAATGCGAGTATTACCTTTGAACGACGTTTTGGCAAGCGGCCGTTCTACCGCTGCATCCTCGGGTCGAGCAGGTCGCGCAGCCCGTCCCCCAGCAGGTTCAATCCCAGCACGGCCAGCGCTATGGCGGCGCCGGGCCACACCGCCAGCAGCGGCGCCTGGAACATCAGCGTCTGCGCCTCGGCCAGCATGCGGCCCCACGAGGGCTGGGGCGGCTGCGTACCCAGGCCCAGGTACGACAGGGCCGCCTCGGCCAGGATGGCGAGCGCGAACTGCACCGTGGCCTGCACGATGAGCAGTGGCGCGATGTTGGGCAGCACGTGGTCCAGGGTGATGCGCCATGCGCCCTTGCCGCAGGCGCGCGCGGCCAGCACGTAGTCGCGCGCCCAGACGGACGTGGCCGCCGCGCGCGTGACCCGCGCGAACGTGGGCACGTAGAAGATGCCGATGGCGACCATGGCGTTCACCATGCCCGGGCCGAATACGGCCGTGAGCATGATGGCCAGCAGCAGCGCAGGGAAGGCGAAGGTGAAGTCCGCCAGGCGCATCACGGCTTCCTCCACCCAGCCGCGCCGCGCTGCCGCCAGCAGCCCGAGGGCCGTGCCCAGCACCAGGCCGATGCCCACCGCGACCACGCCCACCAACAGCGAGGCGCGCGAGCCCACCAGCAGCAGCGAGGCCACGTCGCGGCCATAGGCGTCCGTGCCCAGCCAATGGCCAGGGCCGGGGGGCCGCAGGGCGGCATCCATGTCGATCTCGTAGGGTGGCCAGGGCGTCCAGGCCAGCGAGAGCGCGGCGGCGGCCAGCAGCGCCAGCGTGAGCACGGCGCCGGCGGCGAAGCTGCGGTGGCGCAGCATGTTCATGCGCGCGTGGCCTTCACGCGCGGGTCGATGGCCGCGTAGAGCAGGTCCACCACGAAGTTCACGGCCACCACCATGGCGGCCAGCAGCATCACGCAGTTGCGCACCACCACGAGGTCGCGGTTGGCGATGGACTGGAAGATCAGCCGGCCCAGGCCCGGCAGGTAGAAGACGTTTTCCACCACGATGGTGCCGGCCAGCAGGTTGGCGAACTGCAGGCCCATCACGGTGACCACGGGGATCATGGCGTTGCGCAGCACGTGGCCCCAGAGCACGGCGCGGCGCGTGAGCCCCTTGGCGCGCGCGGTGCGCACGAAGTCCTCGCGCAGCACGTCCAGCACGGCCGAGCGCGTGATGCGCGCTAGGATCGCCGCCTGCACCACGGCCAGCGCCACGGCGGGCAGCAGCAGCGCCTGGAGGGCGGGGAGCACGCCCTCGCCCCAGCCCGGAAAGCCTCCGGCCGAGAACCATTGCAGCTTCACCGAGAACACCAGGATGAGCAGGATGGCGAACCAGAAGTTCGGGATGGCGATGCCGACCTGCGCCAGCCCCATCACACCCACGTCGCCCAGGCGGTTGTGGCGCGATGCCGCATAGACGCCCGCCGCCAGCGCCAGGGCCGAGGCCAGCACCATGGCCAGCAGCGCCAGGGGAACGGTCAGCGCCAGCCGCTCCAGGATGAGGCCGAGCACGGGCGTGCTGTAGGCGTGGCTGTCGCCCAGGTCGCCCGTGAGCAGGCCGGCCAGCCACTGGCCGTAGCGCTGCCAGGCCGGCTGGTCCAGCCCGAGCTGCGCGGCCAGCGCGGCCACGGCCTCGGGCGCGGCGTCCGGCCCCAGCAGCACTTCGGCCGCGTTGCCGGGCAGGATTTCCAGCACCACGAACACGACCAGGGACGCGCCCAGCAGTGTCAGGAGGAAGGTGAACAGCCGTTGCAGGAGGAACAGGGGCATAGGGCGAGCGCGAGCATAGCGGCAAAACCCGCGGGGCCTTCGCGGCAGGCGGATAATCCGGCCCATGCCCGCCCTTCAGTCCCCCGGAGGCCTGCCATGGCGCTGATGATCACCGAGGAGTGCATCAACTGCGACGTGTGCGAGCCCGAGTGCCCCAACCAGGCCATCCACCTGGGCGAGGTGCACTACGACATCGATCCTGCGAAGTGCACCGAATGCGTGGGCCACTTCGACGAGCCGCAGTGCGTGGCGATCTGCCCCGTGGCCTGCATCCCCGTGGATCCCGCGCACACGGAAAGCCGCGAGACGCTGTGGCAGAAGTTCCACCGGCTGCAGGCCGTGCCGTCGGCCTGAAGTTTCAAGCCCTTTTGGTCTCTGGCGCTTACTGGGTAAGCGCAAGCAGCTATCAAAACAGGAGTAAACCTGCGGCGCTTTAGGGTGGCGCGGCAGGGCGGGGCGGCTTGGGGCGCGGCGGCTTGGTGGTGTGAACGAGCTGCATGGCCTTGTCCATGTCGCCGGCCAGCAGGGCCGGGCAGGCCTTGAGCGAGTGGGCGATGCTGTCCTCGATCAGCGTGCGCTGGTCGGGCGCGGGCTTCTTGAGCACCCAGTTCGCCACTTCGGCCTTCGCGCCGGGATGGCCGATGCCGATGCGCAGGCGCCAGTAGTCGCTGCTGCCGAGCTGGGCGTGGATGTCGCGCAGCCCGTTGTGGCCGCCGTGGCTGCCGCCACGCTTGAGCTTGACCTGGCCAGGGGCGAAGTCCAGCTCGTCGTGCACCACCAGGATCTCCTCGGGAGCGATCTTGAAGAAGCGCGCCAGCGCCGCCACCGACTTGCCCGACAGGTTCATGAACGTCTGCGGCTGCAGCAGCCAGAGGCTCTGCCCCGCGACACTGGTGCGCGCCACGAGGCCATGGTAGGCGCGCTCGGGCGCGGGCATGACCTTGAGTTCGCGCGCCAGCGCGTCCACCCACCAGAAGCCTGCGTTGTGGCGCGTGCTCTCGTACTCCGGCCCGGGATTGCCCAAGCCTACAAACAACCTGATCATGTGCGCGATTATCCTGGGCCGCAAAAAACAAGGCTCTGTCACAAATCTGTGTTGATGACCGGCACTCCGATGGCGTCGAGCAAGAGCTGGCGCGGCTTTGCG
>NZ_DF238968.1 GCF_000400995.2 Acidovorax sp. MR-S7 | reverse complement strand
GGTTGATCTGGTCCATGGCCCCGATCCTCGCTCATCCGATGCTTGCCTGCCACCGGGCCGGGAGGTTTTGCAGAACCTCCCTAGGGAAATTCGTTGATCGGGGGTTTCGCCCATTCACCGGGCAAGAACCGTATTCGTGTCAACGCAATGTAGGCAAGCTGGTTTCCTTGAAAAATCCCCCGCTGGAACAAACACTCTTAACCCGGATTCAACTATCTCAGGGGTTATTCCCTGCCCTCATCCGGCGGGCGGCAGGCCCATCGCCTTTTCCCAAGGCGGATAGGAGGGGATCGCCTCGAGCATGTGCTCGATGAAGGTTCGGAGCCGGGGCGACTGGAATTTGCTCGGCTGGTACACCAGCTGGATCTCCGGCCCTTTGGGCATCCAGTCGTCCAGAACCATGCGCAGCCGCCCGTCGATCACCGCTGGCGCCGCGATGAAACTGGCCATGCGCGCGATGCCGGCGCCGCTGAGCACTGCGTCGAGAATGGCCTCCGGATGGTTCACGCCGACATTGCCGGCGGGCGTGAGGACATACTGCTCATCCCCCTTTTCATAGATCCACTGGTGGATATTCCCCGTCTGCCACTGGACATAGGCGATGCAGTTGTGCCGCTCAATTTCCAGAGGAGATCGGGGCACGCCCCATCGCTCCAGATAGGCAGGCGTGGCGCAGGTGACATAACGCAGGTGCGCCAGCTTGCCCGCGACCATGCGGGAATCCGCCACGCCGCCGATCTTGACCAGGACGTCCAGCCCCTCCTCCACCAGATTGGGCACGCGGTCGCTGAAGTCGGCATTGACCACCAGGTCCGGGTACTTCTTGGCCATGGTCATCAGCAGCGGCATGACGACCCGGCGCCCCAACCCCACCGGCGCATGGATCTTCAGCTTCCCCTTGAGGTCTTCCTGGCCCCCGGACAATTCGCCTTCGGCGGCCTGCACCGCCAGCAGGATGTCGCGCCAGCGTGCCAGCAGCCGCTCGCCGTCGTCCGTCAGCGAAACGCTGCGGGTCGAGCGGTTGAGCAGCTTCACGCCCAGCGCTCTCTCCAGCCGGGTCACGCCCTTGCTCACGCCGGCAGGGGTCACGTTCATGCGCTGGGCCGCTACCGTGAAGCTGCGGTTCTCGGCCACCTGGATGAACATCATCGTTTCCTTGAAGCACTCGATGAGCGCTCCATCGCCGAAGGGCCGTGCCTGCTTCATCCTCCGCCGGCCTTCAATGCGCCTTGTCCCAGTCCGGCCCCACGCCCACCTCGGCCAGCAGCGGCACCTGGAGTTCGGCCACGCCCGCCATGATGCGCGGCACCTCGGCGCGCAGCCAGTCCACGTCGCCCTCGGGCAGCTCGAAGACGAGTTCGTCATGCACCTGCATGATCATGAGCACCTCGGGCCTGGCGGCGTCCAGCAGGTCCTGCACCTGCACCATGGCCTTCTTGATGAGGTCGGCCGCCGTGCCCTGCATGGGCGCGTTGATGGCGGCACGCTCGGCGGCGCTGCGGCGCGGGCCGTTGGGGGAGTTGATCTCGGGCAGGTACAGGCGCCTGCCGAATACGGTCTCCACATAGCCGCGCGCCTTGGCCTGGGCCTTGGTGTCCTGCATGTACTGCCACACGCCGGGGTAGCGCTGGAAGTAGCGGTCGATGTAGTTCTTGGCTGCCGTGTTGTCGATACCCAGGTTCTTCGCCAGGCCATAGCTGCTCATGCCGTAGATCAGGCCGAAGTTGATGACCTTGGCGTAGCGCCGCTGCTCGCTGCTCACCTGGTCCAGGGCCACGCCGAACACCTCCGCCGCCGTGGCGCGGTGCACGTCGAGCCCTTCCTGGAAGGCACGCAGCAGGGCTTCGTCACCGCTGATATGCGCCATGATGCGCAGCTCGATCTGGCTGTAGTCGCAGCTGGCGATCACGCGGCCCGGCGGGGCGACGAAGGCCTCGCGCACGCGGCGGCCTTCGGGCGTGCGGATGGGAATGTTCTGCAGGTTGGGGTCGTTGCTCGACAGGCGGCCCGTGACGGCGACGGCCTGGGCATAGTGCGTGTGCACGCGGCCGGTGCGCGGGTCGGCCAGCTGCGCGAGCTTGTCGGTGTAGGTGCCCTTGAGCTTGCACAGGCTGCGGTGCTCCAGCAGCTTGGCGGGCAAGGGGTAGTCCTCGGCCAGCTTCTCCAGCACCTCTTCGTCGGTGCTGCGCGCGCCGGTGGCGGTCTTCTTGACGACCGGCATGCCCAGCTTGTCGAAGAAGATTTCGCCGAGCTGCTTGGGGCTGGAGAGGTTGAAGGGCTGGCCCGCGATGTCGTAGGCCTCCTGCTCCAGCTTCAGGATGCGCTGGCCCAGGTCGTGGCTCTGCGCCGCGAGGCGCGCGGCGTCGATGCGCACGCCATTGCGCTCGATGCGGAACAGCGTCTCGCTGCAGGCCATCTCCAGTTCGTAGATGGCGCGCAGCTTCTCGTCGGCCTCCAGCAGCGGCCAGAGCACGCGGTGCACGTCCAGCGTCTGGTCGGAGTCCTCGCACGAATAGGCGGCTGCCTTGTCCACGGGCACCTGCGAGAACGGGATCTGCTTGGCGCCCTTGCCGCACAGGTCTTCGTAGCTGATGCCGGTGCGGCCCGTGTGGCGCTCGGCCAGGCTCGCCAGGCCGTGGGGCTTGTGCACTTCGAGCACGTAGCTTTGCAGCATGGTGTCGTGCGCGTAGCCGCGCACGTCGATGCCGTGGTTGGCGAACACGTGGCGGTCGTACTTGACATGCTGGCCCAGCTTCAGACGGCCAGAGTTTTCCAGCCACGGCTTGAGGCGCGCGAGCACCTCGGCCAGCGGCAGTTGCGCAGGCGCGTCCGGGCCGTCATGGGCCAGGGGAATGTAGGCGGCGCTGCCCGGCTCCACGCTGAAGGAGATGCCGACGATCTCGGCGCGCAGCTCGTCGAGCGAAGTGGTTTCGGTATCGACCGCGACGAGCGGCGCGGCCTCGATGCGGGCCAGCCACAAGTCGAGCTGCTCCCAGGCGAGGATGGTGTCGTAGACCACTTCGCGGTGCTGCGCGACGACGGCGACGGTGCTCGCGTCGGGCTGGGAAAACAGATCGCCCCCCGCGGGCTGCACCTGCGCCGCCTGCAGCGTGCGGGCAAGGCTCTTGAAGCCGTATTTCTGATAAAAATCGGCCAGAACGTCCGCCTGCTCAGCGCCGACAGCTATCGCATCCATAGCAGGAAAGCCCGCCATGTGTGGTACCAGGTCGCAGTCGGTCTTGATGGTGACGAGCTGGCGCCCCGTGGGCAGCCAGGCGAGCGCGCCGCGCAGGTTCTCGCCCGCCACGCCCTTGATGGCGCCGGCATGGGCCAGCAGGTTGTCCAGCGAGCCGTATTCCATGAGCCATTTGGCGGCGGTCTTGGGGCCGACCTTGGGCACGCCCGGCACGTTGTCCACCGCATCGCCCACCAGCGTCTGGTAGTCCACCATGAGCGTGGGGGGCACGCCGAACTCTGCCGTCACACCGGCCACGTCGCGCTTCTTGCCGCTCATGGTGTCGATGATGGTGATGCGCTCGTCCACGAGCTGGCTCAGGTCCTTGTCGCCGCTGGAGATGACGACCTGCATGCCCTGGCGCGCCGCCTGCGTGGCCAGGGTGCCGATCACGTCGTCGGCCTCCACGCCCTCGATGCACAGTACCGGCCAGCCCAGCAGGCGCACCACTTCGTGGATGGGCTCGATCTGCGCGCGCAGATCGTCGGGCATGGGTGCGCGGTGGGCCTTGTACTCGGCGTACAACGCATCGCGGAAGGTGGGGCCCGACGCATCGAACACGCAGGCGGCATAGTCGGCCTGCACCTCCTTCTTCAGCGCCTGCAGCATGTTGATCATGCCGCGGATCGCACCCGTGGCGGGGCTCGCGGGGTCGCCCGGCACGGCGCGCAGGTCGGGCATGGCGTGGAAGGCGCGGTAGAGGTAGCTGGAACCATCCACCAGCAGCAGGGTTTTGGAGTTGCTCATGGGCCGATTGTGCACAGGATGCGGGCCGCGGGCGGCGGCACAATCGGCCGTAGCGCGGGGCGCCCGCCCTGCTTCCCTGAGAAAGCGTTCTCCCATGAAAAAGCTATTCGCGCTGCTGGCCTGCACCGCCTGCACCCTGGCAGCGGCGGACACCGCGTTCACCAATGTGCCCCCCACGCTGCAGAAGGCGCTGCACGGCAGCGCGATCCAGTCGGCGCGGCTCGATGCCGGCGTGCTGCGGCTGCAGATGGACAAGCCGCAGGTGACCGAGCTGGTGTACGCCACCTTCGTCTTCCACAACATCTGCGCCCAGCAGTGGCGCCATCCGGAGCAGTTCGCCGGCTACGGGCTCACGCGGGTGGAACTGCTCAACGCCGGCGTCACGCAGGGCTTCGCGTTCGACGCGCGCGGCGACGTGTGTGCCGAAATGGGCCAGATGGGCAAGAACTTCCGCAGCTTCATCGCGCAGCGCACCGTGTCCTGCGACGCCGGCACCTGTCCCGCACGGCCCTGAGCCTGCGGGCAAGTCCCATGGCACGCCACGCGGGCGGGCTGTCCAATCGCGCGATGCCGTCGAAACCCCTCAAGAAACCCGCCCTGGGCCAGTGGGCCCTGGGCGCGCTGTGCGCCGTGGCCCTGGCCGCCGTGGCCGGCTGGTTCAGCCTGGACAAGGAAACGCGCGGCCTGCTGCGGACCGTGCCCACCAACCGCGACCTGCTGTTCTGGAACCAGCCGCAGCGCGACGCGGCCTTCCGCGCCATGGACCGGCTGCCCTTCCTGGTGCGCTGGCACACCGTGCAGCCCGGCGGCGATCCCCGGCCCCTGCCGCCAGGGCCGCCGCTCGCACTGCCGCTGGACATCGACGCCTACATGGCTGGCCAGCGCAGCGCCGCCCTGCTGGTCCTGCAGGGCGGGCGGCTGCGCCTGGAGCGCTACGGCCTGGACTTCGAGGACGGCGGGCGCTGGACCAGCTTTTCCGTGGCCAAGTCCTTCACCTCCACGCTGGTGGGCGCGGCGCTGCGCGACGGCCACATCCGCAGCATGGACGACAAGGTGAGCGACTACATCCCCGGCATGAAAGGCTCGGCCTACGACGTGGTGAGCATCCGCCAGCTGCTGACCATGACCTCCGGCGTGCGCTGGAGCGAGGACTACGCCGACCCGCAGTCCGACGTGGCCCGCTTCAACAGCCACCGGCCCGAACCGGGCGTGGACGCCCTGGTGAGCTACCTGCGCCAGTTGCCGCGCGCGGCGCCCGCGGGCACGCGCTGGAACTACAGCACGGGCGAGACCAACCTCGTGGGCGTGCTGCTCGCCCAGGCCACCGGCAAGCCCCTGGCCACGTACCTGCAGGAAAAGGTCTGGCAGCCCGCGGGCATGGAGCGGCAGGCCACCTGGCTGCTCAGCAAGACCGGGCTCGAGATCAGCGGCTGCTGCATCCAGGCCTCGCCGCGGGACTTCGCGCGCTTCGGGCAGTTCATCCTGGAAGGCGCGCGCGTGCAAGGCCGGAGCATCGTGCCCGACGGCTGGCTGCAGGAAGCCACCACCGCGCGCACCGGCATCGGCCAGCCCGGGCGCGGCTACGGCTACCAGTGGTGGACCTACGACGACGGCAGCTTCACCGCGCGCGGCATCTTCGGCCAGGGCCTCTTCATCGACCCGGCGCGCCAGCTGGTCATCGTCTCCCATGCCAACTGGGCCGGCGGCGCACGCGACCCCGTGGCCGGCCCGGCGCGCGAGGCGTTCTACCGGGCGGTGCAGCAGGCCGTGGACGACGAAGCCGCCAGCCAGCGCTGACGCCTACAATCGCGCCATGCGCGCCGTTCCTATCCTGATGCTGCTGGCCCTGGCCAGTGCCCCTGCCTTCGCCCAGAATATGGGTCAAAATGCCGTCCAACCCAATACTGGCGAGCGCGAGCAGCTCCTGAAACAAGAGCAAAAGGACGGTGAAGGCCGCCATAACCAGCGCGTGGAGCGCATCGTGGTGGAAGACGCCGGCAGCCGCGTTCAGGAACTGCGCGTAGGCGGCCAGACGCAGAGCATCACCGTGCAGCCCAAGACCGGCACGCCGCTGCCCGCCTACGAGGTGCGTTCCAACGACGGCGCACGCGCACGGCCGGGCAATTTCAACGAATCCGACTCCATCAACGCGCCGCGCGTGTGGAATCTGCGCCAGTTCTGAGCGCACCTTCTCAACAACGCCAGGCGCCGTCGCAGCGCCTGTTTCTTTTTTGCCTTATTGATTCCCGATGGCCGTCTTCACCGAAGTCTCCACCAAGGACGCGCGCGAGCTGCTGCGCCGCCTGCAACTGGGCAAGCTGGCCGAGCTGCGCGGCATCGAGGGCGGCATCGAGAACACCAACTACTTCGTGACCAGCGACCAGGGCGAGTACGTGCTCACGCTGTTCGAGCGCCTGACGGCCGAACAGCTGCCGTTCTACCTGCACCTGATGAAGCACCTGGCGCACGCGGGCATTCCCGTGCCCGACCCCCAGGCGGACAAGCACGGCGCCATCCTGCACACCGTGGCGGGCAAGCCCGCCGCGCTGGCCACCAAGCTGCGCGGCAAGAGCCAGCTCGCTCCCGAGCCCGCGCACTGCGCGGCCGTGGGCGCCATGCTGGCGCGCATGCACTTGGCCGGGCGCGGCTACGAGCGCCGCCAGCCCAACCTGCGCGGCCTGCCCTGGTGGAACGAGACGGTGCCCGTGGTGCTGCCCCACATCGGCGCGGAGCAAGCCGCGCTCCTCACGTCCGAGCTGGCCTACCAGAACCACGTGGCCGCCTCGTCCGCCTACGCGGCGCTGCCGCGCGGGCCCATCCACGCCGACCTGTTCCGCGACAACGTGATGTTCGACAGCGAGGAGCTCACGGGCTTCTTCGACTTCTACTTCGCCGGCGTGGACACCTTCCTGTTCGACCTGGCCGTGTGCCTGAACGACTGGTGCATCGACCTGCCCACCGGCCGGCATGCGCCCGAGCGCGCCGAGGCCCTGCTGGCCGCCTACCAGGCAGTGCGCCCGCTCACCACGCACGAGCGCCCGCTGCTGCCCGCCATGCTGCGCGCGGGCGCGCTGCGGTTCTGGATCTCGCGCCTGTGGGACTTCTACCTGCCCCGCGAGGCCAGCATGCTCACGCCCCACGACCCCACGCACTTCGAACGCGTGCTGCGCCAGCGCGTGGCGCACCCGCTGCTGGCCGAAGAGGCCCTCGCATGAAACTGCACATCGTTCCCGCACGCACGGGCCTGGAATGGGTCCGCTTGGGGCTCCGGGTGTTCTGGCGCCAGCCCATGGCCCTGTCCGCCCTGTTCTTCACCACCATGGCCGCCATGTCGCTGGTCACCGTGCTCCCGCTGGTCGGCCCCGCGGTGGCGCTGGCGCTGCTGCCTTCGGCCACCCTGGCCATGATGGTCGCGGCCGCGCAGGCCAGCCAGGGCCGCATGCCCACGCCCGCGCTGCTGCTGGTCGCCTTCCGCACCGGCCGCCAGCGGCTGCGCGCCATGCTGGCGCTGGGCGCGTTCTATGCCGCGGGCTTCCTGCTGGTGATGGGCGTGTCAGCGCTGGTGGACGGCGGGCAGTTCGCACAGGTGTACCTGGGCGGGCAGCCGCTCACGCGCGAGCTGGCCGAGTCCGGCGACTTCCAGGTCGCCATGTGGCTGTCGCTGCTGCTGTACGTGCCGCTGTCGCTGCTGTTCTGGCATGCGCCGGGCCTGGTGCACTGGCACAACGTGCCGCCCGTGAAGGCGCTATTCTTCAGCATCGTGGCCTGCTTGCGCAACCTGGGCGCGTTCACGGTGTACGGGCTCGCCTGGGTGGGCGTTTTCCTGGGCGCTGGCATCGCCACCAGCCTCGTGGTGTCGCTGCTGGCGCTGGCCGGCCTGGGCGCCGGCGCGGCCGGCGGCGTGATGGTGGCAACGGCGCTCATGCTGGCGGCCATGTTCTTCACGTCGGTGGTGTTCACCTTCCGCGACTGCTTCGAGGCACCCGAGGCCCCGCAGTCCGAATCCCCCGCCGCGTAGGCGCTTCCCCCCCAAAAAAAGCGCACACGCTGAACGCGTGTGCGCGATGGATGCGGCCCGACCTCCAGCCTGAAGGCAGGAGGCACGCTCCGTCAGACGCCTACGACGCCGCCGTCGGTGCGGGTGATGACGATGGTGGCCGAGCGCGGGCGGGCGCTGCCGCCGTCGGGCCAGTGGCTCTGGAACTTCGACGGATCGCCGATGTCCGCGTCCTTGGTGTCCTCGCCCGGGTGCTGGATGTTCACGAAGATCGCGCGGCCATCGCCCGACTCTGCGATGCCCGTGATCTCGCAGCCCTTGGGGCCGATCAGGAAGCGCTTGAGCTGCGTGTCCTTCTCGCCGGGCTTGGCGCCGACGATGGTCTCCTGGGTGCGCGTGGTGTCGCCGCTCTTGTTGATGAGGGTTTTCCTGCCGCCATCGCCCACCTTGCCCGGCACTGCAGCCAGCATCATGCAGTTGGTCACGTCGGTGTAGGCGCCATCGTCGGTCTGCAGCCAGGCCAGCCCGGCCGAGGCCTGGCTGAACCACAGGCCGTCGGGGCTGGAGAAGTCGTTGTCGGCCGTCAGGCCGGAGACGTTGACGTCCGCGCCCGCCGTGGAGCGCGCGCCGAACAGGTACACATCCCAGGTGAACGTGGTGCCGGCGTTGCCCGCGTTTTCGGCGAAGCGCACGATGTGCCCGTTAGGGTTGCCGGTCTGCGCCGTCTGGGCGGAACCCTTGGGGTCGTTGTAGAAGCGCGGGTTGGCGGCGTCGGTCTTGTCGATGGGGCGCGACGAGGCGTTGGTGTTGGTCAGCGTCACGTAGACGTCGCCCGTCTTAGGGTTCACGGCAGTCCACTCGGGGCGGTCCATCTTGGTCGCGCCCGCCGCATCGGCGGCCAGCCGCGCGTGCAGCACCACGTCGGCCTGGTCGGCGAAGCCGTAGGCGGCGTTGGACGAGGTGATGCCGTTCTTGCCCAGCGCCAGCTCCAGCCACTCGCCCGTGCCGTCGGCCTTGAACCGGGCCACGTAGAGCCGGCCGTCGTCCATGTACTTATCGCCGGCGGCCAGGCCGCCGGTGGCATCCTGCGGGTCCCAGTTCTTGTTGGAGACGTACTTGTAGATGTACTCGTTGCGCGCGTCGTCGCCCATGTACCACACCAGCGGCTTGCCGGCCTCCACGCGGCCCAGGCAGGCGCCTTCATGGCCGAAGCGGCCCAGCGCGGTGCGCTTGCGCGGCGTGCTGTCCGGCGTGAAGGGGTCGATCTCCACCACCCAGCCATAGGTGTTGTGAACGTTGCGGTAGTCGGCGGTGGCGGCCTCGCCCTTCACGTCGAGGTTCCAGCGGTCGAAGGTGTCCTGCTGCTCGGCATCGGCGGCGCCTTGCGTGGTGCCCCACAGGCCGTAGAACTCCTGCGGGCCCACGCCGTAGCGCTTGATGGCAGCCAGCTCGCGCGCGGAGCGCCGGGCGTCGTCGCTGGCCGAGGTGCGGTAGAAGTAGCCGTACCAGTTTTCCTCGCAGGCCAGGTAGGTGCCCCAGGGCGTGGTGCCGTTGGCGCAGTTGTTCACCGTGCCGCGCGTGCGCGTGCCGTTGGCCGAGTAGCGGGTCTTGGCCGCATCCACGCCGCGCGCGGGGCCGGACAGCTCCATCGGCGTCAGCGTATGGACGCGGCGGTTGAAGGCCGAGTCCTGCTTGTAGCTCCACTTGCCGTCGGATCCCTTCGTGGTCTCGATCACGCTCACGCCATGCAGGTAGAACTCGCGCACCACTTCGCTGGGCACGGTGCGCTGGCCCTTGACGACCGTGCGGCCGGCAGGGTGCAGGAACACGGGGGTCAGCGACTCGTGGTTCATCACCAGCAGGCCGCGGCCGCTGGCCTTGGCGTCCCACCGGCCGTTGGCGCCCACGCCGAACCAGGTCATGCCGTCGTGGTGGTCGCCCGCACGGCGGTCGTAGGTGGCAGGGTCGTCCGTGCCGTCGTTCTTGTACGCGGCCACGCCGGTGGCGATCGGGTCGCCCAGGCGGTAGAGCACGCTGGCGGTATAGCCCGCTGGCACGACGACCGCATCGGCCAGGCTCTTGGCCACGGGGTTGAAGCCCAGCTTCAGGCCTGCCGCCGGGGGTGCCGGATCATCGTCGCCACCGCCGCATGCGGCCAGCGAGATGCTGCCCAGCATGGCGCCGCCCGCCGTGGCGAAGCTGCCGCGCAGCAGGTTCCGGCGGCTCAGGCGCGCATCGACCATCGTGGAGAACGACGGGTTGTCAGTGGTGTTGTAGCCGATGTCATCGGGATCGATCATGAAGTTCCTCGTGGTGGGTTGTGCAAACCCGCCCAGCGTAGGAAAGCCCCATGACAGTGGTATGACCCCTAGGGTCTGTTCACCTCAAAACCGGGGAGTGCGAAGAATGAATGCCGGGATGCAGTGCAAGGCGCGGTACGCCGCCAATAGCCGCAGCTATTGGCAAGTGCCGCAACGCCGCAATGCGCCCGGCATTCATCCTTCCCTGCGGGTTGCCCCGCCGGTTTTGAGGTGAACAGACCCTAATCCACCAGAGCGCCTATTGATAATTAGTCGCATTTCTATAATCCCGCACCTTCAACGCATTCCCCAGGAGTACCCATGGTCCGCCCGTCGATCCGCACTACCGCCCTTGCCAGCCTGCTGGCCCTTGCCGCCTGGGCGCCTGCCGCCCATGCGCAGGCGGCGGCTGCGGCACCCGCCGTGGCGGCCCAGGCCGTGAGCGCCCAGGCCGTGGCGGTGCAGTACGCCGCCCTGGTGCATGCCAACTACGCCGACACGCTGGCGGCAGCCCGGGCGATGCAGACGGCCATCAAGGCATTCACCGCCAAGCCTTCGGAGCAGACGCTGGCCGAGGCGCGCAAGACCTGGCTCGCCGCGCGCGAGTTCTACGGCCAGACCGAGGCCTTCCGTTTCTACGGCGGCCCCATCGACGACGACAACGGCCCCGAGGGCCAGCTCAACGCCTGGCCGATGGACGAGTCCTACGTCGACAGCGTGGAAGGCAAGCCCGATGCGGGCCTGGTCAACAACCGCAAGTTCGCCATCAACAAGAAGAACCTGGCTGCGCAGAACGAGCGCGGCGGCGAGGAGAACATCGCCACCGGCTGGCACGCGATCGAGTTCTTCCTCTGGGGCCAGGACCTGTCCGACACCGGGCCCGGCAACCGCAATTTCGAGGACTTCGTGGACGGCAAGGCCAAGAACGCCGACCGCCGCCGCCAGTACCTGAACGTGGTGACCGACCTGCTGATCGACGACCTGACCTTCCTCGCCAAGGCGTGGGACCCGAAGGCCAAGAACAACTACGGCGCGAAGTTCGCCAAGGGCGGGCAGGAGTCGCTGCGCAAGATGCTCGTGGGCCTGGGCTCGCTCTCGCGCGGCGAGCTGGCGGGCGAGCGGCTGGAGGTGGCCCTCAACAGCCAGGACCAGGAAGACGAGCACTCGTGCTTCTCCGACAACACCCACCGCGACGCGGTGACCAACGCGCTGGGCATCCAGAACGTGTGGCTGGGCCAGTACAAGCGCGCCGACGGCAGCGTGCTCAAGGGCGCGTCGCTGCGCGACCTGGTGGCCGCCAAGAACGCGCAGCTCGCCGAGAAGGTGACCCGGCAGATCGCGCAGTCGGTGGCCGCCGCCGAGGCGATCCAGGCGCCGTTCGACCAGGAGATCATCGGCGGCAACGACGCGCCGGGCCGCCAGCGCATCCAGAAGACCATCGACAGCCTGACGCAGCAAAGCAAGGACCTGGTGGAAGCCGCCAACGCCATCGGCATCACCAAGCTCACGCTGGTGCAGCCTTGAGCGCGCCGCGCCGCGCCATCCGCCCGGCAGCGGCGGCCGCCGCCCTGCTCGCCGCGGGCGTGCTCGTCGCCGGCACGGACCCCGACCCGCTGGGCGAGAAAGCTGGCGGCGACACCACGGTGTACGCCACGGGACGCAATGCCTTCTCGTTCCCCGCCGCCAACCTCGAAGACCCGGAGCGCACGCGCTTCGTGATCGGCAACTCGTTCTTCCGCCGCAACTGGGTGGAGGCACCCGCCTCCACCAAGGCGCGCGACGGGCTGGGGCCGCACTTCATCGCGCGCTCGTGCGGCGGCTGCCATGTGCAGGACGGGCGCGGCGAGCCGCCCGAGATCCTCAACCGCCTGGGCGAGACGAAGGACCCGACGGTGGCGCTGCTCATCCGCCTCTCGATCCCCGGCCAGGACGCGCACGGCGGCCCCAGACATGAGCCGGTGTACGGCGACCAGTTCAACAACGCCGCCATCCAGGGCGTCAAGCCCGAGGGGCGCGTGACGCTGCGCTACGACACGGTGGAAGGCCGGTTCGCCGACGGCACGCCCTATGCGCTGCTGCAGCCCCGCTACGGCTTCGCCGACCTGGGCTACGGCCCCATGCACCCGCAGGTGATGGTGAGCCCGCGCATCGCGCCGCAGGTCATCGGCGTGGGCCTGCTCGAAGCCATTGACGAGGCCGACATCCTCGACAACGCGGCAACCCAAGCCGCCGCGCCCGGCCCCATCAAGGGCCAGGTCAACCGCGTGTGGGACGCGCCCTCGGGCCGCATGATGCCCGGGCGCTTCGGGTGGAAGGCCAACGTCGCCACCCTCGCGCACCAGACGGGCGCCGCCTTCCAGGGCGACATGGGCATCACCTCGCGCCACTTCCCCTCCGAGGCCTGCACGCCTGCGCAGAAGGACTGCCTTGCCGCACCCAGCGGCAAGAGCGCCGCGCGGCTGGGCAATCCGGGGGTGGAGATCGATGACAAGACCTTCGACGACGTGGTGTTCTACCAGGCCACCGTGGCCCCGCCCGCGCGCCGCAACGCGGGCGACCCGCAGGTGCTGCGCGGCCAGGCACTGTTCGCCCAGGCCCAATGCGCCACCTGCCACCGGCCGAGCTATGTGACGAAGGAAGGCCCGAATGAAGGCGTCTTTCCCCGCCTGACCAGCAAGGCCCTGCACGGCCAGCGCATCTGGCCCTATACCGACCTGCTGCTGCACGACATGGGCGACAAGCTGGCCGACGGCCGCCCCGACTTCCAGGCCAGCGGCCGCCAGTGGCGCACGCCGCCGCTCTGGGGCACCGGCCTCATCAAGGACGTGAACGGCCACACGCGCCTGCTGCACGACGGCCGCGCTCGCGGCGTGCTCGAAGCCGTGCTCTGGCACGGCGGCGAGGCCGAGGACGCCAGGCAGAACGTCTTGAACATGCCCCTCGCCGACCGCGAGGCCCTGGTGAAATTCGTGGAATCGCTATGAAACTCCGCCCCGCACTCGCACTGGCCGCGCTCTGCGCGCCTCTGGCCCTGCACGCCCAGGGCAGCTGGCAGCACGATGCCGTGCCCTTCTACGACACCACGCACGCGCTGCAAAGCCTGTACGGCCACTGGGGCCAGCCGCGCGCCACCGCGTTCGCCAAGGATGCGCAAGCGCTCGCGCCCGCATTGCGCGCCCTGTGCGAAGCGCAGCCCGCCCAGGCGACTCCCGCCCTCGATGGCGCGCGCGGCGCATGGCGCAGTGCCATGCTGTCGTGGGAGAGCCTGGCGGCCGTGGCCGTGGGCCCGCTGATCGAGCGGCGCTCGCAGCGCCAGATCGACTTCGCGCCCACGCGGCCGCAGCTCATCGAGCGCGCCATCAAGACCCAGCCCCAGGGCGCCAAGGCGTTCGAGCGCATCGGCACCCCCGCCAAGGGCCTGCCCGCGCTCGAATGGCTGCTGTGGACGCAACCGGCCAAGCCCGGCACACCCGCCTGCGGCTATGCCGTGGAAGTCGCGCTGGACGTGCAGCGCGAGGCCGACGCGCTCTCCGCCGCGTTCCAGAAAGCCGCCACCACCCCCTGGGGCGAGGAAGAGGAGCAGGAGCGCTCCGCCGCCGCGATGGCCGAATTCATCAACCAGTGGGTCGGCGGCATCGAGCGCCTGCGCTGGGCGCACATGGAAAAGCCGCTGCGCGCCGCGCAGGGCACGCGCGCCCCCGACTACCCGCGCGCCGCCAGCGGCCAGACCGCCGCTGCCTGGGCCGCCGAGTGGAACGCGCTGCGCACCCTGGCCGTGCTGCCCGAAGGCAGCGCCGTGCCAGCGCCCGGCCAGGCGCTGGTGCCGCTGGAGACCTACCTGCGCGGCCGCGGTCTGAACCCGCTGGCCGACCAGCTCGCCAAGACCACGCGGGACATCGACGCCGCCTTCGCCGCGCTCGAAAAAGCCGGCAAGAACAACGGCGCGCAGGTGCAGCAGGCCGCGCGCGCCCTCTCCGCGCTCAAGCGCCTGGCCGAGGCCGAGATCGCTTCCGCGCTGCAGGTCAGCATCGGGTTCTCGGATGCCGATGGCGATTGACCGCCGCCAGGCGCTGGCCCTGCTCGGCGGCCTCGCCGCCGTGCCCTATGCCCACGCGGGCACCCCGCTGCGCCTCGCCGCGGCCTGGCAGCAGGAAGACGGCGGCTACCGCATCGGCGTGCTCGCCACGGGCGGCCCGCTCACCGTGCAGCACGCGCTGGAAGTGCCCACGCGCGCGCACGGCGTGCACGTTCTGCCCAACGGCACCCTGCTCTCCGCCGCCCGCCGCCCCGGCGACTGGCTGGTGCGCTGGCACCCCGGCCGCCGCGCGGAGCCGCTCTGGCACTGGATCGACGCCACGCGCTCGTTCAACGGCCACGTCATCGCCAGCGCCGACGGCCGCTGGCTCTACACCACCGAGACCGACATCGACACCGGCGCCAGCCTCGTCGCCCGGCGCGATGCGCGCAGCCTGGAAACCGATGCCGAATGGTCCACGCACGGCATCGACGCGCACGAACTGATCTGGGACGGCTCCACGCTCATCGTCGCCAACGGCGGCGTGCCCACCGCGCCCGAAACGGGCCGCGTCAAGCGCGACCTGCACACCATGGATTCGTCCCTGGTACGGCTCGACGGCCGCACCGGCCGCCTGCTGGGCCAGTGGCGCCTGGAAGACCCGCGGCTGAGCCTGCGCCACCTGGCCTGGAACCCCGGCCGCACGGTGCTGGGCATCGCGCTGCAGGCCGAGCACGATGACACCGCCTCCAAACACGCTGCGCCCATCCTCGCCCTGTTCGACGGCCAGCGCCTGCGCGCCGTGCCCACACCGAACGCGGACGGGACCGGCATCCACGGCTACGGCGGCAGCATGGCCGCCACGCAGGATGGCTGGGCCGTGAGCTGCCCGCGTGCCAACGGCATCGCCACCTTCACGCCGCAAGGCGAATGGCGGGGCCTGGTACCGCTGCCCGAGGTCTGCGCCCTGGCCGTGAATGGGCGGCAGCTCTGGGCGGGGGGCCTTGGCAGCAGCCTGCAGGACGCGCTGGCGGCCCGGCCTTCCGTGCACCCTCACGCCGCCAGCCTGCAAGGCGCGCGGCTGGACAATCACTGGGTGGGTTTGGGGTAAAAAACGGCTCCAGCGCTTATGCAGCAAGCGCTGGCAGCTCTCTTTTTTGACGATCAGCCGATGCGCCGGTGCACTTCCGGCATCACCTCGTTAGCAATCCGCCGCATGGAGTCGTGCACCAGCTTGGAGTCGAGCACGCCGAAGTTCTGCAGGAACATCACGTGGTCGATGCCCATCTCGTGCAGCGCGACCAGCTGGCTGGCCACCGTCGCGGGTGCGCCAAACATGCCCAGCCCACCGCCAACGACCGTGTCGTAGGTGCGGCGCGTGTCGTAGAACAGGCGCGTGTCCAGGTACAGGTTGAACGCCTCCTCGGCATTCACCTTGGCCTGTGCGTCCGTCTCGGCCACGTGGCAGTGGAAGGCCAGCACGGCCTCGCCGCGCCGCGGCGCGCCGGACTCCTGGTAGCCCTTGCGGTAGTCCTCGATCAGCCCGCGGATCTCCTCGGCCGAGGTCAGGCACGAATACGGCAGCGAGAAGATGTTGCGGCCCTGGCGGCCCACGTGGTAGGCGGCCTCGCGGCGCTGGATCGCCACGTGGATCGGCAGGCCGCCCTGCTGCACCGGCTGCACGTTGAGCGCCACGCCGGGAATGTCGTTGTACTTGCCCTGGAAGGTGACGGGCTCGCCCGTCAGCGCACGCGTGAGCACCTGCAGGTTCTCGTCGAAGCGCTCGCGCTTCTCGTCGGGGCTGATGCGGTGGCCCTCGAATTCATGCCGCAGGTAGCCCGAGCCCACGCCGAGCGTGAGCCGCCCGCCCGAGAGCATGTCCACCATCGCGTAGTCCTCCGCCACGGTCAGCGGGTTGTGGATGGTGATGTTGGAGACGGCCACGCCCAGGCGGATCTTCTGCGTCTCGCGCGCCAGCGCGGCCAGGAACACGGCCGGGTTGGGCACCGAGCCGCATTCGTGGAAGTGGTGCTCGGCCACGAAGAAGGTGTCGTAGCCCAGGGATTCGGCCAATTGGGCCTCGCCGATCACCTGCTCGTAGAGCTGCGCGACCGAGCGGTGCAGCGCGGGGTGGTGGTCCTGGACGGAGAAGATCGAGTAACGCATTCAGCGCACCTTTTGGATGCGTTCGATGTTCTCGGCACCGAACTTCTGGTTGAAATCCTTGTAGCTGGCCTCGAGCGCGGCGACGAAGGGCGCCTTGTCCACCTGCTCGGCCACCGACATGCCGCGCTGCTTGAGGTTCTGCACGCCCGACAGCTCGTCCTGCGCCACGCGCGTGCGCATGGCCGCCGCCCCGGCGCGCGCGGCGGCGCGCAGCGCGTCCTGGTCTGCCTTGGAGAGCTTGGCGTACAACGCGGGCGAGACGAGGAACAGCGCGGGCGAATACAGGTGCTGCGTGAGCGAGAGGTATTTCTGCACCTCGTAGAGCTTGGACGATTCGATCACCGAGATCGGGTTGTCCTGCCCGTCCACCGTGCCCTGCTGCAGCGCGGTGAACGTCTCGGGCCAGTTGATCGGCGTGGGGTTCGCGCCCAGACCGCGGAACGCCGCCATGTGCATGGGGTTTTCCTGCGTGCGGATCTTGAGGCCGCGCAGGTCCTCGGGCTTGGCGATGGGGCGCTTGTTGTTGGTGACGTGGCGAAAGCCCCCCTCGCCCCAGGCCAGCGCGACCAGGCCGCGCGCGGTGAAGCGCTCCAGCATCTCCGTGCCGATCGCGCCGTCGAGCACCGCATGGGCATGCGCGTAGTCGCGGAACAGGAAAGGCAGGTCGAAGACCGCCACCTGCGGCACGAAGTTGGGGATGGCGCCCGTGGACACCAGCGCCAGGTCGTGCGTGCCGATCTGCACGCCCTCGATCATCTCCCGCTCGCCGCCCAGGGCGCTCGACGGGAATTGCTGGATGGTGAACCGGCCGCCCGTCCGCCGCGCCAGTTCGTCGGCGAAGGCGGTGGCGGCGGCGCCGAACTGCGAGTTGAGCGGTAGCGGGTAGCCCAGCTTCCACTGCGTGGCGGCGCGGGCAACGCCAAGGGAGGTGAGCGACGCGGCGGCCGCCGATGCGATGAACGCACGGCGCCCCACGGTAGCGGGGATGGGCATGAGGGCAGACTCCTGGGGTAGGTCCCGGACCGGGAACTTCACCGCCGGGGCATCGCGCAAGATGCCGGCAACGGAATGGTGGAAAGGCGGATTGTAGAAGCCCGGCGGCAGCGCTCCGGATTTGAAACAAAACAGGCCGCCAGCGCCCGTCCAGAAAGCGCGAGCAGCTCCTGTATCAGGAGCATCATTTCCGCATGGCGTGCAGTCGATGCGGCTGCGCTCGCAAGGCCGGGCATTAACACCACGGCATATCCCCACCCATATTCAGCACTCGGCATCACGCAACCGTGTGCCTAGCATCCGGCCGGTGCCGCAATGCCTCTTCGGGCCGCGCCCGGCACCCGACACCGCTCACACCAAAACGGCGCCGCTGGCGCACAGACACAGGAGACACACCCGTGAAGGCTTTCCATTTCCCTGCCGCTTTGCTGTTCGCACTGGCCGGCTCCGTCGCCAGCGCGCAGGATTTTCCCAAGACGCCCATCCAGATCGTCGTGCCTTATGCAGCGGGAGGCAACCTGGACGTCACCACCCGGCTCATCGCCCCGTTCCTGGGCGAGGAATTGGGAGCCTCCGTCATCGTGCAGAACAAGCCGGGCGCGGGCGGCTCCGTGGGGGCCACCCAAGTGTCGCGCTCGCGGCCCGATGGCTACACCTTGCTGACCACGGCGACGACCGAGCTGAGCGTCACGCCGCACATCACCAACGCGCCCTATTCCATCAAGAGCTTCGAGCTGGTGGGCAGCATCAATACGGTGCCCATGGTGGTGGAAGTCACGCCGCAGAGCCGCTTCAAGAGCTTCGAGCAATTCAAGGCCGCCCGAGGGTGTGCAGAAATTTGTGTAAACGGACAATCCACCGCCGGCGCAAGCCGGCCTGTCCGTAAGCACAATGAACACCAAGAAACACGACGTACCCGAAGAACTGCTCTCTGGCCTGCTGGCCAACTACAAGAAGCCCGAAGACCTCATCGGCGAGAACGGACTGCTCAAGCAGTTGACCAAGCTGCTGGTCGAGCGAGCTTTGGACGCTGAGCTGACTGAGCACCTGGGCCATGAACGCAACGAGGCGGTGGCCAACCCCGCTGGCAACACCCGCAACGGCAAGAGCAAGAAGACCCTCAAGGGCGAGTTCGGCGAATTGCCCATCGAAGTGCCACGCGACCGCCATGGCAGCTTCGAGCCTCAGCTCATCCCCAAGCACCAGACCCGCTGGGCCGGCTTCGACGACAAAATCATCTCGCTGTACGCCCGTGGCATGACGGTGCGCGAGATACAGGCCCACCTCGAAGAGATGTACGGCACCGAGGTCTCACCCAGCCTGATTTCCTCGGTGACAGATGCCGTGGCCGATGAGGTCAAGGCCTGGCACCCGCGTGCACGAGCGCCTGGGCGGCCTGCGCGCAGACCAGATCGCGGTCGGCGACGGCCAGCGCTGAAGAACCGCCAGGAAGCGGGCTCACACGCCCGCCCCCGGGGCCGCCCCCCTGAAAAGACCAAAGGAAAAGGAGACATCCATGAAACGACTCACGTTCATCAAGGCACTGGCCGCCACGGCACTGCTGTCCGGCGCCCTCGCGCACGGCGCCGAGTGGCCCGAGCGCCCCATCACGCTGGTGGTGCCCTTCGCGGCCGGCGGGAGCACCGATGCCACCGCGCGCATGGTCGCCGAACGGCTGGGCAAGGTGTTGGGCCAGCCCGTGGTCATCGACAACCGCGCCGGCGCCGGCAGCAACATCGGCAGTGCCTTCGTCGCAAAGTCCCAGCCCGACGGCTACACGCTGCTGCTGGCCACCAGCACCATCGCGACCAACGTTTCGCTCTACAAGAACATGGGCTTCGATCTGCGCAAGGACCTGGTGCCGGTGTCCCAGGTGGCGCTGATCCCGAACGTGCTCGTGGTGAACAACGATATCCCGGCCAAGACCCTGGCGGAATTCGTGGGCTACGTGCGCGAGAAGAAGGGGGCCGTCAACTTCGGATCGGCCGGCAACGGAAGCTCGCAGCACCTGTCGGGCGCGCTCTTCAACAGCATGGCAGCCGGTGAAATGACGCACGTGCCCTACAAGGGCGGCGCTCCGGCCAACACCGACCTGCTGGCCGGGCAGATCCAGGCCGTCTTTGCGCCGCTGGTGGAAGTGCTGCCCTATATCGACGGCGGCAAGCTCCGGGCACTGGCCGTCACGACCGGGGAGCGCTCGCCCCGCCTGCCCGCCGTCCCCGCGGTGGGCGAAGTGCTCTCCGGCTACGAAGTCGTCCTCTGGAACGGCGTGTTTGCACCGGCCGGCACGCCGGCTGCCATCGTCGACAAGCTGGCCGCTGCCATCCAGAAGGTCACGCAGGAGCCAGGGCTGCGCAAGACCTTCACCGAGCAGGGTTCGGTGCCCGTGGGCAGTTCGCCTGGCGAGTTCAAGACCGTGCTGGCCAGCGAAATCGACAAATGGGGCAAGCTGGTCAGGCTCTCCGGCGCAAAGGTGGACTAGCTCCACGCATCAGCGCTGCCCAAGTCCGTTCTTCTCCCGCCGTTCCCGGCGGGCCTGCGTCTTTCCTTTCTTTCCTGCACGATGAAACCCCTGCTTCTCGTTCTCGTCTACCTCTCCGAAGAGCACCGCGCCCTCGTTGCGGAGCACTTCCACATGATCTATGCGCCCAACGAGAACCTGGGCGCCGACCGCTCCAACGGCGCTGCCCAGACCCACGCCAGCGAGACGACTTCTCGCACGAGGTCTACGAAGCCATGGCTGGCTGCCTGGCCTGCAAGTCGTGCGCGGGGCAGTGCCCGGTGAAGGTGAGCGTGCCTGAATTCCGGTCTCGCTTCCTCGAGCACTACCACGCTCGCTACCTGCGTCCGCTCAAGGACTATCTCATCGGCTCGCTCGAATTCACCATCCCTTGGCTGGCCCGCGCGCCCCGCCTCTACAACGGCCTGATGGGCCACCCTCGGCTAGGCAGCTGGCTCGCGCGGCATGCCGGCATGGTCGACAGCCCGCTGCTGGCACGCTTCGACCTCCACACCACGCTGCGGCGCCTGGATGTACGCACCGCGTCGCCCGCCACCCTGGCCGCGCTGCCCGCGCAAGAGCGCGCGCGCAGCGTAGTCCTGGTGCAGGATGCGTTCACACGCTGGTTCGAGACACCACTCTGGGCAGCGTTCATCGAGCTGGCCGCCCACCTGGGATACACGGTGTACCTGGCGCCCTTCCGGCCGAACGGAAAGCCGCTGCATGCGCAAGGGTTCCTGCAGCCCTTCGAGCGTGCGGCCCGGCGCAATGCGGACCAGCTTCGAGCGCTGGCCGCGAGCGGCATTCCCCTCGTGGGGCTGGACCCGGCCATGACGCTGGTCTACCGCCAGGAGTACCTGCAGGTGGAAGCAGCCGTTCCTCAGGTACTGCTGCCGCAGGAGTGGCTGATCCAGGCACTGCGCCCGCGCCCGGCGGCTGCTTCTTTGCAGGCACCAGCGCCGCAATACCGGCTGCTCGCGCATTGCACGGAGAAGACCACGGCGTCCCAAAGCACCGCCCAGTGGCCGCAGGTGTTCGCTCTCGCGGGCCTGGCACTGCGAATGCAAGCCAGCGGCTGCTGCGGCATGTCGGGCACCTACGGCCATGAGTCGCGCAATCTGGCGACGTCGAAAACCATCTTCGAACAATCGTGGGGACGGCTGCTCGATGCGCCAGCCGACGGAGGCGAACTGCTGGCGACGGGCTATTCCTGCCGCAGCCAGACGGCTCGCCTGCGCGGCCAGCGGCTGCGGCATCCCATCGAGGTGCTGCTGGAGGCGCTCAGTCCACCACGGTGAGCTTGGCCACCGACAGCGCCAGCCATTTGGTCCCGTGGCGCGGGAAGCTCACCTGCGCGCGCGCGTCGGGGCCCGCGCCTTCGATGGCCAGCACCTTGCCTTCGCCGAACTTGGTGTGGAACACCGCCAGGCCCACGCGCAGGCCGTGCGAGGGCTCCTCCTTGCGCGGCGGCACGGGCGGGCTGGAAAAATTCTCGGACTTGAAGCCGAATCGGCCTCCAGCGCTTGACTGATAATCGCCACCAGCTCCTGAATTGGGAGCAAAAGAACCGAACCCCGGCTGCTTGGGCGTGAGCCACTTGAGCGCTTCCTCGGGCAGCTCGTCGAAGAAGCGGCTCTTGACGTTGTAGCGCGTCTGCCCATGCAGCATGCGCGTCTGCGAGTGGCTCAGGTACAGGCGCTTGCGCGCGCGGGTGATGGCCACGTACATCAGTCGGCGCTCTTCCTCCAGGCCATCGCGGTCGCTCATGGCGTTCTCGTGCGGGAACAGGCCTTCTTCCATGCCGCCGATGAACACGCAGTCGAACTCCAGGCCCTTGCTGGCGTGCACGGTCATGAGCTGCACCGCGTCCTGCCCGGCCTGGGCCTGGTTGTCGCCAGCTTCGAGCGCAGCGTGAGTCAGGAAGGCGGCCAGTGGCGAGAGGGTTTCGCCGGTGTCGGCGTCCACGATGCCGGGCGCGTTCAGCAGCGGCGCATCGGGATCGAGCCCCTGGCTCGCGGGGCTTTGGGTCAGCGGGCGCTGCTCATCGATCGGCAGAGCCACGGCGTCCTTGCCGAAGCCTTCCTGAGTGACGAAACTCTCGGCGGCATTCACCAGTTCGTCCAGGTTCTCCAGCCGGTCGGCGCCTTCCTTCTCGTTGCGGTAGTGCTCGACGAGGCCGCTGGCTTCGAGCATCTGCCCGATGATGCCGCGCAGCGTCTGGCCCTGCGTCTGCTCGCGCATCACGTCGACCAGCGCGACGAAAGCGCCCAGATTGGCCCCGGCCTTGCCGGGCACGGCGCTCACCGCGTCGTGCAGCGAGCAGCCGCTGGTGCGCGCCGCGTCCTGCAGCGTCTCCAGCGTGCGCGCGCCGATGCCGCGCGCGGGGAAGTTCACCACGCGCAGGAAGCTGGTGTCGTCGTGCGGGTTCTCCAGCAGGCGCAGGTAGGCCAGCGCGTGCTTGATCTCGGCGCGCTCGAAGAAGCGCAGGCCGCCGTAGACACGGTAGGGCACGCTGGCGTTGAACAGCGCCGATTCGATCACGCGGCTTTGCGCGTTGCTGCGGTAGAGCACGGCGATCTCGCTGCGCGCCATGTCGCCCTCGCGCACGAGCTGCTTGATCTCGTCCACCATCCACTGCGCCTCGGCCAGGTCGCTGCTGGCCTCGTAGACGCGCACGGGTTCGCCCGGGCCCTGCGTGGTGCGCAGGTTCTTGCCCAGGCGGCGGCTGTTGTGGGCGATCAGCGCGTTGGCCGAATCGAGGATGTTGCTGTAGCTGCGGTAGTTCTGCTCCAGCTTGATCTGGCGCTGCACGGCGAACTCGCGCACGAAGTCCTGCATGTTGCCCACGCGCGCGCCGCGGAAGGCGTAGATGCTCTGGTCGTCGTCGCCCACGGCGATCACGCTGCCTTGCGTGACCAGCGTGCCGTCCACCACGTCGCCCGCGAGCTGCTTGAGCCAGGCGTACTGCAGCTTGTTGGTGTCCTGGAACTCGTCCACCAGGATGTGCTGGAAGCGCCGCTGGTAGTGCGCGCGCACCGGGTCGTTGTCGCGCAGCAGCTCGAAGCTGCGCAGCATCAGCTCGCCGAAGTCCACCACGCCTTCGCGCTGGCACTGCTCCTCGTAGAGCTGGTACAGCTCCACCTTCTTGCGCGTGTCGGCGTCGCGCGCCTCCACGTCGCGCGGGCGCAGGCCCTCCTCCTTGCAGCCGCCGATGAACCAGGTGAGCTGCTTGGGCGGAAAGCGCTCCTCGTCGACGTTGAACTGCTTGCAGAGGCGCTTGACGGCCGAGAGCTGGTCCTGCGTGTCCAGGATCTGGAACGACTGCGGCAGCCCCGCCAGCTTGTGGTGCGCGCGCAGCATGCGGTTGCACAGGCCGTGGAAGGTGCCGATCCACATGCCGCGTACGTTGATGGGCAGCAGGGCCGACAGGCGCGTGAGCATCTCCTTGGCCGCCTTGTTGGTGAAGGTGACGGCCAGGATGCCGCCCGGCGTGGCATGGCCGCTTTGCAGCAGCCAGGCGATGCGCGTGGTGAGCACGCGCGTCTTGCCAGAGCCCGCGCCCGCCAGGATCAGCGCATGGCCGGCGGGCAGGGTGACGGCTGCGAGCTGTTCGGGGTTGAGGTTGTGCAGCAGGGGCGACTGGGCGTCGGAAAACGGGGCGAGAGGGGACATGCGGCGATTGTGCACGTCAGCGCCTGCGCCGCGCGGGCGGCGGTGTAGGAGTCGAACGCGCACGCGGGTATCAACCCCGCGCAGGGCGCGAGCGCCATCGACGCGCTGGCGCGCAAGATCGTCGCGCTGCAGCTGACCGATTCACAGCCCGGCGTGACGCTGAACGTGGGCTTCGTGCAGGGCGGCATGGCCTCCAACGTGGTCGCGCTGCTGGCGCGCGCGCACCCGGATCTGCGCTACACGGCCGAAAACGACCTGGACGCCATCCTGGCGCGCATCCGCTCCATCGTGGAAGAAGAGTCGCTGCCGCGCACCAGCGGCCGCATCGTGGCCCAGACCGGCACGCTGCCCATGGCGACGCCCTGCTGCAGGCCTACCAGCGCAGTGCAGGTGGGCCTTCGCCGTGGAGGGCGAATTCACCGGCGGCGCGGCCGACAGCGGCATTACCTCGTCCATGGGCATCCCCTCGCTGTGCGCGCTGGGGCCCATGGGCGGCTACGCCCACAGCGAGCGCGAGTTCTGCGACCTGTCCACCTTCGTGCCGCGCGCACAGGCGCTGGCGCTCACGCAGCTGGCGCTGGACTGAAACCGGCACGCCCCGTTCCATTTCCCTTTCCACCATGTCCGCACCTCACATGCACTCCGTTGACACCTCGGTAGCCACGCGTCGCCAGATGCTCGGCGCCGGCATGGCCCTGGCCGCCAGCGCCGCCCTGCCCGCCTGGGCCGCCGACGACAAGTACCCCACGCGCCCCATCACCCTGGTCGTGCCCTTCCCGCCCGGAGGCTCGGTGGACGTGATGGCGCGCATGTACACCGAATCGCTGGGCCGCCTGCTCGGCGTGCCCATGGTGGTGGACAACAAGCCTGGCGCCGGCGGCACCCAGTTCGTGGCCCGTGCCAAGGCCGACGGCTACACGCTCGTGGTCTCGTCGCAGAGCAGCCACCTGGCCAACCCGCTGGTGCAGCCCAACCTGGGCTACGACCCGATCAAGGATTTCGAGAACATCGCCATGCTCGGCCGACAGCCCAATGTGCTGGCCGTGCACCCGAGCGTGCCTGCCAAGACCTTCGCCGAGTTCGTGGCCTACCTGAAGGAGCGCCCCGGCCAGGTCAATTTCGGCAGCGCGGGCGCGGGCAGCATGGGCCAGCTCAATGCCGAGGCCTTCCTGCTCGCGGTGAACGCCAAGGCCACGCACATCCCCTACCGCGGCGGCTCGCCGCACGTCACCGCGCTGCTGAGCAACGAGGTGCCGTTCGTGCTGGACAACCTGGTCGTGTTCCTGCCGCACATCCAGGCCGGCAAGCTGCGCGCCCTGGCCGTGGTCGCGCCCACGCGCGTGCCCCAGCTGCCCGACGTGCCGACCTTCGCGGAACTAGGCCACCCCGACCTGAACCTGACCTCGTGGACCGGCATCGCCGCGCCCTCAGGCACGCCGGCAGCCATCGTGGCCAAGATCCACAAGGCCATCCGCACGGCCGCCACCGCGGCCTGCGATGGTCGAGCACCTCAAGACCCGCGGCGTGATCCCACCGGAAGAAATGACGCCCGCCGCGTTTGAGAAGATGATGGCCGAGCGCCTCGTCTCCTACGGCGAGGTGGTGCGCCACGCCAACGTGCACCCCGAGTAACAGCCGCGCCCCGCGCGGATGTGGGAACATGGCGCCATGCCATGGCCCTCCCACCGCGCATCACGCATCTTTCTTGCCGTCGTGCTGGCCGCCGGTGCAGGCGGGGCGCATGCCCAGCCGGGCTGCTCCAGCGATGGCCAGCCGCCGGTTGCAGCGCTGTACGAGCGTTTCCTCAGCGCGGACTGCGAGGCCTGCTGGGCACAGCCCGCCGCGGCCCGCACGCCAGGCCCTTCCGCGCTGCTGATCGACTGGATCGTGCCCGGCACGCAGGGCGACGAGGCGCCGCTGTCCGCCGCCGCCACGCGCGACGCCCTGGAGCGGCTGCAGGCCATCGCCCGCCCCATGCCCACGCACACCGACACGCATGTGGATGCCGTGCCACCCCTGCTCGCCCCGGCCCTGCTGCGCGTGGCCCAGGGGCCGGCGGTGGGGGACTACCTGGGCACCAGCCTGCGCTTCATCCCGCCGCGCACGCCAGGCGGCACTTCTTACCAGCTCACGCTGCTGATGCTGGAGGCCGTGCCCGCCGGGGCGGAAGGCAGCCCTGTGGCCAGGAATATCGTCCGAAATGCCTTCTCTGGCTTGCTGGACAAGCGCCACCAGCTCCCGAAACGGGAGCAAGAGGGCTGGCTGGAGATCCGCCCCATGGGCATTCCCGAGGGTGCCCAACGAGAACGGCTGCGCGTGGCCGCCTGGGTGCACGACCCGGCCGGCCGCCTGGTGGCCGCCGCACAAACCCATTGCGCGGCGGGACATTGACGACAGGCGCCGCGCCGCGCGGGTAGAATCAATCACCGGGCCCAAGTTTCTTGCGCCCGGTTTTTTTGTGCCCGTGCGGCCAGGAACCGGAGCCAAGCCAAGCGCCCCATCGCTCGCGAAATCCCTTGCGCGCGACCCCCACAGGAGCTTGGAACCTCATGGAAATCTTCGATTACGACAACATCCTGCTGCTGCCGCGCAAGTGCCGCGTGGAAAGCCGCTCGGAATGCGACGCCAGCGTGGAGCTGGGTGGCCGCAGCTTCAAGCTGCCGGTGGTGCCCGCCAACATGAAGACGGTGGTGGACGAAAAGATCTGCACCGTCCTGGCGAAGAGCGGCTACTTCTACGTGATGCACCGCTTCGACCTGGACAACGTGCAGTTCGTGCGCGACATGCAGGCGCAAGGCTGCTTCGCCTCGATCTCGCTGGGCGTCAAGCAACCCGACTACGAGACCGTGGACCGCTTCGTGGCCGAGGGCCTGTGCCCCGAATACATCACCATCGACATCGCCCACGGCCATGCCGACAGCGTGAAGGCCATGATCGGCTACCTCAAGGAAAAGATTCCCGCAGCCTTCGTGATCGCCGGCAACGTGGGCACGCCCGAGGCCGTGATCGACCTGGAGAACTGGGGCGCGGACGCGACCAAGGTCGGCATCGGCCCCGGCAAGGTGTGCATCACCAAGCTCAAGACCGGCTTCGGCACGGGCGGCTGGCAGCTCTCGGCGCTCAAGTGGTGCGCGCGCGTGGCCACCAAGCCCATCATCGCCGACGGCGGCATCCGCAGCCACGGCGATATCGCCAAGAGCGTGCGCTTCGGCGCCACCATGGTCATGGTGGGCTCGCTGTTCGCTGGCCACGAGGAATCGCCCGGCAAGACCGTCGAGGTGGACGGCGAGCTGTACAAGGAGTACTACGGCTCGGCCTCGGACTTCAACAAGGGCGAATACAAGCACGTGGAAGGCAAGCGCATCCTCGAGCCCATCAAGGGCAAGCTGGCCGACACGCTCGTCGAGATGGAGCAGGACATCCAGAGCTCCATCAGCTACGCGGGCGGCAAGAAGCTCATGGACATCCGCAAGGTGAACTACGTGATCCTGGGCGGGGACAACGCCGGCGAACACTTGCTGATGTGATTTTTTGTGGCCTCTTTGCCAGAGCCCTAAAAAATTAGTGCATAATTCATGGCTGTGCTGCAGCGCAGCAGCTCTGAACAGAGCGGGCTCTTAGCTCAGTTGGTAGAGCAGCGGACTCTTAATCCGTTGGTCGAAGGTTCGAATCCTTCAGGGCCCACCAACATACAAGTCGCAAGACAACGAAAGCCGACGCTATCAAACAGATAGCGTCGGCTTTTTTTCTATTTGTCGACACAGCCTTCGCCCAGCCTCAGACATTTCTGACGTATGTCAGGCTCCACAAGCTCTTCGAAGGCAGCTATCCAAGCCTCGCAATGGCCGAGTTGCCTTCGGCAAGTGGAACCTAACGAGGCCTCGTAGGTGAGGTTTCGTACGCTTTCCGGAACCTAAAGCTTACCTTCCTTGCATAGAGACTGGGCTGCTGCCGGTTCCGTTGACACCGACCTAAGCTTCTTGAGCTTTCTCGAACTGTACGGGACTGAGATAGCCGAGCGTCGAATGCCGGCGCGTCGGGTTGTAGAAGCACTCGATGTAGTCGAACACATCTGAACGGGCCTGCCCTCGTGTGCGGTACACCTTCCTGGCCGTGCGCTCGGTCTTGAGGGAGCTGAAGAAGCTCTCCATGGCCGAGTTGTCCCAGACCTCACCGGCCCGGCTCATGCTGCAAGTGATGCCTTGTTCATCCAGCAGCTTCTGGAAGTGCTCGCTGGTGTATTGGCTGCCCTGGTCCGAGTGATGCAACAAGGCCACCGGCTTGCCTCTCCTTGATGCCTTCACTCAAGCTCTATTCAAACCCAGGAGACACTCCATGTTGCATGGATAGTGGGACGGGCACGATCCTAGCCAGCTTATGAGAAAGTGGATCACCTACGACGCGGCACAGGGGAACTAGTACGCGTCCTGTTCTCGATGTGACGGAATGTCACCCGGCCTTTGCTGAGGTCATACGGCGACATTTCAAGCGTCACACGATCACCCGCCAGGATGCGAATGCGGAATTTGCGCATCTTGCCACCGGTGTATGCAATGAGCTGGTGGCCGTTTTCGAGAGTTACTCGGTAGCGTGCATCAGGAAGGACCTCATCAATCTTTCCCTGCATTTCAATTAGTTCTTCTTTGGCCACGTTACTCCTTAAAGATGAAGGGCTTATTAGCCCAATTGGTTCAGTTGCACCATGCTTCGTCCCTGCGCCAGGGCATACTGGATTGCTCGGATATCGCAGGTGAAGCGAGGTACGAAGCGGAAAATCCGGTCGTACATTCCTCGGCGGATAGAAACCGAAGCGGCAATACCGGCATCGGTAAGTTTTGTAAGCGGTGTGACGATGTATTCGCCAACGCGCTCGGTGTATTGTTTTTCGAGCATTTCGGACTGACAGGCCCTCGCCACCCGGCGTCCCATCAGGCTAATCAAAAAGAAGAAGAAGTTCTGCTGCGCGATGACACAGGGACAGACGTGTGCGAATCCTGAAAAGGAGATGAGAGCCCACAAAAGGCCTACTGCCGAGGGGAGCGACAGCCGGCAGACTTTCAGAAGAATCGCAGCGGATGATGGTCAATATGCTGTCAGACGAGTACCACCTAAGCAAAACGATGGGTGGCATCCCAGGAAATTATACGCAAAAACATCGAATTAAGCAATTTTTTATTTCATAAAAGCATAACGCGCAAGTGTTCTACGGCAACCACTGCCCAGTCGTCCCCTCCAAGAGCACCGCCACATGTCCCTCTCACCCACCCGCCTCGCCATCTAAAGCAGCGTTTACCGCTTTGCACTCGCGCATCAGCGCTAGACGTCATTTGACGAGCACGCCACACGGGGCGGCAGCACCAGCGATGCCTCGTCCGCCGCAGCCACTGCGCAGAAGTATGCAACTGCATGCTCAGCGTCAACCGAGGTAGCGTGCTTTTTTCTTGGCTCTGTCACAAATCTGTGTTGGTAGTATGTGGGCCAACGCGTTGACGGAGTGGGTTTGCCAT
>NZ_DF238967.1 GCF_000400995.2 Acidovorax sp. MR-S7 | reverse complement strand
CACCCAGCCTGATTTCCTCGGTGACGGACGCCGTGGCCGATGAGGTCAAGGCCTGGCAGGCCCGGCCGCTGGAGCCGATTTACCCCATCGTCTATCTGGACTGCATCCACGTGAAGGTGCGCGAGGGCGCGGTGCGGGTCAAGGCGGTGTACCTGGCCATCGGCATCACCATGACGGGCGAGAAGGAGGTGCTGGGTCTGTGGCTGGCGCAGACCGAGGGTGCCAAGTTCTGGCTGCAGGTTGTGACCGAACTGCGCAACCGGGGCGTGCAGGACATCTTCATTGCCTGCGTCGATGGGCTCAAGGGCTTCCCTGACGCCATCGAGGCCGTCTTTCCCAAGGCGGTGGTGCAACTGTGCATCGTTCACATGGTGCGCCACAGCCTGAACTACGTCTCATGGAAGCGCCGCAAGGAAGTGGCGGCCGACCTGCGCCGCATCTACACGTCCGCCACCGCCGAAGAGGCCGAGCTGATGCTCGGTGAATTCGAGGACCGCTGG
>NZ_DF238966.1 GCF_000400995.2 Acidovorax sp. MR-S7 | reverse complement strand
TCGCGGGGCACCTCAATGGGCAACTCGCCGAAATCGCCCTTGAGGGTCTTCTTACTCTTGCCGTTGCGGGTGTTGCCCTTCTTGCTCTGCTTCATCTGCGGGTCGCGCTCGCCCGAGGTGTTCTTGGTCGAACTGGGTGCAGCGATCAGCGTGGCATCGACCACTGTGACGCTGCCGTGCTAGACCTTGCCGCCGTGGTGCCTGCCGGGGCTGTGGTGGTGGTGGATACGCTGAACCGCGCTGCACCTACTGCCGACGAAAACAGTAGCCGGGACATGGGCGAGATTCTGGAAGCTGCCAAGACACTGCAAACCCTAACCCGTGGCCTTGTGCTGCTGGTTCACCACACGGGCAAGAACGCCGCTGCCGGGCTGCGTGGGCACAGTTCCCTTTTCGCTGCAATGGATGCCGCAATCGAGGTTTCACGCGATGGCGACCGCCGCGAATGGAAGGTGGCGAAATCCAAAGACGGTATTGATGGCGAGGCGCGACCGTTCAAACTGAAAGTGGAAACGCTGGGAGTGGAGGAAACCGGCGAGGCCATTACATCGTGCGTAGTTCTGCGCGACACCGCCGCCCAGGATGTGCGCGCCGTGAAGCTGCCCCAGGGTGGCAATCAGCGTGTGGTGTTGGATGCTCTGCGCCCATTGTTCAAGGATGGCACCACGGGCAAGCCTGGAGCCCCGCCGCTGCGCCCATGCATTGAACTGGAGGCCGCGATAACTGCTGCTGCATCCAAGCTGACATGCCCAACTGACAAACGGACTTCACGCACCAGAGAGGCAATTACGGGGCTGGTGGCGCGTGGTGTGCTGGGCTGCAATGAGGGGTGGCTATGGCAACAGTGAGCCGCCGAAATTCTCCGTTTTCTCCGTTTTCGGAGAGTTCCGACGCCGAAATTCTCCGCCCCCCTTTAATAGGGGGGTGGTTTTCGGAGGGGTTTCCGGTGGGGAGGTTGTGCAATGACTGCTGACCTTTTCGGACTGGAACAACAGACACCCCGAACCAACAGCCGCCCCGAAGCTGCCGCCCTGGTGGAAGTATTGAAGGCGCTGAGAACGCACCCCGCCGTGGCATGGGCCGAGCGCATGAATACCGGGGCTGCAAAGGTGGGCAACCGCTTTATCCGCTTTGGCTGGCCGGGATGCCCTGATGTGCTGGGGCAATTGAAGGATGGCCGCTTTTTGGCGGTGGAAGTGAAAGCCCAGGCCGGGCGCCTGCGCCCTGAGCAAGCCCTATTCCTAGAGCGCAAACGCTTGAAGCCGCCGGGGTTCGCGTGAACGTTCGCGAGTCCTGTTTTGAACTGCTGGGACATGGGCACCGCGTCCTAGTGACTGCCCTACAAGACATTGACCGGCACGACCTAGCCGCACTGACCGGCACGACAAGGCCAGCACTCGGTAAACATGGTTTCCGGCTGGGGCGCGATGGCCTGCCGCGCGAATAAGCGCAAGGGGTGGGGCGGGGTCAAAACTTGCCCCGTCCGACGCCTAGACCGCTCGGTTCCACTCGCTTTCCTAAACATCCAGAAAAAAGGTGATGGGGTGGGGGGTATCAAAAGTCTGCAACCCCAGGCCAGCCGACACCCCGCAGTTCCGCACGCGCAGAAAATAACCCCCCGTTGAAAGTATTCAGCAAATGGCCGGAGTCAAAGGGCGCAGCGGAGGCGCACGAAAGAACGCAGGGGGCGCACGTCCTGGCGCAGGAAGGCCAGCAGGCAGCCGCAACCGACCCCGCCTGATACTTGGCCTGCCTGAGACAAACGACCCGCTGGAATGGCTGCTGGCGCTGATGAATCACCCAGGGGCACCGCTGCGGCTGCGAATGTCTGCCGCCGTGGCGCTGCTGCCTTACTTTCACACCCGCAAGGCCTGACACCGTTCAAGGGGCGCAACTTGAGATTGCACCCTTCTGGATTTGAAATGCCGAAGTTACGAAGCCCCCGCCCGTGGGGCTTTTCTTTTGTCTGGTGCTGAGTGCGATTGCCGAAATCGTCTTACATCCGCCCTTACATCGGACGGAAAACAAAAAACCCCGCTACCGAACTGATAGCAGGGTTTCCTTTATTTACTTGGTAGGGCGTGGCGGACTTGAACCGACGACCAAAGGATTATGAGTCCTCTGCTCTAACCAACTGAGCTAACGCCCCAGGGTTGCGCCAGCGCCTCGTCGGCAGGGCAGCGGGCGCTATTGTAGGGGTTACTTCCGGTGGCTCAGGGCGTTGGTGACCAGCTTGGAGGTGATGTCCACGATCTGGATCATCCGGTCGTAGGGCATGCGCGTGGGGCCGATCACGCCCAGTGTGCCGACCACCTGGCCGTCGACCTCGTAGGGCGCGCTGACGACGGACAGTTCCTCGAATGGAACGACCTGGCTTTCGCCGCCGATGAAGATGCGCACGCCCTCGGCCCGGCTGGAGATGTCCAGCAGCCGCAGGATTTGCGTCTTTTGCTCGAACAGGTCGAAGGCCCGGCGCAGGTGGCCCATGTCGCCGGAGAAGTCGCTCACCGCCAGCAGGTTGCGCTCACCGGAGAAAACCACCTCCTCCTGGGATTCGGACATGGCCTCGGTGCCCACGTTGACCGCCGCCTGCATCAGCACGGCGATTTCGCGGCGCAGCGTGTCCACTTCGGACTTGAGGCGCTCGCGCACCTGCTCCATGGTCAGGCCCGCATAGTGGGCGTTGAGGAAATTCGCGGCTTCCACCAGTTGCGATTGCGCATAGTCCGACTCGGTGAAGATCACCCGGTTCTGCACGTCGCCGTCCGGCGAAACGATGATGACGAGCAGCCGCCGCTCGGACAGGCGCAGGAACTCGATGTGCCGGAACACCGATGCGCGGCGCGGCGCCATGACCACGCCCACGAACTGCGACAGGCTGGACAGCAGCTGCGCCGCGTTGGCGATCACCTTCTGCGGCTGCTCGGGCCGCAGCTGCAGCTCGGGCATCTGCTCCTTCTGCACGGTGAGCATGGTGTCGACGAAGAGCCGGTAGCCCTTGGCCGTGGGAATGCGCCCGGCAGAGGTGTGGGGGCTGGCGATCAACCCCAGCTCTTCCAGGTCTGCCATCACGTTGCGTATCGTGGCAGGCGACAATTCGAGGCCCGATGCCCGCGACAGGGTTCTGGAACCCACTGGCTGTCCGTCGGCGATGTAGCGTTCTACCAGCGCCTTCAACAACAACTTGGAGCGGTCATCGAGCATCGAATCATTCTAATGATGTAATTACCGCATGAAGCCTATCTTCCGCAGCGTCGCACTCATCGGCAAGTACCAGGGACCCGCCGCCGGCGCCACCCCCGACACGCTGCGCCAGGTGATCAAGAACATCGCAGGCTTCGTGGAGCAACAGGGCTGCGAACTGACGCTGGAGGCCGGCACGGCGGCCAACACCGGCCTGACGGGCTATGCCACGCTGGACATCGACGGCATCGGCCGCCATTGCGACCTGGGCCTGGTGGTGGGCGGCGACGGCACCATGCTCAGCGTGGGGCGGCGGCTGGCCAGCTACGGCACGCCGCTGGCGGGCATCAACAAGGGGCGGCTGGGCTTCATCACCGACATTCCGCTGGACGGCTACCAGGCCGCACTGACCTCCATGCTGGCGGGCGACTACGAGGAAGACGTGCGCCCGCTCATGCACGCGCGGGTGATGCGCGGCGCAGAGTGCGTGTTCGAGGCGCTGGCCCTCAACGACGTGGTGGTCAACCGCGGCTCCACCTCCGGCATGGTGGAGCTGCGCGTGGAGGTGGACGGGGTGTTCGTCTCCAACCAGCGCGCCGACGGCCTCATCGTCGCCTCGCCCACCGGCTCCACCGCCTATTCGCTGTCGGCGGGCGGGCCCATCCTGCACCCGTCGATCCCGGGCTGGGTGCTGGTGCCGATCGCACCGCACACGCTGTCCAACCGGCCCATCGTGCTGCCCGACGAGACCGAGGTGGCGATCGAGGTGGTCAGCGGGCGCGACGTCAGCGCCAGCTTCGACATGCAGTCGCTCGCCTCGCTGCAGCACGGCGACCGCGTGCTGGTGCGCCGCTCGGCGCACCGCGTATGTTTCCTGCATCCGCTCGGATGGAGTTACTTTGCCACCCTGCGCAAGAAGCTGCGCTGGAACGAAGGAGGTTCCTGAACATGGCCTTGAAGCGGATCGCGCTGCGCGATTTCGTGATCGTGCAGTCGCTGGATCTGGACCTGCATGCCGGCTTCACGGTGCTCACGGGCGAGACCGGCGCGGGCAAGTCCATTCTCATCGATGCGCTGCAACTGCTGCTGGGCGCGCGCGCCGACACCGGCGTGATCCGCGAGGGCGCGCAGCGCACCGACATCTGCGCCGAATTCGACGCCGGCCCGTCCGCACTGACCGCCTGGCTGGACGAAGCCGGCATTCCGCAGGACGACGCGCTGCTGCTGCGCCGCACCATCGACCTGCAGGGCAAGAGCCGCGCGTGGATCAACGGTATCCCGGCCACGGCGGCGCAGATGCGTGCGCTGGGCGAGTACCTGCTGGACATCCACGGCCAGCACGCCTGGCAGAGCCTGACCCGCCCCGAGGCCGTGCGCGGCCTGCTCGATGCCTATGCCGGCGTGCAGGCGCAGCCCCTGGCGGCGCTGTGGACGGCCTGGCGCGACGCGCACAAGGCGCTGGCCCATGCGCGCACCGCGCAGGACACGCTGCAGCAGGAGCGCGAGCGCCTGCAGTGGCAGATCGGCGAGGTGGACAAGCTCGCGCCCCAGCCGGACGAATGGGACGACCTCAACGCCCGGCACGCGCGCCTGTCCAACGCCCAGGCCCTGCTGGACAACGCCCAGGGGGCCCTGGGCGCACTGGAGGACGACGAGGGGGGCGGCGCGCTGCACGCGCTGGCGCAGGCGCAGCACCTGCTGGAAGGCTATGCGCACGTAGACGATGAATTCCGCGCCATGGGCGAGGTGCTGGCGTCCTGCATCGCCCAGGCCAACGACGTGGCCCACTCGCTGCAGAGCTACCTGCGCGATGCCGAGCCCGACCCGGACCAGTTGCAGGCGCTGGACGCGCGCCTGTCGCAATGGCTGTCGCTCGCGCGGCGCTACAAGCGCACGCCGCAGGAGTTGCCGGCGTTGCTCGACGGCTGGAAGCGCGAGCTGCGCCAGCTCGACAGCGCCGCCGACCTGGCCGCGCTGGAGGCGGCCGAACACACCCACGCCGCCGCCTACCGCAAGGCCGCCACCGCCCTGTCGCGCCAGCGTGCCAAGGCGGCGCCGGGCCTGGCCCAGGCCATCACCCAGGCCATGCAGGGGCTGGGCATGGCCGGAGGAAGGTTCGAGGTGCAGGTCGACAAGGCGGCAGAGCCCGGCCCCCACGGCATGGACCAGGTGGCCTTCCTGGTCAGCAGCCACCCGGGCATGACGCCGCGGCCCATCGGCAAGGTGGCCTCGGGTGGCGAGCTGTCGCGCATCTCGCTGGCCATCTCGGTCACCACCAGCGAGCTGGGCGAGGCGCCCACGCTGATCTTCGACGAGGTGGATTCCGGCGTGGGCGGCGCAGTGGCCGAGACCGTGGGGCGACTGATGCAGCAGCTCGGCCAGGCCCGCCAGGTGCTGGCCGTCACGCACCTGCCGCAGGTGGCGGCCTGCGCGGACCACCACCTGGTGGTCGCCAAGCACAAGCGCGCCGGCGGCACGACCAGCTCGGTGGCGCCCGCAGCGCAGGACGAGCGCGTGGCCGAGCTGGCGCGCATGCTGGGCGGGCAGCAGCAATCGCCCACCACGCTGGCGCACGCACGTGAGATGCTCGAAGGCGCGCGCGCCGTGGAGCGCTAGCCGCCATGGCACTCGAAATCGTCGTCATCACCGGCATGTCCGGCTCGGGCAAGTCCGTAGCGCTGCACGCGCTGGAGGATGCGGGCTACTACTGCGTGGACAACCTGCCGCCGGAGCTTCTGTCGTCGTTCGTGGCGCTGGAGCACACGCACCACGGCAACCGCGTGGCCATCGCCATGGACGTGCGCAGCGCCACCGCCCTGCCCCTGGTGCCGCGCCAGCTCGCGCTGCTGCGCGAACAGGGCGTGCAGGTGCAGTCGCTGTTCCTCGACGCCACCACCGACACGCTGGTGCGGCGCTTTTCCGAGACGCGCCGGCGCCACCCGCTGTCCAAGGACGAACTGCGCGACGGCCAGCGCGCGCTGCTGCAGACCATCGAGTTGGAGCGCGAGCTGCTGGCCGAGCTGCGCGAGACCTCGCACGTCATCGACACCAGCGCCATCCGGGCCTCGCAGCTGCAGAGCTACGTGAAGGGACTGCTGTCGGTGCCGCCGGGGCGGCTCACGCTGGTGTTCCAGTCGTTCGCGTTCAAGCGCGGCATTCCCGTGGATGCGGACTACGTGTTCGACGTGCGCATGCTGCCCAACCCGCACTACGAGCCGCAGTTGCGCAACCAGAGCGGCAAGGACGCGCCCGTGGCCGCCTTCCTGCGCCAGCAGCCCGAGGTGCTGACCATGCTCGCACACATCGAGCAGTTCCTGGACCACTGGCTGCAGGCGCTGGCGCACAACCATCGCAGCTACGTCACGGTGGCCATCGGCTGCACCGGCGGGCAACACCGCTCGGTGTACCTGGTGGAGCAGTTGGCGGAGCATTTCGCCAGCCGCTGGAATACCCTGCGGCGGCACCGCGAGCTGGATGGGCGGTAAGCCTTTCCGCTATTCAATTCGTAGCTGGTCGCGCTTGTCCATCAGGAGATTCAGGATGAAAAGCATCCGAACCCCTTGGACAACAAGCGCAAGCAGCTATCGTTTTTGAACTACAGGCCATCCAGCAGCTTGCGCACCGGCGCAGGCAGCCCCAGGGCACCCCACTGCGGCGCCGTGTACCAATCTCCCTGCATTCCGGCCGTTGCGCCACTGCGCAGCAGCACCGGATGCAGGTGCAGGTCGCGGTGGGTCAGCACGTGGGTGAAGGCGGGCAGGTCCTGCGCGCGGGCGGCATCCGCGCCCAGCGCGGCGTCCAGCGCCTCGCGGCTCATGAACACGGGCGGGCAGTAGAGCCCGGCCCAGATGCCCGTGGACGGGCGACGCTCCAGCCACAGCCGGCCCCCGCCATCCTCGCGCAGCAGCAGCCACCATGCCTGCGCGCTGCGCTTGAGCTTGCGCGTGCGCACCGGGTAGTCCTGCGGGTTGCCCCGGCGCTGCGCGGTGCATGCGCCCTGCAGCGGGCACAGCAGACAAGCAGGGTTGCGCGGCAGGCAGATGCCCGCCCCCAGGTCCATCAACCCCTGCGTGTAGCGCGGCATGGCCTGCTCCAGGTCCTCGCGCGGCAGCAGGTCCTCGGCCAGCGCCCACAGCGCGCGCTCGTTGCGCGCCTCGGCCAGGTCGCCGCCGAAGCCCAGCACCCGCGTGAGCACGCGCCGCACGTTGGCGTCGAGGATCGGCGCGCGCACGCCGAAGCAGAACGACGCGATGGCCCCCGCCGTGGAACGGCCGATGCCCGGCAGCGCCGCCAGCGCCTCCACGGTGCGCGGGAACGCGCCGCCGTGCTGCTCCACCACGATCTGCGCGCAGCGGTGCAGGTTGCGCGCGCGGCTGTAGTAGCCCAGGCCGCTCCACAGCGCCAGCACCTCGTCCTGCGGCGCGGCCGCCAGGTCGTGCACGGTGGGAAAGCGCTGCAGGAAGCGTGCGTAGTACTCCAGCACCGTGGCCACCTGGGTCTGCTGCAGCATGATTTCGGAGAGCCACACGCGGTAGGCATCGCGCGTGTTCTGCCAGGGCAGATGGTTGCGGCCGTGCCCGGCCTGCCAGCGCACCACCTGCGCCGCGATCTCCACCGCCGGCCCGCTCATGCCGTCAGGGGCAAGGGAGTCGTGTCGACCGCTTCGGAATGCACGCCCGGCGGCACGATGCCGGCGGTGAGTTCCTGCAGACGCGTTTCCAGGCCGGCAAGGTGGCGCTCGGCCTGCTCGATCTCGGCGATGCGGTCGGCCAGCCCGTTGGCGGCCTCCTGGATGCGGTTCACCGCCTCGATGCGCCGCGAGAAGCTGCGCTTGCGCTCGCGCAGCTGCGCGTCCAGCTGCGCCGTGGCGGTCTTGCTCCACATCTCCAGCTCGTTGGCAGCCGACTCGAACACCGTGCGCAGGCGCAGCATCAGCGCGCGCGCCAGGCGCTGGGCGAATTCCGGCTGCGCCAGGCGCAGCGCATTGCCCATGCCCACGTACTGCAGGTGGCGCTGCTCGATCGCCACGATGTCCTGCACGTAGGACGCCAGCTGCGGCGCCGACGGCACCTGCAGCGAGAAGCCGAACTCGGCGTTGAGCTGGCGGAAGGTGCCGCCCAGCATGGCCTGGATCTCGATGCCCGAGGCCTGGGCCGCCTCCATGGCGGTGCGCAGGCGCGCGAACGTGTCGCCATAGACCTTGCGCACGCCGAGCTTCAGGCCCTTGGCCTGCAGCGTCTCGGCCAGTTCGGCCAGCTCGGCCTTGAGCGCACGCGAGCCCAGTTGCTGGAAGACGCCCTGCAGCATCTTCAAGTGAACCGCGCGCACGGCCTGGATCTTGGCCGCGCTGTGATCGAACTCCCGCTGCTCCTGTTCGATGCGCCCGCGCATGGCCTCGATCACCGAGGCGTTCTTGCCGCGCAGGCTGCGCAGCTCCAGCATCTGGTCGTCCAGGTCGCGGCGGCGGATGTTGATCACGCGCGTGGTCTCGGCCCGCAGCCCGGCCACGCCGCCGGCGACCGCGGAGCGCAGGATCGCTTGGCGCCGGCCCATGATGCCCTCGGCCAGCGCCTCCTCGAGCTGCGGCAGGCCGCTGGACTCCAGCAGCACGTCGTCGCAGTTGATCTTGGCCACCAGCCCCTTCTGGGCGGAGACGGGCACCACGCGCGCCACGGGCATGCCCAGCATCTCGGCCGACGTGTGGCGCTGGCGCTCGATCTGCGCCTGCACCTGCGAGGGTGAGTTGAGCGTGTCCCACAGCGTGTCGATCTTGTTGAGCACCACCAGGCGGGTGTCGGCAGCGTCCTCGGCGTCGCCCAGGTGGTCGCGCCAGATGGACAGGTCCGAGCGCGTCACGCCGGTGTCCGCGCCCAGGATGAACACCACGGCATGCGCCTGCGGGATGAGGTTGATGGTCAGCTCCGGCTCCGCGCCCACGGCATTGAGCCCGGGCGTGTCCAGGATCACCAGCCCCTGGCGCAGCAGCGGGTGGGGAATGTTGATGACGGCGTGGCGCCACATCGGCACCTCGACCAGTCCGGCGGCGTCGGGCACGGGGTTGTCGTCTGGCGCCTCGTCGTCCCAGAATCCCAGCGCGCGCGCCTCGTCCAGCGGCACGCGGCGCACTTCCGACACTTTTTCCAGTGCCCGGGCCATCTGCTGCGCGTCGTCCATGTCCAGTGCCACGGTCACCCAGCGCTCGGGCTTGAGCCTCCATTCGGCCAGTCCCGGCGCCTGCATGCGCGTCTCGATGGGCAGCAGGCGCAGGCTGGGCGGCGTGTCGGGCTCGTAGCCCAGCTCGGTCGGGCACATGGTCGTGCGTCCGGCGCTGGCCGGCATGATGCGGCGCCCATAGCCGGCGAAGAAGATGGCGTTGATCAGCTCCGACTTGCCGCGCGAGAACTCGGCCACGAACGCCACGGTGACCTTGTCGCCGCGGACCTGCTCCTCCAGGCGGTGCAGGCGTTCTTCCACGGCCGCATCCATGAGGTCGTGCGAACCCATCCACTGGCTGAGCTGCTTGAGCTGGTGGGCAAAAGCACGCCTCCAAGCGCCATGCTGGTCGAACTGTTCGTTGAAAGAAGGTCCCACTGTGCTCCCGGATGTCGATAGCCCCGCCAGGGCGGGGCTTCGCGCAATACTAGCACCGCCACTACGGCTATGCTCTCTGGCAGCGCACGCAGAAATAGGTGCTGCGCTGCCCCTGGCGCAGCAGGCGCACGGGCGTGCCGCAGGTGCGGCACGGCAGCCCGTCGCGCCCGTAGACGTTTGCGTCCAGCTGGAAGTGGCCGGCGTTGCCGTCCACCCCGGAAAAGTCGCGCAAGGTGCTGCCGCCGCGCTCCACCGCCCGTGCCAGTACGTCGCGGATCGCCGCGTGCAGCCGCCGCGCGCGCTGCGGTCCGATGGCGCTGGCGCGCGTCGTGGGCCGGATGCCCGCGAGGAACAGCACCTCCGACGCATAGATGTTGCCCACGCCCACCACCAGCTTGCCCGCCAGCAGCAACTGCTTGATGGGCTGGCGGCTCGCGCGCAGGCCCGCGTGGAAGGCGTCGAAGCCGAAGGCCTCCTCCAGCGGCTCCACGCCCAGGCCGCCCAGCAGCTTGCGCGCCAGCGGATCGTCCTCGCCGGCCACCCACACCACCGCGCCGAACCGGCGCGGGTCGTGCAGGCGCAGCGTGCCCTGGTCGGTCTGCATCTCGAAATGGTCGTGCACGCCCCGCTCCGGCAGCTCCGCAGCGAAGCGCAGACTGCCCGACATGCCCAGGTGGATCAGCAACAGGCCTTCGCCCAGGTCCACCAGCAGGTATTTTCCGCGGCGGCGCACCTCCCGCACGCGCCGCCCGGCGAGCAGGCCGGGCGCGATACCCAGCGGCCAGCGCAAGGGCTTGCCCAGCAGAACCGCCCGGACCTCGGCGCCCCGGATCGCCTCGGCGAAACCGCGCCGCGTCACCTCCACCTCGGGCAACTCAGGCATGCCACCACCCGTCAAAAAGTCCTGAAGGCGTGGATTATCATGGCCCGATGGTGCAATCTCTTCGTTTTAGAGCCGTGGCGCTGGCATGTGCCATCGCGGCCGGCATGGCCCCTGCCCTGGCCCAGACGCCCCCGCAGGCGACCATCCCCGCACCACCGGCCGAGATGGAGGTCCCCGACGACAACTCCAGTGACGCCGCCGCCGCGCTCAACGCCGAGCTGTTCTACGAGCTGCTGCTCAGCGAAATGACCACCAGCCAGGGCGACCCCGGCACCGGCTATGCGCTGATGCTGGACGCCGCCCGCCGCAGCGGCGACACGCGGCTGTACCGCCGCGCCACCGAAATCGCTCTGGAGTCGCGCTCGGCCGAATACGCGCTGATCGCCGCCCGCGCCTGGCAGCAGGCGCAGCCGCAGTCGCGCGACGCCAATCGCTACATGCTGCGCATCCTGGTGCTGCTCAATCGCGTCGCGGACACCGCGGGCCCGCTTCGGCAGGAGCTGACGCAGGCACCGACGCGGGACAAGATTTCCTCGCTCCACTCGCTGCCCCAGCTCTATGCACGCGTGAGCGACAAGGCGCTCGCCGCCCGCGTGGTGGAACAGGCCGTGGCGGACGACCTCACCCACCCGGCCGTGGGTCCCGTCGCGTGGACCACCGTGGGCCGGCTGCGCCTGGCCGCCTCGGACAAGCCCGGCGCGCTGCAAGCCGTGCAGCGCGCCCAGGCGCTGGACGCCACCGACGACGGCGCGGCCATGCTGGCGCTGCAGCTCCTGGAAGACGGCGTGACGGAGGCCGAGCCCTTGCTGACGGGCTATCTCGCCGGCACGCCCCTGCCCGAAGTGCGCATGGCTTACGCGCGTTTGCTGCTGGAATCCCAGCGCTTGAGCGAAGCCCAGACCCAGGTGGAAGCCGTGACGCGCGAGCGCCCCGACGCGCCCGAAGCCTGGCTGGTCCAGGCCTCGCTCCACCTGCAGGCCCAGCAGCTGGATGCCGCGCAAACTTCGCTGCAGCGCTTCATGCAGCTGCTGGACACCCTGCCGGCATCGGAGCAGCGCCAGCGGGCCCTGACACAGGCCTACCTCATGCAGGCGCAGATCGCCGAAAAGCGCGGCGATTTCCCGCAGGCCGAAAGCTGGCTGGCGCGCATCGATAACGCCTCCGACCTGCTGGGCGCCCAGAGCCGCCGCGCCTCCCTGCTGGCCCGCCAAGGCAAGCTGGACGAAGCGCTGGCCCTGATCCGCACCATTCCCGCCAAAGACCAGGACGACGAGCGCCTCAAGCTCCAGGCCGAAGCCCAGTTGCTGCGCGACGCGGGGCAGTACCAGAAGGCCTACGAGGCCCAGTCCCGCGCCGCGGCGCTCGCGCCGCAAGACAACGACCTGGCATACGACCGCGCCATGCTGGCGGAGAAAGCGGGGCGCACCGACGAGATGGAGAGCCTGCTGCGCGAGATCATCGCCCGCAAGCCCGACTACCACCATGCGCTCAATGCGCTGGGATTTTCCATGGCCGACCGGGGCGTTCGCCTGCAGGAGGCCAAGGCCCTCATCAACAAGGCCCTGGAATACGCTCCCGAAGACCCCTTCATCACCGACAGCCTGGGCTGGGTCGAATTCCGGCTGGGCAACACCCAGGAAGCACTGCGCTTGCTCGAAACCGCCTTCCAGAAGCAGCCCAATGCCGAGGTCGCTGCCCACCTCGGCGAAGTGCTGTGGACGCTGGGTGAGCGCGAACGCGCTCTGGCCGTATGGCGCGAGGGCCTGCGCCTCGACAAGGACGACACCGCCCTGCAAAGCACATTGAAGCGGCTGGGAGCGCGTCCTTGAACACGCAACGCCGGTCGATGGCCACGGGTCTGGCCTGCCTGCTGTTGGCGGCATGCGCGCAGCCGCCCCGTCCCGCCGAGGGGTCATCCGACCATTGGAGCGGCCGGCTGGCGCTGCAGGTGGACGACGCGGCGGCGCAGTCCTTCAGCGCGGGCTTCGAACTCAAGGGCAATCCCGAGCGCGGCGAACTGCTTCTGTTCACCCCCCTGGGCAGCACGCTCGCCTTGCTGGAGTGGGCCCCCGGCCGCGCATTGCTGGTCCAGGGGCAGGAGCGCCGGGAATCCTCGTCGCTGCAGGCCCTCACGCAGGAGCTCACGGGCAGCGAATTGCCCATCGCCGCGCTGTTCGGCTGGCTCAAGGGAGAAGCCGTGCAGGCCACCGGCTGGCAGGCGGACCTGAGCGCACTCGACCAGGGCCGGCTGGCGGCCACGCGCCACACGCCTGCGCCGCAGGCCGTCCTGCGCATCATCCTGAGCCTGTGACCATGCACGCGCTGTACGACGTGCCGGCGCCGGCCAAACTCAACCTGTTCCTGCACATCACCGGCCGCCGTGCCGATGGCTACCACCTGCTGCAGTCGGTGTTCATGCTCATCGACTGGTGCGACACCCTGCACTTCGAGCGGCGTGCCGACGGCCGCGTCAGCCGCGAGGACCTGACGCAGGCCCTGCCCGCCGACGACCTGAGTGTGCGCGCGGCGCGCGCGCTGCAGGCGGCCACGGGGTGCACGCTGGGTGCACACATCGGCGTGCACAAGCGCGTTCCCGCGCAAGCCGGCATGGGCGGCGGTTCCTCCGATGCGGCCAGCACGCTGCTGGCGCTCAACCGGCTCTGGGAGCTGCATCTGCCGCGCGCGCGGCTGGAAGCCATCGGCCTGTCACTGGGCGCCGACGTGCCGTTCTTTTTGCGCGGCCAGAACGCCTGGGTGGAAGGAATCGGTGACATAATCTCGCCTCTTGCGTTGGAGCACCAACCGCCACATGCGCACTTCGCAGTGGTCAAGCCCGCCGCGGGTCTGGATACGAAAGCGATTTTTTCGAATCCTCTCCTTAAACGCGATTCAGGCTGTGCTACAATCTCAGGCTTTGCTGCAGCACACTACCGATTCGGTAAGAACGACCTGCAGCCGGTCGCTCAGGCCTTGTGCCCCGAGGTCGATCAAGCCCTTCAGTGGCTTGCATCGAAAGGGTTGCAAGGGCGGATGACAGGCTCTGGAAGTGCAGTGTTTGCGCAAATCACACACGCAGTTGATCTGCACGATGCGCCCGCCGCATGGCAAGTCAAAGTGTGTGAGAATCTGAAGGTTCATCCGCTCGCGGATTGGGCCGCAGATGAAGAAATATACGGTTGACCGTGTCCACGGTCGACCCGTGTAGGGGAGTCGCCAAGTTGGTTAAGGCACCGGATTTTGATTCCGGCATGCGAGGGTTCGAGTCCTTCCTCCCCTGCCAAATTTCTTATTTCCCCCACGGGATCTAATACAGCCAGACTGCCGAGTCGCTCATGCAAGCCAATTCCTCCGATTTCATGGTTTTCACGGGCAACGCCAACCCTGGCTTGGCTGCTGAGATCGTCCAGCACCTGGGCACCTCGCTCGGCGCTGTCGACGTGGGGCGTTTCTCCGACGGCGAAGTCACCGTCGAGATCAAGCAGAACGTGCGTGCCCGCGACGTGTTCGTCGTGCAATCCACCTGCGCGCCGACCAACGAGAACCTGATGGAACTGCTGATCATGGTCGATGCGCTCAAGCGCGCCTCGGCCGAACGCATCAGCGCCGTGATCCCCTACTTCGGTTACGCCCGCCAGGACCGCCGCCCGCGCTCCACGCGCGTGCCGATCTCGGCCAAGGTCGTCGCCAACATGCTGCAGGCCGTGGGCGTGGCCCGCGTGCTGACCATGGACCTGCACGCCGACCAGATCCAGGGCTTCTTCGACATTCCGGTGGACAACATCTACGCCTCGCCGGTGCTGCTGGGCGACCTGAACCAGAAGAAGTACGAGAACCTGATCGTCGTTTCCCCCGACGTGGGCGGCGTGGTGCGCGCCCGCGCGCTGGCCAAGCAGCTCGGCACGGACCTTGCCATCATCGACAAGCGCCGCCCCAAGGCCAACGTGTCCGAAGTGATGCACGTGATCGGCGACATCGAGGGCCGCAACTGCGTGATCATGGACGACATGATCGACACCGCCGGCACGCTGGTGAAGGCCGCCGAGGTGCTCAAGGAGCGCGGCGCGAAGAACGTCTACGCCTACTGCACGCACCCCATCTTTTCCGGTCCCGCCATCGAGCGCATCGCCCAGGGCTCGGCGCTCGACGAAGTGGTCGTGACCAACACCATTCCCTTGAGCGATGCCGCCAAGGGGTGTTCCAAGATTCGCCAGCTCTCCGTGGCGCCGCTGATCGGCGAGACGATCCAGCGCATCGCCAAGGGCGAGTCGGTGATGAGCCTGTTCTCGGAAGCCTGAGCTTCCGGAACGACAAGCAGGACCCACGCCCTTTCGGGCATGGGGTCTTTTTCAACGATGGGCCAGGCTGGTCGCGGCCGGCCCCAACAGGAGTAGATCCATGCAATTCGTCGCTTTTGAGCGCGCCAAGCAAGGTACGGGTGCGAGCCGCCGCCTGCGCATTTCCGGCAAGACCCCCGGCATCGTCTACGGCGGCGCCGCCGAACCCCAGCAGATCGAGCTGGACCACAACGCTCTGTGGCACGCCCTGAAGAAGGAAGCGTTCCACTCCAGCGTGCTGGACATGGAAATCAACGGCCAGACCACCAAGGTGCTGCTGCGCGACGTGCAGTACCACCCCTTCAAGCAGCTGGTGCTGCACGTGGACTTCCAGCGCGTGGACGCCAAGACCAAGCTGCACATGAAGGTGCCGCTCCACTACAGCGGCGCTGAAGAGTCGCCCGCCGTGAAGGTGGACAAGTGCCTGGTGACGCCCGTGGTGACCGAGCTGAACGTGAGCTGCATGCCTTCGGACCTGCCCGAGTTCATCAACGTGGACCTGAGCAACCTGCAGAAGAACGTGTCCCTGCACCTCAAGGACATCAAGCTGCCCAAGGGCGTCTCTGCCGTGATCCGTGGCAGCCAGACCAACCCCGTGCTGGTGTCCGTGGTGGCCCCGGCCGCCGAGGCCCCGGCACCTGCCGAAGGCGAGGCCGCTCCCGCAGCAGCTCCCGCCAAGAAGGGCAAGAAGTAATCCGCTTCGCCCCCTAGCCGACGGCCCGCCCCTGCGCGGGCCGTTTGTTTTTGGCTCTGTCACAAATCTGTGTTGGTAGTATGTGGGCCAACGCGTTGACGGAGTGGGTTTGCCATGCGGA
>NZ_DF238965.1 GCF_000400995.2 Acidovorax sp. MR-S7 | reverse complement strand
GGGAACCTCTCAAAACCCCACTGATCCCTCGTTGATCGACAAGACCTGAGCCATCCCCCTGCCATGATCACGCCCCGTAGCGCCCTGAAGTTCGATCTGTTCGCCGAGGCCTCGCGCCAGCACAAGAGAGACGAGGTGGGCGATCCGCTGCAGGTGATCGCGCGGCACATCGACTTCGGAGCCCTGGCTGGGCTGGTGGATGCCTTGATCGAGCGCGGCGATGGCCGCAAGGGCGGGCGGCCCGCCTACCCCACCGAGGTGATGGTGCGCATCCTGGTCTTGAAGCGCCTGTACAACCTGTCCGATGAACAGATGGAGTACCAGTTGCTGGATCGGGCGAGCTACCAGCGCTTTTGCCTGCTGCAGGATGCGATGAACGTGCCGGACCGCAACACGATCTGGCGCTTCGGCGAGCGGCTGGGCGTGGATGGGGCCACGGTGCTGTTCCAGGGAGTGGATGCGCAACTGCACCGCCATGGCTACATGGCCCGGGGCGGACAAGCCATCGATGCGACGCTGGTGCCCGCGCCGCGCCAGCGCCTGGACAGGCAGGAGCGCGAGGCCCTGGCCGAAGGCAGAACGCCCGATTGGAGTGAAGCCGAGCGCCGGCAAAGGGATGTGGATGCCACACACAGGAAAAAGCACGGCAAGAGCTACTTCGGCTACAAGCTCAGCGTGAGCGTGGCTCTCAAGCACGGCTTCATCCGCCGCATCGCCACGGGCACGGCCAGCGAGCACGACGGACACCACTTCGACGAGGTGCTGGACATGCACAACACCGGGCGCAGCGTGCACACGGACAAGGCCTACGCGAGCCGGCAGCGCCGGCAGATGCTGCAAGTGCTGGGCTTGGTGGACGCGATGCAGCGCCGGGCCCAGCCGGGCCAGCCCCTGAGCGAGTGCCACAAGCGGCGCAACCAGCGCATTGCCAGCAAGCGTGCCCGGGTCGAACATGCGTTTGCCGGCATCCGGCACCTGGGCGGCAAGTTCGTGCGCACGATCGGGCAGGCGCGCGCCACGGTGGCGATGACGATGATGGCTGCCTGCTACAACATGAAGCGCCTGGCCTCATTCCTTGAGCGAGGCGTGGATGCGTTCTTCAAACCGGCGACCACCAAGGCACAGGTGCGCCTGCAAACGGCGAAAGCCTGAGCCATCGGGGCGGCAAGGCCCCTCAATGCACGAGGCGCAGACCGCCGTAAGGCCTCATCGCGCATTCAAAA
>NZ_DF238964.1 GCF_000400995.2 Acidovorax sp. MR-S7 | reverse complement strand
TGAGCCATCGGGGCGGCAAGGCCCCTCAATGCACGAGGCGCAGACCGCCGTAAGGCCTCATCGCGCATTCAAAATGGCTGGCGTCCAATCGTGCCTATTCGGATCCGTCAATCATGGGGTTGTGAGAGGTTCCCACAGGTAGAGGGTTGAGCATCGGATCGCCCTCCAGCGCTTGGCTGGCAAGCGCTGGCAGCTCTCATTAATGGAGCACCACGACCGGTACGGTGCACAGCCGCAGCAGGGCCGTGGTGGTGCTGCCCACGATGAGCTGGCGGATGCGCGAGTGCCCGTAGGCGCCCAGCACCAGCAGCACGTTGCCGTGCGACTGGAGCAGGGCGGGGATGGCCTCCTCGGGCACGCCGGGCACGATCTGCGTGGTGATGTCGAAGCCCGCCTGCTCCAGGTGCGCCTGCGCGCCCTGCATGCGCTCGAGCATCTCCACCGTGGGCTCTCCCGCCATCGCCAGCAGGCCGGGCATGCCGCGCAGCAGCGGGCTGCGTGCGACGGCTTCCACGGCGCGGTGGGCGGTGGCGCTGCCGTCGTAGGCGAGGACGAAGCCGCCCGGCGCAGTGAAGTCGGGCATGGTCATCACCATGACGGGCTGGCGCACGTTGCGGATCACGCTCTCCACGCGGTGGTCCAGCCGCAGCTTGCGCGGGCTGCTGGCGCGGTAGTTGCGCCCCAGCACGAACAGGCGTGCGCTGGCTTCGTGCTCCAGCAGCACGTCGGTCAGCTCGCCGTGGCGCAGCAGCAAGTCCAGCGCGGGCACGCTGTCTACTTCGACGCGGGCCTGCGCATCGGACAGCATGCGCCGCGCGGCCTCCTGGGCCACCTGGCTGCGTTCCTCGTCCAGGGCGTTGAGCCGCTGCAGCAGCAGGTCCTGCGCGCCCATGCCGATCACCCCGCTGTAGTCGCCCACGGGGGGCATGGGTTCGGGCCGCTCCAGCGCATGCAGCAGCGCCAGGGGCGCCTGCAGCCGGCGCGCGGCCCAGGCGGCGCCGTCCACCACGGCGTGGGTGGTGGCCAGGCCGTCGATGCAGGCGTAGATGGTGTTGGGCGTGGTCATGGTCTTCTCCTGGAGTGGCGGGCCTGGCCCGAGTGTGTCACCGGGGGCGCGGCAGTGCCAAGCCGGTACCGCCGCCCAGGGTGGGGAATATGCATGAAAAATGCCTCCAGCGCTTATGTGGCAAGCGCGAGAAGCTATCGTTTGGATAGCGTCTCCTGCGGCGGGCGCTGGCGCATCACCTGCGTATAAAGCGCCTGCGCCGCCACCGACAGGCCCCGGTCGCGCCGGCGCACCAGGTAGATCTGCCGCGTCAGGCCCGGCAGGTGCAGCGGCCGCGTGACCAGCCCTTCTTGCTGGAAGTGGAACAGCGTGAGCGTGGGCACCACGCTGATGCCCAGCCCCGCGCGCACCATGCCCATCACGGTGGCGAGCTGCTCGACCTCCATCAGCGTGTGCATGGCCTGCGGGTGGAAGGCGGCCTCTAGGTACTGCCGCACGCTGCTGTGGCGCGCCAGGTGGATGAACGGCCAGGCGGCCAGCGCGCGCAGCTGGGCCGCGCCGGCGGCGGGCAGGCGCCGCCGGGCCAGAGGATGGTCGGCCCGGCACACCAGGTGGAAGCCGTCGCTGCAAAACGGCTCGGCCTGGAGCTCGGGCGTGTCGGCGCGGATGGCGGCCAGCGCGAAGTCGGCCTTGCCCGTGGCGACACGCTCGATGCAGGACTCGGAGAGCACGTCGGCGATGTCCAGCTCGATGCCCGGGTGCTCCGCGCGGTAGCGCGCCAGCACGCCGGGCAGCCAGCCCGCCGCCAGCGAGGGCAGCAGCGCGATCGCCACGCGCCCGCGCCGCAGCGTGGCCGCGTCGCGCATGGCGCCCAGGGCGCTGTCCACCTCGGCGCGGATGCGGCGGGCGGCCTCCAGGAAATTCTCGCCCTCGGCCGTCAGGTCCACGTGGCGGGTGCTGCGGTCGAACAGGCGCAGGCCCAGGCCGTCCTCCAGCGCGCGGATGAGGGCGCTGAAGGCAGGCTGCGACAGGTGGCACTGCGCCGCCGCGCGCGTGAAGCTGCGCTGCGCGGTCAACGCCAGGAAAGCGTCGATCTGGCGGGAGGAGATATTCATTCGCAATCCAGATGAATTGATCTTGACAATCTATTTCACAAAACAACGCCGCCAGCCTACATTGGCTTGCAGGAGACAACCAGATGGACAACACGCAACCCCTGCACATCGGCTGCGCGGCGGGCTTCTCGGGCGACCGCACCGATGCGGCGGCGCCCGTGGTCGAGGCGCTGATCGCCAGCGGCCGCCCGGCGGTGCTGATCTTCGAGACGCTGGCCGAGCGCACGCTGGCGCTCGCCCAGCTGGCGCGCCGCGGCCAGCCGGACGCGGGCTACGAGCCGCTGCTGGACGACCTGCTGCGCCCCGTGCTCGCGCGCTGCCTCGCGCACGGCGTGCGCATCGTGAGCAACTTCGGCGCGGCCAACCCGGCGGGCGCCGCGCGGCGCATCGCGCAGCTGGCGCAGGAGCTCGGCGCCCGCGCGCCGCGCATCGCGGTCGTTCACGGCGACGACCTGAGCGGCCCGCAGCACCGCGGCATGCTGGCCCAGGCGCTGGGCGATCGCATGCCCACCGAGCCCATCGCCAGCGCCAACGCCTACATCGGCGCGCTGCCCATCGCCGATGCGCTGCGTGCGGGTGCCGACGTGGTGGTCTGCGGCCGTGTGGCCGACCCTTCGCTCGTGCTGGGCCCGGCGCTCGCCCATTTCGGCTGGCGCATGGACGACTGGGATCGCCTCGCGCGCGCCACCATGGCCGGGCACCTGCTCGAATGCGGCTCCCAGGTCACGGGCGGCTACTTCGCCGATCCGGGCTACAAGGACGTGCCGGGTCTCGCGCGGCTGGGCTATCCCATCACCGAGATCGATGCCGACGGCCACTGCACCATCGCCAAGCCCGAGGGCACGGGCGGGCGCATCGACGAGCGCACGGTCAAGGAACAGCTGCTCTACGAACTGCACGACCCCGCCGCCTACCTCACGCCCGACGTGGTGGCCGACATCACGGCCGCCCGCGTCGCGCAGGCCGGCCCGGACCGCGTGCGCCTCGAAGGCGTGCTCGGCCATGCGCGGCCCGACACGCTCAAGGTCAACGTGTGCTTCGAGTCGGGCTGGTTCGCCGAGGGCGAGATTTCCTACGCCGGCCCCCGCGCCGCCGAGCGCGCGCGGCTCGCGGGCCAAGTGCTGCGCGAGCGGCTGGCCGGCATGGCGCCGCTGCGCATCGACCTGATCGGCGTGGCCAGCATCTTCGAGGGCGACGACAGCGCCTGGCTCGAAGGCCGGCTGCCGCCGGGAGTGCAGGACGTGCGCCTGCGCGCCGCATGGCAGCTGCCCTCCCATGCCGATGCCCAGCGCCTCGTGCGCGAGGTCACCGCGCTCTATTGCGCCGGCCCTGCCGGCGGCGGCGGCGTGCGCACGGCCATGCGGCCGCGCCTGGGCACCGTCTCGTGCCTGGTGCCGCGCGCGGCCGTCGAAACCGGCTTCATGATGATGGAGTGACGCGATGACCGATACCGAACTCACCGTGCCCCTGTACCGCCTGGCCCACGGCCGCACCGGCGACAAGGGCGACCGCTCCAACATCAGCGTGATCGCATGGCACCCCGCGCTCTGGGACGTGCTGGCCGCGCAGGTCACCGAGGAGGCCGTGGCCCGCCAGTTCGCGCGCCGCCGCCCCTCCCGCGTCACGCGCCACCTGCTGCCGAACCTGCACGCGATGAACTTCGTGCTCGACGGCGTGCTCGACGGCGGCGTGAACGACGCGCTGAACCTCGACAGCCATGGCAAGGCACTCTCGTTCCTGCTGCTGGACATGCCCGTGCAGGTGCCCGCCAGCCTGCAGCCGCATCTCGCGGGCCCGCCCGCCTGACCTCTTTCCCATCCACGAACCCAAGGAGACAAAACCATGAACCGCACCGCATCCCGCCGCCACGCCATTGCCGCAGCCGCCGCGCTGGCCTTCTGCGGCCTGGCGCACGCCCAGGCGCCTGCCTATCCGGCCAAGGCCATCACCTTCGTCGTGCCGTTCGCGGCGGGCAGCGCCACCGACCAGCTCGCCCGCGCGCTGGGCCAGTCCGTCACCACCGACACCAAGCAGCCCGTGGTGGTGGACAACAAGGCGGGTGCGAGCGGCATGATCGCCGCGCAGGCCGTGGCCAAGGCGCCGGCCGACGGCTACACGGTGCTCATCACCACCAATACCACGCATGCGGCCAACGAGCACCTGTACAAGAAGCTGTCCTACGACCCGGTGAAGGACTTCGCACCCGTGACCGGCCTGGGCAAGGGCGGCCAGGTGCTGGTGGTGAATGCCGGCGCTCCCTACAAGAGCGTGGCCGACGTGCTGGCCGCCGCGAAGAAGAGCCCGGGCAAGCTGACCTTCGGCAGCGGCAGCTCCTCCAGCCGCATGGCCGGGGAGATGCTCAAGCAGCTCGCGGGCGTGGACATCCTGCACGTGCCCTACAAGAGCAACCCGCTGGCCATCACCGACCTGCTGGGCGGGCAGATCGACTTGATGATCACCGACACCTCCACGGGCGTGCCGCAGATCAAGGCGGGCAAGCTGCGTGCGCTGGGCTATTCCACCCAGAAGCGCAGCACGCAGCTGCCCGACGTGCCCACCATCGCCGAGGCGGGCGTGAAGGGCTACGACATGGGCTATTGGTTCGCGGCCTATGTGCCCGACGGCACGCCCGCCCCCGTGGTGGCGCGGCTGAACGAGCTGCTGGGCAAGGCCACGAAGAGCGCGGCGGCGCAGTCGTTCTTCGCCACGGCGGGTTCCGAGGCATGGACGACGACGCCCGAGGAGCTGGCCAAGTTCCAGACCGAGGAAACGCGCAAGTGGGGCCAGGTCATCAAGGCGGCGGGCATCGAGCCTGAATGAGGTCAGGCGGACGCGGGAACCCGCTCGGGTTCGGCGTCCGCACCCACGTAGAGGCGGAACTGGCTGCGCCCGTTGCGCTTGGCGGCATACATGGCCGTGTCGGCGCAGCGGGCCAGCTCCTCGAACGTCTGCCCGGGGCCGGGGTAGAGGGCGATGCCGCCGCTCAGGCCGATGCGCACGGCCCGGCCTTGCAGGTCGAAAGGGGCTTCGCACGCAGCCATCATCTTGCGCGCGACCACGCAGGCCTGCTCCGCAGTGTCCAGCGCGGGCAGCAGCACCACGAATTCGTCGCCCCCCTGGCGGCACACGGTGTCGGAGCCGCGCACGGCAGCGGTGAGGCGCTGCGCCACCTCCACCAGCAGCAGGTCGCCCGCGTCGTGGCCCAGCGTGTCGTTGACCTGCTTGAACCCGTCCAGGTCGAGGTACAGCAGCGCCAGCGTGTGGCCGTCGCGCTTCGCGTGGGCCATGGCCTGCTGGGCACGGTCCTGCAGCAGCACGCGGTTGGGCAGGTTGGTGAGCACGTCGTGCTGCGCCAGATGCGCCATGCGGCGCGACAGGGCCATGGCCTCGGTCACGTCGCGCAGGACGATCACCGCGCCGGTGACCTGCCCGTGGCGGTCGGTGATGGGGCTGGCGGATTCCTCGATGTCCACCAGCCGGCCGTCGCGGCGGCGCAGCACCAGCCCGCGCTGGGAGGCGGCGCCCGAGCCCGCGAGCACGCGCACAACGGGGCTGGAGGCATCGCCCTGGTGCGCGGGCATCTGCAGCGGGGCCACCTCGTCCACGTGCCGGTCGGCGGCGTCGAAGGCCTGCCAGCCCGTGGCCAGCTCCGCCATCGGGTTGAGGTAGGTGACGTGGCCGCGCGCATCGGTGCAGATCACGGCGTCGCCGATGGACTGCAGCGTGAGCCGCACCATCTCCTTTTCCTCGAAGAGCAGGTCCTCCATGTGCTTGCGCTCGGTGAGGTCGTCGATCTGCACGAAGAAGCCCTGCACCTGGGCGTCCTCGACGTCGGGGATGTAGGAGACCTGCAGGTGGCACTCCTGCCCCGAAGGCAGGCGCACGCTGCGCTCATAGGTCTGCCGCTGCCCTTCGAGGGCCCGCTCCACATGGGAGCGTATCTGCCCGTAGGTCAGCTCGCCGACGATCTCGGGCAGTTGCTGGGCACGCAGCTGCTCGGCGCTGACGCCCAGCCAGTCCTGGTAGGCCTGGTTCGCGAAGCGGTTGCGCAGGCCCCTGTCCCAGTAGCCGACGAAGGAGGGCAGGTTGTTCAGGATGGTGCGCAGGTCGTGTTCCGCCTGCTTGAGCTGCGTGCCGATGTCCTGGCGGCGCCGGAGCTCGCGCGCGAACAGCTGCGTGAGGCCCACGCCACAGGCCATGAGCAGCAGCGCGAAGCCGCCCAGCACCAGCGCGCTGCGGCGCCACTGGGCCAGGATGGTGTCCACCGACTGGCCCACGCTCACGATGAGCGGGTAGCCGTCCACGTGCCGGAAGGCGTGCAGGCGGCGCTCGCCGTCCTGCACGTCGGGCCCGGTGAAGGTGCCGTGCCCGCTGGCATTCAGCCGGGCGAGGTGCTGGGCGTCGAGGAGGGCGGGCTCCTGCGGCCCCGCGGGGAACTGGGCCACGGCGCTGCCGTCGTGGCGCCACAGGTCGATGCGGCTCATGGCGCCCAGGTCCACCGAGGCGAACAACTCCTTGAAGTATTCGATGCGGATCGAGCCGACCACCACGCCAGCGAAACTGCCGTCGCTGTGGAAGTAGGCGCGGCTCATGGGCAGGCTGTGGGCACCGTCCGCCAGCCGGGAGCGGATGGGCGCGCCGATGTACAGCCCCTGGTAGCCGTCGCGCAGGTGGGCGCGGAAATACTCCCGGTCGGCCAGGTTGATCTTGCGCGGTGCGGCGTATTCGGAGTCGAGCACCACGTCGCCGTTGGCGTCCAGCACGGCGACGGAGCCCAGGCCGCGGGTGCGCAGCGAGTGGTCGAACAGCAGCGCGTGGCGCATGCCCGGCGGGATGGCCTGCAGGTCGTACTGGCCCAGCGTGTTGACGACGCCCGCCAGCGAGTGGTCGAAGCCGGTGACGGTACGCGCGATGTTCTGCTCGATCGTGTGGGCCAGCGTGGAATTGATGTGCCGCGCGTAGGCCCACTGGTCGTCGCGGATCGTGAGGATGGCGCGGGCGAACAGGGCGCCCACCCCGAGAGACAGCACGAGTGCCAGGGTGACCAGGCTGCGGGACGACGCGATGCGCATGGGAGGGTCTGTGGCGCGTGGATGTCAGCGCGCCGTGCGGAGCGTCATTCGGCGGGGGGCGGAGCGGGTGGCGGGGCGAACAGGTCCCATGTGGCCATGAACAGGGCAGCGATGACGGGGCCGATCACGAAACCGGTGAGGCCGAACAGCGCCATTCCGCCCAGCGTGGAGATGAGCACCACGTAGTCGGGCATCTTCGTGTCCTTGCCCACCAGAACGGGGCGCAGCAGGTTGTCCACCAGCCCGATGACGCAGATGCCGTAGGCCGTGAGCGTGATGGCCTGCCAGGTGGCGCCTGTGGCCAGGAAATAGATGGCCACGGGGCCCCAGATCAGGCTGGCGCCCACGGCGGGCAGCAGCGACAGGAAGGCCATCAGAACGCCCCACATCACGGGTCCCTGGATGTCCAGCACCCAGAAGATCAGCCCGCCCAGCGCCCCCTGGGCGGCCGCCACCGCGATGTTGCCCTTGACCGTGGCACGGGTCACGGTGATGAACTTGCGCGCCAGCTGCCGCTTGTGCTGGTCGTCCATCGGGATCGCGTCGCGCACGCGGGTGGCGAGCTGCACGCCGTCGCGCAGCAGGAAGAACAGCAGGTAGAGCATCACGCCGAAGCTCACGATGAACTGCAGCGTGTTCTGGCCCACGTCCAGCGCCTTGGTCGCCAGGAACTGGCTGGCCTGGGCTCCGACGGAGGCCAGCCGCGCCTGCAGCTCGGCCACGGAGGTGAGGTGGAAGCGGTCCAGCAGCGCCAGCAGCCAGGCGGGCAGCGCCGCCAGCACCTGCTGCAGGTAGGCGCCGTAGTTGAGCTGCCCCGAACGCATCCGTTCGTAGGCGACGCTGGCTTCCTGCGCCAGGGACACGCCGATAAGGGCCATCGGCAGGATCACGATCAGCAGGCAGACGCACAGCGTCACGAAGGCCGCGAGGTTGCGCCTGCGCGGCATGCTCCGCAGCAGCTTGCGGTGCAGGGGCGCGAACAGGATGGCGAGCACCACGCCCCAGAACACCGCGCCGTTGAAGGGCCACAGGATGGCGGCGAAGGCCACCGTCACGGCGGCGAGCAGGAGCAGCAGGGTGCGGTTCTGAAGTGCGGAGGACGTCATGTGCGGGTCACGGAAGGGACAGCGCAAATGTAAGCCAGGAGCGCTCCAGGGGGATTCCCCAGGCCGCACGAGGCCACGTGCCGCGGCGTTCGGTGGCACAATAGCGCCCGCAACCAGGCCCCTTCCCCTGCCACAGTCGCATCCGCAAACCGGTTCAGCCGTGACGCGGAAGGTTTACCAACCAGCTAAAGCTTCCTTCAGGGAAGCGGAGGTCAGCGGAATATGAGCGAACCCACGTCCGTCTACCAAGCCTACCAAGGCAACACCTATCTCTTCGGCGGCAATGCGCCCTACGTCGAGGAGATGTACGAAAACTACCTTGCCAACCCCGGTAGCGTGCCGGATTCCTGGCGCGAATACTTTGATGCACTGCAACATGTGCCCGCGGTAGACGGCAGCAATGCCAAGGACGTTCCCCATCTTCCGGTCATCAACGCCTTCGCCGAGCGTGCCAAGCAAGGCGGCACCAAGGTCGTGGTGGCGGCCGGCGCCGATTCCGACCTGGGCCGCAAGCGCACTGCCGTCCAGCAGCTGATCGCCGCCTACCGCAACGTGGGCGCCCGCTGGGCCGACCTGGACCCGCTCAAGCGCACCGAGCGTCCCGAGATTCCCGAGCTCGACCCCGCTTTCTACGGCTTCACCGACGCCGACCAGGAAACCGTGTTCAACACCAGCAACACGTTCTTCGGCAAGGAAAGCATGTCGCTGCGCGAGCTGCTCAATGCGCTGCGCGAGACCTATTGCGGCACCATCGGCGTCGAATACATGTACGCCACCGAGCAGAACCAGAAGCGCTGGTGGCAGCAGAAGCTCGAGACGATCCGCAGCAAGCCGAATTTCTCGGCCGAGAAGAAGAAGCGCATCCTCGACCGCCTCACGGCCGCCGAAGGCCTGGAGCGCTACCTGCACACCAAGTACGTTGGCCAGAAGCGCTTCTCGCTCGAAGGCGGCGAGAGCTTCATCGCCGCGATGGACGAGCTCATCAACGACGCGGGCACCCGCGGCGTGCAGGAAGTGGTGATCGGCATGGCCCACCGTGGCCGCCTGAACGTGCTGGTCAACACCCTGGGCAAGATGCCCGGCATGCTGTTCGCCGAGTTCGACCACACCGCGCCCGAGGATCTGCCCTCGGGCGACGTGAAGTACCACCAGGGCTTCAGTTCCGACGTGTCCACCCCCGGCGGCCCGGTGCACCTGTCGCTGGCGTTCAACCCCTCGCACCTGGAGATCGTGAACCCGGTGGTCGAAGGCTCGGTGCGCTCGCGCATGGATCGCCGCGGCGACCCCAAAGGCAAGCAGGTGCTGCCCGTGCTGGTGCACGGCGACGCCGCCTTCGCCGGCCAGGGCGTGAACCAGGAAACCCTGGCGCTGGCCCAGACCCGCGGCTACACCACGGGCGGCACGGTGCATCTGATCATCAACAACCAGATCGGCTTCACCACGTCCGACCCGCGCGACACGCGTTCCACGCTCTACTGCACCGATATCGTGAAGATGATCGAGTCGCCCGTGCTGCACGTGAACGGCGACGATCCCGAGGCAGTGTGCCTGGCAGTGCAGCTGGCGCTCGAATTCCGCATGGAGTTCGACAAGGACGTGGTGGTGGACATCGTCTGCTTCCGCAAGCTGGGCCACAACGAGCAGGACACCCCCGCGCTCACCCAGCCGCTGATGTACAAGAAGATCGGCCAGCACCCCGGCACGCGCAAGCTCTACGCCGACAAGCTGGCCGCGCAAGGCCTGGGCGAAACGCTGGGCGACGACATGGTGAAGGCGTACCGCGCCGCGATGGATGCGGGCAAGCACACGGTCGATCCGGTGCTGACCAACTTCAAGAGCAAGTACGCGGTGGACTGGAGCCCCTTCCTGAACCAGAAGTGGACCGACGCCGGCGACACCGCCATCCCCCTGGCCGAATGGAAGCGCCTGGCCGAGAAGATCACCACGATCCCCGCCAGCGTCACGCCGCACGCCCTCGTGAAGAAGGTCTATGACGACCGCGCCGCCATGGGCCGCGGCGAGGTCAACGTGGACTGGGGCATGGGCGAGCACATGGCCTTCGCCTCGCTGGTCGCTTCGGGCTACCCCGTGCGCCTGTCGGGCGAGGACTGCGGCCGCGGCACGTTCACGCACCGCCACGCCGTCATCCATGACCAGAAGCGCGAGAAGTGGAGCGAGGGTACCTACGTGCCGCTCTCGAACGTGGCCGACAACCAGGCGCCGTTCGTCGTCATCGACTCCATCCTTTCCGAAGAGGCCGTGCTGGCCTTCGAATACGGCTACGCGTCGAACGACCCCAACACGCTCGTGATCTGGGAAGCGCAGTTCGGCGACTTCGCCAACGGCGCGCAGGTCGTGATCGACCAGTTCATCGCCTCGGGCGAAGTCAAGTGGGGCCGCGTGAACGGCATCACGCTGATGTTGCCGCACGGCTACGAGGGCCAGGGCCCCGAGCACAGCTCGGCCCGCCTGGAGCGCTTCATGCAGCTCGCGGCCGACGCCAACATGCAGATCGTGCAGCCGACCACGGCCAGCCAGATCTTCCATGTGCTGCGCCGCCAGATGGTGCGCAACCTGCGCAAGCCCCTGGTCATCATGACCCCGAAGTCCCTGCTGCGTAACAAGGACGCGACCTCGCCGCTGTCCGAGTTCACCAAGGGCGGCTTCCAGACCGTGATCCCGGAGCAGAACGAGGCCGTCGTGAAGAACGCGGCCAAGGTCAAGCGCGTGATCGCCTGCTCGGGCAAGGTGTACTACGACCTCGTGAAGAAGCGCACCGAGAAGGAATCCACCGACGTGGCCATCGTGCGCGTGGAGCAGCTCTACCCGTTCCCGCACAAGGCCTTCGCCGCCGAGCTGAAGAAGTACCCCAACGCGACCGACGTGGTGTGGTGCCAGGACGAGCCGCAGAACCAGGGCGCCTGGTTCTTCATCCAGCACAACATCCACGAGAACATGCTCGACGGCCAGAAGCTGGGCTATGCCGGCCGCGCCGCTTCCGCGTCGCCCGCCGTCGGTTACTCGCACCTGCACCAGGACCAGCAGAAGGCGCTGGTCGAGGCCGCGTTCGCCAAGCTCAAGGGTTTTGTCCTGACCAAGTAAGGCCGCAGAACCACACCTCCTCAGAACAAAACACCTGATTGAAAGAATTCCAAAATGGCTATCGTAGAAGTCAAGGTTCCCCAGCTGTCCGAGTCCGTGGCCGAGGCCACGATGCTGCAATGGAAGAAGAAGGCCGGCGAGGCCGTCGCTGCCGATGAAATACTGATCGAGATCGAGACCGACAAGGTGGTGCTCGAAGTGCCCGCGCCGTCCGCCGGCGTGCTCGCCGAGATCGTGGTGGCCGATGGTGGCACGGTCACGTCGGACCAGCTCATCGCCAAGATCGACACCGAAGGCAAGGCCGGCGCCGCCGCGCCCGCACCTGCCGCGGCTCCGGCACCCGCTGCTGCTCCCGTGGCTGCACCTCCCGCCGCAGGCGGCAGCAAGGGCGACGTGGCCATGCCCGCCGCCGCCAAGCTGCTGGCCGACAACAACCTGTCCGTGGGCGCCGTGGCCGGCACCGGCAAGGACGGCCGTGTGACCAAGGGCGACGTGCTGGCCGCCGTGGCCGGCGGCGTGCAGTCCACCGCCTCCGTGATCCCCACGGGCGTGCCCACCAAGGCGCTGCCGCAGGTGGCGGCCCCTGCCTCCAAGGAAGAACTGGGTGACCGCCCCGAGCAGCGCGTGCCCATGAGCCGCCTGCGCGCTCGGGTGGCCGAGCGCCTGCTGCAGTCGCAGTCCACCAACGCCATCCTGACCACGTTCAACGAAGTGAACATGGCCCCGGTGATGGACCTGCGCAAGAAGTTCCAGGACGCGTTCACCAAGGAGCACGGCGTCAAGCTCGGCTTCATGTCCTTCTTCGTGAAGGCCGCCGTGCATGCGCTCAAGAAGTACCCGGTGCTCAATGCCTCGGTGGACGGAAACGACATCGTCTACCACGGCTACTTCGACATCGGCATCGCCGTCGGTTCGCCGCGCGGCCTGGTGGTGCCCATCCTGCGCAACGCCGACCAGATGAGCTTCGCCGACATCGAGAAGAAGATCGCCGAGTTCGGCAAGAAGGCGGCCGAAGGCAAGCTGGGCATCGAGGAGATGACCGGCGGCACGTTCTCCATCTCCAATGGCGGCACCTTCGGCTCGATGATGTCCACCCCCATCATCAACCCGCCGCAGTCGGCCATCCTGGGCGTGCACGCCACCAAGGACCGCGCCGTGGTCGAGAACGGCCAAGTGGTCGTGCGCCCGATGAACTACCTGGCCATGTCCTACGACCACCGCATCATCGACGGCCGCGAAGCCGTGCTGGGCCTGGTGGCGATGAAGGACGCGCTGGAAGACCCGTCGCGCCTGCTGTTCGACCTGTAACCCCTACAGGCCAAGGCACTGAAACCCACCTCGCGTGGGTTTTTTTCAAGATACCGAGAGACACTGAACCATGAGCAAGCAATTCGACGTCATCGTCATCGGCGCCGGCCCCGGCGGCTACATCGCGGCCATCCGTGCCGCGCAACTGGGCTTCAACGTGGCCTGCATCGACGAGTGGAAGAACGACAAGGGCGGCCCCGCGCCCGGCGGCACCTGCACCAACGTGGGCTGCATTCCCTCCAAGGCGCTGCTGCAGTCCAGCGAGCACTTCGAGCACGCCAACAAGCACTTCGCCGAACACGGCATCACCGCTAAGGACGTGAAGATCGACGTGGCCACGATGATCGGCCGCAAGGACACCGTCGTGAAGCAGAACAACGACGGCATCCTCTACCTGTTCAAGAAGAACAAGGTCACGTTCTTCCACGGCCGCGGCTCGTTCACCAAGGCGGTCGAGGGCGGCTACGAGATCAAGGTGGCGGGCGCCGCCGAGGAAACCCTGGTGGGCAAGCAGATCGTCGTCGCCACCGGTTCCAACGCACGTGCGCTGCCCGGCGTGGCGTTCGACGAGGAGAACATCCTCTCCAACGACGGCGCACTGCGCATCGGCGCCGTGCCCAAGAAGCTGGGCCTGATCGGCTCCGGCGTGATCGGCCTGGAGATGGGTTCCGTCTGGCGCCGACTGGGCGCCGAGGTGACGGTGCTCGAAGGCCTGCCCACGTTCCTGGGCGCGGTCGACGAACAGATCGCCAAGGAAGCCAAGAAGGCCTTCGACAAGCAGGGCCTGAAGGTCGAGCTGGGCGTGAAGGTCGGCGAGATCAAGAACGGCAAGAAGGGCGTCAGCGTGGCCTACACCAACGCCAAGGGCGAGGCGCAGACGCTGGAGGTGGACAAGCTCATCGTCTCCATCGGCCGCGTGCCCAACACCACGGGCCTGAATGCCGAGGCCGTGGGCCTGCAGCTCGACGAGCGCGGCGCCATCGCGGTCGATGGCGATTGCAAGACCAACCTGCCCGGCGTGTGGGCCGTGGGCGACGTGGTGCGCGGCCCCATGCTCGCGCACAAGGCCGAGGAAGAGGGCGTGGCCGTGGCCGAGCGCATCGCGGGCCAGCACGGGCACGTGAACTTCAACACCATCCCCTGGGTCATCTACACCAGCCCCGAGATCGCCTGGGTAGGCCGCACCGAGCAGCAGCTCAAGCAGGACGGCGTGAAGTACAAGGCCGGCACCTTCCCGTTCCTGGCCAATGGCCGCGCGCGCGCGCTGGGCGACACCACGGGCATGGTGAAGATGCTGGCCGACGCGGCCACGGACGAGATCCTGGGCGTGCACATCGTCGGCCCCATGGCCAGCGAGCTGATCGCCGAGGCCGTCGTGGCCATGGAGTTCAAGGCGTCGAGCGAGGACATCGCCCGCATCTGCCACGCACACCCGTCGCTGTCGGAAGCCACCAAGGAAGCGGCCCTGGCCGTGGACAAGCGCACGCTGAACTTCTAAATTTCAGTAGCCAAAATGGCTGCCAGCGCTTGTGGGACAAGCGCTGGCAGCTATTGTTTTTGAAGCACAAGGAGCAAGCCGGTGGACGTCAGGCAGGCATACGAGGCCGAACTGGCCGCCAAGGGATTCAAGAGCGATCCGGCGCAGCTACGCGCCGTCGATGCCCTGGAGCGCTGCGCACAGGAGTGGGGCGAGTACAAGCAGCGCCGCTCCAACGCCTTGAAGAAGCTCATCAACCGTCCGCAGGTGCCGCGCGGCGTCTACATGTACGGCGGCGTGGGGCGCGGCAAGAGCTTCCTGATGGACTGCTTCTTCAACGCCGTGCCGCTGCGGCGCAAGGTGCGCCTGCATTTCCACGAATTCATGCGCGAGGTGCACCGGGAACTGGCGGCCCTGCAGGGCACGCAGAACCCGCTGGACGTGCTGGGCGCGCGCATTGCCAAGCGCTACAAGCTGATCTGCTTCGACGAATTCCACGTCGCGGACATCACAGACGCGATGATCCTGCACCGGCTGCTGGCGGCGCTGTTCGACAACGGCGTGGGCTTCGTCACCACCTCCAACTTCAAGCCAGACGAACTCTACCCCGGCGGCCTGCACCGCGACCGCATCCTGCCTGCGATCGACCTGCTCAACGCGCGCATGGACGTGGTGAACGTGGACAACGGCACCGACTACCGCCGCCGCGCGCTGGAGAACGCCAAGCTCTACCACTCGCCGCTCAGCCCGCAGGCCGAGGAGGCCATGCGGGAGACCTTCGAGCAGCTGGCGGAAGTCAGGGACGAAAACCCCGTGCTGCACATCGAGGCGCGCGAGATCCGCGCCCTGCGCCGCGCGGGCGGGGTGGTGTGGTTCGATTTCCGCGAGCTGTGCATGGGGCCGCGCTCGCAGAACGACTACCTGGAGATCGCCTCGCAGTTCCACACCGTGCTGCTGTCGAACGTGCCCTACATGCCCGTGAACATGGCCTCTCCCGCCCGCCGCTTCACCTGGCTGGTGGACGTGCTCTACGATAGGCGTGTGAAGCTCATCATCTCCGCCGCCGTGCCGCCCGAACAGCTCTACACGGAAGGCCCGCTCGCGCACGAATTCCCGCGTACGGTGTCCCGCCTCAACGAGATGCAGTCCAAGGAATTCCTGGCATTGGAACGCCGTGTCGTCGACACGGGTCTGACCTGAGAAGGTGTGAACGAAACCGCCATGACCGCCTTGCTGCTCCGCTCCCTCTCCGCCGCGCTGCTCGGCTGCGCCGTGGCGGCCCTCGCCCATGCGCAGTCCGCCCCGGGGGCCGAGGCCCAAGCCCAGGCCCGGCGGGACGCCCTGCGCGCCCAGATCCAGAGCGAGCGCCGCGCCATCGATGCGCGGCGCCTGCAGCAGGAGGGCGCCTGCTACCGCCAGTTCGCCGTGGAGGACTGCCTGCGCGGCGCCCGCGCCCGCGCCCGCACGGCCGACGACGCGCTGCGCCAGCGCGAACTGCAGATCAATGACGAGGAGCGCCGCGAGAAGGCCGGGCAGCGCCTGAAGGACATCGAGGACAAGCAGCGGGAGCAGCAGGAACGGCTGCAGGCCGGCGAGCGACCGGCGCCCATGCAGGGCGCGCCCCGCACGGACGCACAGGCCCGCGAGCGCGCGCAGCGTGAGCAGGACGCGCGCGAACGCGCACGGCAGCAGCAGCAGCGCGAAGCCGGGCATGCGGCGCAGCAGGAGCGGCGCAACGCGGCGCAGCAGCAGCGCATCGACGAATCGCGCAGCCGCTACGAAACCAAGCAGCAGAAGGCCCTGGAGCGGCGCGAGAAGCACGAGCGCCAGCGCGCCGAAGCCGCTGCTGCGGGCAAGGCGCCTGCGGCGCCCCTGCCGCCCGCGTCCGCGAACTAGGGCCTGTTCACCTAAAAATCGGCGGGGCAACCCGCAGGGAAGGATGAACAGGCGCTAGGCGGGCTGCGCGAGGCGCGCCTTCTTTTCTTCCACCAGCGTCTCGATCTTCACGATCACCAGCGACAGGTTGTCGCCGCCGCCGCGAGCGCGCGAGCGCGCCTTGTCGATGAGGAACTCGGTGGCTTCGCGTGGCGTGAGGGTGTCCAGGACGGACGCCAGTTCGGAAGGGGAGAAGTAGTGCCACACCCCGTCGCTGCAGGCCAGCAGCACGTCGCCGGGCTGCAGCTGGGGGATCAGGTGGGCGGTAACGGGCGGGTCGCTTTCCGTGCCCAGACAGCCCACGAGGATGTTGGAGTGCGGGTGGGTATTGGCCTCGACCTCGGTGATCTCGCCGCGCTCCACCAGCGCCTGCACATAGGAATGGTCGCTGGTGCGGGTCATCAGCCGGGCACCCTGGAAGTGGTAGATGCGCGAATCGCCGGCATGCACCCAGTGGCAGTCGCCCCGCGGGTTGATCACGAAGGCGGCGATGGTGCTGTGCGGCTCCTGCTCGGCCGAGATCGCGGTGAGCCGGATCACGATGTGGGCCTCTTCCACGATGTGCTTGAGCAGCGCCGCCGCGTCGTCGGTCTCGGGCGAGTAGCGCTCGAACAGCTGCCGCGCCGTCAACATGACCTGGTCGGAGGCCTTGCGCCCGCCGCTGCGCCCGCCCATGCCGTCGGCCACGACGCCCAGCACGCAGCCGTTGAAGCGCGGGTGGGACAGCAGGGCCACTTGGTCTTGCTGGTACTCGCGGTCACCCTTGTGGATGCCGGTGGAGGCAATGAGGCGGAACGCTTTGGTCATGGGCTGGGATTGTGCCGTTCGGCCGCCGCCGCGGGGCGCGGAAGAAGGCGAGGCAAGGGGGCTTATTATCGAGCGAGCCGCGCCACTCTCCCGTTTTCGCCTCCCATCGTTCCTATCGCACCACGCCGTGCCGCCGACCCCGCCCGTTTCCCACGCCGGCGCCTTCCCGTCTGTCGACCACGCCTTCGCGGCAGAAGGCCCGCTGGCGCGCGCCTTGCCCCGCTTCCGCCCGCGCGAGGGGCAGGAGGCGATGGCGCGCGCCGTGGCCCAGGCCATCGCCCGGCGCGAACGGCTGGTGGTCGAGGCCGGCACCGGCGTGGGCAAGACCTTCGCCTACCTGGTGCCGGCGTTGCTGAGCGGGGAGAAGGTGCTGGTGTCGACGGCCACCAAGGCCCTGCAGGACCAGCTCTATACCCACGACCTGCCGCTGCTGCTGCAGGCGCTGGCACTGCCGCTGCGGGCCGCGCTGCTCAAGGGACGGTCGAGCTACCTGTGCCGCCACCGCCTGGAGCATGCGCGGCAGGACGGCGGCGTGCTGGCGCCCGCCGCGCTGCGCGAGCTGGCACGCATCGAAGCATGGGCGCAGGCCACGCGCACCGGCGACCTGGCGGAGCTGCCGGAACTGGACGAGCACTCCCGCGTGGTGGCGCTCGTGACATCCACGCGGGACAACTGCCTGGGCCAGGGCTGCACCCGCTTCCCGCAGTGCCATGTCGCCAAGGCGCGCCAGGAGGCCCTGGCGGCCGACGTCGTGGTGCTCAACCACCATCTTTTCTTCGCCGACCTGGCCGTGCGCGAATCGGGCATGGCCGAGCTGCTGCCCGATGCCGGCGTGGTCGTCTTCGACGAGGCGCACCGGCTGGCGGATACGGCCCTGCAGTTCCTCGGCACGCAGCTGAGGACCGGCCAGCTACTGGACTTCAGCCATGACCTGGCCGCGGCGGGGCAGCGCTGGGCGGGTGGAATGGCGCCTTGGCCCTGGCTGGGCGAAACGCTGCGCCTGGCCGTGCGCCGGTGGTGCCACACGGCTGCAGGGCAGGCCGGTGCATGGGGAGGCGCGGACGTGCCGCCCCGCCGCGTGGGGTGGGCCCGCCTGGCCCCCGAAGGCGTGTCCCCGCAGGCCTGGAGCGCGGCGCTGCAGGACATGGTGGCTGTCCTGCGGCAGGCATTGGCGGCGCTGGATGCGGTGGCCTCCCTGTCTCCTGTCCTGGCCCGCCTGCACGGGCGGGCCGTGCTGCTGCTGGAGGCGCTCGCGGTGTTCGACGGCGAAGGCACGCGCGATGCCGTGCGCTGGATGGAGGCGGGCACTCAATTGCTGCTGGGCGCGTTCCCGCTCGGCGTGGCGCCCGCGCTGCAGGCGCTGTGGCAGGGGCCTGCGGCCGACGCGGGCGCCTGGGACGAGGACGAGCCGGAGCGCGCGCAGGGCGGGCGCGCCTGGATATTCACCTCGGCCACGCTCGGGGACGACCCCGAGCTGCGCTGGTTCACCCAGGCCTGCGGGCTGGAGGGCGCGCGCACGCTGCGCATCGACGGACCGTTCGACTATGCGCGCCAGGCGGCGCTGTATGTGCCCATGCATCTGCCGCTGCCCGCCGATCCCGCGCACAGCGAACGCCTTGCGCAGTGGGTGGCGCAGGCGGTGCGGCGCCTGGGCGGCCGCACCCTGGTGCTCACAACCAGCCTGCGCGCGCTGGAGGCGGTGGCGGGCGTCCTGCGCGAGGAGTTTCCGCCGGAAAGCGGCGTGGACGTGCTGGCTCAGGGGCAGGCGCCGAAGCGCCAGCTCCTGGCACGCTTTCGCCGCGCGCAACAGGGCGCGGGGCCCGGCTGCGTGCTGGTCGGGGCCGCCTCGTTCTGGGAAGGGGTCGATATTCCGGGCGAGGCGCTGCAGCTCGTGGTGATCGACAAGCTGCCGTTCCCCGCACCGGGCGACCCTTGGGTGGAGGCGCGCGTCGAGCAACTGGAGCAGGGCGGGCGCAACGCCTTCCGCGACCATGCCTTGCCCGCTGCGGCCGTGGCGCTCAAGCAGGGCGCCGGCCGCCTGGTGCGGCACGAGACGGATGCGGGCGTGCTGGTGGTGGCCGACCGGAGGCTGATGACCCAGGGCTACGGCAAGCGGCTGATGCGGGCGCTGCCCCCTATGGCCGTGCTGGCAACGGAGGAGGCCTTCGAGACGGCGCTGGATGCGTTGCGGGAGGATAAAGGCTTTACAAGCCTTTTAGGCCCCTAGCGCCTGCCAGTCAAGCGCAGGCAGCTATCATTTTTGCGATTACCAGAACTTCCACCATGGGTCGCTCTTGGAGCGGAAGCCGCTCTGCAGCATGGTGCCTTGCGGGTAGGACGCTTCCAGCACGCGGCGTGCGTCGTCGCGCAGCTGCGGCATGCCCAGTGCATCGTAGGAGCGCACGAGGATGTACAGGGCCTCTTCGGTGGCCGGCACGTCCTTGTAGTCGGCGATGGCGCTCTGCGCGCGGCTGACGGCGGCCACGTAGGCGCCGCGCTCGTAGTAGTAGCGGGCCACGTGCACCTCGTACTGCGCGAGCGAGTTCACGATGTAGGTCATGCGCTGGCGTGCGTCCTGCGCGTAGCGCGAGTCCGGGAAGCGCGTCACCAGCTCGCGGAAGGATTCGAACGAATCCTTGGCGGCCTTCTGGTCGCGCTCGGACAGGTCCTGGCGCGACAGCCATGAGAACAGGCCCAGGTTGTCGTTGAAGTTCACCAGCCCTTTGAGGTACAGCGCGTAGTCATAGGCCGGGCTGGACGGGTGCAGCTTCATGAAGCGGTCCAGCGTGGCGACGGCCTGGGCCTTTTCCCCGCCCTTGTACTGGGCATAGGCTTTCTCGAGCTGCGCCTGCTGGGCCAGCGGGGTGCCGGCGGCGCGTCCCTCGAGCTTTTCCAGCAGCGGCACGGCCTTGTCGTAGGCGCCGCCGCTCAGCTCGTCGCGCGCCTCGGAATAAATCTTCGCGGGGCTCCAGCCCGCGGTCTTGTCCTCGGGCGTGCTGGAGCAGGCGGCCAGGAGGCTGGCGGCCAGCAGGGCGGAGATCAACGGCAGGGGTGTACGCGGCATGGCAGCGGGTCTCGGTCAAAAAAGGGCTGAACGCCGCATTGTATGTAAGCCATCCCGCCCAGGCCGGCGGAGCGGCCTCGCGTTCCTACAATGCCGGCATGTTTGTCCATTTGCGCCTGCACACCGAATTCTCCGTGGTCGACGGAACCACCCGCATCGACGAAGTCGTCAAGGCAGCGGCCCGCGACGGCCAGCCCGCCCTGGCCATCACCGACCTGAACAACCTGTTCGGCGCCATCAAGTTCTACAAGGAAGGCCGGGGCAAGGGCGTCAAGCCCATCCTGGGGGCGGAGGTGTACGTGGTGGCGGAGGCGGGCGCACCGCCCGCGCGCATGCTGCTGCTGGTGCAGAGCCGCCAGGGCTACCTCAACCTATGCGAGCTGCTGGCGCGCGCCTGGACGCGCAACGTGGTCAAGAACCTGCCCGTGTGCACCGCCGAATGGCTGCGCGAGCTGGGCGAAGGGTTGATCGCCCTTTCCGGCGCGCAGGCCGGGCCCGTGGGCCAGGCGCTTGTCAAGGGGAACGACGCAGCGGCCGCCGAACAGGCGCTGGCGTTCGCCGGCATGTTTCCGCACCGCTTTTACATCGAGATTCAACGCGCGGGCCGCGCCGACGACGAGGCGCACGTCGCCGCGGCAGTGCAGCTCGCGGCGCGGCTGCAGCTGCCCGTGGTGGCCACGCACCCCGTGCAGTTCGCCACGGAGGACGACTACGAATCCCACGAGGCGCGCGTCTGCATTGCCGAAGGCGAGATACTGGGCAACGCGCGCCGCGTTCGCCGCTTCACGCGCGAGCAGTATTTCAAGAGCAGCGCCGAGATGGAGGCGCTGTTCGCCGATGTGCCTTCGGCCGTCGCCAATACCCTGGAGATCGCCAAGCGCTGCAACCTGACGCTGGTGCTGGGCAAGCCGCGCCTGCCGGATTTCCCCACGCCGGGCGGAATACCCATTGAGGAGTATTTCCGCTTGGCCTCCCAGGAAGGGCTGGAGGAGCGACTGGTGCACCTGTTCCCCAGCGAGGCGGAGCGTGAAAAGCAGCGCCCGCGCTACCAGGAGCGGCTGGAGTTCGAGCTGGGCACCATCCTCAAGATGGGCTTTCCGGGCTACTTCCTCATCGTGGGCGACTTCATCCAGTGGGCCAAGAACAACGGCTGCCCCGTGGGGCCGGGCCGGGGGTCGGGCGCGGGCTCGCTCGTCGCCTATGCGCTCAAGATCACCGACCTGGACCCGCTGCAGTACAACCTGCTGTTCGAGCGCTTCCTGAACCCGGAGCGGGTGTCGATGCCCGACTTCGATATCGACTTCTGCCAGGGCAACCGCGACCGGGTGATCGACTACGTGAAGGACAAGTACGGCAAGGACGCCGTGAGCCAGATCGCCACCTTCGGCACCATGGCCGCCAAGGCCGCCATCCGCGACGTGGGCCGCGTGATGGACATGAGCTACACCTTCTGCGACGGCATCTCCAAGCTCGTGCCCGGCAAGCCGGGCCAGACCTACACGCTGGCCTACCCGCCCGAGCCCAAGAAGGAGGGCGACAAGAACAACTACGCGCTGGAGCTGGAGCCCATGCTCTACGAGCGCGTGCGCAAGGAAGAGGACGTCAAGACCATCATCGAGATGGCGCAGAAGCTCGAAGGCATGACGCGCAACATCGGCATGCACGCCGGCGGCGTGCTGATCGCGCCGGGCAAGCTCACTGACTTCTGCCCGCTCTACCAGCAGCCCGGCAGCGAATCGGCCGTGAGCCAGTACGACAAGGACGACGTGGAGGCCATCGGCCTCGTGAAGTTCGACTTTCTGGGCCTGGCCACGCTCACCATCCTGGAGATCGCGCGCGACTTCATCCGCGCGCGGCACAAGGGACAGGAGAACTTCGCGTTCGAGAACGTGCCGCTGGACGATGCGCCCACCTACCGCCTGTTCTCCGACGGCAAAACCGAGGCCGTGTTCCAGTTCGAATCGCGCGGCATGCAGGGCATGCTCAAGGAAGCGCGCCCGAGCCGACTGGAAGACCTGATCGCCCTGAACGCGCTCTACCGCCCGGGGCCGATGGACCTGATCCCCACCTTCGTGAACCGCAAGCACGGCAAGGAGCCGGTGGAATACCCGCACCCGCTGGTGGAGCCGGTGCTGGCCGAGACCTACGGCATCATGGTCTACCAGGAGCAGGTGATGCAGACGGCCCAGGTGCTGGGCGGCTACTCGCTCGGCGGCGCCGACATGCTGCGCCGCGCGATGGGCAAGAAAAAGGCCGAGGAGATGGCCGAGCACCGTGCCATCTTCCGCAAGGGCGCGGCGGAGAAGGGCATCGACCAGGACAAGGCCGACGAGGTCTTCGACCTGATGGAGAAGTTCGCGGGCTACGGCTTCAACAAGTCGCACGCCGCCGCTTATTCGCTGCTGGCCTACCACACGGGCTGGCTCAAGGTGCACTACACGGCCGAGTTCTACTGCGCGAACATGACCGTGGAAATGGACGACACCGACAAGCTCAAGGTGCTCTACGAGGATGCGGTCAAGCACTTCGGCATCACCTTTGAGCCACCGGACGTCAACCGCGGCAACTACCGCTTCGAGCCGGTGACCGACAAGGTCATCCGCTACGGCCTGGGCGCCGTCAAGGGCACGGGCCAGCAGGCCATCGAGGCCATCATCGCCGCGCGCGAAGGCAAGGGCGTGGGCCCGCGCGGCGACACGAAGGGGCCGTTCACCAGCCTGTTCGACTTCTGCGTGCGCGTGGACCGCGCGCGCATCAACAAGCGCACGGTGGAAGCGCTGATCAAGGCGGGGGCGTTCGACGCGCTGCACCTGAACCGCGCAGCGCTCGCCGCCTCGATCGACCTGGCGTTCGACTTTGCGGCAGCGCAGCTCGCCAATGCCAACCAGGGCGGCCTGTTCGACATGATGGGCGACGACGCCGTGGGCTCCAGCACCCAGGAGCCCCCGTTGGCCGATGCCACGCCCTGGGGCATCAAGGAGCGGCTGACGCAGGAAAAGACCGCCGTGGGCTTCTACCTTTCGGGCCACCTGTTCGACGAGGTGGCGCAGGAGGTGCGCCGCTTCGTGCGCACGCCCATCGACGAGCTGGCGGACAGCCGCGAGACGCAGGTGATCGCCGGCATCGTGAGCGACTGCCGCGTCATCAGCGGCCAGCGCGGCAAGCTGGCGCTGTTCAAGCTGGACGACAAGTCGGCCGTGATCGAGGCGTCGGCGGAGGAGGGCGTCTTGCAGGCCAGCGGCGGCGCGCTCAAGGACGACGAATTCGTGGTCGTCAGCGGGCGGCTGCAGCTCGACCACTTCAGCGGCGGCCTGCGCGTGAAGGTGCAGCAGGTATGGGACCTGGCCGCCGCGCGGGCGCGCTTCGGGCGCTACCTGCTGGTGGGCATGGGCGGGGCCGCCAAGCCCGACGCGGCCCGGCCCGATGTGGAAGGCATCGTGCGGGAGTTTCCCCCCCGCCGGGAGGAAACCGAGCACGGCGAGGTGCTGGCCCACGGGCTGCGCGTGCGCATGGGCGTGCTGTGCAAGGCGCCCGCAGGGCAGGACGGCGCGGCGACGGTGGAGCTGCAGCTGGGCGAGGCCAGCCGCTTCTTCCCCAGCGACGCGGCCCTGGCCGCCTGGGGTGCCCAGGTGGGCAGCGGCAACGTGAGCGTGGTGTACGAGACTGCTTGAAACGCTGGATGGTCCAGCGCTTGAAAAGAGCCGCCTCGGCACCAACTGCGCAAGGATCGCACCGAGGCGCGGCTCGCTAGAATGAAATTCATGGCAACCAAACCCCCTTCGCCCCCGCCCGCGCCCCGCACCCCCTCCAGGGACGAGGGCGGCTCGGTCGTACTCGAGCGGCGTACGCAAAAGACGCAGCCGCCGCAGATGTACCAGGTGGTCATGCTCAACGACGACTACACGCCCATGGAGTTCGTGGTCGTCGTGCTGCAGGAGTTCTTCAACAAGGACCGCGAGGCCGCCACGCAGATCATGCTGAAGATCCACCTGGACGGCAAAGGCGTCTGCGGCGTCTATACGCGCGACGTGGCGGCCACCAAGGTGGAACAGGTGCTGGACGCTGCGCACAAGGCGGGCCACCCGCTGCAATGCATCAGTGAGCCTGTTGAATAAAAGGCTTTTGCACCCGATCTACAGTCATCCCTTATACGCAAGCAACAAAGGAGTTCTCACATGATTGCCCAGGAACTGGAAGTCAGCTTGCACATGGCCTTCGTCGAGGCCCGTCAGCAGCGCCACGAATTCATCACCGTGGAACACCTGCTGCTTGCATTGCTCGATAACCCCAGCGCAGCCGAGGTGCTGCGCGCATGCGCGGCCAACATCGATGATCTGCGCGCATCGCTGACCAATTTCATCAAGGACAACACGCCGCAGGTGGCGGGTTCGGACGAAGTGGACACCCAGCCCACGCTGGGTTTCCAGCGCGTGATCCAGCGCGCCATCATGCACGTGCAGTCCACCGGCAACGGCAAGAAGGAAGTCACGGGCGCCAACGTGCTCGTGGCCATCTTCGGCGAGAAGGATTCGCACGCCGTCTACTACCTGCACCAGCAGGGCGTCACGCGCCTGGACGTGGTGAACTACATCGCCCACGGCATCAAGAAGGGCGAGCCGCCCGAGCCCGCCAAGGCAGAGGGCCAGGCAGAGGCCGAGGAAGGCGCGCAGGGCGAGCGCAGCGAGAAGGCTTCGCCGCTGGAGCAGTACACGCTGAACCTCAACCAGGCAGCCAAGGACGGCAAGATCGACCCGCTGATCGGCCGCAACTACGAGGTCGAGCGCACCATCCAGATCCTGTGCCGCCGCCGCAAAAACAACCCGCTGCTCGTGGGCGAGGCCGGCGTGGGCAAGACCGCCATCGCCGAGGGCCTGGCCTGGCGCATCACGCAGAGCGACGTACCCGAGATTCTGGCCGAGGCCACCGTGTACTCGCTGGACATGGGTGCGCTGCTCGCGGGCACCAAGTACCGGGGCGACTTCGAGCAGCGCCTCAAGGGCGTGCTCAAGAACCTCAAGGACAAGCCCAACGCCATCCTGTTCATCGACGAGATCCACACGCTGATCGGCGCGGGCGCTGCTTCGGGCGGCACGCTGGACGCATCCAACCTGCTCAAGCCGGCGCTCTCCAGCGGCCAGCTCAAGTGCATTGGCGCGACCACGTTCACCGAGTACCGCGGCATCTTCGAGAAGGACGCGGCGCTGTCGCGGCGCTTCCAGAAGGTGGATGTGGTCGAGCCCACGGTGCAGGAGACCGTGGACATCCTCAAGGGCCTCAAGAGCCGCTTCGAGGAGCACCACAACGTCAAGTACGCGGCCGCCGCGCTGCAGGCCGCCGCCGAGCTGTCGGCCAAGTACATCAACGACCGCCACCTGCCCGACAAGGCCATCGACGTGATCGACGAGGCCGGCGCGGCGCAGCGCATCCTCACGCCCAGCAAGCGCAAGAAGACCATTGGCAAGACCGAGATCGAGGAAATCGTGGCCAAGATCGCGCGCATCCCGCCGGCGAACGTGAGCAACGACGACCGCGGCAAGCTGCAGACGCTGGAGCGCGACCTCAAGAGCGTGGTGTTCGGCCAGGACAAGGCGCTGGAGGTGCTCGCCTCCGCCGTGAAGATGGCCCGCTCGGGCCTGGGCAAGGCGGACAAGCCGATCGGCTCGTTCCTCTTCTCCGGTCCCACCGGCGTCGGCAAGACCGAGGCCGCCAAGCAGCTCGCCTACATCATGGGCGTGGACCTGATCCGCTTCGACATGTCGGAGTACATGGAGCGCCACGCCGTGAGCCGCCTGATCGGCGCGCCCCCGGGCTACGTGGGCTTCGACCAGGGCGGCCTCCTGACCGAGGCCATCACGAAGAAACCGCACGCCGTGCTGCTGCTCGACGAGATCGAGAAGGCGCACCCGGATATCTTCAACGTGCTGCTGCAGGTCATGGACCATGGCACGCTGACGGACAACAACGGGCGCAAGGCCGACTTCCGCAATGTCATCCTCATCATGACGACGAACGCGGGCGCCGAGACCATGAACAAGGCGGCCATCGGGTTCACCAACCCGCGGCAGGCGGGCGACGAGATGGGCGACATCAAGCGCCTGTTCACGCCGGAGTTCCGCAACCGCCTGGACGCCATCGTGAGCTTCAAGCCGCTGGACGAGCAGATCATCCTGCGCGTGGTGGACAAGTTCCTGCTGCAGCTGGAGACCCAGCTCGCCGAGAAGAAGGTCGAGGTCACGTTCACCGACCAGCTGCGCAAGCACCTGGCCAAGAAGGGCTTCGATCCGCTCATGGGCGCACGCCCGATGCAGCGCCTGATCCAGGACATGATCCGCAAGGCGCTGGCCGACGAGCTGCTGTTCGGCCGCCTGACCGAAGGCGGGCGCCTGTCGGTGGACATCGAGCACAAGGCGGACGACAAGGGCGCCGAGACTTCCGAGGTGCTGCTGGACATCCAGCCGCTGCCCAAGAAGGAGCGCGGCGCCAAGTCGGAGCCGGCCGAGCCCGAGGAAGCCACGGCGGACTGACGCACGGCGGCCTTCCCCACCAGAAAACCCGCAGCGCCTGCTGCGGGTTTTTTGCTTTCAGGTGCTTTGGCGCACGATCAGCTCGTAGTCCAGCTCCACGCACGCCGGGCCGGGCAGGGTGCCGCGCATCAGGCCCAGGAGCATGTCGGCGCCGGCGCGGCCGACCTCGCTGCGCGGGGTGCGGATGGTGGTCAGCGGCGGCACCATCTGGTCGCTGCCGGCCAGGTCGTTGAATCCGGCGATGGCGATGCGCCCCGGCACCGCCAGGCCCAGGCGGTTGGCCGCCAGCAGGCCGCCCTGGGCAATGTCGTCGTTGCAGAAGAAGACGGCATCCATGTCCGGCATGCGCTGCAGCATCTCCTCGAACAGGCGCGCGCCCAGCGCGATGGACGAACGCTCGGGGCTCAGCATTTCCAGGCGCGGGTCGTACAGGCCCGCCGCGTGCAGCGCCTGGCGGTAGCCCTCGGCGCGCTGCATCACGCGCGGGTCGAGCTGCGCGGCGCAGAAGGCGACGCGCCGGCGGCCGCGCTCCAGCAGATGGCGCGTGATGGTGGCACCGGCCTCCACCTGCGAAAAGCCCACGCAGGCCACGCCGGGCGCGTGGCTGGTTTCCATCAGGTGCACGCAAGGCACCCCGCTGCGCACGATGAGCTGGCGCGCGGCCTCGCTGCGGTCGAAACCCGTCACCAGCAGGCCGGCGGGGCGGTGGGGCAGGTAGGTGCGCAGCAGCAGTTCTTCCTCCGCGCCGTCGTAGTGCGTCACGCCGATCAGCGGCTGGTAACCCTCGGGGAACAGCGTGCGGTGCACGGCCTCCAGCAGGTCCACGAACAGCGCGTTGGACAGCAGCGGCACCAGCACCAGCACCTGGGTGCTGCGCTGCGAGGCCAGCGCCCGGGCGGCCGGATCGGGCACGTAGCCCAGGCGCTCGGCGGCTTCGTGCACGCGCCGGGCCAGCTCGGGATCGACGCTGCGCTCGCCGCGCAGCGCGCGCGAGGCGGTGATGGGGCTGACGCCCGCGGCGCCGGCCACGTCGTTCAGGGTGGTGCGGCCGCTGGAGCGGCGGGAGCGGCGGGTCACGGTCACAGGGTAAATCCGGAGTGTATGCCTGTGATTGTTACTTAAGATAGCGCTACCTTTCACCGGGTTTTCGCGGATCACAGTCTTTTCATCAGCTATAGACCTTCAGAACACTGCTCTGCGGGGCCTTTCGAGGGGTGCAAGTACATGGCTGCGGCGTTGCCCCCTGGGGAGACGCCGCTTTTTTGAATCTTTATGGATAGCGCTATCTTGAAAACACCGCTTTCCGCCATCGTGGTCATGGGCGTCTCCGGTTGCGGCAAATCCAGCGTCGGTGCAGCGTGCGCCGACACCCTGGGCTGGACGCTGCACGAGGGCGATGCCTACCACGCGCCCGAGAGCATCGCCAAGATGCGCGCCGGCACGCCGCTCACCGACGCCGACCGCGCCGGCTGGCTGGACCGCCTGGCCGCGCTGCTGGCGCCCGCGCATGCGGGGCAGGGCGTGGTGCTGACCTGCTCGGCCCTGCGCCGCAGCTACCGCGACCGCCTGCGCGCGGCCCAGCCGGGCCTGGGCTTCGTCTTCCTGGAACTGGACTACGCACAGGCGCTGGCGCGCGTGCAGGCCCGCGCCGGGCATTTCTTTTCCCCGGCCCTGGTAGCCGACCAGTTCGCCACGCTGGAATACCCGGCGGGCGAGCCCCAGGTGCTGGCGCTGGACGCCACGCGCCCCGTGCAGCAACTGGTGCAGGAGACGGTCCGCTGGTTGCGGGCCCCGCTGGGCACCCTTTCCCCGACAGGAGCCAGCGCATGAGCGATTCTTCCCACGCACCGGCCGGCACGCGGCGCAAGCCGCTCGTGCAGCGGCTGGCCGAGCATTTCATGGTGCTGGCGCTCACCGGCATGGTGGCGGCGGTGTTCGTCAACGTGGTGCTGCGCTACGTGTTCAACACCAGCATCGTTTCCTACGAGGAAATCTCGCGCCTGCTCTTCGTGTGGCTGGTGGCCGTAGGCTCCATCGTCGCGGCCTGGGAGGGCAGCCACCTGGGCTTCGACATGCTGACCTCGCGCGTCGGCCCCAAGGCGCGCGCGGTGCTGTTCTGGGCCACGCAGGCGCTGGTGCTGCTGTGCATGGGCCTGCTGCTCTGGGGCTCGTGGGACCAGGTGGTCGCCGGGCTGGACAGCCGCAGCACGGTGCTGGGCTACCCGCTGGCCCTGGGCGCTGCCGCGACGCTGGTGCTGGCCGTGGGGCTGCTGGCAGTGCTGGTGCGCGACGCGCGGCGCGGCCCGCAGGCGCCGGTGCATGGCGATGCGCTCGACATCGAATAAGGAGCGCATCCCATGCTCGTGACCTTCATCTTCCTCTTCGTGCTGATCGGCGGCATGGTGATCGGCATGCCGATCGCCCACGCCCTGGTGCTCACCGGCGTGGCGCTGATGTGGCACCTGGATTTCTTCGATGCGCAACTGCTCGCGCAGAACCTGCAGGCGGGCTTCGACAACTTCCCGCTGCTGGCCGTGCCGTTCTTCATCCTGGCGGGCGAGCTGATGAACGCGGGCGGCCTCTCGCGCCGCATCATCGACCTGGCGGGCGCCTTCGTGGGCCATATCCGCGGCGGGCTGGGCTACGTGGCCATCGGCGCGGCCGTGCTGCTGGCGTCGATGAGCGGCTCGGCTATCGCCGACACCGCCGCGCTCGCCACCATCCTGCTGCCGATGATGCGCGACCAGAAATACCCCGACAGCTACGGCGCGGGCCTGCTGGCCTCGGGCGGCATCATCGCGCCCATCATCCCGCCGTCGATGCCGTTCGTGATCTACGGCGTGACGACCAACACCTCGATCAGCAAGCTGTTCCTCTCGGGCGTGGTGCCGGGGCTGATCATGGGCGTGTTCCTGATCTTCGCGTGGTGGTGGATCGCGCGCAAATACCAGCTCGCCAGCGGCAAGCGCGTGGGCTGGGGCGAGCGCATGAAGGCGCTGGTCTACAGCTTCTGGGCCATGATGATGCCGGTCATCATCCTGGGCGGCCTCAAGGGCGGCATCTTCACGCCGACCGAGGCGGCCGTGGTGGCGGCGGTCTACGCGCTGTTCGTCTCGATGGTCGTGTACCGCGAGATGAGCTGGGCCCGGCTCTACGCCGTGTTCCTGAACGCCGCCAAGACCACGGCGGTGGTCATGTTCCTGTGCGGCGCGGCCACCGTGACGGCCTACATGATTACGCTGGCCGACCTGCCCAACATGCTGGCCGAGACCTTCGCCGGCGTGCTCGGCAGCCCGATGCTGTTCATGGCGCTGATGATGCTGTTCCTGCTCGTCGTGGGCACCGCCATGGACCTGACGCCCACCATCCTGATCTTCGGCCCGGTGTGCGCACCGCTGGCCGTCAAGGCGGGCATCGACCCGGTGTACTTCGGCTTCATGTTCATCTACGTGGGCTGCATCGGCCTCATCACGCCGCCCGTGGGCACGGTGCAGAACGTGGTGGCCGGCGTGGGCCGGTTGCGCATGGAAACCGTCATCAAGGGCACCACGCCGTTCCTCATCGCCTACGTGCTGCTCGCGGTGCTGCTGGTCATCTTCCCGCAGATCGTGACCGCGCCGCTGAAGTGGATGCACTAGCAAAAAGATAGCTGCCAGCGCTTGCCAGTCAAGCGCTGGAGGCCAAAAATACTCTCAACCCCTTTCCCCTCACCATACAACCCAAGGAGATACCCATGCGATTCCAATTCGCTCTGGCTGGTGCGCTGGCCGCACTGGTGGCCGCAGGCGCCGTGCAAGCCCAGGACTTCAAGCCGCGCATCGTGCGCTTCGGCCACGGCCTGGTCGACGACTCCAACCAGGGCCGCGCGGTGCGCTTCTTCGCCAAGGAGGTCGAGAAGGCCACCGGCGGCAAGATGAAGGTGCGCGCCATCGGCAACGCCTCGCTGGGCTCCGACATGCAGATGCAGCAGGCGCTGATCGGCGGCGCGCAGGAGATGATGGTCGGCTCCACCGCCACGCTGGTCGGCATCGCGCCGCAGATGGCGCTGTGGGACACGCCCTTCCTCATCAACAACACCAAGGAGGCCGACGCGCTGCTCGACGGCCCCGTGGGCGAGAAGGTCAAGGCTACGCTGGACGCCAAGGGCATCGTGGGCCTGGTGTATTGGGAGAACGGCTTTCGCAACCTCACCAACAACAAGCACCCCGTCGCCAAGCTGGAGGACATGAACGGCATCAAGCTGCGCGTGATGCAGAACAACGTCTTCCTCGACAGCTTCAAGGCCCTGGGCGCCAACGCCGTGCCGCTGCCGTATTCCGAGCTGTTCACCGCCATGGAAACCCGCGCCGTGGACGGGCAGGAGAACCCGTACAACACGGTGCTCTCCGGCAAGTTCTACGAGGTGCAGAAGTACCTCACCGTGACCAACCACGTCTACAGCCCCTGGATGGTCTCGGTCAGCAAGAAGTGGTGGGACACGCTCACCCCGGCCGAGAAGAAGGTGCTGCAGGACGCCGCCATCAAGAGCCGCGACTTCGAGCGCAAGGACACGCGCGACGAGGCCGCCAAGGCGCTGGCCGAGCTCAAGCAGAAGGGCATGCAGGTCAACGAACTCTCGCCCGCCGAGGCCAACCGCATGCGCGAGAAGCTCACCAGCGTGCACGCCTCCGTGGCCAGCGCCGTGGGCCAGGACCTGTGGAAGCAGACCCAGGACGAGCTGGCCAAGATCCGCGCCGCCAAATGAGCGCCGCCCGCATCGCCTGGGTGACCGGCGCGGGCACCGGCATCGGCCTGGCCGGCGCCGAGGCGCTGGCCGCCGACGGCTGGACGGTGGTGCTCTCCGGCAGGCGCGAGGACGTGCTGCAAGAAGCCTGCGCCGCCATCATGGCGCGTGGTGACCGGGCCGAGCCGCAGGCGCTCGACGTGGCCAGCAGCGCGGAGGCCGAGGAGGGCGCGCGCGCCATCCTCGCGCGCCACGGCCGCATCGACCTGCTGGTCAACGCCGCCGGCATCAACGTGCAGGCCCGCAGTTGGGCCGACTGCAGCGCGGTCGACTGGGACCGCGTGCTGGACATCAACCTCAAGGGCACCGTGCACACCATGCGCGCCGTGCTGCCCGCCATGCGCGCGGCGGGCGCGGGCACGGTGATCAACGTGGCCTCGTGGGCGGGGCGCTTCGTCTCGGCCATGCCGGGCGCGGCCTACACCACCAGCAAGACGGCCGTGGCCGCGCTCACGCACGAATTCAACGTGGAGCAGTTCCGCCACGGCCTGCGCGCGTGCTGCCTGCTGCCGGCCGAGGTGGCCACGCCCATCCTGCTGCAGCGGCCCGTGCCGCCGTCACCCGAGGACATGGCCCGCATGCTGCAGCCCGAGGACCTGGGGCGTACCATCGCCTTCGTGGCCTGCATGCCGGCGCACGTGTGCGTCAACGAGGTGCTGATCAGCCCCACCTGGAACCGCATGTTTCTCTGACAAAAAGCAGGAAGGAACGCCCCACGCATGACCCTCCACCCCACCGTCGAAACCGTCACGCGCCGCATCCGCGAGCGCAGCGCCGCCACGCGCGGCGCCTACCTGGAGCGCCTGGACGCCATGGCCCGCCGCCCGCGCGCCAGCCAGAGCATGGGCTGTGCCAACGTGGCCCACGCCTTCGCGGGCCTGCCCGCCAACGACAAGCTGCGCGTGGTGGCCGAACGCGCCCCCAACGTCGGCATCGTCACCGCCTACAACGACGTGCTCTCGGCCCACGCGCCGCTGGCGCGCTACCCCGACGTGCTCAAGGACGAGGCCCGCCGCCACGGCGCCACCGCGCAGGTGGCCGGCGGCGTGCCCGCCATGTGCGACGGCGTGACGCAGGGCGCGCCGGGCATGGAGCTGTCGCTCTTCAGCCGCGACGTGATCGCGCAGTCCACGGCCATCGCGCTGACGCACGACGTGTTCGACGCCGCCTTGATGCTCGGCGTGTGCGACAAGATCGTGCCCGGCCTGCTCATCGGCGCGCTGCATTTCGGCCACCTGCCCACGGTGTTCGTGCCCGCGGGGCCGATGACCTCGGGCCTGTCCAACAGCGCCAAGGCCAAGGTGCGCGAGCAGGCCGCGCAGGGCCTGGTGGGCCGCGCCGAGCTGCTCGACGCCGAGATGGCCGCCTACCACGGCCAGGGCACCTGCACCTTCTACGGCACGGCCAACAGCAACCAGATGCTGCTGGAGGCCATGGGCCTGCACGTGCCCGGCACGGCCTTCGTCAACCCCGGCGAGGTCGAGCGCGAACTGCTCACGCGCGAGGCGCTGCGCACCGTGCTCGGCAGCGCGCAAGGCCAGCGCTTCGCACCCATCGGCCGTGTGGTGGACGAGCGCTGCATCGTCAACGCCATGGCCGCGCTGCTGGCGACGGGCGGCTCCACCAACCACCTGATCCACTGGGTGGCCGTGGCGCGCGCGGCGGGCATCGTGATCGACTGGGACGACTTCTCGGCGCTCTCGGCCGTGGTGCCGCTGCTGGCGCGCGTCTACCCCAACGGCAACGCCGACGTGAACCAGTTCCAGGCCGCGGGCGGCCCCGGCTACGTGATCCGCGAACTGCTGGACGCGGGCCTGATGCACGGCGACGTGCTCACCGTGCGCCCCGGCGGCCTGCGCGAATACACGCGCATCCCGCGCGTGGAGCAGGGCGCCCTGGCCTGGCACGACGCCGGCGCCAGCGGCGACGACGCCGTGCTGCGCCCCGCCGCCGCGCCGTTCAGCGCCACGGGCGGGCTCAAGCTGCTCGCGGGCAACCTGGGCCGCGCCGTCATCAAGGTGAGCGCCGTGCCCGAAGACCGCCACGTGGTCGAGGCGCCCGCGCGCGTGTTCGCTTCGCAGGCCGAATTGCAGACCGCTTTCCACGCCGGTGAACTCGACCGCGACGTGGTCTGCGTGGTGCGCTGGCAGGGCCCGCAGGCCAACGGCATGCCCGAGCTGCACAAGCTCACGCCGCCGCTGGCCGTGCTGCAGGGCAAGGGCTTCAAGGTGGCCCTCGTGACCGACGGGCGCATGAGCGGCGCATCGGGCAAGGTGCCCGCCGCCATCCACGTCTCGCCCGAGGCGCACGCGGGCGGCCCGCTGGCGCGCGTGCGCGACGGCGACGTGATCCGCCTCGACGCCGTGGCCGGCACGCTGGAAGTGCTGGTCGATGCTGCCGAATGGCAGGCCCGCGTGCCCGACACGCTGCCTGCCGCTCAAGGCCTGGACAACGCCCACGGCCTGGGTCGTGAACTGTTCGCCGGATTCCGGCGCAACGCGCTCAGCGCGGAAGAGGGGGCCTGCACATGGCTGTGACTGCATTGACCGCGCAGGAAGTGATGCGCGACGCGCCGGTGATCCCGGTCATCGTTCTCCACGACGTGCGCCACGCCGTGCCCATGGCCCGCGCCCTCGTCGCGGGCGGCATCCGCATGCTGGAAGTCACGCTGCGCACGCCGCAGGCGCTGGACTGCATGCGAGCCATCGCATCGGAAGTGCCCGAGGCCGTGGTCGGCGCCGGCACCGTGCGCAGCCCCGCCGACGCCGAAGCCGCCGCCCGCGCGGGTGCACGCTTCGCCGTCAGCCCCGGCTTCACCCCCGCCGTGGGCCGCGCCTGCCGCGACCAGGGCCTGCCACTGCTGCCGGGCGTGGCCACGAGCGGCGAAATCATGATGGCGCAGGACGAAGGCTATGCCGCGCTGAAGTTCTTCCCCGCGCTGCAGGCGGGCGGCACGGCCATGCTCAAGGCGTGGAGCGGCCCGTTAGGCGACGTGGTGTTCTGCCCCACGGGCGGCATATCGCCGGGCAACGCGGCCGACTTCCTCGCGCTGCCCAACGTGGCCTGCGTGGGCGGCTCGTGGCTGGTGCCGGGCGATGCGCTGGCGCAGGGCGACTGGGCGCGCATCACGCAACTGGCGCGCGAGGCGGCCGCGCTGCGGGTTTAGAGGGAAAAGTGGCGCCAGCGCTTGCCTGTCAAGCGCTAGCAGCTATGAAAAGAGAAGCAACCCTCTCAGCCTTCCGGCGATCCCAGGTGCGAGATGAAGGGCGGGTTCTGCGCATACATCTCGGCGATCAGTTGCTTGACGGCCGCGATGTACCAGGAATCGTCGTTGAGCCGGTGGCTGAGGATGATGGGCGACGTGGCCCGCTCGTCGTCGATGAGCCGGTAGACCAGATCCGTGCGCAGCCGCGCGGCGGCGGGCACGATGCACACGCCCATCTCGGCGGCGACCAGGCCGAGCGCGGCCTGCAGCTCGCGCACCTCGTGGATGTCGGCGGGCTGGATGCCCTGGTCGTGCAGCAGGCCGAGGACGTGATCCGCGTAGCTCGGGCGTGGCTCCTTGGGATAGACGATCAGGCGCTGATCCGCCACCGCCTGCAGGTCGATGCGGCGGTGCTCGGCCGCCAGCGGCGAGGTGGGCGCCATCGCCAGCACCAGCCGCTCTTCGCTCAACACCGTGCGCGATACGGAGCTGTCGTTGGTGCGCAGGCGCCCGAAGCCCAGGTCGATGCGGCCGGACTTGAGCTCGTGGATCTGCTGGATCGAACCCAGCTCGACGAGGTGGACGTCGGTGTGCGGGTAGCGCTGGCGCAGCATGCGCACCATCACCGGCAGCCCGCCGTAGAGCGTGGAGGCGACATATCCGACCGAGATCGACTGCCGCTGGTTGCTCCCCACCTGCCGGGCCGCGTTCTTCATCTGCTCCACCCGGTGCAGCACCTGCAGCGCCTGCTCGTACACCACCCGGCCCGCCTCCGTCAGGCGCACCGGGCGGCTGTTGCGCTGGATGAGCTGCACGCCCAGCTCGTCCTCCAGTTGCTGGATCTGGCGGCTCAGCGGCGGCTGCGCGATGTGCATCTGCTCGGCGGCGCGGGTGAAGTTGCGGGTCGTGGCCACGGCCACGAAGTAACGCATCTGGCGCAGATCCATCAGGGAAAACCATATGACGTGGGAATTTATGGATTCTAAGGAAGGTCTGCACAACGCTCGTTGCGACGAGTGCTGATGCGCGAGTTTTCAGATGGCGGCAACTGCGGCGTGAT
>NZ_DF238963.1 GCF_000400995.2 Acidovorax sp. MR-S7 | reverse complement strand
GCAAACGGCCAAATGGCCGAAAAGCGGGGCCGCAAGGGACGAAAAACCGCTGCAAAGCGGCTCGAAGCGGCGAAACGGCTCGATCAGGCTCCATCAGCACACATCAAAGCGCATTGCGCAGACCTTCCCTAGCGCGAAGCGCGTAGAGAGAAGGGGGATGCCGCGAAGCGGCTCAGGGGGTTGTCGTTTCATCTCAGGCCATGGCGCCCAGGGCCTTGCGAAAGCGCGCCAGCGCCAGCGTGAACAGCACCGCGCCGATCACGGCCAGCGTGAGCAGCTGCGGCCACACCACTTCCAGCCCCGCGCCGCGGTACAGGATGGCCTGGCCCAGCTCGACGAAGTGGGTGGTGGGCGCGGCCAGCATCATGTCGCGCACGGCCGCCGGCATGCTTTCGCGCGGGGTGGTGCCGCCCGAGAGCATCTGCAGCGGCAGCACCACCAGCACCATGAGCAGCCCGAACTGCGGCATGGAGCGCGCCAGCGTGGCCATGAAGATGCCCATGGACGTGGTGGCGAACAGGTGCAGCGCCGCGCCTGCCAGGAAGAGCGCGCGCGAGCCCTCGACGGGCACGGCCAGCCAGCCCTGCACCACCAGCAGCAGCGACACGGCGGCGGCGGCCAGCACCACCAGCGCCATGGACCAGACCTTGGCCAGCATGATCTCGGCCGGCGTGACGGGCATGACCAGCAGGTGCTCCACGGTGCCGTGCTCGCGCTCGCGGATGAGCGCCGCGCCGGTGAGGATGATGGAGAGCATGGTCACGTTGTTGATGATCTGCATCAGGCTGCCGAACCAGGCCTTGTCCAGCGCCGGGTTGAAGCGCATGCGCAGCGCCAGGTCGACCGGCGGGGCGCTTGCGCCCCGGTAGCGCTGCGCGAATTCCTGCACCTCGGCCATCACGATCTGCTGCACGTAGCCGCTGCCGGTGAAGGCCTGGCTCATGCGCGTGGCGTCCACGTTGAGCTGCAGCTGGGCGCCGCGCCCGGCGAGCACGTCGCGCTGGAAATGGGGCGGGATGTCGAGCACGAAGGTGTAGCGGCCCGCGTCCATGCCGGCGTCCATGGCCTGCATGCCGATGTGCTCGGGCGCCTTGAAGTGCGGCGGGTAGAACGCGCCCGCGATGCGCTGCGACAGCTGCGAGCCGTCTTCGTCCACGATGGCGATGGGCGCGTTGTGCAGCGTCTCCGGCATGGCCTTGGCGGCTGTGTAGACCGAGACGGTGAACACGTAGACGATGAGCACCAGCATGGCCGGGTCGCGCAGCAGGCTCCAGAGCTCCTTCACGCCCAGGCGGTAGATATTGAGCAGGTGCCGGCGCATCACTTCTCCTGCTTCTTCAGCAGCAGAATCGCCACCGCCATGATGACCGGCACCGACGCGGCGAGCGCCAGCAGCGGCTGGCCCAGGTCGCCGAAGGACAGCGCCTTGCTGAACACGCCGCGGCTGATGGTGAACATGTGCGTGGCCGGGTAGACCTCGCCCACTAGGCGCGCGCCGCCTTCGAGCGAGGAGACCGGGTCCATCATCCCCGCGAACTGCACGGCCGGGATCAGCGTGCCGATCATGGCGAAGAACATGGCAGCGATCTGGCTGCGGGTCACGCTGCTGGCCAGCAGCCCCATGCCCGTGGCGGAGACGGCGTAGAGCACGGCCGCCAGCAGCAGCGTGGCGAAGCTGCCGGTGAGGGGCACGCCGAACACGGTGACCGCCATCAGCACCATGAGCAGGAAGTTGAGCAGCGCCAGCAGCACGTAGGGCAGCTGCTTGCCCAGCAGGAATTCGGTGCGCGTGACGGGCGTGGCGTAGAGGTTGAGGATGGAGCCCATTTCCTTCTCGCGGACCACGGCCAGCGCCGTCAGCATGGCGGGCAGCATGAGCAGCAGCAGCGGGATCACGGCCGGCACCATGGCCGGCAGGCTGCGCACGTCGGGGTTGTAGCGAAAGCGCGTCTCGATGCTGGCGAGCGTGCCCGGCCGCTGCCCCGTGCGCTCGTGGAGCTGCGTGGCCAGCCAGTGCTGGTGCATGCCCTGCACGTAGCCCTGCACCGTCTCGGCGCGCATGGGCATGGCGCCATCGACCCAGGCGCCGATCTGCACTGCGCGCCCGCGCAGCACGTCGCGCCCGAAGCCGGGCGGGATCTCGATGGCCAGCGACAGCTCGCCGCTGCGCATGCGCCGGTCCAGCTCGGCGTAGTCCGCGATGGGCGGGCGCTCGGTGAAATAGCGCGAGCCCGAGAGGGCGTTCACGTAGCCCTGGCTCACCGTGGTCTCGTCGCGGTCGAGCACGGCGAAGCGCAGGTTCTCCACATCCATGCTGCTGCCGAAGCCGATCACCAGCAGCAGGATCAGCGAGCCCACCAGCGCCAGCGTGGCGCGCACCGGGTCGCGGCGCAGCTCCAGCGCCTCGCGCCACGTGTAGCTCAGCAGGCGCTGCGGGCTGAAGGCGCGGTGGCGGATCGCTCCTGTTTCGGGAGCTGGTTGCGCTTGTTGTTCCTGGGTTTCAGATGGTTTCTTGCCTGAATCCCTTTCTGGAGAAGCGCTGGCAGCTATGCTTTTCGATTCGCCTGCCGCTTCGAGCAGGTAGCCGATGAAGGCCTCCTCCAGCGTCGCCGCGCCGCGCTTGGCCACCAGCGCGGCGGGTGCGTCGCTGTCGAGCACGCGGCCCGCGTGCATCATCGACATGCGGTCGCAGCGCTCGGCCTCGTTCATGAAATGGGTGGAAATGAAGATGGTCACCCGGTCGCGGCGCGACAGCTCCACCAGCAAGCGCCAGAACGCATCGCGCGCGACCGGGTCCACGCCCGAGGTGGGCTCGTCCAGGATCAGCAGCTCGGGCCGGTGCACCATGGCCACGGCCAGCGACAGGCGCTGGCGCATGCCCAGCGGCAGGCGCGCGGGCAGCTCGGCGCGGGCGTCCTGCAGGCCGAAGCGCTCCAGCATCTCCGCCACGCGCGCGGGCACCTCGCCCTCGGGCACGTGGAACAGGCGCGCGTGCAGCACGAGGTTCTGCTCCACCGTCAGCTCGCCGTAGAGCGAGAACGCCTGCGACATGTAGCCCACGCGCCGGCGCGTGGCCATGTCGTGCGGGTCCACCTCGCGGCTGAACAGCCACGCGCGGCCGCTGCTGGCGGGCAGCAGGCCCGTGAGCATCTTCATGGTGGTGGACTTGCCGCAGCCGTTGGAGCCGAGGAAGCCGAAGATCTCCCCGCGCCGGATGCGCAAATCCACGCCATCGACCGCCACGAAGTCGCCGAAACGCATGGTCAGGCCCTGGGCCTCGATGGCGATGTCGCCCTCGTCCTCCCGCAGCGGCGGGATCACCACGGGCGCGTGGCCGCGCTTCTTCGCCTCGGGCAGCAGCGCGACGAAGGCGGCTTCGAGCGTGCCGGCGCCGGTGCGCGCCAGCAGCTCGGCCGGCGTGCCGGTGGCGAGCAGGGCGCCGTCGTCCATGGCTACCAGCCAGTCGAAGCGCTGCGCCTCGTCCATGTAGGCGGTGGCGACCAGCACGCTCATCTGCGGGCGCGACGCGCGGATGCCGGCGATCAGGTCCCAGAACTGCGCGCGGGCCAGCGGGTCCACGCCGGTCGTGGGCTCATCGAGGATCAGCAGGTCGGGGTCGTGGATCAGCGCGCAGCACAGGCCCAGCTTCTGCTTCATGCCGCCCGACAGCTTGCCCGCTGGCCGCGCCAGGAACGGGTGCAGCCCGGTGCTGCGCGTGAGCGCGTCGATGCGCGTGCGCCGCTCTGCCGCGCCGTGGCCGAACAGGCGCGCGAAGAACTGCAGGTTCTCCTCGACCGACAGCGTGGGGTAGAGGTTGCGCCCCAGGCCCTGCGGCATGTAGGCGATGCGCGGGCAGACGCGGTCGCGGTGCCGGCGGCTGCGCATGTCGCCGCCCAGCACCTCGATGCGGCCCTCCTGCATGGCGCGCGCGCCGGCGGCCAGCGCCAGCAGGCTGGACTTGCCCACGCCATCGGGCCCGATCAGGCCGACCATGCGGCCCGGCGGCACGTCCAGCGTCACGCCGCGCAGGGCCTGCGCCTCGCCGTAGCGCAGGCGCACATCCCGCAGGCGGATGACGGGCTCCATCTCAGAACGTGTTTGCGATCTGTTCATGGTGCCCGCAAGGCAGCAAACAGCCGCAATCTAGGCGCACGCCGCTGGCCATGCTGGCGGCCTGGCCAAGGCGGGCAACGACGAGTGCGGCTGTTTGCTGCCTTGCCCGAAGGGTTGCTCCGCAAAGGCGGCATCTGCGGCGTTGCAAATGCTCGCCGGGCCACCAGCCCGGCTGCGCTTTGCTCCTTGCCCCTGCCGCCTTTGCGGGGCAACGGGCACCATGAACAGATCGTAAACACGTTCTCAGGGGTTCACGGCCGCTTGCAGATGCAGGGGCCAGTCGCGGCTGGCATCCAGCCGGATCCAGGCCTGGCCGGGCAGGCCGGTCTTCACCTGCTCCAGGTGCTTGCGCAGCAGCTCGGGCGCGATGCGCGCCTTCACGCGGAACATGAGCTTTTGCCGCTCGCTGGCGGTCTCCACCGTCTTGGGCGTGAACTGCGCCGTGCTGGCGACGAAGGACACGGTGGCCGGGATCACGTACTGCGGCGCGGCGTCGAGCACGATGCGCACCTCGCTGCCCAGCGCCACGCGGCCGGCCACGGTCTCGGGCAGGAAGAAGCCCATGTACACGTCGGTCAGGTCGACCAGGTTGAGCACCTTGCCGCCGCCCGCCAGCACCTCGCCGGGCTGGGCCAGCAGCAGCTGCACGCGGCCGTCGCGCGGCGCGGCGAGCTGGCTGTCGTCCAGGTCGGCCACGATGCGCTGCACCGTGGCCTCGGCGGCCTGCACGGCCGACTGCGCGCTGTCCACCTGCGTGCGCGCGGCCTGGATGGCGGCCTGCGCGGCCCGCGCCTGTGCCTGCGCGGCCTTCAGCGCGGCCTGCATGCCGCGTACGCGCGCGCGGTTGTCGTCCAGCTCCTGCAGGGGCATGGCGCCCTGGTGCGCCAGCGCCTCGGAGCGCACGGTGCGCCGCTGGGCGGCGTCCAGGTCGGCCTCGCGCTGCACGATCTGCGCCTGCGCGGCGGCGTGCTCGCTCTCGCGCAGCGCCACCTGCGCGCGCGCCGCCGCCACCGCCTGGCGCGCCTGCTCGCGCCCGGCCTCGGCCTCGCGGCGCTGGGCCAGCAGGCTGTCCACCTGCATGCGCGCCAGCGGCTGGCCGGCCTGCACGAAGTCGCCCTCGCGCACCAGGATCTCGGCCACGCGGCCCGCGTACTTGGTGGCCACATCGACCTCGGTGGCCTCGATGCGGCCGTTGCCGCCCGCCAGGCCGTCGTTCTGGTGCGCGGCATCCCACTGCCGCCAGGCGTAGCCGCCCGCGAGCAGCAGCGCCACGAGCGCGGCCGCCAGGACGAGGGCCTTGTTCCGGGAAGAAAGCTGTGTCATGCGCGCTCCAGTATGCCGGCGGGCGCCTTCGGCGCCTTGATGCGAGTCAAAAAAAGAGGGTGTGCAGAATTTTGTGTAAACGGACAATCCACCGCCGGCGCGAGCCGGCCTGTCCGTAAGCACAATGA
>NZ_DF238962.1:33560-39534 GCF_000400995.2 Acidovorax sp. MR-S7 | reverse complement strand
CGCGCGCCAGCAGGCGCAGCGCGCGCGCCTGCGCCTGCCGCCGCTGCCCACCACCACCATCGGCTCGTTCCCGCAGACACCGGCCATCCGCGCCGCGCGCGCGGCCCATCGCCGGGGCACGCTGGGCGAGGCCGAGTACCAGGCGCAGATGCGCGCCGAGATCGAACGCGCCGTGCGCACGCAGGAGGCGCTGGGCCTGGACGTGCTGGTGCACGGCGAGGCCGAGCGCAACGACATGGTCGAATACTTCGGCGAGCAGCTCGAGGGCTTCGCGTTCACGGCCAACGGCTGGGTGCAGAGCTACGGCTCGCGCTGCGTCAAGCCCCCCGTGCTCTACGGCGACGTGGCCCGCCCGCGCGCCATGACGGTCGACTGGACCGTGTATGCCCAGAGCCTCACGGCCAGACCCATGAAGGGCATGCTCACCGGGCCGGTGACCATCCTGCAGTGGTCCTTCGTGCGCGACGACCAGCCGCGCAGCCGCACCTGCGAGCAGATCGCCTGGGCCATCCGCGACGAGGTGGCGGACCTGGAGGCAGCCGGCATCGCCATCGTGCAGATCGACGAGCCCGCCATCCGCGAGGGCCTGCCGCTGCGCCGCGCGCTCTGGAAGCCCTACCTGGACTGGGCCACGCGGGCCTTCCGCATCAGCGCCTGCGGCGTGCAGGACACGACGCAGATCCACACCCACATGTGCTACAGCGAGTTCAACGACATCCTGCCCGAGATCGCCGCCATGGACGCCGACGTCATCACCATCGAGACCAGCCGCTCCGACATGGAGCTGCTGCGTGGCTTCGGCAGCTTCAAGTACCCCAACGAGATCGGCCCCGGCGTCTACGACATCCACTCGCCGCGCGTGCCCGGCGTGGAGGAGATGGCGCGCCTGCTGCGCAAGGCCGCCGAGGTGGTGCCCGCGCGCAACCTCTGGGTGAACCCCGACTGCGGCCTGAAGACCCGCGGCTGGCCCGAGACCGAGGCCGCGCTGCGCCACATGGTGCAGGCCGCGCAGGCGCTGCGCCCCGCCCTGGCCGCCGCTTGACGGCGGACAAGCATCAACCCTGCGGCGCACCGGTGCATGGCCCGCGCCGGGCGACGCGGCGGCACAATGCGCCCGCCATGCTCTACAACGCCCTCAAGCTCGCCCACGTGCTGTCGATCACCGTCTGGATCGGCGGCATGGCCTTCGCCCACTTCTTCCTGCGCCCCGCCGTGCAGGAGCTGGAGCCGCCCCAGCGCGTGCGGCTGATGCACGGGGTGCTGCGCCGCTTCTTCGCGGCCGTGGCCGTGGCCGTGGTGGTGGCGCTGTCCACCGGGCTGGGCATGATCGGCACGGTGTCGGTGCTGTCGGAGGGCGCCTTCTCCATGCCGCGCGACTGGAGCATCATGGCCACGCTGGGCGTGGTGATGATGGGCATCTTCGCCTACCTCTACTTCGCGCCCTTCACCCGACTGGAGCACGCCGTCGCTGCGGCGGACTGGCCCCGGGGCGGCCAGGCTCTGGCCCGCATCCGCGCCGGGGTGGGGGTGAACCTGGCCATCGGCACCGTCATCGTCGTGGTCACGCTGCTGATGTGAACGCGGATGCGCATGCAAAAAGGCCGCCCTTCCAGACGGCCTTTTTTCATGGCCTTTTCGGCCTCCAGCGCTTGATGCACAAGCGCTGGCAGCTATGGAAACCGAAGCAATCAGCCCAGGGACTTCTTGTAGTTCTCCACGCCTTCCAGCACTTCCTTGTGCGCAGCGTCCACGCCTTCCCAGCCCAGCACCTTGACCCACTTGCCTTCTTCCAGGTCCTTGTAGTGCTCGAAGAAGTGGCTGATGGCCTTCAGGCGCATGGGGTTCACGTCCTCCACGGTCTTCCAGGGCTCGTACATCTTGAGGATCTTGGTGGTGGGCACGGCCAGCACCTTGCCGTCCACGCCGGCCTCGTCCTCCATCTTCAGGATGCCCAGCGCGCGGCAGGGCACGACCACGCCGGGGTGCAGCGGATAGGGGGTGATGACCAGCACGTCCACCGGGTCGCCGTCGCCCGAGAGGGTCTGGGGCACGTAGCCGTAGTTGCATGGGTAGTACATGGCCGTGGTCAGGAAACGGTCCACGAAGACGGCGCCCGACTCCTTGTCCACCTCGTACTTGATGGGATCGGATTCCGCGGGGATCTCGATCACCACGTTGAAGGTTTCGGGGAGCTTGTTGCCGGGCTTGACGTTGTTGAGCGACATGTTTGAGGGGTTGGGGTATGAAACGACGGGCGGATTTTAGGCGCTTGATGCTTGCGGCTTGCTTGCAGCGCCGGGTTTGGCGTTAAATGCATCCGTTGGCCAATCGTCTCCACCGGTGATTGCGGGAGCACGAGGAAGCAACGCAGCGGAAGCACTTCCCATGCGTTGCGCTTCCATCCCGTGCAACCCAACGAGGAGACTCTGCAATGAATGGACCGACGGGCCTGACCTCCCCTCTCGTGCTGGCGCTGGTGTGCGGACTGATCGCTGTGGCCTATGGCATCTGGGCGCGCAGCTGGATTCTTTCGAAGGACACGGGCAACGCCCGCATGCAGGAGATCGCGGGCGCCATCCAGACCGGCGCGGCCGCGTACCTGGCGCGGCAGTACAAGACCATCGCCCTCGTGGGCATCGTGCTCGCGGTGCTGATCGGCGCGTTCCTCGACGTGCTGACGGCGGCGGGCTTCGTCGTCGGGGCGGTGCTCTCGGGCGCGTGCGGCTTCATCGGCATGAACGTCTCGGTGCGCGCCAACGTGCGCACGGCGCAGGCGGCCACGCAGGGCATGGGGCCGGCGCTCGACGTCGCCTTCCGCGGTGGCGCCATCACCGGCATGCTGGTGGTGGGCCTGGGCCTGCTGGGGGTGACGGGCTTCGCCTGGTTCCTGCTGGGCCGCGCCGCGCCGGGCGCGCCGCTGCCCAGCGTGCTCAACCCGCTGATCGGCTTCGCCTTCGGCTCGTCGCTGATCTCCATCTTCGCGCGGCTGGGCGGCGGCATCTTCACCAAGGGCGCGGACGTGGGCGCCGACCTGGTAGGCAAGGTGGAGGCCGGCATCCCCGAGGACGACCCGCGCAACCCCGCCGTGATCGCCGACAACGTGGGCGACAACGTGGGCGACTGCGCGGGCATGGCGGCCGACCTGTTCGAGACCTACGCCGTGACGCTCATCGCCACCATGGTGCTGGGCGCGCTGCTGATCGGCGCAGCGCCCGGGGCGGCCGTGGCCTATCCGCTGGCGCTGGGGGCCGTGTCCATCGTCGCCTCCATCATCGGCTGCTTCTTCGTGAAGGCCAGCCCCGGCATGAAGAACGTGATGCCCGCGCTCTACAAGGGGCTGGCGATCGCGGGCGTGCTCTCGCTCGTCGCGTTCTGGTTCGTCACCGCCTGGGTCGTGCCCGACAACGCGCTGGGCGGCACGGGCGCGCAGGGGCGGCTGTTCGGCGCCTGCGCCACGGGCCTGGTGCTGACGGCCGCGCTGGTGTGGATCACCGAGTTCTACACCGGCACGCAGTATTCGCCCGTGCGCCACATCGCCCAGGCATCGACCACGGGCCACGGCACCAACATCATCGCGGGGCTGGGCGTGTCGATGCGCTCCACGGCGTGGCCGGTGCTGTTCGTGTGCGTGGCCATCGTGGTGTCGTACGCGCTGGCCGGACTCTACGGCGTGGCGGTGGCCGCCATGTCCATGCTGAGCATGGCGGGCATCGTGGTCGCGCTGGACGCCTACGGCCCCATCACCGACAACGCGGGCGGCATCGCGGAGATGGCCGAGCTGCCCGGCAGCGTGCGCGACATCACCGACCCGCTGGACGCCGTGGGCAACACCACCAAGGCCGTGACCAAGGGCTACGCCATCGGCTCGGCGGGCCTGGCCGCGCTGGTGCTGTTCGCCGACTACACGCACAAGCTAGAGAGCTTCGGCCAGGCGGTGCGCTTCGACCTGTCGGACCCGATGGTCATCGTGGGCCTGTTCATCGGCGGGCTCATCCCCTACCTGTTCGGCGCCATGGCCATGGAGGCCGTGGGCCGCGCGGCCGGCAGCGTGGTGGTGGAGGTGCGCCGCCAGTTCAAGGAGATCCCGGGCATCATGGAAGGCACGGCCAAGCCTGAGTACGGCCGCGCGGTGGACATGCTGACCAGCGCCGCCATCAAGGAGATGATCGTGCCCAGCCTGCTGCCTGTGGCCGTGCCCATCGTCGTGGGCCTGGTGCTGGGCCCGAAGGCGCTGGGCGGGCTGCTCATGGGCACCATCGTCACGGGCCTGTTCGTGGCCATCAGCATGTGCACCGGCGGCGGCGCGTGGGACAACGCCAAGAAGTACATCGAGGACGGCCACCACGGCGGCAAGGGCAGCGAGGCCCACAAGGCCGCCGTGACCGGCGACACCGTGGGCGACCCCTACAAGGACACGGCCGGGCCGGCCGTGAACCCGCTCATCAAGATCATCAACATCGTGGCGCTACTCATCGTGCCGCTGGTGGTCAAGTTCCACGCCTAGGGCGCGCCGCAGGGCGCGCGCCAGCACGGCGCGCGCATCTGCCGCACAATCCGGGGGTTATGCAGCTCCACTACATCGCCAATGCCGGCGTGCCCTCCACGTCCGGCCGCACCCTCCCGGTCATCGATCCTTCCGACGGCCAGCCCTTCGACGAGATCCAGCGCGGCACGGCGGAAGACATCGACGCCGCCGTGCGCGCAGCGCAGCAGTGCTACCAGAATGTGTGGCACAAGACCGCCCCGGTCGAGCGCGGGCGGCTGCTGATGCGCCTGTCGGCCAAGATCACCGAGCATGCCGAGGAGCTGGCCGCCATCGAGCAGCGCGACTGCGGCAAGCCCACAAGCCAAGCCCGCGCCGACGCCCTGGCCCTGGCGCGCTACTTCGAGTTCTACGCCGGCGCCTGCGACAAGCTGCACGGCGAGACCATCCCCTACCCCGACGGCTTCAGCGTGCTCACCTGGCGCGAGCCGCATGGCGTGACCGGCCATATCGTGCCGTGGAACTACCCCATGCAGATCTTCGGCCGCTGCGTGGGCGGCGCGCTGGCCGCGGGCAACGTGTGCGTGGTCAAACCCGCAGAAGACGCGTGCCTGTCCCTGCTGCGCGTGGCGCAGCTCGCGGCGGAGGTGGGCTTTCCGGCCGGCGCGCTCAACATCGTGACCGGCTACGGGCACGAGGTGGGCGACGCGCTGGCGCGCCACCCCGGCATCCACCACATCAGCTTCACCGGCAGCCCCAAGGTGGGCACGCTGATCCAGCAGGCCGCCGCCGAGCGCCACTGCCCGGTGACGCTGGAGCTGGGCGGCAAGAGCCCGCAGGTGGTCTTCGCCGACGCCGACCTGGACGCCGCCGTGCCCGTGCTGGTCAACGCCATCGTGCAGAACGCGGGCCAGACCTGCTCGGCCGGCTCGCGCGTGCTCATCGAGCGCGCCATCTACGAACCCCTCCTGGAGCGCCTGGGCCACGCCTTCGAGGCCCTGCGCGTGGGCCCCGCCGCCATGAACCTCCATCTCGGCCCGCTGATCCGCCAGAGCCAGCAGCAGCGCGTGTGGGACTTCCTCTCCGACGCGCAGGTGGCCGGCATCCCGCTCGTGGCCCAGGGCACGGTGGTCGACGAGGCGCCCGACACCGGCTTCTACCAGGCCCCCGCCCTGCTGCGCGACGTGCCGGTGGACCACCGCCTGGCGCAGGAGGAAATCTTCGGCCCCGTGCTGGCCGCCATGCCCTTCGAGGGCGAAGACGAAGCCGCCCACCTGGCCAACGCCACGCCCTTCGGCCTGGTGGCCGGCATCTGGACGCGCGACGGCGCGCGCCAGTTCCGCATGGCGCGGCGCATCGCCAGCGGCCAGGTGTTCATCAACAACTACGGCGCGGCCGGCGGCGTGGAGCTGCCCTTCGGCGGCGTGAAGTCCAGCGGCTACGGCCGCGAAAAGGGCTTCGAGGCGCTCTACGGCTTCACCACCCTCAAGA
>NZ_DF238962.1:0-33465 GCF_000400995.2 Acidovorax sp. MR-S7 | reverse complement strand
CCTCCCGCCGCCCCTGCCCCGCCGGCCTCTGCTCTCCCCTCTCCCGGTTTTCGCGTTGTCCATGCCTCTGTCGCCCCCCGCCCCCCGCACCGCCCAACACGTCCGTCGCGTCACCTACCAGGGGTTCGCGCGCGAGGACGGCCTGTGGGACATCGAAGGCGAGCTGCACGACAGCAAGGCCCAGGACCGCCCCGCGCTGCGCAACCCCGAGCGCATCCGCCGCGCCGGCGAGCCCGTGCACCACATGTGGCTGCGCGTGACGGTGGACGGCGACCTCGTGGTGCGCGCCATCGAGTCCGCCATGGACGCCCACCCCCTGGGCGACTGCCCCGAGGCCCAGCGCGCGCTGCAGTCCATGGTGGGCTGCAGCATGGCGCGCGGCTGGCGCCAGGCCATCCAGTCCCGCCTGGGCGGCGTGGCCAGCTGCACCCACCTGCGCGAGCTGCTGTTCAACCTGGCCACCGCCACCTTCCAGACCGTGCAGGGCGCCTTCAAGAGCGAAGGCGACGCGCCGCCGCGCCACCTGGGCCAGTGCACGGGCTGGGACTTCAACGGCAGCGGCGTGCGGGAGCACTACCCCCAGTTCTACGGCCACGTGCCGCGCCCGGCATCGCCCCCGAAGGCGGCGTGAGCGGATGCGAAGAATATCAACCAAAACAGCCTCCAGCGCCCGCCCATCAAGCGCGAGCAGCTATTTTTCGAATAGCAATCAACCCAGCACATCCCGCAGCGCGACCTCGTAGAGGGCGGTGAGGCTGTCCATCAGTTCCAGCAGGCGCTCGCTGGTGGTGGCCACGTTGTCCAGGCCGCGCGCATCGGGCTGGCGCTTGAGCGCCGCATCGAAGAACACCCACTGGGCCTGCCCCTGCTCCAGCGCCTGGCGGATCGCGGGCGTGGAGATCGGGGCCTTGGCCAGCTGGGCCAGCGCGCGCTGGAACTCCTCGGCATCGCCCGCCATCTGCTCGCGCACGGCGCGGCCGTCCAGGCCCGCGGCCATCAGCTCGTAGTTCTTGGCCAGGCGCTGCGACAGCATGCGCTGGCGGCCCGCCGTGTTCACCAGCCGGGCCGTGGGGGCCTGGGCCAGCTTCTCCAGCGCCTCGGTGGCGGCGTGGGCCGCCGCCATCATCTGGTCGGACTGGGCGGACACGGCGGCGAAGCCCTCCTTGCTGGGCGCCTGGCCCAGCAGCGCGTCCAGCCGGTCGGCGCTGCGGCGCACGTCCTGCAGCTGGCGCGCCACCTCGGGCGGCCAGGCCTGGCCATCCATCTCCTCGAAGCCGGCCAGCACCTGCTTGCGCGTATGGCCCAGCACGTCGCGCGCACGCTCGGGCACCACGCCCAGGTGCAGCTGGCCATAGGCCTTGGCCGCGCGCTGCGACAGGGCCCGAAAGCGCGCCGTGCGGTTGATGGCCGTCGCCAATGCCATGCGCACCTGGGCGGACAGCGGCAGCGCCGGCACGATGAAGGCCGCGGCCAGCGTGCGCATGGCGACGCGGCGGCTGCGCCGGCAAGACGGTGCGAGGGAGGCGGAGGGAGTGGAGCGGTGGCTGGGCATGCCCGCCATTCTGGAAGCGCAGCCGCGCGGCGCTTCTGATGCCGGTCAAACGGCGGCCCCGGCCCCGGCCGATTGACCGACATCAAATTCCGCCCTGCCCGGGCCACCCCTCACGCCCCCTTGGGGCACAATTTGGCCCATGGCTGAACGTGTGATTCCCGTGGTGGACCAGCGCAGCACGGTGCTGGCGCCCACCGTGCGCAGCGGCGTGCCCGCCGCGCCGAGCGGCGAGCTGGCGGACCTGCGCGGGCGGCCCCTGCGCGATCTGCGCATCAGCGTGACCGACCGGTGCAACTTCCGCTGCAGCTACTGCATGCCCAAGGAAGTGTTCGACCGCAACTACCGCTACCTCCCGCACGACGACCTGCTGCGCTTCGAGGAGATCACGCGGCTGGCACGCCTGTTCATGGCGCACGGCGTGCGCAAGATCCGCCTGACCGGCGGCGAGCCCCTGCTGCGCAAGGACCTGGAGCGGCTCGTCGCCCAGCTCGCCGGGCTGCGCACCGTGGAGGGCCGCCGGCCCGACCTGACGCTGACCACCAACGGCTCGTTGCTGGCGCGCAAGGCCCGCGCGCTCAAGGATGCGGGGCTGCGGCGCGTCACCGTCAGCCTGGACAGCCTGGACGACGCCATCTTCCGCCGCATGAACGACATGGACTTTCCCGTGGCCGACGTGCTGGCCGGCATCGAGGCCGCGCAGGCCGCGGGGCTGGAGCGCATCAAGGTCAACATGGTGGTCAAGCGCGGCACCAACGACCACGAGGTCGTACGCATGGCGCGGCACTTCCGCGGCACGGGCATCACGCTGCGCTTCATCGAATACATGGACGTGGGCGCCACCAACGGCTGGCGCATGGACGAGGTGCTGCCCTCGGCCGACGTCATCGCGCGCCTGCAGGCCGAGCTGCCCCTGGTGCCGCTGGCCGCCACGGCCGTGGGCGAGACCGCGCAGCGCTGGGGCTATGCCGGGCCCGACGGCCGGCACGATCCACGCCTGGGCGAGGTGGGCGTCATCAGCAGCGTCACCCAGGCCTTCTGCGGCGACTGCAACCGCGCGCGCCTGTCCATGGAGGGGCGGCTGTACCTGTGCCTGTTCGCCACCCAGGGCTGGGACCTGCGCCGCCTGCTGCGCGGCGAAGTGAGCGACGCGCAGATCTCCGCCGCCATCGCCGACATCTGGCAGGGCCGCAGCGACCGCTATTCCGAGCTGCGTGCCAGCCTGCCGGCCGAGGCCGGCGCGGGCCAGCGGCGCGTCGAGATGAGCTACATCGGCGGATGACCATTCCCGCCCATGACATCACGGGCCTGGTGCTCGCCGGAGGCCGAGGCACCCGCATGGGCGGCGTGGACAAGGGCCTGCAGCCCTTTCGCGGCACCCTGCTGGCGCTGCATGCGCTGCGCCGGCTGCAACCCCAGGTGGGCGCCGTGGCGCTGAACGCCAACCGCCACCTGGCCGAATACGCCGCCTTCGGCACCCCCGTCTGGCCCGACACGCTGGCCGGCCACCCCGGCCCGCTGGCAGGCTTCGTCGCCGGGCTGGAGCGCTGCGGCACGCCCTGGCTGCTCACCGTGCCCTGCGACACGCCGCTGTTCCCCCCCGACCTGGCCGCGCGCCTGGCCCAGGCCGCCGCGCGCACCGGCGCCGGCGCCGTGCTGGCGGCCGACGCCGGCGGGCTCCCGCAGCCCGTGTTCTGCCTGCTGCGCGCGGCGCTGCTGCCCGACCTGCGGCAGTTCGTCGCCGGGGGCGGCCGCAAGGTGCGCCAGTGGGCCGCGCGGCATGGCGGCACCCTTGCCGCCTTCGACCAGCCGGGCGACGACCCGCGTGCCTTCGACAACGCCAACACCCTGGCAGAACTGCACGCCTTGGAGCACCCATGACCACCATCGCCCAGATCGCCGCCAGCCTGCCGGGCTACGACCCGCAGGCCCTGCGCGCCGACGACGTGACCGCCTTCCTGCGCCAGTTGGCGCAGCCCGTCGCCCAGGCCGAAGAGGTGGCCCTCTTCGACGCCCTGGGCCGCGTGCTGGCGCAGGACGTGGTCTCGCCCGTGTCCGTGCCGCCGCACGACAACTCCGCCATGGACGGCTACGCCTTCGATGGCGCGCAGCTCCAGGACGGCCAGCCCCTGGTGCTGCGCCCCGTGGGCGCCACCGCCTTCGCAGGCGCGGCGGGCGCTGCCGCTGTGGCCCCGGGCGAGTGCATGCGGATCATGACCGGCGCCGTCATGCCCGCCGGGCTCGACACCGTCGTGCCGCAGGAGCTAACCACCGCCGGGCCCGACGGCCGCATCCGCATCGCCCCCGGCCTGCTGCGCCGCGGCGACAACCGCCGCCTGAAGGGCGAAGACCTGCTGCAGGGCCGTGTCGCACTGCCGCAGGGCGAGTTGCTCACGCCCGCCGCGCTGGGCCTGGCGGCCAGCCTGGGCCTGCAGAGCGTCACCGTCTACCGCCGCCTGCGCGTGGCCTTTTTCTCCACCGGCAACGAAATCCTGAGCCCGGGCGAGCCGCCGCGCGAGGGCGCCGTGTACGACAGCAACCGCTACACCCTATTCGGCCTGCTCGCACGCCTGGGCGTGCAGGCGATCGACCTGGGCGTGGTGCGGGACGACCCCGCGCTGCTGCGGGCCGCGCTTGCGCGCGCCGCCCGCGAGGCCGACGCCATCATCACCAGCGGCGGAGCAGGCGCGGGCGATGCCGACCACATGCACGCCGTCCTGCAGGAACTCGGCGACGTGGCCTTCTGGCGCGTCGCCATGCGCCCGGGCCGCCCCATGGCCGCAGGCAGGATACAAGCCAAATCGCCTTCCAGCGCTTACACAGCAAGCGCTGGAAGCTATGAAAACGGAAGCATCCTGTTCGGCCTGCCCGGCAACCCGGTGGCCGTGATGGTCACCTTCCTCGCCTTCGTGCGCCCCGCCCTGCTGCGCATGATGGGCTGTACGCGCCCCGCCCCGCCACTGCTGCGCGCCGTGGCCGCCGAGCCCCTGCGCAAGCGCCCCGGCCGCACCGAATACCAGCGCGGCGTGGTCACGGCGGCGGCCGACGGCACGCTGCAGGTACGCACCACCGGCAACCAGGGCTCGGGCGTGCTCAGCTCCATGGTGCAGGCCAACGGCCTCGTCGTGCTGCACCACGGCCAGGGGCCCGTGGCCGCGGGCGACACGGTGGACGTGATGATGTTTGACGGCGCCCTCTGACACGGCCATCCCCGCCGCCCGGCTACCCTGAAACGCATCGATCCTTCCTGCGAACCGCCATGCCCTACGCCAGCCAACACCTCGCCCAGCCCCCCGCACGCGACGCCGTGGACCGGCTGCCGGGCGCCACCGTCGTCGAGTTCGGCACCCCCTGGTGCGGCTACTGCCAGCGCGCGCAGCCGCTCATCGCCCAGGCGCTGCGGGACCGCGCCGACGTGCAGCACGTCAAGGTGGAAGACGGCTCCGGCCAGCGCCTGGGCCGCAGCTTCGGCGTGAAGCTATGGCCCACGCTGGTGTTCCTGCGCGATGGCCAGGAAACGGCGCGCCTCGTGCGCCCGCAGACCGCGCGCGAGATCGAGGACGCGCTGCAGAGCACCGCCCCGTGACCGGCTCCGCACCCCTCACCGCAGCCGAACTGCGCACGCATGCGGCCGAGGCCGCCGCGCAGCCGCACTGCGCAGACTGCGCTGCGCTGCTGCAACCCGGCTGGGAATCCATTTCCGGCGCGATGCAGACTTCGCACCTGCAATGCATCGGCGCTCTGGGCAGCGCAGCCGACTGGGAACAGCTCGACGAATATCACCCGCACGGCACCAGCCTCTGGTCACCCGATGCGCCTATCGCCCTGGGCTGGCACCCGTACACCCGCTGCACGCTGTGGCGCTGCCCCCGCTGCGCGGGCGCCTTCCTGCGGTACACGGAATATGGCGGCTACTACGAAGACGAGCGCATCCGGCCGTTGCAGGCTGGGCTGATCGTGGAGCCCGGCAACACGGATTGACCGCAGCAAGGCGCTGGCGTCCGCCCAGCGCCGGCTTCCAAGACGATCAGCGCCCCAGCGCCTGCTCCACGCCCTTGTTGGCCAGTGCGTCCGCGCGCTCGTTGCCCGGATCGCCTGCGTGGCCACGCACCCAGTGCCAGTCGATGGCGTGGCCCGCGCCGTGCGCCAGCTCGTCCAGGCGCTGCCACAGCTCCACGTTCTTCACCGGCTGGCCGCCGGCCGTGCGCCAGCCCTTCTTCTTCCAGCCGTGGATCCACTGGGTGATACCCTGACGCACGTACTGGCTGTCCAGGTAGAGCTGCACCGCGCAGGGACGCTTGAGCGCGGCGAGGGCCTGGATCACGGCCATCAGCTCCATGCGGTTGTTGGTCGTTCCCAATTCACCGCCGAACAGTTCTTTTTCCAGCGCGCCGGACCGCAGCACCACCCCCCAGCCACCGGGACCTGGATTGCCCTTGCAGGCTCCGTCGGTATAGATCACCACCTGATTCAAAAAACACTCCTGCGAATTTTTCACTGCGGTTCGGGCGGAACGCGCCGCGCGACCTGCACCTGCGCGCCGGCCGCCTGCGGCGCCTTGCGCCACGAAGGCTCCAGCAGCCGCATGCCCTGCACGCGCTTGACGGCCACGACCACATAGCCGGCCCCGAGTATCGGCCACCAGCGCGCGCCTGGCGCGTCCATCCAGCCATAGCGCTGCAGCCAGCGTTCGCTGGCGACGGCAGGGCGGTAGCAGCCGAAGCTCATCGTCTCCAATTCGAACCCCAGCAGCCGCAGCCAGTCGCGCAGCCGCCCCGGCGCGATGAACTCGCCCACCTCGGGCAGGTACAGCCGCCCGCCCGCGCCCAGGCGCTGATACAGCCGGGCGCGGCGCTGGCGCAGACCCCACAGGCTCCAGGGGTTCAGGCCGCTGACCACCACGCGCCCCTCGGGCACCAGCACGCGGTGCACCTCGCGCAGCGCCGCGTGCGGGTCCGCACTGAGCTCCAGCGTATGGGGCATGACCACCAGGTCCAGGCTGGCCTCGGCGAACGGCAGCGCCACGGCATCGGCGAGCAGCGCGGGGGCTTCGCTTCCCGGCAGCAGCGATTGGGCGGAGTCCAGGGCCAGCCAGCGGTGCGGCATGCGGTTGGCGCGCAGCCCCTGCAGGCCGGGCATGCCGAGCTGCAGCGCGTGGTAGCCGAAGATGTCGGCCACCAGTTCATCATGGCGCTCCTGCTCCCAGGCCAGCAGATAGCGGCCGGGAGGGGAGTCGAACCAATGGTGCAAACCTATAATTTCGCCGCTCATGACCTTGCTGCCGCTGCCTGCCTTCACCGACAACTACATCTGGATGTTGCACGACACGCAAGGCGCGGTCGTGGTGGATCCGGGCGATGCCGCGCCCGTACTGCAGGCGCTCTCCCGCTTGGGACTGCCGCTGCAGGCGATTCTAGTCACGCACCACCATGGCGACCACGTGGGCGGCGTGCAGGCGCTGCGGCAGGCCACCGGCGCGGCGGTCTACGGGCCCGCGCGCGAGGCCATGCCCGAGCCCCTCACGCGCCTGGCGCAGGGCGACGCGGTGGATGTGCTGGGCCTGCGCTTCACGGTGCTCGACGTGCCCGGCCACACGGCGGGGCATATCGCCTACTACTGCGCCGATGTCGATGGCGCGCCCGTGCTGTTCTGCGGCGACACGCTGTTCTCCGGCGGCTGCGGGCGGCTGTTCGAGGGCACACCGGCGCAGATGCTCGCGTCGCTGGATGCGCTGGCCGCCCTGCCCGGCGATACGCGCGTATGCTGTGCCCACGAATACACGCTTTCCAACCTGAAATTCGCGCGCGCCGTGGAACCTGCGAACGCCGCGCTGCTCCAGTACACAGCCGCCTGCGAAGCCTTGCGCGGCGCGGGCCAGCCCACGCTGCCCGCGCGCATGGCCACGGAGCGCAGCATCAACCCTTTTTTGCGCACGCGCGAAGCTTCGGTCGCCCAGGCGGCCCGGGCGTTCGACGCAGGCGTGGACCCGCATGACGCCGTGGCCGTGCTGGCCGCGCTGCGCCAATGGAAGAACGAGTTTCGATGAGATTTCTGAACCTGCTGTGGCTCGCCAGCCTGCTGTGGCTGGCCGGCTGCGCCACCACCGGCACCCCTTCCGACACCACCAGCGGCAGCGCTCCCGTGGAGGCCGGCACCGCCGCCCACACGCCGCTCTACCCCTCCGGGCCGCTGCAGCCCATCACGCCGGGCGCCGCCGGGGCCTATGCGGTGGCCGGCATCAGTGCCCCCGCCGACCTGTGGGACCGCATCCGCCGGGGCTTTTCCATGCCGGACCTGGACACGGACCTGGTGCGCGACCGCGAGCAGTGGTATGCCACGCGGCCCGACTACATGCAGCGCATGACCGAGCGCTCCAGCAAGTACCTGTTCCACATCGTCGAGGAGCTGGAGCGCCGCGGCATGCCGACCGAGCTGGCCCTGCTGCCCTACATCGAGAGCGCGTTCAACCCCCAGGCCGTCTCCAGCGCCAAGGCAGCGGGCATGTGGCAGTTCATGCCCGCCACGGGCACCTATTTCGACCTCAAGCAGAACGCCTTCCGCGACGACCGGCGCGACGTGCTGGCCTCCACCCGCGCGGCGCTGGACTACCTGCAGAAGCTCTACGGCATGTTCGGCGACTGGCACCTGGCCCTGGCCGCCTACAACTGGGGCGAAGGCAGCGTGGCGCGCGCCATCGCCCGCAACGAGAAGCAGGGCCTGGGCACCGGCTACACCGAGCTCACCATGCCCGCCGAGACGCGCATGTACGTGCCCAAGCTGCAGGCCGTGAAGAACATCGTGGCCGACCCGGAGCGTTTCCGCACCGAACTGCCGCTGATCGAGAACCACCCCTACTTCCAGAGCGTGGAGATCACGCGCGACATCGACGTGTCGCTGGTCGCCAGCCTGGCCGGCATCCGCGAGGAGGATTTCCGCGCGCTCAACCCCTCGCTGCACCGCCCCGTGATCCTGGCCGCCGGCATGCCCCGCATCCTGCTGCCCTGGGACAATGCGCAGGTGTTCCGCCGCAACCTGGAGGCCTACAGCGAAGGCCAGTACGCGAGCTGGACGGTGTGGACCGTGCCCTCGACCATGAGCGTGTCCGCCGCCGCCAAGCGCACCGGCATGAGCGAGGCCGACCTGCGGCAGCTCAACGGCATCCCGCCGCGCATGATGATCAAGGCCGGCTCGGCCCTCATGGTGCCGCGCGCCACCACCACGCGGCAGGATGTGTCCGGCCACCTCGCTGACAACGGCCAGATCGCCTTCACGCCCGAGATCGTCACGCGCCGCACCACCGTGCGCGCCGGCAAGCGCGACACGGTGGCCAGCATCGCCCGGCGCTACAAGGTCAGCGCCGCCGACGTGGCCGACTGGAACGACGTGAAGACCTCCAGCGCCTTCAAGGCCGGCGAGGCCGTGGTGATGTACCTGCCCGTGCGCCTGAGCAAGACCTCCTACGCGCGCACCAGCCCGCGCCAGCCGGTGGCCGTGGCCACCAAGGCCCGTGGCGGCAAGGCCGCCACCGCGCCCAAGGGCGGCACGCCCTCCAAGCGCAAGCGCTGACTGGAACCTGGTTACAGGCGCAGGTTGTGCGCCCCCACCAGGCCCAGGATGCCGATCGCGATCAGGTACAGCGCCACGATCAGGTTGAGCAGCTTGGGCATGACCAGGATGAGGATCCCGGCGATCAGGGAGACGAGTGGTCCGATGCTGAGGTTGAGCGACATGTGCGGTTCCTGTGAACGTGAAACCGCCCACTTTAGCGCCGCCGCACACCCCTTTCAGATCTGGAACTTGAGCTTGGCCTTGCGCACCCAGTCGTTGCTGAACGTCTTGTGCAGGTCCACCCGCGTGGGCGAGAACTCCGGCTGCAGCCGGGCCACCGCGCGCAGGGCCGTGGCGGGGCCATCGTCGGGCATCAGGCCGTCGGGTGACAGGGTTTCGCGCACCTTGTGGAAGGCCGCCAGGTAGGCGCTGCGGTCGCCCAGCAGGAACGGCTGGGGCACCACGCGCACCAGGTCCGCGGGGCTGGCCGTCTGCAGCCACTTGAGGGCATGCACCAGCGCATTGGCCAGCGCCTGCACCTGGGCCGGCTGGCGCTGCACGAAGGCCTGCGGCGCATAGAGGCAGGCCCCGGGCATGGAGCCGCCGAAGATTTCCGCCGAGCCTTTCAGCGTGCGCGTGTCGGCCAGCAGCCGCACCTCGCCGCGCTGCTCCAGCATGGTGAGCACCGGGTCGGCGTGGCACAGCGCATGCACCCGCCCCTGGCGCAGGGCCGCCAGCGCCGAGGCCGCGGTGCCCGTGCCCACGAAGGTGACCTGGTCCAGCGGCACGCCCGACTGGTTGAGCCACAGGCTCGCCAGGAACTGCGTGGACGAGCCCGGCGCCGTCACGCCCACGCGCAGGCCCTTGAAGCCCGCCACGCTGCGTACCGGCCAGTTGCGCACCGAGGCCGCCAGCGCCAGTTGCGGCGTGCGCCCCAGCAGCACCAGGCTGCGCAGCACGACGCCCTGCGGCTGCTGGCGGATGACGTGGTCGTAGGCGCCGCAGCACACGTCGGCCTCGCTCTCGTGCACGGCCCTCAGCGCCAGCGCGCCGCCCGGGTGGTCCTGGACCTGCACATCCAGCCCCTCGTCGCGGAAGAAGCCCAGCTCCTGCGCCACGGTGAGCGGCAGGTAGTACAGCACGCTCTGCCCGCCCACGGCGATGCGCACCCGCTCGCCCGCACGCGACTGCGCGCGCGTCCAGGCGGGCATGGCGGACAGTGCGCACCACTGGCCGAACCGGCGGCGGCTGATGGACAAGGGAGGCATGGCCTGATGACTATGGAAACAACACTGCATGTTGCAGTGCAGCAATCGTGCCCGACCCCGCGCGCTTGCGGTATGGGGGGAACCCTGTCGGGGAACTACGTACCTTCCGCCCGCCGCGTCAGCGCCAGCCCAGCAGCAGGATGGCGATATTGACCAGCAGCCCGGCGGCCCAGACGGCGCTGCGCACGGTGGGCATGTCGCCCACGTACATGGTGATGTAGGAGATGCGCAGCATCACGAACACGAAGGCCAGCATGTCCAGCATCATCTGGGGCGCACCGAGCTGGTGCGCGATGACCACGGCGCCGATGAAGAACGGCAGCGCCTCGAAGCTGTTGGCCTGCGCCGCGTTGGCGCGGGCGCGCCAGCCCGTCTGGCGGGCCAGCCAGGCGCGCGGGTCGTGGTTGTCCTTGCCGCGGAAGCTCCCGCGCTTGGCCAGCAGTGCGCAGGCCATGGGCAGCAGCGCGGCGATGAGTACGCACCAATAGGCCACGGTGAACCGTGCCACGTGCATCGTCGTGTTCATGGTGATTGGTAGTGTTTTTGGCCTGTATCGCTTGGCAGACAAGCGCCAGCAGCTATCGATTGAAGAGCATCATCAGCGCCGATCCGCGAGCGCATGGGCGATGGTGCCCAGGTCCACGTACTCCAGCTCGCTGCCCACGGGCACGCCGCGCGCCAGGCGCGTGACATGCACGCCCCGGCGCTTGAGCGCCTCGCCGATGGCATGGGCCGTGGCCTCGCCCTCGGCGGTGAAGCTGGTGGCCAGGATCACCTCCTGCACCACGCCGTCGCTGGCGCGCTCCAGCAGCTTGTGCACGCCGATGTCGCGCGGCCCCACGCCGTCGAGCGGTGACAGCCGTCCCATGAGCACGAAGTACAGGCCCTTGAACGCGCCCGTGCGCTCCATCGCGGACTGGTCGGCCGGCGTCTCCACCACCGCCAGGCGCGTCGCGTCGCGCCCGGGGTCGAGGCAGACCTCGCACACCGCACCCTCGGTGAAGGTGTGGCAGCGCTCGCAGTGGCGCACGCTCGAAGCCGCCTGCGCGAGCGTGCGCGAGAGCACCTGCGCGCCCTCGCGGTCGTGCTGCAGCAGGTGGAAGGCCATGCGCTGCGCCGACTTCACGCCCACGCCCGGCAGGCGCCGCAGCGCCTGGATCAGCGCGTCGAGGGAGCTGGTGTCGGACATGCGCCCTGCACAGGTCAGAAGGGGAACTTCATCCCGCCGGGCAGGCCCGGCATGCCGGCCGTGATCTTGCCCATCTTCTCCTGCGAGGTTTCCTCGGCCTTGCGCACCGCAGCGTTGAAGGCGGCGGCCACCAGGTCTTCGAGCATGTCCTTGTCGTCGGCCAGCAGGCTCGGGTCGATGGTGACGCGCTTGACGTCGTGCTTGCAGGTCATCAGCACCTTGACGAGGCCGGCGCCGGATTCGCCCTCGACCTCGATGCTGCCCAGCTCGTCCTGCGCCTTCTTGAGGTTGTCCTGCATGGCCTGGGCCTGCTTCATGAGGCCGGCGAGCTGTCCCTTGTTGAACATGGTGTTTCCTTTGCTTTCTCTGGTTGATCCGTTTCCCCGGGAGAGGGGGGCTTGTTCTATGCGGGCTTGATGCTGCCTGGGACGATTTTCGCCCCGAAGTCGCGCATGAGCCGCTGCACGTAGGGATCGCCATGCACGATCTCCTCGGCCGCCCGCTGGCGCTCGGCCGCAGCGTGGGCATTGCGCAGTGCGGGGCTGTCGATCACCTTGCCCACCTCCACGGCGATCTGGCGCGCGTGGCCCGCCGCCTCCAGCGCGGCGCGCAGGCGCTCGCGCGCCGTGGGCTGGTTGAGCGATTCGCGCTCCACGCGCAGCAGCCAGTGGTCTGCGTCGCGCGCGACGAGCTGCGACTGCAGCGCCAGCTCGCGCACCAGCGCGGTGATGGCCTCCTGGGCGATGAGCTGCTGCACCGTGGCATGCCAGACGTCGCCCTCCTCGGTCGGCACGAGCCGGGCCGATGCAGGCACGCCCGCAGGCACCCCCTGCGGCTGCAGCCGTACGCCGGGCTCGGGCGCGGAGCGCACCGGGATCGCTACGGTTTCAGGAGCTGCTTGCGCTTGGCTGGCAGGCGCTGGAGGCTGATTTCGCCTCAAATCCTCGGGTGCCCGCACAGGCAGGCGCACGGGTTCCGCCCTGCGGGCGGTGTCGGGAGCGGCGTCGTGCAGCGCTTCGCTGACGGCCTGGTTCACGTCCTCGGGCGACAGGGCCTGCGGCGGTGCGGCAGGCACAGGCGCCGCGGCCGGCTGAGGTGCGGCCGGCTGAGGTGCCACCCGCGGCGGCGCAGCCGGCTCAGGCGGCGTCAGAGTTTTTTTTTCAGCCGAAGCAGCGGGCTTGAAGGCCAGCAGCCGCAGCAGCGCCATGGTCAGCGCGGCATATTCGTCGGGTGCCAGGCCCAGCTCGGTGCGGCCATGCAGGCAGATGCTGTAGAGCAGCTGCGTCTCGTCGGCAGGCATGGCGGCCGCCAGGCGGGCGATTTCGGCGGCCTCGGGGTCGCTGGCGTCCACGGCCATCTGCGGCACGGCCTGCAGCACGGCCATGCGCTGCAGCACGGCGCTCATCTCCTCCAGCGTGGAGGCAGCGGACAGGCCATGCAGGCGCAGCGCATCGGCGGTCTCCACCACGGTCTTCCCGTCGCCGCGCGCCAGCGCGTCGATCAGCCGGAACACATGGCCCCGGTCCACGCTGCCCAGCATCTGGCGCACGCCCGCCTCCTGCAGTTGGCCGCTGCCGAAGGCGATGGCCTGGTCGGTGAGCGACAGCGCATCGCGCATCGATCCGCGCGCCGCGCGCGCCAGCAGGCGCAGCGCCTGCGGCTCGGCAGGCACGCTCTCCTGCGCCAGCACGCGCGTGAGATGCTCCAGCACCGTCTCGGGCGCCATCGGGCGCAGGTTGAACTGCAGGCAGCGCGAGAGCACCGTGACCGGCACCTTCTGCGGGTCGGTCGTGGCGAGCACGAACTTGAGGTACTCGGGCGGTTCCTCCAGCGTCTTGAGCATGGCGTTGAACGCCGTGTTCGTGAGCATATGCACTTCGTCGATCATGAAGACCTTGAAGCGCCCCTGCACCGGCTTGTAGACGGCCTGCTCCAGCAGGCCCTGCACCTCGTCCACGCCGCGGTTGGAGGCCGCGTCCAGCTCGGTGTAGTCGGGAAAGCGGCCGCTGTCGATGTCGGTGCACGCGGGACACACGCCGCACGGCGTGGCAGTGATGCCGCCCTGCCCATCCGCCCCCTGGCAGTTGAGCGACTTGGCCAGGATGCGCGATACCGTGGTCTTGCCCACGCCGCGCGTGCCGGTGAACAGGTAGGCATGGTGCAACCGCTGCTGCGTGAGCGCGTTGGTCAGCGCCTGCACCACGTGCTCCTGGCCCACCATCTCCGAGAAGGTCTTGGGACGGTATTTGCGGGCAAGCACGAGATAGGACATGGGCCGTGATTCTATGTGCCCCGCTTGTTATCCCCACGCGCCAGGCGAGAGCCGCCGCGCTGGCGGCGGCCCCCTATCCCACGCGAAGCGTGAGAGAAGGGGGAAATGGCGAAGCCATTCAGGGGGTAGAATCTCCGGTTGACGGGCCTCCCCGCATGGTGAAGCGGCCAACCGGGTCAGGTGGGGAACCAAGCAGCCCTAACTGTGGAGCCAGTGCCGGGGGTAAGGCTCGTCACCTCTTTCTTTTTTCTCCTACGCGAAAGTCGGACCAAACCGACGCCGATGTGCACCCCCAGGCCGACGCACGCGCCCTGCAGTGCACGCCAACAATGGCCCGGCACACAACGCGATCAAGGAGAAAAACCATGCCTCTCGCCCTTTCCGCCAAACGCGCGCCCCTGTGGGCCGCACTGGCCGCAACCCTGGCGCTCGGCGCTTGTTCCAGCACCCCCGCTCCGCGCGAGCAGATGGCCGTGGCCAAGAGCACGGTGGACCGCGTCACCACCACGCCCGATACGGCGGCGGCCGCACCGGTCGAGCTGCAGGCGGCGCGCGACAAGCTCGCCAATGCCCAGCGCGCCATGGACAACAAGGACTACGACGAAGCCCGCCGCCTGGCCGAGCAGGCCCAGGCCGACGCACGCCTGGCCGAGGCCAAGGCGCAGGCCACGCGCAGCGAGCGCGCGGTGCGCGAGGTGCAGGACTCCGTGCGCGCCCTGAGCGATGAGCTGCAGCGCCGCTCCCCGCGGTAACCGCCCCTTCTTCGCCCAAGCCCTACACGGAGTTCCGACATGACTGAACGCATCACCTTCCCGCATTCCCGCGCGCCGCGCCTTGCCAGCGGCGCCATCGCCATGGCCGCCGTCCTGGCACTGTCCGCCTGTGCCACGCGCGAGCCCCCTCCCGAGCTCGACCAGGCGCGCACGATGGTCAACACCGCCGCGTCCAACCCCGAGGTGGCGCGCCGCGCCCCGCTGGAGCTGAAGAACGCCACCGACGCGCTGGCCCGCGCCGACAGTGCCTGGCAAAAGGATGCCGACGGCCCCGAGGCCCGCCACCAGGCCTACCTCGCACGCCAGAGCGCCGCTACCGCCACGGCCCTGACCCAGGCCCGTACCGCCGAGGACCAGATGAAGGACGCCAACGCCGAAGCCGACCGCCTGCGCCTGAACGCACGCACGCGCGAGGCCGAAGCCGCACGCGGCCAAGCCGCCGCCGCGCAGGCCCAGGTGGGCAGCGCCCAGGCGCAGGCCGCGCAGGCCAATGCCCAGGCCGCACAGGCCAACGCACGTGCCGCCGCGCTGGAGGCACGGCTGAAGGAAATGCAGGCGCAGCAGACCGAGCGCGGCCTGCTGGTGACACTGGGCGACGTGCTGTTCGAGTTCGGCAAGGCGCAACTGCTGCCCACCGCCGGGCCGCGGCTGGATACGCTCGCGGACTTCCTCAAGCAGTACCCCGACCGCCGCCTGCTGATCGAAGGCCACACCGACTCGGTGGGCTCGGACGCGACCAACCTCACGCTCTCCGAACGGCGCGCCCAGGCCGTGCAGCAGGCGCTGACCATGCGCGGCGTGGATGCCAGCCGCATCACCACGCGCGGCTACGGCAAGTCGTATCCGGTGGCCAGCAACGCCACGCCCGAGGGCCGCGCGCTGAACCGCCGCGTGGAGGTGGTCATCGCCGACGAGCGCGGCACCCTGCGCTCGCGCTGACCCCGCGCAGGGATCTCATACGGATTTGCATTCAACCGTATAACTAGGCGGGAAGCCGCAGACAGTGCTGTAGCACGGCAAGGCGAACCAACGACGTTAGACGGTTGAAGGCAAATCCGTATCAGGCCGGGACGCCGACGATCACGCTCGACGCCTTGAACAGGGCCGACGCCGCCACGCCCGGCGCCAGGCCCAGCGCGTCGCAGCTCTCGTTGGTGACGATGGCGGCCACCGCGCCGCCGCCCGGCAGGCCGATCACCACCTCGGTGTTCACGGCGCCCTTCTGCACGCGCGAGACCGTGCCCTGCAGCCGGTTGCGCGCCGAGAAGCGCGCGCCGTGGTCGTCGGTCACCACGATGACCGACGACGCCTTCACCAGCGCGAACGCCTCGGCGCCAGGCACCAGCCCCAGGTCCACCGCGCTGCCGTGCGTGACGATGGCCACGATGGCCGCGCCCATGCCGGGCACCTCCAGCGCGATCTCGTCGTTCACGGCGCCGGCGGTCACGCGGGACACCGTGCCAAAGAATTGGTTGCGTGCGCTCGTCCTCATTCCCATCCTCCGTATCAAAAGCAAATCATCGGCCACGCCCTGCGCCTGCGCGCTGAGCTGGTCCACGAAACGGCGGTGCGCGCGCTCGATCACGCCGAAGCTGCGCACCAGCCGCATTCCCCGGTCGGTCAGGCGCGTGCCGCCCCCGCCCTTGCCGCCCACCAGCCGCTCGACCAGTGGCTCGCCGGCGAGCTGGTTCATGGTGTCGATGGCATCCCACGCGGCCTTGTAGCTCATGCCCATGGCCTTGGCCGCCCGGGTGATCGAGCCGTGCGTGGCGATGTGCGTCAGCAGCTCGACCCGGCCCGGGCCGCCCAGGCTGCGGCCGTCCACCGTCATCCACACCGATCCGCGCAATTCGATGCGCCCACCGCCCTGCTCCTCTGCCGCCATGGCCGCCCCTTTCGCTGAAAGACGCCAGTGTAGAGAAGCCGCCTACAGCGCTTCCACGCTCACGCCCACGTCGGCGGGCGGAGCGTAGTGCAGGCTGCTCGTGACCAGCGCATCCACGCCGCTGGCGGCGTAGTCCGCCGCGTTGCCCGCGTGGATGCCGCCCGCGGCCAGCAGCCGCAGGTGCGGATGGCGCTCGCGCAGCGGCGGGCACCATGCGCGCAGGTCTTCGGGCGTGGCCTTGTCGAACTGCACCACGTCCGCCCCCGCGCCCGCGGCGCGCAGGGCGTCGTCGAGCGAGTGGGCCTCGATCACGCATTTCTTCTCGGCCAGCGCATGCGCCACGGCGGCCAGGCGTCCGGCCACGCCGTCCCAGCCGCCGAGCAGCGCACGGTGCTGGGGGAACACCAGCACCGTCTCGCCCACGCCCAGGCGGTGCGGGAACGCGCCGCCGGCGAGCGTGGCCTTGAGCGCGATGCGGCGCAGCCCCGGCGCGTGCTTGCGCGTGGTGAGCACCGCCACGCCGGGCGCGGCGGCCTGCACGGCGCGCACCATGCGCGCGGTGGCGCCGGCCACGCCGCAGGCATATTCCAGCAGGTTCTGCGCCACCTTCCAGGCGCGCAGCAGGCCGGCCGCATCGCCCGTGGCGGCCAGCAGCACGTCGCCCGCCGCCACGCGCGCGCCGCTGGCGGTCACGGCCTGCACCGCGCCTCCGCAGTGCTGCACGATGCGCGCGGCCTCCTCGGTGCAGGCAGCCACGGCCTCGCCGCGGGCGGTGAAGCGCATGCGCGCCTGCCGGCCGCCCACGGCGAGCAGATGGGTGGTCAGGTCCACGAGCGGCGCATCCTCGGCGATCCAGGCGTCGATCGTGGCATGGTCGAAAAACACGGAATTCATAGCGCTCCCCAGCGGCGTAGTACGAAGAAAGCCAGCGCGGCGATGCCCGCCAGCAGCAGCGACAGCGCGTTGGCACAGGCCAGGTTGCCGTCCATGACGTGGTTGTAGATGGCCAGCGACAGCGTCTCGGTGCGCCCGGCGATGTTGCCGCCGAGCATGAGCGACAGACCCACCTCGCCCAGCCCGCGCCCGCCGGCCAGCACCAGCCCGGCCGCCACGCCGCGGCGGGCCAGCGGCACGTCGATGCGCCAGAACACGCTCCAGGGCCGGTGCCCGAGCAGCGCCGCCGCCTCGCGCAGGCGCGGCGGTATGCCCGCGAAGGCCGCCTGCGCGGGCTTGACCATGAGCGGCAGCCCGGCGACGAAGGCGGCGACCACCAGCCCCGTCTGCGTGAACACGATCTCGGGCCGCAGCGCGGGCGGCAGCCACTGCGCGAGCCAGCCCTGGCGCCCCAGCAGCATCAGCAGGAAGTAGCCCAGCACGATGGGCGGAAAGACCAGCGGCAGCGTGACCAGCGCGTCGAGCAGGCCACGCCCCGCGAAGTGCCGGCGCGCCAGCAGCCAGCCCAGCGCCGTGCCCAGCACGAGCAGCAGGCCCATGCTCCATGCCACCACCCCGAAGGTGAGCGGCAGCGGCGCGCCCGGACAGCCGAACATTCACATCCCGTGGCGTTCGAGCAGCTTGCGCGCGGCGGGGGAGGCCAGGTAGCCGAGGAAGGCGCGCCCGGCGGCCCCGTCGGCGCGGCCCCTGAGCACGCCCACGCTCAGTTCGATGGGGTCGTAGCAGTCCTTTGGCGCATCGATGGCATCGCCCGCGCGGCCCGCGAGCGCCAGCGCCTCGGTGCGGTTGACGAAGCCCGCGTCCACCTCGCCCGTGGCGAGGTACGCGCCCACCTGCGGCACGGTGGCCACCTCCAGCAGCCGCCCGGCCAGCGGCTGCGCGAGGCCCAGGCGCTCCAGGCAGGTGGCGGCCGCGTTGCCGTAGACGGCCTTCGCGCGGTCGGGCATGGCGATGCGCGCGAAGCGCGGCTCGCGCAGGTCGGCGATGGCGCCCAGGGCCTGGCCGCGCGCGGCCACCAGCACCAGCTTGCCCGTGCCCAGGTGCTGGAAGCGCTCGGCCAGCCCCATGGGCTCCAGAAAGGCGCGGTCGCCGATCATCAGGGCGATGTCGGGGTTCTGCCGCGCCTGCGTCTCCACCTGCTTCATGTTGCCGAAGCTGGCCTCGGCGCGGATGCCGGTGGTCTTCGTGAACTCCTCCAGCAACTGCGTCACCGGCCGGCGGTAGCCGGCACCGGCGGCGACCAGCAGGGTGTCGGCCGCCCAGGCGTTCGCGGCCAGAAGGAAGGCCAGGCAGGCCAGGAAACAACGTCGCATGGGGATTCCTTTCACAAGCAAAGACAAATGCGTTCCACCGATTGGCCGAAGAAGTGGTAGCCCGAGCCGCCCTCGGCCAGCAGGCCGAGCAGTTCGGCGGACGCATGCACGCGCGTGCCGCCCACCACGGTGACGCCCCGGCGTGCGAAGGGCGCGGCGCGCAGCGTGGCCGTGGGGCCGACCACGGCCGCCTGTGCGCCGCGGCGCAGGTGGCGCAGCAGACCGTCGAGCGTGCCGTTGACCAGGGTGGTCCCGGTGGTGATGAGCACGTCGGCCTCGGCCACGACCTCGGGCGCGCGCTCGGCGGGCGCGAAGAACGGCAGCTCCTCGGGCTTGAGCGTGGCGGGGTCGAGTTCGAGCACGTGGAAGGGCTGGCCGCTGCGCCGCAGCGCGCGCAGGTACGGCGGGAAGGCGCCCACCAGCGCCACGCGCTGGCCAGGCGCGATGGCGAGCGCGTCGAACACGTCGCCCGCCGCCACCCGCGCGCCGGGCGGCGGGCCATCGCGCCGCCACAGCGTTTCGGCCAGCGCGTTGAGCGTGGCGATGGCCAGCGCCCGGCGCAGGTCCTGCGGGCGGTACAGGTCCCGCAGCACCTCGGCCGCGCTGCGCCCCGCGATGCGGCCGGGCACGGGCATGGCCCGCGCCGAGCTGGGGCAGCACACCGCCTCGGGCACGCTCTTGACGGGCGTGGCGCACAGGCCGCCCACGCCGTTGTCGAGCTGCACGCCGGTGAAGAAGATGCCCAGCACGGCGCGCGCGATGCGCAGGTGTTCCACGGCGCTGGTGCCCAGCGCGTCCAGCACGTCGGCGTGCAGCTCGGCCAGCAGGCTGTCGGACTCGGCGTTCAGCATGGCGTTTTCTCCCAGGAGATGAAGGCCCAGCGCATGGGCTCGCCCGCGCGCTGGGCGGGCGTGGCGCGTTCGTACCAGGCCAGCAGGCGCGCGGTTTCCGCCACGCTCAGCTCGCCCACCGACCAGGCCACGCGGCGCGCGAAGTCGTCGAAACCCTGCGCGTCGGCCAGCCGGCTTTCCTGCGCGAGGTAGTCCAGCCGCGGGTGGATGCCCATGCGGTGCAGGATGTTCACGACGTAGATGTAGTCGGGCACGGTGGGCACGCGCCGGCCGATGGCGTCCTGGATGGCCGGGTCGGTGAAGTGCCCGCCCACCAGGTGCGTGAGATAGACGCGCCGGCGCGCCTGGGCATGCAGCCTGGCGAGCGCGGCGGCGATGTCGTCCACCTGGGTGGAGCGCGAGGCGACCACGATGTCGCACACGGGCACGTCGCTCCAGTCGTCCTCCCAGGCGCGGTGCAGGGTCTCGACGTGGGCCAGGCCGCGCGCAGCCGCCTGGGCCTGCATCGCGTCAAGCATGGCCCGGCTGTAGTCCAGCCCCACCACGCGCTGCAGCCGCCCGGCCACGGCCAGCGCGATGGTGCCGGGGCCGCAGCCCACGTCGAGCAGCGACTCGGCCCCCGCGAGGTCCATGCACGCGACGAATGCGTCGACATAGCGGCTGTGCAGCGCGCGGGCGGCCATGCCGGCGGCGCGCGCGTCCCAGGCCGCGGCGGTCTTGCGCGTGCGCGCAGCGATGGCGAGGTGGTCGCGGTAGAGGCGGCCGAAGTCGATGGCTTCGATGGTCATGCGGTCATCCGGTGAAGAAACGGCGAAAGGGAGGCGGCCACGGCGCCCTCGCTCACGCCATAGAGCGCGGCGAGCGCCGCCGGCGTGGCCGTGGCGCGGGGCGTGCCGATGGCCACGAGCCGCCCGCCGCCCAGCAGCGCGATGCGGTCGGCGACGCGCAGCGCGTGCTCGGGCTGGTGCGTGGTCATGAGCACGGCCATGCCGCCCGCGCGCAGGCGTTCGATGTGCTCCAGCACGCGGATCTGGTTGCCGAAGTCCAGGCTGGCCGTGGGCTCGTCCATCACCAGCAGCGCGGGCTCCTGCGCCAGCGCGCGGGCGATGAGGGCGAGCTGCCGCTCGCCGCCGCTGATGGCCGTGTAACTGCTGGCGCGCAGGTGGGCGATGCCGAGCATCTCCAGGCAGTGCCGCGCGACCTGCCGGTCCGACGCGCCCGGCGCGGAAAAGCGCCCCACGCGCGCGGCGCGGCCCATGAGCACCACGTCTTCCACGGTGAAGGGGAACAGGCCCGCGTGCGCCTGCGGCACGTAGCCCACGTGCCGCGCGAAGGCCGCGCGGGGCCAGGCGGCCACGCTCTGCCCGCTGCAGCGCACCTCGCCCGCCAGCGGCGGCAGCAGGCCGAGCAGCGTGCGCAGCAGCGTGGTCTTGCCGCAGCCGTTGGCGCCCAGCAGGCACAGCACCTCGCCGGGCGCCAGCGCGAAGGCCAGCCCCTGCGCCACGCAGCGCCGGCCGTGGCCGATGGAGAGGGCCTGCGCCTGCAGCACCGCGCTCATTCCTGCCTCCCCGGGCGGGCCAGCAGGAACAGGAAGAACGGCGCGCCCACCAGCGCGGTGAGGATGCCCAGCGGCACCTCAATCGGCGCCACGGTGCGCGCCAGCGTGTCCGTCGCCACCAGGAAGCCCCCGCCCAGCAGCAGCGACGCGGGCAGCAGCCGCGAGAACTCCGGCCCCACCAGCAGCCGCGCCACGTGCGGCACCACCAGCCCCACCCAGCCGATGATGCCGGTGAGCGACACCGCCGCCGCCGTGGCCAGCGTGGCCGCGGCCACCAGCACCAGGCGCAGGCGGCCCACGGCCACGCCCAGCGCCAGCGCTTCTTCATCGGGCAGGCCCAGCAGGTTGATGCGCCAGCGCAGCAGCGCCATGGGCACCAGCCCCGCGAGCAGCGCGGGCGCGGTGGCCAGCAGGTCGGCGGCGGTGACGGCGTTCAGCCCGCCCAGCAGCCAGAAGGTGATGGTGGGCAGCTGCGCCATCGGGTCGGCCAGGATCTTGACCAGCGAGATGCCCGCGCCCAGCAGCGCGCCCACGGCCACGCCCGCGAGCACCAGCACCAGCACCGGGTCGTGCAGCCGCACCAGGCCCGCCACCGCCAGCACCACCCCGACGGCCAGCAGCCCGCCCACGAAGGCCAGCGCCTGCACCGCCACGATGGGCAGGCCCGCGTAGATGGCCGCCACCGCGCCCAGCCCGGCGCCGGCCGACACGCCCAGGATGTCGGGCGAGACCAGCGGGTTGCGGAACATGCCCTGGTAGGTGGCGCCCGCCGCCGCCAGCGCCGCGCCCACCAGCAGCCCGGCAGCCACACGCGGCAGGCGAATGCTCCACACCACCGTCTCCACGGCGGCAGGCAGGCCTGATTCGGCCCCCATGAGGCGCGCGGCCACGGCGCGCCACAGCTCGCCCGGCGCAACGGGAAACTTGCCCGAGGCGAAGGCCACCAGCACCACGGCCGCGAGCATCCCCACGGCCAGCAGCCAGCGCAGCGGCATCGCTATTGAAACAGGAGCTGCTTGCGCTTGACCAGAAAGCGCTGGAGCCCGATTTGGCTCATATTCCATCGAGCAGCCTTCGCACCTCCTGCGGCGCCAGGCTGGCGCCGTAGAACGACTGGTGGAAGCGCCGCACGGCCTCGGGGAAAGGCTCCAGCGCGCGCAGCGCCGGGTGGCCCGGGTGCAGGCGCTCCAGCAGCCAGCGCACGCCGATCAGGCGGTTGACGCCGGGCGGCCCGTCCAGCCAGCCGAAGGGCAGCGCGGGCGCGCAGTGCACCCGCCGCTCGCGCACGGCGGCGATGCCGCGCCACAGCGGGTCGGAGAGCACGCGGCGCGCGAAGGCCGCATCCTGCGTGACGATGACCTCGGGGTCCCACAGCAGGAGCTGTTCCAGCGACACGCGCGCGAGCGAGCCCCGCCCTGCCTCGGCCGCCACGTTGCGGCCCGCGCAGAAGTCCAGCAGCTCCACGTTGATGGCGCCAGACAGGCCCGTCTCCAGCCCGTCCGTGCCGCGCCCGTAGTAGACGCGCGGGCGTTCGGCCGGCGGCACGCTGGCGCGCACCCGGCCGGCCAGGGCGATGGCCGCCTCGGCCTCGGCGGCCAGTTGCTCGCCGCGCCCGGCCGCGCCCAGCAGGCGGCCCACCGTGCGCAGCTGCGCGGCATGGTCGGCGATGCGGCCCTGGATCAGCACCGTGGGCAGGCCGGTCTGCTCGCTCACGCGGCGCGCGCCGGAGACATAGGTGGCATCGGCCGTGCCCGCGTCCAGCACCAGGTCGGGCGCCCACTGCAGCAGCGATTCGAGCGGCACCGTGCTGCCGCGGCCCGACAGGCGCCCCGTGTGCGGCAGCGCGCGCAGCGGCGGGCCGAGCAGCGCGCGCGCCTCGTCGCCGAGCGTGAGCGGCCAGCCGACGAGCTTGCCGGGCGCGAGCGCCGCCACCAGCACGCCGGCGGGCGGCCCCGCCGCGAACACCTTGCGCACCCGTTCGGGCGCGGGCAGCGTGCCGAAGCGCGCGACGACCACGTCCTGCCCGCCGGGCGCCTGCCCGCGCGCCTGCGCCCGCGCGGCGGCGAGCGCCAGCGGCAACTGCAGCAGCAGGCGGCGGCGCATGGCACGCAGCGTCATGCAGGCACCTCGCGCCCTGCGGCCAGCGTGAACCAGTCGCGCAGCGCGGCCGGGCGTGCGGGCAGCTCCTCGCCCAGGCCGCCCGTGAAGCGGCGCCAGGCATCGACGTGCTTGTGGGCGATCACGGTGAGCACGGGAATGCCCCCGCCCGCCAGCGCCGCGATCTCGGCCGCGAATCCGCCGCCCGTGGCCTCCAGCTCGCCGAAGCGGTTGGTCACCGCCAGGTGCACCCCGTCGGCCAGCGCCTGCCGCAGCACGCCGCTGGCCTGGGCGACGCCGCCGGTGTCGAGGCTGCAGGCGCGCGAGAGCGCCCCGAGCCTCTGCGAGATGGGAAAGACCTGGCCCGTGCGCACGTCCTCCAGCTCCAGCAGCGGCTTGCCGCCGCCCGGGGCCGGCAGGCGCCGCTGCACCAGCCCGCCCACGCGCCAGCCGGCGCGCTGCAGGCCCTGGCAGAAGTCCCGCACCAGCGCGTCGGCCGCGTCGCCGTGGGCCATGTCGCCGGAGTAGACGACGGCCGCGAGATCAGAAACGGTAGGTGCCATTGACGTACCAGAAGCGGCCGGGCATGGGATGGCCGTCGGCCAGCTCGTACCACTTGTCGGCCAGGTTGTTCACGCCGAAGTCCACCGCAACGTCCTTCGCGGGCCTGTAGATCGCCTTGAGCCCGGCAGTGCCGAAGCCGCCCAGCTGGCGGTAGGCGCCGTCGAAGTTCACGCTGCGGCCCTGTTCGGCCTCCAGCGTGGCGCGCAGCTCCCACTGCGCGCCGGGCAGCCAGCTGACGGCGGCGAACAGGCGGTGGCGCGGCGTATCGACGAGCGTCACGCGGCGGTCGCTGAGGTTGGTGCGATTCAGGTAGGTGTAGCTGGCGTTCGCGCTCCACTGGGCCGAGAGCTGCTGCGCCAGCGACAGCTCCAGCCCCAGGTTGCGCGTGCGGCCCACGTTCTGCGCCTGGTCGCAGGTGGTGCCACCGCAGGCGCCGGAGGGCACCACCACGGTCTGGATCTGGTCATTCACGCGGCTGTAGAACACGGCCGCCTGGCCCTTGCCGCCCGCCCAGGGCTGGCCGCTCACGCCCAGCTCGAAGTGGTTGGCGTTCTCGGGCTGGAGGTCGGGGTTGGGCAGCGCGCGGCCCATGCGGGCGGAGTAGCGGTCCTTGATGGTGGGAAAGCGCGTCTTGTGCGAGACGACGGCGTACACCTCGTCGCCCTGCTGCGTGAGCGCGTAGCTCAGCTTGGCCAGGCCGTTGGTGGCGTCGGCCGAACCCTTGGGCCAGTAGTAGACCTCCTTGGCATCGCGCTTCTCGTGGCTCACGCCCAGGTTCAGGCGCCAGCGGTCGCCCAGGGCGATGGTGTCCTCGGCCACCAGCGAGGTGGTCACGTCGCGGTAGAACTGGCCGGCGTCGTCGTGCTCGTCGACCTTGTAGTGCGCGGCGAAGCGCAGCTCGTGGTGGCGCAGGCTGTAATTGGCCCACTCGATGGTCGCGCCCTTGCTCGTGTCCTTGTAGGCGCTGGTGGGGTCGTGGCGGGTGTAGGTGGCGTCGCCGTAGATGTCCAGCCCGTTCTCGTAGGTGTCGTGGTACAGGCGCGTCTTGAGCACGTTGTCCGCGCCAATGCGCGTGGTGCTCAGGAAGTAGACGCTGTCCTTGTCCCAGTACGGCCAGCGCCAGTAGCGCACGGCGTTGCGCTGCGCGGACTGGCCGGTGTAGACCGGGTTGCCCTTCTCGCCCTCCTGGCGCACGTAGCCGAGCGCGTATTCGTCGGTGGCATTGGGCGTCAGGCCCAGCTTGAACGACAGGCGCTCGTCCGTGCGGTAGGCGTTCTCGCGGCGGCTGCCGGTGTCGGTGGGCTGCCGCTTGTAGTCCTTGAAGCCCTTGGGCAGCGGAAAGCTGTCGGCGTCCAGGAACGAGGCGCCGAGCTGGTAGTACCAAGCGCCCAGGTTGCCGCCCAGGTTGACCGCCGCCTTGCGCGTCTGCCCGACGCCGAAGCCCAGACGCACGTCGCCCTCGAACGGCTTGACCGGCTTGCGCGTGACGAGGTTGATCGCCCCGCCCAGCGTGTTCAGGCCATAGAGCAGCGAGGCATCGGCCTTGGCGACGCGGATCTCGGCCAGGTCGAAGGTGGTGAAGCGGCTGAAGTCCACGTAGCCGTCGTAGGGCACGTAGAGCGGCACGCCGTCCACGTAGACCGGCACCTGGCGCGAATCGAAGCCGCGCAGGTAGATCATCTCCTCGTTGCGCGCACCCACGCGCGAGAGGTTCACGCCGGGCAGCAGCCGCACCGCCTCGGACACGGTATCGGCGTTGTTGCGCGCGATCTCCTCCTGGCCCAGCACGGCCTCGCCGGGCGCGCGGCCGGGCACCGGGGCGCCCACCACCGTCACCGTGCCCAGCTCGAAGACCCCGTCCGCGGCCTGTGCCGCGCCCGCGGACAGCCCCAGCGCCAACAGCACCGGGCCGGCCCCGCCGTGCCTGTGCGCCCATTTCACCGCCGATACCCTCGCTGCCATCTCATCTCCTTGATTCGCTATAGAAAATCTTATATAGCGATAGACAAAAACAAGCGCCACCGCCTGGCCGTGCGATGGCGCCGCCCTGCTTTACCTTTCGCAATATATATTCAAATATAACGAAATATCGCGGCTTCCGAACCGAACCTGATCTGGATCAATTCCCCGAGGAGCCCTCGCCGCGGTGGCGTCCTACAAACCAAAGCGCCTGGCTGGAACTCCGCAAAATCCGCGCGCTCTCACACTGAAAGGCATCGACCGCCCTTCACGCCAGGAGTGACGCCATGCCACCGCTCGCAACAGCACGGACACGCACCTGCCGCTTGTGCCTGGCCTGTCTGCTGGCCGGCAGTTCCCTGTGCCAGGCCATGGCCGAAACGTCGCTGGCCGATACGGCGATGGCAGCCGCGGCCATGGCCGCCAACGACGCCATGCCCTCCCAGGCGCTGCCGCCCCTGGAAATCTCCGGCAGCGCCCCGCCCCTGGACACGATGGGCGAATCCCTGCGGCTGGACGTCACGCGCTGGATGCGCCCCGGCCGCGCCGGCAGCCTCGGCTTCACGTTCGGCATGGCGCTGCCCACCCAGGCCGACCTGCGGCCGCACACCACGGCCATGGCTCCGTGGGGCACCGACATCGGCGTGCGCTGGCGCGCGCCGCTGGGCAGCGGCCGCCACCTGGACATGTCCGCCTGGGCCCGTGCGGTCCGGCCCGGCCAGGAGCCCGACGCCATGGGCATGATCTGGCACCGCGAGCAGGCCAGCTACGGCACGCGGCTGGAGGTGCAGTGGAAGACCTCGCGCACGCGCGGCCTCGTGCCCGAGTTCGGCGCCATCGGCGTGCAGCTGGAAGGCCATTCGCGCCTGGTGCTGCGCGCGCGCGGCGGCGGGCCCATGGTCTACTACCGCACCAAGTTCTGAGCCCAGCCCGCCGCACCCTCCCCGGCCGCCCGGCCCGTGGCGCAGCAGGCGGTGAGCAGGTAGCCGCCGGTGGGGGCCTCCCAGTCCAGCATCTCGCCCGCGCAGAACACGCCGGGCAGGTCGCGCAGCATGAGCCGCTCGTCCAGCGCTTCGAAAGGCACGCCGCCGGCGGTGCTGATGGCCTCGTCCAGCGGCCGGGACGCCACCACGGTGATGGGCAGCGCCTTGATCGCGTGCGCCAGGGCCACGGGGTCGTGCATGCCGTCCTTGCCCAGCTGCTCGTACAGCACGGCCGTCTTGATCCCTTCCAGCCCCAGCCGGCCCTTGAGGTGGCTGGTCAGGCTGCGCGCGCCGCGCGGGTGGCGCACCTCGGCCAGCACGCGCTCGGGCGAATGGTCGGGCAGCAGGTCCAGGTGGAAGGTGGCATGGCCGTGCGCTTCGATCTCGCCCCGCAGCAGGCTGGAGACGGCGTAGACCAGGCTGCCCTCCACGCCCGTGGCCGTGGCGACGAACTCGCCGCGCCGCGCGAAGTGGCGGCCCTGGCTGTCGGTGAAGGACAAGGCCACCGGCTTGAAGGGCCGGCCCGCGAAGCGCTCGGCGAAGAACGGCGTCCAGCCCACGGCCGGCGCGGGGCCGCGCCCGATCAGCTCGCGGAAGAAGTCGCGCCGGGTCTCGCCCGCCGGCGCGTCCACGCGCGGCACGTCGAAGCCGCAGTTGGCGGGCAGCAAGGGCGCCACGGGCACGCCGCGCTGCGCGAGCAAGGGCACCCAGGCACCGTCGGAGCCCAGACGCGCCCAGCTGCCGCCGCCCAGCGCCAGCACCACGGCGCGCGCCTGCGCCGCCGCCTCGCCCTGCGTCGTGGCGAAGTGCAGGCCGCCCTCGTCCGTCCAGCCCAGCCAGCGGTGGCGCATGTGGAAGCGCACGCCCTGCGCGCGCAGCCGGTGCAGCCAGGCGCGCAGCAGCGGCGCGGCCTTCATGTCCTTCGGGAACACGCGGCCGGACGTGCCCACGAAGGTCTCGGCCCCCAGCGCATCGGCCCAAGCGCGCAGCTCCGTGGCGCCGAAGGCGCTCAGCCAGGGCGCCAGCGCCTCCTGCCGCGCGCCGTAGCGCGTGAGGAAGGACGCGGGCGGCTCGGAGTGCGTGAGGTTGAGCCCGCCCTTGCCCGCCAGCAGGAACTTGCGGCCCACGGAGGGCATGGCGTCGAACACGTGCACGCGCAGGCTTGCGCTGGCGGCGGCTTCGGCGGCCATCAGGCCCGCGGGGCCGGCGCCGATGACGGCGATGTCGCAGGAGAGGGAATCGGTCATGGGAAGTCTTTGCATTGCACGGGAACGGGCGATGGTACCCAGGGCACATGCGGGCTGAAGGGTTCTGGGCCAGCGTTCAGAACAACTCCCCCTGCGCCTCGTCATCCACCACCACCATCCGCCCGTCCCCCGTCAGAAACGCCGCGAACACCGACTCCCCCGGCACCATCCCCCGCACCGCGGCACGGTACTGCCGCAACTGCGCCTGCAGCTGCGGCTGGCTTTCTGGCCGCGCCGCGCTCTTGTAGTCCAGCACCCACCACGCGGCCGGCCGCCCCGCCTGCGCGCGGCGGCGCACCAGGCGATCCAGCCGCAGGCGCTGGCCCTGGTGCACCAGCGGCGCTTCGTTGAACGCCCGCTCCACCTGCGCCGCGTCCCACGCCCAGGCGCCCTCCCCCTGCAGCACGCGCTGCGCGAGGACGGCCGCATGCCGCGCGGCCTGCGGCGCGATGTCGAAGTCGCGGGCCAGTTGCGCCAGCCGCCGCTCTGGCCAGCCCTGCGCGCGCAGGGCCGCCAGCGGCGCGCCGGCCACGCCGGCCTGCTCCAGCAGCTGGTGCATGGCCTCGCCCAGGCGCGTCCCGGGGGTGGAGATGTCTTGCGGGTCGGGCGCCACGGGCCTGTCCGGCGCGGCATAAGGCGGCAGCTCGGCCAGCTCGGCCGCTGCGGCGCGGTCGGCCGGGGCATCGCCCGCCGTGGGCGCGGGAGCAGCCTGCATGCCGGGGGCGAGCCGGTTCCACCAGCTGCCCGGCGACGAAGAGGCCGCCTGCACGCAGGACAGGGCCAGGCAGTGCTTGGCGCGCGTCATCGCCACGTAGAGGGTATTGAGCTCCTCGCGCTGGCGCTCGGCCTGCTCCAGGGCCAGCACCTCGGCCGCGCTGGGCGGCGGGCTGGATTCGCTGGCCAGGAAGACGAAGCGGCGCGGCACGGGCCGCTCGCCCGGCCAGTCCACCAGCGCGCCCATGGTCTCGGCCTTCTGGGCGCGGGCGTCGGTGTCCAGCAGCAGCACGCTGTGCGCCTCCAGCCCCTTGGCGCCGTGGATGGTGAGCAGGCGCACGGCCTGCGCGTCGACCCGGCCGGGGGCATGGGTGCCGGGGCGCTTCATGGCGCGCACGAAGGCATAGGGCGTGAGGTAGCGCCCGCCGCCCTGCTGCAGCGCGGCGGCCAGCAGCGCGCGCAGGTTGGCCAGCACGCCGCCTCGCTGCGTGGCGGGCGCGGCGGCGGCATAGCGCGCGAGCACGTCGCGGTGGCGGTAGATGGCGTGCAGCGCATCGTGCGGCGGCCAGGCGGCCACCCATTGCTGGTATTGCATCAAATCGGGCCCCAGCGCTTGCAGGGCAAGCGGCAGCAGCTCTCTTTTTTGCAGCAGCAAATCGAACCAGCTGGCGTTTTCATGGTGGCGGCGCAGCAGGGCGAGCTGCACCAGCGCTGCATCATCCACGCCGAACAGGGGCGACTTGAGCGCACGCGCCAGCGACAGGTCGTGCCCCGGGGAGACCAGCGCGTCCAGCAGCGCGACGACGTCGCGCACCTCGGGCGCATCGCCCAGTTCGGCCTTCTCGGGCTGCACGCAGGGGATGTGCTGGGCGCGCAGCGCGTCCTGCAGCGCGGCGAGGCGGTCGCGCTTGCGTGCGAGCACCATGATCTCGCGCGCGGGCACGCCGGCGGCAATCTGCGCGGCGACCCATTGCGCGGCCTGGGCGCATTCGCGCATGCGCAGGGTTTCCTCGGCCTCGTGGCGCGGCTGGGTCAGGCTGTCGCGCCAGGCCGGGGGCGCGTCCTGCGGTGGCGCGCCGCCGCCGTCGTCAGCGGTGATGGCGGGCAGGCACAGCAGGCGGCCCGCGTCGGCGGATTCGGTGGTGTGCGCGCGAAAGCCCGCGTATTCGCCTTGCGCCTGCGCGGCCAGCATGGCGTGGTTGACGGCGTCGATCACGCCGGTGGCGTTGCGCCGCGTGTGGTCGCAGGCGAGCAGGTCGCCCCCCAGCCCCTCGCGCACGAACGCCTGCGCGGCCAGGAAGACCTGCGGCTCGGCGCGGCGGAAGCGGTAGATGCTCTGCTTGGGGTCGCCCACGATGAACACGCTGGGCGCCTGCTGGCCGCCTCCCGTGCCCGCGTAGCCCGAGAGCCAGGCATGCAGCGCCTGCCACTGCAGCGGGTTGGTGTCCTGGAACTCATCGACCAGCAGGTGGCGCACGCGCGTGTCCAGGCGCTCCTGCACCCAGCCGCTGAGCACGGGGTCGGACAGCATGACCAGCGCCGTGCGCTCCACGTCGTTCATGTCCACCCAGCCGCGCTCGCGCTTGAGCTGGGCGAACTGCGCGATGAGCGCGCGCGCCAGCAGCGCCATGCGCCGCTGGTGCTGCCAGGCCTCGTGCTGGCGGCGCGCGGCCAGGGCGCGCTCGCACAGTGCCTGGGCGTGGCGCACCTGCTCGATGCCGGCCAGCTTGTCGTTGAACTTGCGCGGCTCGCCCTTCTGCGTGAGCAGGGCGGCGGCCACGCCGTCGCCGTCCTGCGCCGTCACGGCCATCTCCAGCGCCACACCCTTGTCCGAATAGGTGCGCGCGCTGGCGCGGCCCAGGGCCAGCGCGGCGGCCAGCAGGGCCTCGCGCTCGCGCAGCACCAGGGCCTGCAGCGGGCTACCCTCGCCCGCCAGGTCGGGAAACAGCGCCTCCACCGGCTCCACCGATGCGTCGACCACGCCTGCCTCGTCGGCCAGCGTGAATTCCACGCGCTTGGCCAGCGCGCCTTCGAGCGCCTTGTGCGTCTGCGAGCGGCCATGGCGCGCCACGCATTCCTCGTAGGCGGCGCGGAGCAGGGGGCTGTCCGCCACGGCTTGCAGGTAGGGGCGCCAGACCTCGCGCACGGCCTCGGCGTCGTCTTCCAGCAGCTCGTAGTGGGCAGGCAGGCCCTGCTGCTCCAGCACCGCGAGCGGCGCGGTGGACAGCAGCGCGGCGAACCAGCTGTGGAAGGTGCGGATCTGCACGGGGCGGCCCGCCTCCAGCGTCTGGCGGTACAAATTTTGTAGCTGCTCGCGCTTGTCTCGTGCGGCCTGGAGGCTGACTCCCCTTGCAATCAGCTCTTTTTCCAGATCAGGCAGCGGCTTCCCGGAAAACTCCTGCAGCCACTCCTGCAGGCGCTGGCGCATCTCGCCCGCGGCCTTCTTGGTGAAGGTGATGGCCAGGATCTCGTGCGGCGCGCTGCCCTCCAGCAGCGCGCGCAGCATGCGCGATACCAGCATCCACGTCTTGCCCGCGCCGGCGCAGGCCTCCACGGCCACGCTGCGGCGCGGGTCGCAGGCGATGGCGTAGAAGGCCTCGCGCGCGACGGGCTGGCCGTTGTGTTCGTAGGCGGGCGTGTTCATTCCCAGAAGTCCTTGCGGCACAGTCCGCGCGCGGCGCACCAGTCGCACACCGCGCCCTCGCCCAGCGCGGGCAGCGGCGCGCCTTCGGCGATGCGGGCCATGTCGTGCACGATGCCTTCGACGAGCTGGTCGCGCAGCAGCACCACGTCGTCCTGCTCGTGCAGGCGGGTGTCGCCGCGTTCGCCCACGTTGACGTAGGCGGCGCGCAGGTGGTCGTCCCCCATGAGCGCGGCGTAGAAGGCGAGCTGCGTGTCCTCGCCGCCCGCCTGGATGCGGCGGCGCGTGGCGGCGTCGCTCTCGGTCTTGTAGTCGATGACCAGGGCCGTGCCGCCTTCCCCGCCCACCCGGTCCACGCGGTCGAGCGTGCCCACGAGTTCCAGCGCGCCGAGCGGCTGGCTGGCCTTCAGTTCGGCCCGCTGGAAGGCGGCGCCCGTGGCCTCATGCCCGGCGAGCCAGTCCAGGTAGCCGGCGCGCAGCTGGGGCCAGCCGCTGGCGTAGGGCAGGAAATCGCCCGCGTGCAGCTGCTGCTCGCGCGTGGCGCGCGCGGCGGCCTCGTCCATGAGGGCGGTGCGGTCCGCTCCGGGCGCGTCGCGCAATGCCTCGTGGAAGTGCTGCAGCACGGCGTGCAGCCAGGTGCCGAAGTCGCGCTTGTCGATCTGCGCGTCCAGTTCCTCCTCTTCCTGCAGCCGCAGCTGGCGCAGCGCGAAGAAGCGATAGGGGCAGTGGCGCAGGTCCGCATAGGCCGAGGAGGACAGCCGCGGCACGGGCAGCTGCGCCCCCACGGGCAGCGGGCGCGGCACGGGCGCGGGGGCGATGGCGCGCGCGGCGCGCGCATCGCCGCCCGGGGCGGCGGCGCCATCGAGCCGCAGCGCCAGCACCAGGGGGCTGGCGAGCAGCGGCTCGCCGCCCTCGTCGCCCGCGCGCCAGAGGATGTCCACCCACGGCGTGCCGAGCGCATGGGCCCAGGCGGCGCGCTGGACCACGGCGAGCTGTTCGCGCGTGGGCAGGCCCAGGGCCGTGCGCTGCGCGGCGGTCCACACGCCGGGCGGCTCGGGCGCGGCCTGCAGGCGCTTTTCGTCGCAGCCGGGCAGGACCAGCGCAGCGAAGGGGCGCGCCAGCAGCTGCGGCAGCGGCAGCACGGTCACGGGAGCGCCGGCCAGGTATTCGGGGCGGTAGCGGCCCGTCTCCAGCACCGCGTCGACCCAGCGGGTGAATTCGGCCAGCGCCAGGCGGCGTCCCGCGCCATCGAGCGCCTCCAGGTCGGCCTCCAGGCCCTGGGGCAGGCGCAGTTCTGCCAGCACGTGCTCGCCGGCGCTGTCGTGCGCCAGCGCGTCCCACAGGCCGGTCTGCTGCAGCAGCTCGCGCAGCGCCTGGAGCCACTGCGCCAGCGGCCGCGCGGCGCGCAGCGGCGCGCGCCAGGCCTCCATCTGCGCCGCGAGCGCAGCGGCCTGGGCCTGGCTGGCGCGGCCCTGCAGCGCGGCCACGGCCGCGCTCCACTGGCGCAGGCCGGCACGGCGCAGCCCGTGCTCCAGCGCGCGCAGCGCGGCGGCCTCCACGGCGGGCAGCTGCTTGAGCGCGTCGAGCACGGCGTCGGCCGGCGCGTCCCAGGTGCAGGCGCGCAGCAGGGCCATGAGCTGCGCCCCGGCGCGCGTGGTGGACAGCGTCCAGCCGTTCTCGTCGTGCACGGGCACGCCCGCGCCGTCCAGCAGCGCGCTGATGCGCCGTGTGAGCGCGCGGTCGGTGGCCGCCAGCGCCACGGGCGCGCGGCCCTGGGCCAGGTGGGCCAGCACGCAGGCGGCGGCGCGCTGGGCCTCGTCTTCCGCGTCGGCGGCGGTGTGCAGCGCGGCGCGGCCATGCACCGCGGGCGCGGGCAGCGCAACGGCCAGGCCCGCGTCGCCCCAGTGCGCCAGCAGCGCCTGTGCCAGCGGGTCTGGGTGGAAGCCCTGCACCACGGCCAGCAGGTCCGTGCTGGCGCGCACGCCGGGGTCGAACAGCACATCGGTGGCGTGGCGCGAGGCCAGCACCCATTCGAGCGCGATGCGCGCGGCAGCGGCCTCCAGCCGCAGCGCGCCGCCATCGCCGCCGGCGGCCAGCAGC
>NZ_DF238961.1 GCF_000400995.2 Acidovorax sp. MR-S7 | reverse complement strand
TTCCGCATGGCAAACCCACTCCGTCAACGCGTTGGCCCACATACTACCAACACAGATTTGTGACAGAGCCAAAGCAAAAGGCCGATTTCTTAACGAAATCGGCCTTTTTCGCTTGACTGGCAAGCGACAGCAGCTATTCAAACGATAGCGCCAGATCAGCGGTCGCGGTAGGCATCGTGGCAGGCCTTGCAGGAATTGGCCGTGGGGCCGAAGGCGGCCTTCAGGTTGTCCAGGTTGCCGGTCTTGGCCGCCGCGGCCAGCTTGGCGGACTCGGCCACGAGCTTGTCGGCATGCTCCTGGAACTTGACCTGCTCGGTCCACACGCCGGCCTTGGCCTTGTGGGGCGCGCCCTTGTCCGTGCCCGGGCCGAAGCCGGCCCAGGGCAGGCTGGCCAGCGAAGCCACCACGTCGGCGTTTTGCTGCGCGGCCTTGGCGTCGAACGGCACACGGCCGTTGGCCATGGCGCCCAGACGCGAGAAATGCTGGCCCATGACAAACAGGGCGCCCTGGCGGTACTTGATGGCGTCCTCGGGCTTGGCGAACTGGGCCGCGGCGGGCAGCGACAGCAGCAGACCCGCCGAAGCGGCGGCGGCGAAGGCGATGGATTTCAGCGACATGGCGATGGCACCTTTCTTTTCGTGGGGTTGAACGGCGCCAAGTATCCGCTGGCGCCGGGCCGGCGGGAGGCCAAGCACGGGCAATCTCGTCGGATATACCGCAAGGCGCTCTCTCTGCGGCCTGGGCAGAATATCCTGCAACGTCATTGCCTTTGCTGAAATCTGCCATGCAACACACGGTCCGTGTCTGGGATCTGCCCACCCGCCTGTTCCACTGGTCGCTGGCGGCCACCACCATCGCCCTGGTCGCCACCGCCAAGCTGGGTGGCAACGCCATGGAATGGCACCTGCGGCTGGGCTACGTGATGCTGGCGCTGCTGGTGTTCCGCCTGGTCTGGGGGCTGGTGGGCGGGCGCTGGTCGCGCTTCGCGAGCTTTCTCTACTCCCCCACCCGCCTGTGGCGCTACCTGCGCGGCGGCGGGGAGGACGACGTGGGCCACTCCCCGCTGGGCGCGCTGTCGGTATTCGCCCTGCTCGCCGTGCTGCTGCTGCAGGTAGGCAGCGGCCTGGTGAGCGATGACGAGATCGCCTTCGCCGGCCCGCTCACGCGCTTCGTCCCGGGCAGCGTGGTGGGGCAGGCTACGTGGTACCACAAGGACGTGGGCCAGTACCTGCTCTATGCCCTCGTCGGGCTGCACCTGCTGGCCATCCTGTTCTACGTGCTGGTGCGCAAGCGCACGCTGGTGCGCCCGATGCTGGGGGGCGACAAGCAATTGCCGCGGCCCGCATCGCCCTCGCGCGACGACATAGCCTCCCGCGCGGGCGCGGCCGTCGTGCTGGCGCTGAGCGGTGCGCTGGCCTGGTGGGTGTCGGGCCTGGGGGCTTTCTGACGCCCCTCCCGGGGCATGCGGCTACACTGACCCTTCATCGTCAGCCGAACACAACGCCACCAGTGGACCAGCCACCCGCCGTCACCCTGTTCATTCCCACCCAGCCGCATGAGATGGATGCGGTGCGCGCCATCTTCCAGGAATACGCCGACAGCCTGGACGTGGACCTGGCGTTCCAGGACTTCGCCCAGGAGCTGGCAGACCTGCCGGGCGACTATGCCGCGCCGCGCGGCCAGATCCTGCTGGCCGAGGTCGAAGGCAGCATCGCCGGCTGCTGCGCCCTGCGCCCCCTGGACTCTGCCGACTACCCCAACGCCAGCGAGATGAAGCGCCTGTACGTACGCAAGGCCTTCCGCGGCTTCGGACTTGGCCGGCAGCTGGCCGAGGCCATCCTGGATGCGGCGCGCCAGGCCGGCTATGCCTGCGTGCTGCTGGACACGCTGGACGGCATGGAGTCGGCCCGCGCGCTCTATGCGGAGCTGGGTTTCGTGGAGATCCCGCCCTACTACCACAACCCCATCGCGGGCTCGCATTACCTGAAAGCCGACATTTCTTGAGCCTTTCAGGCCTCTAGCGCCCGTCCAGCAAGCGCAAGCAGCTCTCTTTTAGATAGCAAAACGCCACGCCTGCAGTGTGCAGGCGTGGCGTTTTGCGAAAGGGCGCAGCAGCTTTATGCGCGCGCCTGGGAGAGCAGCGTGGCTGCGTCGCTGACCTCGAACTTGCTAGGCGCCTCGACGTTGAGCGCCACCACCTTCCCGTCCTTCACGAGCATGGAATAGCGGTTGCTGCGCAGACCCAGGCCCTTGCCATTGAGGTCCAGCGTCAGGCCCGTGGCCTTGGCGAAGGCCGCGTCGCCATCGGCCAGCATGCGCACCTTGCCATCGGTCTTCTGGTCGCGAGCCCAGGCGCCCATCACGAAGGCGTCGTTCACCGACAGGCACCAGATCTCGTCAACCCCGACGGCCTTGAGCGCCTCGGCATTCTCGACATAGCCCGGCACGTGCTTGGCCGAGCAGGTCGGCGTGAAAGCGCCCGGCACGGCGAACAGGGCGATCGTCTTGCCCGCGGCGGCCTTCTGCGCGTCCACCGGGTTGGGGCCGATGCTGCAGCCGTTGCCTTCGACCTCCGAATATTCCATCAGCGTGATGGCGGGCAGGGTGTCGCCGACTTTGATCATGGGATGCTCCTTGTGCATGGATGAAAAAAAACGACCCACATTGTGGGTCGTTTCTCATGGCCCTGGCGGGAGGCCAGGTTTGCGCGGGTCTTAGACCAGCGCTGCCTTTTGCACCAGGCGCGTAGCGACCCAGTTCTTGGTCTTGGACAGCGGACGGCTTTCCGTGATCTCGATGGTGTCGCCCAGCTTGTACTCGCCATTTTCGTCATGGGCGTGGTACTTGCTCGACTTGATCATGATCTTGTCGTAGATCGGGTGCTTCACGCGGCGCTCGACAAGAACCGTCACGGTCTTGGCGCGCTTGTCGCTGACCACCTTGCCAACCAAGGTGCGCTTGAGGGATGTTTTAGCTTCCGTCATGTCGGCTCCTTACTTGGCGGCTTGCTTTTCAGCAAGAATGGTCTTGGCGCGCGCGATGTCGCGGCGCGTGGCGCGCAGCGTACCGGTATTGCCCAGTTGCTGCGTGGCCTTCTGCATGCGCAGGCCGAAATGGGCCTTTTGCAGCGACTTGATTTCGGCTTCGATGCCGGCCACGTCCTTTTGGCGGAGTTCAGCAGCTTTCGTCATGTTGATTCTCCTTAGGCGCCAATTTGACGGGCAACGAACGTGGTGCGCAGCGGCAGCTTGGCGGCAGCCAGGCGGAACGCTTCACGGGCCAGTTCTTCGGGAACGCCGACGATCTCGAACACGATCTTGCCGGGCTGGATCTCGGCCACGTAGTACTCGGGGTTGCCCTTGCCGTTACCCATACGCACTTCTGCGGGCTTGGTGGAGATCGGCTTGTCGGGGAACACACGGATCCAGATGCGGCCGCCGCGCTTGACGTGGCGGGAGATCGCACGGCGTGCGGCCTCGATCTGGCGGGCCGTCAGGCGGCCGCGGTCCGTGCACTTCAGACCGAAGTCACCGAAAGCCACCGAGTTGCCACGCGTGGCGACGCCGGTGTTGCGGCCTTTTTGCTCCTTGCGGAACTTGCGGCGAGCAGGTTGCAGCATGTTTATTCTCCTTTGCCGTCCGCTGCTGTAGCGGGCGCGTCAGTCTTGCGAACGCGCTTAACGGCGGTTGCGTCGGCGCCACCGGCGCCAGCGGGCTTGTCGCTGCCATCGGCAGGAGCGGCATTGCCACCCATCGGACGGCGTGCACCACCACGGCCTGCGCGGTCGCCAGGGCGGCCATCGCGGCGGGGGCCACGGGGACGGCGCTCTTCTTCAGGGCGCGGCGTCTCGGCAGCAGGCAGGTCGTTGCGGCCCAGCGTGTCGCCCTTGTAGACCCACACCTTCACGCCGATCACACCGTAGGTGGTCTTGGCTTCGGAGGTGCCGTAGTCGATGTCGGCGCGCAGGGTGTGCAGCGGCACGCGGCCTTCGCGGTACCACTCGGTACGTGCGATTTCGATGCCGTTCAGGCGGCCCGAGGACATGATCTTGATGCCCTGGGCACCCAGACGCATCGCGTTCTGCATGGCGCGCTTCATGGCGCGGCGGAACATGATGCGCTTTTCGAGCTGCTGGGTGATCGAGTCGGCGATCAGCTTGGCATCGATTTCGGGCTTGCGCACTTCCTCGATGTTCACGGCGACCGGCACGCCCAGGCGGGTGGCAAGTTCCTTCTTCAGGTTCTCGATGTCCTCGCCCTTCTTGCCGATCACGACGCCCGGACGTGCCGAGTAGATCGTGATGCGGGCGTTCTTGGCGGGGCGCTCGATCAGCACGCGCGACACGGCGGCGTTCTTGAGCTTGGCCTTCAGGTACTCGCGCACCTTGATGTCTTCGGCCAGCATGCCGGCGAAGTCACGGTTGCTCGCGTACCAGCGGCTGGCCCAATTGCGGCTCACTGCAAGGCGGAAGCCGGTAGGATGGATTTTCTGTCCCATATTCTTCCCTTTGGCCTCAGTTGCCCACGGTCACGTAGATGTGGCAGGTCGGCTTGCTGATGCGATTGCCGCGGCCCTTGGCGCGCGCGGTGAAGCGCTTGAGCGTGGTGCCCTGCTCGACGAAGATGGTCTTGACCTTCAGCTCGTCGATATCGGCGCCGTCGTTGTGCTCGGCGTTGGCGATGGCGGACTCCAGCACCTTCTTGACGATCACGGCAGCTTTTTTCTGCGTGAAAGCCAGGATGTTCAGGGCTTGATCCACCTTCTTGCCGCGGATCAGGTCCGCGACCAGGCGACCCTTGTCAACCGACAAGCGGACGCCACGGAGGACTGCACGTGTTTCAGACATGGTCGTTCCTTACTTCTTGGCCTTCTTGTCGGCGGGGTGACCCTTGAAGGTGCGCGTCAGGGCGAATTCGCCCAGCTTGTGGCCCACCATCTGGTCGGTAACGTAGACCGGCACGTGCTGCTTGCCGTTGTGCACGGCGATGGTCAGGCCGATGAAATCGGGCAGAACCATGGAGCGGCGCGACCAGGTCTTGACGGGCTTCTTGTCCTTGGTGGCGATGGCCTTCTCGACCTTTGCCAGCAAGTGATGGTCAACAAACGGACCCTTTTTGAGAGAGCGAGTCATTTGCTACCCCTTACTTCTTGCGGCGCGACACGATCATGGTCTGTGTGCGCTTGTTGTTACGGGTACGGTAGCCCTTCGTCAGGTTGCCCCATGGGTCAACCGCATGACGGCCTTCACCGGTACGGCCCTCGCCACCACCGTGCGGGTGGTCGATCGGGTTCATGGCAACGCCACGCACCGTCGGGCGGATACCCATCCAGCGCTTCACGCCGGCCTTGCCGAGCTGGCGCAGGCTGTGTTCTTCGTTGGCGACTTCGCCGATCGTGGCGCGGCACTCGATGTGGATCTTGCGCACTTCGCCCGAACGCATACGCACCTGGGCGTAGATGCCTTCGCGGGCCAGCAGCGTGGCGGACGTACCGGCCGAGCGGGCGATCTGGGCACCGGCACCGGGCTTGAGCTCGATGCAGTGGATGGTCGAACCCACCGGGATGTTGCGGATCGGCAGCGTGTTGCCCACGCGGATCGGGGCTTCGGAGCCGCTCACGATGGTCGCGCCCACTTCCAGGTTGCGCGGAGCGATGATGTAGCGGCGCTCACCGTCGGCATAGCACACCAGGGCGATGTGGGCCGTGCGGTTCGGGTCGTACTCGATGCGCTCCACCTTGGCGGGGATGGCGTCCTTGTTGCGACGGAAGTCCACCACGCGGTAGTGGTGCTTGTGGCCACCGCCCTTGTGGCGGGTGGTGATGTGGCCGTTGTTGTTACGGCCAGCCTTCTGGTGCTGGGGTTCCAGCAGAGCAGCGAACGCCTCACCCTTGTACAGGTGGTTGCGCGTCACCTTCACCGTGCCGCGCTGGCCCGGAGTGGTGGGTTTCAACTTGATAACGGCCATGGTTTACGCAGCCTCCCCGGACAGGTTCAGCTCTTGACCTTCCTTCAGCAGCACGTAGGCCTTGCGCACGTTGTCGCGGCGGCCGACGGTCTTGCCAAAGCGCTTGGTCTTGCCTTTGGTGTTCACCACAGAAACGCCCTTCACTTCCACCTTGAACATCAGTTCCACGGCGGCCTTGATCTCGGGCTTGGTAGCGTTCTGCAGCACCTTGAACGTCACGGCGTTGGACTTCTCGGCAACCATGGTGGCCTTCTCGGACACGATGGGAGCAACCAACACCTGCATCAGACGACCTTCGTCAAACTTGGGTGTGCTCATGCGAACATCTCCTTGAGTTTGTCGATCGCGCCCTTGGTGACGAGCACTTTCTTGTAGTGCACCAGCGACACGGGGTCTGCATAACGCGGTTCGGTCACGAACACGTTCTTCAGGTTGCGCGAGGCGAGGTACAGGTTTTCATCGACCTCATCGGCGATCACCATCACCGATTGCAGGTTCATGGCCTTGAACTTGTCGGCCAGCACCTTGGTCTTGGGGCTTTCCAGCTTCAGCGAATCCACCACGGCCAAGCGGCCTTCGCGGGCCAGCTGCGACAGGATGGACGCCATGCCGGCGCGGTACATCTTCTTATTGATCTTCTGCGAGAAGTTTTCTTCCGGCAGGTTCGGGAAGATGCGACCGCCCCCACGCCACAGCGGCGAGGAGGTCATACCGGCGCGTGCGTTGCCGGTGCCCTTCTGCTTGAAGGGCTTCTTGGTCGAGTGCTTGACCTGCTCGCGGTCCTTCTGGGCGCGCGTGCCCTGGCGGGCATTGGCCTGATAGGCGACGACGATCTGGTGGATCAGGTCTTCGTTGTACTGGCGGTCGAACACGGTCTCGGGCACGTCCACCTTGGACGCGGCTTGGCCCTGCTCATTCAGGAGTTCGAGCTGCATTAGTTCGCTCCCTTCGGTGCGGTGGCCTTGACGGCGGGACGCACGGTCACGAAGCCACCCTTGGAGCCCGGAACAGCGCCCTTGATCAAGAGCAGTTGGCGTGCTTCGTCGATGCGAACCACGTCGAGGTTTTGCGTCGTGACGGTGGCATCACCGAGGTGGCCCGTCATCTTCTTGCCCGGGAAAATGCGGCCGGGATCCTGGGCCATACCGATGGAGCCAGGAACGTTGTGCGAACGGCTATTGCCGTGCGAGGCGCGCTGCGAGGAGAAGTTGTGACGCTTGATCGTGCCGGCGTAGCCCTTGCCGATCGAAGTACCCTGCACGTCCACCTTCTGGCCCACGCTGAACACGTCGGCCACGGCAACGGCGGTGCCCGCGGCGTACTTGCCAGCGGTCTCTTCGGTCACGCGGAATTCACGGACGATCTCACCGGCTTCGACACCCGCCTTGGCGAGGTGGCCGGCTTCGGGCTTGGTCACGCGCGATGCCTTGCGCGCGCCGAACATGACCTGCAGGGCCACGTAGCCATCGTTCTCTTGGGTTTTCACCTGGGTCACGCGGTTGTTGGACACGTCCACCACCGTGACAGGCACTGCGTCCCCGTCATCGGTGAAGAGGCGCATCATGCCCACCTTGCGGCCCAGCAACCCGAGGGAGTTGCTCAGACTCATTGTTTTCTCCAGAGCTTTCGCCGCACCGACTTCAATTGGCCGATACGTTTGCACCCGAGTGCCCTGCACCCGAAGTGCGCGAAAGAAGGTTGATAAAACTCCGCGTCCGCGCGCCCAAAAGCCGGGCGCAAAAACGCGAAGCCGCAAAGTATAACGCGGACTGCCTTTTCAGGCAAGTCCGCGTCATGAGGGGTGCGGCGCCAGCGCCGCACCGGGGGAAGCGCAGGATTACTGCAGCTTGATTTCGACGTCCACGCCGGCCGGCAGGTCCAGCTTCATCAAGGCGTCCACCGTCTTGTCCGTGGGATCGACGATGTCCATCAGGCGCTGGTGCGTGCGGATCTCGAACTGGTCGCGGCTGGTCTTGTTGACGTGCGGCGAGCGCAGGATGTCGAAGCGCTTCATGCGCGTCGGCAGGGGCACGGGGCCCTTGACGATGGCGCCGGTGCGCTTGGCGGTGTCGACGATCTCGGCGGCCGATTGGTCGATCAGCTTGTAGTCAAAGGCCTTGAGGCGGATGCGGATCTTTTGCTTGGACATTGTGTATTCCTTCAATAGCTCTCGGGATTACGCAATGATCTTTGCCACGACGCCGGCGCCGACGGTACGGCCGCCTTCACGGATGGCGAAGCGCAGGCC
>NZ_DF238960.1 GCF_000400995.2 Acidovorax sp. MR-S7 | reverse complement strand
TGGTCGACGCTGGTGGCGTTGATCCAGCCCCATGCCCGCGGGGCGCACCAGGCCCTGGGAGGCCGCCCACCCTTTGCAGTGGAGACCATGCTGCGCATCCACTGCCTGCAGCTGTGGTGGAACCTGAGCGATCCGGCCATGGAAGAGGAACTGCACGAGCGCCCTCTGTACCGGCGCTTCGTCGGGCTCGACGGCTCGGCGCGCATGCCCGATGAGACCACCATCCTGCGCTTTCGGCACCTGCTGGAGAAGCAGCAACTCGCGCCGAAGGTGCTGGCCGCCATCAACGCCACCCTGGCCCGGCAGGGCTTGATGCTCAAGACCGGTACGGTGGTCGACGCCACCATCATTGCCGCGCCGAGTTCGACCAAGAACGCCGAGGGCAAGCGTGACCCGGAGATGCACCAGGCCAAGAAGGGCAACCAGTGGCATTTCGGCATGAAGGCCCACATCGGCGTGGATGCCGATTCGGGGCTGGTGCATACCGTCATCGGCACGGCCGCCAACGTCGCCGATGTCACCCAGGCGGCGGCCTTGCTGCATGGGCAGGAAAGCGATGCCTGGGGCGACGCGGGCTACCAGGGCGTGGACAAGCGCAAGGAGTGCGAGGGCAGCGTCGTGCGCTGGGAAGTGGCCATGCGTCCTGGCAAGCGGCGCCGGCTCGATCCAGCGCGGGAGCTCGACAGGCTTCGGGAGAAGGCCGAGAAGCTCAAGGCCAGCATCAGGGCCAAGGTCGAGCATCCGTTCCGGGTGGTCAAGCAGCAGTTCGGCTACGCCAAGGTGCGCTACCGCGGCTTGGCCAAGAACACGGCCCGCCTGACCATGCTGTTCGCGCTGGGCAATCTGTGGATGGTGCGAGCGCGGCTGCTGGCCATGCAGGCATAAGTGCGTCTGCTGCAGCCCAGAAGGGCTTGCGGCCAGTCCAATGGCGCTATTTGATGGCCCTGGGACGCTGAAACTTAT
>NZ_DF238959.1 GCF_000400995.2 Acidovorax sp. MR-S7 | reverse complement strand
GGACTTTTCAAAACCTGCTAGAATTCAAGGCTTCGCTGATCGCAGCAAAGTTTGGAAGTCGAAAAAATTTCGCTTCTGGTTCGTTAAAAACATACAGCCGATAAGCGTGGGCGTTTGATGGCGAATGCCAAGTTCTTCGGAACTATCAAACGCTCATGAGAATAGAAGTGAAGTTCACTTCAATTCCGTTTTTATGAGTGAAGTCGAAAGACTTTAAATTTTCAAGATCGAACTGTAGAGTTTGATCCTGGCTCAGATTGAACGCTGGCGGCATGCCTTACACATGCAAGTCGAACGGTAACAGGTCTTCGGATGCTGACGAGTGGCGAACGGGTGAGTAATACATCGGAACGTGCCCGAGAGTGGGGGATAACGAGGCGAAAGCTTTGCTAATACCGCATACGATCTACGGATGAAAGCAGGGGACCGCAAGGCCTTGCGCTCATGGAGCGGCCGATGGCAGATTAGGTAGTTGGTGGGATAAAAGCTTACCAAGCCGACGATCTGTAGCTGGTCTGAGAGGATGATCAGCCACACTGGGACTGAGACACGGCCCAGACTCCTACGGGAGGCAGCAGTGGGGAATTTTGGACAATGGGCGAAAGCCTGATCCAGCCATGCCGCGTGCAGGATGAAGGCCTTCGGGTTGTAAACTGCTTTTGTACGGAACGAAAAGACTCTTTCTAATAAAGAGGGTCCATGACGGTACCGTAAGAATAAGCACCGGCTAACTACGTGCCAGCAGCCGCGGTAATACGTAGGGTGCAAGCGTTAATCGGAATTACTGGGCGTAAAGCGTGCGCAGGCGGTTATGTAAGACAGATGTGAAATCCCCGGGCTCAACCTGGGAACTGCATTTGTGACTGCATAGCTAGAGTACGGTAGAGGGGGATGGAATTCCGCGTGTAGCAGTGAAATGCGTAGATATGCGGAGGAACACCGATGGCGAAGGCAATCCCCTGGACCTGTACTGACGCTCATGCACGAAAGCGTGGGGAGCAAACAGGATTAGATACCCTGGTAGTCCACGCCCTAAACGATGTCAACTGGTTGTTGGGAATTCATTTTCTCAGTAACGAAGCTAACGCGTGAAGTTGACCGCCTGGGGAGTACGGCCGCAAGGTTGAAACTCAAAGGAATTGACGGGGACCCGCACAAGCGGTGGATGATGTGGTTTAATTCGATGCAACGCGAAAAACCTTACCCACCTTTGACATGGCAGGAATCCTTTAGAGATAGAGGAGTGCTCGAAAGAGAACCTGCACACAGGTGCTGCATGGCTGTCGTCAGCTCGTGTCGTGAGATGTTGGGTTAAGTCCCGCAACGAGCGCAACCCTTGCCATTAGTTGCTACGAAAGGGCACTCTAATGGGACTGCCGGTGACAAACCGGAGGAAGGTGGGGATGACGTCAAGTCCTCATGGCCCTTATAGGTGGGGCTACACACGTCATACAATGGCTGGTACAGAGGGTTGCCAACCCGCGAGGGGGAGCTAATCCCATAAAGCCAGTCGTAGTCCGGATCGCAGTCTGCAACTCGACTGCGTGAAGTCGGAATCGCTAGTAATCGCGAATCAGAATGTCGCGGTGAATACGTTCCCGGGTCTTGTACACACCGCCCGTCACACCATGGGAGCGGGTTCTGCCAGAAGTAGTTAGCCTAACCGCAAGGAGGGCGATTACCACGGCAGGGTTCGTGACTGGGGTGAAGTCGTAACAAGGTAGCCGTATCGGAAGGTGCGGCTGGATCACCTCCTTTCTGGAAAACAGCATTCAATATTGAACGCCCACACTTATCGGTTGTTGGAAGACAGTTGGCCGGCTGAGAAATCAGTACGGGGTCTGTAGCTCAGCTGGTTAGAGCACCGTCTTGATAAGGCGGGGGTCGTTGGTTCGAGCCCAACTAGACCCACCAAATCTTCCGCAAAGAGGATCACAGGGGGATTAGCTCAGCTGGGAGAGCACCTGCTTTGCAAGCAGGGGGTCGTCGGTTCGATCCCGTCATCCTCCACCAAAATCCTGGCATCGATGCCCATCAACACCAAAGCAGCTTTGCGAGAGGCTGTTTTGTTGTTGATCGATATAGATCGATCAATCGGCTGTTCTTTAAAAATTCATAGAGTCGAATCAGCGTTGTCGGCGGAAAGCAGGAAACTGCACCGTGCCGCCGGCAACCTAAATTTGATTGCGTCAAAACGAACGAAAGCAATTTTGTTCAAGTAATGACGAATCGTTCTCTAGGCTGCGTCGAAAGACGCAGCCGAAGAAACATTCACATTACGGCATAACGCGCGAGGTGAAAGACCTCGCAAGTCTTTGAACTCAAATGGAGGCTTCTCGCAAGAGAGGTCAAAGTTATAGGGTCAAGTGACTAAGAGCATGTGGTGGATGCCTTGGCGATGATAGGCGACGAAAGACGTGATAGCCTGCGATAAGCTTCGGGGAGCTGGCAAATAAGCATTGATCCGGAGATTTCTGAATGGGGAAACCTACCCGCAAGGGTATCGCTGACTGAATACATAGGTCAGCGAGGCGAACCGGGTGAACTGAAACATCTCAGTAGCTCGAGGAAAAGACATCAACCGAGATTCCGAAAGTAGTGGCGAGCGAAATCGGAGGAGCCTTCTAGTGATAGCACGACTGTTAGCAAAGCGGCATGGAAAGGCCGGCCATAGTGGGTGATAGCCCCGTATGCGAAAACAGACGTGTGGTACTGAGCTAGAGAAAAGTAGGGCGGGGCACGAGAAACCCTGTCTGAACATGGGGGGACCATCCTCCAAGGCTAAATACTCATCATCGACCGATAGTGAACCAGTACCGTGAGGGAAAGGCGAAAAGAACCCCGGGAGGGGAGTGAAATAGATCCTGAAACCGCATGCTTACAAAAAGTCGGAGCCCTTAGGGGTGACGGCGTACCTTTTGTATAATGGGTCAGCGACTTACATTCAGTGGCGAGCTTAACCGAATAGGGGAGGCGTAGAGAAATCGAGTCCGAATAGGGCGTTCAGTCGCTGGGTGTAGACCCGAAACCAAGTGATCTATCCATGGCCAGGATGAAGGTGCCGTAACAGGTACTGGAGGTCCGAACCGACTAGTGTTGCAAAACTAGCGGATGAGCTGTGGATAGGGGTGAAAGGCTAAACAAACTTGGAAATAGCTGGTTCTCTCCGAAAACTATTTAGGTAGTGCCTCAAGTATTACCTGCGGGGGTAGAGCACTGTTTTGGCTAGGGGGTCATGGCGACTTACCAAACCAAGGCAAACTCCGAATACTGCAGAGTACAGCTTGGGAGACAGAGCACCGGGTGCTAACGTCCGGACTCAAGAGGGAAACAACCCAGACCGCCAGCTAAGGTCCCTAAAATTGGCTAAGTGGGAAACGAAGTGGGAAGGCTAAAACAGTCAGGATGTTGGCTTAGAAGCAGCCATCATTTAAAGAAAGCGTAATAGCTCACTGATCGAGTCGTCCTGCGCGGAAGATGTAACGGGGCTAAGCCAGTTACCGAAGCTGCGGATGCACAGTTTACTGTGCGTGGTAGGAGAGCGTTCTGTAAGCCTGTGAAGGTGTCTGGTAACGGATGCTGGAGGTATCAGAAGTGCGAATGCTGACATGAGTAGCGTTAAAGCGGGTGAAAAGCCCGCTCGCCGTAAGCGCAAGGTTTCCTACGCAACGTTCATCGGCGTAGGGTGAGTCGGCCCCTAAGGCGAGGCAGAGATGCGTAGCTGATGGGAAACAGGTCAATATTCCTGTACCGATCAATAGTGCGATGTGGGGACGGAGAAGGTTAGCTCAGCCAACTGTTGGATATGTTGGTTCAAGCCTGTAGTCGTGCCCGGTAGGCAAATCCGCCGGGCTGAGATGAGGGGTGATAACGAGTGTGCTTGCACACGAAGTGAGTGATACCCTGCTTCCAGGAAAAGCCACTAAGCTTCAGCTATTGACGACCGTACCGCAAACCGACACTGGTGCGCGAGATGAGTATTCTAAGGCGCTTGAGAGAACTCAGGAGAAGGAACTCGGCAAATTGATACCGTAACTTCGGGAGAAGGTATGCCGCAAGTAGGTGAACTTGTACAAAGGGAGCCCAAAGCGGTTGCAAAAAATCGGTGGCTGCGACTGTTTAATAAAAACACAGCACTCTGCAAACACGAAAGTGGACGTATAGGGTGTGACGCCTGCCCGGTGCTGGAAGATTAAATGATGGGGTGCAAGCTCTTGATTGAAGTCCCAGTAAACGGCGGCCGTAACTATAACGGTCCTAAGGTAGCGAAATTCCTTGTCGGGTAAGTTCCGACCTGCACGAATGGCGTAACGATGGCCACACTGTCTCCTCCTGAGACTCAGCGAAGTTGAAATGTTTGTGATGATGCAATCTCCCCGCGGAAAGACGGAAAGACCCCATGAACCTTTACTGTAGCTTTGTATTGGACTTTGAACGGATCTGTGTAGGATAGGTGGGAGGCTTTGAAGTGAGGTCGCTAGATCTCATGGAGCCAACGTTGAAATACCACCCTGGTGCGTTTGAGGTTCTAACCTAGGTCCATTAGCTGGATCGGGGACAGTGCATGGTAGGCAGTTTGACTGGGGCGGTCTCCTCCCAAAGTGTAACGGAGGAGTTCGAAGGTACGCTAGTTACGGTCGGACATCGTGACGATAGTGCAATGGCATAAGCGTGCTTAACTGCGAGACTGACAAGTCGAGCAGATGCGAAAGCAGGACATAGTGATCCGGTGGTTCTGTATGGAAGGGCCATCGCTCAACGGATAAAAGGTACTCTGGGGATAACAGGCTGATACCGCCCAAGAGTTCATATCGACGGCGGTGTTTGGCACCTCGATGTCGGCTCATCTCATCCTGGGGCTGTAGTCGGTCCCAAGGGTATGGCTGTTCGCCATTTAAAGAGGTACGTGAGCTGGGTTTAAAACGTCGTGAGACAGTTTGGTCCCTATCTTCCGTGGGCGCTGCAGATTTGAGGAAGCCTGCTCCTAGTACGAGAGGACCGGAGTGGACACACCTCTGGTGTATCGGTTGTCACGCCAGTGGCATCGCCGAGTAGCTAAGTGTGGAAGAGATAACCGCTGAAAGCATCTAAGCGGGAAACTCGTTTCAAGATGAGATCTGCCGGGGCCTCGAGCCCCCTGAAGGGTCGTTGTAGACCACGACGTTGATAGGCTGGGTGTGGAAGGCGTGCAAGCGCTTGAGCTAACCAGTACTAATTGCCCGTGCGGCTTGACCCTATAACTTTGACTGCCCATCCACAGGCGCAGTTCATGACTAGTTATGCCAAGCACGCAATCAAGTTAAAGAGTCGACTCTATGAATTCGCCGCTGTGGCATCGCGCCGCAGCAGCGCCAAGTTATGCCTGATGACCATAGCAAGTTGGTACCACTCCTTCCCATCCCGAACAGGACAGTGAAACGACTTCGCGCCGATGATAGTGCGGGTTCCCGTGTGAAAGTAGGTCATCGTCAGGCTCTTACAGCCCAAACCGCCTCCCTGTACCTACGTGCAGGGGGGCGTTTTGCTTT
>NZ_DF238958.1 GCF_000400995.2 Acidovorax sp. MR-S7 | reverse complement strand
TGAATTCTAGCAGGTTTTGAAAAGTCCTGTCAAACTTTGGGGTCTTTCGATCTTTTCGCCAAACCCCTCACCACTTCAACCACCTGCAACTTCCGTCGCAGACCGCCTCAGCAGCGAAGCCTCAAATTCTACACCGGTTTTAAACACCAGATCAACTCAAAGCCGGGAAATTTTTATCTCCCCCTCTTCTCCGCCCAACCACCTGTTTACACAACCGGCCGGGCAGCGAAGCCGCGTAGTATAGCCCAGGAAATACGGCCCAAATCAAAAGCCGTGAGCGATAGCTTCTTCCAGTGCATCCACGAACAAGGCAGCCACGTCGCAGCCGGTTTGCTCCTGGATTTCCTGAAAGCAGGTGGGGCTGGTGACATTGATCTCCGTGACGCATTCGCCGATCACGTCCACTCCAGCCAGCAGCAGCCCCCGCTGCCGCAGCACCGCCCCCAGGGCCTCGCCAATCTCATGGTCGCGTGCAGTCAATGGCCTGGCAACACCCAAACCGCCCGCTGCGAGGTTGCCGCGCACTTCCGTTCCCTGGGGGATGCGCGCCAGGCAGTAAGGGACAGGCCGCCCCCCGATGATGAGCACGCGCTTGTCGCCTTCGGAAATGGCGGGCAGGAATTTCTGCACCATGACGCTCTGGCTGCCGTCCCGGTTGAGCGTTTCGATGATGCTGCCCAGATTCATGCCGTCCGGGCCCACACGGAAGATGCCCATGCCGCCCATGCCGTCGAGCGGCTTCAGGATGATGTCCTGGTGCTCTTCATGGAAGCGCCGGACGTCTTGCGCTTCGCGCGTGACCAGCGTAGGCCCGATGAACTGGGGGAATTCCATGATGGCCAGCTTCTCGGGGTGGTCGCGCAGCGCACGGGGTTTGTTGAACACCCGGGCGCCCTCGCGCTCCGCCTGCTCCAGCAAGTGGGTGGCATAGAAGTACTCGCTGTCGAACGGCGGGTCCTTGCGCATCAGGACGGCGTCGAAACCGGCCAATGCCGCCTCGCGCGATGCCTGAACGGAGAACCATGCGTCCGCCTCCCCCGTCAGGACGATGTCGCGCACACGCGCACTCACCCGACCACCGCGCTGCCAGTGCAGGTGGCGGGGCTCGCACACGGCCAGCGTGTGGCCGCGCCGCTGCGCTTCGCGCATCATGGCGAAGGTGGTGTCCTTGTAGATCTTGAAGTGCTCGACGGGATCGGCGACGAAGAGGAGGTTCATGGGCAAACGGGAAGTGGAGAGGCGTCAGCGCGCCGCGGAAGACGGGCGGGCACGCCCGTACTGTTGCACAGCCAGCGCGACGCTGCCGGCCACGACGCCCCAGAAGGCGGAGCCGATGCCGGCAAGGGTCACGCCACTGAGTGTGACCAGGAAGGTGATGAGCGCGGCCTCGCGGTGGCTTTCTCCGGCCAGCGCCGACGCCAGCCCCCCGCCGATCGCGCCCAGCAGGGCCAGCCCGGCGATGGCCACCACCAGTTCCTGGGGAAAGGCGGTCAGCAGCCCCGTGACGACGGCGCCGAAGATGCCGACGGCGATGTACAGCAGCCCGCACGACACCGCCGCCGTGTAGCGGCGCTCCCGGTCGGGGTGGGCCTGCGGCCCCATGCACATGGCCGCGGTGATGGCGCTGAAGTTCAGCGCGAATGCGCCGAAAGGTGCGAGCACCAGCGTGGCCAGGCCCGTCATGGTGATGAGGCGCGACACCGGCAGCTGGTAGCCGGTGGCGCGCATGACGGCCACGCCCGGCAGGTTCTGCGATGCCATGGTGACGATGAACAGCGGCAGCGCCAGGCTCATCAGCGCCTGCACGCTGAACTGCGGTGCGGTGAACATGGGCACGGCCAGCGCGAAATGCACGGCGGACCAGCGCATCTGCCCGCTGGCGGCCGCCCAGACGATGCCGGCCGCCAGCGTGAGCACCACGGCATAGCGCGGCAGCAGGCGCCGCGCCAGCAAATAAGTGGCCAGCATCGCCAGCACCAGGGGCATGTCGGTCTGCAGCGCGGTGAACGCCTGCATGCCGAAGCGCGCCAGCACGCCCGCCAGCAGCGCCGAGGCGATTTCCATCGGGATGCGGTTCATCACCCGCTCGAACCAGCCGGTCATGCCCGCCAGGGTGATGAGCACCGCGCTCACCATGAAGGCGCCGACGGCCTCGCCCATGCTGAAGCCCCCGGCCAGGCCCGCCGTCGCCAGCACGGCAGCACCCGGCGTGGACCAGGCCACCATGACCGGCTGGCGCAGGATGAGCGAGGGCACGAGCGAGCACAAGCCCATGCCCAGCCCCAGCGCCCACATCCAGGACGTGATCTGCGCGGGCGTGGCGCCGAACGCCTGGGCCGCCTGGAACACGATGGCCACCGAGCTGGTGAAGCCCACGAGCACGGCGACGAACCCTGCCGTGAACGCAGACAGGCTCAGGTCTTTGAAGAATCGCATGGCGCCCGATTGTGGCAGCTCCCCCGGCCGGGCGCTGGGCACGGTCATTCAAAAAGCATAGCTGCTTGCGCTTGACTGGCAAGCGCTAGAGGCCAAAATTGCTCTCAATCAGATTTCCACCTTCGAGCCCAGCTCCACCACCGCATTGCTGGGCAGGTGCAGGAAGGCCGCCACGCCGCTGGCGTTGTGGTGCATCTGCGCGAACAGTTTTTCGCGCCAGGGCGCCATGCCGCTGCCGATGGTGGGCACCACCACGTCGCGCGACAGGAAATAGCTGGTGCTCATGGCGTGCAGCTCGCAGCCGCGGCCCTGCATGAGGCCCAGGGCGCTGGGCAGGTCCAGCTCGTTCTTGAAGCCGTAGTTCACGGTGACCTGCCAGCAGTCTCCGCCCAGCGCCTGCACCTGCAGCCGCTGGTCCAGGCCGATCCAGGGCGTCTCGTGGTAGCGCACGGTCACGAACAGGTTCTGCCGGTGCAGCACCTTGTTGTGCTTGAGGTTGTGCAGCAACGCATTGGGGACGATGCCCGGCTCGGCGCTCAGGAACACGGCCGTGCCGTCCACGCGGACGGGCGGGTGGGCCAGCACCGAGGCCAGGAAGTCCGGCAGGCCGATGGCCTCCTCGCGCAGCCGGTCGTTGAGCAGTTCGCGGCCGCGCTTCCAGGTCATCATGAGCGTGAACACCAGCGCGCCGATCAGCAGCGGGAACCAGCCGCCCTGCAGCAGCTTGAGCAGGTTGGAGGAGAAGAACGCCAGGTCCACGACGAAGAAGAACCCGGTGGCCGCCAGGCACAGCGCCAGCGGATAGCCCCAGCCGTAGCGGATCACGAAGAAGGTGAGCACGGTGGTGATCAGCATGTCCAGCGTCACCGCGATGCCGTAGGCCGCCGCCAGGTTGCTGCTGGAGCGGAACATGACCACCGCCAGCACGATGGCGACGAACAGGCTCCAGTTGACGAAGGGCAGGTAGATCTGGCCCGTGTCCCGCACGCTGGTGTGCAGGATGTTCAGCCGCGGCAGGTAGCCGAGCTGGATCACCTGCTTGGTGACGCTGAACGCCCCGGTGATGAGCGCCTGCGACGCGATCACCGTGGCCATGGTGGCGAGCAGCACCAGCGGCAGCAGCGCCCAGTCGGGCGCCATCATGAAGAACGGGTTCTTCACCGCGGCCGGATCGGCCAGCAGCAGGGCACCCTGGCCGAAGTAGTTGACGGTCAGCGCCGGCATGGCCACGCTGAACCAAGCGATGCGGATCGGGCGCTTGCCGAAGTGGCCCAGGTCGGCATACAGCGCCTCGGCGCCGGTGACGCACAGCACCACCGCGCCCAGGATGATGAAGCTGACGCCCGGGTTGTGCCAGATGAAGCCCAGCGCATGGTGCGGACCCAGGGCGCCCAGGATCTCGGGGTGGCCCGCGATGTGGGGCACGGCGAGCAGCGCGATCGACAGGAACCAGGCCAGCATCAGCGGCCCGAAATAGCGTCCGATGCCCGCCGTGCCGCGCTTTTGCACGGCGAACAGCCCGAACAGCACCACCAGCGTGAGCGGGATGACGGCCTTGCGGAAGTGGGGCGACACCACCTCCAGCCCCTCGATGGCCGAGAGCACCGAGATCGCCGGCGTGATCACCCCGTCGCCATAGAAGAGCGAGGTGCCGAAGATGCCCACCACCAGCATGCCGCTGCGCAGCCGCGGATGGCGCTGCTTGAGCGCCTGCGAGGCCAGCGCCAGCATGGCGATCAGCCCGCCTTCGCCATGGTTGTCGGCGCGCAGCACCAGCACCACGTATTTCAGCGAGACGATGACCGTGAGCGTCCAGAACAGGATGGAGAGCACGCCGTAGACGTTGGCGTGCGTGAACGGCACATGCCCGGAGCCGAACACCTCCTTGACCGCGTACAGCACGCTGGTACCGATATCGCCATAGACGACGCCGATGGCGCCCAGGGTGAGCGCGGCGAGCGATGACTTGGAATGTTGCACTGCAGGTTGACGGTGCCCGGAGGCATCGGCGGGTCAAGCGGGATCGCCATTGTGCGCCGCGCCTGCGCGGCGTGCATGCCCCCGCCGCCGATGTTGCAGCGCAGCAACTGGCGGTCGGCGTCAGTCGTAGACCTCGGCCTCGGGGTCGGTGGCTTCCAGCTCGTAGCTCGCCGCCAGCATGGCCAGGCGAGCGATCACGCCGTACATGTAGAAGCGGTTGGGCGCGCTCGCGCCCGGGCGCGCGCCGGGCTGGGGCAGGCGGGTGCTGTGCTCGAAGGCCAGGGGGACGAAGCTGGCGCCGGGGGCGTTCAGGTTCTCGTCCGTGCCGCGCTCGGCATGCATGCGGTAGAAGCCGCCGACCACGTAGCGGTCCATCATGTAGACCACCGGCTCGGCCACCGCCTGGTGCACGCGCTCCTGCGTGAGCACGCCTTCCTGCACGATCACGTCGTGCACCACCTGGCCGTCCTTGATGACGGCCATCTTGTTCTTGGTCTTGCGGTTCAGGCCGTCGAGCTCCTTGGCATCGCGCACGGTCATGATGCCCATGCCGTAGGTGCCGTTGTCGGCCTTGACCACGACGAACGGCTTCTCGTTGATGCCGTATTCCTTGTACTTGCGGCGCACCTTGGCCAGCGTGGCGTCGACGGCGCCCTGCAGCGCATCCATGCCGGTGCCTTCGTTGAAGTCCACGCCCTCGGCGCGGGTGAACAGCGGGTTGATGAGCCAGGGGTCGATGCCCAGCATCTTGCCGAAGCGCTTGGCCACCTCCTCGTAGCTCTGGAAGTGGCGGCTCTTGCGGCGCACGCTCCAGCCCGCGTGCAGCGGCGGCAGCAGGTACTGCTCGTGCAGGTCCTCCAGGATGCCCGGGGGGCCGGCCGACAGGTCGTTGTTCAGCAGGATGGTGCAGGGGTCGAAGTTCTTGAGCCCCAGGCGGCGCTTGGTGCGGATCACCGGCTCCAGCACGACGGACTCGCCGTGCGGCAGCGTGACGGTGGTGGTCTTCTTGATGTCCGGGCTGATGGAGCCCACGCGCACGTTGAGCCCGGCCATGTTGAAGATGCGCTGCAGCTGCACCACGTTGGCCAGGTAGAAGGTGTTGCGCGAATGGTTCTCGGGAATGATGAGCAGGTTGCGCGCCTCGGGGCAGATCTTCTCGATCGCCGCCATGGCCGCCTGCACCGCCAGCGGCAGCATCTCGTCGGTCAGGTTGTTCCAGCCGCCGGGGAACAGGTTGGTGTCCACCGGCGCAAGCTTGAAGCCCGCGTTGCGGATGTCCACCGAGGTGTAGAACGGCGGCGTGTGCTCCATCCACTCCAGGCGGAACCAGCGCTCGATGGCGGGCATGGAGTCGAGGATGCGCTGCTCCAGTTCGTTGATCGGTCCGGTGAGTGCCGTGATGAGATGGGGAACCATGTATCGCCCTCGGAAAAAGGTTGCGGTCGATTGTAGGGATCAGCCCTAGAGCGTGTTATGAACTTATTCCGGAGCCCAGGACAGGCGCAGCCTTGGGCAACATGAGGATCACGAAGAT
>NZ_DF238957.1 GCF_000400995.2 Acidovorax sp. MR-S7 | reverse complement strand
ACTTCTGGCTGATGTTGCGCAGCGCCAGGTAGAACAGCTTGGTCAGCGCCTCGTCGCTGGGGAACGAGCCCCGGTTCTTGGTCAGCTTGCGTAGGCTCATGTTCACCGACTCGATGGCATTGGTGGTGTAGATGACCTTGCGGATTTCCGGCGGGTAGTCAAAGAACGGGGTCAAGCGGCTCCAGCTCCTGCG
>NZ_DF238956.1 GCF_000400995.2 Acidovorax sp. MR-S7 | reverse complement strand
CGGGATTTCGACCATCGCTTCGCCGACGGCCACGACTTCGCCGCGCTGGTTCTGCACCTGCACGTCCAGCATGAACCAGCGGCCGGTCTGCGTGTCCTTACCCGCCTTGACCACCGCGCTCGGGGTGATGGTGTCGCCCGGCTTCACCGGCATCTTCCAGCGGGTCTCGAGGCGCCGCTGCACGCCGCCGTGGGCGTAGATCCAGTCGGTCAGCATCTTGGTGATGACACCGAAGTTGTTCATGCCGTGCATGATGATGCCGCCGAAGTTCGTCTTGCCGAAGTCACCCTTCATGTACTCGTCGTCGAGGTGCAGCGGGTTGAAGTCAAGCGAGGCTTCGCAGAAGGCACGGATCGTTTCCCGCGTGGGCGAGAAGGGGGTGCCGGTGATCTTGTGGCCGACTTCGAATTGGGTAGTGGTCGTCATGTCGTGGATCCTTCTTAGGCGGGGCGGATGGTCTGGCCTCGGCCCGAGCAGATCACCTGGTTGTGCTGGTTGAAGAAGACGTTGTCGTGGACGACGAACAGCCGGTCTTTCTTGATGAACTTGTCGAGCGCGCGGGCTTCCAGTCGGATCGTGTCGCCGGGACGGGCAGGCAGGTTGTAGCTCCAGGACTGGCCGGCATTGACCGTGCCAGGGCTGCGCATCCAGTCGTCCGCAGGTGTGCAGGCGAACATCAGCAGGATGTGGATGGTGGGAGGAGCGATGAGGCCCTTGTATGGCGTGGTCTTGGCGTATTCCTCGTCGAAGTACAGCGGATGGGTGTCGCCCACCACGCGGCAGTACTTCTGCATCGCTTCGAGCGTCAGCGTGTACGGGATTGTCTTGCGCGGTTCACCAGGAACGATCTGTTCCCAGGTCTTGCGCAGCTCGTTG
>NZ_DF238955.1 GCF_000400995.2 Acidovorax sp. MR-S7 | reverse complement strand
ACCTGCGCCGCATCTACACGTCCGCCACCGCCGAAGAGGCCGAGCTGATGCTCGGTGAATTCGAGGACCGCTGGGATGCCGAGTACCTGCCCATCGGTCAGTCTTGGCGCAGGAGCTGGAGCCGCTTGACCCCGTTCTTTGACTACCCGCCGGAAATCCGCAA
>NZ_DF238954.1 GCF_000400995.2 Acidovorax sp. MR-S7 | reverse complement strand
ACCAGCGCGCTTTCGGCCACGCCGGGCATCTCGTTGATGTAGCCCTCGATCTCGGCCGGGTAGACGTTGTAGCCGCCGCTGATGATCAGGTCCTTGCTGCGGCCCACGATGCTCACGTAGCCGCGCTCGTCGACCTTGCCTACGTCGCCGGTCTTGAACCAGCCATCCGCCGTGAATTCTTCCGCCGTCTTCTCGGGCATGCGCCAGTAGCCCTTGAACACGTTGGGGCCGCGCACCTGGATGTTGCCGATCTCGCCCACGGGCACTTCCCCGCCCTTGTCATCCACCACGCGCAGGCCCACGCCGGGCAGCGGGAAGCCCACGGTGGAGCCGCGCCGCTCGTCCTGCCCGCCGTAGCGCGCATCGGCCGCGTAAGGGTTGCTGGTGAGCATGATGGTTTCGCTCATGCCGTAGCGCTCCAGGATGGTGTGGCCGGTGCGGTCCTGCCATTCCTTGAAGGTTTCGATGAGCAGCGGCGCCGAGCCGGCGATGAACAGGCGCATGTGGCTGGCGGCGGCTTTGGTGAGCGCGGGCTCGGCCAGCATGCGCACGTAGAGCGTGGGCACGCCCATGAAGACGGTGGCGCGCGGCATGGCGGCGATGACGGCCTTGGGGTCGAATTTCGCCATCCAGATCATCTTGCTGCCGTTGATGAGCGCGCCGTGGATGGCCACGAACAGGCCGTGCACGTGGAAGATGGGCAGCGCGTGGATGAG
>NZ_DF238953.1:44051-59151 GCF_000400995.2 Acidovorax sp. MR-S7 | reverse complement strand
CGTTTACAAAGCGAACAGGAAAGTCAATGAAATCAACGGTCTACCCAGACCACCCCCGCGCCAGTGCTAGCTTTTCGTACCGTCACTTATTGCACTGAAAACGAGGAGACCCCAAGAAACGCGCCACGGCGCTCACCTGCGCGTTGCGCACCGGGTCGAAGAACGAGGCGAAGTTCAGGCCCATCTGCAGGCCGATCACCTCGCCCGCCAGCTCCACCGCCACGAACACCAGCCGCACCGCGAAGCCGATGGCCAGCCCCACGCCCACCTGCTGCAGCACGGCGCCCGCGGCCTCTCGTCCGTTGAGGCTGATAACGGGCTGCTCGGGCAGCACCGCCTGCGCGCACAGCGCCACCAGGAAGGCCAGGCCGATGCGCGTGCGCACCGGAATCGCGCGCATGGAGAACACCGGCGCCGACGTGAACATGGCCAGCACGCGCAGGAAGGGCCACAGCACCGGCGAGAGCCAGGCCATGATCTGCGCCTCGGTGAAGGTGATCATCCCACGACCGTGGGAATGGCCTCGATGGTGCGACGCAGGTAGTCCACCAGCGTGGTCAGCATCCACGGCCCGGCAATGGCGAACACCACCACTGCCGCCACCAGCTTGGGCACGAAGGCCAGCGTGGCCTCGTGGATCTGCGTGACGGCCTGGAAGATGCTGACCAGCAGGCCCACGGCCATCACCGTGCCCAGCACCGGCAGGGCGACCATGAGCAGCAGGGTCAGTGCGTCGCGGCCCATGGTGAGGACGAATTGCGCGGTCATGTCAGGTCCCGAAGCTCGCCGCGAGCGAGCCGATCAAGAGATTCCACCCGTCGGCCAGCACGAACAGCATGAGCTTGAACGGCAGCGCCACGAGCACCGGCGAGAGCATCATCATCCCGAGGGACATGAGCACGCTGGAGACCACCATGTCGATGATGAGGAACGGGATGAAGACCATGAAGCCGATCTGGAACGCGGTCTTGAGCTCGCTCGTCACGAAGGCGGGCACCAGCACGCGCAGCGGCGCGGTCTCGGCCGTCACCTCGGGCGCCAGCTTGCCCAGGCGGGCAAACAGCGCGAAGTCGGACTGGCGCGTCTGCTTGAGCATGAAGGCACGCATGGGCGCCTCGGCCTTCTCCACGGCCTGCTCGAAGCTGAGCGCGTTGGTGGTGTAGGGCACATAGGCTTCCTGGTACACCTTGTCCAGCGTGGGCCCCATGACGAACAGCGTGAGGAACAGCGACAGGCCCACCACCACCTGGTTGGGCGGCGCCTGCTGCGTGCCGATGGCCTGGCGCAGCAGCGACAGCACGATCACGATGCGCGTGAAGCCCGTCATCATGAGCAACACCGCCGGCAGGAACGACAGGGCCGTGAAGAACAGCAGCGTCTGGATGGGCACCGAATAGCTGGTGCCCCCCGGCCCGGCGCCCACCACCAGCGGCAGCGTGCCGGGCACCTGGCCCTGCGCCAGCGCGCCGCCCGCGCACAGCAGGGCCGCCAGGCCCGCGCAGGCCGCAAGAAGCGCGCGCCGCTCAGCCACGGAGCGGCTCCCCATGGGCCGCAGCCATTTCGGAGGCCATCTCCTGCGCGAAAGAGGCAGCGGGCAGCACGTGCAGGCAGTTGATCTGCTGCGCCGTCACGCCCAGCACCAGCACCGTGCGCTGGTGCGCAGGGCCGACCTCCACGGTCACCACGCGCTGCTGCGGCCCCACGGCCACGGCCGAGAGCACGCGCGACGCGCCGCCGGGCGCCGCCAGCAGCCCTGCCTGGCGCTGCTGCAGCCGGCGGATGAGCCACGGCAGCGCCGCCAGCGCGCCGATGAACAGCACGATGAGCAGCAGCGTCTGCGTCATGCCCAGCCCCATGCCGCCGCTAGCCCCGGCTGACACGGCGCAGGCGTTCCGAAGGCGTGACCACGTCGGTCAGGCGGATGCCGAACTTGTCGTTCACCACCACCACCTCGCCCTGGGCGATGAGGTAGCCGTTGACCAGCACGTCCATGGGCTCGCCGGCCAGCGCGTCCAGCTCCACCACGGAGCCCTGGGCGAGCTGCAGGATGTACTTGATCGGCACCTTGGTGCGGCCCAGCTCCACCGAGAGCTGCACCGGGATGTCGAGCACCATGTTGATGTCGTGCACCCCCGGGTCGTTGCCCGGGGCGGCGTAGGGCCGCACGGGTTCGCCCGACAGCGGGCCGCCCTGCTCGGCGTCGATGGTCTTGTCGTCGGCGCGCTTCTGTTCTTCCAGCGCCTCGGCCCAGCCGGCAAACGGATCGTCGGCCGCGCCGCCGCCTGCCGGATCGTCGTTGTTGGATTCAGTTGACATTCTTTTCTCCCAGCCAGCTGGCATCGCTGCTGCGCAGGCATTCCTCGATGCGGATCGCGTACTTGGCGTTGTGCGTGCCGTACTGGCACTCGAAGACCGGCACCCCCCCGATGGAGGCGCGGATGCGCGGCTCGCGGTCGAGCTCGATGAAGTCGCCCGGCTTCATGGCCAGCAGTTGCTCCACGGTGGCGTCGGCACGGGCCAGCTCGGCCACCAGGGTCACCTCGGCCGCCTGGATCTCGCGCGTGAGCACACGCACCCAGCGGCGGTCCACCTCGATCGCGTCGCCCTGCACCGACGAATACAGCACGTCGCGGATGGGCTCCAGCGTGGCGTAGGGCATGCAGATGTGGATGGCGCCCGCCAGGTCGCCGATCTCCAGCTGGAACGCGGTGGACACCACGATCTCGCTGGGCGTGGCGATGTTGGCGAACTGCGGCTGCATCTCCGAGCGCTGGTAGGACAGCTCCAGCGGGTAGATGCCCTGCCAGGCCTTCTTGTATTCCTCGCAGATCACGTCCACCAGGCGGTTGATCACGCGCTGCTCGGTGGCCGAGAAGTCGCGGCCTTCGATGCGCGTCTGGAACTTGCCCACGCCGCCGTACAGCGTGTCGATGATGCCGAACACCAGCGAGGGCTCGCACACCACCAGCCCGCTGCCGCGCAGCGGCCGGATGGCCACGATGTTGAAGTTGGTCGGCACCACCAACTCGCGCAGGAAGGCGCTGTAGCGCTGCACCGACACCGTGCCCACGGAAATCTCGGGACTGCGGCGGATGAAGTTGAACAGGCCGATGCGAAAGTTGCGCGCGAACCGCTCGTTGACGATCTCCATCGTCGGCATGCGGCCGCGGACGATGCGCTCCTGGCTGGAGATGTCGTAGTCGCGGACGGCGCCGGCATCGATCTCCTCCTGGACGGTCTTCTGGCTCTCGCCGGTGACGCCTTCCAGCAGGGCGTCGACTTCTTCCTGGGAGAGAAAGGAATCACTCATGGCACGCTCCTGGCATGGTCACTGGATGATGAAGCTGGAGAACAGCACCTGGCGTACCGGGTTGTCGTCCACGCGCGGGCGGCGAGGCTCGTCGTCCTCGTCGTCCTCGTCATCGGGATTGCGGCTGGCAGGGCGCTTGCGCGGCTTGGGCACGGTGTAGCCCAGCGGGCGCGACACCTCGCGCCGCACGTCCAGCGCCAGCTTCTCCTTGCCTTCGCGGGTCAGCAGCTCGTCGGTCGTGCGCTGCGACAGCAGCAGCAGCACGCCGCTGCGGATGCTGGGCATGTAGGCCTTCACCTGCTCGGCGGTCTTGGCATCCGCCAGCTCCAGCGTGATGCCCACCTGGGCGAAGCGGTCGCCGCCAGGGTCGGCCAGGTTGACCACCATGTTCTCGATGGGCAGGAAGGTGGGGGGTGTCTTGGACGCGGCGGACTGGCTGGCGCGCGCAGGGCGCGTGCCCTCCTCCTCGTCCGCGTGGCGGCCCGCCAGCAGCATCCAGGCCGCGGCGCCTCCCACCACCACCAGCAAGGCGACGACCGCCAGGATGACGATCAGCTTCTTGCTCTTGGCCGGTGCAGCGGTGGTCTCAGACACGTTGGGGCTTTCTGGCGCAACGGAGGCGCAAAAGGATGGGGCAGCAGGCGGGCACCGCAGGCGCACCACCGGGCTGATGGCTGATTATTGGGTGCCCCGGCGGCCGATAATAGCCAGAATAAAACCCCAAAACCATGGCTTTCAGGCGCCTGCCGGGGCAGCGCCGCCCTGCCCCGCGGCGGCTTCAGACGAAGATGTCCACCGAACGTTCGCCCGTGGCGCCTCGGCGTGCGCCTTTGGCAGGAGCCGCGGCCTGCACCGTCGCCTGGCGCCCTCCGCGCTGGCCTTCGCGCTCGCTTCCCTCGCGCGCCTGGCCGCCGCCGGCACCGGCCGTGCCCACGGTCACTCCGGCCAGGTGCAGGCCCTCGCCCCGCAGCATTTCGCGCAACTGGGCCGCGCCGCCGTCCAGGGCCTGGCGCGCGTCGGCATGGTCGCTGCGGAAGGTCACGTGGGCCTCATCGCCCGTCAGCGATACCTTGACCTCCACCGGGCGGCCATCGCGGTCCAGCGTGAGCTCGGCGTTCTGGGTCTTCTGGTGCGCCCAGTAGGCCACCTGCTCTGCCGCCTGGTCGGCGAGCAGTTCCTCGGCCGCGGTCTGCGCGACGTCGGTGAAGGCAGCGTCGGCCTCTGCCGGCTGCGGCGCCGATGTATCCGACGCCCCCAAGCCCGCCAGATTGTCCGCACCCTGCCCCTGGGACGCCGCCTGGCCGCTGCCGGACTGCGCCATCGCGCCGGCGGGAGCGACGGCGGCAGCGGCTGCGGCCTGCATCTCCGCCCCCATGGAGCCGGCGGAGGGCAGCAGCTGCGCACCGTCGCGCCGCTCCGCCATGGCTTGCGGCATGGCGATCGCGGAAGAGGCGGGAGCAGCATGGGCTGCCGCCTGCGGCACAGCCATCTCCGCCGTTGCCGCACCTGCGCGAGCCAGGAGCGTGCCCACGGCACCCAGGCCTGCCCGTCCGGCTTCCTGCGGTGACGAAATTCCGATGCGCGCCGCGCTGCCGCGGCCCGTCGCAGGCATGCTGGCGGTAGGCATCGTGCCGTTGACACCGGCTGTTTCAAGCGTTCCGTCGAGCATGGCCGTCTCTCCGACCAAGGTGTCCAGGCCCGGCTTGGCCAGGCTGGTCCAGCGTCCCTGCAGGCCTTCGCCCCATGGGGTTGACGCCCCTTGGCGTGCCACCGGGCCATTGGCGGGCTGGGCCAGCGCCGCCAGGCGCTCTGCAAGAACGGCTCCCGGCTGCTGGCTTGCCTGCCACGCGGCCGTCTCTGCCGCTGCCACCGTTCCCGCCGGATCAGGGGCTTCCCCCTGCGGGTCGGGCAGCGCGGTGAACACCTCTTCCGCCAACCCATCCTCCTCGGCTGGCGCCGCAACCAGCCCCTCGGCCTCTCCCAAGGCCGCCAGCAGCAGCGCGAAGCCGGCGCCCTGCGCCGCCGCGTCCTGCGCGCCATCCTGGCCTGCTGCGGACTTGGCCCCGGCACCGCGCGCTGCGCGCGCTTCATGGGTGCCGTGCTGGCCCGGGGAAGAAATGCGGTTCTGTTCCATGGTCATTGCTCCTGATGCGTTTCCCCCATGCCCGCACGGCCCATGCGGCCAAAGAGCAGGGAGGCACGCTCGTCGGTTTCCTTTTGTTCACGGCGCTGCTGCTGCAATTCCAGCGCGCGGCGGCGGTGCTCCAGCGCCTTGCGCAGGCTGGACAGGCGCAGTTCGGCCTCCAGCAGCGCCTGTGCGGCCTTCTCCACGCGCTGCTCCTGCCCGCCCACCACGCCGGTCTGCAGGCCGATGGCGTGCTCCAGGCGGCCCATGAAGTGGTAGTGGTGGAACATCACCTCGGGCTGCACGGCCGTGTCGGCGCGCATGCCCCAGCGCCCCTGCGTCTCGGCGGCATAGCCTTCGAGCTGGTCGAGCTGCGCCTGCGCGGCTTCGCGCGCACCGCGCACGTCCTGCAGGGTCTGGCGGGCCGCGTCGCGGCGGCGCTCGGCCATCTCGACCGCGACCAGGAAGGCGTTCAATGAGGCCATGGCGCCCTTGCCTCCGTCAGCCCGCAGGCTCCAGGGCCGCGTCCATGGCCTCGATGCTCGATTCCATCGGCGCAGCCTCGAACATGTCCTGCTGCAGGAAGGCCTCCATGCCGGGCTGCAGGCGGATGGCTTCGTCGAGCTGCGGGTCGGAGCCGCTCATGTAGGCACCCACCTGGATCAGGTCGCGGCTCTTCTGGTAGCGTGAATAGAGCGCGCGGAAGCGCCGCGCCAGGTCGAAGTGCTCGCGCTGCACCACGTTGTGCATGACGCGCGAGGCCGACTGCTCGATATCGATAGCCGGGTAGTGCCCACTCTCGGCCAACGCACGCGAGAGCACGATGTGCCCGTCCAGAATGGCGCGCGCCGCGTCGGCGATCGGGTCCTGCTGGTCGTCGCCCTCGGACAGCACGGTGTAGAACGCGGTGATCGAGCCCACGCCGTTCAGGCCATTGCCGCTGCGCTCCACGAGCGCGGGCAGCTTGGCGAAGCAGCTCGGCGGGTAGCCCTTGGTAGCCGGCGGCTCGCCGATGGCCAGGGCGATCTCGCGCTGCGCCATGGCGTAGCGGGTGAGCGAGTCCATGAGCAGCAGCACGTGCCGGCCCTGGTCGCGGAAATATTCGGCGATGGCCGTGGCATAGGCCGCGCCCTGCATGCGCAGCAGCGGCGGCGCGTCGGCCGGCGCGGCCACGACCACGGCGCGGCCGCGGTCGCTCTCGCCCAGGATGTCTTCCACGAACTCCTTGACCTCGCGGCCGCGCTCGCCGATGAGGCCGACCACGATCACGTCGGCCTGGGTGTAGCGCGCCATCATGCCCAGCAGCACGCTCTTGCCCACGCCGGAGCCCGCGAACAGTCCCAGGCGCTGGCCCCGGCCCACGGTGAGCAACGCATTGATGGCGCGCACGCCGGTGTCGAGCGGCTCGCGCACCGGGTCGCGCTCCATGGCGTTGATGGGACTGCGGTCCAGCGGTTCGGCGCTCACCTGCGCAAGCGGGCCGCCATGGTCCAGCGGCTGGCCCTGCGAATCCACCACGCGCCCCAGCAGGCCGTCGCCCACCGGCAGGCGCAGCACGCCCGCGCCCGATGCCGTTCCCGCGGCCGGCCCGCCGCCCAGGCGCAGCGGGGGCACATAGGCCTCTGCCGGCGTGACGCTGGCGCCGCTGGACAGGCCGTGGATGTCGCCCGCGGGCATCAGGAAGGCCTTGTCGCCCGCGAAGCCCACCACCTCGGCCAGCACCGGCTCCTGCCCGTCCATGCGCACCTGGCACTGCGAGCCCACGGGCACGCGCAAGCCGGCGGCCTCCAGCACCAGACCGGTCAGGCGGGTGAGCGTGCCGCGCGACTCCAGCGGCAGGTCCTGCGCCAGGCGCCCACGCGCCTCGGCAACGAAGCCACCCCAGGCGTCGCGCCCTTCAATCGCCATGGCCGCTCTCCGCCCAGGCCGACGCCAGTCCCAGCGCCGCGATGGCGCGGCGCCAGCGTTTGTCGAGCGAGCCGTCCACCACCGCGCCGCCGGACTCCACGCTGCAGTCGCCGGGCTGCACGGTGGCGTCCGGCAGCCACTGGATGCGCGCCGCGCCGAACTCGCCGCGCAGCGGCTGCTCCAGGGCAGCCCAGTCGGCGGGGTTCAGCCGCACCGTGGCCGGTCGCCCCTCGCTCACCAGCATGTCCAGCGCCTCGCGCACCACGGGCAGCATGGCCCGGGGATTGCCCGTGATTTCCTGGCGCACCACCTGGCGCGCGATGTCGCACGCGAGCTGCAGCACCTCCTGGGCCAAGCCCTGCTGCAGGCCTGCCAGGCTGGCTTCCACGGCCTGGGCCAGGCCCGCCAGGCGTTCGGCGGTCTCGCGTCTCTGGCCGGACACGTAGTCGTCCATGCGCTGCTGCCACTGCAAATGGGCCTGCTCCTGCCCCTCGGCCAGGCCGCGCGCATAGCCTTCCTCACGCGCCTGCTGCACCAGCGACTGGTGCTCGGCCTCGTCGACGCCCGGCGGTGCGGGCTGCACCTCGGGCAGCCCCGCGTCGGGCTCGGCGATGGCGGCATGCAGCACCTCGGACCCATCGACGGAGCCGAACTGCCAGCGCGTGACGTTCCCGATCTCCTCGCTCGGGATGAAGCGGGTGTAGTGGCGCGCCGTCATGGCCGCGCCCCTTCATGTTCAGACGAACGCATCGTCGCCTCCCCCGGCCAGCGCGATCTGGCCCTCGTCGGCCAGGCGGCGCACCGTCTTGAGGATTTCCTTCTGCTGCGCCTCGACCTCGGACAGCCGGATAGGCCCGCGCGACTCCAGGTCCTCGCGCAGCGCCTCGGCGGCGCGGCTGGACATGTTGGAGAGGAACTTCTCGCGCAGCTCGGGCTGCGCGCCCTTGAGCGCCACCACCAGGGTTTCGGAAGCCACCTCGCGCAGCACCGTCTGGATGGCGCGATCGTCGAGCTTCATCACGTCGTCGAACACGAACATCTTGTCCATGATCTTCTGGGCCAGGTCCACGTCGTAGCCGCGGATGCTCTCCAGCACCACCCCGTCCACGCCGGAGCCCAGCAGGTTGATGATGTCGGCTGCCGCCTTGACGCCGCCCAGCGAACTCTTGCGGATCTTGTCGCCGCCGGCCAGCACCTTGAAAAGCACCTCGTTCAGGTCCTTGAGCGCCGTGGGCTGGATGCCCTCCAGCGTGGCCACGCGCAGCAGCACTTCGCTGCGCTGGCGGTCGGTGAGCTGCATCAGGATGGCGGAGGACTGCTCCGGGTCCAGGTGCACCAGGATGGCGGCCACAATCTGCGGATGCTCGTTGCGCAGCAGCTCGGCCACGGAGAGCGGGTCCATCCACTTGAGGCTCTCGATGCCCGACACGTCGCCGCCCTGCAGGATGCGGTCAATCAGCAGCGCCGCCTTGTCGTCGCCCAGGGCGCGTTTGAGCACCGCGCGCACGTAGTTGCTGGTGTCGGACACCAGCAGGCTTTGCGCGGCCGCATCGCTGGTGAAGCGGTTGATGACCTCGTCCACCTTGTCCTTGGAGACGGTGCGCATGCGCGCGATGGTCTCGCCGAGCTTCTGCACCTCCTTGGGCGACAGGTGCTTGAAAACCTCGGCCGCTTCCTCCTCGCCGAGGGACATCAGCAAAATGGCGGCGTCGTTCAGGCCCTGCTCATCCATACCAGACTCGTTCTCGGTTGCGGGCCGGCGTCAATCGCCGTTGACCCAGGTTTTGAGAATGTTGGCCACGGCCACGGGGTTCTCCTTGGCCAGCACGCGCGCCTCGTCCAGGCGCTGCTGCTCCACCGTGGGCGGCAGCTCCTGCACCTGCGCCGGAGCGGGCAGCGCGGGGCGCTGCAGCTCTTCGGACTCGATGGCGTTCACCTGGCTGCCGGGCTGCTGCGCCGGCGCGGCAGGGGCGCGGGACTTGAGGGCCGGCCGCACCAGGCCCAGCAGCAGCAGCGCCACCGCCAGCGAGATGCCCACGGGCCAGCCCAGGGTCTTGGCCAGCTCGACCACCTCGGGCTGCTTCCACAGCGGCAGGTCGGTCTGCGCCACCTCCTCCACCAGGAACGGCGCGTTCATCAGGTTCACCGAGTCGCCGCGCTCCTTGCTGAAGCCGATGGTCTCGCGCACCAGGGCCGTCATCTGCTCGACCTGCTCGGGTGTGAGCGCCTTGTTCACCGTCGGCTTGCCCGGCCCCTCGCTCGCGGGCTGGTAGTTGACCACCACGGCCGCGCTCACGCGCCGGATGGCGCCGCTGCCGCCGCGCGTGACGCGCGTCGTCTTGTCCACCTCGTAGTTGGTGATGGACTCGCGCTTGCCCAAGGGTTGCCCCTGCGCACCCTGTTGCTGCTGGCCGTTCACGGCGGTAGGCGGGGGGTTGGCGCCGTTGATGGGCGCGGTGGAATTCTGCGGTGGCTGGTTGCTCACGGCGCCAGGCACGCCGGCGGGCGGCTGCGCGCCCTGCACGCCCGTGCTCTCCACGATCTGCTGGCTGCGCACGGCGCTGGAGTCGGGCGTCAGGTTGGGACGGTGCTGCTCCACGGTGGACTCGGTCTGGCTGAAGTCCACCTCGGCCGTGACCTGCGCCTTGACATTGTTCTTGCCCACCACGGGCTCCAGGATGTCCAGGATGCGGCGCGTGTACTGCTGCTCGATCTGCTGCACGTAGGCGAGCTGCTGCGCGTCCGCGCTGGCGCCGGCGGCGCCGTCGGGCGACTGCGACAGCAGCTTGCCCGTGTCGTCGAGCACGCTCACGGCCGAGGGCGCGAGCTCGGGCACGCTGGAGGCCACGAGGTGCACGATGCCGGCGAGCTGCGTGCGGTCCAGGAAGCGCCCCGGGTACAGGCTCACCAGCACCGAGGCCGAAGGCTTCTGCTGCTCCCGGAAGAAGCCGTTCTGGTTGGGCAGCGCCAAATGCACGCGCGCGCTCTGCACCGAGGCCAGCGCCTGGATGGAGCGGGTCAGCTCCCCCTCCAGGCCGCGCTGGAAGTTGAGCCGCTCCTGGAATTGCGTCATGCCGAAGCGGTTGGCTTCCATCAGTTCGAAGCCCGTCACCGAACCCTTGGGCAGGCCCTGCGTGGCCAGGCGCAGGCGCACGTCGTGCACGCGCTCGGACGGCACCAGGATGGCGCCGCCCCCCTCGGCGTACTTGTAGGGCACGTTCATCTGCGACAGCTGGGCCACGATGGCACCGCCATCCTTATCGTTCAGGTTGGCGAACAGCACCCGGTAGTCGGGCTGGCGGCTGAAGAAGAAGGCTGCCACCACGCCGGCCACGAGCAGCGCCGCCGCGGCTCCCAGGCGCAGGCGCGCGGACCGGTCGAGGGACGCGAACCGCTGCGGCCAGGACGGCGCGGCAGCGGCAGGCGGAGCGACGGGAAGTTCGGCAACGGCGGAGGACATCGTGTTTTCCATGCAAGGCGGACGCCGGGCAGGATGGCGGCGGTGCGGCGATTATTGAATAGCCCCCCTCCCCCGTTCACCGGATAAGGCGCGCCTTTGTCCATCATTTCCCCCGGCCGCGCCGCCGCCCGCCCGCCTACGATCGCACCATTCCTGAACCCTTGCCACACCACCGCCATGGATCTGCGCATCGCAAGCACCAACCTCCCCCTGACGGGCACGCAGGTGGCGCGCCGCGCCACCGCGCCGCAGGAAGGCACGCAGGACGTCGGCTTCTCCCACGCCTTCAAGAGCGCCCTGCAGTCCGTGAGCGCCGCCCAGGACCGCTCCAGCGACCTGCAGCGCGAAGTGCAGCTGGAAAACCCCAACGTGAGCATCGAGGAAACCATGGTCGCCATGCAAAAGGCGCAGATCGGCTTCCAGGCCACGCTGCACGTGCGCAACCGCATGGTGCAGGCCTATACCGACATCATGAACATGCAGGTCTGATGCTACTTTATTGATAGCTGCCAGCGCTTGCCAAATAAGCGCCAGAGCCATTTTTCATCTATAAAACAAAAGCCGGCCACCTCGCGGTGCCGGCTTTTTTCACAGGCATGCGCCCGGGCGCCCTCAGTGCATCACCTGCGGCTGCCCGTCGAACATGTGCTCGAACTGCGCCATCCACGGCTCGGCCAGGATGCGGATCTGCGCGTCGTTGCGCAGGATGCGCTGCATGATGCGCGCCTTTTCCTTGCGGTGCTCGGGCAGCAGTTCCTGCTGCTGCGAGGTATAGCGCAGCTGCTCGATCAGCACTGCGCAGGCCCCCTCGTAGCGCACCACCCCGTCCCAGTCGCGCAGTTTGGCGGCCTCCAGCATCTTGGCGCTGCTTTCCTCGATGGCCTTGTAGAAGTCGATCAGCATCCCGGGGTCTGCCTTCTTGGTGGTCATTTCCATATCTGTACGGTCAGGCACGCGCCTGCCCCCCGATTTCGTTCCAGCCATCCATGACCGGCTGGAGCACCCGCAGCACTTCCTCGACGATGGCGGCGTCGCCCTGGGCGTTGGCCTGGGTCAGGCGCAGCAGGCAGTAGGAATAGAGCCGGTGCAGGTTGGCGGCCAGCTCGCCGCCGGCGCGCATGTCCAGCCCGGCCAGCAGCCCCTCGTCGAGCAGACGCATGGACTTGTCGATCAGGCGCACCTTGGTGTTCACGTCGCCCCGCTCGATCGCACCCTTGGCGCCGACCAGGCAGGAGCGCAATTCGGCATACAGAAGACCGATCAGGCCATGCGGCGATGCGCTCAAGACCTGGGAATTCAAGTCCACCTGCCGGTAAGCGGCGGCGGAGGCCCTGGCGCCGGGGGGGGTGTACATGCGAGATCCTTCCATTGTCTTGTCCGTGTTCTGTCTCTTATCGGCCATCTCGCTTCCAAATTAAGCCCCGCAAAGCAAAAAAGTGAGCAAGGCATGCCCGGGCATCGAAGGCATCCCCAATGATGGCCTATCCGGGCCGCTTCCAAGGGGGCGATAAGCCCGCCAAAACGCCGACAAGTCCACGCTTTGGAGCGGGACTAAAGTTTTTCCTGTAACACCCGATAACAGGAACAACGAGCTCAACGGCTCGTCGCCAGAGGCGCAGAGAAGCACCCCTGGCACCGGGCAAACCCCTGATCCACTGCCAAGGAGCTTTTTATGTCGATGATCATCAACTCCAACATCGCTTCGCTGAATGCCCAGCGCAATACCATCCAGTCGTCCAACAGCCTGAGCACGACGATGCAGCGCCTGTCCTCGGGCCTGCGCATCAACAGCGCCAAGGACGACGCCGCCGGCCTGGCCATCGCCGACCGCATGAACACCCAGATCCGCGGCATGAACGTCGCCATCCGCAACGCGGGCGACGCCATTTCCATGGCGCAGGTGGCCGAAGGCGGCCTCTCGGCCATGAACGACATGCTGCAGCGCATGCGCGACATCGCCGTGCAGGCGTCGAACGCGCCGAACTCCACCGGCTCCGGCGCCGTCTCCGGCGGCGACATCCAGAAGCTGAGCAACGAATACGAGCAGCTGGGCAAGGAACTCAACCGCATGCTGAGCGCCACCCAGTTCAACGGCGAGAAGATCCTGCTGACCACCGGCAACTACACCTTCCAGGTGGGTGCCAACCAGGGCGCCGAGAACCAGATCACCATCAACAGCGGCGACATCAGCCTGAACGGCGACACCTCCTTCAGCGGCGTGACGCAGGGCACCAATTCCGCCCTGGTGACCAGCGCTGCCAGCGGCAACATCGCCGTGATCTCGGCGCTGGACAATGCCCTGTCCGCCGTGAACGGCCGCCGCGCCACGCTGGGCGCGCTGCAAAGCCGCTTCGAGAACACCGTGAGCTACCTGCGCACGGCGGTGGAAAACCAGTCGCAAGCCCGTAGCCGCATCATGGACGCCGACTTCGCCGCCGAAACGGCCAACCTGAGCCGCACGCAGATCCTGCAGCAGGCCGGCACCGCCATGATCGCCCAGGCCAACCAGCTGCCCCAAGGCGTGCTGTCGCTGCTGCGCTGACCGCCGCCCTCCGGGCCGCGCAGTCCGAAGAAGCCGGGGGGCCAGCAGGCCCTTCGGTTTTTTGCGCTTTTCGGGCTTTTGGCCTTCTGGAACGTGTGGCATAACGGCAAAATCACATCCAACCACCGGCAAAGGACCAGGACATGGCAGGCTTTTCATCCCTCGGCATCGGCAGCGGTCTGAATGTCGACAGCATCATCACGCAGACGATGAAGCTGGAGCGCCGCCCGCTGGACCTGCTCCAGGCCAAGATCAACGGCACCAGCACCCAGATTTCCTCCTACGGGCAGATCAAGTCGGCCATGTCGGCGCTGTACGACGCGGCCAAGGGCCTGACCGATCTCGACACCTGGCGGGGCAAGCAGTTCACCACCGGCGACAAGAGCTTCGTCACCGGCTCGGCCACCAGCGCGGCCACGGCGGCCGGCTTCTCGCTGGAGGTCAACAGGCTTGCCAAGGCGCAATCGCTGGCGTCGGGCAGTTTCGCCAGCGGCACCACAATGGGTGCCGATGGGCAGATCACCCTGCAAAAAGGCCGCTGGGACGCGGCGGGCACCAGCTTCGCAGCGGACAGCAGCGGCGCGGTGAACATCGCCATCTCCGCCACCGACACGCTGGGCGACGTGGCGGCCAAGATCACCCAGTCGGGCGCGGGCATCACCGCCGTGGTGGTCAAGGACGGGCAGGGCGAGCGGCTGCTGGTGCGCAGCACCGAGACGGGCGAGGAGAACGGCTTCTCCATGGCGGCCTCGGGCGGCGGCGCGCTGGCCGGCCTGGACGGGCAGGCCATGGAGCGCACCGCAGCCGTCGATGCCGAATTCGTCATCAACGGCATGACCGTCACCTCTGCCTCCAACACGGTCAAGGACGTGGTGCCGGGCGTGACGCTGAACCTGCTGAAGCCCACCACATCCCCCGTCGAGATTTCGGTCGGATCCGACAAGGACGCCATCAAGGGCAAGCTCAAGTCCTTCCAGGAAGCCTTCAACAAGCTCAATTCGCTGCTGCGCAACCTGACGGCCTACGACACGGACAGCAAGACCAGCCAGCCCCTGCAGGGCGACAGCACCGTGCGCAGCCTGCAAAACGCGATGAGCAGCCTGATGCAGCAATCCGGGCTCGATGGCGCGACCCTCGCCTCGCTGGGCCTGGAGATGAAGCTCGACAGCAGCTTCAAGAACCCCACGCTGTCGCTGAACGACTCCAAGCTCGATGCCGCCTTGAACGACCTGCCCAAGCTGGAGCGGGTGCTCACCGGCGACGGCGCCACCGACGGCCTGATCACGCGCATCCGCGATTTCGCCTTCGCCGCCAACGGCGTCAACGGCGACATCACCACCCGCACCAAGGGGCTGGAAGCGCTGAAGAAGAGCAACGAGAGCGCGGTGGAGGCCATGGAGCTGCGCCTGACGCAGCGCGAGCAGAACCTGCTCAAGCAGTACCAGGCGCTGGACGCCAAGATGTCCAGCATGAGCTCGCTCAGCTCCTTCCTGAGCGCCCAGGTCGGCCAGTGGAACAAGTGATGCCGCAGCCGAACTAGCCCCAAAAAGCCCCGTTCATCGGGGCTTTTGTTTTTTGGGCCCCCTTCAGAATTTGCTCCAACACCCGGCAGACATGGTGCATGGCACTGCAGCCGCACAGCGCATGCGCCCGAGTGGAAAAAACCTCTTTCGCATCTGAAGGAATCCGCCCATGTCCATGATCATCAACACCAACATCCCGTCGCTGAACGCCCAGCGCAACACCGTCGCCAAC
>NZ_DF238953.1:0-43967 GCF_000400995.2 Acidovorax sp. MR-S7 | reverse complement strand
CGCCTGTCCTCGGGCCTGCGCATCAACAGCGCCAAGGACGACGCCGCCGGCCTGGCCATCGCCGACCGCATGAATACCCAGATCCGCGGCATGAACGTCGCCATCCGCAACGCGGGCGACGCCATTTCCATGGCACAGGTGGCCGAAGGCGGCCTCTCGGCCATGAACGACATGCTGCAGCGCATGCGCGAGCTGGCGATCCAGGCGTCGAACGCGCCGAACTCCACCGGCTCCGGCGCCGTCTCCGGCGGCGACATCCAGAAGCTGAGCAACGAATACGAGCAGCTGGGCAAGGAACTCAACCGCATGCTGAGCGCCACCCAGTTCAACGGCGAGTCCATCCTGCGCACCACGACCGACTACACCTTCCAGGTAGGCGCCAACGCCGGCGCCGAGAACCAGATCACCATCGGCAGCGCGGACATCAGCCTGGACGGCGACGCCGCCTTCAGCGGCGTGGCGGCGGGCGGCGCCAGCTCCGGCCTGGTGACCAGCGCGGCCAGCGGCAACATCGCCCTCATCTCGGCGCTGGACGGCGCCCTGTCCGCCGTGAACGGCCGCCGCGCCACGCTGGGCGCGCTGCAAAGCCGTTTCGAGAACACCATCTCGTACCTGCGCACGGCAGTGGAGAACCAGTCGCAGGCCCGCAGCCGCATCATGGATGCCGACTTCGCCCAGGAGACGGCCAACCTCAGCCGCACGCAGATCCTGCAGCAGGCCGGCACCGCCATGATCGCCCAGGCCAACCAGTTGCCCCAGAATGTGCTGAGGCTGCTCCAGAGTTGATACAAGCCAAAATGGCATCCAGCGCCTGATGGATAAGCGCAAGGAGCTATCAAACCAGGAGCAATACCACCCACCGAACCGTGTTCCGCCAGGGCACGCCCCATGCCATGCATCCACCCGCATCCGCCCTGCCCTCGCCCTATTACATCCACGCGCCGCACCTGCTCACCGACGGCGCCCCGCATGCGGCGCAGTTGCACATGCTGTGCCACCAGCTCAACCGGGCGGGCTATCCGGCGTATCTGGTGGATACGGTGGCGATGCATGGCGGGTGGTGGACGCCGCTGCTCACGCCCCCGGCGATGGCCTCGCACTACCTCGCGGGGCTGACGCCGATCAGCATCCAGATGCAGGCGGGCGAACGCTCGCTGCCCGGTCTGCAGGTGCGCTTCACGCCCACCATCCAGCAGCCGGATGCGCCGGACCTGCTCACCCGGCTGGACTTCACCCTGCCCACGGGCGAGGCGCAGACCCTGGGCGCCGCGCTGCCGTGGTTCGACCCGGCGCTGCTGGCGCTGCCCTGGCAGGGCCCGCGCCCCATCGCCGCGCTGGTGTATTCGGGCCACTTCCCGAGCCGCCATTACCGGCTGCGGCCGGAACACGCGGCGCTGCAGGACATCTCCCCCTTCGCCGAGCAGCCCGTGGGCACGCACGAGCGCTGGCACCTGCTGAGCCAGGCGCAGGTGGTCTACGCCTACGCGGGCGGCAGCGTCGCCACCGAAGCGCGGCTGCTGGGCTGCCAGGTGGTCTACGTGGCCAACGACCACCAGTTGCAAACCCCGCCCCGGCACCCGATGGACACCTGGGGCACGCACCTGAACACCCTGGGCGCGCCGCTGGATGCGCGCCCCTACGGCACGCAGGCGTTCCGCGATGCGCTGGACGCGCTGGCACCGCAGGCCCCCCCGCTGCTGGCCCGCCTGATCGAGGCCACGCAGGCCGCCGCCGCCGCGCTGCCCCAGCGGCAGGCGTGGAACGCGCAGCAACTGCATTCCGTGGAGCCCTGGCTGCCCACCTCGCCGCAAAGCCGCGCCGCCCGCGCCGACGAGCTGGCCATCGACCGGATGTGCCGCGACTACGAAGCCTGGAAAGCCAAGGCCACGCCGACCGAGATCTACAGCGACATCTGCGCCGAGCTGGTGGCCAAGGGCCAGGTGCGCCCGCCCACCGTGCACATCTTCGGCCACGGGCGTCCCACCGATGCACTGGCCGACGCCATGGACGATCTGGGCAAGAGCTGGCTGCCGCCCGGCCGCGTGGTGATCCACGCCGACCTGCCCGCCCCCGGCGAACTGGGCGAGGGCATGCAGTGGGTCGGCCCCGGCGATGCCTGGCCTGCCGCGCCGCGCAAGGAGGAATGGGTGGTGCTGCTCGAAGCCGGCACCCGGCTGGAGCCCTATTCGCTGATCGAGCTGCTGGCGGCCGCCCGCCGCCACCCCGGGGCCCAGATGGTGTATGCCGCGCACGACGTGGCGCTGGCCCCCGGCCGGACGCTGCCGCAATTCACCGGCGGCGCCAACGTGGAATGGCTGCGCGGCACCAACTACCTGGGCGGAGTGGCGGCCGTGCGCGCCGCCGCCTGGCAGGACGTGCCCGGCCACGGCCGCTATGCCAGCGCCTACCGCCTGGCGCTGCGCCTGGGCGCGGCCAGCGTGCATTACGTGGACAAGGTGCTCTCCCACGCGGCCCCGCAACTGGCTGAAGGACAGGAAGAAGAAGAATTCACCGCCGCCCAGGCCGAGTTGCAACTGCTGCACCCCGGCACCACGCTGCAGGCCGGCGACCTGCTGGGCTGCTGGCGCGTGCGCTACCCCGACGACGGCGCTCCCGTCTCGCTGCTGGTGCCCACGGGCAAGCAGCAGGGCTACCTGCGCTCGCTGCTGCTGTCGTGCGTGCAGCGCGCCCCCGGCAGCATCGGCGAGGCGCTGCTGGTGGTGCAGGACGAAGACCTGCCCTCGATGGAGCAGTTCGTGCGGCAATGGCCCCACGCCGCCGAACTGCCGCTGCGCCTGATCGCCAGCGGCGGCGGCGCCTACAGCCACGCGCGCGGCATCAACCTGGGAATGGCCGCCGCCGCCCATGACCTGGTGCTGGTCTGCGACGACGACATCGAATGGATGGATGCCGAAGCCGTGCCCGAGCTGCGCCGGCTGTTCGCCGAGCGCAGCGTCGCCATCGCCGCGCCGCGCCTGGTGGTGCAGCAGGAGGACAACCCGCTCGTCGTGGCCGGACCCCACCTGGCCGGGGCCGACGGGCTGCTGCTGAACTACACCGGCGAGCGCCAGGGCGTGCCCGAGCGCGGCTGCCTGAACCGTCTGCAAATGGCGCAGGACGTGGCCGGCGTCCATGGCTCGTGCTGGATGGCGCGGCGCTCGGCCGTGCTGGCCGCCGGCGGGCTGGACGAGGTGCACACGCCGCTGTTCCAGCCCGTGGCCGACCTGGGCTACCGTCTGCAGCAGGCCGGCTGGCGGCTGGTCTGGACGCCCCACGCCAACGCCGCGCACATGGGCGGCATGACGCTGAAGGCGCTGCGGCGCGACCCGGTGCAGGCGCTGGCGCTGTCGCAGGCCGCCGTGGACGAGTCGCGCTACATGCAGACCCGCTGGGTCGGCTTCGCCGGCCAGCACCCGCTCTACAGCAAGCACCTGTCGGGCCACCGGCCCTACGCGCTCGACACCGACATGGTGAACACCTGGAGCCTGGACATCCAGGCCCGCCCGCGCGTGCTGGCGCTGCCGCTGCGCAGCGGCTCGGGCCAGTACCGCGTGATCGAGCCGCTGGACGCGGTGCAACTGCACAGCCTGGCCGAGACCTGCGTGGTCGAGCCCGAGAAGCCCGGCCAGACCACGCGCCGGGTTCTCACGCCGCTGGACGTGGCGCGCTTCCAGCCCGACCGCATCGTGGTGCAGCACTCCACCTCGGACCAGGACATCGACAACCTGCGCGCCATCCGGCGGGCGCACCCGCAGGCCTTCATCGTGCAGCTGATGGACGACCTGGCGTCGGACCTGCCCTCCTCGCACCCGTCCTACCGCAGCGGCCAGCGCGAGGGCCACACCCGCACGGTGCAGGCGCTGGCACTGAGCGACCGGCTGATCGTCTCCACCCAGCCGCTGGCCGACTACTACGCGCCCTACTGCAAGGACATCCGCCTGGTGCCCAACGCGCTGGACATGCGGCATTGGAGCGGGCTCCAGCGCCCTGCGCGCACCGGCGGGCGCATCCGCATCGGCTGGGCCGGCGCGGCCCAGCACCTGGGCGACCTGCGGCTGGTGCAGCGCGTGGTGCAGGCGCTGGCGGGCAAGGTGGACTGGGTGTTCATGGGCATGTGCCCGGACGAGCTGCGGCCCTACGTGAAGGAGTTCCACGGCTTCGTCTCGTACAAGGACTACCCGGCCAAGCTCGCCAGCCTGGACCTGGACATCGCCATCGCGCCGCTGGAGAACAACCCCTTCAACGCGTGCAAGAGCAACCTGCGGCTGCTGGAGTACGGCGCGATGGGCTGGCCGGTCGTCTGCTCGGACGTCTACCCCTACCAGACCGACGACCCGCCGGTGCTGCGCGTGCCCGACGACGACGGCGCCTGGCTCGACGCGCTGGGCCGCCTGATCGCCGATGCCGGCTTCCGGCAAACGCAGGGCCAGGCGCTGCACGACTGGCTGCAGGCCCGCTACACGCTCGAACGCCATGCCGAGGACTGGTTCCGCGCGATCTTCGCGCCGCCGGCCGGCCAATAATCGGGCCCAGCAACGAGGCAACACATGGTCAAAGCGGTCATTCTGGCGGGCGGCCTCGGCACCCGCATCAGCGAAGAAACGATGTCCCGGCCCAAGCCCATGGTGACCATCGGCGGCAAGCCCCTGCTGTGGCACATCATGAAAAGCTACTCCACCCACGGCGTGCATGACTTCGTCATCTGCTGCGGGTACATGGGCTACGTCATCAAGGAGTATTTCGCCAACTACTTCCTGCACACCTCCGACGTCACCTTCGACATCGCCCACAACCGCATGGAAATCCACGAACGCCATGCGGAGCCTTGGCGGGTCACGCTGGTCGATACGGGCGAGGAAACGCAGACCGGCGGGCGCCTCAAGCGCGTGCGCCGCTACGTCGAGGACGAGGAGCTGTTCTGCTTCACCTATGGCGACGGCGTGTCCGACATCGACATCGGCGCGCAGCTCGCCTTCCACCGCACGCACGGGCGGCTGGCCACCATCGCCGCCGTGGCGCCGCCAGGGCGCTTCGGCGCGCTGAACATCGCGGACCAATCCGTCACCGCCTTCGTGGAAAAGCCCATGGGCGACGGCGGCCTCATCAACGGCGGCTACTTCGTGCTCTCGCCCCGGGTGATCGACCTGATCGACGGCGACGCCAGCGCCTGGGAAGACCGCCCGGTGCAGCGCCTCATCGCGCAAGACCAGCTCATGGCCTGGCAGCACGACGGCTTCTGGCGGCCGATGGACACCCTGCGCGACAAGATGACGCTGGAAGACCTCTGGAGCAGCGGGCAGGCGCCATGGAAAACCTGGTGAACCCCGCGTTCTGGGCCGGCAAGCGGGTGTTCCTGACCGGGCACACCGGGTTCAAGGGCGCGTGGCTGGCGCTGTGGCTCACGGGCATGGGCGCGCAGGTCCACGGCTACGCGCTGCCGCCCGAGCACCCCGGCAGCCTGTTCGAGCGGTTGGCGCTGGGCGAGCGCATCGCCCGCTCCACCCTGGCCGACATCCGCGACAGCGCTTCGCTGCACCAAGCCCTGCAGGCGGCCGATCCGGACATCCTCTTCCACTTGGCCGCGCAGGCCCTGGTGCCCGCAGGCTACCGGCAGCCCGTGGAGACATTCGCCGTCAACGTCATGGGCACGGCCCAGGTGCTGGAATGCGCGCGCGCGTGCCGCACGCTGGCGGCCATCGTCGTCGTCACCAGCGACAAGTGCTACGAGAACCACGAGTGGCCCTGGGGCTACCGCGAAACCGACCCCATGGGCGGGCACGACCCCTATTCGGCCAGCAAGGGCGCCGCCGAGCTGGTGGCCGCCAGCTACCGCCGCAGCTTCCTCGCGGCCCAGGGCGTTGCCGTGGCCACGGCGCGCGCGGGCAACGTGATCGGCGGCGGCGACAACACCCCCTCGCGCCTCGTCCCCGATGCGCTCGCGGCCTTCGCCGCCAACACCGCACTGCACCTGCGCAACCCCGTGGCCACCCGTCCCTGGCAGCACGTGCTCGACCCGCTGCACGGCTACCTGCAGCTGGCCGAACGGCTGTGCCAGCCGCAGCACGGGCAGGCCTGGGCCGAAGGCTGGAACTTCGGCCCGCAGGCCGACGATGCATTGAGCGTCGAAACGGTCGTGGGCCTGCTCGCGCAGCACTGGCCCCGCCCGGTGCAATGGAGCGCCGACCCGCCCGGCACCTATGCCCACGAAGCCCAGCAACTGCGCCTGGACTGCAGCAAGGCGCGCCAGCGGCTGGGCTGGCGCCCGGTATGGAACGCCCGTGCCGCGCTGCAAAGAACCGTGGAGTGGCACCTGTCCCAAGCCCCGGCCCTGGACACCTGCCGTGCGCAGCTCACCGCATTCCTCCAGGATGCCGGGCAGGCCGGGAACTCCTGATTTAATAGCTGCTTGCGCTTGATGGATGGGCGCTGTGGTCCAATTTGGCTAATATCCCTCCATGGACAACGCACACATGCTGAGAGAGCAGATCGCCCGCCTGGTGGAGCAGTACGCGGGGCAGGCCCTGGCGCCCGCGCCCTTCGTGCCGGGCACGACCGCCGTCCCGCCCTCGGGCAAGCAGATCGACGCCAGCGAACTCAAGCTGATGGTGGATGCCGCGCTCGACGGCTGGCTGACCACCGGGCGCTTCAACGCGGAGTTTGAAACCCGCCTGGCCGCGTTCATCGGCGTCAAGCATCTCATCACGGTGAACTCGGGCTCGTCGGCCAACCTGGTCGCCTTCAGCACCCTGACCAGCCCGCGCCTGGGCGCGCGCGCCATCCAGCCGGGCGACGAGGTGATCGGCGTGGCCGCGGGCTTTCCCACCACCGTCAACCCCATCCTGCAGTTCGGCGCCGTGCCGGTGTTCGTGGACGTGGAACTGGGCACCTACAACATCGACGCCAGCCGCATCGAAGCGGCCATCGGTCCGAAGACGAAGGCCATCATGCTGGCCCACACCCTGGGCAACCCCTTCAACCTGGAGGCCGTCACCGCGCTGTGCAAGAAGCATGGCCTGTGGCTGGTCGAGGACTGCTGCGATGCGCTCGGCTCCACCTACCTGGGCCGCATGGTGGGCACCTTCGGCGACATCGGCACGCTGAGCTTCTACCCGGCGCACCACATCACCATGGGCGAAGGCGGCGCGGTGTTCACCAACAACGCCGAGCTGAAGGCCATCGCCGAGAGCTTCCGCGACTGGGGCCGCGACTGCTACTGCGCCCCCGGCAAGGACAACACCTGCGGCCAGCGCTTCTGCCAGAAGCTGGGCCGCCTGCCCGCGGGCTACGACCACAAGTACACCTACAGCCACCTGGGCTACAACCTCAAGATCACCGACATGCAGGCCGCCTGCGGGCTGGCGCAGCTGGACAAGGCCGACCGGTTCGTCGCGCAGCGCAGGAGGAACTTCGCCTACCTGCACGCGCAGTTGGCGGCGTGCGAGGAATTCCTCATCCTGCCCCGCGCCACGGAACATGCCGACCCGTCCTGGTTCGGCTTTCCCATCACCTTGCGCGAAGGCGCCCCGGTTTCGCGCCTCGACCTGCTGACCTACCTCGACCAGAACAAGGTGGGAACCCGCCTGCTTTTCGCCGGAAACCTGACACGCCAACCGTATATGGTCGGCAGGAACTATCGCGTGAGCGGCAGCCTGGACAACACCGACACGGTGATGAACGACACGTTCTGGATCGGGGTGCAGCCCGCGCTGACGCAGGACATGATGGACTTCGCGGCGGCCAGGATCAGAGCCTTCCTGGGCGTCGATTTCGATTAGGAGCAATGTGATGGGACCCATCAGCCAACGCGACAAGGACCTGTTCGAGAACCTGTTCGTTCTGGAACTGGCCAACAACCACTGGGGCAAGCTGGAGCGCGGCCTCAAGATCATCCGCGACCACGGGGCCGTGACCCGCTACAACAACGTCAAGGCCGCCATCAAGCTGCAGTTCCGCGACGTGGACGAGTTCATCCACCCGGATTTCAAGGGCAACACGGAGCTGCGCTACGTCAAGAAGACCGAGGACACCAAGCTCTCCAGGGCCGATTTCGCGCGGATGGTCGAGGAAATCCGCAACCTGAGCTGCATCCCCATGGCCACGCCGTTCGACGAGGCATCGGTCGACCTGTGCGTGGAGTTCGACATGCCCGTCATCAAGATCGCCAGCTCCGACATGAACGACTGGCCCTTGATCGAGAAGATCGCTTCCACGCGCCGTCCCACCATCATCTCCACCGGCGGCGCTTCGGAAAAGGACCTGGACGACATCGTCCGCTTCTTCGAGAAGCGCGACATTCCCCTGGCCATCAACCACTGCGTATCCCTCTACCCCAGCGAGGACGACGAACTGCACCTGGACCAGATCGACTACCTGAAGAGCCGCTATCCGCGCCACATCATCGGCCTGTCCACGCACGAGTACCACGACTGGCATTCGTCCATGCTGATCTCCTACGGCAAGGGCGCGCGCACCTGGGAGCGCCACATCGACATCCAGTACGAAGACGTGCCGGTGTCCAACTACTGCTCGCTGCCCGAGCAGTGCGACGCCTGGTTCAAGGCCTTCCACAAGGCCAAGGAAATGTGCGGCGGCGTCAGCACGCGCCGGCGCAACATCTCGCGCAAGGAGACCGAATACCTCAACGCCCTGGTGCGCGGCGCCTATGCGCGCCGCGACCTGACGCCCGGCTACGTCTTCGACAAGGACCAGTTCGCGAAGGACTTCTACCTCGCCATTCCGCTGCACAAGGGACAGCTCTCGTGCCGCGAGGTGATGAACGGCGAGCGGCTGCTGCAGCCCATCCAGGCCCACGAACGCCTGACCATCGACCACATCGACGGCCCTTACAGCGAAAGCCCCGCGCTCAAGAGCCTGATCCTGAACCGGGGCCTGTGAAGTGAAGCGCATTTCCGAACAGATCGCCGACTGGCTTGCCGCCCAAGGGGTGGAGCAGGTCTTCACCGTCACGGGCGGCGGCGCCATGTTCCTCAACCAGGCCCTGGGCGGGCACGGGCAACTGCGCTGCACCTTCATGCACCACGAGCAGGCCTGCGCCATGGCGGCCGAAGGCTACGCGCGCATCACCGGCAAGCCCGCCGTGGTGATGCTGACCACGGGGCCGGGCTCGGTGAACGCGCTCAACGGCGTGTATGGCGCCTTCACCGACTCGATCCCGATGATCGTCCTCTCGGGCCAGATCAAGCGCGAGACCTGCATCGACTTCCACAACGTGCCGGGCCTGCGCCAGCTCGGCGACCAGGAAGGCCCGACCATCGCCATGGCCAGCCCCGTGTGCAAGTTCGCGCGGCTGGTGCGGTCGGAGAAGGAGCTGGAAACCCTGCTGCCCCAGGCGTATGCCGAGGCCATGGGCGGACGCCCCGGGCCCGTGTGGCTGGACATTCCGCTGGACATCCAGCAGTCCACCGAGGCGATCGAAATCCCCTTGCCCCCGGCGCCCGCTACCAAGCCGCCATCGGATGCACTGCGCGCCGCCTGCCGCGCCATCATCGAGAAGCTGCGCCAATCCCACCGCCCGCTGATCCTGGGCGGCACCGGCGTGCGGCTCTCGCGCACCGAAGGGCGATTGCTGGCGCTGGTGGAGCGCCTGGGTATTCCGCTCGCGACAGCCTGGACGCACGACCTCATCGCCTCCGACCACCCGCTGTTCGCGGGCCGCCCCGGCACCATCGGCACCCGCGCGGGCAACTTCTGCCTGCAGGCCGCCGACTGCGTGCTGGTGCTGGGCTCGCGCCTCAACATCCGCCAGACCAGCTACAACTGGGACGCCTTCGCCAAAAACGCGTGGCTGGCGCAGGTGGACATCGACGAGGCCGAGCTGCGCAAGCCCACGCTGCGGCCCGACCTGGGCGTGGAGGCAGACCTGAACGACTTTCTGGACGTGCTGGAGGACGAACTTGCGCGCACCGAACTGCCCAGCTATCAAACCTGGGCCACGTGGTGCCGGCAGACCGGCCAGCGCTACGACGCAGCGGCAGAGCACCAGCAGCAGCCCGGCGCCCCGCTGAACCCCTACGTCATGGTCAGCCGCATCTTCACTCGCATGCGGCCCGACGACATCGTGGTCTGCGGCAACGCATCGGCCTGCATCCTGCCCTTTCAGGTGGGCGCGCTGCAAACGGGCCAGCGCCTCTTCAGCAACTCCGGCTCGGCCTCGATGGGCTACGACCTGCCCGCCGCCCTAGGCGCGGTCACGGCAGCGGGTGGCGCGCGGCGCGTGATCTGCTTCGCAGGCGACGGCAGCCTGCAGATGAACATCCAGGAGCTTCAAACGCTCAAGACCACCGGGCTGGACGTGATCGTCATCGTGCTCAACAACCGGGGCTACCTGTCGATCTGGCAGACACACGAGAACTTCTTCGGCCGCGTGATCGGCGCCACGCCCGAATCGGGCGTGGACTTCCCCGACTTCACCGCCGTGGCCCGCGCCTACGGCCTGCGCGCCGAAAGCATCGCCACCGAGGCCGACCTGCCCCGGCTCGACGCGCTGCTGCAGGGCGGCGGCCCGCTGCTGATCGACCTGCACGTCGATCCCCGGCAGGAGTTCGCGCCGCGCATCAAGTCGCGCGTGGACGAACAGGGCAAGTTCGTCACGCCCGAGCTGGACGACATGCACCCCTTCCTCGACCCGGCCACGCTGCAGCAGATCCGCAGCGAAGCGCTGGCGATCCGTGCCAACCCAGTTGAAGATCGGAGGCAACGTGGAGTGTTTTGACACAGAGGGCTATGCCCTTGCCAGGAAGGCGTTCCCATCGTCAGAAATCCAGGCAATACACGACGAGCTGCTGCGTATGGGAAACACCCTGGACGCATCAGGATGCTTTCAGGATCTGGATTCCTTGTGGAACCACCACAAACAGAACGACAGGAACAAGGCATCCGCCATCTACAACGGCTTCAAATACCTTGCATCCATCCAGCGGCTTGCCTCGTCAGGGGCCATGCACCAGCATCTGCGCAACTTGTGCGGCATCCAGTTTCCAGCGCTGGTTGACATCAACTGCCGGATTGACTCCCAGGGTGAAGAAAAGTATCTGTTCGGTTGGCATCAGGACTACTGGTTCTCGGTCTGCTCCCCTCGTGCCGTCGTCGTCTGGTTACCCGTCACCCCGCTGATTCCGTCCACCGGGGGGTTGCAACTCATAGGCAACGCTCATATGGGCGGCCGCATCTTTAAGACGAAACCCGGCGGCCAATACCAGTCCTATGCGGATGCAGTGCTGCTTGACGAAGACCTGCCTCCCTCACCCATCATCAGCATCAATGAGATGGATCAGGGAGATGCCCTGTTCTTTAGATTCGACGTCCTGCACAAGTCCATTCCGATCCAATCCGAAGACCGATCCAGATTCACAGTTCAACTGCGGTTCGCGGACTATGCAGATACGGACTTCATCAATGCGAAGTACCGGCCCGGCACGGTCAACTCCCAGGTCGTCGATTACATCAACAAGGAAAACCCATGAGTATTTGGAACTCAACCAAATTCGACGCTCCGCTGGAACAGATGTTCGGCGTTCATTCCGAGAAGGACAAAACCTACTGGGACAATTTCGACGCTATCCAGCAGCGCTATCCGCACTCGGACCTGCACAAACTGACGCACTGGCCCGCCTACACGAAACGCATCCTGATGACCCGTTATCTGGCTCACTACGAGTTGTTCAAGATGACGCAGGAACTCCCTGGCAGCATCGTGGAGCTTGGGGTTTCAAGAGGTGTTTCCTTCTTCTCTTTCCACAAGTTCCTGGAAATTTTTTGCCCCACGGATACCTCCAAGAAAGTCTATGGCTTCGACTCCTTTGAAGGCCTGTCCGACTTCACGCAGGAAGACGGCGTTTCGCAGTCCGATCTCGCCAGCGACAAGAAGGTCGGCGGATGGTCGGCCGAGAACGTGGAAGGTGAAATATTCGAGCTGTGCGCGCTCGCCAATCAGGACAACATCCTGGCGCGGGAGCGCTCGCGGCTGATCAAGGGCCGCGTCCAGGACACATTGAAGCCATTCCTGGATCAGACGCCAGGCTTGAGGATCAACCTGCTCCATTTCGACCTGGACCTGTACGAGCCGACCTATTACACGCTCAATATGCTCTGGGATCTGGTGGTGCCGGGTGGCGTCATCGTCTTCGATGAATACGGCCTGCCCCCATGGGGCGGAGAAGCTACCGCCTTCGACCAGTTCCGCGCCGAACGCAAGCTGGACGTCAAGCTTCGCAAGTTCAACTGGTGCCTGACGCCAACTGCCTATTGCATCAAGGATCAATGAAGCTGCTGCTGACTGGAGGTACCGGATTCTTCGGCAAGGCGCTCCTGCGGCACTGGCAAGCCGCCAGCGCTGCGCCGCGCGTCACCGTGCTCAGCCGCGACCCCGAGGGCTTCCTGGCGCGGCACCCTGAATTCGCCGCGCTGCCCTGGCTGCGCTTTCACGCGGGCGACATCCTCGACCCCGCCAGCCTGCCCGCCACCGCATCGTTCACGCACCTGCTGCACGCGGCGGCCGATTCCACGCTGGGGCCCCGGCTGACGCCCTTGCAGCGCTACACGCAGATCGTCGATGGCACCCGCCACCTGCTGGACTACGCGGTCGCCCACGGCATCCCGCGCTTCCTGCTCGCCAGCTCCGGCGGCGTCTATGGCGCGCAGCCGCAGGACATGTCCCATATGCCCGAGGATTACCACGGCATGCCCGACCCGCTGGACGCGCAGAGCGCCTACGGCGTCGCCAAGCGCTGCGCCGAGCACCTGTGCGCGCTGTACGCGCAGCAGCACGGCCTGCAGACCGTGGCGGCGCGCTGCTTCGCTTTCGTGGGGCGCGACCTGCCACTGGATGTCCATTTCGCCATCGGCAACTTCATCCGCGAAGCGCTCGCCCGGCCCAGGATCACGGTGAACGGCGACGGCACGCCCGTTCGCTCCTACATGGACCAGCGCGACCTGGCCCGCTGGCTGGAGGCGCTGCTGCAGCGCGGGCGCGCGGGCCAGGCCTACAACGTCGGATCGGACGCGGCCCTGACCATCGCCGGGCTGGCGCACCAGGTGCGCGACCTGCTCGCGCCGGGCAAGCCCGTCCACATCGCCGCGCAGGATACGGGCGGCCCGCGCAGCCGCTACGTGCCCTGCATCGCCAAGGCGCGCGCCGAGCTGGGCCTGGACCTGCGCCACACGCTGCAGGACGCGGTGCTGGAGACGGCGCGCCATGCGGAGGCCGCGCGATGAAGGTGTTGCAACTGGCCGACGCCTGCATCTGCTGCGGCGGGCGCGATCTGGCGTCGTCGCCCGCCGTGCTCATGCCCTTCGTCGCCAGCCGCGCGCTGGGCCAGGCGCCGCTGGAGATCACGGCGGACTGGGGCCTGCGCGACCTGCGGCCCGGCATGGCCTACACCCTGTGCCATTCGCTGCAATGCGGCGACTGCGGCGCGCCGTTCCTGGACTTGCGCTTCACGCCCGCGCAGATGGCGGCGCTCTACGAAGGCTATCGCGGCCCGGCGTATACGCAGCAACGCGACCGTTTCGAGCCCGGCTACGCGGCCACGGTGGCGCGGGACTACACGCGCCGCCACACCTACATCGCCGAGGTGGAGGCCTGGCTCGCGCCCCGCCTGCCCGCACGGCCGCGGGTGCTGGACTGGGGCGGCGGCGACGGCAGCAACACGCCTTTCCTGGGCCGCGCGCGGGTGCGGGTGCACGACATCTCCGGCGCCGCGCTGGCCGAAGGCGCCGAACGCGCCGCCCTTCACGCCGCGCCAGATCACGACCTGCTGGTGTGCATGCAGGTGCTGGAGCACGTGGCCGATCCCCTGGCCGTGCTGCAGGAGCTGCTGCCCCTGATGGCCCCGCACACGCTGCTGTACCTGGAGGTGCCGCACGAGGCGCTGGTGCGCCAGCACCCGCCCGGCACCGACCTGGCGCCACACAAGCGCCACTGGCACGAGCACGTCAACTTCTTCACTCCCGCCGCCCTGCACCGGCTCGCGGCACGCGCCGGGCTGCGCGTGGCGGACACCCTGTTCCTGCCCATCGACAACGGCGCCCGCCAGGGCGAGGTCATGGGCATGCTGCTCACCAAAGAAAACCAACCATGACCGTGCGCGACATCGTCTTCGACCTGGACGGAACCCTCATCGACTCCGCGCCATCCATCCTGGCCTCCATGCAGGCGGCGTTCGACGCGGCGGGCATCGCGCCCGGCGCGCCGCTCACGCCCGCGCTCATCGGCCCGCCGCTGGCGCAGACGCTGCGCTCGCTGCTGCCCGATGCCCAGGCGCACGCGCTGCCAGAGCTCGTCGAAGGGTTCAAGCGCCACTACGACGACGCCGGCTACCGCGCATCGCGCGTCTACCCCGGCGTGCCCGAGATGCTGGCCGCGCTGGGCCGCATGCCGCTGCGCCTGCACATCGCCACCAACAAGCGCATCGCGCCCACGCGCCGCATCGTCGAGCACCTGGGCTGGGGCGGGTTCTTCACCGGCGTCTACGCGCTGGACTTCTACACCCCGGCCCTGGCGCACAAGACGGCCATGCTGCAGCGCCTGCGCGCATCATTGGCCGACCCCGCCCCCATCTACGTGGGCGACCGCGCGGAAGACGCCGAGGCCGCCCAGGCCAGCGGCATGCCGTTCCTGTGGGCGCCCTGGGGCTATGGCGGGGATAGCGTGGAGGTGCCTGCAGACCGCGTGCTGCGCTCCCCCCAGCATCTGGCGCAATGTCGCCTGGAGGCGATGCAATGAGCCGCCCGCTCCACGCCCCACCCCAGCGGCCTTACTACATCGAGGCCCCGGCGTACCGCCGCACGTCGGCGGGCATCCGCGTCATGCACCTGCTGTGCCACCTGCTCAACCGCAGCGGCCACGACGCCTGGCTGTACCCCACGGCCGCGACCAATCCGCTGTGGCACACGCCCATTCTCACGCCCCAGATCGCGCAGCAGCATGCGCAGGCGGGGCGCCAGCCGATCACGGTGTACCCGGAGGTGATCCCCGGCAACCCGCGCAATGGCGGTTCGGTGGTGCGTTACCTGCTGAACCGGCCGGGGCTGATCGGGGGCGATGCGGAGTTCCCCGCCTCCGACCTGGTGTTCGCCTACACACGGCATCTGCTGCCCGCCGGGGAGAACCCGGAACACGTGCTGTTCATGCCGCCCATCGACAGCTCGATCTTTCACAACCAGGGCAACCCGCACGAAGGGCAGCGCCAGGGCTGGCTGATGTACCCGGGGCGGCACGCCGCCGCGCTGGAGGAGCACCAGGAGCTGGCCGCGCGGTGCACCCTCATCACCAGCACCTGGCCCGCCTCGCCGCAGGAGATGGCCGAGCTGTTCCGCCGCAGCGAGCGGGTCTATTGCTTCGAGTCCACCTCCATCGGGACGGAAGCCATCCTGTGCGGCTGCCCGGCCATCGTCCTGCCCTCGCCTCTGTTCAATGGCACGCCGCTGGGCATCGAGGAGCTGGGAACGCATGGGCTGGCATTCGACGACACACCACAGGCCCTCCAGGACGCCATCGCCGGAATTCCCATCGCCCAGGAAAAGTACGCGGCCGCGGAAAGCCGCTTCTGGGACCAGCTGGAGGTTTTCATCCGCGACACCCAGGCCATGCCCTACACGCCCGTGGCTGCCTCGCGCCCGGAGCAAAGCATCGCGCAAAAGAATGCGCCCATCCAGCACTGGCTGGACCAGCGCCAGCCCGGCGAAGCCCAGTCCCGGCTGATCGCCCAGCGCCTCGAGGAACACGCGCCCTCCGCACCGCGCATCGACTTCATCGTCCTGCCGGGCACGGACCCCTCGGCCGCGCGCGCCACCTTGCACAGCCTGAAGGCCCAAGGCTATCCCCACGTGGGGATCCACATCGCTCCCAGCACGGACGTGGATGTGCTCAACGCACTGGCCGCGCAAAGTGCGGCCCAGTGGCTGTGCTTCGTGCAGGCCGGCACGAAGCTCACGCCGGCGGGCATCACGCACCTGGCCCTGGAGCTGATGGATGCGCCCGGCTGCCGCGCAGCCTGCGCGGACGAAATCGTCCACGAGCCCACAGGCGAGATCAGTACCCTGCTGCGGCCGGACTTCAACCTGGACATGCTCCTGTCCTGGCCCGCCGGCATGGCGCGGCACTGGTTCTTCCGGCGCGACGCGTTCCTGGAGGCCGGCGGTTTCGACGCCGCCTTTGCCGGCGCGCGCGAGTTCGAGCTGCTGCTGCGCCTGATCGAGACGGGAGGCCTGGCCGGGCTGGGCCATGTGCACGAGCCCCTGTTCATCGCCGCCCCCCCGCCGCTTGCCAACAACGCGCACGAAGTGGCCGCCATCGAAAGGCACCTGCGCACCCGCGGCTACGAGCAGGCGGTCGTGGACACCCGCCTGCCCGGCCGCTACCGCCTGCTGTACGGGCACGCGGCGGAGCCCCTGGTGTCCATCGTCGTGGCCCAGGACCAGCCGGCCCTGGCGGAGCGCTGCGTGCGCTCCATCCGCGAGAAGACCGGCTACCCGAACTACGAAATCGTGCGGACGCCCAGCGAGGCGCGCGGCGACTACCTGGTGCTGCTCGGCGATGGCGTCACCGTCCTGCAGGAGGGCTGGATCGACGCGCTGCTCAACCATGCGCTGCGCCCCGAGGTGGGCGTCGTGGGCGCCAAGCTGCTGCGCGCGGACGGCACCGTCCAGCACGCGGGCGTGGTGCTGGGGCTGCGCGGCCCGGCAGAGCATCCTTTCATGGGCGCCGATGTGAACGATCCGGGCTACATGCAGCGGCTGCAGATCGACCAGAACTATAGCGCCGTGACCGGAGCCTGCCTCATGGTGCGCCGCTCCCTCTACGAGCAGGTGGGCGGGCTGGACACGCAGGACCTTGCGGGGGGCTACGGCGACGTGGACCTGTGCCTGAAGATAGGAAAGACAGGGCACCTGGTCGTCTGGACGCCGCACGCGGTGCTGCTGAACGAGGCGGGCACGGCCCCGCAGCACAGCGCCGCCATCGTGTCCGCGCAGGACGCCATGTACCGCAAATGGCTGCCCGAGATCGCGCGCGACCCGGCCTACAACCAGAACCTGTCCCTGCTGGGCCAGGGCTTCGAGCTGGAGACGGCGCAGGACCTGAATTGGAACCCGCTGCCCTGGCGGCCGCTGCCGACGGTGCTGGCCCTGGCGGCCGACGGGCAGGGCAGCGGCCACTACCGCGTCATCCACCCCGCGGTGGCGCTGTCCGCGGCGGGGCTGGCGGACGTGCGCCTGAGCCAGCGCCACTGGCTGCCCGCGGAGATGGAGCGCCTGCGGCCCGACGCCTGGATCCTGCAAAGCCAGGTGCGCGAGCCGCAGATCGCCATGCTGCGCCGCCAGGCGCAGTTCACGCAGGCGTTCAAGGTGGCGGAGCTGGACGACTACCTGCCCGGCTTGCCGGCGGCGCACGCCCACCGCCCCGACCTGCCCCAGGACGTGCTGGGCGCGCTGCGGCGCTCCGTGGCGCTGGCCGACCGGCTGGTGGTGCCCACCGCGGCGCTGGCCGAAGCCTTCACAGGCCTGCATCCCGACACCCGGGTGCTGCCCACCCGCCTGCCGCCCGTCTGGTGGCGCGGGCTGGGCGGACAGCGCCGCGCAGGCCGGCGCCCACGCATCGGCTGGGCAGGCAAGGCCGTCCACGCAGAGGATCTGGCGCAGATCGCCGAGGTGGTGCAGACGCTGGCCGGCGAGGTGGAATGGGTGTTCCTGGGCGCCTGCCCCGCGCCGCTGCGGCCCTTCGTGCACGAGCTGCACGACGCCGTCTCCATCGACCAGTACCCGCGCAAGCTCTCCGGCCTGAACCTCGACCTGGCCGTGGCGCCTTTGGCGCCGGGCGTGTTCAATGAATGCAAGGGCAACCAGCGCCTGCTGGAATACGGCGCCTGCGGCGTTCCCGTGGTGTGCAGCGACCTGGCGCCCTACCGGGGCACGCTGCCGGTCACGCGGGTGTCCAACCGCTTCGACGACTGGATGGAGGCCATCCGCGCCCACACCAGCGACCTGGACGCCAGCGCCCGCCTGGGCGACCGCCTGCGCGATGCCGTGCTGGCGGACTGGATGCTGGAAGGGCGGGCGCTCTCGGAATGGGTGGACGCCTGGACTCCCTCATGAAAACAGGCCCTGGCGCTTATCCATCAAGCGCAAGAAGCTATCCTTATGATAGTAAATCACCCCTGAAAAGGCGCGCTTTGCCGGCGCTGATCGTTCCTTAGGCGTTTGAAAGACTCTGACACAATCCGCGCACCATGTTCGTCATCCTCGGCTACCTCATCACCTTCGGCTGCGTCTTCGGCGTGTTCGTGGCGCACGGCGGCAACATCCATGTGCTGCTGGAGGCGCTGCCGTTCGAGATGATCACCATCGGCGGCGCGGCGCTGGGCTCGTTCATCGTCACCAACCAGCCCAAGGTGCTCAAGGCCACGATGGCGGCGCTGCCGCAGGTGCTCAAGGGCAACAAGTACACCAAGGCGCGCTACATGGAGCTGATGGCCATGCTCTACGAGATTCTGCAGAAGGCGCGCAAGGAAGGGCTGATGGCCATCGAGAAGGACGTGGACGCGCCCCAGGAATCGGAGATCTTCAAGAAATTCCCCGCGGTGGGCAGCGACCCGCACGTGATCGAGTTCACCACGGACTACCTGCGCATGATGGTCTCGGGCAACCTCAACGCCCACGAGATCGAGGCGCTGATGGACAACGAGATCGAGACCCACCACCAGGAGGCCCACGCCCCCGTGGCCGCCCTCACGCGGCTGGCCGGCGCGCTGCCGGCCTTCGGTATCGTGGCGGCCGTGCTGGGCGTGGTGAACACCATGGGCTCGGTGGGGCAGCCGCCGGCGGTGCTGGGCGGCATGATCGCGTCGGCGCTGGTGGGCACGTTCCTGGGCATCCTGCTGGCCTATGGCGCGGTGGAGCCGCTGGCCGGCCTGCTGGAGCAGAAGGCCACGGACGCTGCCAAGGAATACGAGTGCATCAAGTCCACCCTGCTGGCGAGCATGCAGGGCTACAACCCGGCCACGGCCATCGAGTTCGGCCGCAAGGTGCTGTTCTCGGGCGACCGGCCAGGCTTCGCCGAGCTGGAAGCCCACGTGAAGGGCAAGAAGTAAATGGCGGAGAAGAAGCTCCAGCCGATCATCATCAAGCGCGGCAAGAAGCGCCCCCACGCTGCGCACGGCGGCGCCTGGAAGATCGCCTACGCCGACTTCGTGACGGCCATGATGGCCTTCTTCCTGCTCATGTGGCTGCTGGGCTCCACCGCCAAGGGCGAGCTGCAGGGCATCGCGTCCTACTTCGCCTCGCCGCTGAAGGTGGCGATGCAGGGCGGCGACGGCGCGGGCAACAGCTCCAGCATCATCCCGGGCGGCGGCAACGACCTGTCGAAGGTGCACGGCCAGGTGCGGCGTTCCGACGCCGACGCTTCGACCAGCATGCGCACGAGCATCGAGAACGCGCGCGCCGAGCGCGCCCGGCAGGACGCGCAACGCATCAAGGCGCTGCAGGCCAAGATCGACGCGATGATCACCGAGAACACGCGCCTGAACGAGTTCCGCTCGCAGATCCGGCTGGACCTGACGCCCGACGGCCTGCAGATCCAGATCGTGGACGACCAGAACCGGCCCATGTTCGACAGCGGCAGCGCCCTGGTCAAGCCCTACATGCGCGACATCCTGCGCGAGATCGGCGCGGCGCTGGGCGGCGTGGAAAACCGCATCAGCCTGGCCGGCCACACCGATGCCGTACCCTACGGCAACGGTGACCGGGGCTACAGCAACTGGGAGCTGTCGGCCGACCGCGCCAACGCCTCGCGCCGCGAGCTGGTCTCCGCCGGCATGCCCGACGCCAAGCTCGGCCGCGTGGTGGGCCTGGCGGCCAGCGATCTGCTGGAGCCGGACAATCCGCGCGCCGCGGTGAACCGGCGCATTACCATCACCGTACTCACGCACGAGGCCGAGGAGCGGCTCATAGGCAAGCGCAATGTTGCATTCCCCTTGCCGCCGCCCCCGGCTGAAAAGCAGGACAATCCCGCATCCGCAGACCCCCAGTAACACCTTGTCACGTTGCCGGGGGGCCATGACAATAGCCCCGTAATTTCGACCGAAAGGGTCCCTTGTGTCTTCCGCCCTTCGTTTTCTGATCGTTGACGACTTTTCCACCATGCGGCGCATCGTCCGCAACCTGCTCAAGGAAAGCGGCTTCGCCGATGCCGACGAGGCCGAGGACGGCGTGGCCGCGCTGAACAAGCTGCGCAACGGCCGCTTCGACTTCGTGGTCACCGACATCAACATGCCGAACATGAACGGCTTCCAGCTGCTCAGCGAGATCAAGAAAGACGACAAGCTCAAGCACCTGCCCGTGCTCATGGTGACGGCCGAGGCGCGCAAGGAAGACATCGTGATGGCCGCCCAGAACGGCGCGGCCGGCTACATCGTCAAGCCCTTCACCAAGGCCACGCTCGAAGAGAAGGTGACCCTGATCCTCAAGAAAATGGGGCTGTGACCATGGAGGCAGCGGATTCCCCCGCGCCGCCCGCCAATGCGGACGACGTTCACCTGAAGATCGGCCAGCTCACACGCCAGCTCCACAGCGCGCTGACCGAGCTGGGCTATGCGGACCAGCTGCGCGGCACCATGGGCGAGCTGCCGGACGCGCAAAGCAGGCTGTCCTACATCGCCCGGCTGACGGGCGAGGCGGCCGAGAAGGTGCTCAGCCGCGTGGAGCAGGCCAAGGCCCAGCACGACTACATCGCCAGCGAGACGCGCCGCGTGGTCACCTCGCTCGTGGCCGACCCGGTGGCGGCCGTGGCCAAGGGCGAGATCTACAACTTCCTCACCGACGTGGAGCGCGTGACCAAGGAGGCCGACACGCACCTCACCGAGATCATGATGGCGCAGGACTTCCACGACCTGACCGGCCAGGTGATCGCGCGCGTGGTGAACCTGGCCTCCACGATCGAGCAGCAGCTCGTGCAGTTGCTGATCCAGACCGCTCCGCCCCACACGGCGCCCCCGGCCGCGCCCGAGCCACGCCGCGAGCACCTGCAGGGCCCGGTGGTGGACCCCGAGGCCACGGCCGACGTCGTGACCAGCCAGTCGCAGGTGGACGACCTGCTGGCCAGCCTGGGTTTTTAATGAAATTGGCCTCCAGCGCTTATCCAGAAAGCGCTGGCAGCTATTCAAACAATAGCATCTGCTGCCAGCCGAATAGAGGGGCCACCACCCCTTTATTCGGGCTTTAGCTTTCCCCCCCGCTCCCGACAATGGCGTGACCCGCAAGTCACGCCACCATGAGCTCGAGCCAAGACAAGAACCTCCCCGCCACCGCGCGCAAGCTCCAGAAGGCGCGCGATGACGGCCAGACCGCCCGCTCGCGGGACTTGTCGCACCTGGCCATCCTGGGCGTGGGCGCGGTGGCCCTGCTGGTGCTGGCGCCCTCCCTGATCGACTACCTGGAGCGCGGTCTGCGCCAGAACCTGGTATTCGACGCCGCCACCGTCCGTGCCCCGGGCCACATGCTGGAACGCCTCAAGGCCCTGGCGACGGTCGGCGTGCTCGCCAGCGCCGCGTTCGCCTCCCTGACCGCCGGTGCCGCCCTGATCGGCGCCTTGGGCGCGGGCGGCTGGGTCTTCAGCCTCAAGCCCATCTCGCCGCAGTTCAACCGGCTCAACCCGATCCAGGGCGTGGCCAACCTGTTTTCCAAGCAGCAGCTCACCAACGTGGCCAAGATGGTGCTGATGACGGCGGTGCTCACCTTCGTCGCCTGGAAGTTCATGGGCCACAGCACCGAGAAGATGGCCCTGCTGGTGCTGCAGCCCTCGCCGCTGTCGCTGCGCCACGCAGGCGAGTGGGTCGTCTCGGGCGTGAGCCTGCTGCTGCTCGTGGTGTTCCTGTTCGCGCTGGTGGACGTGCCGCTGCAGTCCGTTCTCTTCAAGTCGCGCCTGAAGATGTCGCACGAGGAAGTGAAGAACGAGCACAAGGAGGCCGACGGCAACCCCCAGATCAAGAGCAAGATCCGCCAGAAGCAGCGCGAGATCGCCGACCGCGCCAGCATCGCCGCCGTGCCCAAGGCCGACTTCGTGGTGATGAATCCCACCCACTACGCCGTGGCGCTGCGCTACGACGAGGCCGCCATGGGCGCGCCGCAGGTCGTCTCCAAGGGCACGGACCTGCTCGCCTTCCGCATCCGCGAGGTGGCGCAGCAGCACGGCGTGCCGGTGCTGCAGTCGCCCATGCTGGCACGGGCCCTGTACGCCCACGCCGAGCTGGAGCAACCCATCCCCGCCCAGCTCTACACCGCCGTGGCGCAGGTGCTGGCCTACGTCTACCGACTCAAGGCTGCGCTGCGCGGTGCAGGCCCCATGCCCGGCGCGCAGCCCGACCCGCAGGTGCCGCCCGAACTCGATCCGCACTCGCCCCAGGCGCAACGCGCCCGCCGAGGTAACGCATGACCCCGTCGATGAACTCCGTCCGGCAATGGGCCGGCGACAACCGCTCGGCCCTGCAGGGCCTGTCGGCCCCGCTGCTCGTGGTGGCCATCCTGGCGCTGATGGTGCTGCCCATCCCGCCGTGGATGCTTGACACCTTCTTCACGCTCAACATCGCCGTGGCGCTGATGGTGATGATGGTGGCGGCCTACATGGTCAAGCCGCTCGACTTCGCCGCCTTCCCCTCGGTGCTGCTGCTGACCACGCTGATGCGCCTGTCGCTCAACGTGGCCTCGACCCGCGTGGTGCTGCTCGAAGGCCACACCGGCCCGGGCGCGGCGGGCGCGGTGATCGAGGCCTTCGGCCACTTCCTGATCGGCGGCAACTTCGCCGTGGGCTTGATCGTGTTCGCCATCCTCGTGGTGATCAACTTCGTGGTGGTGACCAAGGGCGCCGAGCGCATCGCCGAGGTCTCGGCCCGCTTCACCCTGGACGCCATGCCCGGCAAGCAGATGGCGGTGGACGCCGACCTGAATGCCGGCCTGATCGACGACAAGGAGGCCAAGCGCCGCCGTGCCGAGGTCCAGGAGGAGGCCAACTTCTTCGGCTCCATGGACGGCGCGAGCAAGTTCGTGCGCGGCGACGCCATTGCCGGCATCCTGATCCTGGTCATCAACATCATCGGCGGCTTCGCCATCGGCATGCTGCAGCACGGCCTGTCGGCCAGCGACGCGGCCAACAGCTACATCCTGCTGGCGGTGGGCGACGCGCTGGTGGCGCAGATCCCGGGCCTGCTGATCTCCGTGGCCGCGGCCATGGTCATCTCGCGCGTGGGCAAGGAAGAGGACATGGGCCGCCAGATCGTGCAGCAGCTCTTCATGTCGCCGCGCGTGCTGGGCGTGACGGCGGGCATCCTGATCCTGCTGGGCCTCATCCCCGGCATGCCGCACGCCGTGTTCCTGGTCATGGGCAGTGGCATCGGCTACGGCGCCTGGGTGCTGATGCAGCGCCAGAACCGCCCCCCGCCCGTGGAGGAAGCCCCCGGGCCCGTCGCCGACGGCGAAGCGAGCTGGGACGATCTGCAGCCTGTGGACCTGCTGGGCCTGGAACTGGGCTACCGCCTGATCGCGCTGGTGGACAAGAACCGCCAGGGCGACCTGCTCACGCGCATCAAGGGCGTGCGCCGCAAGTTCGCGCAGGAGGTGGGCTTCCTGCCGCCGGCCGTGCACGTGCGCGACAACCTCGAACTCAAGCCCAGCGCCTACCGCATCACGCTGCGCGGCGTGGTGGTGGGCGAGGGCGAGGCCTTCCCCGGCATGTTCCTGGCCATCAATCCCGGCGGCATCAGCACGCCGCTGATCGGTACACCCACGACCGATCCGGCCTTCGGCCTGCCCGCGCACTGGATCGACGCAGGGCAGAAGGAAGCCGCGCAAATGGCGGGCTTTACCGTCGTTGATCCGGAAACCGTGATGGCGACCCATTTGTCACACTTGATGCAAGTACAGGCCTCCAAGCTCCTGAGCCGCACCGAGACGCAGCAGCTCGTGGAGCACGTGGCCCGCCTGGCCCCCAAGTTGATCGAAGAAGTCGTGCCCAAGATGGTCTCCATCACCACATTCCAGAAGGTGCTGCAGTTGCTGCTGGAGGAGTCCGTCCACATCCGCGACATCCGCACCATCATCGAAACGCTGGCCGAGCACGCCGGCAGCACGCAGGATCCGGTGGAACTGGCGCGGCGCGTGCGCATCGCCCTCTCGCCCGCCATCGTGCAGCAGATCTACGGCCCCACGCGCGAGCTCAGCGTGATCGCCATCGAACCCGGCCTGGAGCGCCTCCTGATGCAGGCCCTGGGCAATGCCGGCGGCCCGGCGCTGGACCCCGGCGTGGCCGACCTGCTCACCCACAAGGCCGCCGAAGTCGCCATGAAGCAGGAGGAGCTGGGCATGCCCGCCTGCCTGCTCGTGCCCGACCAGATCCGCGGCGCCATCGCGCGCCTGGTGCGCCGCGTGGCGCCCCGCCTGCAGGTGCTCGCGCACAGCGAGATCCCTGAAACCCACACCATCCGCATCGGCCCGATCCTCAAAGGTGCAACGTCATGAACATCAAACGCTTCCACGCTCCCACGTCGCGGGAGGCCCTGGCCAAGGCGCGCATGGCTTTTGGTGAAGGCACGCTCATCCTGTCCAACCGCCCCACGGCCGGCGGCGTCGAGGTGGTGGCCACGGCGGAGGAAACCCTGTCCACGCTGGAGCCGGCCGCCGCCCCGCCGGTTGCGCTTGCCGGCAGCCGCCTGCAGGAGCGCGCCGACGACCTGGCCGCCAGCCCCGTGCGCCTGCAGCAGGCCCGCGCGGAACCGCGCGCCGATACAGCCCGCACCGCCGTCGCCAAGGACACCGAGCAGCTCGCCATGAGCACCCTGTCGTTCCAAGACTATGTGCGCGAGCGCATGCTGCGCCGCCGCCATGAGGCGCTGAACGGCGACGCGCCGGCCCTGCCGCTGCCCGAGCGCGCCACCGAGCGCGTGCCCCTGCGCCCCTCCACACTGCCCGCCAGCGCGCCCGTGGCGCGCCACAACCCGCTGCGCCCCATGCACGCCGACCTGGGCGCCGAGCAGCTCACGCCCGCAGCACCGCGCCGCCCGGCGCCGGCCGCCGCCGCGCCCACGCTGGCCGCGGGCACCAGCCAGCAGAACCTGATGAAGGAACTGCAGGCCATGAAGGACCTGATCGAGGACCGCTTCAACACCCTGGCTTGGCTCGGCCAGGCACGGCAGAACCCGATCCAGTCCAACCTGATGCTCAAGCTCATCCGCGCGGGGTATTCGCCCGCGCTGGCGCGCGCCGTGCTGGAACACCTGCCCGAGCACCTGCCCGCACCGGACGCCGTGCGCTGGCTCATGGAAGTGCTGGAACGCAACCTCAAGACCGATGCGCACGCGCTGCCGCTGTACGAGGAAGGCGGCATCTACGCCATGGTAGGCGCCACCGGCGTGGGCAAGACCACCACCACCGCCAAGCTGGCCGCGCTGTGCGCGCGCGTGCACGGCCCGCAGAGCGTGGGCCTGATCACGCTGGACACCTACCGCGTGGGCGCCCACGAACAGCTGCGCTCCTACGGCCGCATGCTGGGCGTGGTGGCCCACCTGGCCCATGACCGCGCGGCGCTGCAGGACCTGCTGGGGCTGCTGTCGTCCAAGAAGATGGTGCTCATCGACACCACGGGCATCGCCCCGCGCGATCCGCGCAAGCGCGACCTGCTCGACGTGCTCGACCTGCCCGGCGTGAACCGCCTGCTGGTGCTCAATGCCAGCGCCCACGGCGACACACTGGACGACGTGCTCACCGGCTTCAAGACCACGGGCTCGCAACAGGCCATCCTGTCCAAGGTGGACGAAGCCGTGAAGCTCGGCCCCGCCATCGACGCGCTGATCCGCCACCAGATGGTGCTGCGCGGCGTGACCAATGGCCAGCGCGTGCCCGAGGACTGGGAAGCCGCCGATGCGCACAAGCTTGTGGGCACCTCCATGCGCACCAGCGTGAAATCGGCTTTCGATCCCAAGGCGGCGGAGCTCAACTTCTTCTTCTCGCCCGCGACCGCCACCGCGGACGAGCAGGGGCTGGCCGATGTTGCTTGACACCGGATTCCACCAGGGCGCCGGCCTGCACGGTTACACGCCGCAGCGCGACCTGCGCCTGCTGCCCGTGCTCAGCCATCCCGCCCCTTCCATCGCGCTGGAAACCCTGTGGCAGGTGTGCTCCAGCCTGCAGCGCCTGGGCTACCCGGTGGTCGTGCTCGACGGCACCGCGCACGAAAGCGCCGGCGCGCCCGGCCTGCTGCACCTGCTGGCGTCCACGGCCGCCGCGGCGGCGATGGATGCCGGTGCCACGTCCTCCTCGCTGCCCGTGGTGCCCGCCGCACTGGGCCTGCAGCGGCTGGCGCAGCAGGAAGGCCTTGCGCACGACGCGCTGCAGTGCCTGCTGCCGCTGTTCCGCGCCTACGCAGCCGTGGTGCTGTTCGCTCCGCCGGAGCTGGCCGCGCCCTTGCTGCGCGGCAGCGCCAGCGTTCCGCTGGTCCTCACCGGGCCCGGCGCGCAGGGCATGGTGCGTGGCTACCTGCAGCTCAAGCACATGGCGCTGCACGCGGGCGTGCGCTGCGCCGTGGCCTCCATCCAGCCCCCGGGCACCCCCGTGCGCGCACAGCAGACGCAGGAAGCCCTGGTCGCGCTGCAGCGCAACGCCGAGCGCCTGCTGGGCATGCAGGTGCACACCACCACGGTCTGGGCCGCGCGGCCGCAGGACGTTCAGCGCCTGGCCTTGCAACTGCTGGAAAACGCATGCACGATTGACGCTACCATGCCGATGATGCTGCCCGCGCACAGCCTCGCCGCTTCCAGCGCACCCTTGATGGACCGGAGCCACTGACCCGATGTACACCGCGAAAGGCCAGCTCGACCGGGACGCGCTGTTCCACCAGCACGTGCCCTTGGTGCGGCGCATCGCCCACCACATGATCGCCAAGCTCCCGCCCAACGTGGAGCTGGATGACCTCATCCAGGTCGGCATGATCGGCCTGAACGACGCGCTCTCGCGCTACGAGGTCACGCAGGGCGTGCAGTTCGAGACCTTCGCCACCCAACGCATCCGCGGTGCCATGCTCGACGAGCTGCGCGAGGGCGACTGGATGAGCCGCAGCTCACGCAAGAGCCAGAAGGAGATCGAGCACGCACTGCACCGCCTGGAGCAAAAGCTCGGGCGCAGCCCGATCGAATCCGAGATCGCCGCGGAGCTGGGCATGAGCCTGGCGGACTACCAGTCCCTGCTTTCCAAAGTGCGGGGCACGCAGCTCGTGTACCTGGAGGACTTCCACCACGGCGACGATGACGACGAAGGCTTCCTCGACCGCCACGTGGCCGACGAGGGCGCCGACCCCATGTCCATGCTGCGCGACCAGCGCCTGAAGTCCTCGCTGGTCGCTGCCATCCAGGCCCTGCCCGAGCGTGAGCAGTACATCATGGGCATGTACTACGAGCACGACATGAACCTCAAGGAAATCGCCGCCGTGCTGGGCGTGACCGAGTCGCGCGTGTGCCAGCTGCACAGCCAGGCCATCGCGCGCCTGCGCACCAAGATGCGCGGGCATTAGAGGGCATCCCCCTGAGCGGCTGCGCCGCCTCCCCCTTCTCTCGTAGCGCTGCGCGCTACGGGAAGGGGGACGACGCCAGCGGCCTGGCGGAGCCAGCTCCGCGGCGTCCGCTGGCATGGCCTGCTCCGCGGCCTTCGGATGAATGGAGCGAGGCTGGATTTCTAGTCAAATTGGCCTCCAGCACTTACCAGTCAAGCGCAAGCAGCTCTCTTTTCAATAGCAAATCAACCCGGGGCGCGGTAGATGCGTGCGCCCGGGGCGGGGGGGGCGCTGCCGGCTTTGCCGTAGGTCACGCCCTGCACGGGCGGCAGCAGCGATGCGGCCTGCCGCTCGGTGAGCGCCAGCACGCGTGCAAGCTGCTCGCGCAGCAGGCCCAGCCGGGTGCCGATGGCCTGGATGCGGGCGGCCGTGCCCTCGGGCCATGTGCCCTGCCCGCCGGAACGCTCCAGGGCCTGCGACAACGCAAAGGCCGCCTCGCGCAAGCGCTGGGCGGCCTTTTCCAGGGTCAGGGGATCGGTGGCCATCAGGGCAGTCTCCACGTCCTGGAGCTGCGCTTCGATGGCGGAGAGGGGGGTGCCTATGGACATGGGGCGAGTCTATGGCCGTTCGCCCCGGCATGCGCGGAAGGTCAGCCGCGGGAGCGCAGCAGGGTTTCGGAGGCGTTGGCCAGCAGCTTGTCGGCGACCGCCTCGGCGTCCACCTTGAACGTACCCTTTTCGATGGCGGACTTGACAGCCTTGACCTTGCCGGCGTCGAAATCGGAGGCGCCACGCGCCACGTCCATGCTGCGCGCTGCCTGCGACAGGGTCACGGGTACGCCCGCGGCCGCCGTGCGCGGCGCGTCCTTGGCCGCGTCCTGGGCTGCGGGCGCAGGTGCCTTGGCCTGCTGCTTTGCAGCGGCCGCCTGCGTCAGCGCATTGGCAGTATCCGGGTTGTGTCCTATCTTCATCGCACTCTCCACCACCCCTGTCAGTGTGGGGCCAGTAGCCATGTTTTCGGCCGGTGCGCGGCGGACTTGAGGGTTTTGTTGGCTACAAGGTGGCCTCTACCGTCCCATCATCCGACACAATACCTGCGATCACCCGCCCATTCGCCATGCGGATGCGCACATTCTGGCCCACGGCACCAGCGCTCATGGCCTGGCCGGAAGATGTTACCGAATACCCCGGTCCCTGCACCACGACCCGCACGGAAGTGCCGGCTCTGAAGACCTCGGGGGGACGGACCATGTTCTGGCGCAACGCCTGCCCGGCCACCAGGTGGCGCGCCGCCACCTGGCCCACCCAGGCCTGGGGATTGGCCACGACGGGGGCCGTCTCGGCCGCCCAGTCCACCTCGGCCTCCACCGCGTCCTGCTCGGTCAGCACCGCGCCGGAGGCCACGTTGCCCGCCAGCACCCAGGCGGGGCCGAATGCCTTGACGGTGATGGGCAGGAACACGTTCCAGCGCGTGGCCCCGTCCATGCAGCGCAGGCCCAGGCGGGTGCGGCCCCACAGGCGCGCGCCGGTGGGCAGGTAGGGCTCGACATGGTTGCACGGCGCCAGGCGCAGGCGCGGATCGAGGGCGCCCACGCTGACCTCCATGCGCAGCGGCAGCGTGGCGGACTGGGCCTGCAGCACGTCGTTCAGCCAGCGCTGGCCGACAGAACCCAGGTCGTCCTGGGCCAGTGCCGGGCCCGCGAGCGCCATGCAGCCCAGGGCCGCGGCCAGCGAACGGATGAAGGGGAAGGAAGGCATGGCGTTTCTCCAAAAGGCAGGCCCCGGGGGCGCTTTTCCACACCGGCCACTGTAGGCCGCCGCCGCCCCCCCGAAAGCACCGAACAGCCGCCCGATCACCGCGTTCTTCGCGCTTTAGAAAACCGGGGCGGATTCCACAATCGCTCCACCGAATCCCTTCACCGCCCGAGGCCCCCATGCTCGACAAGATGACCCAGCGACTGGACTTCCACGGCAACGCGCTGCTGCTGCGTTCCGAGCGCCAGCGCGCCATCGCGAGCAACATCGCCAACGCGGACACGCCCGGCTACGTGGCGCGCGACTTCAAGTTCGCCGACGCCATGCGTGCCGCCAGCGAGGCCCAGGCGCCCGGCGCGATGCGCCAGCAGAGCGTGAGCGACCCGCGCCACATCCCGCTGCCCGCCGCCGGCAGCGGCACGTCGGACAGTGCGCTGGGCTACAGCCTGCAGACCCAGCCCAGCCTGGACCGCAATACCGTGGACATGGACCGCGAGCGCGCCGCCTTCGTGGACAACGCCGTGCGCTATGAGGCCACGCTGCGCTTCATCAACGGCGGCGCCAAGACCATGCTGAGCGCCATCCAGGGCCAGTAAGCCGATAAGGAGCCAACGCCATGTCGATGTTCTCGATCTTCAACGTCTCGGGCAGCGCGATCAGCGCGCAGTCGCAGCGCCTGAACGTCGTGGCCAGCAACCTGGCCAACGTGGACGCCGTGGCCGGCCCCGACGGCCAGGCCTACAAGGCGCGCCAGGTGGTGTTCCAGACCACGCCCATGGGCGCGGACAGCTCGGCCGGGGTGCGCGTGTCGACCATCCAGGAAAGCGACGTGCCTGGCCGCCGCGTGCACGACCCGGCCAACCCCATGGCCGACGCCGAGGGCTACGTCACCCACTCCAACGTGAACGCGGTGGAGGAGATGGTCAACATGATCTCCGCCTCGCGCTCGTACCAGAACAACGTCGAGGTCATGAACACGGCCAAGACGCTGCTGCTCAAGACCCTGCAGATGGGCCAGTAACCGTCCGGAGACACCGCCATGTTCATGAGCCCCATCGATACCAGCACACTCGACGCCGGTGCCGCCACCACGTCCAAGACGGGCGACAACAACGATCCCGCCGCAATGCAGGACCGGTTCCTGAAGCTGCTCGTGGCACAGCTGACCAACCAGGATCCGATGAATCCTCTGGACAACGCCCAGATGACGACGCAGATGGCCCAGATCAACACGGTGACGGGCCTGCAAACGCTGAATCTGACCATGCAGACCATGGCCGAGCAATTCGCCACGATGCAGACACTGCAAGGCATCACCATGATCGGCCGTTCGGTGCTCTCGGAAGGCAATCAGATGAGCATGGAAGACGCCAAGGGGAAAGGCTACTTCGACCTCGCCAATGCCGCCACCAGCGTCAAGGTGGAAGTGGTCACACCAGGCGGCGTGGTCGTGGACACCGTGGAACTGGGAGCGCTGGACAAGGGCCGCGGCGAATTCGAATGGGATGCCAGCAAATACACCGCAGGCAACGCCGCCGACCTGCGCTTCCGCGTCGTCGCATCGAACAAGGAAGGGGCGGTCACCGCCACGCCGCTGATGCAGTCGAAGGTGGTGGCCACCGGCACCAACGCCGGCGCATTGACCCTGACGCTGGAAAACGGAGAAACCGTCAACTACGCCAACATCCGCGGCGTGGTCTAACCCCACGCACTTCAATACGCACCAGGAGAAAACCATGGGTTTCCAACAGGGCCTCTCCGGCCTCAATGCATCGGCCAGGAACCTCGATGTGATCGGCCATAACATCGCCAACGCCAACACCACGGGGTTCAAGTCATCGCGTTCCGAGTTCGCCGCCATGATCGCCGCATCCATCGGCGCTTCGGGCGGCAGCAGCGCCGGCATTGGCGTGGAAACGGCAGCGATCGCGCAGCAGTTCAGCCAGGGCAACATCAGCGTCACGGGCAACAGCCTGGACGTAGCGATCAATGGCAATGGCTTCTTCACGCTGCAGATGCCTGACGGCTCGCGCGCCTACACCCGGGCAGGCAATTTCAAGCTGGACGCGAACACGGGCGACATCATCACCAACGATGGGGCCCGCGTGCTGGGCTACCCCACCAATCCTCTGACGGGCCAGCGCACCTCCAGCACGGCAGGGCCGCTGACACTGCCCACCGGCGCGCCCATCCCAGCGAAACAAACCACGGAAATCAATGCCGCCTTCAATCTGGACGCGCGCGCGCCGGATGCCGCGGGCGACCCGGCCGCCACCCCGCCCATCCCCGCCACACCGCGCTCCACCTATGGCACGTCGATCAATGTCTACGACAGCCAGGGCGTAGCCAAGCCTCTGAACCTGTATTTCGAGAAGAACGGCGCCAACACCTGGGACGTCTATACAGAGCTGGACGACCCCAGCGCCACGCCGCCCGTGGTCGCCACCCCCATCGGCCAGATCACCTTCGACAACAACGGCAACATCATCGGTCCCGCTGCGACGCCGCCAGCAACGGGGTTCACGATGGACCTGACCATCAGCCCCTCGCCACCCAATCCCAACGGCCTCCCCGACTTCCAGGTGGAGCTGAAGCTGGACGGCATGACGCAGTTCGGCTCCAAGTTCGCGCCTTCCGAACTCACGCAGGACGGCTACAGCTCGGGACAGCTCACCGGGATCAACATCGGCGACGACGGCCTGGTCCTTGCGCGCTATTCCAATGGCGTGACGCGTGCCGAAGGGCAGATTGCGCTGGCGAGCTTCCGCAACAGCCAGGGCCTGGAGCCCGTGGGGGGCAACAACTGGGTGGAGACCAGCGCATCGGGCCAGCCGATGCTGGGCTCCCCCACCGACGGCAACTTCGGCAAGCTGCGCTCGGGCGCACTGGAAGATTCCAACGTGGACCTCACGGCCGAGCTCGTGAACATGATGACTGCACAGCGCGCCTACCAGGCCAATGCGCAGACCATCAAGACACAGGACCAAGTGATGTCCACCCTCGTCAACCTGCGCTGACGCTGCCTGACCTGGAGACCACGCCATGGACCGCATCATCTACACCTCCATGACCGGCGCCAGCGCCGCTGCACACCGGCAGGCGGTGCTGTCCAACAACCTGGCGAACGTCTCCACCAATGGCTTCCGCGCGGAAATGTCCAACTTCCGCTCGGTGCCGCTGCAAGGCGACGGCTCCAGCACGCGCGTGTTCGCGCTGGAAGCCACCTCCGGTCATGTGGACACGCCCGGTCCCGTGCAGCGCACCGGCCGCCCGCTCGACGGTATGGCCCTGGGGAACGCCTGGTTCGCCGTGCAGGGCCTGGACGGCACCGAGGCCTATACGCGCAACGGCGCCTTCACCGTCACGGCCGAGGGCCAGCTCGTCACGCACAACGGCCTGACGGTGCTCTCCGACGGCGGCGCTCCCATCGAGGTGCCTCAGGGCGCCGAGGCCATGCTGGGCAGCGACGGCACCATCACTGCGCGCGTGCCAGGCCAGGTGCCGCAGGCCATCGGGCGCATCAAGCTCGCCACGCCCATGGCCGAAGACCCGCTGCAGCGCGGCAACGACGGGCTGTTCCGCACCGCCTCGGGCGAGCCCATCCCCAACGACGCCAATGCGCGCCTGGCCTCGGGTGCGCTGGAAGGCTCCAACGTGAATGCCGTCGAATGCATGGTGGGCATGATCGCCGCCGCGCGCCAGTTCGAGCAGCAGATGCGCCTGCTGCAAACCGCCGAGAACGACGACAAGGCCGCCGCCCGGCTGCTCAGCACCAACGGCTAAAGGAAGAACGCCATGATCAATTCCCTGTGGATCGCCAAGACCGGCATGACCGCCCAGCAGACGCAGCTGGACGTGATCTCCCACAACCTCGCCAACGTCTCCACCTCGGGCTTCAAGCGCAACAACGCCGTGTTCGAGGACCTGATCTACCAGAACCTGCGCCAGGTCGGCGCGCAGACCACCGAGCAGAACCAGCTTCCCACCGGTCTGCACCTGGGCCTGGGCGTGAACGTGGTGGCCACCAGCCGCAACTTCACGCAGGGTCCGCTGCAGCAGTCGGGCAACAGCCTGGACGTGGCCATCAACGGCAACGGCTTCTTCGAAATCCAGCTGCCCGACGGCACCATCGGCTACACGCGCGACGGCTCGTTCAAGCTCGACGCGCAGGGGCGCATGGTCACGTCCAGCGGCCTGCCAGTGGCCAACGGCATCACCGTGCCGCCCAACGCCACCAAGGTGAGCATCGGCGAGGACGGCGTCGTCAGCGCTACCGTGCCGGGCAACCCCCAGCCGCAGCAGATCGGCCAGCTCGCCATGTCCAGCTTCGTCAACAACGCCGGCCTGGAGCCCGTGGGGCAGAACATGTACAAGGAATCGGCCGCCTCGGGCCCGCCGCAGCAGGGCCAGCCGGGCACCAATGGGCTGGGCATCATGCGCCAGGGCTTCCTGGAGTCGTCCAACGTCAATGTGGTCGAGGAGCTGGTCACCATGATCCAGACCCAGCGCGCCTACGAGATGAACTCCAAGGCCATCCAGACCTCGGACCAGATGCTGGCCAAGCTGTCGCAGCTGTGAAAGATAGGAAGGACGCCATGATGCCCCCCGCCCTGCGCCTGCTCGCAGCCTCCGCCCTGGCCATGCTTGCCACGGGCTGCGCCACGCTCAATCCGCCGCCGCCCGTGGACTTGCTGCCCACCGCGCCCCCGCCCGTGGCCACCATGCCACGCCCTGCCGGGCCTGCCACTGGCAGCCTGTTCCATGCGGCAAGCTACCGCCCTGCATTCGAGGACCGGCGCGCCCGCATGGTGGGCGATATCGTCACCATCCAGATCGTGGAGCAGGTAACGGCCAAGCAGAACTCCAGCTCCAGCATCGACCGCAGCTCCGACACGTCGGCCGGCATCTCCGCCTTCCCCTTCGTGGGTGCGGGCAAGCTGGGCAAGCTCAACCTGGGCGCGTCCAGCAGCAACGCCTTTGCAGGCAAGGGCGGCACCGAAAGCAACAACACCTTCACCGGCTCCATCTCCACCACCGTTATCGAGGTCCTGCCCAACGGCCACCTGCTGGTGGCGGGAGAAAAGCAGATCGGCGTGAACGAGAACGTGGATGTGCTGCGCTTCTCCGGCACGGTGGACCCACGCGCGCTGCACCCGGGCAGCGTGATCGCCTCCACCCAGGTCGCCAACGCGCGCGTGCAGTCGCGCGGGCGCGGTGCGCAGAGCGAGGCGCAGGCCATGGGCTGGCTGTCGCGGGCCTTCAATTCCGTCGCCCCGTTCTAGCCATCAAAAACCATAGCTTCCAGCGCTTGCCTGTCAAGCGCTGGAAGCGTTTTTCATTGAAATCCGTGTTCCGCGAATAGGCGGCTTTTCGGGCGGCTTTTCGGTGATTCGCCTGGCGCGTGGCAGCCCACAATCATTGCCATGACCACCTTTGCCCTGCTCCCTTCATCGGCTGCTCTGCGCACGCTGCGGCGGCTGGCGGCGTTCGGGGCGCTCGCGCTCGCTGCGGCGCTGCCGGCGCATGCGCTGCGCATCAAGGAAGTGGCCGCCGTGCAGGGCGTGCGCAGCAACCAGCTCACGGGCTACGGGCTCGTGGTGGGGCTGGACGGCACCGGCGACCAGACCACGCAGATGCCGATCACCACGCAGGCCATGCAGAACTACCTGCTGCAGATGGGCATCAGCCTGCCGCCGGGCACCACGCCGCCGCAGCTCAAGAACGTGGCCACGGTGATCGTGACCGCGCAGCTGCCCGCCTTCGCCCAGCCGGGCCAGATGATCGACGTGAGCGTGTCCTCCATGGGCAACGCCAAGTCGCTCAAGGGCGGCACGCTGATCGCCACGCCGCTGCGCGGCGCCGACGGCGAGATCTACGCCCTGGCCCAGGGCAACGTCGTCGTGGGTGGCGCCGGCGCATCGGCCGGCGGCAGCAAGGTGCAGATCAACCACCTGAGCGCGGGCCGCGTGCCCGACGGCGCGCAGGTCGAGCGCTCCGTGCCCACGCCGCTGCACGACGGCGACACCATCAACCTGGGCCTGAACGCCTCCGACTTCCAGACCGCGCGCAAGGTGGCCAATGCCATCAACGGCCGCCTGGGCGGCGGCACGGCCACCGCGCTGGACGGGCGCACCGTGCAGGTGCGCGCGCCGCAGGAACCCGGCGCGCGCGTGAACTTCATCGCCGAGCTGGAAGAGCTGCAGCTGCCCGACACCACGCCGGCCGCCAAGGTGGTGATCAACGCGCGCACCGGCTCCATCGTGCTCAACCAGGCGGTGACGCTGGGCCCCTGCGCCATCGCGCACGGCAACCTGGCCATCACCATCAGCAGCACGCCCGTCATCAGCCAGCCCGCGCCGCTGTCGCAGGGCCAGACCGTGGTGGCGCAAAAGAGCGACATTGAGGTCAAGCAGGACGGCGGCAAGGTGATCGAGATGCCCGCCTCGCCCCAATTGGCCGACGTGGTGCGCGCGCTCAACACCCTGGGCGCCACGCCGCAGGACCTGCTGGCCATCCTGCAGGCCATCAAGGCCGCTGGCGCGCTGAACGCGGAGCTGGAGGTGATCTGATGACCTTCGACCTGTCCACCAGCGGCGCCGCGTCCGCGCGCTCGGCGATGAACCAGGCGCTGGCCGTGGACGGGCGCTCGCTCAACGCGCTCAAGCTGCAGGCCACGCAAGGCGATGCGCAGGCCGCCAAGGACGCGACGAAGGAAGCCGCCAAGCAGCTCGAATCGCTGTTCATGCGCGAGCTGATCAAGAGCATGCGCGAGGCCACCATGAAGTCCGGCCTGCTCGACGGCGCCGAAGGCAACCTGGCCAACGACCTGTTCGACCAGCAGCTCTCGGTGCAGATGTCGGGCCTGCCGGGCGGGCTGTCCGAGGCCATCCAGCGCCAGCTCTCCCGCCAGTTCGGCGGCGACGGCGAGGCCACGCTGGTGCCCGGCTCCACGCTGAGCCTGGACGCCACGCTGCGCAAGCCGGCGCGCGCCGACAATGCGCAGGCGCCATCGCCCAAGGGCCGCGACAACTTCGTGCAGCACCACCGCAGCGCCGCCGAGCGCGTGGCGCGCGAGAGCGGCATTCCCGCCAGCTTCATGCTGGGCCAGGCCGGGCACGAAACGGGCTGGGGCAAGGGCGAGATCCGCAACAAGGACGGCAGCAATTCGTTCAACCTGTTCGGCATCAAGGCCGGCAAGGGCTGGACGGGCAAGGTGGCCGAGGTGACCACCACCGAATACATCAACGGCGCGGCGCGCAAGGTCACGGCCAAGTTCCGCGCCTACGGCTCCTACGAGGAATCGTTCAAGGACTACGCCCGCCTGATCACCGAAAGCCCGCGCTACGAAAAGGCGCGCGCCAAGACCCATTCGGCCCTGGCCTACGCCGCCGAGCTGCAGAAGGCCGGCTACGCCACCGACCCGCAATACGCCGCCAAGCTCAGCCGCGCCATCCAGAGCACGCAGGCCGTGGCGCGCAACCCCGTCGTGGCCCAGGCGCCCGGCACCCAGGTCTGAAGCACTGAACCATGAGCCTCCTCAACGTCGGCGCTCGCGCCCTCCTCGCCAACCAGGTGGCCCTGCAGACCACGGGCCACAACATCGCCAACGTGAGCGTGGCCGGCTACTCGCGCCAGAGCGTGGTCATGGAGACCGTGCAGGGTCAGTTCACCGGCGGCGGCTACATCGGCAAGGGCGTGAACGTGGCCACCATCCTGCGCAACCACAACGAGCTGCTCACCCGCCAGGCCGCGGCGGCGCAGGCCATGCAGGCGGGCGACACGACGCGCGCCGAGCGCCTCACGCAGATGCAGGACGTGTTCAGCGGCGGCAGCAGCGGGCTGGGCGCGGCCATCACCGACATGATGAACTCGCTGGGCGACGTGATCGCCTCGCCCACCGACATCTCGGCGCGCACCGTCACGCTCACCCGCATGGACGAGATGGCCGCGCGCATGCGCTCGTCGGCCGAGCGGCTGCGCGACATCGAGCAATCGGTGACCGAGCAGCTCAAGACCGATGTGGACCACATCAACAGCATCGCCAAGAGCATTGCAGAGGTGAACGAGCAGATCGCGCGCGTCAAAGGCAACGGCCAGAGTCCCAACGACCTGCTGGACAAGCGCGACCAGCTCATCCGCGAACTCAACCAGTACGTGCAGACCACGCAGATTCCCGCCGACGATGGCACCATGGGCATCTTCGTGGGTGGCAGCCAGGCGCTGGTGCTGGGCAGCACGGCCTCGTCGCTGTCGGTCAGCGAATCCGCGCAGTTTCCGGGCAGCCAGCAGATGGCGATCTACTTCAACCGCGCCGGAAGCGCTCCGGTGGAACTGAACGAGGGCATGCTCGGCGGCGGCGAGGTTTCGGGCCTGCTGCGCTTCGCCAACAACGATCTGGCGGAAGGCCGCAACCTGCTCGGCCGCATGGCCCAGGCCATCGCCATCACCATGAACTCCCAGCAGAACCTGGGCCTCACGCTCGACGGCACCATGGGCAAGGACCTGTTCTCCGTCCCCATGAGCGCCACAGGCTATTCCAGCGGAGCGGCGGCAGGAACGGTCACATTCACCGATGCCACGCGCTTCGCCGCCTCCGACTATGAGGTGCGCTTCACCACTCCGCCCGCAGGCCAGGTGGTGCGCCTGTCGGACGGCAAATCCACGGCATTCACGAGCCTGGCCGATCCGGCGCTGCAAGACATCGACGGCCTCTCGTTCAACCTCACGACGGCGGGTGCCACGGGTGAGCGCATACTGTTCAAGCCCTTCGCCAACGCAGCAGCCAACATGCAGATGCTGGTCTACTCGCCGCGCGACCTGGCGGCAGCCAATCCCATCAACGCGGCCATGGGCACGTCCAACACAGGCACGCTGCAACTGGCAAGCCTGAAAGCCACGGACAGCAGCTTCACCCCGCCCCCCATCCCGGGCGGCGTGACGCTGGCCTTCAATGCCGGCTCGCCGCCGACTTTCACCGTGTCCGGCTCGACCACGCCGCCATCGGGAACGACACTGCCCTATACCCCCGGCGAGCCCATCGAGATCGACGGCTGGTCCATCACCCTGCAGGGCACGCCCAAGAACGGCGACACGGTCACCATCGGCAACGCACTGGACCCGCAGTACGGCGACATGTACACGCGCAACGCCGGCAACGCCACGGCGCTCAAGGACCTGCGCGACGTGAAGATGTTCGACGAATCCACGATGGCCGATGGCTACGCCGGCCTCATGGCCCAGGTGGGCACGCGCACGCAGAGCGCCATGTATGCCGCCAAGCTCTCCGACTCCATCGCCAGCAACCTGGAAGCCGACCGCACCGCCGTCTCCGGCGTGAACCTGGACGAGGAAGCCGCCAAGCTGATCCAGTACCAGCAGGCCTACCAGGCTTCTGCCAAGATGCTGCAGATCGCGCAGACCATTTTCGACAACCTCATCTCCACGATGGGACGCTGACCATGACCAGCACCTTCTACCGCGTGAGCACGGCCAACATGTACGACAGCGCCGTGCGCAACCTGCAGACACGGCAGTCAACCCTGTCGGGACTGCAGGAGAACATGACCTCGGGCAAGCGGGTGGTGCGCGCGAGCGACGACCCCGTGGCCGCCGCGCAGGCCGAGCGCGCGCTCACACGCATCAGCCGCATCCAGGCCGAGCAGCGCGCGCTGGACACGCAGCGCAACTCCGTCGCGCAGGCCGAAGCCACGCTGGGCGACGCCGTGGACCTGGTGCAGCAGATCCGCGGACTGGTGGTGGGCGCGGGCAATGGCTCCTTCAAGAGCCCCGAAGACCAGAAGATCCAGGCCAACCAGATCCAGAGCCTGCGCGACCAGCTCACCGAGGTCGTCAACCGCAAGGACACCAACGGCCAGCCGCTGCTGGGCGCGCTGGGCAGTGCGCTCAAGCCCTTCCTGGGGCCGTTGCTGTCCTCGCCCGACTACACCTTCAACGGCCTGCCCGGCCAGGCCGGCAGCACCGGCACCGACATCGCCAGCATCCTGGACGGCCATGCGGCCTTCATGTTCGACCCGGTGCGCGACGGTGTCTACCAGGCGACCATCTCGCCGCGCGGCGCGGGCAGCACGCTCACCACCAGCGCCGTGTCCACGTCCAATCGCGACCTGCTCGACGGCGCGAGCTACGCGCTGCAGGTCGATTCCTTCACCGTGGACCCGGTCAACGGCACCACGGTGACCTATACGCTCACCAAGACCGACAGGAACGGCGTGGTCACCACCACCCCCGGCCTGTCCGCCGGCCCGGCGGTGAACGGCCAGCCCGTCCCCATCCAGATCCAGGAAGGCGGCCAGACGGTCATGGCCTTCGATCTCAAGGGCTCGCCCGCCGTGGGCGACACCGTAGGCCTCACGCCCAGCACCAGCCTCATGGGCACCATCGACAGCGCCATCCGCGGCATCGGCGAGTCGACGAACAAGACCGACGCCACGCAGGCCGTCGAACAAGCGCTCGCCAACATCGACGCGGGGCTCGAGCGCGTGCTGCAGGTGCGCAGCTACGCGGGCGAGCTGCTCAACCGCGCCGACCGCATCAGCGACGACCAGGGCCAGCGCTCCGTGCAGCTGGAGGCCGACCGCTCGCGCGCCGAGGACCTGGACATGCTCAAGGGCATCTCCGACTTCCAGAACGCCCACACGGGCTACCAGGCGGCCCTGCAGTCCTACGCGCAGGTGCAGCGGCTCTCGCTGTTCGATTTCATGCGTTGATGGCACTGACAGCGCTGCCGCTTCGTTGACAATCCCGCCATGGTCCAATCCGTTCTTGGCAGCCTCGTCCTGGGCTACCGCCCCCTCTGGAACGCCGCCCGCAGGCTGGCCGGCGTGCAGCTCTACGTGCAAAGCGAAGGCGCGGCGCTGGTGGATGCGCCGCACCTGCTGCGCACCCTGCAGGAGCTGTGGACGGCCAGCTCCCCGCCGCTGCTGCTGTCGCCGCGCTCGCAGGCGCTGCTGGGCGAGCTGCTGGAGCATGCACCGCGCGGCACGCCCTGGATCGAAGTGCCCGGCGCCTGGCTGGCCGACCCCGGCCTGCGCGCCCGCGCGCAGCAGGCGCATGCGCGCGGGCTGCGCCTGGTCTGGAGCGGCGCGCTGGACCACCTGCCCGACACCGACACCGCGCGCCTGTTCGACAACAGCCTGCTGCACCTGTCCAGCACCGACGCGGTGCTGGCCCTGCAAGCCGCCCGCGCGGCCCAGGGCAGCCCGCTGATCGCGGGGCAGCTCTACGACAACGTGGCCAGCCGTGCGCTGCTGGCGCACTGCCTGGACGGCAGCGGCGCGCTGGCCGTGGCCGGCTGGCCGCTGGAGGACGTGCTGCACAGCCTGCGCCACCAGCCGCTGCAGCCGGCGCACGACGTGGTGTTCGCGCTCATGAAGGCCATCGACGAGGAGCAGTCCATCGACAGCTTCGAGCAGCACCTGGGCGAAGACCCGCTGCTGGCCTACCGTTTCCTGGTCTACACCAACTCCGCCGCGCTGGGCCTGCGCACGGGCGTGGATTCGCTGCGGCGCGGCCTGGTCATGATGGGCTACGGCTCGCTCTCGCGCTGGCTGTCGGACCAGCTGCCCCACGCCGCCACCGAACCCGACCTGCGCCCCATCCGCGAATCCATGGTGTTGCGCGCGCGCCTGACCGAGCGCCTCATGGACGCGGGCGTGGGCAAGGACCTGCGCCGCGAGGTCTACCTGAGCGGCCTGTTCTCCCAGCTCGACGAGTTGCTGCGCGAACCGCTGGGCGCCATCCTGCGCCGCCTGCCGCTGTCCGAGCGCATCTACGATGCCGTGGTGCTGCGCACCGGCCCCTACGCGCCCAGCCTGGAGATGGCCTGCGCGCTGGAGAGCGACGACGCGGCCGCCATCCGCCAGCTCTGCGAGACGCACGAGCTGGGACTGGAGCACGTCAACCGCTCGCTGCTGCGCGTGCTGAGCGAGCTGGCAGTGGAACGGCCGCACTGATTTTCCAAGCCTTTTCGGCCTCCAGCGCTTGCTGGTAAAGCGCGAGCAGCTATTCTTTTTGAACAGCTGCCTGCCCCGCCAGCATGCGCAGCCCCTCGCGCGCGCGGGCCAGCACCTCGCCGCCATGCGCCGCCGCGTAGACCACGCAGGCCGCGTGCGAGAACTGCGGCGCACCACGCACCGGAAACAGCGCCCCGCGCGCGATGTGCGGCGCCACGATGGCCGCGCGGAAATAGCCCGCTCCGCCCACGCCCAGCAGGTAGCCCAGCGCCAGCGGCCCGAGCGACACCGACACCGGCGCGTTCGACAGTTCCGCGAACGCGGCCTGGTGGCTGGCCGCGAAGCTCGGCCCCCAGTCCACGTAGAGGTAGCGCCGCGGGTCCAGGCCGCCATCGGGCGCGGTGGTCACCATGACCAGCTTTTCCTCCAGCAGCAGCTCGCACACCAGCCCCGGGCGCGGCGGCGGGTTGTAGAGCACGGCGAGGTCCAGCGTGCCGTCCTCCACGCGCTCCAGCAGGCGCTCGCGCGGCTCCACGTCGGCGCGCAGCGCCACCTCGGGGCAGACGTGGTGCATCCACACCAGCCAGTCGGACAGCAGCGGCTGCCAGATGCTGGGCTCCGCCCCCACGCCGATGCCGTGCGCGCGCCCCGGCGGCAGCGCCACCTGCTGGCGCGCGCGCTCCCAGCCCTGCACCAGGCCCGTGGCGTGGCGCACGAAGCGCTCGCCCGCGGGCGTGAGCCGCACCCCGGCCTTGTTGCGCACGAAGAGCGGCCGGCCCAGGTGCTGCTCCAGCGAACGCACGCGCGCGCTCACCGCCGTCTGCGTCAGGTGCAGCCGCTCGGCCGCCGCGGCGAAGCTGCCGCAGTCGGCAATGGCCAGGAAGGTGCGCGCCAAGTCGATGTCCATGCGATGAATGCAAAACTTTTGCAGGCAAATCCCATGATATTTCGTTTGCCTGCACTGAATGGCCGCCGCATCATGGCCGCATGCACGACAACAGCCCCCCCGCCACGCCCCTGTGCCGCCTGCTCGGCTGCCGCCACCCGCTGCTGCTCGCGGGCATGGGCGGTGTGTCGCGCGCCGAGCTGGTCGCCGCCGTCAGCGAGGCCGGCGCCTTCGGCTTCCTGGGCATGGTGCGCGAGCCGCAGGCCCTGATCGAGCGCGAAGTGGCCCAGGTGCGCGCGCGCACCCCAGCCCCCTTCGGCGTGAACCTGATCCCCGCCGCCACGCCCGCGCCGCTGCTGCGGGGGCAGATCGACCTGTGCATCGCCCTGCGCGTGCCTGTCGTCGGCCTGTTCTGGGACGTGGACGCGGGCGTGGTCGCGCGGCTGCGCGCGGCGGGCATCACCGTGGTGCACCAGGTGGGCACGGTGCAGGACGCGCTGCAGGCGCAGGAGGCGGGCGCGCAGGCGCTCATCGCCCAGGGCGTGGAAGCGGGCGGCCACGTGCGCGGCCGCCTGCCGCTGGCCGAGCTGCTGGCCCAGGTGCTCGCGGTAGCCAGCGTGCCCGTGGCCGCCGCCGGCGGACTGGCCGACGGGCGCGGCGTGGCGCGCGTGCTGGCCCAGGGCGCGCAGGCCGCCGTGCTGGGCACGGCCCTGATCGCCACGCACGAGTCCTTCGCCCACGACTTCCACAAGCAGCGCCTGGTGGCCGCCCAGGCGGGCGACACGGTGCTGACGGAGGATTTCCACATCCACTGGCCGCCCCACGCCGCCGTGCGCGTGCTGGCCAGCAGCGTGACGCGGCGCGAACGCGGCGACCCTTTCACCGGCGCACGCACCGTGGTCGGCGACGAGGAGGGCCGGCCCATCTACCTGTTCAGCACCGATTCGCCGCTGCGCTCCATGACCGGCGACTTCGAGGCCATGGCGCTCTACGCCGGGCAGGGCGTGGGCCAGGTCCAGGCCGTGGAGCCCGCCGCCGGCACCGTGCGCCGCATCCTGGCCGAGGCGGCCGCGCACGCACGGCTGCTGGACGATGCGCCGGTGGCGGTGGCCTCGCCCGTCTGCTACGCCGCCGATGCCGAGCGCGAGCGCAACGCCCCGGTCATCGCACGCCTGGACGAGCTGCTGGAGGCCGAGCGCGCCGGCGCCCGCGTCACGCTGCGCAGCAGCGCCGAGGCGCAGGACCCGGCGCTGCGCGCGCTGATCGACGCCATCCACCGCGACGAGGTGCGCTGGTGCGGCCTGCTGATGCAGGCCATCCGCACGCTGCAGGGCACGCCCAGCGCGCGCACCGGCGACTTCTACGGCAAGGCCATGGCCGTGGCCGACCTGCGCGAGCGCATGGCCTTCCTCAACCGGGGCCAGGGCTGGGTGGCGCGCAAGCTGCGCGAGCTGCTGCCGCTGGTGGAAGACGATGGCATCCGCGCCGGGCTGCAGGAGATGCTGCGCTCGCACGAGGAGAACCTGGACAAGGTGAACGCGCAGCTACGGAAAGAGTAGCTTCTCGCGCTTGATGGACAAGCGCTTCAGCCCGTTTTGACCACTTTTTTCCAGGTGCGCCAGAACGCCGGCTCCTGCGTGTTGCCGAAGTTGATGCGCATGAGCGTGCAGGGCTGGCGCGTGGCGTGGAACAGCGCGCCGGGGGCGATCAGGTAGCCCTCGTCCAGCATGCGGTGGGCTAGTGTGGTGTCTCAAAAGTAAGCATCAAATAATGGTACTCGCTGCCCGCGCCACAGATGCCAAGATGGTGTC
>NZ_DF238952.1 GCF_000400995.2 Acidovorax sp. MR-S7 | reverse complement strand
TTGCCATGGTCCACGTGACCGATCGTGCCCACGTTCACGTGGGGCTTGGTACGTTCGAACTTACCTTTTGCCATCTTTTCGACTCCGAAAAAATCTACACCAACACGACAAATATTGATGCACCCCTAGCGGAGACGCACCCTTGGAATTTGGTGCCCATGGCGGGAATCGGACCCGCGACCTCTCCCTTACCAAGGGAGTGCTCTACCACTGAGCCACATGGGCATGCGGAGCAAAGCTCCTCAATACGCAACAACAAAATTGTGGAGCGGGAGACGGGAATCGAACCCGCGTCATTAGCTTGGAAGGCTAGGGTTCTACCATTGAACTACTCCCGCGAGACCGATGCCCGCCCAAGCGCGGCCCAACGCCTTCATCGCTCACAATTCTGGTGGAGGGGACTGGATTCGAACCAGTGTAGGCGTAAGCCAACAGATTTACAGTCTGCCCCCTTTAGCCACTCGGGCACCCCTCCGAAGAATTCATGAGTATAGCAGCTTTTCAGCACACAAGGAAGAGCCAGCCAATTTTCTTTGCAGTACAAGTCACGCGTCCCCCTGGCCCGGCGCGTTCGGGCTGCAGGAGGCCCATGTCCTCGTAAAAGCGCATGGCGCGCGTGGTGAGGTCGAACTCTTTTGACCTGCCCCCATTGACCGTACCAACGGATTGGAGAAGTCCGGGGTTGAAGGTTAATCGAAGTTTTGTTTCTGCTCACTGCCAGCAGCACCGCCAGCGCGCTGGCGGTGCTGCTGGGCGAATCGTGCCGGCGGGATGCGTCCCAGACTGCTGTGCGGCCTGACCTCGTTGTAATCCCGCCGCCAATGTGCAATGCACTCCCGGGCCTGTGACAACGATTCAAACCACTGCTCGTTGAGGCATTCATCTCTGAACTTGCCGTTGAAGCTCTCGATGTAGCCGTTCTGCATGGGCTTGCCCGGCTCAATCAGGATGTGCCGAATCCCGTTCTTGTACGTCCAGGCCAGGAACGCCCGACTGGTGAACTCCGGGCCATTGTCCGTTCGCACTGCTGCCGGATAGCCACGGAACCTTGCCACTTGGTCGAGCACGCGGGTGACGTATTGGCCCGAGATGCCGTAGTCCACCGTGATGTCCACGGACTCCTTGCTGAAGTCATCCACCACCGTCAGGCACTTGATGCGCCGTCCACTGGACAGGCTGTCCGAGACGAAATCCATGCTCAGCACCTCGTTGATGTTCCTGGCCAGTTGCAACGGCATACGCTCCTGCGCTGGCCGTTTGGCTTTGCGGCGCTTCTTCACCGTCAGGTTGGCCTGTCGGTACAACCGATAGATGCGCTTGTGGTTCACCCCCGGAAACTGCTCGCGCAGCATGTCGTGGATGCGCCGGTAGCCGAATCGGCGGCGCACCAAGGCCATTTGCCGAATCTGTTCACTCAGGCTGGCGTTGACCTCGCTGGGCTGCGGCGGGTGGCGGTAGCTGTCTCGGGATAGCCCCACAAGGCGGCAGGCGTGCCGCTCCGAGAGGTGATGCTGCTCAATCATCTGTCGGATGGCATCGCGGCGCGCCTGTGGGGCTAGCGCTTTACCCCGAAGACGCTCTTGAGGGCGTGGATGTCCAGGTGGGCCTCGGCCAGCAGTTTCTTGAGCTTGGCGTTCTCGCTCTCAAGCTCGCGCAGGCGCTGGGCCTCCGAGACCTGCATGCCGCCGAACTTCGCGCGCCATTTGTAAAACGTGGCCTGGCTGAAGCCGCCGCTGCGGCACAACTCGGGGATGCCCATGCCGGCTTCGGCCTGTCTCAAGAAGCCAATGATTTGTTCGTCGCTGAACCTGCTCTTCTTCATGTCCGTCATTCTCCTGGGTTGACGGACTTCTCTCGTTTACCGTGGTATGGCTGGTGGGGGGCAGGTCACTTTGGCGAGGTCGCTGATGGAGTAGGTGGCCATGGGAGCGGAGCGGGAGGACATGGAAGGCGTGTTGACGTGG
>NZ_DF238951.1 GCF_000400995.2 Acidovorax sp. MR-S7 | reverse complement strand
CAGCGCCTACAAGACCGCCGGGAAGGCGCTGGGGGTCGTGGTGCGGCAGATTCCGCGCGGCTTGCACAAGCTGGAGCCGGGTTTGAACACCCGGGGGTTGATGCTGTGCAAGGCGGTTCGATTTTACCGAGGAGGCTGGCATGTCGCAAATCATCGAGCTGACCGACCGCAGCGGCCTGGACTACCTGCACGCCCTGGTCGAGCGGGGTCAGAACCTGCAGCCGCTGCTGAAGGAGATCGGCGAGGACCAGGCCGAGGAGACCAAGCAGCGCTTTGCCTCAGCCACCGATCCTGACGGCAACGCCTGGGCGGCTAACAAGCCCGTCACGCTGGCGAACTACAGCGCGCTGTTCGCCCGCAAGAAGGATGGCTCGCTGACCAAGCGCAGCGCGGAGAAGCTCGCAGGCAAGAAGCCCGGCACGGGCGAGACGCGCATGCTGGGCACCACGATCAATTACCAGCCGCAAGGGGACGATGCCGTGGGTGTCGGTAGCCCAATGGTCTACGCAGGCACCTTCCACTACGGCGCCAAGTCCGGCGAGTTCGGCTTTGGGATGTACGCCACGCGCAATGGCAGCTTTCCGATCCCGTGGGGGGACATCCCGGCGCGGCGGTTCCTGGGTATGTCCCAGACAGGCCGGGAGAACGTCGTCAGCCTGGTGCGTTCGTACTTCCTGGAGGGCTGACGATGGCCAGCAAGCGCCGCATCCGCCGCAACGCCTGCACCGGCAAGTACCGCTACAGCAGCGCCGCCGAGGCCCAGGCCGCCATCTCCGGCCGCTGAAAGAAGGGGCCGCTCGCCTGTTTCCTGTGGCGAAAGACATTTTCAGAAGACCCGGCCCAGTCCTACCCGGATGAACCCGGTTCTACCCATTTATCGCGCCTCTCCCCTTTCCTTTATCTCACTCCCGTTCACCAGGATGCCGCTTCTCCTGCCGGGTTCTCCCATCCTCCTTCCCCACTCTCCCCTCACGAGTCCGCCGTGCCGTGGCATTTGCTAACGCTCGTTCCCGGGCCGCTGCTCGGGCTGTTTCTGGTCAGCCTGGGCAACGGGTTCATCTCCTCGCTCACCTCCCTGCGTCTGGACGATGCCGGGGTCAGCGACATCGTCATCGGCTTCGTGGCCGCTTCCTACTTCGCCGGCCTGGCGCTGGGGGCGATGTTCAGCGACCGGCTCATCGCCCGCATCGGGCACATCCGGGCCTATAGCAGCTTCGCCAGCCTGACTGCGGCCACGTTCCTGCTCCAGGGCATGTTCTTCGATCCCTGGGCCTGGCTCGTGCTGCGGCTCGTCAACGGCTGGGCCATCGTCGGCATCTACCTCATCGTCGAGAGCTGGCTGCTGCTGGCAGGCGATGCCAAGATGCGCGGGAGGCTGCTCGCCATCTACATGATCGCGCTGTACGGATCGGGCATGGCAGGCCAGATGAGCCTGGGTGCGCTCGACGCCTGGGGTCCGACGGCCCCGTTCATGATGGCAGGCATGCTGGCCTCGCTGTCGGTGCTGCCGATGGTGATCCTGCCGCGCGTGGACCCGCAGATGGGCCGCATCGAGCCGCTCATGCCCCTGCATCTGCTGCGCACCACGCCCACCGGCTTCATCGGCAGCTTCGGCTCGGGCATCGCCATCGCCGCCATCTATGCGCTGCTGCCTATCTATCTGCAGCGCGTGGGCATGAACGTGGCGGAAGTGGGGCACCTGATGGCCTGCGTCATCCTCGGCGCCATGCTGCTGCAGTACCCCGTGGGCCGCTGGTCCGACCGGCAGAACAGGCAGAGCGTGCTGGCCGTGCTCAGCGGCGCTTGTGCCGCCCTGTCGCTGCTCATCCTGGTGCTGCCGGACTCGCGCATTCTGCTGGCGCTGCTGCTGTTCCTGCTGGGCGGCAGCGTGTTCGCGATCTACCCCGTCGCCGTCAGTCACTCCACCGACCGCGCCTCTTCGGGAGAGCTGGTGCGCCTCATCCAGGGCCTGCTGCTCGTCAACTCGGCCGGCTCCGCCGCCAGCCCGCTGCTGATTGCACAGGTCATGGACGCCGCGGGTGCGCGGGGCTTCTTCCTCTCGTTCCTGGCACTCAGCGTGGCCTTGACCGGCTTCTTCCTCTGGCGGCGCCGGGTCCATCCGGCCGCGAGCCCCGCCGCCCCCTTCCAGGCGGCGGCGCAGATGTCGCCCATCGGGGTGGAGATCCGCGTGACGCAGGAGCTTGCACAGGCAGCGACGGAGCGGGAGTGAACTCCGCTACCGTTCGCCGGCGGCGTTCGCCACGCCGCCGGTCGCCACCCTGCGGCGCAGCTCGGCCAGCACGGCCTTCAGGCGGCGGGCGTTATCGGGCCCCATGCGCACCAGCATCTTCTGGCCGGCCGACAGCGCTTCGAGCTTCGGGTCGGCGAACTCGTAGCGCACCCAGGGGCGCGTGGACGGCACCTCGCCGTGCACCTGCGTCAGCTGCACGTGCAGCGGGCCGTTCGGCTCGGGTGCGGCGCGCAGGTGGTCCAGCACGGCCACCAGCCGGTCGTTGAAGTAACCCTTGGGATAGCCCAGCTCCTGGTAGGCCGCCTGGAACAGCGGGTAGAGCTGGGTGTAGAGCTTGACGGCGCCATCCATCGGCACGGACTCGGCGAACGTGACGAAGGCGTGGTAGCGGGCCGCGTTGGCCGGAGCGATGGTCTGGACCTGCGCGTCGGCCGGGCCTTCCACGGTGAAACGCTCGGGCGCCGGCTGCACCGGCCACATGCGCGACGGCGCCTGCGGGCGCGGCAGGTTGTCCACGGTAGCGACGGCGCGGCGCACGAACCCGTCGATCTGCAGGAAGGATGCGACTTTCTGCGCGCCCAGCAGTTCGTTCAACGCTGCGGCCACGCGGGCATCCGACTCTGCCAGCGGGGGCAGCGGATCGGCCACGGGCTGCACCTCTACCAGATTCTGCGGGCCCGAGGCCTCGGTTGCAGGGGCGGAGGCTGCAGGCACGGGCGCCTCGGCGGGCGGGGCCGCCACCACCGCAGCAGGAGCAGGCGCATGCGCCGGCCGCCACCAGAACCACCACGCCGCGCCAGCCGCCAGCCCCGCCGCGACGACGCCGGCCACGATCCAGGTGGAAGAAGATTCAGGGCGGGGGCGAAATTCGCTGGGGTCGCGTTCGGGCATCAGGGGTCCTTTCAGAGACAGGCAAGCAGACCGGCGCGTGGACGTTGCCACACCACTGTGCGACGCCGGGAACGCGCCAACGTTCCCAAGCTACCGAATTAATAGCGCCTTGCGCTTGATGTGTCTGCGCCAAAGCCCGATAAGACTGCAGGACGAAGGTGCTGCAAAGCGTTACAGCGCCTCGCCCGGCGCCGCAACCAACCCCTGCAGCCACTCCATCGCGCCCTGGAGCTCGGCGGGGCGGATCTCGTGCATGCCCGGGTATTCGCGGTACACCATTTCTAGAGGAAGCGTGGCCGCATGGTCGCGGATCGCGTGGGCGCTGGCCAACGGGATCACGTTGTCCTGCAGCCCATGGCTCACCCACAGGCGCTTGCCGCGCAGTGCTTGCGCCGGCGCGGCATGCGGCAGCGCCTGAGGCAGCAGGCGGCTGTGCAACACCAGCGCGGCGTGCAGCAGTTCGGGCCGCGTAAGCAGCAGCGAAAGGACCATGATGCCGCCCTGGCTGAAGCCACCCACCACGACACGCCCGGCAGGCACGCCGAGCTGGCGCGCAGCGGCCTCCACGGTCTGCGCCACCAGGGCGCGGCTGGCAGCTTCCTGCGGCTCATCGATGCTGCGCGATCCGTCGGCGTTCACGCTGAAGGCAAACCAGGCGTTGGCATCCGGACCCATGCGGTAAGGCGCCCGCAGGCTGAGCACATGGAACTGCGCGGGCACATAGGGCGCCAGGCCGAACAGGTCCTGCTCGTTGCTGCCCACGCCATGCATCAGCAGCAGCAGCCAAGGGTGGGATACGCCTGCGGCGGCGGGACGATGAAGGAAGGAAAGGGCAAGATCCAGCATAGGCAATCGGTCGGTTAGTCAATCCCGCACCTTGCCGCGCAGCGCCTTGACGTCCGAGCGCTGGCTTTTCGACGCCAGGCGCCGCTGCTGCGAACCATAGGTGGGCCGGGTCGCCCGGCGCACGCGCGGGGGGCGGGCCACGCTGTCCACCACCGCTTGCAGACGCTGCAGCGCATCCAGGCGATTGGCCTCCTGCGTGCGGTACTGCTGGGCCTTGACGACGAACACGCCCTCCTGCGTGAGCCGGCTGTCGCGCAGCGCCAGCAGTCGCTCTTTCACATCGTCGGGCAGCGAGGAAGCGCGCACGTCATACCGCAGGTGGACGGCGCTGGACACCTTGTTGACGTTCTGCCCGCCAGCACCCTGGGCGCGCATGGCCGTCCATTCGACCTCGCGCTCGTCCACCTGCGGCCCGGCAACGGTGCGCCGGGGCAGCGCAGGGGCGCCGTGGCTGGCAGCAGGGATCTTCATGGCAGGGGTAAGTAGTCAGCCCTGCAGCCGCCGCGCGCCCTGCGCCAGCGCGGCCAGCAAGGCCTGGCGGAAGGCTTCGGGCTGCTCGAACTGCACCCAGTGGCCCGCGTCCGCAATCAGCGTGAAACCCTGCAGGTCCGGGGTCACGGCGGCATAGGCGCTTTCCAGCGCCGTGATCCATTCCTTGTAGAGCGCATCGCCTTGGCCGTAGATGGCATGCACGGGACACGCCACACGCGACAGCGACCGCGCCAGGATGTCGGTGTGGGCCAGCCTGCGGCGCGGCATGCGGTCGCGCACCACGTTGGCCACATGCAGGTCCAGCGCCAGCCCGTCGATGAGCGCCGGGTCCTGCAGCATCAGCGCGCCCAGGTTGTAGCGGTGCGCCTCCATCTGCTGCGCGGGCGGCAGGTGGCGCCAGGCCTTGAGTTCGAACTGGCGCTGGGGCACCACGCCCATGGCGGGCGCGCCCACGAGCACGAGCTGGCGCGCCAGCTCGGGATGCTCGGCCAGCAGCAGGCCGGCCGTCATGCCGCCGAAGGAAAAGCCCACCAGGTCGCAGGGGCGCGGTCCGAACAGCATGCGCAGGCCCTCGGCCAGCGGCGCCACCAGCGCATCCGCATCGCTGCCCGCGGGCGGAGCGGCGGAGTCGCCGAAGCCCGGCAGGTCGGGAATCCACACCTCGCGCCCGGCGGCTACCAGGTCGCCGATGTTGCGCACCCAGTGCGTCCAGCTCCCGCTGCCGCCGTGCAGCAGCACCAGCGGCGGCTCGCCCGCCCGGGCGTCCCCCCAGACGTGCCAGACGGTGTCGCCCTCGCCGCAGGGCGTGGTCTCGCGCCGTGCCTGGCCCTCCAGGGCCGCGACCGGATCAGCGGTCACCATTGCGCCACACCCTCGATGGCAAGCTGGTAGCCCCGCACGCCAAAGCCGCACATCACGGCCCGCGCGACGCCGGACAGGTAGGAGTGGTGGCGGAAGGCCTCGCGCGCATGCACGTTGCTGATGTGCAGCTCCACCAGCGGCACGCCCGTGCCCTTGACTGCATCGAGCAGCGCCACGCTGGTGTGGGTGTACGCGGCGGCATTGAGCACCACGCCGGCGAGCCCTCCCTCGGCGTGCAGGCGGCCGGCCTCGTGGATCCAGTCCACCAGCGCGCCCTCGTGGTTGCTCTGGCGGAACACGAGCGACAGGCCGAGGCGCTCGCAGGTGGCGGCGCATAGCCGCTCCACGTCGGCCAGGGTCTGCGAGCCGTACACCTGCGGCTCGCGCGTGCCCAGCAGGTTGAGATTGGGGCCGTTGAGAACGTAGACGGTTGGGGTCATGGGAATGCTGATATGGGCGATGGGGCGTGCGCCCCGGGGCACGGCCGATTATGCGGGCGGCCGCCCGGCCAAAAAAAGCGGCCCCGAAGGGCCGCCGTGCGTGCAGAGGGGATGGAACGCGGGTTCAGCGCCAGTGGCGCGGGCCCCGGTGGTCATGGCCGCGCCAGTGGCGATGGCCGGGCCCGCGGTAGTACACGGGCGGCGGTGCATACACCACGGGCGGTGCGTAGTACACGGGACGGGGCGTGCGGTACACGGGAGGCGCGTACACCACGGGCGGCGGCGGTGCGTAGTACACCGGCGGCGGGGCATAGTAGACGGGGGCGGCATTGCCCACACCTACGGCCAGCCCGGGGGCTCCGACGCCGACGGACCAATACACATCGCTGCGCGCCTGCGCTATGCCCGGCCCCGCCAACAGGGCCAGGGCCACGCCTGCCGAAGCGGCGGCAGCGAACCAAGAGCGACGTTGGGTCATGAGAATCTCCTTGAAACTGATGGGAAGAGGCCCACCCGCAGGCGGGCGCCTCTCCCGCCGTGCCGTGCAGGCAGGGCGGTTCCCTTGTCTAACGCACGACATGGCCGGTAGGATGGCATGAACGGGCATCCATCTTGTTTCCGGAAGTAGCCGCCGCTCGCCGAAGCGCCTCACCCGCACGCCTAAAATTGGGGCATGAGCACCCCCGCCCACAACGATTCCGCGCCCGACGCGGCCAAGCCCAGCAATTTCCTGCGCCAGATCATCGAAGCCGACCTGGCCCAGGGCACGCATGCCCACAACCGCTGGGCCGGCACCCCGGGAGACGCCGCGCACCAGGCCGGCGGCGCGCCCGATCCCGCCCGCATCCGCACCCGCTTTCCGCCCGAGCCCAACGGCTACCTGCACGTAGGCCACGCCAAGAGCATCTGCCTGAACTTCGGCCTGGCGCGCGACTACGGCGGCATGTGCCACCTGCGCTTCGACGACACCAACCCGGAGAAGGAAGACCAGGAGTACGTGGACAGCATCATCGATGCCGTCCACTGGCTGGGCTTCGACTGGAAGGAGGCATCCGGCCGGGAGAACCTCTACTACGCCAGCAACTATTTCGACTTCATGTACCGCGCAGCCGAGTACCTCGTCGAGACCGGCCATGCCTACGTGGACGAGCAGACGCCTGAGGAAATGCGCGCCAACCGCGGCGATTTCGGCAAGCCCGGCGTGGACAGCCCCTACCGCAGCCGCACCCCGGCGGAGAACCTGGCGCGCCTGCGCGAGATGCGCGGCGGCAAGCTGCCCGACGGCGCCGCCGTGCTGCGCGCCCGGATCGACATGGCCTCGCCCAACATCAACCTGCGCGACCCGGCCATCTACCGCATCAAGCACGCCGAGCACCACAACACGGGCGATCGCTGGTGCATCTATCCCATGTACACCTTCGCACACCCCATCGAGGACGCGCTGGAGTGCATCACCCACAGCATCTGCACGCTGGAGTTCGAGGACCAGCGCCCGTTCTACGACTGGCTGCTGGACCGGCTGACCGAAGGCGGCCTGATCGCCCGTCCCCAGCCGCGCCAGTACGAGTTCGCGCGGCTCAACCTCACCTACGTGATCACCAGCAAGCGCAAGCTCAAGCACCTGGTGGACAACGGCATCGTCAGCGGCTGGGACGACCCGCGCATGCCCACCATCGTGGGCCTGCGCCGTCGCGGGTACACGCCCGAGGCCATCCAGCTCTTCTGCGAGCGCATCGGCGTGACCAAGGACTATTCGTGGATCGACTACGGCACGCTGGAAGGCTGCCTGCGCGAAGACCTCGAATCCAAGGCCCACCGCGCCATGGTGGTGCTCGACCCGCTCAAGCTGGAGCTGACCAACTGGGCCGAGGTGTTCGGCAGCGACACCCACCTGGAGCACTGCCATCTCCCCGCCCTGCCCCACGCCGCAGAGGGCCAGGCCGTGCCCGATCGGCGCTTCACCCTGGGCCGCGAGGTCTGGATCGAGCGCGAGGACTTCGAGGAAACGCCGCCCAAGGGCTACAAGCGCCTTTTTCCCGGCAACAAGGTGCGCCTCAAGGGCGGCTACGTCATCGAGTGCACCGGCTGCGAAAAAGACGCGGACGGCCGCGCGACGAAGGTGCTGGCCACCGTGGTGCCCGACACCAAGAGCGGCACGCCCGGCGCCGACAGCGTGAAAGTGAAGGCGGCGATCACCTGGGTGGGCGTGGCCGACGGCCTGCAGGCCGAAGTGCGGCTGTACGACCGCCTGTTCACCGACCCGCAGCCCGACGCTGGCGGCAAGGACTATCTGGCGCTGCTCAACCCGGCCAGCCTCAAAGTGGCCACGGCCTATGTCGAGCCCTCCCTGGCCTCTGCGCAGCCCGACGAGAAGTTCCAGTTCGAGCGCTTCGGTTATTTCGTGGCCGACCGCAAGGACCATGCTCCGGGCAAGCCAGTGTTCAACCGTGTGACGGGGCTGAAGGACTCCTGGGGCAAATGACGGCGGCCGGCAAGAGCCCGGCCCAAGGCAGCGCGGCGGCGCCACGCTGGTACTTCGGCTGGAACATCGTCGCCGCCGCCACGCTGCTGACGCTGCTCACCGTGGGCATGCGCCTGGGGCTGGGCCCGCTGTTCCTGCCCATGGCGCACGACCTGGGCTTCTCGCGCAGCCTGCTGTCGGGCATCGTGGCCGTGGGCATGCTGTGCTATGGCGCGGCGATGCCGCTGGCGGGCTGGCTGGTGGCGCGCCACGGCACGCGCTTCGTGCTGCTCGCGGGCACGGCCATCCTGGTGCTGGCCACGCTGTGGGCGGCGAACACGCGCACGGTCTGGGGCCTGCTGGCCAGCTTCGGCGTGCTGATGTCCATCGGCGCCGGGTTCACCAGCCCGGTGGCGCTCACGCCCATCATCAGCCGCTGGTTCCACCGGCGCCGCGGCATGGCGCTGTTCTTCCTCTCCACGGGCTCCATGGCGGGCATCGCAGTCATGACGCCGCTGCTCGGCATGGCGCTGCAGCATGCGAGCTGGCAGGCTACGCTGCTGGGCTTCGCGGCGCTGTTCACCGCCATGGCCGTGCCGCTGGCGCTCTTCGTCATGCGTGACGAGGCACCGCCCGAAGGCGATGCCCCGCTGCCCGGCACCGCCGCCGCCAACCCGCAGGCGCCGGCCGCGCGGCACGTGACGATGCTGGAGGCCATGCGCACGGGCATCTTCGCCAAGATCACCCTGGGCCTGTTCGCCTGCGGCTTCAGCATGAACCTGCTGGGGACGCACGGCATGCCCATGCTGATGGACCACGGCTTCGACGCCACCACCAGCGCGCTGGGCATCGGCCTGATCGGGCTGGTGGCGATCCCCAGCACCGTCTTCCTCGGCCGCCTGGCGGACCGCCTGCCGCGCCGCCGGCTGCTGGCCGCCATCTACTGCGTGCGCGGCCTGGGCTTCTTCGGGCTGCTGCTGGCAGGCAGCACGCTGGAGCTGTACGGCACGGCGGTGATCGGCGGCATTGCCTGGGCGGGCAGCATCGCGCTGTCGTCCGCCATCCTGGCCGATGCGTTCGGCGTGCGCTTGGTGGGCATGCTCTACGGCTGGGCCTACCTGGGCCACCAGCTGGGGGCCATGGTGAGTTCCTGGCTCGGCGGCTGGGGCTACGAGCACTTCGGCACCCACTGGCTGGCATTCGGGCTCTCGGGCGCGCTGCTGCTCGTGGCCTCGGGCGTGGCGCTGGCGCTGCCGGGGCGTGACTAAGGCCTGTCAAGCGTCCTCCAGGGCCATGCAGGGTTTGGTTGCAGATCTGAATAGACTCTCACCTTATATGGAGATCCCAATGCCGCCGATTCTTCTCTTACACAAGCGCGCCCTGCGCGCCACCGCCGCCCTGTTCACCGCGCTGGCCGCGAGCCAGGCGCCCGCCGAACTCCTGATCGGCCAGACCACCGCCGTCACCGGCCCCGTGGCGGCCAGCGTGGGCGAGACGCTGGTGGGCGTGCGGCTCTACTTGGACCACGTCAACGCCAAGGGCGGCGTGCACGGCGAGCAGATCAAGCTGATCACGCTGGACGACAAGTTCGAGCCCCCCCTGGCCGGGGAGAACGCCCGCCGGCTGATCGAGCAGGACAACGTGCTGGCCCTCTTCATGAGCCGCGCCACGCCCCACACCGAGGCCATCCTGCCCCACCTGGCCAAGCACAACATCGCGCTGATCGCCCCCTCCACCGGCGCCATGGTGTTCCACCAGCCGGTCAACCCGCTGGTCTTCAACGTGCGCTCCAGCTACCAGGCGGAGACCGAGAAGGCCGTGGAGCACCTGCACACCCTGAGCGTGGGGCGCCTGGCCGTGGTGCATGTGGACGACAGCTTCGGCGAGGACTGCCTGGCCGGCGCCGAGAAGGGCTTCCAGAAGACGGGCCTCAAGCCCGTGGCCGTCATCAAGGCCGACCGCAGCAAGCCCGACTTCGCGGCCATCGTGCCCCAGTTGATCAAGGCCGACGCCCAGGCCGTGATCTGGATCGGCTCCAGCGTGGCCGTCAGCGGCGGCGTGAAGGCGCTGCGCCAGGCGGGTTCGGCCATGCAGGTCATCACCGTGTCCAACAACGCCTCCTCGGGCTTCACCAAGCAGCTCGGCGACGCGGTGCGCGGCGTGATCGTGACGCAGGTGTTCCCCAACGAGCGCTCCATGAGCTACTCCATCAACCGCGAGGCTGCCACGCTCGCCAAAGCCAAGGGCGCCACGCTGTCGCCATCGGTGATGGAGGGATTCGCCTCCGCCAAGGTGCTGGTGGAAGGCCTGCGCCGCGCCGGCCCCAAGCCCACGCGCGAGAAGATCGTGGCCGCGCTATCGGGCATGGGCCACTACGACCTGGGCGGCCTGGAGCTGGGCTACGGCCCGGGCGACCGCACGGGCCTGTCGTTCGTCGAGCTGTCCATCATCGACGCCAGCGGGCAATTCCGGCGATAACCCGCCGGCAAGGTTATTTGCCTCTTCCTAAAATCGGCTCCACCGCTGGTGGCACAAGCGCTGCCAGCTCTCATTTCAGGAGTAGCCGATGCCCACCGATACCGCCTTGCTGCGCCAAGCCGTGCAGCTCGCCCATGACAACCGCGCCCAGGGCGGCCGCCCGTTCGGCGCCGTGCTGGCGCGCGGCGGCGAGGTGATCGCCACCGGCGTGAACGAGATCGTGCACAGCCACGACCCCAGCGCCCATGCCGAAATGCAGGCCCTGCGCGCCGCCACGCGCGCGCTGGCCCGCCCCAGCCTGGCGGGCTGCGCCATCTACGCCAGCGGCCACCCCTGCCCCATGTGCCTGGCCGCGCTGGTGATGGCAGGCGCCGAGCGGGTGTTCTACGCCTTCGACAACCACGACGCCGCGCCCTACGGGCTGTCCAGCGAAGGCGCGTACCAGCGCCTGCGCATGCCGCTGGACCCGCCCCCGCTGCCGATCGCACGGCTGGACACCGGCATCACCCCCGCGCAGCTCTACGGCGACGCCCCCTGGCCCGCGGCCCATGGCGCTTGAAGCGCCACGCACGGCCGCGCTGCTGTGGCTGGCCACGGTGGTGCTGGTCACGCTGAACCTGCGCCCCTTCCTCACCGCCGTCGGCCCGCTGGGCCAGACCATCCAGGCCAGCACGGGCATGGACCTGTCGGCGCTCGCCTGGCTCACGCTGCTGCCCATGGCGCTGATGGGTGCAGGCGCCTGGGCCGCGCCGGCCGCGCTGCGCCGCCTGGGTGCGCGCGCCTGCGTGGCGGGCGCGCTGCTGCTCGTCGCCCTGGGCTGCCTGCTGCGCCTGGGCGGCGCCAGCGCGGCGGTGCTGCTGGCCAGCGCCGCACTGTGCGGCGCCGGCGTGGCGCTGGTGCAGGGCGTGCTGCCAGGGCTGATCAAGCGCCGATCGCCCGGCGGCGTGGCGCAGATGATGGGCGTGTACTCCGCCGCGCTGATGGGCGGCGGGGCGCTGGGCGCGCAGCTCTCGCCGCTAGCCCTGCAATGGGGCCTGGGCTGGCAGGCGGCGCTGGCGATGTGGGCCGCCCCCGTGCTGCCCGCGCTGGCGCTGGCCTGGCGCACGCTGCGCGAACCCTCCCCGGCTGCGCCCGCGGCTGCCACGGCCCCGGCCCAGGACGGCACGGGCTGGCTGCTGCACCGCCCGCGCACATGGCTGCTGATGGCCTGCTTCGGCCTGGTCAACGGCGGATACGCATCGGTGGTGGCCTGGCTGGCCCCCTACTACCAGACACTGGGCTGGAGCGCAGCACGCAGCGGCCTGCTGGTGGCCGTGCTGTCGGTGGCGCAGGCAGCCGCGGCGCTCACGCTGCCTGCGCTGGCCGCGCGCCGGCTCGACCGGCGTGCGTGGATCGGGTTCACCCTGGCCTGCCAGGCCATCGGCTTCGCGCTGCTGGCCTGGTGGCCGGGCGCCGCGCCACAGGCCACTGCCATCGTGCTGGGCGTGGGCCTGGGCGGCTGCTTCGCGCTCAACATGGTGGTGGCGCTGGACCACCTGCCCCATCCGGCGCAGGCCGGGGCGCTGAACGCGCTGATGCAAGGCGGCGGCTTCATCCTCGCGGCGATGGCGCCCTGGGTGGTCGCCCGGCTGCACCAGGCCACGGGGGGCTTTCGCGCGGGCTGGCTGGCGCAGCTCGCCGCCGTGCTGGCGGTCGGCGTGCTCACCACGCGCCTGGCGCCCGCGCACTACGCGCGGGTGATGCGCGCGCCGGCCTGACGGCTCAGCCCGCGCCTGCGGGCTGCCGGTGCACCAGCACCACCCCGGCCAGGATGCACACCATACCCACGATGGCCAGCAGCCCCAGGGCGTTGCCCAGCACGGCGTAGTCCAGCAGCGCGGTCACCGCGGGCACCAGGTAGAACAGGCTGGTCACGTTCACCAGGCTGCCGCCCTGGATCAGCCGGTACAGCAGCCACTGCGCCACCACCGAGATCACCAGCCCCAGGAACAGCACGGGCAGCCAGAACCCCAGGCTGCCGTCCCAGCGCAGCGGCTGCACTTGCGCGAATGCCAGGCACACCGCCAGCGTGGCGGCGTACTGCAGCGGCAGCACCTGCAGCGGCGCCTGCCGTGCCTGTTTTTGCACGATGGCTCCCGCCGTCATGCAAGCCAGCGCTCCCAGTGCGAAGGCCAGGCCGGTGACATCGAAGCCCGTAGCCAGCAGGCTCTGGCGAACCACCAGGCCCAGGCCCGCCAGCGCGAGCAGCAGGCCGCCCAGGCGGGCCGCGCCGAAGCGCCGCTCTACCAGCAGCAGCGTGAGGATCGGCTGCACCCCGAGCAGCGTGGCGATCAGCCCCGGCGTGATGCCGTGGGCCATGGCCTGGAAATAGCACACCGAGTAGCACGCCACCATGAGCAGGCCCGCCAGGGCCACGGTGCCGCGCGTCCCCGGTTGCGGCAGCCAGGGCCCGCGCCGCCAGGGCAGCGCGGCCAGCAACGCCAGGCAGGCGATGCCGTAGCGCGCCAGCAGCACCGCCGAGGGCGAACCATGGTCCAGCGCCCAGCGCGTGAAGATCGCCGCACTGCCCCAGAGCAGCACGAACAGCGACATGGCCCCCCAGGAGGCCAGGAATTTTCGATACGAGAAAGACATGGGAATCCCATCCGTCAAATACACACCCAGCACGCGGGCGCAGGCCCTGCATGCACAAGAAAATGGCGGGCCGGTCAGCCAGCCAGGACGCGGAGGATGGGAGGGGGAGGATTGCCCGAACGCACGCGCAGGCCAGCGGCAGGCCGGGCGCGAAGCAAAAGCGTGGGCAAGGAGGACATGGGCCGTGAGTGTAGATCAGAACACGCCCAGCGCCAGCCCCACCGCCAGCGCCTCTCCCAGCGCGCGGCAGCGCTCCAGATCGTCCGCGCCGATCTGCTTGGGCGCCAGGATGGCCTCGGGCGTCTGCGCGTGGGTGCAGACGATGAGCGGGTCGGCCACGGGCTTGAGGCGCCAGCCGGTGGCGATGCGCGCGATCTGCCGCGCCGCGTTCTGCCCGTCGCTGCCCGCGCAGACCAGGCAGGCGTAGGGCCGGCCGTTGATGCGGTCCAGCGCGGGGTAGTAGCAGCGGTCGAAGAAGTCCTTGAGCTGCCCGCTGACGGCAGCCAGGTTCTCGGGCGTGGCGAACAGGTAGCCGTCGGCGCCCAGCACATCGTCCGGCCCCGCCTGCGCCGCGTGCAGCAGCCGTGCCTGCACCGCCGGCTCGCCCGCCGCGCCGGCCCGCGCCGCCTCGGCCATCTGGGCCGTGCCGCCAGTCAACGAGTGGTAGACGATGAGCAGGGTCTTGCGGCCGGACATGCGCGCATTGTCGCCTGGGGTCAGAAGGCGTCTTCGACCATGTCCGCGCAGGTGCCGTCGCGCCGGCGAACCACTTCCAGCCAGGCGCCGATGCGCGGCAGCTCATAGTGGAAGAAATAGCGGCAGGCGCCCATCCGGCCAGCGCTGGCAGCTATGGAAAGAGAAGCATCGCGAGACAGCACGGCATGCGCCATGTCCAGCCACATCCAGGCCAGCACCAGGTGGCCGAAGGCCTGCATGTAGGGCACGGCATTGGCCAGCGCCTCACCCGCGTTGCCCGTGGCCCAGGCGGCCTTGGTGGCGGCGCCCACGTCCTGCAGGGCCTGGGCGAGCTGGTTGGCGTAGGCGGCCAGCTCGGGCCGCTGCAGCGCCTTTTCGATGGTGGCGTTGACGGTGCGCGCCAGCAGCTGCAGCCCCGCCCCGCCCTGCATGACCACCTTGCGGCCCAGCAGATCGGCGGCCTGGATGCCGTGCGTGCCCTCGTGGATCATGTTCAGCCGGTTGTCGCGCCAGTACTGCTCCACGGGAAAGTCGCGCGTGTAGCCGTAGCCGCCGTGGATCTGGATGGCGAGGCTGTTGGCCTCCAGGCAGAACTCGCTGGGCCAGCTCTTGGCGATGGGGGTGAGCACCTCCAGCAGCAGCCGGGCATCGGCGGCAGCCTGTGCATCGCCCGTGCGGCCCTCGTCCACCAGGCGCGCGCAGTAGAGGTTGAGCGCCAGCGCGCCCTCGCAGTAGCTCTTTTGCGCCAGCAGCATGCGCTTGATGTCGGCGTGCTCGATCAGGCGCACCTGGGGAGCGCTGGCGTCCTTGCCGCCGCTGCCCACCGGGCGGCCCTGCAGGCGCGTCGTGGCGTAGTCCAGGCTCGCGTAGTAGCCCGCCAGGCCCAGCATGGTGGCAGCCATGCCGATGGAGATGCGCGCTTCGTTCATCATGTGGAACATGCACTTGAGCCCCTCGCCCGGCTGGCCGACCAGGTAGCCGATGGCGCCCGCGCCGCCGCGCACGGGGTACTTGCCCTCGCCGAAGTTCAGCAGCGTGTTGACGGTGCCGCGCCAGCCCAGCTTGTGGTTCAGCCCGGCCAGGGCCACGTCGTTCCGCTCGCCGGTCAGGCGGCCTTCTGTGTCCACCAGCTTCTTGGGCACGATGAACAGCGAGATGCCCTTCACGCCGGGGATGGTCTTGCCGTCCGGCCCCGGGATCTTGGCGAGCACGAGGTGGACGATGTTCTCGGTCAGCTCATGGTCGCCCGCGCTGATCCACATCTTGTTGCCGCGCAGGCGGTAGCGCGGGCCCAGCGGGTCGGCTGCGGAGCCCTCTCCATCCGGCTCGGCACGCGTGGCGATGTCGGAGAGGGACGAGCCCGCCTGCGGCTCGCTCAGGCACATGGTGCCGGCCCAGCGGCCGTTGAACTCGTTGGCGGCGAACACCTGCTGCTGCAGCGGCGTGCCGTGCGCCAGGATGGCGTTGGCATTGCCGGTGGTCAGCAGATTGGCGCCGATGCTGATCGAAGCGCAACCGAAGAAGCTGTTGGCCGCCGACTCCACCACATAGGGCAGTTGCATGCCGCCCAGCGCGTAGTCCTGCGCGGCGCCGAGCATGCCGCTGTCGGCATAGGCCACGCGCGCATCGTGGGTGCACTGGGGCAGGATGACCTTCTCGCCGTCGAACTGGGGCTCCTGCGTGTCCACCTCGCGGTTGAACGGCGCGTACTTCTCGCGCGCGATGCGCTCGCAGGTGTCGAGGACGGCGTCGAAGGTCTCGCGCGAGTGGTCGGAGAACCGCTCGCGGGTGGTAAGGGACTCGGCCTGGAGCCAGTCGTAGAGCTGGAATTCGAGGGTGGAGCGCAGGGGTGTCGTCATGCGCGAAATTATGGAGGGAGGGGTTGGGGTGAGGCTGTCCGCTGGGTGACGAGGAAGAAGGACAGGCACGGATCGCCCTGGCGTTTAACCCGGGGAGTGTTGCTCTGGTTTGAGAGCAATTGAGCAGCGGCGGCTCCGCAGCGTTATGCGCCCTTCGCTGCCGGCAGCCGAATGATCGGTATCCGGCATCAAGCTGGGGCGTGTCCGAATTTCCGTGTGTGAGGCTCATTGAACCTTCACCGATTTCGTGAAGCTGGCTGGATATCTTACGTGCTCGGTTTCATAAATCGTTCTTCGTAGAGGATTGCAAACTGGTTCATCGCTGATTTCCAATGGTTGGCTGCTCGCCCCCAGTCCTCGGTGATGTTGCGCAGGGCCAGCCAGATCAGCTTGGTGGCCGCATCGTCGCTGGGGAAGTGTCCTCTGGTCTTGATGATCTTGCGCAGCCGCGCATTCACGCTTTCAATCGCATTGGTCGTGTAGATCACGCGTCGCACCTCGGGCGGGAAGGCGAAGAATGGGATCACCTTGTCCCAGGCCCTGCGCCAGGCGCCCACGACCGTGGGAAATTTCTGGCCCCAGGGCCCCGTTTCAAACGCATCGAGCTCAGTCTGGGCCGCTTCGGCGCTCACTGCTGTGTAGATGGGTTTGATGGCCGCCGCCAGGCTCTTGCGGTCCTTCCAGCTTGCGAAGTCCAGGCTATTGCGGATCAGGTGCACGATGCAGGTCTGCAGCGTTGTGGCTGGGAACACCGCGCCCAGCGCCTCTGGCATACCCTTGAGCCCGTCGGTGACGGCGATCAGGATGTCATGGACACCGCGCGTCTTCAGATCGTTGAAGACTTTCATCCAGAACTTGGCACCCTCGGTGTTCTCGATCCAGATGCCCAGGATGTCGCGGCTGCCATCGGGCAGCACACCCAGCGCCAGGTACACGGCCTTGGAGCGCACCACGCCATCCTCGCGGATCTTGACCCGCAGCGCGTCAAAGAACACCACCGGGTACATCGCCTCCAGCGGGCGCGTCTGCCAGGCCGTGACCTCGCTCATCACGGCGTCGGTGACACTGCTGATGAGGTCGGGCGAGACGTCCACCGAGTACATCTCGGCGAGAAAACCCTGGATCTCGCGCACCGTCATGCCCCGGGCATACATGGCGACGATCTTGTCGTCAAAGCCGGTGAAGCGGCGCTCATGCTTGCCGATGAGTTGCGGCTCGAAAGTGCCCTCGCGGTCGCGGGGGACGTCGATGCGCAGCGCTCCCGCATCGGTCAGCACCGTCTTGGCGCTTTTGCCGTTGCGGTGATTGGCGCCAGCCCCTTCGGGCTTGGCCTGGCCGCTCGCGTAGCCCAGATGATGGCTCATCTCGGCGCCCAGGGCGCGCTCAAGAACCAACCTCTTGAACTGCTGGAAGATGCCTTCGAGCTCGGCCGGCGTTACCGGTCCGGGGATGAGTTGCTCCAGCAGCTTGGCTGAGAATTGCGGCTGCGCCGCCTTGTCCGCTGCTGCGGTGGTCTTCGTCTTGCGTGGCATTCATGCTCCTTGTTGACATGCTATGCCTCACACACAAAGTTTCTGACAGGCTCTCAAGCTGACCCGCGTTGGCTGTGCTTCGCGAATTGGCGTGCCAGCGACCGGTCTCCTCCCACAAGTATTGCTATTGCAGGAAACAGTGCACCTACCCCAATGTGCTCGGCAGTACCCGTTCCACGACCAAGGCCATGGTGCCACCCAAGTCCAAGCCCTGCTTGGCAATGTCGGTCTGCAAGCGGATCACCGACAGCAACTGCACCTCACGTGTCATGAACTCTCCTCCTCAAGTGTCACTGAAAGCGAACATCTGACACTTTGCCGATCTTCGAGTTGCCAAAGGGGCGGCAGCAACGTACGCAAACCCACGCGTGTTGGTGGGCGATGAAAATAGTAACCCTGATCCGCATTGCAATGCAAAGCGCGAAGCGCCCGAGAATCCCGCTCCTCCTCCAGACCCTCGGGTGAGAAGCGCTGTAGCCATCACCGGAGAATCTTCGACGTTCAGCGGCGAACGGTGGTGGGGTCGACGTAGATATCTAGCTCGCGCGTCATTTTTCCTATGTGTCTCTGACTCAGGGCGGTGGCGCGCAATCGCTACTCCGTTCCTTGCGAATGGGCTGGGCACCTGGTCAGCACGCGTCTGTACCCCAATCGGGTGGACATTGCCTGCGCGCAAACCATCATCGCCAGCCACGCCCGCACGCCGGGCAGTGGCCAAGTCACCTATGACTGGCAGCACTACATTGAACTCGTGCAGCGCAAGCCCGGCGCACTGCGCAACGGTGCGCCGTTCCTGGACTTGCCTGAGCCCTTGCAGCGCTTGGGGTCTCCTCGTTTTCAGTGCAATAAGTGACGGTACGCAAAGCTAGCACTGGCGCGGGGGTGGTCTGGG